>JAMOLT010000061.1 GCA_027068915.1 Sedimenticola sp. | reverse complement strand
CGCGGATTCCATCAGGGCCAGAGGCAGTAAAGTTGCCTCATCCCAAAGGCCGGATATATGGATGCAATATTCTTCCTGTCACAAACGAACTTTTCCTTGCATCGCGGGGCGAACCATATATGACCCTGATCTCTGATCTGCTTTAGTTGTAAAAAAGGAAATAGAATGCCTAAGTATCCATTTAAAGTCGGTGAGGAGTATACGAAAAACGATATTTATCGTATTTGCTCCGTCCCAATAGATAAGCAGAGAGGAAACTGGGATACTGGGTACACAAAGTACGGTGATGATTGGTTCATTTTTACAAATGTAGGTACACCAGGAAGAACGGGGCATGATTATGAAAATCGTTTTATAGGCGATGATCTGCATTGGTATGGAAGAACAAATTCAAGAATAGGGCAACCAAGTATTGAGAGTTTAATTAATCCTGACGGGAACGTTTATATATTTTATAGGGAGGAGTCAAGGAGTCCATTCATATTTGCTGGTTTGGGTAGTGTCAAATCTATACGTGATGAAACGCCAGTCCAAATAACATGGCAATTTACAAAATCGTCAGAAGAACGGCCAGAAGTATTGGCTGAGGAAGTGTCAGAGCCTGAGAAGTATATCGAAGGCTCAACAAAGAAAATATCGGTCAATACTTATGAACGTAATCCGTACGCCAGAAAAAAATGCGTGCAGCATTATGGTTATGACTGTGCTGTTTGTGGCTTTAATTTTGGTAAGACTTTCGGGGAGCTTGGAGAAGGGTTTATCCATGTTCACCATTTAAAACAACTGGCGGAAATTGGTCAAGAATACCATCTTGATCCAATCGCTGATTTAAGGCCAGTATGTCCTAATTGTCATGCAATGCTTCATCGTAAGAAGCCACCATTAAGGATTGGAGAGCTTAAAAAAGTAATGAAAAATAGCTAACACAAACATGACAGGGTCATATATGGTTCGCCCCGCGATGCAAGGAAAAGTTCGTTTGTGACAAGAAAAAGCATGACAGAGCATGACAGAGTCAGGTCTTGAATTTTGCAATTGCGGGACTCGATACAGATGGCCATGGGCTTTCCGTTAAAGCGTACTCGCAAACCCTGGGCTTAGTCATCAATGGCCTCGGGTTTGTGCTCAAGGATGGAATATTCCAACGCATCAGAGCCAAAGATTTTCAGGCAAAGATCATGCTTGCGATCCGCCCAGTCGATGCCAATGATGGCGGCATATTCAGAGAAGGGGTTCATGTTGTGCCTCCTGATCTGCTAGAGTTGAATAAGGGTCAGGCAATCGGTTTCTGCGAAGGCATTATAGGAAGGCGTTGGCGGCATTCCCTGAGTGTTCGTTATCGAAACCGATGACACCTGCCGGGGCGGCAGTATGTTAGAAAGCATCAGATGCCTGGCGCTCCATAGTCGTCCCCGGCGGGTGCCTGTCCCACATGAACAGCTTAGGACAAAAGCGATGAACAGGCAGGACGGACTATCTATAAATACGCTTCACCAGACCCTCTCTGCGCGTCCGCTACGTTCAGGCTGGTGAGCTTGGTCGTTATGTTTATTAAATCAGGTCATTAGAGCACCCTTGAGTTGTACTCCAATGGAGTATATCATTAATGTATGATAACTGTCGCTGAAACTGAGCCATTTCAACGAAAGATCAATAAGTTACTGTCTGACGACGAAAAATACGATCTGATAGCTTATTTATCAGAACATCCGTCAGCCGGAGATCTTATTCAGGGAACGGGAGGTATCAGAAAGCTTAGGTGGGCGAGAGGCTCAAAAGGCAAAAGTGGAGGCGTTCGGATTATCTACTATTTTCATAGCGAAAAAATGCCACTCTATTTGTTAGCTGCTTTTGGCAAAAATGAGAAAGCAAATATCTCTGCTGAGGAAAAGAAACTGTTGTCAAAGTTGATTAAAGAGCTGGTAAGTTACTGGAGTCAAAGAAATGGGAAATGCATTCACTGAAATATCTGATGGCCTGGCAGATGCAATACAGCACGCCAAAGGGGAGAAAACAAAGCTCGTTGAGCACAAACCGGAACTTATTGATGTAAAGGCAATTCGGGAAAAAACCGGCATGAGCCAACAAAAATTCTGTGCTACCTTTGGGATTTCGATTGGCACATTACGTCATTGGGAGCAAGGCCTTCGCACCCCGAGGGGGCCGGCAAGGGTATTACTCAAGGTTGTCCAACATAATCCAAAAGCTATTGTAGAGTCCATAAAAGAATAAAAACATAAAGCAAAAGCATGACAGGGTCAGGTCTTGCATTTTGCAATTGCGGGACTCGATACAGATGGCCATGGGCTTTCCGTTAAAGCGTACTCGCAAACCCTGGGGCTAGTCATCAATGGCCTCGGGTTTGTGCTCAAGGATGGAATATTCCAACGTATCAGAGCCAAAGGTTTTCAGACAAAGATCATGCTTGCGATCGGCCCAGTCGATGCCAATGATGGCGGCATATTCAGAGAAGGGGTTCATGTTGTGCCTCCTGATCTGCTAGAGTTGAATAAGGGTCAGGCAATCGGTTTCTGCGAAGGCATTATAGGAAGGCGTTGGCGGCATTCCCTGAGTGTTCGTTATCGAAACTGATGACACCTGCCGGGGCGGCAGTATGTTAGTGAGCATCGAATGCTTGTCGCATGCATAGTCGTCCCCGGCGGGTGCCTGTCCCACTCGAACAGCTTAGGACAAAAGCGATGAACAAGCAGGACGGTCTATCTATAAATGAACATGCAGCGGATTGTAAAAAGTGGCATGCCATTTTTGCTTACGCAAAAGCCACGCCACTTTTTGTAACAGCTGATGTGCGACGTTGTACACAGTAGGAAAACTCATGTCTAGACTAGAAGGTAAAATTGCATTAATCACCGGTGCAGCTAGAGGAATCGGGCAAGCAATATCTGAATTATTTTTTGCCGAAGGCGCACAGGTAATTTTATCCGATATTATTGATGACATTGGTGAAGCAGCAGCCAATGAAATCAGTACAGACTCTAAGTATATACATCTTGATGTTTCACTTGAAGAAGATTGGGAGCGAGCAGCAGCCTTTATTGCAAATGAATATGGTAGGCTAGACATTGTTGTCAATAATGCAGGCATTACAGGTTTTCTTGAAGCTCAAGGTCCTCATGATCCTGAGAATCTTGACTTAGCAAGTTGGCATAAGGTACATGAAACAAACTTAGATGGTGTTGCGCTTGGATGCAAATATGGTATTCAATTAATGAAAAAATCTAACCATGCCAGCATTGTAAATATTTCTTCTAGGTCAGGCATTGTTGGAATACCTGCCGCAACAGCATATGCTTCAAGCAAGGCGGCAGTAAGAAACCATACAAAATCAGTTGCCCTGTATTGTGCAGAGAAATCCTATCCCATTAGGTGTAACTCAATCCATCCGGGGGCAATTTTTACGCCCATATGGGATACTATGCTTGGTGAGGGAAAGCAAAGAGAAGCTACAATCAAAGAGATTTCTTCTGGTATACCTCTTGGTGTTATGGGGCAGCCTGAGGATGTTGCATATGCCGCTTTATATTTAGCTTCAGATGAATCAAAATATGTAACGGGTATTGAGCTTAATATTGATGGTGGCATACTTGCTGGTAGTACAGGAGCACCAAGAGCAAATAATGTATAACAAAAAGTTCCAGCGGACAGCCAAAACTGCGCGGCTTTTGTGCATTCCGCTATCTCTCCGTTTTAGTACAAAATCCGCTCCGTTTTGGCTGCCCCTGAACTAAGCGTTATGCCCCATTGGAAAATTGAGGTGAAATGAATACACGAACAATATTGTTCGTTTTAATGATGTCGTATTTGGCGATATCAATATTAGCGGAGTGCGTGGTGCTACTTCATGGGCTGGCGAGATCAGGGCTTACAGCATGAAAGCAATAGGAGAGCATTTTCACTTGCACTATTCTTGCGTCAGCAGGATAGTGAATGCAAATAACAAGACCTGACACTCTGTCTCGATTCATGTGATTAGGGTGTGGCGTAGTGAAAGGCTGCTTGTTTTGCCAGAGAATGAAATATAATAATCACATCCAGCAGATCCGGAATCCTGCCCCCTAATGCCTCGACGTGAAAGTGAGTACAACCGAGGAACCGGATGCGAGAAAACCGCACGACCGGGTCTATGCGGAGGGGCGGTAACGGGTGTTCCTACCGCGAGAGGTATAATAAAGGAAAAACCATGTTTGTAAGATTACTACTTAACTATCTCAAGCAGCGTAAAACTAAAAAGGATGTTGAGTGGATTATAGAATATGCTAAAAATCATCCAGTAGAAAAAACTGAATCTAAACATGAAGATGCGGAAGAAGATAATGATATTTCTATTGCATTTAATCTGACTGACTCAATTGACTGTTCAATGAGTGATGTAACATATACTCTGTCGTTAGAATATAAATCAAAAGACTGGGAAGGAGACGATATATTATTGTGTACTTCATCGAAAGACAGTATATATATCCACCCTTTAACATTTTTACAACATGCCATATCTGCAGAATGTAATTATCTAAAAAATCAAGATGAACAGTTCATTAAAGATATAGAAAATACCAAATGGTTCAAATTCACCTATCTTGAAGATTCCAGAGACTACCCTTCAATATCAATCGAGCGAGATAAAGTTTTAATAAAATGCCATTATTTATGTCCTGTTTTTTACATTTCAGTAATTAATGACAATATCATTATGATTGTAGATCAATTATTTGATGAATATATGAATGAAATCCCTAAAATATTTACGGAAATTTCAACAGATTTATTTAAAAATGCATCAGCAGTTTACGATAAAGATGACGAAATGTGGTTACATGTAGATGCCTAAAAGCATTTGCACGTGTTCCCTATTGCCCCTTTATCCCTACCTGGTGGATATCCTGCAGCGCATCAGCCCGCACCCAGACCATCAGATCCTCGACCTGACACCACGGGTCTGGAAAGAAAAATTTGCCGACAAGCCGCTCCAATCAGACTTGGCTGTGGTGCGTCAATAATGCCTTGGAATGATCGGTTACGCCTTGAGGGTGGCTCGCAGGGCGTGGGCGATAAAGTCATGGATGGATCGTAGATCGGCCTTGGTTGGCTCCGACATGCATTACTCATGTATTGATCTCGTGCTTTAAACCCTCGCTGCTGACGGTGTGCCCCTGGTCGGCGGCTTGCTGCCTCTTGCGGATTTTATCCAGCACAGAGAGCCGGTACATGATCTTGTCCATATCGGCACCATCGGGAGTTGTTGCATGAACACGGGGCAGGTAGTTTTGATCGCAGGGCGCAAATTACCCCACTGTGCGCTGGTCTGCAGTATCAAGGTGCAGAATCCTCACAGAATTCGTTTTACGGCTATGTTCAATTCCCGGCGGGGGTTGTAAACTCTCGCCCTTGAGTATTGATCCAAGGGTGACTCCGTGTGGGCATGAAACAAATGGTTTTGCTGGCGCTGTTGTTTTTCGCAATGGGCCTGTCGCATGGCGCGCCTACCGACAGGTATGAGGAGCTCACGGGCGAGCAGGATGACTTTGAGGCGAACGTAAAGGAATGGAAAGAGCGCTTTTCCGGGGTTCCGCCGCTGCCGGGTGATGATGCCTGGACATCGGTGCGGGTCGATTCCCTGCCGAAAAACCAGCGCGCTTTTCTGGATACGAACACCCTGAGCGTCTCAGACAAGGATTATGTGGTGCGATACTGGCTGCTCATCCGCTCCACTGCCGGTGGTTATACCGCCACGTTCGAGGGACTTCGCTGCGGAACGGAGGAGTACGCCATCTATGCATATGGAAATCCCCGGCGCAAGCCAGCCGTGCGCGAGGTGAAGACGCCGAAATGGAAGGAAATTGGCGGCGTCAGAAGCGCGTACCGCAAGGAGTTGGCGGAAGATGTTTTTTGCACCGGGGGCGTGCCGCGAGAGCGCTATCAGATAGAACAGGCAGTGAAAGGACTGTTTGAGCAGCTCAACCCTTTTGACAACTGGACCAATGATGACTAGCTACAATGCCTCAGCCATAGAAGTACTCAGTGGCCTGGAGCCGGTGCGCAAGCGCCCGGGAATGTATACGGATACCACCCGTCCCAACCATCTGGCGCAGGAAGTTATCGACAACAGCGTGGATGAGGCGCTTGCCGGGTACGCCAGCAAGATTGAGGTCAAGCTGTACAAGGACGGCTCTCTGGAGGTTTTGGATGACGGGCGGGGCATGCCGGTGGATCTTCACCCGGAAGAAGGCGTTCCGGGGGTGGAGGTCATTCTGTGCAAGCTGCATGCTGGCGGGAAGTTTTCCAACAAGTCCTATCAGTTTTCCGGTGGTTTGCATGGCGTGGGCGTGTCCGTGGTGAACGCCTTGTCGCGGCATCTGGAGGTCTGGGTCAAGCGTGACGCCAAGGAATACAATATTGCCTTTGCCAATGGTGAAAAGGTTTCTGATCTTGAAGTGGTGGGAAAGGTAGGCAAACAGAATACCGGCACCCGCATTCGCTTCTGGCCGGATGTGCAATTTTTCGACAGCCCCAAATTCAGCATTCGCCAGCTCAAACATGTATTGCGGGCCAAGGCAGTGCTTTGCCCCGGTCTGCATGTGTGCTTTAGCGACGAAAAGAGCGGCGAGAGTGAAGAATGGCAGTATGCCGATGGTTTGAAAGACTATCTGCTGGATGCGCTGCAGGGCTTTGAAATATTGCCCGAGGCGCCTTTCGTCGGCAGTATGAGCAGCAGCAATGAAGCGGCAGATTGGGCATTGCTATGGCTTCCCGAGGGTGGTGAGCCGGTTACCGAAAGTTATGTGAACCTGATTCCCACCGCACAGGGCGGCACCCATGTGAACGGCTTGCGTTCCGGACTTACCGAGGCGATTCGTGAGTTTTGTGAATTCCGCAACCTGCTGCCCCGGGGAGTGAAAATCACCCCGGACGATGTGTGGAGCAAGGTTAGCTATGTGCTTTCTGTAAAGATGGCTGATCCCCAGTTTTCCGGTCAGACCAAAGAGCGTCTGTCTTCGCGGGAATGTGCCGCCTTTGTTTCCGGTGTGGTGAAAGATGCTTTCAGCCTGTGGCTGAACCAGAACACCGCCGAGGGGGAGCGCATTGCCGATCTGGCCATTCATGCGGCTCAGACGCGCATGCGGGCCGGGCGCAAGGTGGTGCGCAAGAAGGTGACCCAAGGGCCGGCACTGCCGGGCAAGCTGGCAGATTGTGCTTCCGATGACATGAAGCGCACGGAGCTCTTTCTGGTGGAAGGGGATTCCGCCGGTGGTTCCGCCAAGCAGGCCAGGGACAAGGATTTTCAGGCAATCATGCCCCTGCGCGGTAAAATACTGAATACCTGGGAAGTGGATTCATCCGAAGTGCTGGCCTCCCAGGAGGTGCATGATATTTCCGTGGCCATTGGCGTGGAACCGGGAGCGGATGATCTTTCCAGACTGCGCTTTGGTAAAGTCTGCATACTGGCGGATGCAGACTCGGACGGCCTGCATATTGCCACCTTGCTGTGTGCGCTGTTTGTGCGTCACTTTCCCGGGCTGGTGAAAGAAGGGCATGTCTATGTGGCCATGCCTCCTCTGTATCGTATTGATGTGGGGAAACAGGTGTTCTATGCCCTGGACGATGCGGAAAAACAGGGCATACTGGCGCGCATCGAAGCAGAGAAGCTGCGGGGCAAGGTCAATGTGCAACGCTTCAAGGGGCTGGGTGAAATGAATCCCATGCAGTTGCGGGAAACCACCATCCATCCGGATACCAGAAGACTGGTGCAACTGGCTATGGAAGCAGGAGATGAAACCATGAGCATGATGGATATGTTGTTGGCCAAGAAGCGTTCGGGAGACCGCAAGACCTGGCTGCAGGAAAAAGGGGATCTGGCGGAAGCCGCCCGGGAATTGGTCGCTGGAGTCGAGAGCTGATGAGGTATTGGAGCTGGTTGTTTCTGTTGCTGTGCATGCCGCTGTACGCGGCGCCTGACGGCAAGACACTGTATGAAGAGAACTGTAGCGCCTGCCATCATTTCCGGGGGCAGGGGGGAATCGGTTTGCCCCTGTCGGTAGAGGTACTTTCCCAGGTTTCTGACGACTATATCGCAAAAACCATTCGCCACGGGCGCCCTGGTCGTATCATGCCGTCTTTCCCGAAGCTCAGTTCGGCCCAGGTGACCGCTGTCGTGCACTATGTTCGAAGCTGGACAGGCAAGCCCGGCCCGGTGTTTGAGACCACGAAAATCCACGGAGACGCCAAAAAAGGCAATGCCTTGTACCAGAAGCATTGTGTCCGCTGCCATGGTAAAGATGGCAGCGGCGAAGGGGTGGGCACCGGGGTAACCCTGTCCCGGGAACGCTCCTTTATGATCATGCCCGCAGCCCTGAACAACAGCGGGTTTCAGAAATCCGCCTCTGACGCCATGATTCGGGACATCATATTGATCGGGCGCAAGAGCAGCAATATGCCTTCGTTCCGGGGCAAAATTTCGGATCAGGAAGTCGCTCATGTCATCGCCTATCTGCGTACTCTGGAGCCGCCAGCGCCGAGGAAAGGCTCGGAAGAATGGGCGGGCAAACCCGCCTATGTCATGGAGTCACCCTATGATCTCGAGACCACGGTGGAGAATGTAAAGCAGGCGCTGGCGGGGGCGAATTTCCGTATTTTCCCCCAGCGCTATCTGGAGCAGGGGCTGACGGATGAGTTCAGCGTCAATACCCGCCAAGTGGCCATCCGCTTCTGTAATTTCAAGGAGCTTTACCATTTGCTCAACATCGATCCGCGCCTGGGCACGGTGTTACCTTGCCGCATCAATGTTCTGGAGCAGAATGGAAAGGTGCTGGTTATTTCTGCAAATGTGGCGCAGCTGGCTACCCTGTTCAATAATCAAGAGCTGTCCGAGGTCGGCGTGCTTATGGAAGAGATCATCCTTACCGTAATGGAGGAGGCAACCCTGTGAGAGTGATTGTCGGCATATGCCTTGTATTGTTGTTCGCCTTCCCGGTGCAGGCCGACCAGACTCTGGTAATGGCGCGCAGCGATGCCAAAGCCGGGCATGTCATGGAGGTGCTCAGGGAAACCCTGCCGGAATATGGTTACAGCGTCGCTCATGTCCAGCGTTGTGATGGTGGCATGGCGGAGTTCGATTACAAGACGGATTTCTATCGGGTAGTGTTCTTCGGCAAGGTAGAGGAAGTGCGGCGCATTCTTGCCCGCCATCCGGAGATGTCTCCCTACCTGCCATTGAAGATTGCAGTGATTGCGGAAAACAATGAGACCCTGCTGGCAGCCATGGATCCCAGGGCATTGAGTCCCATGTTTCCCGATGATCCCGAGCTGCAGCTGCAACTTTCCCGCTGGCACAGCGATATTCAGGCTATGCTCGAAGAAATGCGGCGGCTGAAAAAATAGCATGGAAGAAAACTACACTTCTGACGGCATAGAACGCCTGGGCCTGGCGGAATTTACCGAGAAGGCTTACCTGGACTATTCCATGTATGTCATTCTGGATCGGGCCTTGCCGCATATCGGCGATGGTCTCAAGCCCGTGCAACGACGCATTGTCTACGCCATGTCCGAGCTGGGACTGTCGGCGGCCAGCAAGCACAAGAAGTCGGCGCGTACCGTGGGGGATGTGCTGGGCAAATTTCATCCTCATGGAGACACCGCCTGCTACGAAGCCATGGTGCTCATGGCCCAGTCCTTTTCCTATCGCTATCCATTGATCGACGGCCAGGGAAACTGGGGATCGCCGGATGATCCAAAGTCCTTCGCCGCCATGCGCTATACCGAGGCCAAGCTTACTGCTTACGCCAAGGTATTGTTGTCAGAGCTGGGGCAGGGGACGGTGGAATGGGTGCCCAATTTCGACGGCACCCTGAAAGAGCCGAGCCTGCTGCCCGCACGTCTGCCGAACGTATTGCTCAACGGCGCCAGCGGAATTGCCGTGGGCATGGCAACGGATATTCCGCCGCATAATCTGCGGGAAGTGGTCAGCGCCTGCATCCGCCTCATCGAAAGCCCGAAAACCACCCTGGAAGAGTTGTGCGAGCATATATCCGGGCCGGATTACCCCACCGATGCCGAAATCATCACCCCCAGGGCGGACTTGCTGAAAATCTATCAGACCGGGCGGGGCAGCGTGCGCGCCCGCGCCTGTTGGAATAAAGAAGATGGCAATGTGGTAGTCAACGCCCTGCCACACCAAGTATCCGGAAACAGGATCCTGGAGCAGATCGCCAGCCAGATGCGCGCCAAGAAGCTTCCCTGGATCGAAGACCTGCGGGACGAATCCGACCACGAGAACCCCACGCGCCTGGTGATTGTGCCGCGCTCCAACCGGGTGGATCTCGAACGCCTCATGTCGCATTTGTTCGCCACCACAGATCTGGAAAGAAGCTACCGGGTGAATCTGAATCTCATCGGTCTGGACGGGCGGCCCCAGGTTAAGGATTTGCGCGTCATCCTCAAGGAATGGCTGGAATTCCGCTTTGCCACCGTCAGGCGGCGCCTGCAGCATCGCTTGAACAAGGTGCTGGACAGATTGCATTTGCTGGAAGGCCTGCTGGTGGCCTTCCTGAACATCGATGAGGTCATCCATATCATCCGCACCGAAGACGAGCCCAAGCCCGTACTCATGGCGCGTTTTGACCTGACGGAAGTGCAGGCTGACTATGTGCTGGATACCAAGCTGCGGCAACTGGCACGTCTGGAAGAGATGAAAATCCGCACCGAACAGGAAGCACTGGCGAAGGAGCGGGATTATCTGGAAAAGACCCTGGGTTCCAGACAACGCATGAAAACCCTGGTGCGCAAGGAGCTGGAAGCAGATGCCGAGGAATATGGCGATGAGCGCCGCTCCCCCATCGTAGGGCGGGAAGCCGCCGTGGCCATGGATGAAAGTGAGCTTGCCCCCAGCGAGCCCAGCACCATAGTGCTGTCGGAAAAAGGCTGGGTGCGTGCGGCCAAGGGACATGAAATTGACCCTGCCAGCCTTGGCTACAAGGCTGGCGATAGCTATAGAGATGCCGTGCGGCTGCGCAGCAACCAGGTGGCGATCTTCCTGGATTCCACCGGGCGCAGTTATTCTCTCCCCGCCCATACCCTGCCATCGGCAAGGGGGCAGGGCGAGCCGCTTACCGGACGTTTTTCTCCCCCGGATGGCGCTTTGTTCGTGTCCGTTCTCGGTGGCGACCCGGAGCAGCACTGGCTGCTGGCGAGCGATGCAGGCTATGGTTTTATTACCCAGGCCAAAAACCTGGTTGCCAACAAAAAGGCTGGCAAGACAGTGCTGACCCTGCCCAAGGGGGCAAGGGTGCTCAAGGCGCAGCCGGTAAGCGATCCGCATACCGACCGAGTGGTGGCAGTCACCAGCGCGGGGCGCATGCTGGTCATTCCACTGAGTGATCTGCCGGAAATGGTACGGGGCAAGGGCAACAAGATTATTGGCATACCAGGCAAGCGGGTGGCAGAGCGGGAAGAGTATGTGATTGCCATGCTGGTAGTGCCCGAAGGGGGCAGGATCCGGCTGATTTCCGGCAAGCGGCACCTGAACCTGAAGGCCGCAGACCTCAACGCCTATGAAGGAGAACGTGGGCGCCGTGGCAACAAATTGCCCCGGGGTTTCCAGAAAGTCGATGGCCTGGAGCCGGGTTGAGCTGCTGTTCAGCAAAACTACGCTATGCATAGCCGTGCTCTGTGGCATAATATCCGGCTTCGCAATCCCCAATTTGGCTGGCGGCGGTGTTCAGGCGGTCAGCGGAGGTAGGTTATATGAATTTTTTTATCAATGATGCAATGGCAGAAGCTGCTCCCGCTGCTGCCGGACCGGGCGGCTTGACGGGGCTGCTTTTCCCTATCGGCCTGATCCTGATTCTGTATTTTTTCATGATTCGTCCCCAGGTAAAGCGCCAGAAAGCGCACCGCGCACTGGTGGAAAGCTTGAAAAAAGGTGACGAAGTCCAGACTACTGGCGGCCTTATGGGGCGCATTACCGAGGTGGGTGAAAACTTCGTCAAGGTAGATGTGGCTGATGGCCTGGAGGTCACCATACGCCGGATCGCTGTAGAAGCGGTAATGCCCAAGGGAACGCTCAAGGAACTTTGAGCCGTTTGCCAACATCCTTTTTTCACCACCTGTAGCCGCAAACTGACATGCTGAATCAATATCCTCTATGGAAGAATCTCCTGGTTGCCTTCGTGCTTGCAATCGGGCTGTTTTACGCCCTGCCCAATCTCTACAGCCAGGATCCTGCAATCGTTGTTTCCGGCTCCCGCGGTGCTGTGGTCGATAGTCTCCTGCAGGAGAAGATAAATACAGCACTGGAAAGTAGCGGCATTGCAGTCAAGGCGATGGAAGAGAAGGAGGAGCGTCTGCTGATCCGTTTTCCTTCCACCACCGACCAGCAAAAAGCCCAGCATGTGATTGCCGGCGTATTGCCGGAGAATGTGTCCTATGCCTTGACTACGGCGGCAAATGTTCCTGGCTGGCTTCTGGCCGTGGGGGGCAAGCCCGTGAACCTGGGGCTGGATTTGCGTGGTGGTATCCATGTGCTTATTGACGTGGATATGGATGCGGCGATCAAGGATAAGATAGAGGCCTATACCGGGGATGTGCGCACCGCCCTGCGCAGCAGGAAGTTGCGTTATCTGACTGTGAAGGCGGATGCCAAGGGGGTTGATGTCAAGTTCAAGGATGCCGCTACCCGAGACAAGGCGGAAGAAATCCTGGGCAATGAGTTCCGTAATCTAGGTATGGAAACCAGGGATGCCGAAGGCGCCTATTTTGTGCGTCTCACCCTGCCTCCGGCAGAAACGCGCTTGATCAAGAGATTTGCCCTGCAGCAAAACATTACCACCATCCGTAATCGGGTGAATGCCCTGGGTGTGGCGGAACCGCTGGTACAGCAGCAAGGTGAGAGGCGCATCGTGGTAGAGCTGCCTGGCGTGCAGGACCCTACCCAGGTAAAGAATATACTGGGAGCAACGGCAACCCTGGAATACCGGCTGGTGGATACCGAGCATGATGCTCTGGATGCCAAGAACAGCGGCAAGGTTCCGCCGGGATCGCGCCTGTACAAGGTACGGGAAGATGGCCGCCCCATTTTGCTGAAAAAGCGGGTCATCGTTACCGGCAACCAGATCACGGATGCGTCCTCGGGTTTTGACCAGCGTTCCGGCAGCCCCATGGTGCTGGTTAATCTGGACGGCAAGGGCGCCCGGCGCATGCGCAATGTCACTATTGACAATGTGGGCAAGCCCATGGCCGTGGTGTTCAAGGAAAACCGGATTGTGGGCAGGGATGCGGAAGGCAAGCCCATCAAACGCCTGGTGGAGGACGTGATCAGCGTAGCCAATATTCTCGAACCTCTGGGTGCGCGTTTTCAGACCACGGGCCTGGATAGCCCCCAGGAAGCCCATGAGCTGGCGTTGTTGCTTCGCGCCGGCGCACTGGCTGCACCTATTGATATTGTGGAAGAACGAACCATTGGCCCCAGCCTGGGTCAGGAAAATATTGACCAGGGCTTCAAGTCGGTCATTATCGGGCTGTTGCTGGTGATGGTGTTCATGGTGGGTTACTACAAGGTTTTTGGCCTGTTCGCCAATGCCGCGCTGATCGCCAACCTGGTTCTGATGATGGCGGCGCTGTCGTTGCTGCAGGCGACCCTGACCTTGCCGGGTATCGCTGGAATCGTTCTGACTGTGGGTATGGCGGTAGATGCCAACGTACTGATCTATGAGCGTATTCGTGAAGAAATGCGGGTGGGCAGTACGCCTCAGGCCAGCATTCACGCCGGCTATGCAAAGGCGTTCAGCACCATCATGGATGCGAATATAACCACCTTGATTGCGGCCATTGTCCTGTTTTCTATCGGCAGTGGCCCGGTAAAAGGTTTTGCCGTGACCCTGGCCATCGGCATTATGACCTCCATGTTCACTTCTATCGTGGGAACCCGCGCACTGGCGAATCTGGTGTATGGCGGCAAGCGCGTCAAGAAACTCGCAATCTGATTCAGGTAACTGCCCATGCGAACCCTCACCTCATCCCTGCATTTTGATTTCATGGGCAAGCGTAAGCTTGCCATGATGCTGTCAATTTTCCTGATCCTCTTATCACTGGCTTCTTTGGCTACCCGGGGGCTGGTTTTCGGCATCGATTTTACCGGTGGAACCCTGATTGAAGTCGGTTATGCTCAGGAAGCTGATCCCGAAGTGGTTCGCAAGGTGCTGGCAGATAACGGTTTTGCCGAAGCCCAGGTGCAGCAGTTTGGTACTCCCCAGGATATCCTGATTCGTCTTGCTCCCCGGGAAGGTGTCAAGAGTTCGGATTTGAGTGACAAGGTATTCAGTATTCTCAACAAGGCATCCGCTGGTGAAATAGAGTTGCGGCGGGTGGAGTTCGTTGGCCCGCAGGTTGGCGATGAACTTACGGAAGACGGCGCTCTGGCAGTGCTGGTCGCCTTGATGGCGATTCTCATGTATGTCGCAGTGCGCTTTGAATGGCGGTTTGCTGTGGGATCGGTGATTGCCTTGGTGCATGATGTGACCATTACCCTGGGCTTTTTCTCCCTGTTCCAGATGCAATTCGATCTGACCGTACTGGCGGCAGTGTTGGCGGTAATAGGCTATTCCCTGAATGATACTATCGTAGTGTTTGACCGGATTCGTGAGAATTTCCGCAAAATTCGCAAGGGGGAATCGGAAGAGGTTATCAACATCTCCCTGAACCAGACTCTGGCGCGCACCATCGTCACTTCATTGACTACCCTGATCGTTCTGCTGGCCCTGTTTGTGCTGGGTGGAGAAATTATTCACAACTTCTCCCTGGCGCTGATTCTGGGTATCGTGGTGGGTACCTATTCTTCAATTTATGTCGCCAGTAGCGCCGTGTTGATGCTGGGTGTGAGCAAGGCGGATTTGATGCCGGTGCAGAAGGAAGGACAGCAGGTTGATGACATGCCCTGAGGCGTAACAGTTTCTCAGAAATCAAAAAAAGCGCGGCAGACTATCTGCCGCGCTTTTTTGTTGCCAGGAGTCTGTCGGACGTAACTGTTTGAAGCGGGAATCACTGGATGACGATTAACTCAGCTTATCCTGATCGTCAAATAGCCCTGCTATTCTCCTCACACGCTAAACTGATTTCATTCGCCCCCAGTGATTTGCAGCCAAACAGTGTTAAATCCGACGCGGTACACTAGCCGGATATTTCACCCAGTTGCCAAAAAATAAAGATAAGCGATTGTTATTTATAGATATTATTGGAGTTTTAGCAAAGTACAAAGTGTAACCGGGTCACGGCTTGCGTCCGCCCTTGCACTGATCTTGCCGCCCAGAGACGGTATTTCCTCAATCATCAATAGCTTGGGCTATTGATTCAATCGGAAATCCGCCTCTGAACGACAATCTCAGCACGATCATCGGACTCCTGAGTGAAACCTCCGGGCTAGCGTTTTTGCTGCCACCAGTGCTGCACGATGTCTGCTACATCCAGATCATCCGGCCCGGTGCGCCAACTCTTGGACAGGGGCACGTCGGCGCTTGCCGGAGGCGGATTGGGAACATCAACCTGAAAACGGGTGGGCAGGGGTGTGGCATCGCCCACTGCCAGCACTTCACCCCGGCTGAGGGAGGCCAGGGTTTCCGCCATATCGGCCTCACCCTCGGGCATCAGGCTGCGCACATAGGCCTGGTCATCCGGATTGCTGATACGCAGGCACAGGTAGTTGGAGCACTGAGCCAGGACGGTTTCGGAAAGCTCTGTGGGCCGTTGGCTGATGACGCACAACGCCACGCCGTATTTCCGCCCCTCCTTGGCAATTCGTTCCATGGCCTTGCGGGTTGCCGCCAGGGCCGGGTCGCCTTCCCTGGGCAAGTATTGGTGAGCTTCTTCGCACACCAGGAGGATGGGGAATTCCCTTCTTTTCGGGTTCCAGTAATTGAATTCATAGGCCAGGCGGGCAATTTGCGAAGAAACCATGGGGCGTACATCTGATGGAATCGGGCTAAGGTCGATCACCGTGATCTGGCGTTTTTCTTCACCCAGGCCGATGAAGTCACGCAGCAGATCCTCAAGGTGTTCCGATTTGGTACGCTTGGAAGGGCGTAGCAGGAAATCATAGCGCTTGTCGTTATACATGGACTGGAAGCGCACCAGAAAATTGTCGAAAGCACCGTACAGGGTGCCCTTGGTCTTGCCGAAATCCAGTTGTTGCTCGTTGGCCTGCTTGAAGTGCAGGTAGAGTTCCTTGAGTGGAAAATAGACCGGGGAGTCTACGGATAGCTGATCCAGTCCCAGGTGGGCATTTGCCTTTTTACGCAATGCATATAAAACATCGCGCAAATAGGCGATTTGCAGGGTTGCTGTCGGGTCGGTCTTGTCGATCAGAAAATCCACCAGCTCTGCGTAGGTAAGTAACCAGTAGGGTATTTCCAGCTCGCGGGCATCGATATGGCGCACTATTTCCTTGGGAAAGGCGCTATGCATTTTTCCCTGTTCATCTTTCCAGCCATATTCGCCATGTAGATCCAGCATGACGATGTGCGATTTGGGCATGGTTTTTACGGTTTTCTGCAGCAGGCTGGTAACTGTCCAGGATTTACCCGCGCCGGATTGGCCCAGTATTGCCATATGCCGGGTGAACAGTGGGTTGGGGTCGAGGAATACCTCGATTTCCTTGCGGCTGCTGAGTCTTCCCAGGGAGAGATTTTCGCTGCGGAAACGATCAAAAAGCACTTCCAGCTGCTTGGCAGTTACCAGGTGGACTTCTGCGCCTGTCACCGGAAATTGCTTCACCCCCCGGATGAAGGTTCCCTGCTGGTCAATTTCCCCCAGGGGCAGGATTTTTACATAACGCTTTTTTGAGGGCCTTGCGATGCTTCCTGTCATGGAGCCTTTCTTGTTGTCGGTAGTAAACTCCTGGGGTGGATCCTCCCACATCTTCAATACCTGGCCGAGGATACTGATATGGAGGTGCTTGATCAGAAGCTGGGAGCCCAGCTGTCCCACAGACAGGGTTTCGGAGCCGATCTTTACAACGGGCTCAAAACCTTCCGCTTCGGTGAACAAGGTGGCGATAAGCTGCCCGCCGGAAACTTCAGTTATATTGCCGACCTGTGTACTATCTGATGTCTGCATATGAACTCCCTGGATGAAACATGGTTGAGGTAAGCAGCCATTGCCTATCACCCTGTAAACTATCAGGAATGCCATGGCTGAACATCCGATATAGTGTAACGGATAGAATGCAAGATTACCTGCTTCCGCCCGGGATCTGTGATTGAATACATGAATTGTTTGAGGTGCTCCGGATGATGGGATTATTACCATGTCAAGAATAACTGTTATTGGTGCAGGTTTTGGTGCGCTTACAGCGGTGCAAAAACTGCGTAAGCTGGATGCCGGGCTGCATATTGATGTCATTGCCCCCAGGCCTGAGTTTATCTATCTGCCAGGGTTGATCTGGATTCCTACGGGGTTGCGGAAAGGATCGGATCTGAGCATTTCCCTGGAAAATTTTTTCAGGCGCCTGAATGTGGATTTTCATGCAGGCAGAGTTACTGGCCTGGAGCAAAACGGCAGGGTAGTGGTGACGGACAACGGCAAGGTGGAAAATGATGGCCTGATCATCGCCAGTGGTGGGCGCTTCATCAAGAAGCTGCCTGGCATCGAACATGCCATTACGCCCTGCGAAGGCATTCCCGCTGCAGAGAAGATTCGTGAGCGTCTGGCAGCCATGAACGATGGTGGCACCATTGCTTTTGGTTTCAGCGGCAATCCCAAGGAGCCGTCAGCCATGCGCGGCGGTCCCATGTTCGAGTTTCTTTTCGGTATTGACCGCTGGCTGCGCAAGCAGGGGCGGCGGGATCAATTTGAACTGGTTTTTTTCACCCCTGCAGAAAAGCCCGGGCAGCGCTTGGGTGAAAAGGCGGTGAAAGGCATTCTTTCCACCATGGAAAAGCGCAATGTCACCACTTATCTTGGTCACAAGATCAAGGCGTTTGAAGCGGGGCGGGTGATTACCGAAGGTGCTGAGTTTGCTGCGGACCTGATTATTTTCATGCCCGGTATGACAGGCAACAAGTGGTTTGCTGAAAGCGGCTTGCCACTCTCTGAGGGGGGGATGCTCAAGGCGAATCGTTTTTGTCAGGTGGAGGGGCAGGACAACATTTATGTAGCGGGCGATTCGGGAAGCTACCCCGGGCCTGGCTGGCTGCCCAAGCAGGCGCATATGGCGGATCTGCAGGCGGAAGCGGCGGCAAGCAATTTGCTGGCTGAAATGAAGGGAGGGCAGCCATCTGCGACCTTCCAGGCAGAGCTGGTTTGCATCATCGACAGCTACGACACTGGTATGATGGTGTATCGTACGGAAAAACGCAGCCTGGTTACGCCGGCTTTCTCTGGCCTGCACTGGGCGAAGCGTTTATTTGAATGGCATTACCTGCGGGAATACAGAAAATAATATGATATTTGACAATCTACCTGAAGATGTCCGCAAAAAGGCGCGGTATCCCCACGAGCTCCTGTTAATCAACCTCATCACCAACCATATCCTGTTGTTTGTGGGCTTGCTGGGTGTGGTCAAGGACGAGCCCTGGTTGTTGCTGATCGTGCCGGTGTTATCTATTAGTATCCTGACTTACCTGGTGTGGCGCGCCCTGATATCACAAAAAAGGGATCACTGGTTTGTTTTTTGCCACTGGCAATTATGCGCCCGCCGCAGCCGCTTCTTTATTGGCATGATTGCCCTGATGGGTTTGGGTATCGTGGTCATTCTGGTTTCTGCAGGCGGGAACCTTAATGATCTGCGCCCGGGGCATTATGCCATTGGCGGGATCGTCATGCTGCCCACCCTGTTCTCTGTGCTGGTGCTGATCCTGATGGAATCCGATGCCGTGCACAAGGCGGGTATCGGCGATGTTCCGGAATGGCTGGTGAAGAAGTACCCGCCTCCAGAAGAACTGAAAGCCAATGGGTGATCATATTTTTCTCAAGGTATTGGGATTTACCATGATTGCACTGGCTGCAGCGCTGTGGCTTCCTGGCGGTCAGCCGCCGGAGAAATACGACAATCTCCCCTGGCAAATTGAAGTAAGCGGTGACGGATACAGTACGGTGTTTGGTATTACGCTGGGCAAAAGCACCTTGGGTGAAGTGGAACAGCTACTTCAGGAGCAGCCGAAGATCAGCCTGTTTGCGACGGATGATGGAGATCGTGTTGTGGAAGCGTATTTCAATACGGTTACTATCAGTGGCTTCAAGGCCAAGATGGTGGCTACCCTGGGGTTCAATGAGGAGCAACTGCAGGAGTTGTATGACCAGGGAGAGCGGATTGCCACCCTGGCAATGGGAAAGCGCAAGGTAACATTGTCCGATGCCAATCTGGCCAAAGCCAGGAATACAGTGGTAGTGGCGCTCACTTATTTGCCAAGAACCAATCTGGATGAATCTACGGTGATAAAGCGTTTTGGCGAACCTGCGGAAAAGATTCTGGAGGCAGATGAAAAGACCGAACATTGGTTCTATCCTGACAAGGGGCTGGATGTGGTGATGTCTGCACAGGAGAGGGAAGTTCTGCAGTATGTGGCGCCAAATGATTTTGATCGGCTGCGAAAACCACTGGAAAAGATGAATCGTACGGATATCAGGCAATCCTCGCCTTGAGAGGAAGGTTGAATTGATGTCCAGCCAGGGCCAGGCGCGCAAGGTTCTTGAGCAGATATTTGGCTACACCAGCTTCCGCTCTTCCCAGCAGGAAATCATCGACTGTCTGATTGCCGGGGAGGATGCCCTGGTGCTGATGCCCACCGGGGGTGGAAAATCCCTGTGCTATCAAATTCCGTCCCTGGTTCGTCCGGGCGTTGGCATCGTTGTCTCCCCGCTGATTGCCTTGATGCAGGATCAGGTTCTGGCATTGCAGCAGCAGGGAGTGGCTGCAGCCGCGCTCAACTCTTCTCTGACACCGGCAGAAGCGCAGCATATAAAACAGCAGCTATTGAACGGGGAGCTGCAATTGCTGTATGTCGCCCCTGAACGATTGATGACGGACAGCTTCCAGGCGCTGTTGCGGCAGATTCAGGTTGCGCTGTTTGCGATTGATGAGGCGCATTGCGTGTCCCAGTGGGGGCATGATTTCCGGCCTGAATATATCCAGCTTTCCACGCTGCACGAAACCTTTCCCCAAATTCCCAGGGTCGCATTGACTGCCACTGCAGATGAGCCTACGCGCCGGGAAATCATGCAGCGCCTCAATCTGGAGCAGGCCAAGCACTTTATCAGTGGCTTTGACCGACCAAACATCCGCTATCGGGTTGCTGCGGACAGCAGTAATAGCAGGCAACAGCTACTGCGTTTCATCGAGCTGGATTATCCCGGTCAGGCGGGCATCGTCTACTGCCTTTCGCGTCGCAAGGTGGAAGAAACGGCTGCCTGGCTGCAGCGGCAAGGTATCAAGGCGCTGGCATATCATGCTGGCCTGCCGCAACAGGTTCGGGCCGAAAACCAGAACAGGTTTCTGCGTGAGGAAGGGGTCGTTATCGTCGCTACCATTGCTTTTGGCATGGGTATCGACAAGCCGGATGTGCGCTTTGTTGTCCATCTGAACCTGCCTAAAAGCCTGGAAGCCTACTATCAGGAAACAGGCCGCGCCGGACGGGATGGAGCGCCGGCAGAGGCGCTGCTTTTCTATAATCTGCAGGATGTCATCACCCTGCGCCAGTTTGTGGATCAATCTGATGCTGATGAAGCGCACAAACGCGTCGAAAGCCAGAAACTGGAACGTATGCTGGGTTACTGTGAGCTTACCAGCTGCCGCCGACAGGCGTTATTGGCCTATTTTGGTGATCATCTGGAAGCGCCTTGCGGGAATTGCGATATCTGTCTGAATCCGCCCAAAACCCGGGATGGTACAGAAGCTGCACAAAAAGCCCTGTCCTGTGTGCATCACACTGGCCAGCGCTTCGGCGTGAACTACCTGGTTGACGTGTTGCTGGGAAAAGACAGTGAGCGTATCCGGCGCTTTTGCCACCACCAGATCAGCACTTTTGGTATTGGCGCGGAATTGAACCAGAAACAATGGCGGGGACTGTTCCGGCAGTTGATTGCCCAGGGCTATCTGGCCCTGGATCAGGAAGGACATGGTGGTTTGCAACTGACCGAGTCCTGCCGCCCCCTGTTGCGGGGTGAGCAAACCCTGCTCTTGCGTGAAGAAAGCAAAGCCGGAAAGAAAGCCAAAGCCAGGGGCAAGAGCCGCTATGGCGGCACAAATACCCGATTGTGGGAAGCGCTGCGGGAAAGGCGCATGGAATTGGCTCAGGAGCAGGGGGTTCCTCCCTATGTCATCTTTCATGACGCCACCCTTATGGCGATACTGGAGCAGCAACCCCGAACCATGGAACAGATGAGTCATATCTCTGGTGTGGGTGCGCATAAGCTGGATGCCTATGGGAAAGCCTTTCTGGATGTGCTGGCTGCACATGAGCAAGCGGAAGAGGCTCCGGTTACGGATACGGTAGCTGAAAGTATGGAGCTATTCCGCCAGGGCTTTGGTGTGGAGGAGATTGCCCGGCGGCGTGACCTGAAATCTTCCACCATCTACAGCCACATGGCCAAGGGGATCGAGCAGGGCAGCATTGTGCTGCAAGATGTGGTGTCCCTGGATGCAGGGCGGATACAATATATTCAGGATCTTATGCTGGAGCAGGGTGCTGACAATCGCCTGGGACCGGTATTTGAAGCTCTTGACGAGAGCGTGGACTACGGGGTGCTGGCCTGCATTCGGGCAGAACTCAGTCAGCGTCTGGATAGTTGAGACCCGGCCGTTTTTTTCTCCGGGATGGTTCGCCATCTTCGCTTTCAGGCTTATCTTCATCCATGAGAATACGGTTGCCATCGCCCTCCATGTCATCGTACTGGCCACGTTTAATGGCCCATATCAACACTCCCACGAACAGCAGCCCAAAAAAGATCATGCCGGGTATCAGGGTGTAAATAATGTCCATTATTTTCTCTGTTGTCTGAAGAGTGTGCGTATCCGCGCCGCATTACCGATCACCAGCAGAGAGCTGATAGGCATGGAAATGGCGGCGATCAACGGTGTTATCATGGCAGACATGGCCAACGGCACCATAATAATATTATAGGTGAAGGAAATAATAATGTTTTGACGAATGGTGCGCAGCGTCCGCCGGGAGAGGGAGACGGCCAGATGAATCTTCTCCAGTTCTTCTCCTATCAGTACGATATCAGCACTTTCCATGGATACATCGGTGCCGGATCCAATGGCGATACCCACATCAGCACGAATTAGCGCTGGTGCATCGTTAATGCCATCACCAACCATGGCAACCTGTTCCCCCTGCTTTTGCAAGTTGGCGATGACCTGATCCTTGTCCTCCGGCAAGACCTCGGCGATAACCTGCATGCCACCAAGCTGTTGTGCGATGGATTCCGCTACTGCGCGCCGGTCGCCGGACAGCATGGTCAGCTGGATATTTCTGGTGCGCAGGGATGCGATCAACTGTTTTGCATCAGGGCGGAGTCGGTCGGCTACGCCGATCAGGCCCCTGTGAACGCCATCCATGGCGACATGAACTGTGGATATACCCTGCCGTTCAAGTGCCGGGGTTTGCTCAAGCAGTGACTCATCGAGCTGGATACCCTGCTGCTGAAGCCAGTTCACGGTACCTATAACCATGGTATGTTGTTGTGCCTGGGCGCGGATGCCAAGGCCGGATCTGCTGGTGAACTGTGTTACCTCGATTTGTTGCAAGTCAAGATTTCTTTCTTTTGCCTTGGCAATGATTGCTTGGGCGATACTGTGCTCCGAAAGTCGCTCTGCTGCCGCGCTAAGCAGCAATAGCTGTGCCTCATCCATGCCATCGCCCGGAATGATCTGCACCACCTGCATCTTTCCTTCTGTAAGGGTTCCGGTTTTGTCAAAAACGAAGTGCTGCACATGAGACAGGGTTTCCAGCACGGTGCCGTTCTTGATCAGTATTCCATGCCTGGCGCCCTGTCCGGAAGCTACGGCAATGGCCATGGGTGTGGCCAGGCCAAATGCACAGGGGCAGGTGATGATGAGTACCGAAGTGGCAGCCATCAGAGCCACCTCGAAATCACTGCGCACCCAAAGGAAAAAGGTAAGGCTGGCAAGGCTCAACGTGGCAAGTACAAACCAAGGTACGATACGATCCGCCGTACACTGGATAGGAGCTTTCGAGGCTTGTGCCTCTTCCACCAGGCGGATGATTTTTCCCAAGGCAGTGTTATTCAACGTGCCCGTAACATCGATGGTCAAAGCGCCCTGCGCATTGACGGTGCCTGCCGATACAGGATCGCCGGGGTGTTTGGCAACAGGTCTGGATTCTCCGCTGAGCATAGCTTCGTCAACCTCGCTTTCTCCCTGAAGCACAATACCATCAACCGGAATTTTTGCTCCCGGCTTAACAATAACAGTATTGCCTGGCTGAACCCGGCGTATGGGTACGGATTTTTCCTCGCCATCCTGCAGCACCAGGGCAACCCTGGGCTGCAGGTCGAGAAGGCGCTGGGTGGCGGCAACCGCATGGCGCTTGGAAACGCCCTCCAGATGTCTGCCAACCAGAATAATGAAAATAAAATTCACCACAGTGTCAAAATACACATGCTGACCCGGCAGGCCGGCAATGGTCACCCAGGTGGAATAGGCCCAGGTGACGGTTGCGCCCAGGGCAATGGGCAGATCCATGCCCAGGTGTCTGGTGCGCAGGCTGGTCCATGCGCCTTTCAGGAAAGGCCAGCCGGAATAGAACAAAGTGGGGGTGGCCAGCACGAAGCCTACCCAGTGAAACAGGGAGCGGAATTCGCCTTCGTCAGCACCGCTATACAGGGCAATGGAAACCCACAGCAGGTTCATCATGGTGAAACCGGCGAAGGTGATGCGGAAGAGAAAGTCGCGGCTTTGTCTTTTCAGGATGCCTTCTGCGGCTTCAGGATCAAATGGTGTGGCGGCATAACCGATTGTTCCCAGGTGGCGGATGATTTTTGAGAGTTTGATCTGGCTGTTGTCCCAGCGCAGCAACAACCGTTTTGCAGACAGGTTTACCCGTGCAGAGAGGATACCCGGAAGTTTTTTCAGGCTGTGTTCGATAAGCCATACGCAGGCGGCACAGTGGATGCCTTCAACCAGCAAGTGAACCTCTCGCTGCTCCCCGTGCTCCTCTACAAATTCCGCCTGAACTTCTTCCAGGTCAAAGATATCCACGTCTTCAGGAGGCGTTGGAGGTGGTTCAAGGAGCGTTCCTTCGGGAGTGCGTTTGTAGAAACCGTCCATTCCGGCGGCATAAATGGCTTCGCATACGGACTGACAGCCAAAACAGCAAAAATGCTGTTTCTCACCACCAACCTTGGCAAAAAAATCCTGGCCGGGAGTCAAGGGCAGGCTGCAATGAAAGCAGCTGCCATTTTGGGTGTTCATTGACTGCTGCTGGATAACACGGATATGCGGCGGGTCAGTTTCAGGCTATCTTCGCCTTTGCTCAGCACGACGTTGAGATCCCAGGCGCCTTTCAGGGGGAAAATCAGCTCTGCGCTAAATACGCCAGGTGCGATTTTTTGCATCTTGGTGCTGAAGTCGGCGTTTACGTTGCTGGGCCGGTAAGCCTGAATGACGGCCTCGTCTGCATCGATAGGAGTGCCTTTGGCATCCACCACATTGAAGGAGTAACGTGCGGACTCCCCTGTAACAGGTTTGCGTATCGTATTCAGCTTCATGTGCCAGCCGAGGCGGTTGCGCATCTGTTGCTGTGATACGAAGTTCCGTTCTTGATCCCTGCCTTTCTCATAGTAGTTTTTTTCCACCAGACCTGGGCTGGTCACGATGGCGGTCACGATAAAGGCAGCATTGACGCCCAATACCAGAAGGATGCCACCGATCCATCCCAGAACCCATGGGTTTCTGAATGCTTCCTTGTTGTGTTGTGAGAAGCGGGGGGTATTTCCAGTGCGTGTTTCATTCATAGTGGGGTTCATGGTTTTGGAGCAAAAAACATGCTTTCGTAAGAAGAGGTTTGTGTGGGATCATCAAGATTGACAATCTTGAAGGTGATCGATGTGCGTTCAGCCTTGATGTTTTCGGCCGGGGCGTTGATAAACATAATGTAAGAACCCGTATTGCCTTTTCGTGCCAGCAAGGATTTTTCAGCGCCTTTGAGTACCATTCCTTCAATGCCGGATGCGGTTACCTTGATAGGGATGTCATCGGTGGTTTTGTTTAGAATCTTAACATCATACTTGTTCTGTATTGTGCCATCGCTACGTTGTACGAACAACGGTGAGCGGCCATGCAAAACCTTGACTTCGATATGCCCCAAACTGGTAAGACCGTAAATGATGCCGCTGATCGACAAGGTCAGGATGGTCAGGTAAATCAGTACCCTGGGGCGTTTTAACAAAGGCAGTTGTTTTTTGCCTTCCATCTCGTCCATGGAGGCATAGCGAATCAACCCCGTGGGGCGGCCGATTTTTTCCATTACCGCATCACAGGCATCCAGGCACAAAGAGCAGGTAATGCAGCCTTCCTGCTGGCCCATGCGGATATCGATGCCGGTAGGGCAGACCGCAATGCATTGTTTGCAATCGATGCAATCGCCGTTGCCTTCCACAAGTTGGCCTTTCTTCAGGCGCCCGCGAGGTTCGCCGCGATGAAAATCATAGGTGGGCAGAATGGTTTCCTTATCGTACATGACGCCCTGTATGCGGGCGTAGGGACAAAGCCAGAAGCAGGTCTGTTCACGCAGCTTGCCTGCCAGCAACATGGTTCCGGCAATGAACAAGGCAATCACACCATATTCTGTTGTGCTGGCATTGAAAGTAAGAAGGTCATGCCAGAGTTGGCGAGCATCAGTGAACCAGGCTACGAAGCTGATTCCCGTCAACACGGAAATAATAAACCATACCAGATATTTGAGTGATTTCTTGCGTACTTTTTCTGTGGTCCAGGGGCCGGTATCCAGTTTGCGGCGTTTGGCCGGTGCGCCTTCAATCTTGTCCTCCAGCCAGATGAATAAATCTGTCCAGGCGGTCTGGAAGCAAAAAAAGCCACAATATACCCGACCGGCAATAGTGGTAACGGCTGCCAGCAGCATGGCAAAGAACAACAGCACCAGTGCCAACATCCATACATCCTGGGGGAGGATGGTGAGGCCGAAGATATGGAACTGGCGATCCGGGATGTCAAAAAGAATGGCTTGCTGGCCATTCCAGCGGAGATAGGGGCCAAAGAAAAGAACCAGCCAGATGCTGTGCGTAATCCACTTCAGGCGACGCCATTTGCCCGATGCCTTTTTCGGGTAAGTTTTTTCTTCGCCGGTGTTGACATGCCAGTTGGCGACTTCCTCATAGATATCGTCGGAATAGCTTGCCTTGCTTTCTTTGGAAGTGGATGATTCTGTCACCGTGTTCTCCTGGTTCACATGCTAAATACGGGGCAAATGCTGAACCTTCAAATTATATCTGAATGGGCTGGCGTTAGATATTGCCATTGTGCTGTCGGGCTGTCAGTGATAATTCACAATATCTGTAGGGTTAACAAGGCATTGCAATAAAAAACAGGGGAGCTTTTCAGCCCCCCTGCCAGTTTGTTTATTTGTGATAGCTGTCAATCGTCAGATTTTGTTTCATTCATGAGTTTCCTTACTTTCCAGACCAGAAATATGAACACAATTACGGCAATGGTTACTGACAGATAAGATGCTATGGCTGTCCAGTCCGACATGATTATCCCTCCTGAAAGGATGTGGGGAGGCACCCGGAAACCGGGTGCCTGAGCTGGTTAACTACTTACTGGCCACCGCCAAGGGCATGCACATAAACGGCAAGCTTCTTGATCTGGATGTCTGTCAAACGCTCTTTCCAGGCCGGCATTTCAGCTTTGCGGGTA
Source organism: Sedimenticola sp. (assembly GCA_027068915.1). Classification (GTDB taxonomy): domain Bacteria; phylum Pseudomonadota; class Gammaproteobacteria; order Chromatiales; family Chromatiaceae; genus Thiolapillus. Next base: position 149,923 of record JAMOLT010000061.1, on the reverse strand, counting down.
CTGGGGTCAGTAGGATCGTTGACGCCATGAGCAATGGTGGCCTTGATGCTGGCCAGTTGATCCTTGGCGGCGAAGCGCCAGATCTTGTCAACCAGATTGGCAGAACCCAGCGCTGCCATACCCTTGCCATCCGGGCCATGACAACCGATACAACCCTTGGCTGCATACAAAGGCTCGCTTACAACAGTGCCATTGTGGATTGCTCCAGCCAGTTTGTCGATTTCTGCAGTGCTAAGCTGAGCGCCACCCATTTTCGGCATCATGGCCTTGCGGCCGTTAGCGATGGATGTGTTAATCAGATCAATGGAGCCGCCGAACAGCCAGTCATCGTCAACCAGGGCAGGGTAGCCGGGGTTTCCGCCGCCGCCGCTGCCGTGACAGGCAGCGCAGTTGTCTCCATACAGCACCTTTGAAGAACGTATTACATAGTTTTTCAATTCGTCGTCTGCGAGGATGGCTGCGGCACTCATGCCAGGCAGCTTGTCTTCGTATTTGGCGCGAATATCCGTTACTTCTTTCATGTCTTTCTTGAATTCGCCGATGGATGTCCAGCCGGCCAAACCTTTGAAGTGGCCGTTTAGCAGAGGCCAGGAAGGATAATACAGGGTATACAACACCACCAGGATCCAGCTGGCATGTAGTCCGAGCATCCACCATTTTGGTGGTGGGTTGGTCAGTTCCGCCAGAGTCTCGTCCCAGACGTGACCGGTAGTCTGGCCGTGAGGATTGCTATTGTCACTCATTTTTCTTTCTCCGAGTCTGTATTCTTTTCGTCAAACGGAATGTTCCGTTGTGATTCAAGACGTTCTTTGTTCTTCGGGTTGAACACATAGGTGTAGATCCACACCATGGCCAGCAATGTTCCTATCGTCAGGATCATGCCGATCCAGTCATGCAGGGTCATTGCTGCCCAGTTGGTCTGGAAATATTCCCGAAGACTACTCACGATAATCCACGCCTTCCTTGAGGTTGGCCATGGTACCCAGTACCTGCAGATAGGCGACCAGTGCTTCCATCTCGGACTTGCCGTCAACGTCAGCAGCAGTTGCGATGTCTGCGTCGGTATAAGGCACACCAATCATACGCAGCCCCTTAAGATTCCTCTCGAGCTGCTTGCCATCGACAGTGTTTTCCATCAGCCAAGGATAATTAGGCATCACAGACTCGGGGACCACAGAGCGTGGCGCCAGCATGTGTTGGACATGCCATTCATCGGAGTACTTGCCACCAACTCTTGCCAAGTCGGGGCCGGTTCGCTTGGAACCCCATTGGAAGGGATGGTCATACATGGACTCGGAAGCCAGTGAATAATGACCATAACGCTCAGCTTCATCGCGGAAGGGGCGGATCTGCTGCGAATGGCACAGATAACATCCCTCACGGATGTAGATATCGCGGCCCGCCTGCTCAAGAGCAGTGTAGGGGCGGACGCCATCACCGGTCTTCCAGGTGGAAAGGTCTTTACGATCCGCCTTGGCCACATTGGCCTGCCAGACGATTTCCGGGTGCTTGTTATGCTCCATGGTATCGTCCAGGTAGAACAGGGGGACAATCTCCACCAAGCCACCCACGGATAACGTTACCAGGAGCAAGACGAACATGACGAATACATTGCGTTCCGCCTTGTCCTGCAGTTTGGTTGAATGAATTTTATCAGCCATTGTTGATTCTCCTGTTAAGCCGTAGCCGCGGCAGCAGTAGAGCTGCGCTCGGTGGAAGCCTTGCGAATGGTCATAATGACGTTGTAGAGCATGATGACACCACCTGAGAAGAAGATCATGCCGCCGATGGCGCGCATGGCATAGTAGGGGTGCATGGCAGCTACAGATTCAGCGAAGGTATAGGTCAGGGTGCCAAACTCGTCATAGTCACGCCACATCAAGCCTTGCATGATGCCGGATACCCACATGGCAGTGATGTATACAACCGTGCCGATGGTGGACGTCCAAAAGTGGATGTTCACCAGCTTGGCAGAGTACATCTTGATGCCCCAGAGTTTTTCTATCATGTGATAGAGCGCACCCGCGGATACCATGGCAACCCAGCCCAACGCCCCGGAGTGGACATGACCTACAGTCCAGTCAGTGTAATGGGAGAGAGCATTAACCGACTTGGCGGACATGACCGGACCTTCAAAGGTGGACATGGCGTAGAAAGCCAGAGACATGATCATGAAGCGCAGGATGTAATCCTCACGCAGTTTGTCCCATGCGCCGGAGAGGGTCATCATTCCGTTGATGGCGCCACCCCAGGAAGGGATGATCATGGCCAGAGAAATGGCTGCGCCTACGGAACCTGTCCAATCAGGCAGTGCGGTGTATTGCAGGTGGTGAGCACCCAGCCAGACATAACCAAACATCAGTGCCCAGAAGTGCAGTACGGACAAACGATAGGAGAATATCGGGCGATTGGCCTGCTTGGGTACAAAATAATACATAATGCCCAGGAAGCCGGCAGTCAGGTAGAAGCCCACCGCATTGTGGCCCCACCACCACTGAATCATGGCATCCTGCACACCTGAGAATATGGAGTAAGACTTGAACAGGCTGACGGGAATCGCCAGGCTGTTGACCACATGCAGATAGGTGATCATGACGAACATGCCCATGAAGAACCAGTTGGACACATAAATGTGGCTGGTCTTGCGCTTGGCAATGGTCATGATGAAGTTCAATCCAAAGGATAGCCAGACCACAGCAATGGCCAGATCAATGGGCCATTCCAGTTCAGCATATTCCTTGGACTGGGTGATACCCAGTGGAAGAGTGATAACTGCAGCGACAATGATCAGGTTCCACCCCCAGAAGGTGAACCAGGCCATTTTCGGGCTCCAGAGAGAGGTGCCGCCGGTTCGCTGCACGCTATAGAATGCTGTAGCAAACAAGGTACAACCGCCGAAGGCAAAGATTACAGCATTTGTGTGAAGGGGCCGTAAGCGACCGAAAGTAAGTTCGGCGATATCAAAGTTGAGGAACGGCCATGCCAGTTGTGATGCGATGAAGGTTCCCACCAGGGTTCCCACAACAAGATAGACGACCGCCATGATGGAAAACCATCGTATGACGTCAAAATCATATTTCGTTTCTTCCACGAAAACCTCCCAGTTCAGATTTCGAAAAAAACAACCCAAAAGCTTGTGTTTGCGGAAGCCTTGTTTTCTTACAGCACCCAGGTACACCGAAACATTTCGTGACCTGTTTAACAAAAGAAGGTTCCCGACCGACGAGATTATACAAAGATTAAGGGGTAGTTATATGAGAAATGTCAGTTTTTTGCAGTTAAATTTGATTTTTGTCAGATGCAAACGGGGAATTTGGCGTAATTGGGGAGGTTTTCAGAACGAAAATAGAAAGCTGGAGAGAAAGCAATCTATTGATGTTAAAGCAGTTGTCAGTAAACAAATAGGGAACTCAGGCTGGGTTCGTCTATGATCTCGATATTTTTTGCCTTGATGTCAATCAGGTTCCGGGATTGGAGGTTTTTCAATGTGCGGATAACGGTTTCCATGGCCAGGCCGAGGTAATCGGCTATGGCTTCTCGTGACATGGGTAGCCGAAACTGGTGTGCGGGAAGACCGCGAGTATCCAGGCGGCTGGCGATATTCACCAAAAATGCCGCAATCCGCTGCTCTGCTGTTTGCATGCCTGTCAGTGAGCGTTCCCATTGCAGTTGCCGTGCATGATGAGCGGCGGATCCAAGCAGGTATTTCTGTACATTGATCAATTCGTCTTTGGACAGGGCTTCTCCCAGGGCAGAAAAATCCAGCTGGCAAATGGAGCCTTTTTCCAAGGCATAGGTAGTGTGGTTGCAGGTGTTCTGGCCGATATTCTCGATGCCGGCGATTTCTCCCGGCAGGTAAAACCCCATGACGCGACTGTTGCCCAGCATGGTGGCGTTACTGATGCATGAGCCTGAGTGAATCAGGTACAAATAGCGGAAAGCTTCCCCTTCCTGATACAGCACCTCATTTTTCCTTACCGGGTGATTGCGCAATACAATGCGGTTCAGTGAGCTGCAATCCGGGGTTTCCAACCCCAACACCCGGGCGGTCTGATAGAGCGCGCAGTTGCGGCACATGACCGCTGATGTGTTGTTTGGTTGCATGGAATATCCTTTTGCGATCAAGGTGGATGGTAAATGCTGAATGTCAGGGGAAGAAATGGACTATGAATCCATGGCCTGATCAGCGGTTGCCGCCTGACGTGGCCCGATCAGTTTGGTGCCCGCAATCTGTCAAGACATGTGGTTTGATTGGAAAGCAGGCTGTACAGGCGATCCATGTTCAATATCTCAATATGCTTTCGATCCACAAGAAGGGTTTTTTCGTCCTGAAAATGAGTAAACAAACGACTGACAGTTTCCAGGGCCAGACCCAGATAAGAGCCGATTTCCTGACGGGACATACTCAGGTTGAATTCCACGGGAGAAAAACCGCGGTCGTGAAAGCGTACGGAAAGACTGAGCAGAAATGCAGCGAGACGTTCTTCGGCGGTGCTTTTCCCCAGCAACACCATTAAACCGGTTTCCTTGGTAATTTCCCGGCTCATCAGGCGAAACAATTGATGCTGAAGGCCTGGTATGGATGAGGTCAGTTCCTCAAGGCGTTGAAATGGCACTTCACAAACAGCCGTGGTTTCCAGCGCCTTGGCGGAACACAAATGCTTGTCGCATTCAATGCCGTCCAGACCAACGACTTCCCCCGGAAGGTGGAAGCCAACCACTTGCTCCGAGCCGTTCGGGCACTGGGTGTAGGTCTTGATGGTGCCGGTTTTCACAACGTAGAGACTGCGAAATTTGTTGCCGGTCTGAAATACATGGCCGCCGCGCTGCAGGGGGCGATTGCGTTGCACAATGGCGTCAAGTTGATCAATGTCGCCGCTGTCAAGCCCCAGGGGAAGGCAGAGTTTTGCCAGCCCGCAGTTTTTGCACGCGACTTTGAGTTTGTTCAGGGGGATAACCTTGTTTTTGGGCAATGGAGTTCTCTATTTTATATGTTATATGGCTTCAGGGGTCTTTGGGATCAAATCATGGGCTTGCATGGTAAATATGCAGAATATCCGGGCGTTTGCAATTTTTCTGATTTTCTGATGAGAAACCATCGCAAAATTTGCATCCAAGGTGTCAAATGCCTTGAGCCGGAACATCGTGTGCTGCAACCTGTTTTGCCCAGACTTGCCAATAGCAAGGTTCCCTTGGCTGGATTGATTTGTGATGGTGTATTCTGTCGCTAAAACTGATCCAGATCAATACTTGACATGAAACAATTTTCCCGACAGACGCCTGGTGCCGGTATTGCACAAAAAAACCATTGGCCGGGCAGGCCAATGGTTCTGTAACAGCTCAGCGTTTACAGCTTTATTTAGAGGTCCTTGGTTCAGGGCTTCTTCAATTGGCTGGGGCGGGAGGAGCTGCGGGAGCACTCTGAGGTGCCGGTGGAGGGGGAGGCATCATGCCAGGATGACCGTAACCATATCCGGGGCCTGGCCTGTAGCCGGGTCCTGGTCCATAACCATATCCAGGACCTGGTCCATAACCGTATCCGGGGCCTGGCCCATAACCGGGGCCTGGGCCGTAACCATATCCAGGGCCGTAGCCGCCGCCGTAGCGGTTATCATAGCGATTATAGCCGCGTCCATAGCCGCTACTGTTACCGCGTCCGCTGAAGCCCATGTTGAAATCGGTGTTGCCAGTGCCGTCGCCCAGCCAGTCACCCATATTGTCCCAGTTGTTGTTGCCATAGCCGCCCCGGTCGCCCCATGGGCCCCACCAGGCGCTGGCGGTAGAGATGGAAAGTGCGGCAATGCCGATGATCGCGCTGGTACCAATAAATTTTGTAAGTTTACGCATGGAAGACTCCTGAAAAATGAATGGACAAGTTTGCATGTGTCTGTATCCCCGGGCTCAGGATGTGGTCTGATGTTGCTGATGGGCAATACCAAAGGATCGCCCCAAGTTATATCCTGAACCCGCCTTTATCTACCCGTTGCCGAACCGTTTTTTCTTCGGGTAGCGGAATATTGACTATAGGCCAGTTTTCCCGAACAGACCAGAGTTTCCTGGAAAATCCAGTAAATCGGGGTGGAATTACTGCTTTCTGATTGAGAGAAATTCTCCTATCTGTTACTGTTTCACCCCGTCTGGATATCCTCCTTCTGGCTCACCGTTTTTTTGGTTTTGATGACAAAATATATATTCATTACAGGCGGGGTTGTTTCTTCCCTGGGCAAGGGCATTGCGTCGGCTTCACTGGGTGCATTGCTCGAGGCCCGGGGCCTGAAAGTAACCATGCTCAAACTGGATCCCTACATCAATGTGGATCCGGGCACCATGAGCCCCTTTCAGCACGGTGAGGTCTTCGTTACCGAGGATGGCGCAGAAACCGACCTGGATCTGGGGCATTATGAGCGCTTTATCAATACCACCATGGGGAAGCACAACAACTTCACCAGTGGCCAGGTATATGAAAATGTTATACGCAAGGAGCGGCGTGGCGATTATCTTGGGGGGACAGTACAGGTCATTCCTCATATTACCGATGAAATCAAGCGTCAGATCCGCCTGGGCGCGGATGATTTTGATGTGGCCATGGTGGAGATTGGCGGTACTGTGGGTGATATTGAATCCCTACCGTTCATGGAGGCCATCCGTCAGATGGGTGTCGAGCTGGGCCGGGAGAACGCCCTGTTCATGCACCTGACGCTGGTGCCCTATATTCCCACTTCCGGTGAAATCAAGACCAAGCCCACCCAGCACTCGGTCAAAGAGTTGCGTTCTATCGGCATCCAGCCGGATGTGCTGCTGTGCCGTGCAGACCGCTCCCTGCCGGATGCAGAGCGTAGCAAGATCGCATTGTTCACCAATGTACAGGAAAGGGCGGTGATTTCTGCGGTGGACGCAGATACCATCTACCGTATTCCCCTGCTGCTTCATGCGCAGGATCTGGACCAGATCGTAGTGGAGCAATTGCACCTGGATGTGCCGCAGGCTGACCTGACGGAATGGAAAAGAGTGGTCAAGGGGCTGTTTGATACCCGGCAGGAAGTCGATGTCGCCATGGTTGGCAAATATGTGGATCTGACAGAATCCTACAAATCGCTCAATGAAGCGCTGATTCACGCTGGCATCCAGACGGCTGCCAAGGTGAATATCCACTATTTTGATTCAGAAGAATTCGAAGCTGGTGATCTTGGCAAGCTGGCGGATATGGACGCCATTCTGGTGCCTGGTGGTTTCGGCAGCCGGGGGGTGGAAGGCAAGATTGCTGCGGTGCGCTATGCGCGAGAGCAGCAGATTCCCTATCTCGGCATTTGCCTGGGCATGCAAGTTGCAGTCATTGAATACGCCCGGAACAAGGTTGGACTAAAAGATGCGAACAGCACAGAATTCAACAAGGACACCACTGCTCCGGTAATCGCCCTGATTACTGAATGGCTGGAGGCGGACGGTTCCGTGGCGCAGCGGGATGAGCGCTCTGATCTGGGAGGCACCATGCGTCTGGGAGGGCAGGAATGTCTGCTGGCGGAAGGGTCTCTTGCGAGGAAGCTGTATGGCAAGGAGCGGATCGTTGAGCGCCACCGTCACCGCTATGAATTCAACAATCAGTACGGTGAGCTGCTGCAGGAAGAAGGCTTGCGTATTACCGGCACTTCTGCCGATGGCATGCTGGCGGAGATTGTGGAACTGCCTGGGCACCCCTGGTTCCTTGCCTGTCAGTTTCATCCTGAATTTACCTCCACCCCACGCTATGGGCACCCCTTGTTCAAAGGCTTTCTTCAGGCCGCTATCGAACAGCACAAGAAAAAGGAAGCCTGCACTTCATGAATCTATGTGGCTTCGAGGTTGGGCTGGATCGCCCGTTGTTCCTGATAGCAGGCACCTGCGTGGTGGAAAGCCTGGACTCGGCGCTGGACACGGCAGCGGCGCTGAAAGAAATTACCGGGGAGCTGGGAATTCCGCTGATCTACAAGTCCTCCTTCGACAAGGCCAACCGCTCTTCCCATGAAAGCTTTCGTGGCCCGGGTATCGAGCAGGGGCTGAAAGTGCTGGAGCAGGTGCGCAAAGACCTGAACCTTCCGGTGCTCACCGATGTCCACGAAGACACGCCGTTGAGCGAGGTAGCTGCTGTTGCCGATGTGCTGCAAACCCCCGCTTTTCTCTGCCGACAGACCAATTTTATTCAGCGGGTTGCCGCCCAGGGCAGGCCTGTGAACATCAAGAAAGGCCAGTTTCTGGCGCCTTGGGATATGATCAATGTAGTGGAAAAGGCACGCGCCGCAGGCAATTCGCAGATTATGGTTTGCGAGCGCGGCGCATCTTTCGGCTACAACACCCTGATTTCGGATATGCGGGGCCTGGCTGTCATGCGCAACACCGGTTGCCCGGTAGTGTTTGATGCCACCCATTCGGTGCAGCAGCCGGGTGGGCTGGGAAAATCTTCCGGAGGGCAACGTGAACATGTGCCTGTGTTGGCGCGGGCGGCAGTGGCCGCGGGCGTATCCGGGTTGTTCATGGAAACCCATGAAAACCCTGACCAGGCCTTGAGCGATGGACCAAATTCCTGGCCCTTGGGGCGCATGCGCGAGCTGCTGGAAACCCTGCTGGAAATTGATGCCGTGGTTAAACGCCGTGGCTTTATTGAAGATGAGCTACGTCATGTTTCTGACACTGACGCAAGGCATACCGAATAGAACTTAGTAACAAAATTGTGGAGACGACAAGATGTCGGAAATTATCAGCGTAAGGGCACGGGAGATTCTGGATTCCCGCGGCAATCCCACCATAGAAGCAGATGTGTATACCGCAGATGGCGCCATGGGGCGCGCAGTTGCGCCTTCCGGTGCTTCCACCGGTTCCCGCGAAGCCCTGGAGCTGCGTGATGGCGATGCCAGCCGCTATGGTGGCAAGGGCGTGCGCAAGGCGGTGGAAAACGTGAATACCCTCATCCGGGATGCCGTTAGTGGCATGGACGCGGGAGACCAGGCCGCCCTGGATCAATGCATGATCGAACTCGATGGCACCGAGAATAAATCGAAACTCGGCGCCAACGCCATCCTCGCCGTGTCTTTGGGGGCTGCCCATGCCGCTGCCCAGGAAAATGAGCAGCCGCTGTATGAATATCTTGGCAACGATGAATTCCGCCTGCCGGTGCCGATGATGAACATCATCAACGGTGGCGCCCATGCCGACAACAGTGTGGACCTGCAGGAATTCATGATTCTTCCTGTTGGTGCACCAAGCATTCGTGAAGCGGTGCGCTATGGTGCAGAGGTTTTCCATGCGCTCCAGTCTGTGCTGCGCAAGCGCGGGCTGGCCACCACGGTTGGTGACGAAGGCGGTTTTGCACCGAATCTCAGCTCCAACGAGGAAGCCATCGAGGTGATTCTCGAAGCCATTGGCAAAGCGGGATACAAGGCCGGGGAAGATATTTACCTGGGTCTGGATGCCGCCAGTTCCGAGTTTTACAAGGACGGAAAATACCATCTCGCGTCCGAGAACCGCAGCTTTGATTCTGCCGGATTTTCCGAATACCTGGCAGACTGGGTAAGGCAGTATCCGATTATCTCCATTGAAGACGGTATGGACGAGAGCGACTGGGAAGGCTGGAAACTGCACACCGAAATGCTGGGTGACAAGGTGCAGCTGGTTGGCGACGACCTGTTTGTCACCAATACCGCCATTCTGAAGAAAGGCATTGACATGGGTGTGGCCAATTCCATCCTCATCAAGTTCAACCAGATCGGCACGCTCACGGAAACCCTGCAGGCTATTGAAATGGCGAAACAGGCGGGATACTCCGCAGTCATTTCCCATCGTTCCGGCGAGACGGAAGATACCACCATCGCCGATCTGGCGGTGGCCACCAACACCGGGCAGATCAAAACCGGGTCGCTTTCCCGTTCAGACAGGGTGGCCAAATACAACCAGCTGATGCGCATTGAAGATCAATTGGGTGATGCGGCTGTCTATGCCGGAAGGGGAGCCTTCCCCCTGACCTGATGCCCTGGTATTTTCGCCTGCTGTTTGCCGTATTGCTGGTTATGCTCCTTGTACTCCAGTATCGCCTCTGGGTGGGGCAGGGCAGCCTTGCAGAGGTTTTTCGCCTGCAGCAGCAAATCGAGAGCCAGCAGCAACAACTGGTACAAATGAAAGAGCGCAATGTGCGTCTGCGGGCGGAAGTAGAAAGCCTGAAAACCGGGCTGGAAGCGGTAGAGGCCCGGGCACGGTCTGACCTGGGCATGATTCGTGAAGGTGAAACCTTCTACCAGGTTATTGCTCCGGAGAAAGAGCAGTGAATCTGTTTGCAGTGGTGCCGGCTGCAGGCAGTGGCCAGCGCATGGGGACGGGGCTGCCCAAGCAGTACCTGGCATTGCAGGGCCGCAAGGTCATTGATTGGTCAGTACGGTCGCTGTTGCGGCAGCCGGACATTCAGCGGGTGGTTGTGGTTCTGGCTTCCCGGGATCCTCATTGGCAAACTACCCAGGTTCATGATGACCCCCGCGTGTGCACAACTGTTGGCGGCTCGGAGCGCGCCATTTCGGTGCTTGAGGGTTTGAAAGCATTGCGTGTTCAGGCAAAAGAGACTGACTGGGTACTGGTACATGATGCTGCCCGCCCCTGCGTGCGGGAAGCAGACATCCAGCGGTTGGTGGAACAGATGGGGCAGGGGAATGGGATCGTGCTGGGCGCACCCGTGATTGATACCATGAAAAGAACTGATGCCGCCGGCCATATTCTGGGTACGGTGGACAGAAATCACCTCTGGCGTGCCTTTACGCCCCAGCTATTTCCGCTGGGGCTGTTGTGCAAAGCCTTGGAGGATGCATTGTCAGCAGGCGTCACAGTGACGGACGAGGCCAGCGCAATGGAATGGGCGGGATACCAGTTATCGATGCTTGAGGGGGCTTCCTCCAATATCAAGATCACGCGGCCTGAAGACTTGGAACTGGCGGCTTTCTACCTTTCTCATCGGCTGTAAACAGATACGGCCTATATCTGCAATTTCAGCGGATAGTTTTTCGGGCTATCCTCAATTGCTCCGGTCAAACATAGACGATCGTCTATGTTTCGGATAACTTATATCGATTTCCATTTATGTTAGATCTAGGGATAATGCTCCTTAAGCGGTATTTGTGGGGCTGCAATTCATTTTCCATGATGGCATGCCAACCGCGAACTGAATCATCAGAGATTACTGTTAATCATTTTGGAGAACATGATGGCTAAAACCTACGATGCGGGCGTGAAAGAGTACCGCGAAACTTATTGGGATCCCAGCTATACACCAAAGGATACCGACATCCTTGCTTGTTTCAAGGTAACACCGCAGGATGGCGTGCCTCGTGAAGAAGTTGCTGCTGCGGTTGCCGCCGAATCCTCAACCGGGACCTGGACTACGGTATGGACTGACCTGCTGACCGATCTCGACTACTACAAAGGTGTTGCCTATGCCATGGAAGACGTGCCCGGCGACGACACTTGCTTCTATGCTTTTATTGCGTACCCCATTGACCTGTTTGAAGAAGGTTCTGTGGTCAACGTAATGACCTCCCTGGTTGGTAACGTATTCGGTTTCAAGGCTCTGCGTGCATTGCGTCTGGAAGACATCCGCTTCCCGATTGCCTACGTCATGACCTGTAATGGCCCTCCCCAGGGCATCCAGGTAGAGCGTGACCTGCTGAACAAGTATGGCCGCCCGATGCTGGGTTGTACCATCAAGCCAAAACTCGGCCTCTCTGCCAAGAACTATGGCCGCGCCTGTTATGAAGGCCTGCGCGGTGGTCTGGACTTTACCAAGGATGATGAAAATGTGAACTCCCAGCCTTTCATGCGCTGGCGCCATCGTTTCGACTTCGTTATGGAAGCCATCCTGAAAGCCGAAGCCGAGACCGGGGAGCGTAAGGGCCATTATCTGAATGTTACCGCGCCGACTGCTGACGAAATGATGCGCCGTGCCGAATATGCCAAGGAAATTGGTGCACCCATCATCATGCACGATTACCTCACTGGCGGTTGGGCAGCCAATACCCAGCTGGCGCAATGGTGCCAGGAAAACGGCATGCTGCTGCACATTCACCGTGCCATGCACGCGGTAATGGATCGCAACCCGCATCACGGTATCCACTTCCGTGTGTTGACCAAGATTCTGCGTCTGTCCGGTGGTGATCACCTGCATTCCGGTACCGTAGTGGGCAAGCTGGAAGGCGACCGTGATGCAACCCTGGGTTGGATCGACATCATGCGCGATTCCTATGTCAAGGAAGACCGTTCACGCGGCATCTTCTTCGATCAGGATTGGGGCGCCATGCCTGGCTTGTTCCCTGTTGCTTCCGGTGGTATCCATGTGTGGCACATGCCTGCCCTGGTCAGTATCTTCGGTGACGACTCTGTATTGCAGTTTGGCGGCGGCACCCTGGGTCACCCGTGGGGCAATGCAGCGGGCGCTGCAGCCAACCGTGTTGCAGTTGAGGCCTGTGTTCAGGCGCGCAACGAAGGTCGTGAACTTGAGAAAGAAGGTAAGGATATCCTTACTGCCGCGGCGAAGCACAGCCCAGAGCTGTCGGCTGCCATGGAAACCTGGAAGGAAATCAAGTTCGAATTCGACACCGTTGACAAACTTGACGTTTCTCACAAGTAACGATCCGGCCATGGCGTGGCGCGCTTGAGCGCCGTGCCATCCGACGAAAAAACAGGATTTATTTAGGAGCATAAAAATGCAAGATTATCAGTCAAGCTTGAGCGAACCTTCAAGCCGTAAGTTTGAAACCTTTTCCTATCTGCCGGACATGACGCCAGAGCAGATTCGCACCCAGATCGAGTATATCGTGAATAAAGGCTGGAACCCCGGCATCGAGCATACCGAGCCGGAGAATGCTGGTGGCCACTATTGGTACATGTGGAAACTGCCCATGTTTGGTGAGACCGATGTGGATGCCATCCTGAAAGAAGTTGAAGCCTGCCATGCGGCACACCCGAACAATCATGTTCGTCTGCTGGGCTTTGACAACTTTGCCCAGTCTGCTGGTGCTTCGATGGTAATTTATCGCGGTAAAACCGTTTGATTTATTGAGTGATTACTTATGTTTAATCCGGCCACATTGGTTTTTGTGGCCGGGTTAATCAGGTGCTACTACGATGGATAAACCAAAACAGTATGTAGGCCTTGACAACGAAGTCAATGGCGGAATGACTACAATAGGAAAAATCATTCGTGATGCCCAAGTGTTTGGGCTGATTGATGAGAGCGAAACCTGTGAAGGCTGGAACCTGGCCGGCGTTGATGCCTTGTTGCAAAAGGTCAATGCCGAATGGGACAAATATGGCTGCCTGGTCAGCCACCTGCCGGAAAACCTGGCAAAACGCCACCGTGAGATTCACGGAGCGGCATTTGAACGAGCCAAAGCCGCTGGTTGGTCTGGTGAAACAGAGACTGGCGATGAAGAATAGAACGGTTGTCTTTCGGCTCTTCCAACAGAATCCAATTCCTACATGAATGGGTAAATATTATGTCTGATGCAAGCGTAGATCCCAACCAGTACATCGTTAAGAACGAACCCTACTATGAGCCGGTAGCCAGGGAAATTGAACTTTATGAGGCGGCCTACAATGTACGGATGCCGATGATGTTGAAGGGTCCCACCGGTTGCGGTAAATCCCGTTTTGTCGAATACATGGCATGGAAACTGCAGCGCCCACTGATTACGGTAGCCTGCAACGAGGATATGACGGCTTCAGACCTGGTGGGCCGATTTTTACTCGACAAGGATGGCACCAAATGGCAGGACGGCCCCCTTACCACTGCGGCGCGTATCGGCGCCATCTGCTATCTCGACGAAGTAGTGGAAGCCCGTCAGGACACCACCGTGGTCATCCACCCGCTTACTGACCACCGCCGCACCCTGCCGCTGGACAAGAAAGGTGAGCTGGTTGAAGCGCACCCGGATTTTCAGCTGGTCATTTCCTACAATCCGGGCTATCAAAGCCTGATGAAAGATCTCAAGCAGTCAACCAAACAGCGTTTTGGCGGCCTTGATTTCGATTATCCCGAGGCGGACCTGGAAGTGGCGATTGTTACCCGGGAGTCTGGTGTTGACAAGGCGATGGCGGAAAAACTGGTTCAGATCGCCCATCGTGCGCGCAACCTCAAGGGACACGGGCTGGATGAGGGCATCTCCACCCGCTTGCTGGTTTACGCCGGACAGTTGATTGCCAAAGGCATTGATGCGGAGGCAGCCTGCAGCATAACCATGATTACGCCGCTGACGGATGATCCGGATATGCGTGATACCTTGAATGCGTCAGTGCAGACCTTTCTTGGCTGAGTGGATTTAGCTGGCGGCGGGCATCATCTCCCGCATCATGGCCAAGGTCACTGGCGTGACGAAAACAGCTTGAGGGTATTACATCATGTCGTCTATCAAACTAGAGGATTATTCCAGGTTTATCGAGGGAGTGGCGCCGGAAGTCAAGGATGTGTTGGAGGGCACCTTCCAAGAGGCTGCCCGCGTCATGTCACCGGCCGGCCTGGAAGCGTATCTCGATGGGGCTGTTGCGCTGAGCAAACTGGGGCGCGGAAATGACCTGGTAGTCACCTATCTCCAGGAAATGCCCCTGGTAGTTAAGGAATGTGGTGAAGACATCATTGCCGACTGTATTACTGCGGCGATGAAGGTGTCTTCCATGACTTCCGGAGAGGTCATCACCCTGCTGTTCGCCAGCCTGCCAACAGCGGCCCGCTACCTGGGCGATGCGCAGCTGGTGCGTGGCTATCTGACCTTGATCCACCAGCAGGCCTCTACTGCAGCCCGGGGCTTGCGCCCCATGCTCAATCATATTGATGAGTTGCTGTCCAAGCTGACCCTGAGTGGCCTGCGCCGCTGGGCGAACTTTGGTGCTCAGGCTTACCGGCGTGATTTTGACAATCTCACTGCGTATTTCAACCTGGAATCCGCGGATAGCCGTGCCATGGTAGAGAAAGAGCGCCGTGGCGTACTATTTGTCAAGATTCAGCGCAAACTCAATTTCTACCTGCGCGCCCTGTGGGGACGGGATTTCTTTCTGCGTCCCAGCGGAGCGGATTACACTGATTTTCGTCCCTTCATCGAAGACCGCATTCTGTATCTGCCCGATGCCCTGGATGACCTGGGCCCCAAGGACAATGCCATTCCCGGGTTAGAAGTATACCGGGCCACCGCCGCGCACATGGCATCGCACATGATGTACAGCAACAGTTCGGTATCTGCCGAACAGCTCAGCCCCGCGCAGATGTTTTTTGTGGGCCTGCTGGAAGACGCCCGGGTAGAATACAAGGCAGTCAAGGTTTTTCCCGGGCTGAAAACACTCTGGGCATCCATCATGCAGGTGCAATATGAGGAGCCTGTGGAACATGAAACCGTACCCGTACTGGAGCATCTTGCCCTGCAATTGCTTGACGGCAGTATCAAGGGTGATGATGAGCAGCTCAATGCTTTTGTGGAGAGATTTCATAATGAAATCGAAGCCAATCAGGATGATAACCATTCCTCCTGGATGAAAGGTGTAGAACTCTATAACATCTTTGCCGGGCGCAAGGCAGTGCCCAGTCTGCGTATCCTGGAGCGTTACCGGATTCCCTATCGTGATGACAATCGTTTCATCTGGCATTTTGAGGATATCAACTGGGATAAGAGCTTCGATTTCATCGCCGCCAGCCAACGCCAGGTGCGCTACCAGGTCAGCCCCCTGATGATGGCTCATGAAGTGGACTGCGAACTGGCGGGAGATGACGCACAGGAGGTCTGGATCTGCAGTGACGAGATGCGCCCCTACGAGGATGACCTGACAGACGCCACCGCGAGCTTCAACCAGATGTGGGGCAAGGAGCCGGTGTCCGAACCCTATCACTACCAAGAATGGGACTATCAGATTCAGCTGCACCGCCCGGATTGGGTCACGGTATACGAACGTCGTCAGCCCAAGGGTGATCCCGAGGATATCGACAATATTCTGCTACAGCACAAACCCATCGCCCATCGTATTCGCCAGATCATAGATTTGCTGGCACCTGCGGGTGTACAGCGCCAGCGTGGCCTGGAAGACGGAGACGAAATTGACATTAATGCTGCCGTGGAAGCCATGATTTCCCTGCGCATGAACGAGCAGCCCAACCCACGTATCACCATGCGCAATGTGCTCAAGACCCGTGACTTGGCTGTTGTGGTATTGCTGGATCTTTCCGAGTCCACCAATGAAACCCTGGGTGAATCCGACAAAACGGTTTTGGAGCTGACTCGTGAAGCGGCGACCCTGGTGGCCACCGCTATTGAAGGGATTGGCGATCCTTTCGCATTGCACGGGTTTTCTTCCGACGGGCGACATGATGTGCAGTACTATCGCTTCAAGGACTTCAACCAACATTTTGATGACGAAGCCAAGGCACGCCTTGCCGGAATGGAGGGGGGGTTGTCTACACGCATGGGCGCGGCTCTGCGCCATGCGGGGTTCCATCTGATGAAGCAACAGGAAAGGCGCAAGCTGATTCTACTGGTAACGGATGGAGAGCCAGCGGATATCGACGAAACTGATCCACAACATCTGCGCCACGACACCAAGAAGGCAGTGGAAGAGCTCTATACCAAGGGCATCCTCACCTACTGCCTGACTCTCGATCCCATGGCCGACCGCTATGTCAAGCGTATCTTCGGCGAAAGCCACTATACGGTGATCGATCATGTCGATCGTTTGCCGGAACAATTGCCTTTGCTGTTTGCCAGCCTGACGGCCTAGGAAGCATGCCATCGCGTATCCATGACATGCCGGTCTATACCTCGCGGGCCGATGAACTGGAGGCGGCGCTCTATAACCTGTGGCGGCGGGCGCGCATCCGGCATCAGGTGCCGCTGCGCATGGAGCTGCCGGGTTTGAAACAGATGGCGGTCATCATCGATGACGACTACTGGTTGGTGGTGGACCAGAATCAGAACGACCTGCCGGTGCTGGCATGGGTGGACTTTCAGGAGGTGGGCCGGGATGCGTTGCATACTCCCGTACCCTGCACCCTCAACTTCTATCACTTCATGGCCAGTGGCCTGCGTGTGCGGGTGCTCAATTGTATCGAGCGGGCGTTACTGGAAAGCCTCAAATAATTTCATGACAATTCAGGCGCTCATTTTTGATGTGGACGGCACCTTGGCGGAAACAGAAGAAATGCAATTGAATTTGCCAGCCGCACTGGAGGACAGTAGCAACGGCCTGCGTGCCGCTGCAGGGGCGGACTTCCCGTTCTGATCACGCCTGCACTCTATACCCGGGAAGAAAATTTCTCTGCTGCCCGTTGGGTGATGACGGATCTGGGTGAGCCTGATCGACCCCACCAGGTGCTAAGAGGTGATCTGGAAACCCCGGGGTGGCTCGATCTGTCCGTTCTGACCAGTGCCTGACTCGGCATCCGGCAGGGCGAGGGTGCGCCGGACATTGGCGGTAGTTTGCCGAGCCAGATCTTCTGTGGATAGATTCTTCAGTTCAGCCAGGGTTTGCAGCACCTCGGGCAGGTATTCCGGGCTGTTTCTCTGGCCCCGGTGGGCGGTGCCACTCATGCCGGGAGCATCGGTTTCCAGCACCAGTGATTCCACAGGGAGTTGTTGGGCCAACCGGCGCAGCTTGGTTGAGCGTTCATAGGTCAGCATGCCGCCGAATCCCAGGCAAAATCCCAACCGTATGTAGGCTTCGGCCTGCTGCAGGCTGCCATTGAAGGCATGGGCGATGCCCCCTTTGGGTGGGTAGCGTTTGAGCAGTTTCAATACCGTATCGTGAGCCTTTCGGCAGTGCAGGATTACTGGCAATTCCTGTTCGGCAGCCAGCTTGAGCTGCGCCTTGAAAAAGGATAGCTGCCGTTCGGGATCCAGGTCACGGTGCATGAAATCCAGGCCGATTTCCCCCACGGCAATGATTTTCCGATTTTCCAGGCAGGAGCCCAGTTTCTCCATATCGGCCATGCCGTGTTCATCGAGAAAGAAGGGATGCAGTCCCAGCGCACCAAAGACATCAGCGTGACCCCGGCAGAGTTTAATAATCTTCGGCCAGCGTCTTGCCGTGGTGCCGGGCACGATGAATCCCCGTACACCGAGTTTTCTGGCATTATCCAATACCTGCTCACGATCTTGGTCGTAGTCAGGAAAATCCAGGTGGCAGTGGCTGTCAATAATGGCGGCTGTCTTCAATGATATGCTGGCTTTCTTCGTGAATGAATTTCAGAAAGGCCTGGCTGACCAGGTTGAGTTGCCGGTCTGCGGCATGAACCGCATACCAATGGCGGTGCAGGGGGAAGCCCTGGACATCCAGAAGGTGGATCTTGCCACTTTCCAGTTCAAGCCGCAGGTTGTGCTGGGACATGACCGAAATACCCAGCCCCGCCATTACGGCCTGCTTGATGGCTTCGATGCTGCCCAGCTCCATGTAGGGTTCCAACTCCAGCTTTTGGTTGGAGAACAGCTGATCCGTGGCCAGGCGTGTGCCCGAACCGATCTCCCTGAGCAGAAAGCGTTCCCTGAGCAAGGCCTTCAGGGGGATGGAATGTTTGTTGGCCAGATGATGCCGGGGAGGAGCAATGACCACCAGGTCATTGTCCAGAAATGCGGAAGCCGTGACTGGCAGATCTTCGGGCACCTTTCCCATGATGAACAGGTTGTCCGTTTGCTCCTGAAGCCTGAGCAGCACGTTCTCCCGGTTGGTGACGCACAGGCGGGGTTGCACGTCAGGGTAGCGCTGGATGAATGCACCGAGCAGGCGGGGCATGAAATACTTGGCTGTTGTGATCACAGCGATGCGCAACTCACCCTTGATTTCACCCGTCAGTGAGGAAATCTCCGCACCCAGCAAATCAAGCCGCGACAGGATATCCTGTGAAGCTTCCAGGGTTCTACGGCCCCCCGGCGTCAGTTCCAGTTTCTTCCCGCGGCGCTCGAACAGTGGCAAGCCGATGGCGTCGCTCAGTTTCTTGATCTGCATGGAAACCGTTGGTTGGGTGAGGTACAGGACGTTTGCGGCTTGGGTATAACCTCCATGCCTGGCTACCGCAACAAGAATTTGCAGCTGACGCAATGTGGTGGTGCGGGCGAGGGTATCGCTGGAAAGGCTAATCATGGAATGGAAATTTGGGCAGGATGGATTAGATGAAAAATAAGCGTTTTTAATAGCATAAGGGCACCCCGAATAATTCAGCTTTCGTCATACCAGCGCAGGCCGGTGTTTAAAGTCTTCAAGAACCTATGGGTCCGGCCTCGGCAATTGCTCCTGCGTTGTTCTACTACGATACATCCCTGTATCTATCCTGCATTTTACTGCCTTCCTCCCTTGACGGGCAGATCAAGCGTACGCTGTTTAATACACATGCTGGAAAAGACACGCCTGGCGGTCATAGGGTCATGGCATTCTACCCGCATGGTGGTCAGGGAGTTGGATTATCTGGGAATCTGCAGCTACTGTGCCAATCTCGATCTTGGGGTGGGCGAGTATGTGGTGGACATCTTTGGTAACCAACATCCCGTCATTGACAATATCGAGAGCCCCCCAAAAGTGCCAGGATAAGGTGGGGTGCGCAGGCAATGCAGGATGCAGTTTGACAGGGCTGCCAGCAAGGCAGATACTTGGAAAAAGAAATATACCGACTGGTCTGTTTTTATGTCTTTGTCCGAAAAAGCCCTGGCAACCCGGCAGCGCATCTTGACGGCGGCATCAGCGCTTTTTTATCTGCATGGATACCATGCTACAGGGCTGGACAAGGTGATTCGGCGCGCTGGCGTCACCAAGGGGAATTTTTACTATCATTTTCCGAGCAAAGAGGCCCTGGCCATTGCTTCTTTGGACTGGCAGTTCAGCCGAATATCGAGGGAAATCCAGGAACAGGTGCTGGATCGGAGCGATACGTCGCTGGACGCCCTGTTTGCGCTTCTGGAATCCATGGCGGCAAGGCAGAAGCAGCAGCATCAGGAAGGGCAGATCTGCGGCTGCTATTTCGGGAATTTCAGCCTGGAACTCAGCACTGCCAGCCAGGAAACAGCCGCCAAGGTAAACGAGGTTTTTTCCCGGCTCCAGGCGTTGATTGAATCCCTGTTGGTCAAGGCGGTTGCTGCGGGGCAGATATCCCGGGAGCTGGATCCAGCCCGGTTTGCCGCCATTGTCCTCGGGCAGATCGAAGGGGCCATTCTCCTCGATAAAGCCAGGCAAACCCCCACCCAGCTTGATGCAAGTATCGATTTTATCAAGGATTACTTATCAGGATGTTGAAAAGAGTCTTCAATGGCTTATGGTCATTGAAAATGGCCACACGTCCTGGTGCGACGTACAGCCTGTTATTGGTTTTCCGGCAGTAAACACTGGTCGGAGAGCAGCTATTTTTTTGACCTGAAAACAGACCGACGGGTCGGTTTGTTTTGTAACCTGGAGAATAGGATGACGACAAATGTGCTGATTGATCCCACAGTGCCCGAGGCGGATCGGAAACTTGTTGAAAAAATCTTCAATGATGTGGAGGCGCAGATCGGCTTTGTTCCGGCCGGACTGCGCCTGTACGGCATCAGCCCGCCATTGCTCAAGGCTTTCGTAGGCACCGTTGGCTATTTTATGGCTCATGAAAGACTCAGCCCCCGGTTGCTGGCGCTGATACGTTATCTGGTCTCATCAAAGGCCGAATGCCGGTTCTGTATTGAGTTCAATGCCGCAATCCTGATGAACCAGGGTATCAGTGCCGAACAGCTGCAGGCGACAAGAGCGAAGCCGGATCAGGCTCCCCTGGGGGAAGCGGAAAAAATCCTGCTCAAAATCGCCCTGGCGGCCATCGATGCGCCGGAATCCGTGAGTGAGGAAGACATCCAGGCCGCAAAAGTACAGGGGTGTAGCGACCGGGATATATTCGATGTGGTGGCTATCGCCGCCAGCAACAAGGCGTTCACCCATGTTCTGCGGACGTTCAAGGTGGAAGATCAGAGCGTTTTCGGCTGACTCGCTGAAAGGGTCTTTAATTCCGATGCCCACCACGGGGCAATCCCCGTGAAAATCAGGCATAATACGCGTTTTTTCAACGATCCGCCCTGCGGGCAGAGAACGGATTATGCAAGCACTGGTTGGAGTGATCATGGGTTCCAGTTCGGACTGGGAGACCATGCGTCATGCTACAGAGACCCTGGAGAAGCTGGGTATCCCCTTCGAAAAAGAAGTGGTATCCGCCCACAGAACCCCGGACAAGCTGTTTCAGTATGCGGAACAGGCTCGTGGACGGGGTATAGAAGTCATCATCGCCGGTGCTGGCGGCGCTGCACATTTGCCGGGTATGGTGGCGGCGAAAACCAGCTTGCCGGTGCTGGGCGTACCTGTGCAATCCAGAGCGTTGAACGGTATGGATTCCCTGCTTTCCATCGCGCAAATGCCTGCGGGCATTCCCGTGGGAACCCTGGCCATTGGCCAGGCGGGCGCGGTGAATGCGGCGTTACTGTCGGCGTCCATACTGGGTAACAAGTATGGGGAGATCCGTAGCGCCCTGGATGCTTTCCGCACCCGGCAAACAGAAACCGTGCTGGATCATCCCGACCCCGCCGCCAGCTCATGAAGATCGGTGTTCTTGGCGGGGGGCAACTGGCACGCATGCTGGCCCTGGCGGGGTATCCCCTGGGGCTGGGTTTTGTGGTGCTGGAACCCGCAGCCGACGCCTGCGCCGCACCGCTGGCCGGGCACATACAGGCCGCCTACGATGATCCCGACGCCTTGCAGCGGCTGGCTGCCGAAGTCGATCTGGTAACCTATGAATTTGAAAGCGTACCCGCAGCAGCGGTGGAACAACTGGGCGCATCCCTGCCTGTTTTTCCTCCCGCAAATTCCCTGGCCACGGCGAGAGACCGCAGCCATGAAAAAAACCTGTTCCACGAGCTGGGAATAGAAACAGCGCCTTTTTCCGAGGTACATGACCTGCAGACGCTGCGGCTGGCGGTGGAGAAAATCGGGTTTCCCGCCGTGCTCAAGACCCGCACTCTCGGTTATGACGGCAAGGGCCAGCAGGTCTTGCGTGCTGGTGATGATTTGCAGGCAGCCTGGGAAGCTATCGGCCGGGCACCGGCCATACTTGAAGGGTTGATAGGGTTTGAAAGGGAAGTTTCCATCATTGCCGTGCGCAGTGCTTCCGGAGAACTGGCTTTTTACCCTCTGGCGGAGAATCACCATGAAAACGGCATCCTGCGCCTGTCCACTTGTCTACATGATGACCCGATGCAGGCGCTCGCAGAAAACTATGCACAACGCTTGCTGGAAAACCTGAATCATGTGGGGGTTTTGGCTATCGAGTTCTTCCAGATCGGATCGCATCTGCTGGCGAATGAAATGGCGCCCAGAGTGCATAACTCCGGACACTGGACGATCGAGGGCGCCGAAACCAGTCAGTTTGAAAACCACCTGCGGGCGATCCTGGGGCTTCCCTTGGGTGGTACGGCCGCAGTGGGGCATGCGGCAATGATAAATCTGATCGGGGAATTGCCGGATGCCCCTGCCATCCTTGGATTGAAAAACACGCATCTGCACCTGTATGGCAAAGCTCCGCGGGTAGGGCGCAAGATTGGGCACATCACGATTCGGGAAACATCTGAACAGGCGCTGCAAGAACGGATTTTGCAACTGAAAAATCTAATCTGATTTCTAATAAAAGTTTATAACTACCTGAAAAACAAGTCATCATAATGAATGAAATTCTCTGGTTTGTCCTGGCTGTAGTTGCCGGGCTGGTTGTTTTGGTTTGGAGCGCTGACCGGTTTGTCGCCGGGGCGGCCGGATTGGCGCGGGTGATGGGTATTTCCACCCTGATTATTGGTTTGACCATTGTCGCTTTTGGCACCTCCGCGCCGGAAATGCTGGTTTCCGCCATGGCAGCCCTGCAAGGCAACAGTGGTCTGGCCATTGGCAACGCTGTCGGGTCAAATATTGCCAATATGGCGTTGGTATTGGGAGTTACCGCGCTCATAGCCCCTCTGGCTGTGCAATCGAAAACCCTGAGCAGGGAATTTCCCCTGATGCTGATCGTGATGCTGGCGGCCTGGGCGTTGCTCTGGAATGGCCAGCTTTCCCGCCTGGACGGAACGCTGCTTCTGGCGGGCATGTTCGGTGTGGTGTTATGGACGATTCATCTTGCGCGCACCACCGGCACTGATGATCCACTCATTGAAGAACTGGCGGAAGAGATCCCCGAATCCATGCCCAAAGGACGCGCCTGGTGGCTGCTGCTGTCCGGGCTGACGCTGTTGCTGGCAAGTTCCAAGCTACTGGTGTGGGGCGCCGTAGGGATCGCACAGTTCTATGGAGTAAGCGATCTGGTGATTGGCTTGACCATCGTTGCCATTGGTACTTCCCTGCCCGAGCTGGCAGCTTCTGTGACCGCCGCCCGCAAGCAGGAACATGACATTGCTGTGGGTAACGTGGTGGGCTCTAACCTGTTCAATATTCTTGCGGTGCTGGGCATTGCCGGCAGCATTGGTCCCAGCGAAGTTGACAGTGCGGTGCTGTATCGGGATTTCCCCCTGATGCTGGTGCTGGCGGTGGCTCTGTATATTATGGCGCGGGGCTTCAGCCGCAGTGGACATGGACTGATCAAACGCTGGGCGGGAGCAATCTTGCTGCTGGTGTTTCTTGCCTACCAGAGCAGCCTTTTTCTGACTGTGGTGGGTGGCCCTGCAACCCCTGCCGGGTTGTAGGTTATGTTTCCGGATTTTCGGTATAATTCCAATTTTTGCCTGCCTAGAAAATAAAACATATGAAAAAACTGGAGCATGCGCTTGAAAGTTTCATGTTCAACAGCCGCTGGTTGCTGGCCCCTTTTTATGTAGGGCTGATACTGGCCATGGGGCTGTTGTTGATAATGTTCTTCAAGGAATTCCTGCACTTGGTGCCCCTGGCGCTGTTTGGTGAGCCCGGCCCCCATGTTATTCTGGGAATACTGGCGCTTGTCGATTTGGTGCTGGTGGCGAATCTGATGCTAATTATTGTTTTTGCCGGGTACGAAAACTTTGTATCCCGCATCGATGTGGCGGATCATGATGATCGTCCGGAATGGATGGGCAAGGTGGGATTTACTGATCTTAAGATCAAGCTCATCGGTTCCATCGTCGCTATTTCAGGCATTGAATTGCTGAAGTTGTTCATGAATATCACCGAGGTTTCCCAGCAGGAACTGGCATGGAAGGTAGGTATACATATGGCGTTAGTCGTTTCCGGAGTGCTGTTTGCGCTCATGGACAGAATTGGCGGCAGTAACCGCCACTAGGTAAAAAACATGTTGCGAAAAATACTTGTAGCGAACCGTGGCGAGATTGCAGTGCGCATTATCCGCGCCTGCGCCGAGATGGGCATTCGTTCCGTAGCCATCTACACCGAGGCGGACATGTACGCCCTGCATGTCAAGAAGGCGGATGAAGCCTTCAGCATTGGTGAAGATCCTGTCGCGGGTTATCTGAACATTCACCGTATCGTCAATCTGGCGGTGCAGACGGGCTGTGATGCCATCCATCCCGGCTATGGTTTTCTGTCGGAAAATGCCGATTTTGCCGCCGCTTGCGAGCGTCGTGGCATTACCTTCATCGGCCCCAGTGCAGATGTGATCCGGCGCATGGGAGACAAGACCGAAGCGCGCAAGGCCATGATAGCCGCAGGTGTACCGGTAACACCGGGCACCGAGGAAAATCTCTCTGGTCTGGAAGAAGCGCTGGAAGTGGCCGCAGGCATCGGTTATCCGGTAATGCTCAAGGCAACTTCCGGTGGTGGTGGTCGAGGCATACGTCGTTGTGACTCGCCGGATGACTTGAGCAAAAACTACGACCGGGTAATTTCCGAAGCCACCAAAGCGTTTGGCCGTGCAGAAGTGTTCATGGAAAAATGCATTGTCAGCCCCCGGCATATCGAATTGCAGGTACTGGCGGACAGCCACGGAAACTGTATTCACCTCTACGAAAGAGATTGCTCCATACAGCGCCGCAACCAGAAACTTATTGAAATTGCGCCTTCTCCGCAGCTGGACGAGGGGCAGCGCCAGTATCTGGGTGGTCTGGCGGTCATTGCGGCCAAGGCGGTGGGATATTCCAGCGCAGGCACGGTGGAATTTCTTATGGATCAGAACCACAGGTTCTATTTCATGGAAATGAACACCCGCATACAGGTGGAACATACCATCTCGGAGGCCATTACCGGTGTGGATATTGTCGAAGAGCAGATCCGGGTTGCTGCGGGTTTGAAGCTGCGTTTCCAACAGCATGAAATCCAGCGCCGAGGCTATGCCATACAGTTTCGCGTAAATGCGGAAGATCCCAAGAATAACTTCCTGCCAAGTTTCGGGCGGATTTCCCGCTACTACGCACCCGGTGGGCCGGGTGTGCGTACAGATACGGCGATCTATACCGGATATACCATACCACCGTTTTTCGACTCCATGATCGCCAAGGTAATTGTCTGGGCGTTGACCTGGGAAGACGCCATCAGCCGTGGCGAGCGCGCCCTCAAGGATATGGAGGTGCACGGCATTCGCACCACCAAACTCTATTACGAGGAAATTCTTCACCACCCTGAATTCCGGGCGGCTAACTTTACGACTTCATTTGTGGAAGATCATCCGGAATTAACCGAGTACACCGAGAAACAGTGCAAGAGCGATGTTGCTGCGGCGATTGCCGTAGCAGTAGCCGCTCATGCTGGCTTGTAACAGGTAAAACCTATGTCAAAAATACAAATTACCGATGTCATTCTGCGTGATGCGCATCAGTCCCTTATTGCTACCCGCATGCGTACCGAAGATATGCTGCCTGCCTGTGAGAGGTTGGACCGCGTAGGCTACTGGTCGCTGGAGTGCTGGGGAGGAGCCACCTATGACGCCTGCCTGCGATTCCTCAAGGAAGATCCCTGGGAGCGCCTGAGAAAGTTGCGGGAGGCCCTGCCCAACACCAAACTGCAAATGCTGCTGCGTGGGCAGAACCTGCTGGGCTACCGGCATTACGCAGATGATGTGGTAAAGGCTTTTGTTATCAAGGCTGCAGAGCAGGGCATGGATGTATTCCGCATCTTCGATGCGCTGAATGATATTCGCAACCTGCGCACCGCTATCGAAGCCACCAAAGAAGCGGGCAAGCATGCCCAGGGCACGATTTGCTATACCGTCAGTCCGGTGCATGACACCGCCGGTTTTGTGAAAATGGCCAAGGGCCTGGAAGATATGGGCTGCGACAGCCTATGCATCAAGGACATGGCGGGTCTGCTGACCCCCTTTGCTACGGAGGAGCTGGTCAAGGCGTTGAAGGATGCGGTGGATCTTCCCCTGCAGCTCCATTCCCATGCCACTTCCGGATTGGCGGAAATGTGTCATCTGAAAGCCATAGAGAATGGTTGTGACCGGGTGGATACGGCGATTTCTTCCTGGGCCGGCGGCACCAGTCACCCACCTACAGAGTCCCTGGTGGCCGGCCTGAAGAATACGCCGTATGACACTGGACTGGATCTGGAGCTGCTTCAGGATATCGGCATGTACTTCTACGAAGTGCGCAAGAAATACCACCAATTTGAAAGTGAGTTTACCGGTGTGGATACCCGGGTTCAGGTCAACCAGATTCCTGGCGGCATGATCTCCAATCTGGCGAATCAACTCAAGGAACAGAATGCCCTGGGACGCATGACGGAAGTCATGGAGGAGATCCCCCGGGTGCGCAAGGATCTGGGATATCCGCCCCTGGTTACCCCAACTTCGCAGATTGTCGGCACCCAGGCGGTGCTGAACGTGCTTACTGGAAAACGCTATGAAACCATCACCAATGAAGTAAAGATTTATCTTCAGGGCGGTTAC
Organism: Sedimenticola sp.; assembly: GCA_027068915.1. Taxonomy (GTDB): domain Bacteria; phylum Pseudomonadota; class Gammaproteobacteria; order Chromatiales; family Chromatiaceae; genus Thiolapillus. Next base: position 123,093 of record JAMOLT010000061.1, on the reverse strand, counting down.
GGCAAGGCGCCTGGCGAAGTGGATAAGAAGCTGCGACGCAAGGCCGTGGGTGATCAGGAAGTGATCGAAGTGCGCCCGGCCGATCTGATTACGCCGGAGCTGGATCAGCTGCGCAAGGAAATCGGCGATCTGGCTCAGTCGGATGAAGACGTGTTGTCCTACGCCATGTTTCCCGAAATTGGCCGGCAGTTTCTGGAGCAGCGTGCGGCAGGAACTTTGCAGCCTGAACCACTGGAGCCACCTCCCGGTGACGGCCCCCAGGAGCGGGCGCCAACGGAATTCAATATTGTGTTGCATGGCGAAACCTACCATATCAAGATGACCGGCGCCGGGCACAAGGGGCAGCCGGAAAGGCATTTCTACATGACCGTAGACGGTGTGCCCGAAGAAGCCGTGGTGGAGACGCTGGACGAAATCGTGCTTACCGGCGGTACCGAGGGTGCGGTGCAGGGGACTATCGCCGGACGTCGCCCCAAGGCTACCAAGGAAGGACATGTGACCACCTCCATGCCGGGAAGCATCGTAGAGGTGCTGGTCAAGGAAGGCGACAGCATCGAAGCGGGGCAGGCGGTGCTGATCACCGAAGCCATGAAGATGGAGACCGAAGTACAGGCGCCCATCAGTGGCACCGTAACCGGCGTATTTGTACAGAAAGGGGATGCCGTAAATCCGGAAGAGGCCCTTGTCGAAATCGAAGCCTGACGGCGTGCGCATCGGCCTGGCCCTGGGCGGCGGCGCTTCCCGGGGTTGGTCTCATATTGGCATTATTCGTGCGCTGGAAGAGATGGGCTTGCGGCCTGATGTGATCGCGGGCTGCTCCATTGGCGCCATCGTGGGGGCCGCCCGTGCGAGCAATAACCTTGAAAATCTGGAAGACTGGGTGTGCTCGTTGCGCCGGCGTGATGTTGCCGCTTTCTTTGACATTGGCTGGAGGCTGAAAGGGCTTGTCGATGCGGAACGACTGAGAAGCTTCCTGCATGAATATGTAGTGAATGAGGGGTTTCTGATCGAGGACATGGAGATGGCCTACGGCAATGTTGCCACCGATCTGGGTAATGGCCGCGAAATCTGGTTTACCAGTGGAGAGGTGCTGTCTTCGATCATGGCTTCTATCGCATTGCCCGGGCTGTTTGCGCCTGTTCGCTTCAACGGGCGCTGGCTGGTGGATGGGGGATTGGTCAATCCTGTTCCGGTTTCCCTTTGTCACGCCCTGGGGGCCGAAGTCGTGATTGCGGTAAACCTCAATGCTGATATCCTCGGCAAGCATTTGTCACCGAAAAAACCGGATCTCGCGGCAGAAAGTGGAGCGATTGACGGTATTTTGGGGACAATAAAAAGCTATTCATCCAACCTCTTCCCGGACAACCGGGAAGATGCCCCTCCCGGCATGTTTGATGTGCTGGCAAGCTCTGTCAATATTACCCAGGACAGGATTACCCGCAGCCGCATGGCCGGTGATCCTCCGGATATCCTCCTCGAACCACGTTTGGCCGAAATTGGCCTGCTGGAATTTCATCGTGCAGATGAAGCGATTGCAGAAGGCGAGCGCTGTGTGCAGCGCATGCGGCCAATGATTGAATACACCATGGAAAATGTTGCGCGATTGTTTGGAAAAAGCTGAAACTGTACGATAGCAGGTTCGGGCTTTGCTGCATCCGCCGGGGATCAGACGCTGAAAAAGATTGTGCTGATGTTGCTGCAGGTGAAACCTTGTACAAGGCAAAGACGGCGGCCCGGGATCCTGTGGTTGCGTGTGAACAGAAACCATCAGAAAGCATGGCTAAACCCACATAAATCGGTCATAATCCACAGCTCTCCCTGGATGCATGTTTCGGGGGGTAATCTGATTCTGTAGATTCAGGATAAATGTTTATGGCGGCCGTATCGGTCCCCTCGCAACACTCAGCTGTGAACCCGGTCAGGCCCGGAAGGGAGCAGCCGCAGCAGTGACAGTGTGTGCCGGGGTGTGGCTGGTACGGTTGCCACCAGTTTTTTTGTAAATCTTCTATGTCCTATCAGGTACTAGCGCGTAAATGGCGACCCCGAACCTTTGAAGAGTTGGTTGGGCAGGAGCATGTTGTGCGCGCACTGAGCAATGCCCTGGATAATGATCGCCTGCACCATGCGTACCTGTTTACCGGAACCCGTGGGGTTGGAAAAACCACCCTGGCGCGCATCCTGGCAAAATCCCTGAACTGTGAAAAAGGCGTCAGCTCCACGCCCTGTGGAGAGTGCAGCATTTGCCAGGAAGTGGACGATGGCCGCTTCGCAGACCTGCTGGAAGTGGATGCCGCTTCCCGTACCAAGGTGGATCAAACCCTGGAGCTGCTGGAGAACGTGCCCTTTGCGCCCATCCGCGGCCGCTACAAGGTATACCTCATTGATGAGGTGCACATGTTCTCCAATTCCAGCTTTAATGCCCTGCTGAAGACCCTGGAAGAACCACCGCCCCACGTCAAATTTTTACTGGCGACCACAGATCCGCAGAAAGTGCCGGTCACTGTGCTCTCGCGCTGTCTACAGATGAATTTAAAGCGCATGCCGCCGGAGCAGATCCGCGGGCAGTTCGAATATATCTTGCAGGCGGAAAAAGTGGAATGGGAAGCACCTGCGCTGGATTTACTGGCCAGGGTGGCGGATGGCAGCATGCGCGACGGCTTGAGCATCCTTGATCAGGCTATCGCCTTTGGTGGTGGGCAGGTCAGGGAAGAAGATGTAAAAACCATGCTGGGCGTGGTTGCGCAGGATCAGCTGCCGCAACTGTTGCAGGCAGTTATCGACAATGATGCCGCTGCGGTACTGGAGCAAATTTCCATAGCAGCCCGACAGTCACCGGATTTTTCCACCCTGTTGAAAGACCTGCTGTTGCTGCTGCACCGTATCGCCCTGCACCAGGCTTCTCCTGGAGCCGCTGATGCCGCCGGTTGGGGCGATATGCAGGCACTGCAGGAGCTCGCAGGGTTGCTGCATAGGGAAGATGTACAGCTTTTTTATGAAATCGCCTTGCGCGGCCAGAGGGACCTGCCTCTCGCGCCGGATCCGCGCAGTGGTTTTGAGATGATCCTGCTGCGAATGCTGGCCTTTCGCCCGCTAGCGCCGGAAGCGGACGTCGGCCAGGCATCCAATCGCCGGTCATCACCTTCCGGCCATGCCGGGGGACGAGGCGGGCCTGCTTCTGCTGGAAATGAGGCGCTGTCCGGGCAAAAAAAGTCGGTGGGGCAAGTGCAAGAACCCGCGCCGGTGCCGCAGGGAAGTGTTGATCTGAATGATTGGCATCGTTTGCTGCCGGCATTGAGGCTGGGAGGGGTTTCCTCTCAATTGGCGGCGCACTGTACAGTAAAATCCTGGCAGGATGACCACTTGCTGCTTACTCTCAATCCCACCGGTGGTGCCTTGGCAGGTTCCATGCCGCGGCAGAAGCTGCAACAGGCGCTGGAAAGTTATCTGGGGCGGAGTATCCGGATGGAAATCAAAGTGGCAGAAGCTGCTGAAGAAACACCAGCCCAGATTGCCGAGCGCCAGCACCGGGAAAAGCAGGCCGCGGCAGTGCTCGCTATGCAGAATGACCCGGTGGTACAGGTGCTGAAAGAAGATTTCGATGGCGAATTGCTGGTGGACAGTATCAAACTCAATAGCAACTAAATCTAGGTGATGTTATGAAAGGTGGTATAGGGAACCTGATGAAACAGGCCCAGAAAATTCAGGCCGATATGCAAAAGGCCCAGGAAGAGCTGGCAAAGGCGGAAATAACCGGGGAATCCGGTGGCGGCCTGGTCAAGGTCACCATGAATGGTCGCCATGAAGTGCGCCGCGTGGAAATCGATGATTCCCTGGTGGGGGACGACAAGGAAATGCTGGAAGACCTGGTGGCGGCGGCCTGCAATGATGCCGTGCATCGTATCGAGGAAAAAACCAAAGACCAGATGAGTGGCCTGACTGCTGGCCTTTCTCTGCCTCCGGGTATGAAGCTGCCGTTCTGAAATGACAGGCAACTCCCTGCTGCAGCAACTGATGGACAGCTTCTGCTGCCTGCCCGGCGTAGGGCCAAAAACCGCCCAGCGTATGGCATTCCATATTCTTGAGCGTGACCGCGATGGTGGTCGCCGGCTTTCCCGGCTGTTGGTACAGGCGGTGGACAATATCGGCCATTGCCAGCGCTGCCGTACCCTTAGTGAAAATGATCTGTGCGGGCTGTGCACCAATGAGCAGCGCAACGATGTCCAGCTTTGTGTGGTGGAAACGCCTGCAGATGTGCTGGCGATCGAACAGGCGACGGATTATCGCGGGCGGTACTTCGTACTGGGAGGCAGGCTTTCACCACTGGATGGCATTGGTCCGCGGGAGATCGGCCTGGATCAACTGGCGGGTATTCTGGCTGAGGGCAGGGTGGAGGAGTTGATTCTGGCGACCAATCCCACGGTGGAAGGCGAGGCTACTGCGCAATACATCAGTGATATGGCCGCAGACAAGGATATCCAGGCGACCCGTATCGCCCACGGCGTCCCCCTTGGCGGGGAGTTGGAATATGTGGATGGTGGCACGTTGGCGCATGCCTTTGTGGGGCGTCGCAAAGTGGGAATCTGACCGGAATCAGGAGAGGATCATGACAGACTGTATATTTTGCAAGATCGTTGCGGGCGAGATCCCTGCAGATATTATCTACGAAGATGAGGATGTTCTGGTGTTTCGGGATCTGAATCCCCAGGCCCCCACCCATGTGCTGGTGATTCCCCGGTGCCATATCCCCACGCTCAATGATCTGCAGCCGGAAAATGCACCACTGGTCGGAAAAATGTCCTTGGCGGCAAAAACCGTGGCCCGCCAGGAAGGTATTGCCGACGAGGGGTATCGTGTCGTATTCAACTGCAATGCCGGCGCAGGGCAGACCGTATTCCATATCCATATGCATGTGCTGGGCGGCCGCCCGATGCACTGGCCGCCGGGTTAATAGATGCTAATCGGATAGAAACTCACGGCATATCAGGGCAGCAGGTTGTTTCCCGCCCTGAAAACACCACCATTTACGGAAAACCCGGGTTTGAGTTCTATCTGTGGCGCTGAGTACAGGACGTGAACGCCCTTGCCCACGACGACCCCTTGGGGAGATCCGGCGGTTATCGAGGATTCGGCTGAACAGTGAAAATCCTCCTCATACAATATCGGGCCGGAAATGACTTCATCGGCCAGGGGGCAGCTGTCAGGAATGTCCTTGAGCAATCGCAGGTTGATGCCGTCATGTGTTCTTCCCCCATCGAGCAAGGATGCCTTGCTGCTGTCCCAAACAGTGCCATTCCAGGCGTAAAACCCTTTTTGAATATAGGGTTCAATCCCGTGGTGGATGTAGGAGATTTTCCATTGCGCTTCTGCATCCGGGATCTGCACCAAGATATAATCTACGGCAGATTCATCTTCGGCAATGGTCACATAGGCATATTCTCTCTGCATGGAATGGATGTCATTGCTTTGTATTTCCAGGCTGATACCCCCGGTTGGCGCCGCCTGGCCTTCCGGTAAGGACAGGGTGCCACTGATGCGGTCGCCAGCCAACAGAGTCAGATCAATGCCTTGGTGGTTTGCGTTTGCTCGAAACGGTTCGCCTTGAAAGTAATCCCAGGTGGTTCCTGTGCTGGTGTAATAACCATAGCGCAAGTAGGCCCCACTGTCGGGCAACCAGTAGCTTAGTGGTGATGTCTGATTTGGGTTGATGGGCACCCACAACTCGTAGGGCGTGGAAAAATTTCCCTCTTCAATTTCCACCCATGTTGACTGGGTATCAAACTGGATGGACAAAGCAATTCCTCCAGAGGGCGCTGCCTCACCTGCAGGAAGTGATACCGTGCCGCTAAAACGTAATTTTTTCAGCAGTTCAAGATTGATCCCGGCGTGATCATGTTTGCCGTCAAGCAATGTTGCCGCGGCTTTGTCCCAGGTCGTCCCGGCAGCGGCATAGTACGCATTGTTCATGTAAGGTTCGGTTCCATGATACGAATACTGCAACACCCATTGGGCTTCATCATCGGGATCCAGCCATAAGGTGTAGGGTGCTTTGGAGTCGCCTTCTTCTATGGTGATACTGGTTTGTGATTCTGTGCTGGAGCTTTGTTGCCGTGAAGCGGATATGCCGACAACAATACTGCCGGCAGGAGCAACATCTCCGAGCGGCAAGGATATCTGGCCGCTGATCTTGTGGTTTCTCAACACCACCAGATTGATATCCGAATGATCAGCGCCGCCTGCAAGTATGGTTGCCGCTGCTTTATTCCAGGTGGTGGCAATGCTGTTATAGAAGCCAGATCGGGAATAGGGGGTGTTTTCGTAAGGATAAGAGTAGGATGCTATCCAGCTCTTTGTGTCATCCGGAATCGTGGCCAGGGTATACCCGGCTGAGCGATGTCCCCGCTTGATCGTGATGTACTGCCAATTCGCCTCAACTCCGCTTTCATCTTCCACCGCCATTCTCAGGGTCATGCTTTTTGCGGATGCCACATCGCCCGCCGGCAATGACAAACTGCCGGAAATACGCTTGCCGGTGAGCAAGGTCAGGTTGCTGTCCGGGTGTGAAGAGTCTCCGGCCAGCAGCGCGGCCTCAGAGGCTTTCCACGTTGTTCCTGATGCCGAATAGTAGCCTTGTGACAAATACATGCCGCCTTTAGAAAGCCTGTAGGAAACTGCCCAGTTGGCAGTTGCATCAGGCAGCAGGGCAATACCATAGGGTGCAGAAGCCTCTCCTGCCGGAATGTGAACAAACTTGGAGTGTGTTAAATGCCTGTCCCTGTCGGAAAAATCAAGATGGACATAAAGCCCTCCTGCAGGCGCCAGCTCTCCGGCAGGCAAGGAAACCTGGCCGGAAATCCTGCTGCCGGGCAACAAGGTCAGGTCGATGCCTGTCAGGTCGCTTCCGCCAGGGAGGATGGTCGCACTGCTCTTGTCCCAGGTTGTACCTGCATCCCTGTAGTAGCCCTTGTGCAGATACAGCAAGCTTCCAGAATGCGTGTAGGAAATACTCAGGTTCGTTCCTGGATCAGCATTTGCCGAGAAGATATACGGCACAGAAGAATCGCCCCCGGGGATTTGAGCGTAGAACAGGCCCAGATAGTCGCCTTCCTGGTTGGTAGCACTGATGCTGACCTGCATTCCTCCAGGGGGAGCGGTTTCTCCCTGGGGTAAGGCCAGGGTGCCGGATATCCGCTGTCCCGGGAGCAGGGTCAGGTCAATCCCGCTCAAACTGTGTCCGCCAGGAAGAAGGCTTGCCTGGGCCAGGTTCGGTTGGGTTCCGGAAACTGCATAATAGCCCGCGGGCAGGTACGGTGCGCTGCCATTATAGCCATAGCCAATGATCCAGGTAGTATCCAGACCCGGTTGGATATTGATGGCATAGGCCACGGAGGTTTCTCCCTCTGCGATAAAAAACCACTCGCCATCCCCGCAATACTCTTGGTTCTGGGGCATTCCCCGGACATAAACCTCGGTTCCACCCGTTGGTGCAACTTCTCCTGATGGCAGGGAAATGGTGCCGCTGATCTGTGGCTGGGCAATCAACGCCAGGTTTATACCGGTATGATTCATACCCCCTGCTAAAACAGTGGCCTGGCTGAACTCCCAGGTTGTCCCGGAAGTGGCATGGTATCCAAGGTGATGGAAGTTTCCCGTGCTGCCATTGTAGCTGTAGGAGATTCTCCATTGTTGAGGCGCAGAAGGTGGCACAACAAGAGCGTAAGGGATGGCGTTTACACCTTGGTCAATGAAAAAGTGCTGCTCTACCTGTTTGCTGTCCGGCTGATCGGAGAAGGCGCGAACATGGATCATCAGCCCGCCGGAAGGTGCAACCTGTCCCGCAGGCAAGGACAGGTTGCCGCTGATTCTGCTGTCCGTCAACAAGGTCAGGTCCAGATTTTCACGGGAGTTTTCCGTGTCCAGCAATGTGGCGGCCATGACGTCCCAGGTCGTCCCTGTGCTTGCGTAATACCCGGTGCGCAGGTATCTCAATTCCCCCCAGCGCGATTCATTCTCATAAGACAATGTCAATGCTGCATCCGGGTGATACGGCAGGACAAGGGCGTAGGGCGCCGATGCTGCGCCGGGCTTGATATAGACAAGTTTGCCTTGCCCCATGTGCTGATTGCTGTTTCGGTCATAAGCCGATACCGTGATGAAAATCCCCCCCGCAGCTGCGGTTTCTCCGGATGGCAGCTTCACTTCCCCGCTGAACCGCAAGCCTTCGAGAAGTGTGAAATCAATATGGTCATGATTGCCGCCCCCGGCAAGAAGCGTTGCCTGTTCTGGATTGTTGACGCTTCCGGAATTTGAAAAATATGCTCTCGGCAAATACGGCATATCCCCCGCATAAGAATAATAGAGTTTGATCTGGTCGCTGCCGTCAGTAGGCACCTGCAGGGAATATGTGGCGGAAAAAGCGCCTTCAGGAATGACGACCTGGGTGTACGCAGAATTATTGGAAAAGCTGAGGCTGTGTATGCTGACTGCCACTCCGCCGGCAGGAGCCACTTCCCCTGGCGGCAAGGAGATGCTGCCGCGAATCTGACTGGGCGCCGGTGGCGTCAGATTTACATTGCCATGATCCTGTCCGCCCGGCAGCAAGGTGGTGGCGTCCTCGTCCCAGGTGGTGCCGGACGGCGTATAGTACCCCTTTCGGGGAACAGCCAGATTGCTGTAGAGCTGGTAACCAAGGTGATACTGAAGTTGCCATTGCGCCAGGGAATCGACAGGAACGGCAATGCCGTAGGAGACAGATGACTGCCCCTCGGGAATGGAAAAAACGCCGCTAAAATCACCCAGGTCTGTGTCATAGGCTTGTATGTGCACCTGCAAGCCACCGGTGGGGGCGACCTGTCCTGCAGGCAAGGTGAAGTTGCCGCTGATGCGGTTGCCGGTAAGCAAGGTCAAGTCGATTCCCGTCTGGTCTGTTCCACCGGCGATAAGCGTAGCATTTTCCGCCGATGTGCCGGAGGGGTTGTAGTAACCACGGCTGAGATATGTCCCAGGCCCTGGATAGGAGTAGGACAGCCTGTGCATCCAGTCGTAAATTGAGGGCACGATCAGATCGTACGAAGCCGATGTCTGTCCCTCGGCAATAAAGACCCGGGTTTTCATCTTGTAGCTGAAATTGCCTTCTTCAGCTGTGACATCTACCCATACTCCGCCGGCGGCAGCCACACTCCCTGACGGAAGATGGACGCTGCCGCTGATCTTACTGCCTGTCAGCAAGCGCAGGTTGATGCTGCTTTGAGGCCTATCCAATGGCAGCCTCCTTACTTCTTGGACGGTGGTTCCGGAGGGTGCATAGAAACCCCAGGGAAGATACTCCAGGGAACCCGAATATTCATAATAGATATATTGGGTTTGCTGTTGCCAGGGCGCTATGGTCAGAATATAAGGCGCGGATGCTTCTCCTTCCGGAATCAAAACCGAATGCCTTTTGCTGCCGGCAGGCGTGGAAGCCGAAATGGGGTAATTCCGGGAAACCACCACATCGACAGAAACCCCTCCCGCTGGCGCAAACTGTCCGGCAGGCAGGGAAACAACACCGCTGATGCGGATGCCCGGCAACAAAATCATGTCGATGCCGGTATGGCTGGAGTCGCCATCGAGCTTGGTTGACGGCATGCCCCCTGGCCAGGTTGTTCCGGTGGCTGTGCTGAGCGCCGAATAGTATCCTTTCGGCAGGTAAGGCAGGTCGCCAGAGTACAGGTAAGACACTACCCAGGTGCTTCCCGGGGAAACCGGCAGGTCGAGGGTATAGGAAACAGAAGCTTCGCCCGCAGGGATGAACAGATCTTTACTTTCCCTGTCAGCCTGATTGCTGACGCTGACTGTCAACGAAATTCCCCCGGCAGGTGCAATCTCGCCATCAGGCAGGGAGACAACCCCGGTGATGGAGTTGGCGGCATGGACAAGCGGAACCTGGCCAATGAACAGCAACATAAAGACAATGGCAATCTGCAATGATTGCCAGCCAGCCGATGGCAAGAAAAATCGCTTGAAAAAACATCCCATGTTTTTTTCCTGTATTGAAATGTGCTCCATGGTTCCAGGAGGACAGGGTATCAACTGTCACCGGCTCAACATATTAACCCGGCAACAATACATGTCATATTCAGCCATCGTGCCGCCTGCAGGGTGATTCCCTGTCAAAGCGCGGCAACGATGTCCACAGGCGCGCTCGTGGCAGCTGAACATCATCTGAATGGTCGCCGGGTTACTATTAACCCGGTAACAATATATGTCATATTCAGCCGCTGTGTGCTGACCCACAGCAAGGCGGCAAAACGCCGCTGCAGCCACCCTGCAGCAAGTTTTGCTAACGCAGTCTGTGGGCCAGCACACGGCGGCCTGTCGTTACATATCAAATGGTTAGGGGCTTCAGGCATGCACCGGCCCTGCGTTGCAGTGCTTGACAAGGGTAGCAACCCTTGCCTGCGCACGGCGCCTTGTTCCGCTGCATGCCTGAAGCCCTGAATACGACATATATTGTTGCCGGGTTAATAATAGTAAAAGTCTACCGGAAGCCACTGGCTGAAAGGCTACAGGATTTTTTATTTCTGAACAAATCAAACGGGTGGAACAGTGCTTCTATGTCAACAACAGCTCCATCAGGCGTGCATAGATCTGTGACAGATTGTCCAGATCTTCAATGTCCACGCATTCGTTAACCTTGTGAATGGTGGCGTTCCGCGGCCCCAGTTCCAGCACCTGTGCCCCGGTTGGGGCGATAAAGCGGCCATCGGAGGTGCCGCCAGAAGTGGATAGCCGGGTGCTGTAACCCATGATGTCCTTGACCGCTTGTTGCGCAGCATCCAGCAAGGCTCCTTCTGCAGTCAGAAAGGGTGGGCCGGACAGGATCCATTCAATTTCATAGTCTAGGTTGTGGTGGTTCAGAATATCCTCGACCTGTTGTTCCAGTTCCTTGTGGGTGGTTTGGGTGGAAAAGCGGAAATTGAACAATACTTCCAGGTAGCCGGGAATGACATTGGTGGCGCCGGTGCCCGCATGGATGTTGGAGATCTGGAAAGTGGTGGGTGGAAAATGATCGTTGCCCTGATCCCACTTACGGGCAACCAGCTCCGTGAGTGCCGGCAGGGCTTGGTGTACCGGGTTTCTGGCCAGATGTGGGTAGGCTACATGGCCTTGCACGCCTTTCACCACCAAACGGCAACCGTGGGAACCGCGGCGGCCGTTTTTTACCACGTCGGCGAGCTTGTCTGTGGATGAGGGTTCGCCCACCAGACACCAGTCGATTTTCTCGTTTCGCTGCTCCAGGGTTTCCACGACTTTCACCGTGCCATCCGTGGCCGGGCCTTCCTCATCGCTGGTGATGAGGTAGGCGATAGATCCCCGGTGTTCCGGGTGTTTTGCCAGGAAAGCCTCGGTGGCGGTAATCATTGCTGCCAGCGAGCCCTTCATATCTGCTGCGCCCCGGCCATAGAGCATACCGTTGCGCACTTCCGGCTGGAACGGGTTGCTCTGCCATTCTTTTAGCGGCCCGCTGGGTACAACATCCGTGTGTCCGGCAAAACAGAACAGGGGGGATTGTGTTCCACGGCGGGCCCAGAAGTTTCTGGTATCGCCGAAGTTCAGTGTCTCCAGCTCAAAACCCAGAGCCCGCAGGCGAGCCATCAGTAGATCCTGACAACCGGCATCTTCCGGTGTGACGGATGTGCGGCTGATGAGTTCTTTGGCAAGATCAAGGGTATCGGACATCAGAAATCTGTTCCTACGGTAAACAGCAGGCCGGAATTGCCCAACAGCACGATGTCTGCACCGAAGCGATCTTTCTTGTAGCCAAAGGAAGGGACGAGGCCGGGCGCCCAGCCGCTACTGCTGTTGAAGGGGATCTTGTCGTCCCAGGGTTCCTTGTAACCGTGAATGATGCCTGCCGTTAATTTGGCATGGAAGTTCTCCATTTTTCCTGAAAAGTTCCAGTTTTTTCCAACATAGGCATATTGAGAAAATTGCCCGAAAGAATTATCAAACAAGGCCAGTCCGTAAAGCCAGCCATTGGATTTTACCGCTTCCAGGCCGAGCAGAAGACTGGAGCCGTCATGATCATCGCTGGAAGAGAAATGAATGAAGGTGCCGGCCTGAAGGTAGAGGCGCTCGTATTTGTACCATTTTTCTTCCGCCTGGATCGAATGGTTGCCTGCAACAATCAAGCAGGCAAGTAACAGGGTTTTTTTCATGTATTAAACAACTCCTTGTATTTGTTCAGGGAAAATCCAACCTCGATATGTCCATCTTCTGTAATCAGTACCGGCCGCTTGATGATGGAGGGGGTTTCCATCATCAGCAGCAGCGCCTTCTCTGCGTTGATGCTGTCCCTTTGTTCCTGAGACAGCTTGCGCCACATGATACCGCGCCGGTTGAGCAGAATTTCCCAGTCCACTTTGTTCATCCAGTCCCGCAGGCTGGCCTCGTCGATGCCGAGTTTCTTGTAATCATGAAATTCGTAAGGCACATCATGTTCGTCCAGCCATTTGCGAGCTTTCTTCATGGTGTCGCAGTTGGGAATGCCGTATAGCCGGGTCATTAAGACGTCCATCAAATATCGCGCAGCAGATCGTTGATGCCGACCTTGCTGAGGGTTTTTTCGTCCACCCGTTTGACGATGACCGCGCAATACAGGCTGTACTTGCCATCCTTGGAAGGCAGGTTGCCGGATACCACTACAGAACCAGCGGGCACCCGGCCATACAGCACTTCATCCTTCTCCCGATCATAGATGCGGGTGGACTGACCGATGTACACGCCCATAGAGATGACAGAACCTTTTTCCACGATGACGCCTTCCACCACTTCCGAGCGCGCACCGATAAAGCAGTTGTCTTCGATGATGGTGGGAGCCGCCTGCAGGGGTTCGAGTACGCCACCGATGCCGACACCGCCGGAAAGATGCACATTCTTGCCGATCTGCGCGCAGGAGCCCACGGTCGCCCAGGTGTCCACCATGGTGCCTGAGTCCACATAGGCACCGATGTTCACATAGGAGGGCATGAGCACACAGGAAGGGGCGATATAGGCGCCTTTGCGTACGCTGGCTGGTGGCACTACACGTACACCGCTTTCACGAAACTCGCGGGCGTTGTAATCGGCGTATTTGGATGGCACCTTGTCGTAGTAATTGGTGAAGCCGCCTTTCAGAAACTCATTGTCATTGATGCGAAATGACAGCAGGACAGCCTTTTTCACCCACTCATTGACTACCCAGCCATCCTTACCGGGCTGGGCCACGCGCAAGCTACCTGCATCGACTTGATCGATGGTTTCCATGACGGCATCACGAACCAGGGTATCTACTGTGCGTGGCGTGATGTCTGCGCGCCGCTCAAAGGCCTCTTCGATAATATTTTTCATTTCACTCATGATTGTTCCTCAAATGGATTCGGTTAGTTGTCTGATTCTGTTGGCAGCATCGATGCACTCGTCCAGGGGGGCGACCAGGGCCATGCGGATGTGATCGCTGCCGGGATTGATTCCCCGCGCCGTGCGCGACAGATAGCTGCCGGGCAGCACGGTAACATTTTGCTGGCTGTACAATTCGCGGGCGAAATCCGTGTCCGATCCTGGGGTTCTCGCCCATAGATAGAAGCCGGCTTCCGGCATTTCCACGGGCAGGTGGCTGCCCAGGGTGTCCAGTACGGCTGCAAATTTTTCCTGGTAGGCACTGCGGCTCTCTCTCACATGTTTTTCATCCCGCCATGCCAGAATGCTGGCGGCCTGGTGGTGGGGAGGCATGGCGCAACCGTGATAGGTGCGGTAGCGCAGGAACTGTTTCAGGACATCCTTGTCTCCGGCGACGAATCCTGAACGCAATCCGGGTGCATTGGAACGCTTGGAAAGGCTGTGGAAAACCACGCATCTTGAATACTGCTCATTCCCGGCATTCGCCGCCGCCTGCAACAGGCCGGGGGGTGGTTGGTTTTCATCGAAATAGATCTCCGAATAGCATTCATCGGCAGCGATGATGAAATCATGTTTGTGCGCCAGATCGATGAGGCGGGCCAGGCTGTCCTCGGGTATCACTGCTCCGGTAGGGTTGTGGGGGGAGCATAGATACAATAGCTGGCAATGCTTCCAGGTTTGTTCGCTCACCTGATCGAAATCCGGTATCAGCCCGGTCGCCTCGGTGCAGTTGAGGAATTCCGGCCGGGCGCCCGCCAGTAATGCCGCGCCTTCGTAGATCTGATAGAAGGGATTGGGCATCAGCACCAGAGGTGTGGGCTGGCGGCGGTCGATGATGGTTTGCGCGAAGGCGAACAGGGCCTCACGGGTGCCGTTGACGGGAAGCGCATGGTGTTCCGGGTCCAGGCTGTTTTCAGGCAGCCGAAAGCGCTGTGTCAGCCAGTCGCAGATGGCCTCGCGCAGCCCGGGTGCTCCTTTGGTCAGGGGATAGGCGGACAATCCGTGCAAATGCGACAATACCGCTTCGGTGATGAATGCCGGGGTCGGGTGTCTGGGCTCGCCGATGGACAAAGCGATGTGATCCAGCGCTGGTGGTGGCTGGCAGCCTTCCTTTAGCTTGCGCAGCTTTTCGAAGGGATAGGGCTGGAGTTTTTTCAGGTCACTGTTCATACTGCGCAGGGTGGCGTCCCTGCCGGTTGCGTGGATTAGGTAAAGGATTATACAACAATGAAACCGTCATTTACGCCAACGTTTTGTCTACTGAAAATGCCGCGAGAAAGCATATATGAACAATGTTTGCACCATTCACCATGTAAGCCTGCTTGTCTCCAGCGTCGAGGAATCCCTGGTGTTCTATCAAGGCATACTCGGCCTGGAAATGGCCGAGCGGCCGGATCTTGGTTTTGCCGGTGTCTGGTTGACCGTTGGCGATCAACAGCTTCACCTGCTTGCGCTGCCGAATCCCGATCCGCTATCCCGCCCGCAGCACGGTGGCAGAGACCGGCACCTGGCGTTAACCGTCCGGGATCTCGAGGCGCTGGTTTCGTTGCTAGAGGAAGGCGGCATCGCCTATACGCGCAGCAGGTCGGGGCGCGCCGCGCTGTTTTGCCGGGATCCGGACGGCAACACCCTGGAACTCATCCAGTCTGAATAACCTTGAAGATAGGAATCCCTGAGTGAAAAAATTATTTCGATGGTTCGCGGCTCTGCTGGGCGCAATCGTGCTGCTGGGCGCTGTATTGGCTACACAGGTTGTTTTCTTCCGGCCTTTCGACATCCGGATTTTCTATGAGAAGGTTTTTGTCCAGCGCCTGCTGGAAGACCCTGAATTACTTACCCAGCTGGGTTTCCTGGAGCAATATGGTATTGACGGCCACAATGCCAAGCTTACGGATGTTTCGCCAGCGCTTACGGAAAAAGCCGCCGCTGCCATCAGTGATAGCTTGCGGCAACTGCATGCCTATGACCGGGCAGGCATGGATGATGAGGAGCGACTGTCTTATGATGTGCTTGACTATTTTTTGAAATCAGCAGTAGCGGGATACGGGTTTCGCTATCACGATTATCCGGTCAATCAGATGTTTGGCGTACAGAGCCAGCTGCCCACCTTCATGGCGACCATCCACCCTCTTGCAGATGAGGAGGATGCGGAAAACTATATCCGGCGTTTGTCTCTGTTCGGCAACAAGTTTGACCAGGTGCTGGAGGGGCTGGCGCTGCGTGAGTCGAAAAAGATCCTGCCGCCACGGTTTGTGGTGGAAAAGGTGCTTGCCGAAATGAACGAATTCGTTGCCAAAGCGCCGAAGGAAAACATGCTTTACACCAGTTTTTCTGAGCGCCTGGGCAACGTGGTGGAGCTGAATGAGCAGACCCGCCAGCGCTTGCTGAAGGGGGTGGAAAAGCAAATCCGGGAAAATGTGTATCCCGCCTATGCCCGGTTGATTTCTTATTTCGAGCAACTGCAATCCAGGACTTTGGTCAATCACGGCGTATGGAGCTTGCCCGATGGCGAGGCCTACTATGCCTGGAAGGTGCGCAGCAACACCAGCACCGACCTCAGTGCGGAGGAAATACACAACCTGGGCAAGAAGGAAGTGGCAAGGATTGAGAAGGAGATGGATCAGCTGTTGCAGGGACAGGGATATGCTGAGGGCAGCGTGGGCACACGCATGGCTGCCCTGGCCACGGAGCCGCGTTTTCTCTACCCGGATGATGATGCGGGACGGCGGCAGGTGCTGGAAGACTATCAGGCGATTATCAATGAGATCGATGCCAGACTGGAGGCGTATTTCGATGTTCGCCCCCGATCCGGTGTGCAGGTCAAGCGCATCCCCGTGTTCAAGGAAAAAACGGCTCCTGGTGCCTACTACAACGCGCCTTCCATGGACGGGAGCCGCCCCGGGGTGTTCTATGCCAATCTCTACAAGATAGACAGCACCTACAAATGGGGCATGCGTACGCTTGCCTATCATGAAGCCACTCCGGGACATCACTTTCAAATCAGCATTGCCAGAGAGCTGCAGGGGCTGCCCACCTTCCGCAAGGTCTTGCCTTTTACCGCCTATGTGGAAGGCTGGGCGCTCTATGCAGAACGCCTGGCCAAGGAAATCGGTATGCTGGACGATCCGTATGATGACCTGGGACGTTTGCAGGCAGAAATGTTTCGTGCGGTGAGGCTGGTGGTGGATACCGGATTGCACCACAAACGCTGGAGCAGGGAACAGGCAATTGAATACATGCTGGAAAAGACAGGCAAATCCAGAACCGATGTGGTAGCGGAAATCGAACGCTATCTGGTGATGCCGGGGCAGGCGCTGGCCTACAAAATCGGCATGATTAAAATACTGGAGTTGCGTGAAAAGGCGAAATCCGCCCTGGGTGCAAAATTTGATTATGGCCGCTTTCATGATGTTATCTTGAAGAATGGTGCCTTGCCATTGTCTCTTCTCGAGCAGCAGGTGGAAAAGTATATTGCCAGTGAAGCTACATAGCGTACAGGGGTAGTGGTTAAGGAAGTCCTGAACAGGCCCTAATTCGTTGTTTCCTGGAAGTAGTAGTCGTATTTCTTGTGCAGGTCGTTGGTGAACTTCCAGGCCTCGCTGTAGGACAGGCCGCTGGTTTCCGGCAGGATGACCTTGATGTAGAGTCCATCCACATGTTGCTGCTTCAGAGCGGCCAGGGCCTTGTCCAGTTGATCGCGTGAAACGGCCCTGAATGCCCCGCTGTTTCCATCCCGCCATTCGATGTGCGGCTTTCCCTGTTTCTTGAAGTAACGCACTTCCACGAGATGCCGCCCCTTGGCGGAACGGGCAGGGCGCACCAGCTTGTCATAACGCACTTTCAGGGTGTCATACTGGTCTGCCAGCACCAGGTATTTTTCTTCTACCGTCTGGCGTTCATGGCGGTTTGCTGCCAGTTGCTCTTTCTGATTTTGCAGCTTACTCTTGAGTACTGCGATCTGCAGACTCTGGCGGTCAAGTTGTTCCTTCAGCTGCTGATATTGCTGCTGAAAATCCGCCAGCCGCCGCCGGGACAGGGTTTCCTTGTCCTTTGCTGTTGCAGCTGTCTTGGCTGCCGTCTGTATGTCAAGCACCAGCTGTGCTGTTTGCTGGGTCAGGGCATTGCGTTCTTCCAGCAGGGTTTTCAATTGCCTGTCTCGATCCGTTACCGCCTGGGCGCGCACGGTATTTTGTTCCTGCAGCCGCAGCACCTGTAGTTGCAACTCGTTGATGCGGGCATCGCCGGCCTGCAGTTGCTCCAAGGCCGTACCGAGCTGACTGGCGAGCGTTTCCTTTTCCATGCCGGTGGAGCGCGCCAGTTCCATGGCTTGTCGCTCTGCCTCCATGGTGGCGCGGATCTCCTTTACCAGCTCCATGTTGCGCAGCAATACCACCACGATGGAGATGAGGAAGATCATCATGATAACGGTCATGATGTCGGTAAATGAGGGCCAGAAGCTCTCGTTGCCCTGCCTGTCCTGGTGGTTCAGGCGCAGATCAATGAAGCTGCCGTGATTGTTCATTCATCATCCCGGAGGCGGAAGCCGCGTTTCAACAGGTTGATGATCGCAGCCATATCCTTGTTGCTTTCGGTCAGCTGTTTCTGATATTCATCCACAGCAGTCAGTAACCGGGTTTCTGCCTTGGTCACGATTTTTTGTGAAACCTGCATTTGCTTGACCAGGGATTGCAGGGAGCGCACCAGCCCGGTGAACTCATACAAGGTGGTTTCCTGCTCCACGACAAACATGGGCGCCAGATAAGTGGTGGTGACCTGCTCGATGGCGCTAAGCAGGTTGGTTTGAGCATCGGTCAGTTTGAGATAAAAATAGCCAAAGAACAAATAGCAGATGATGGCGGTTATGGTGGTGGACAATGCGGTGGACATGCCGTGTATGACCAGGCCCATGCCACCCACGTCCACGGCATTTTCCAGCAGGTCGGATGCGCCCAGCAGCGCCAGCGACAGGGATACAATGGTGCCGAATACCCCGGTCAGAATCAGGATGTTGCTGATGTATTTTGGCAGGCTGGCGCGAGTGCTCTCGTTTGCCAGCAGGGTTGCCGCCAGAGCGCCCTGGTTGATGGGAGAGCTGGAGTTGAACAGGCGCTCCATCACCAGATAACGGCGTGCGATGATGCTGTTTTGTGGAACCTGATCCAGGGGGTTTTCAATGTCCTCCTCCTGGTTGCGAATGAATCTGGCAGTGGCGGTTTCTTCCCGGCTGTAGGAGAGGAAGATAGCGATGATGCGGGTAATTCCAGCCAGAAAGAGTGCGACAATGGAGCCGTTGATGATCCAGCCCGTGGCGGTCAACTGGTCTTTGAAATAGACGGTTTGGATTAAATCGAACTTCCAGATGGAGATGCTGGCGGCAACAGCTGCCAGAACTAGCATGAGTAACAGCGTATTGCGGCTGAAATGGCTGCGAAATGTAATAATCTGCAAGATTCCCGACCTCCGAATGGCTGGCGCTGATGGGCTTTTATACTAACACAGACACTGCAAATGAAAGATTCCGGCGGGATCTGCTGGATATCTATACATCTGCCCTGCAACAAGTTGAAGGAGAACTGGTGGTGTCCCGATGGCTGAATGGCAGGGGCTGGGAAGCTTGCGCCGTTGTCGCCATCGGCAAGGCGGCTCCGGCGATGATGTGCGGTGCCGTGCAGGTGCTGGAAGAACAATTGCTGCAAGGGCTGGTGATTACCCGCAAGGGTCATGCGGATCCCCGGCTTTTGCATCATCCCACCATCGTGCAGCTTGAATCCGCCCATCCGGTGCCGGACGAAAGCAGCCTCTTTGCAGGCCAGCACCTGCTTGATTTTATCAGCCGCCAGCCCCATGACAGGCCCTTGTTGTTTCTGCTTTCCGGAGGAGCTTCGAGCCTGGTAGAGGTGCTTTCCCCCGGCGTCCGCCTGGAGGACTTGCGGCGTCTGAACCAATGGCTGCTTGGCAGTGGCCTGGATATACGCGGGATGAATAATCTGCGTTGCCGGATTTCCCGCATCAAAGGCGGTGGGCTGTTGCGGTATGTGCAGGGGCGTCCCGGCAAGGTATTGCTGATTTCCGATGTGCCCGGAGATGATCCGGCAATCATTGGTTCCGGTTTGTTGTACCCGCAGAAATGGCAGGAGGCATTGCCGGAGGTGCCCGGCTGGATTTCCTCCCTGTTGCGGGAAGCGCCGGTGACCGGGCAGGTTCCGTTGCCCCATCATCTGATCGCCACTTCCTCCCATGCAGTGGCGGCCGCTGCCCGCCGGGCGCAGGTGCTGGATTACCCCGTGCGGGCGGATTATCCCCTGCTGCAAGGGGAAGCAGGGGAGCAGGGTGCCGCCTTTGCTGCTTTTCTTTGTGAGGCTTCTCCGGGGGTGCATATTCTCGGGGGCGAGACCACGGTGGTATTGCCGCAGCACCCTGGCCGCGGCGGCAGAAACCAGCATCTGGCCCTTGCTGCTGCAAAAGTACTGGCGGGCCGGGATGATGTATTGCTGTTGTCAGCCGGTACAGATGGCAGCGATGGCTCAAGCGATGACGCCGGCGCGCTGGTGGACGGACAAACCTGGCAGCGGGCTGTGGAAGAAGGGCTGGATCCGGAGCTGGCGTTGCAGCAGGCCGATAGCGGCAGGGTACTGGAAGTCACCGGGGATTTGGTCAATACGGGCCCTACTGGAACCAATGTTATGGATTTGCTTATCGGCCTGCGATTGCCATGTTTGTGATCAAACCCTGAAAAACAGATTGTCCGGGAAAATGTGGTGCACCGCGTTGCCTTGTTCAGCTTTGTAAAGTGGCTCACGAACCGGGGATTGAACTTTTGCTAGATTTGCTTCTTCTAACTTACAAGCAAATCTACGCCGAGCCTCCGAATAATGCTGCAATTCCGCTTACCCGCCATCCTGGGACTTTTGTTGTTTGTTCAAACGGCCGCTGCCGTCGATTACCATATCGGCCCCGGCCAGAGTCTAACCAGGATTGCCGATGCCCCCTGGGATGATTTGCGCCCCGGAGATCGCGTGCTCATTCATTGGAAAAATACCCCCTACAAGGAAAAGTGGATTATTTCCGG
Source organism: Sedimenticola sp. (assembly GCA_027068915.1). GTDB lineage: Bacteria > Pseudomonadota > Gammaproteobacteria > Chromatiales > Chromatiaceae > Thiolapillus. The sequence continues at coordinate 102,608 of JAMOLT010000061.1, read as the reverse complement.
GCTGGGAACCGCCAGTTCACCCATTGTTGTATCCGGGGTGCCGGGGCCGGCGGGGCAGCTGCCGGTGATCGATGGCAGGGATGCGGTGACGCCCACGAACCTGAGCTACTGGAATGAACCCCGGGGCGTGATCAAGGTGGGAGCCGATCTGAATCCCAATGAGGAACCGCCTGCCCATATTGTGATTGAAAACCTGGATATTCGCTCCGGGCGTCCCCCATACGGTTTCACCAATGACAATGGAGCAAGGCAGAATTACGCCAGCAATGCCGCCGCGATCTATGTGGAGGTTGCGCAGCACCTGACGATCAGAAACTGTATCTTGAGAGATTCCGGCAATGGCTTGTTTATCGGAGTCAATGGCGGCAATACGCAGGACATTCTCATTGAAGGCAACCGTATCTACGACAACGGTATTGATGGTTCCATCTATCAACACAACACCTATACCGCGGCTTTGGGAATCCTGTATCAATACAATTACCTGGGGCCGCTGCGTGACGGCGCCAGGGGCAATAATCTCAAGGATAGATCCGCCGGGCTGATCGTTCGCAACAACTGGATCGAAGCGGGGAACCGCCAGCTGGATCTGGTGGATGGAGAAGATTCGGCCGCCGTGGTAAATCACCCGGACTACAGAAAAACCTATGTATACGGCAATGTCCTTATCGAGCTGGACGGCGCCGGAAACAGCCAGATCGTGCATTATGGCGGAGACAGTGGAAACCAAAGCATCTACCGCAAAGGTACATTGTATTTCTATCACAACACCGTGGTCTCCACCCGTAGCGGCAATGCCACCCTGGTGCGCCTGTCCAGCAACGACGAGCATGCCGATATTCGCAACAACATCCTGTATGCATCCTCTGGCGGCCGCTATCTGGCCATGTTGAATGAAGATGGCATTGCCGAATTGCGCAACAACTGGATTTCTTCCGGCTGGGTGGCGGCTCATGGCGCCCTGGGTGGCAGCCTGAATGCAATAGACAACATCAGCGGTGTTGACCCGGGATTCAAGGAAGGGGGGGCGCAGGATTTCTCCCTGACCCAGGGATCTGCTGCGATTGACCAGGCAGCACCATTGGCAACTGGCGCGGTGATCTATCCGGTGCTGCGGCAATATGTGAAACACGCCCAATCAGAAGCGCGTTCTCAATCCAGCGTTCAGGATCTCGGTGCATTTGAATATTGTCCCGAGTTGGAATGCCAACCCATATTTGCTGATGGCTTTGAGTAGGTTTCCCGGGGTTCCGCTGTTACAATCCCTGGATGAAAAAAGCAGTTCACGAGCGCGCCCTGGAATGCCTGCAGGAAAATGACCTTGAGGCCAAGATGGCCTGTGTGAAACAGTTGTCCAAGGCATGGCTGGCAGGTGAGCTAAACCTGGTTTCCCCTTCCGCTCTTCCCGTCGTTGAGCAGGCGGGTCATCCGCAAAAGCCGGAGCTGGTTGCGCCACGGCTGGTGCCGCGGCGCAGACTTGGTACGGTGGAGGGGCAGGCAGCCATGCTTCATGCCATTGCTCATATCGAGTTCAACGCAATCAACCTGGCGCTGGATGCCGTGTATCGCTTTCCCGGCATGCCCGAAGCCTATTATGGCGATTGGATTAAGGTGGCGGCAGAAGAGGTTTATCATTTTGATTTGGTACGCCAACGGTTGCGTGACCTTGGGTATGAATACGGGGATTTTTCCGCCCACAATGGCCTGTGGGGGTTGGCGCAACAGACTGCCCATGACCTGCTGGTGCGCATGGCTATGGTGCCAAGGGTGATGGAAGCCAGGGGACTGGATGTCACGCCGGGCATCATGCGCAAGTTTGAAGCCATTGGTGACGTCAAAACCGTTGCGGTGCTGCAAATCATTCTCAGGGATGAAGTCGGGCATGTGGAGGCGGGTTCACGCTGGTTCCACTATTTATGTGAACAGCGGCAGCTGGACTCCGAAGAAACCTATTTTTCGCTAATTGACGAGTACCTGCATGGACATATGAGTTGCCCCCTGCACAAGGAGGCTCGCCTGGCGGCAGGCTTTACACAGTTTGAGCTGGATCAGCTGGAGAGCCTGTGTGCAAGCTAGTGTACTAGCGTCCTAGCGTCAGAATTAAAGACCCTTCACCATCAATCGCGAATCCCGGGTAGGCGTCTCCCCCCGGCGACAGAGACATCTCCATTTATTTCAAGTACTTGATGTAGGCATAGTAATATTGTGTATTCATATGGCGACAGATTTGCGCCAAAGAATCCGGTTTGGCTTGCCCGCCAGTTCGATCAAGCTTGGGATGATCTTTTTTTCTCGAAGTGCATTCACAATTAAATCAACGACTTATGTAATCCTGCTCCGCAACCATGTGGTGTCTGCAAGGTACGTTTATATCTTTGGCCGCTATCTTCGGCAAATGATTGCAACCTATTGAATACGCAATATTTTCCTTCCGTAAATAACTGTCAGCCACGCTGTTTTTATGCATCTGGCATAGGGCTGTTCCTTCTTTCCGTAATGCTGATGAAATCACCCGCTTATTCGATAAAGCAATGAATTAAAAGAAAATCCCCTGTTTCCCCCGTAGTTTTTTTCTTCCTCGTACCTTACAGCGCAGCGCCATAAAAAATTATTTGTGCTGGCATAAGTATTGCTGATTGCCTATTGCGCCGTATGTGCAATTCCGCCATACGGTTAGGGAAATGGGAGATCATTATCATGTTTACGCGACTTGCAAAAATTTGCTTGCTGGTTGTGGCGGGAGGGATCGCCACCGCCAGCTGGGCAGCCGTACCTGCTCCACCGGTAAACCAGAATATCGGGATTCCGGATGGTGTGTTCAATGACCTGGAAAGGCGTAACTGTTGGTACTGCCACGCCTCAGATCGCTTGACCCCGGATGACCTGACGGAGATTGGCTGGACTTTCGACCCGCCTGAAATCAAGCCCGGAATCATCACCAACCGGCACCATGGGCGGATCGGACAGGTGATTCAGGATCCGACGGATGCGCCATTCGGCACGCCGGGTGAGGTCTATGAGTGCATCGCTTGCCATGTTATGGAGTTCAATCCGGATCTGGGATATTTCGAGGTGGGAAAAAACTTCGAGAACTGCCTGAACTGCCATCAGCAGATACCCGGACAGGCATCTGTACACCACCTGACCGCGCCAGCTCAGGCGCTGAATTGTCAGCATTGCCATGGTTCACTGGTCGATAATCCCGGTGACGGCCATTACATTCCTACGAATCGGCCGCCAACTTCGGTTACACCACGCACCAGCATCGGAAAAGGCCCGAATGGTGAGGGTGCTTGTGATTTCTGCCATGCTACGGGTACGGATGTTACCGGGCGCTTGATCCCGGGGAATGACGTAAATCACCACAGCACGGGCATTGGCCAGGATGGTATTTCCGGCCTTGGTTGCAACGTCTGTCATGACCAGATGGGTACGGACTGGGCAATCCGCAAATGTCAGGATTGCCATGGCATCAAGTCCATCCACAATATCCAGGCTGACTCCAATAATGACGGAATAATCACTATCGGAGGAGAGGATCCGGGCTTTGGCCATATCGGTAGCTCGCCTGAGGATTGTAATGGCTGCCATGGTGGCTATCTGGCGGCATCTTTCATGCCTGCGCCTTTCTCTGGCCCTGTGACCCCCGAGCTTGCCGGTCTGAGCCAGCAAAGTGTTACCGCTGGCTCCACCGCCGCTATCACGATTACTGGTACATCGTTTATCAATGAAGTGCTGACCTTTATGGGGCCAATGGAGATCAAGTCAAGGGCCAGGTTGACTGCGCCAGATGGAGCCGTTACCGAACTGGCGCCGGACACAGTCTCCGTGTCTTCCATGGATGTCACTCTGCCGGCCACCCTCAGCCCGGGTAGCTACTACCTGCGTGTAGTCAAAGGACGCAGTGAGAGTAACCCCATGCCTCTGGTGATCCTGCCATATGTGGCGATCGAAGGAGTCAGCAGAACCGGCAACAGCCTCACGGTTTCAGGCAGCGGGTTTGGTTCCTATATGAATGCGGTTGGTTCGGGTACTGGCATCACCGTTGCCGGCGCCGCCTGTACTGTTGATTCCTGGACTGACAGTGAAATCGTCGCCAGCTGTGAAGAGACAAGCTGTGGCGGCCTGGCGGTGGAAAGCATTTTCGGCAGCGCCTATGAGGAGGTTTCATGTAACTGATACAGCATAGATAGAAACGTCCTGACGGGGAGAGAAACGCGGAAAAACGCGTTTCTCTCCTTTTCACTGGCAGGTTGTTGAAAAGCGCAGTTTTTCAACACTCTTCCAGAAACATCCGAATAAATGCAGGAGGGGCAATGAATCAACCCAGGATATACATAAGCACTGCAATCTTGCTGCTTGCGGGAATCGTTATTTCTTCCAGTAGTCAGGCAAGGATGGGCGGGGGGGGAATGAGTATTTTTTCAGGAGTTCCCACAGAAGAAGAATGCCGGCTCTGCCATGAAGATCTGGAACGCTTTCCTCAACTGGAAACAAACAACCCTGGTCGGCATCATGATTTGATCGGAACACCTATTCCAGAAATCTATTATTCCCTTGCGCCCGACGCCCCCGGAGGTGTTCCCGGTGACCCTTATGACTGTACAGCCTGCCATACCTTCGTCTGGGATGATGCGCAACTCAACTATGTGATTCAGCCGTTTCGGGATTGCCTGCTTTGCCATCCTGTATCGCTGGTCACCGGCCACCCCAGAAGGGGGAACAATGTTCACCACCAAACACAGACATTTCTGCAGAGAAACTGCCGCGCCTGTCATAGCCGCGGGATGGGGGGAGGTAGAGGCGGCAGATGGTAGTTCATGGAGTAGTAAACATTTTGGGCAATTTGAATTTTGTGAGGTGGATGATGAGGTATATACACAAGCAACTGTGTTTAGTGGTTGTTATTGCTGGTTTTATTTTCCCTGTAACAGGGTTCGCGCAGGCTTCTTCGGTAATCGTGGGGTTTCACCATCAGCCGGGAGAGGCGGAACAGGAACTGATCCAGCGTGCCGGGGGCACGGTAAAACGTATCTATCACCTGATTCCCGCAGTGGTGGCGGTTGTTCCCGATCAGGCGATTGCCGGGCTGCTGGATGATCCGGCGGTAGCCTATGTGGAAGAAGATAAAACCGTTGTCAGTATAGAGCCCGAGTACACGCATCTGGCACGTGATTTTTTTGCTGCCGATGATGCTGAGTACGGGAATACCTGGGGTGTGTTGCGTATCGGCAGTCAGGAAGCCCATGAGCGGGGCATTACCGGGAGGGAAGTCAAGCTGGCCATCGTGGATACAGGTATCGACTACTACCATGAAGACCTGGATGAAAACTATCGTGGTGGCTATGACTTCGTCTATGACGATAATGATCCTTTCGATGATAGCTGGAACAGCCACGGTACCCATATCGCGGGAATCATTGGTGCGGAAGCAAACGGCACTGGTGTGGTTGGCGTGGCTCCCGAAGTCTCCCTGTATGCGCTCAAGGCGCTGGATGGTTCAGGCTTTGGTTCCCTGGACAGCATAATTGCGAGCATTCAATGGGCCGTGGACAATGACATGGATGTGCTCAATATCAGTATTGCGGGAATCGAATCCCAGGTGCTGGAAGCAGCTTGTAACGCCGCTTATGAGGCGGGACTGTTGATTGTTGCTGCAGCCGGGAATACTTTTGGCGGGGAAGCTGCCTTCCCCGGCGCCTATACATCGGTCGTAGCGGTAGCGAGTACTGATGAAGCTGACCAGATTGGTATTTTTTCGCCCCTTGCTCCCCAGGTGGAACTGGCGGCGCCCGGGTTGGGCATCTGGTCTTCCGCCCTGCAGGGGGGGTATATCGAAGCCAGTGGCACATCCCAATCTGCCGCCCATGTTTCCGGTGCGGCGGCCCTGGTAATTTCCTCCGGTGCGGCTGATGTGGATAGTGACGGCATTAGCAGAAACCATGAAGTGCGGCAGAAGTTGCAAACAACCGCGGTAGATCTTGGAAATGCCGGACGGGACGAGCAGTATGGGTATGGCCTGGTTGATGTGGCTGCGGCCACCGTCACCGCTCCCGCCAGCACGCACATCAGGCTGGAGAGGAAATCAAGATGGTACGGTAACCTGGAAACGGTGGCTCTTGAAGGTGGGCAGTATCAAATCACCATAGACAATGATTCCCTCAATGCCGTAATCATCCTGGTTCTGGAAAATCACCGTATGCGCAAGGATCTCGCGGAAACAGTATTGTTTGCCAACCCATGGGGGGATGCCCCCCAACAGGCCAGTATCGAGCTGGATGCCAGTGCTGGTGCACTGGAGGTAATCATGATTCCTCTTGGGCGTGTTGGTGCGTTTGCAGATGTTGTTGTTTCTGTACAAGAGTAGCAAGGAGTGAAGATGATCAAACGTGGTGGGTTAGTACTGGCATGTCTCGTACTCATGGTTCCGGTGGGCCGTAGCGGAGTCGGAATCATGATGGGCGAGGGGGCGGGAAGCATTGTAGCGAAAGTCAATGGCCAGCCGGTTTTTGCAAGCCAGATGGAGGTAGAGCTTCGGCAGCGAATGCGTAAGCACAAAAAATCATCGGTGGCTTTGGCAGATCGGGTGAGAAAAAAGGTGCTGGATAAAGTCATAGACCGGGAGCTGCTCTATCAAGCTGCCCGGAAACTGGATATTCCTGACCTGGAAAAGAAAATTGGGGAAGAACTGCAGTCCACGAGAGACAGATTCGGTACCGAAGAACGCTTTCAACACTATTTGGAGAGCAATGAATTGACGCTGGAGCAATTGCGGTTGGCTGCCCGGAGGGCGATTTTCATCGATGAATACCTGCAAAGCAATCATCTGCTCAAGCCTGTTGTTGTGGAGGAAGAAATTCGAGAATTTTACAGCAGAAAAACCTTCAAGAGAGAAGAGGCTTTGCGCCTGAAGCATATCTTGCTAAGCGTGAATGAGAACGCGAATCCGGAAACAAGGAAAGAGATTCGCCATAAGGCTGAGGGAATTCGCCGTGTGATCAGCCAGGGAGCGGACTTTTCCGTGCTTGCAAAACAGTTTTCCGACAGTGCGGAAGCCAAGGAGGCGGATGGTGATCTTGGGTTCATCAAAAAAGGCTATATGCCTGCTGCACTCGACAAGGTGGCATTTTCGTTGCAGGAGGGTGACATAAGCAATGTGATCGAGACCCGCTTCGGGTTTCACATCGTAAAGCTGGTGGCCAAGAGGTCTGCGGGGATGATTCCATACGAAGAAGTAAGGAATTTTATCGAAAGGTATTTACAAAATCAGCGCAGCCGGCAGTTGATTGCTGCACACATCGAAGAACTAAGGGCGCAGGCAAGTATAGAAATTCTTTCCGTGAGCAAGCGACCGTTGGCCAGGAGGGCGTCTGGCGGGGTGAATGCCGTGTTAGATGAAAAGGCAGCTAAGTAAGGCCGCTCCTTGCAAGGCAGGGTATGGCTTCTGCTATGCCCGTTTTGTCGTCTATTTGCAAAGCGGCTGACCTGTCAGCACGCCAGTCGGAAAGCACGATGCGCTCCGCTGGCTGCCCGTCGAGCCTGAATTGATGACTGGCCGGGCGATGGGTGTGGCCGTGAAGCAGCCGTTGTACGCCATGTTTTTTCATGATGCTCTCAACGGCTTGCTGGTTCACGTCCATAATATCTGAAGGTTTTTCGGTGGTGGCTTCGCTGCTCATCTGGCGGATTTCCGCAGCTTTCCGAATGCGCTCTGGAATGCTCAAGGCCATGATTTGTGCGTAGAACTCCGGGCTGCGAAATAGTTTTCGGGCCTGCTGGTAATCCTTGTCATCGGTGCACAGCTGGTCTCCGTGCAGCAGCAATACAGGCTTGCCGGCAATTTCTATGACATGTTCTTCCGCCAGCAAGCTGAAGTTTGCCGCTCGGGAAAACGCTTCCCCTACTAAAAAATCCCGGTTGCCATGCTGGAAAAACAGGCGGGTGTGCTGACTTGCCTGTTGCAGCATATCCCGTACATGGGCAGCAAAGGGCGAGGGGTCATCATCACCGATCCAGGCATCAAACAAGTCGCCCAGGATGTAGACGGCCTGCGCCTGGGGTGCGGTTTGTTCCAGAAAAAAGCTGAATTGCTGCAGGATTTCCGGGCTCTTCGGAGACAGGTGAAGGTCTGAAATAAAGAGGACTTTGGGCATAGGGAATGCAGGCGCAGTCAGTGGCTGCGCCTGCTGGTATTTACTCGCTGACTTCCGCTTTCTCAATAACTACCGGCTCAACCGGCACATCGGAATGGCCTGCCGTGTTACCTGTGGCCACCTTCTCGATTTCATCCACCACTTCAGTGCCCTCGACTACCTTGCCAAATACGGCATACCCCCAGCCGTCCTGTCCGGGGTAGTCGAGAAAGCTGTTGTCCTTGGTGTTGATGAAGAACTGGGCGCTGGCGGAGTGTGGATCCATGGTGCGTGCCATGGCTAGGGTGTATTTCTTGTTGCTCAGGCCATTCTTGGCTTCGTTTTCGATAGTCTCACGAGTGGCTTTTTGCATCATGTCCGGCATGAAGCCACCGCCCTGGATCATGAAGTTGGGGATGATGCGGTGAAAGATCACGCCATCGTAAAAGCCATCGCGTACATACTGCTTGAAGTTTTCTGAACTGAGGGGGGCTTTTTCTTCATCGAGTTCAATGACGATATCGCCATGATTGGTTTTCAGTGTAATCATTTTTTGGTTTCCACACGCTTTACAGATTTAATCAGAATGGTTTCCACAGGCACATCGCGGTGACCGTTTTTTGTGCTGGTAGGGGTGGCTGCTATGGCATCCACCACATCCATGCCCTTGCTGACCTTGCCGAATACAGCATAACCCCAGCCGTCGAAGCTGGGATAGTCCAGATTGGTATTGTCCTTGTGATTGATGAAAAACTGAGTGGTGGCGGAATGTGGATCGCTGGTACGTGCCATGGCGATGGTGCCGCGCTGGTTTTTCAGGCCGTTTTTGGCTTCGTTCTTGACCGGTGCATGGCCTGGTTTTCCCTGCATGTCGGTATCCATCCCGCCGCCCTGAATCATAAAATCAGGAATGACGCGGTGAAAAATGGTGTTGTTGTAAAATCCTTCATCCACATAACGCAGGAAATTCGCCACACTCAAGGGAGCCTTGTCCTGATCCAGGGTCAATTCGATATTGCCCTTGCTGGTCTCCATCAGCACCTTGACAGGTTCTGCCAGAGCCGCAGAACTCAGGCACAGGACAAACAGCAGGGAGAGTAAAAGTCGATTCATGATGGTACTCGCAATGGTTTTAAAACAATCTCCTATGATACAACTGTGCGCCCGGCTGCGCATAGGGTAAAATCAACCGGATATGCGATTGGCGCCGGCATGGAACCCAAAACATTACCCGTCATTCCGGTGCACGAACCCATGGATGGGTGAAGGCAGCGCAATGCAGGAGCAATTGCCGAGGCCGGAATCCAGGCCCGCGCCGGGTTAATGCTTGGCGTATTCACCTCACTATTATATACAGCATCGATACCATGAGCCTCCAGATTTACAACGATCTGCACAACAAAAAAGAAGAATTTCAGCCTATAGAACCGGGCAAGGTGCGCATGTATGTTTGCGGCATGACCGTTTATGACTACTGCCATCTGGGACATGCACGTATGATCGTGGTTTTCGATGTGGTGTACAGGTATCTGCAAGCCAAGGGCTATGATGTCACCTATGTGCGCAACATCACCGACATCGATGACAAGATTATCCAGCGTGCCAATGAGCGCAACGAACCCTTTACCAAACTGACCCAGCGTTTTATCGATGCAATGCACGAAGACCTGGATGCCCTGGGCGTGCTGCCTCCTACCATCGAACCCCGGGCAACCGGGCATATGCCGGAAATTCTGGAGATGATCCAGCGCCTTATTGACAACGGGCATGCCTATGTTACGGACAGCGGTGACGTCTACTATTCCGTCACAAGCTTCAAGGGTTATGGTCAGCTGTCCGGAAAGTCCATCGAAGACCTCAAAGCCGGTGCCCGGGTGGAATCCAGCGAAGAAAAATGCGATCCCCTGGACTTCGCCTTGTGGAAGGCTGCCAAGCCAGATGAGCCCGCCTGGGATTCTCCCTGGGGCAAGGGCCGTCCCGGCTGGCATATCGAATGCTCCGCCATGTCCACCAAGGCACTAGGTGATACCTTCGATATTCACGGTGGCGGGGCCGATTTGACCTTTCCCCACCATGAAAACGAGATCGCCCAATCCGAAGGTGCCACCTGCCATCATTTTGTGAACTACTGGATGCACAACGGTTTTGTGCGCATGAACGACGAGAAAATGTCCAAGTCGCTGGGCAATTTTTTCACCATCCGCGAGATCATGAGGCAATACCGTCCGGAAGAGATCCGCTATTTCATTCTCACCAGCCACTATCGCAGCCCCCTCAACTATGATGAGGAGCACCTCATCAATGCGCGCCAGGCGCTGACGCGCTTCTATACTGCGTTGCGGGGCCTGCCCCAAGCTGAACCAGGGGAAGCGGAAGAATATGTGCGGGCCTTCAACAAGGCCATGGATGACGATTTCAATACCCCGGAAGCCCTGGCGGCCATGTTCGATTTGGTGCGGGAGATCAATAAGGCCCGCAGTCAGGATGAGCAAAAAGCGGCGCGCATGGCGGCAGAACTGAAGCGCATGGGCAGCATCCTTGGCATTCTTCAGGATGATCCAGAAAAATGGTTGAAGAATGAACGTGCCTTTAGCGATCCCTTCTCTTTACAAGATACATTCGGGGTTCGAGTTGTTGCCGATGGTGAAAATACATCGGCAGAGTCGTTTGCTTTTTCTTCAAGCAAGATAGAAAAGCTGATCGAGGATCGAAATACCGCTCGCGCACAAAAAAACTGGGCCGAGGCCGATCGTATTCGTGATGAGCTCAAATCCAAAGGCATCGTGCTGGAAGACGGGGCCGGCGGAACGACCTGGAGACGGGAATAAACGACATGGAAAGAGGCTTCAAAATCTACTACTGCGATTTCATCCACGATTCGTCCATCAGCTCCTCCAAACCGGAATTCCTGGCGGCGGATCGCCTCGTGCCTCTGGCCGAGCATTTGCTGGCGGCAGAGGACAACTATCTGGGGGTGCTCGACAGCGCGGAGACTATCCTGCAGTTTTATCTGACGGGAAAAGACATGGTTGTTGAATTGCTTTACCCGGAAGGCAAGGGCATGTTGCAAAGCAAAATGTCTCTGGAGGAGGGTATGAAGTTGCTGGGTTCACTCCCCGATAACTTCAGCGAAGAACTGCTGCCGGGAGCCACTTTCATCGGCTGATCCACTGGCTTGCGGCTGGCTAAGCAGGCAGCAAGGATTCGAGAATGATTTTTCGCTGCGCCATCATGGTTGCCAGATCAATAACATCAGGTCAACAGACCTGCACGAAGCAATGGAGCCCCTTATGACAGCCTTCCTGCTTGACATGGACGGGGTGCTTTATCACGGCAACAAAGTGCTTCAGGGTGCATTGGAATTTGTAGAACAGGTTTCACAACACCAATACCTGTTTGTCACCAACAATCCAACACGTTCACCTGCACAAGTGGCAGATCGACTCTCCCAAATGGGCTTTTCAGATGTGTGTGCTGAACAGGTATTGACCTCTGCCGACGCTGCTGCGCTTTGGTTGGGTCAGCAGAAACCCGGGTTTCGCTACTTTGCTATTGGCGCGAAAGCGCTTCATGAAACGCTGGCAAAAGCTGGCACGGATGATCCGGAGCAAGCTGATTTCGTGGTCGTTGGTGAAGGCCCTGGTCTCGATTACGAAAAGCTGACGTTAGGTATCAATCTTGTGCTGTCCAGAAAAGCAAGGCTGGTAGCAACCAATCCGGATTCCAGTGTGGATTCATGGTGCAAGGGCGAAGCGCAGGTGTTGCCCGGCGGTGGTGCTTTGGTGGCTCCTTTTGAAGTGGCCACGGGGCAAAGAGCCGTAGTCATCGGCAAGCCACACAGATTCCTGTATGAAATGGCTACGGAGCGTCTGGGTGTATCGCCTGATGATTGTATTATGGTTGGAGACAGGCCGGACACTGATGTTGCCGGTGCTGCAGCGATGGGCATGAAAACAGCGCTGGTGCGCACAGGACGTTTTCTGCCAGGAAGCCCCTGGCCAAAAGATATCGCGAGAGCAGACTGGGATGTGGAGACGCTGACCGAGTTACAGGCTGCGCTTAGGGCGGCGGGTATATTCCGCTGATCGGGGTTTGTAGAGCCTGCCATCACAATCAACAGTTTGTTTGTCACCTAGGTGACAGCACCAGGGCTTTCTGTCTTTTATGCTTTTTCTTAGTCCATGTAAAACAACCTGTTTATTGACATATAGAGATATGGAAAAAGCAAGCAGTTGCATCGCCGTGTTCACGAAATATTCGGATGCCAGAGAAGCTGTTGAAAAGCTGATGGCTGCGAGTGTTGATCGTGGCCAGATATCGTTGGTGGGAAAAGATGCCCAGGAAGGAAGAGTGGCTGCTGAAGGTATTTCTGCACTGGATGACGACCTCCAGCGGCTTGGCGTACAAGAGGCAAACTTTCATTGTTACAAATGCCTGATTCTGGGTGGCTCCTATCTCGTTATTGTCAGCGGTGACTACGAAGAGGTGGAGCAGGCCTGCAGCCACCTTGAAAAGCAGGAGCAGGCTGAGGTTTCCGTCCACTTTAATGCCCCCTGACAGGAAATGTGATCTATGAATAACGACGAGTCTGGAGTAACTTCTGTATTGCATAACCCGCATGGCTGGTTTCATCGTGTTTTTGTCAATGAAGCGATATTCATCTTCTTGTTGATACTGTGTTTCATTGGAGTGGCGTATACAAATTTTGCTTCTGTGCGCAGCTACCACTACTGGTTGTGGATGATTCCAGTATTTGCTGTTGCAGCAATTGCTTCTGAATGGTCACGTTACAAGCGCAATGAAATCGATGGCTATGCTTTTGTCAGGCAACAGATCCTGCATTGGGCGGCTGTGTTTATCGCCATCAAGACAATATTTCTGTTGAATCAGATCGGGCGTTTTGACAATGACGCAACCGCTCTGTCATTGTTAATGGTTCTGTCTTTGTCTACCTATATGGCTGGGGTCTACATTGGTTGGCGCTTCATTGTTCTTGGACTGTTCTTGAGCCTGGCAACGTTGCTGGTTGCCTACATGGAGGCTTACATGTGGGTATTGATCCCCGTGGCCGGGGGTATCTTGTTAGCGGGCTTTTCCATTGCCTGGTGGAAATTCCGCCGGTTCCGGCAGCAGCATTGGGAAGGGCACCTAGAATAATTCGATTTTCATCGCACCGGCAGGTAAAAATAACGCAATGGACTTGGCCCTGGCTTCCTTCGATATCATGATTTGACCTGTCCATCCTCAGCCGAGCGTTTGCCGACGCAGTGCATTAGCGTAAAGCATGTTCGTTTCAGCCCGGTGAAGCATGGTTTGGCAGCAAGAGCTTGCCGCTGGCTCTATTCAACTTTTCTTTGCCTGCTGGATAAAGGGCATCTACTCGATAAACTGGGCGAAAGGCTGTGAGATCGTGCGGACTGGTGGACGGCTGTGTTACCCAGGACAAGGTCGATAGCGCAAGAGTAGATTTCCGTGTTGCTTTGCTCCAGAATGAACTGTATGAGAAGTTCATCTTCCGGGAAGATTGAATTGCTATCAATAACCGTATCTTGCCCGTTTAGATCGTGCCAGAAGCGTTTTGGGATGTTTTTGGCATCACGGATTCAGGACTGCGCTTTGACTGTATATGGGTGATCGATATGGATAAAGAAACTGACGACCTTGTTGAGCCTGGCCATGATTTAACCAAAGAGCACGAAGATCCGTTTATAGAGTTTTTGCATTGCATTATACGTTTTGCTGTAAAAGTATTGGCGCTATTGATGGTGCTGGTGATTGTCTGGGGCATAGGTGACGTCATTTATGTGCTGTATCAGCGCATTACTGCTCCCCCGTTTTTGCTCCTGAGCATCAATGATATACTCGCCACATTCGGCGCATTCCTGGCCGTGCTGATCGCCATCGAAATATTTATAAATATTTCGATGTATCTGAAAACCGATGTTATTCCTGTCAGGTTGGTGGTTGCCACCGCTTTGATGGCTATTTCGCGTAAAGTAATCATATTTGATTTTGAGAAAATTACGCCACCGTTTATTCTCGGGACGGCAGCAGTCGTATTTGCTCTTGGAATCACCTATTGGCTTATCTCCAAAAAGAGCTGACGGGCAATTGCCGCGGCACGATATATATTGTTGCCGGGTTAATATCTGCTTCAGGCTTTCACAGGAAAAGCTCCGATCGAGGTGCTGGATAAAATGGGACAACTGTATTCAGAAATATCAGATGAGCTGGTGCGCTTCATCCGCAACCAGAAAATATTTTTTGTGGGTACGGCAACAGCTGACAGCAGGATAAACGTATCTCCAAAGGGTATGGATTCATTGGAAATCATCGACAGCAACAGGGTGGCCTGGTTAAATCTCACCGGAAGCGCAAATGAAACCTCAGCCCATATACAGGAAAATCCCCGGATGACGATAATGTTTGCCGCCTTTGAGGGAAAGCCAATGATTCTGCGTCTTTATGGCACAGCAAAGGCAGTGCACAGGAATGACCCGGAATGGGATGAGCTGTTTTCTCTGTTCAAGCCAATTCCGGGAGCAAGGCAGATTTTTGACCTCGCTGTCGATCTCGTTCAGACTTCTTGTGGCATGGCGGTACCCTGTTTTGAGTATGTTGAGGACAGGGAGGCGTTGCTGAGATGGGCCGAAAAAAAGGGTGAGGAAGGTCTGGTAGAGTATTGGCGCCAGAAGAATCAGGTAAGCCTGGATGGCAGGCCAACGAATATTTTGATGAAAAACATACGGGGAGAATCAAGGTCTTGAAAACATTAAAATATCTTTTCGACAGAAATTTGGAGTGGGCAAATACAATCAAGGAGGAGGATCCGGAGTTTTTTGCTGAGCTGTCCAAGCAGCAGGCTCCAGAGTACCTGTGGATTGGTTGCTCAGACAGCCGGGTTCCTGCCAATCAAATTGTTAATTTGCCGCCCGGTGAAGTATTTGTGCATCGCAATATTGCGAATGTTGTTGTTCATACGGATCTGAACTGCCTTTCCGTTATCCAGTTTGCAGTGGATGTCCTCAAGGTCAAGCATATCATTATATGCGGCCATTATGGATGCGGTGGCATCAGGGCGGCGATGGAGGATCAGGAGCACGGGCTCATCGACAACTGGCTGCGACATATCAAGGATGTCATCCGCTTCAATGCTGGACGGTTTGAAGGGCATGGTCATGAGGAAAAGCTGGATCTGCTCTGTGAGCTGAATGTGCGTGAGCAGGTAACAAATGTCTGCAATACCACTATCGTGCAAAATGCCTGGAAGCAGGGGCGGGAGCTGTCTGTTCACGGATGGATCTATAATATCCAGAATGGAATTCTGAAAGACCTGGATGCTTGTGTTACATGCAGCGATGAAATGCCAGTGCAATAGCCTGGCATAAGCAGGGATTCCCCGCACTGCTGTTCTGCGGACAGAAAAATGTCAGAAATAAGCTTTCAATTGACCAAGCTGCTGCCCCTGTTTTTGTATCCCCTGGGGTTTTCAATTGCTCTTTCCCTGCTGGCCCTGGTTTTGATCTGGCGAGGAAAGAGATCTTCGGCGCTGACAATGTTGAGCATTGCTGTGGTAACGCTTTGGGTATGTTCGACCCCCCGGTTCTCGAACTGGATAGCAGGCACACTGGAGCAGCGCTTTCCTCCCGTATCCATAGCCTTGACACCGAAAGCGGATGCCATCGTTTTGCTGGGTGGCATGACCAGGGGTGTCGTGCCCGGAACTGGTGTGCCGGATCTTTCCGGCAATGTAGACCGTCTGTTGCACGCGGCAGCCCTGTATAAGGCGGGCAAAGCTCCCATTCTTCTGCTGACCGGAGGTAATGCACCGGGTTTCGAGCCAGAAGCGGTATCCATGAAAAAGATTCTGCTGGCTCTGGGCATTCCTGATGAAGCCATGGTGCTGGAAGAGGCGAGCCGCAATACCTGGCAGAACGCCGAGTACTCGTCAGGTATGCTGCAGGCGCGTGCGATAAAGAAAATACTGTTGGTGACTTCGGCTTATCATATGCGTAGAGCCAGCCTTGCGTTTGCGCGCTTTGGATTACAGATTGTACCTGCTGCAACGGACTATCAGGTAGTGGAAGCCCCGGTAACAGTGCTTGACTGGCTTCCTGGTGCGGCAGCCCTGACGGGGTCAACGAGAGCGATCAGGGAATATATGGGCATGTTTGTCGAGTTTGTCTTTCGCGCATAGGGTGTTTTCCAGCACGTGCCATTGGCGCATCATTTGCGCCGCAAGGTATGCCGGGTTATTATTGAAACGTGTACACTGCATTGAATTATGTGTCAAAAACGGCGTTATATTTCAAATGCTTGCACTTGCTTGCCGGGCCACCGAAGGACTAATTGCACGCATGAAAAATCTGCATTCTGCTCTGCCGTATCGAGAAAGCCTCTTCTGTGGGGTCTATGGTTTTTGGGCTGGCCTTTTGCTGCTGGGAGCGGTGCTGGCCTTCCTCCCGGCTGAACAGGGTTTTGCAGCCACAACCGGCACGGGCCCGGCGGATTTGATCACCCTCCAGGGTGCCGGCGCCAATTGCAGTTTTGGTGATGCCTATTCTGCAAACAACAACACTGGATGCACCGGCGGGGCCACCGGGTTGGATACCTATTATTCCTATTGGATAGAAGTGCCACCGGGAACCAGCGAATTGCAGGTGGACATTTTTGATGCCGATATTGGAGCCGGGCCCAATCATGATGTCGGCAGGAGTGGCTACAATACCGCTGTTCGCTATACCCTGCACAATCCGACAGGTGCGATTCATCCTGGTTTTGATGCTTCGCTGGCAGCAGGAAGCTGCTCAGGGTGCGACAACAACTGGGCTACATGGGGCGCAAGTCCGGTATTGAATCCTGCACCAGGATATTGGGAGTTCCGCGTGGACCAAAGCAGCGCGGTGACCACAGGAAATGATGTGAACCGCCTGGGTGTGCGGGCTTATGATTCTTCCAGCAATTCCAGCCTCAACGTGTTTTATTACAACAGCAACATGGGGCCGAGCATCTCCGGGGGGACACAATCCACAACCAATTATCCCTATGTCACTTCTGGCTGTTTTATCGGGCAACAGAATTTTGATTTTGACAACAATGGCGGCCTGAGCCTGACCACCCGGCAGGGCAGTACCCTGGCGGCGTTTGGGCTTTCCGGGAATGGCAACTGGCAGAATGACAGCCGGATTTTCGAGTCCAGCGATGATAGCGCAGAAGACTATGGCGTCTGGACAGCAAATATTTCCCTGACTGCCGGAGCCAACTACGGGAACTGGCTCTTTTACCCGGAAGCCGGAGGGAGCGCCGCCCCGCCAGCCAGCCGTTTCGCCCTGAACGATGGGCGGGCTTTTCGCTCCTATCTTGGAACAGGCACCACCGGCAATCCTGTCGGCGCTCCGGTCAAGCCCTATCTCGCCCAGTGGGTGCGCCAGAATGACCCTGGTGGAAATCCAAACGAATTCACTGTCACCATCCGCTTGATCAACCCCACAGCCTTCGATATCACCAATGCCGTGGTGGATGCTGTAGTTCCATCTCCGGTAACTTATGGTGGTGTACGCGTCGGCTTTCCCACCCATGGCAGCATGGCTGTCGAACCGGGAGTGGGCGGCAGCGGCGCCTTGACCTGGAATCCCGGCACAGTAGCGGCAGGTCAGACTGCTGTGTTGGCTTACAACATCAGCGTGCCCGATCCGAATGTCGTTACCATTGTTACTGCGGGTGCCACTTCCGCGAACGCGACCCGGGCCAGCTTCGACGATGAGACGACCACTCCCTTCACTACTGGCGGGCTGTGCGAATTGCGCATCGGGCCAGCCCTGACCCAGGCGGTGGTTACAGATTTTGGCGCTTCAGCTCATGCCGGTGGCGTTTTGCTGCATTGGAATACGGCATCGGAAGTGGGCACCCTCGGCTTCCATGTGGAGCGTAGGAGCTCCGGCGGGTGGGAGCGGTTGAATCGAGGCGGACTTCTCCCCGGCCTCGGACTTACCGATCCCCAGGGGGGCGCATACACTTATGTGGACAATGAGGCTGCGCCGGGTGAAACCCTGCTGTATCGTCTTGTTGAGCTGGAATCCAAGGGCAATCAGCGTATTCACGGCCCTTATGAAGTCACTCTGGAAACAGATGGTGAATTGATTCAGACAAGTGCCGCCCGGCCACCCTATAGCGTGACGGCAAAAACGGTTGCGGTTGCTACAAAAGTGACGTCAGGGGGCGATCAGTTTGCGGGCATGGCGGAAGCTCCTCCGGGTGCTGTGGATGGAATCCGCATCGGTATCCGCGAAACAGGTTTGTATTATCTGTCAGCCACGGAAGTTGCAACGCGGTTGAACATGGCTGAAGCATCCATCAATACCTACATCCAGCAGCACCAACTGATTTTGCAATCGGGTGGAAATGAAATCGCCTGGCTGCCCGCAGACAATGGCGCTGGTCTCTATTTCTATGCGGAGGCTATCGACAGCATTTACACCCGGGACAATGTGCTGCTGCTGAAAATTGGCCCGGGAAGCGCCATGGCTGCGGAAGATGGTGAAAATCCTGCATCTGTATCACTGGCGACTTTTGTTTCCGAGCAACATTTTGAGCAGGACAAGAAGCCTGTACTGGTTCGTGCTGTCCGGGATTACTGGTTCTGGGGAGAGCTTGCCAATTTTACAGACAATACCACCACCCCGCCTACGGATTATCGGCAGGCTGAATACAGTTTTCAATTACACGGTGTCGCTGGTGGCGCCGCAGAGCTGGCGCTGGAACTGGAAGGGTATTCGGAAACAGAGCATGCGGTAAATGTGCAACTCAATGGTGTTGAAATCGACGACCTGAACTGGGACGGGCAGCGCGCGCATACAGCGCAGCTTGCAGTGCCATCCGGTGTGCTCAGGGAGGGTGAAAATACGCTGACGCTGCTTCACCCGGATATTCCCGGTGTTGTCAGTTGGGTCTATTTCAACAGCTTTGATGTTCGTTATCCACGCAACCTGGTGGTGCAAAACGGCGCCTTGTATTTTTACACCGGCACCGATACGGTGGCGACCATCGACGGCCTGAGCGGCGCCGCGGTGCGCATCCTGCGTATCGACAATCCCGGGCGGCCTGTGTTGATGGAGAACATTTCCCTGGAAGCTTCCGGTAGCGGTTACCGGGCAAGCTTTATCAGTGGAGGCGAGGGGCGCTTCATCCTGGTTGAGGATGGAGCCGTAAAAGCGCCGGCATGGCTGCAAGGTTATGTCGAGCCGCAATTGAACATACCGGCGAACCAGGCGGATTATCTGGTTGTTGCCCCGGCGGAGCTGAAGGATGCCGCCCAGGCATTGGCGGATTATCGCGCCAGCTCCGGGCTGATCACCAGGGTGGTGACCCTGAAGGAAATCTATCTTGCATTCAATCATGGTGTAGAAGACCCGGCCGCCATTGGGTGGTTTATAGACTACGCTCGTGACCATTGGCTGGTCGCGCCGCGTTATCTGGCCCTGGTTGGCGACAGCAGCTATGACCACCGTCACTTGCTTGGTGGAGTAAGGGATGACCATAAAGTACCGGCCCTATTCGTCGGCACCCCTGATGGCATTTTTGCAGCAGACAACCTCTACGGCGCCATGCGCGGAAATGCGCCGCGGGTGGCCGTGGGCCGAATACCGGTCAGAACCAACCAGGAACTACTCGCCTATCTCGCCAAGCTGCAGGCCTGGGAATCGGCGCTGGTTACCGATCAGCTGGTGCAATTGGTGGCGGACAATGCAGACCCGACGGCCGGAGATTTTCCCGCTGACAGCAATAATACTCTTCGGCCGGAAGTGCCCGCTGTCCTCCTTGCGGCTCAGGACGTTTATCTGGATGCCACAAATCCCGGCAAGGCCCATGATGATCTGCTGGCGGCCCTGAATGACGGTAGGGGACTGGTGAATTATCTGGGACATGGTGGAATCGACAGGCTGGCGGAGGAGGGGATTCTTACTTCCGGCCATGTGCCGGATCTCGCCAACGCCCAAACTCCGGTAATGACGGCATTGAGCTGTGTGGTCAACCGGCACGCCCTTGCGGGCGTGGATAGCCTGGGTGAGCAGCTGGTGGTGGGTACGGATGCAGGTGCAATCGCCATGTGGGCGCCTACCGGCCTGTCGCAAAACGCCAGTGCAGTGGGGCTGAATCGCGCATTGTTGCAGGCGGTTTATACTACCGGTCATCCGGTGCTCGGAGATGCGATCGTTGCTGCGCTGCAGGCGTATGCTCCTTCCAATCCGGTAAGCCACATGCCAAAGGTTTATACCTTGCTGGGTGACCCGGCGGTAAAAATTCGCCCCGGCGCAGTGAAAAGTCAACGAATCATCAACACCAGTTCCAATCAGTCAAATGATCTTGCTGGTGGACAGGTAGGAACAGGCGGCGCCATGCAGTGCGTTGGGCGAAGGGTAAAATTGAGTGACAAGCTTTTTGATCAGGATCGTGAGTGTGCCGCCTCAAGTTACCTGGAAGCGGAAAATACCGAAGTGGAAGCCGGCATAAACGTACGCTTCTGCGCCCCCGGTATTGAACTGAAAAGCGGATTTCGTGTGAGAGGGAGTTTCAGTGCGGGTTCGGGAGCCTGTACGCTGTCGCTGAAATAGCCTGCCCTGAAAAGCTCCTGTGATCGCGGCTGGATTCTGTGACCCTGGAGTTCAGGATGAAATGGGACCAAGATTGCAGCCGAAAGGAGTAGCCTTCGCTGTGGGGCCGGAACATACCACTGCCATGGCTTCCAATGGCTCCCTGCTCAAGGTGCTGGGCTTGTCGTAAGGCTTTTTGGGAGTGGCCTTTTCTGCTCGTTCCTGTGAGCCTGTTTCTATGTTTTTCATCGTCACCTGGCCTATTACCTGCCCGTGTTGTTCAAAAGGTCTTTGCGTAGTTTACTGCGCAAATGCACAGAAGGATAGATCGCTGCTGCATCGCCACCGACAAGGTTTGCCATACCGGGGCAAAACGATCCAAGAGCGGCTTTCTCACCCTGCTCAAGCATGTTCTTCTGCGCCTGTTCGTTGGTCTTGCGGATACTGCCCAGTGCGGCATTGTTCTGCCAGATCTGCTGTATGTTCTGATTGTGCAAATTACCGACAGCCTGCCGCCACTGTACACAGGGGTATACATTGCCAACGGGGTCGATGGCAACGGTGGAGGCGCCAGCGCCACAGTATGTTCGGGTTTGTGGGGTATTTCCTGTTTTTCCTTCCTGCGTTTGCCGGGCGGACTGAAGCTGGATGTGGAGCAGATTGCGCAAGCCCCGCTCGCCAGGGGCCAGCTCCAGTGGTGATTGGTCGCCGTTGTCCTTTGGCGTGACCTGGCTGTCAAACTTCAGCGGCACTTCGAATTTCTCCGCCAGGCTGTACATTTCGGCGATTTCATCTTCATTCCAGCAGGTCAGTACACTGTTGAGCTGAAATCGAAGCTTAAGCGCCTTCAGGGTGTGCAGGTTCTTGATCAGTTGCCTGAAACTGCCTTGCACCCTTGTCTGTCTGTCATGGGTATTGGCGCAGCTGCCGTGGATGCTGATTTCGATGATGAATGGATCCACTTCTTCTTTCAGGCGCCTTGCCGTGGTTGGGTGCAGGGCATGGCCGTTGGATTTGATTCTGATTGCAAACCCCATTTCCCTGGCATGGCGCCCCAGAAAGAAAAAATCCTTGTGAGCCAGGGGCTCGCCACCGCTGAGAATCAGGTTCAAAACCCCCATGTTGCGCAGATCCTGAAAAAGCGCCAGATACTGTTTGCGGCTGATGGTTTTTCCTTGCAGGGTTTTGTCGTTATAGCAAAATGCACAATTCAGATTGCAGCCATAGGTAAGTTCCAGCAACACGGAAAACAGAATGTTCTGTTCCCAGGTCTGGCGCATTTTTTCTGCAAAATCACTCATGCTTCAGCGCTGAACCAGCACACCCTGACCAAGCAACTCATGTGTGTATTCCGCAAGGTCAGTAACCAGGGCATCACGTTCAACCTCGTATTCCTGTAGCAGCAGATCAGCCAGTTCATCCAAATTCCTGTTGCCGTCGACCAGCTCAATGAAGCGGATAGCAACTTCATTGACTACTAGAATCTCACCATCGTCCTGGCGCAGGATAATGCCTTCATCAGTAAGCCGGGTGTGGCGAATATCGGAATTCAATTGCAATACAGAGGCCGGTTCTACGTGCATAAGAGCTTCCTTGGCTTATCTTTTCAAGAGAGTTTGAAAGCCGCCGTCCAGGTGGAATTCCAGGCTTCCACCGTTGGTTTTATCTCTGAGGGCGGCAAGGTTTTGTGCCAAAACAGCATATCGGTAAGGGTCGGAGTTGACGAATGGGCTGCAAACCATCAATTCTGCCAGTCGCTTGGCGGCTGGTGTTTCTTTCAGCCTGTTTTGTTTTGATTTTTGCAGGTAATACACTGCCTGTACAGAGAATTTTCCCCTGGTGAGAGCAGTTTGCCCATGTTCTCCGGCAAAAGGTAACTGTTCTGTCAGGTATTTTTTATCCCGCAGAACAATGGCGTTCATATCGTCGCTGAGTATGGTCAGGCCTGCATTTTCACCCAGCCTGGAAATGGTGGACTTGCCGGCCCCGGAGCGTCCGATAAATAACCAGGCTTTTTTATCCAGTGCAAGACCGGCGCTGTGCAGCACCATGCCACCCTGAGCCAGTAATCGGTATGCGACGATAACCCGAAAGATATTTTCGAATGCGCTGTTGGCGATCAGATTTTCATCATCTGGCGTCCACATCCATGCTTCAATATGGGGTTCCAGCTGCACATGGGCAACGAACCGCAGGCCGGCAATGCGCAGGCATTTTTGCTGGTAGTCGAAATCCAGCCGGTATTCCCAGTCTCTGGTGTCAATGGTTTTGAAATGCCCCTCTGGCAGCTTGCGGATATGCGTGTGGATGGCCGGGGAATTTTCAGCTGGTGCAGCACAGACCAAACCCGAGAAACGGCGGCTGATGGTCTTGACCTGAATCTGGTTCAGCCCGTCAAATACATAAGGCCCGCCAAGAAAGTCGATAGCCGTGCGTTCCTCCCCCCAGGGCGTGCCTTGCCGTCGATGAGGAAAGGCACCTGTTTGGCGCAAAAATTCTTCAGCGAAGTTCACGAATTATCAGTATCTTATAGATATATTGCAGAAATCGCATTAGGCTAAACAGGCGCTTTTTGAAGGTGACAGGGCATTGGATTTTTCCGATGATTTGTTGTCTGGAGATCCCTCTGTCAACGTCTGATGCATTGTCGGCCTGGGTGAGAAAGTGGAGTTCACCCCGGCGAAGATAGTATCCGAGCAGTCTGTGGGCAAACATTTGTCCGAAATCAGCTTCAAAGACAATGATATCGCCAGGCACATACAGAAATGATTCTCGCACTGGCGCCAGCTGACCGTTACCCAGCGCAGGCGCCATGCAGTCCCCCTTGATGGTGATATGGAAAGTTGCCCCGGCAAAGGGGCGAAGTCTGCTGGCGGGGTTGTCTTGATCAGTGGCCACAGGGAAAGCACCGTTATCTCGATATCCGCAAGTTTACATCAGTGAGGCGGACATTGGATATCTTTGCGGTTGGAAATAGGCTTTGCCATGGAGTAGGATGGCTCCGTTATTGTTTGAACTGCCCTTGTCAATTGTAAGGAACGAGATGATTCAGGTTTTACTGGTAGATGACCACGCATTGTTCCGCTCGGGAATGAAGAGCATTCTTGATGCCCAGGACGGAATTACGGTGGTGGCGGAAGCGGAGAACGGTGAAGATGCGGTAGAGCTGGTACGCCAGATGTCGCCGGATGTGGTGCTGATGGATGTGCATATGCCAGGCATTGGCGGCATTGAGGCCACTCGCCGCATTGTTCGTATCGACCCTGAAAACAAGGTGATTGCCCTGACAGCACTGGATGATCAGCCTTTTCCCAACCAACTGCTGGATGCCGGAGCCGCAGGCTACCTGACCAAAGGTTGTCCGGCAGAAGAATTGTCCCAGGCGATCCGCCAGGTGGCGCGGGGAGAGCATTACATCTGCAATGAAGTGGCTCAGCGCCTGAGTCTTTCCTCACTGGTGAACAAAGGGAAATCAACGCCTCTGGCCAAGCTCTCCCCCCGGGAGATGCAGGTCATGTTGATGATTACCAAAGGCAACACTACCCAGCAGATTTCAGATGCGTTGTTCCTCAGCCCAAAGACTATCAGCACCTATCGCACCCGCCTGTTTGAAAAACTGGAAATCCATAATGATGTGGAGTTGACACATTTCGCCCTGCGTTACGGGTTGATTGAGTTGAATGGATGAGAGATGCTGAGTTCGATCCGGATTGTCAGGCCTGTCCGCGCCTGGCGGGTTTTCTGCTGGAGGTAAAGGAACAACACCCGGATTATCATTGTCGTCCTGTGGCCCCTTTTGGAGACCCTGATGCACACCTGCTGATTGTAGGTCTGGCGCCGGGCATGCATGGCGCCAACGCCACGGGTCGTCCATTTACCGGCGATCATGCGGGCATCCTGCTGTACGAAACACTGTATGCATGTGGCTTTTCCAGCGCGCCCGCGTCGACGCATGTGGATGACGGCCTGCAGCTTGCAAACTGCCGCATCACCAATGCGGTAAAATGCCTACCGCCCCAGAACAAGCCCGTCGGTGGTGAAGTGCGAGAGTGCAATGCTTTTCTGCGCCAGGAATTGCAGTTATTGCCGCCTGCATGCGTGGTTCTGGCATTGGGGGGCATAGCCCATCGTGCGGTAGTTACAGCCATGGGCAAGCGGCAGGTGGACTTCCCCTTTGCCCATGGAGCCGAACATGACTTGGACAAGGGAAAGGTACTGCTGGATTCCTATCATTGCAGCCGCTACAACACCCAGACCCGGCGCCTGACGCCATTGATGTTCCAGCAGGTGTTTGAACGTGCCGGACAGTTGCTTTAGGGTTGCCGCAAAGTTCCAACGCAGTACACTGTATGCAGACTGGTTTTCCAATCATGGCAAAAAAGAAAACTCCCTTTGATTACGCAGCGTTTCTCAAGACCCTGACCCACAGGCCAGGCGTATACCGTATGCTTGGCGTGGATGGCAAAGTGCTGTATGTGGGCAAGGCGAAGAACCTGAAGCGCCGGGTCAGCAGTTACTTTCAGCGCTCTGGCAATTTGCGCATCCAAACCATGGTGTCGCAGATTCAGGGTATTGAAATCACCGTGACGCACACAGAGGCTGAGGCACTGCTGCTGGAAAACAACCTGATCAAGGAGCTCAAGCCTCGCTACAACATCCTGTTACGGGATGATAAGAGTTACCCCTACATTTACCTCTCGGATGATGACTACCCCCGCATCAGCTTCTACCGTGGGGCGCGCAAGGGCAAAGGGCGTTACTTTGGCCCTTATCCCAGTAGTGCAGCGGTAAAGGAAACCCTGTATCTGTTGCAGAAGCTGTTTCCCGTACGCCAGTGTGAAAACAGCTATTACAACAATCGCTCCCGAGCCTGTTTGCAGCATCAGATCAAGCGTTGCTCCGGCCCTTGTGTGGGGTTGATTGGAAGGCAGGACTACATGCGGGATGTACAGGACATCACCTTGTTCCTGCAAGGCAAGGCCCATGATGTGGTGAATGGTCTCGTAGAGCGTATGGAGCAGGCCTCCGCCACTCTGGAATTCGAGCAGGCAGCGCGTTACCGGGATCAGATCGAGGCCATACGCAAGGTGCAGGAACGCCAGTACGTCAGTGGTGAAAAAGGGGATCTGGACATCGTTGCCTGTGCCATGGGGGAAGAACAGGCCTGTGTACAGGTGTTCTTCATCCGCCAGGGAAGGAACCTTGGCAATAAACAGTTTTTTCCCCGTGGCAGCAAGGGGCGGGAGGTTGATGACATACTTTCTGCTTTTATCGCACAGTACTACCTGGGGAAGCAGGTGCCTGCCGAGATCCTGGTCAACCACAGGGTAGAGGATCAGGAACTGTTGCAGGAAACACTGGGGCGGCAGGCGGGCAGAAAAGTGCGCCTGCGCCAGTCTCCACGCGGCGAACGTGCTCGCTGGCTGAAAATGGCAGTGCACAATGCACAGATCGCCCTGCAGAGCCGCCTTGCCAGCAGCAGCAACGCCCGGGTGCGCCTGGAAGCTTTGCAGGAAGCACTGGGGCTGGATGAGTCGCCAACGCGTATGGAGTGTTTTGATATCAGCCACACGGCGGGAGAAAGAACAGTGGCTTCCTGCGTGGTATTCAATGCCGAAGGGCCCCTGAAGAGTGACTACCGGCGCTTCAATATCAAGGACATTACGCCGGGGGACGACTATGCAGCCATGGCCCAGGCGCTGCAACGGCGCTATACGCGCATTCTTTCCGGTGAGGGCAGGCTGCCGGATATCCTGTTTATTGACGGCGGCAAAGGGCAGCTTTCCACGGCCGCAGACATACTGGCCGAAATTGGCGTATATGGCGTTTTGTTGGTAGGTGTGGCCAAGGGGCCTGGGCGGCGTGCAGGAATGGAACAACTTTTCTTGTTGCAACACCAGCTGCCCCTTATACTTGACGCCCATTCTCCGGCGCTGCACCTGATTCAACATATTCGGGATGAGGCGCACCGCTTCGCCATTACCGGCCACCGGCAGCGACGCAACAAGGCCCGTACGCACTCCATTCTGGAAGAAATTCCCGGAATCGGGCAGAAACGGCGCCAGATCCTGTTGAAGCAGTTCGGTGGTTTGCAAGGCTTGTCCAGCGCTGGGGTGGAGGATATCTCCACTGTGGATGGTATCAGCAGCAAACTGGCGGAAAAAATTTATCAGGCATTCCATGGGGCAGAATGATGTGGAGCATACCTAATCTGCTGACGTTTTCCCGGATCATCATGATCCCGGTTTTCATCGGCTTGTTTTACCTGCCTGCCCCCTGGAATCACCAGATGGCTGCGCTGGTGTTCACGATTGCGGCATTCACCGATTGGCTGGATGGCTATCTGGCGCGCCGTATGGGGCTGGTTTCTCCTCTTGGCGCCTTTTTGGATCCAGTGGCGGACAAGCTCATGGTGGCAGCGGCGCTGGTGCTGCTGGTGGCTGACAATCCCTCTCCCTGGATGGCGGTTTCCGCTGTGGTCATCATTGGTCGTGAGATCGCCATTTCCGCCCTGCGGGAGTGGATGGCAGAGCTGGGTTCCCGGGGTACCGTGGCGGTATCCTGGGTAGGAAAGTTCAAGACAGCCACGCAGATGGGGGCGATCACACTGCTGATCTATCGCCATGATCTGTTTGGCCTGCCAGTCTATCGTATTGGTGAGCTGCTGCTGTATGTGGCGGTGGTGCTTACCCTCTGGTCCATGATGGTGTATCTGCGCGCTGCCTGGCCGAGCCTGGCAGAGGATAAATAGTGGTGCCGATGCTTGACAACTGCGGCGGCGCCAGTAGAATACCGCCTCACCAAGCGGGAATAGCTCAGCTGGTAGAGCACAACCTTGCCAAGGTTGGGGTCGCGAGTTCGAATCTCGTTTCCCGCTCCAGATTTTCGATCAACCCCGCAGCCCGGCGGGGTTTTTCGTTTTGACAGCAATGAAGCTGTTACACTCAATGGCTGAGTGGCAGAGTGGTTATGCAGCGGCCTGCAAAGCCGTGGACCTCGGTTCGATTCCGGGCTCAGCCTCCATACAACCTTCCCCTGAAGGAATCCGGAACAACCCGCAAGTTGCCATGCGGGTTGTTTTCTTTTGTTAAAACCATTAAACAATATCAGTGATATGCGCAATTTTCCTGTGCTACTGCTTGTTGGCGTTGTAATCAGTGGCTGTGCAACAACTCCCCCGACCAACATCAACAATGTATGTGTAATCTTCGAAGAAAAGGATGGCTGGTACCAGAGCGCCAGGGCCTCGGAAAAAAACTGGGGCACACCCATTCATGTGCAAATGGCTATCCTGCGCCAGGAGTCGGCGTTTCGGGATGATGCCCAACCTCCCAGGGGGAAGCTCCTTGGGATAATTCCGTGGAAACGTCCATCCTCTGCATACGGTTATCCACAGGCCAAGGATGAAACCTGGGACTGGTACATTCAGAAAACCGGCAACCGTGGTGCAGATCGTGATGATTTTGGTGATGCGGTGGATTTTGTCGGCTGGTACACAACTGTCAGCCACGGCAAGCTGGGCATTTCCAAATGGGACGCCAAACACCAGTACCTTGCCTATCATGAGGGCCATGGGGGCTATCGCAACCGCAGCTACAAAAAGAAACCCTGGCTGATGAAAGTGGCAGATAAGGTGGATCGTCAGTCCAGGGCTTATGCCGGGCAGCTGAAAAACTGTGAAAAGCGTTTGGGGAACAAGGGATGGTCTTTATGGCCGTTTTGAACTGGTAGCCAGCTACCGCCTGTTCATTTGAGCTACCGTATAGAGCACCGCTCCATACAGCGCAGTGTTTTCATTCAGAATCACAGTTACCGGCATATCCCGCATCAGTGCTTCCATACTGCCCTTGGAGAAGAATGCTTCAAGGAATGCGCTATCGCGCAGTTGCCCCAGAATTTTTGGCGCGATGCCGCCACCAATGTACACGCCACCAGTTGCCATGATTTTCAGTGCATGATTTCCCGCTTCACGCCCATACAGGCGCACAAACAGGTTTAGCGCCTCGGTGCATATCGGGCATTTTCCCTCTTGAGCGGCCCGGGATATAACAGCGGCAGAATCGCTGCTGAACATTGCATCAAGCAGCCATTGAGGTGTTTTTTCCTGACGATAAGCGCACAGGAAATCATGGATATTGATCAAGCCCATGCCGGAAACAACCAGTTCCCAACTGACGTGATCGTAACGTTGCTGAAGATACTGCAGCAGGGCGATTTCGATTTCGCTGGCGGGGGAAAAATCACTATGCCCCCCCTCCGAGGCAAAAGGCCGATGGTGCTTGCCGTCCCAGAAAAGCCCGGCTTCGCCAAGGCCGGTGCCTGCAGAAATGATGGAGCGGTTGCCCTGCGCATTTTCTCTTCCCGGATTAAGGGTATGCAGGTCTTGTCTGTCCAGGGCTGCAATCCCCCAGGCATTTGCCTCCAGGTCGTTCAGGAGCCACACTTGAGGGATACCGATATCTCTGGCCAGCTGGCCTCTTTTTATTTTCCAGGGTAAATTGGTAACCCTTCCCACGTCGTTGCGAACCGGGCCGGCAATGCCAAAGGCCGCGCCCTGAAAATCTGGTTTGTGTGTATCCAGAAATAGCCGCAGGATATCCCGCAATGATGCGTACTGCCGGCTGGAATAGGTTTGCGCAGCCAGTGCTTCCATCTTTCCGCCGGTATCGAAGACCGCCAGCCTGGTGTTGGTGCCGCCAATGTCTCCTGCAAGAATTTTCAAGGCCTGTTCCCTGGGATGGAGAAGAATAGGTTTTATTCAAAGTGTATAGGGAGTTGCCGGGATTTGCATTGCTGCAAGTCAGCATCTCGCCGCATTGTGACTCACTGAAGGGCCTTTAATTGTGATGCAGTACACTAGCGTACCGCCGGGTATGCTAGAATCTCGCTGCGCTGCAAAAGCGGCCCAGGTGGCGAAATTGGTAGACGCAAGGGACTTAAAATCCCTCGGTGGCGACACCGTGCCGGTTCGATTCCGGCCCTGGGCACCAGATGGAATCAGAGGTTGGTTGAAAGTTGCAGCCAGCCTTTTTCTTTAAGATTGTCTTATTAACCCGGCACCAACTATATGCCATATTCAGAACTTCAGGCATACGGTGGATCAAGGTGTGCAGTGCGCAGGGAATGGTCAGTCCATTGACAAGCACTGCAGCGCAGATCCGGCGCATGCCTGAAGCTCCTGACTTGTTGATATCGATAATAAGCCGTTGCGAGCAGACCCGCAGACTACGTTGGTGAAGCTTGCTATAGAATCACTACAGCGGCGCTTCGCCGCGTTGCTACGACTTCGCTCGCAATGGCTGAATATGGCATATAGTTGGTGCCGGGTTAATAGTAATGATCCACGCCTGGTGCAGTTGCTGATATAGTCTGGAGAAAAGGTCGCTAGCCAGATGAAGACAATGGATCACCAGGCGGATGTGCGTTTTCTTCAAGATGAAGAAGGAGAGCTGTTGGTTGTCAGCTCCGGCTCATGGCGAGTGGCTGCACTGAAAATGGTTGTGCCAATCCTGGAGCGACAAACCCGCAACATACGAAATCAGTCCCTGCGTTGGGATGTGTCCCGGATTTCATCCATAGACTCGGCCGGCATCGTTCTTTTCAAGCATTACCTGGATCAGTTGCAGGCGCAAGGCTGCAAGGTTGAAGTCGTGGGCGCATCGCCAGCACAGCAGAAGCTGTACCGGATGGTCACTTCCTATATTTCGGCGTCTCCGGAAATACGGGGAAGCCCCCAGTCGCGTTTATTGCGGCCGTTCAACCGTCTGGGCGAGTTGGCAATGGCATTCCTGCGCGATATCAATGCCTTCCTCTCTTTCGTGGGGGAGAACTTTGTGGTGCTGATGTTGCTGCTGTTGCAGCCCTGGAAATTCCGCTACCGGGCGATTGTCAGGAATATTCAGGATGCAGGGGTCGGGGCGCTGCCGATAGTCACCCTGACCAGCTTTCTTATCGGCGTGGTGATTGCCTACCAGGGAGCGGTGCAGCTGCAAAAGTTTGGCGCCAATATTTTTGTCGTGGATATGATCGCCATTTCCGTGACCCGGGAGCTGGCGCCGCTGATCACGGCAATTGTGGTTGCCGGGCGCACCGGCTCTTCCTATACCGCCCAGATCGGGGTAATGAAAATCACCCAGGAAATCGATGCCATGCGCATCATGGGATTCGAACCCCATCGCTTCCTGGTACTGCCGAGGGTGATTGCGGTAATGATCGCCTTGCCCCTGATGATCTTTTTTGCGGATATTATCGGGATTCTTGGTGGCATGCTGGTTGCCAATTTTCACCTGAACATTTCTTTTACCGAGTTCATCCACCGCCTGCAAAACGTACTCGAAGTGAAGCATGTCTGGATCGGTATTGCCAAAGGCCCGTTCTTTGCCTGGCTCATTGCCATGTCGGGCTGCTTTCGTGGCTTCCAGGTTTCCAGAAACACGGAGAGCATAGGTCGCTACACCACCATCAGCGTAGTCAATGCCATATTTCTGGTGATTGCCTGTGATGCACTTTTCTCGGTGTTGCTGACGGAGCTGGGAATATGAACCCGGTCATTCTGGTTTCTGATGTCGTTACCAGATTTGGGGACAATCTTGTGCATGACGGAATCAGCTTGAAGGTGCAAAAGGGGGAGATCTACGGCCTGCTTGGAGGAAGCGGTTCGGGAAAATCCACATTGCTGCGGGAAATGATCATGCTGCAGCGCCCCCAGGCGGGTGAAATTTCCGTGCTGGGCCATGATCTGATGTCCCTGGGGCGAAAAGAGGCGGCCTGGCTGCAACGTCAGTGGGGGGTGCTGTTTCAGGCCGGGGCGTTGTATTCCTCCCTTACCGTGGCGGAGAACATCGGCATCAAGCTCAAGGAATATGCCCATCTGCCCAAAAACATCCTTGGGGAAATTGTGCGCATGAAGATCCGCATGGTTGGGCTTCCAGACTATGCTGCGGAGTTGTATCCGGCGGAACTCAGTGGCGGCATGATCAAACGCGCATCGCTGGCCAGGGCGTTGGCCATGGATCCAGGCCTATTGTTTCTGGATGAACCGACTTCCGGTCTCGACCCCATAGGGGCGGAGGCATTTGATAAACTGATACTGGAACTGCGGGAGATGCTGGATTTGACCGTGGTGATGGTCACGCATGATCTGGACTCCATCTGGACCATCGTTGATCGTCTGGCAGTGCTGGGTGATAGGAAAGTAATTGCCGAAGGCAGTCTGGAGGAAGTCATGAGACAGCCGCATCCCATTGTTAAACAGTTTTTCCATGGGGAACGCGGGCGGATTCGGAGTCAGCATGGAAAGTAAGGTCAACTATACGATTGTCGGGCTCTTCGTGGTGCTGCTTACCACCGGCTTGCTGGGTTTTGCCTACTGGCTGGCAAAGCATGGTGGCGGAGAGGAGTATTCACTCTATCGGGTTTATATGAGCGAATCTGTTGCCGGTCTGACCACAGATGCTTCCGTAAAATACCGGGGCGTGGAAGTGGGAACGGTGACGCGCATGGAGTTGGATCCAGAAAACGCAGAGCAGGTGATGTTAACCTTGCGCATCAAACAGGGAACGCCGGTAAAAACCGATACGCGGGCGAGTATCAGATTCTACGGCGTCACCGGCCTGGGTTACATCGAACTGCAAGGCAGCAGCAAAGACGCGCCTGTTCTCGAGGCGGAGGAGGGAAAAATCCCGGTGATTGCATCCATGCCCTCGACCTTTGCGCGCCTGGATGAAGGACTGAGCGAACTTGCGGACAAATCCGTGCGGGTTCTGGACAGAATTGATCTGTTGCTCAGTGATGCCAATCTGCAAGCCTTCTCCGAATTGCTGGGCAAAAGCAAACTGCTGGTCACTCAGTTGCGGCAACAGACAGAGGATATTGGAATATTCATCGATGAGGGGATCGCCACAGGACGCAAGATCAGTGTCGCCTTTGCCGAGATAGAATCCTCTGCAGGCAGTGTGAAAAAGATGTCTGATGACCTGGGGCTAACCTATTCGGTTCTCGGCCAGGATCTGCGGGAAGACCTGCACAACAGCTTTGCCCTGTTGAGGCAACTGCTGGGCAATCTGGATCTCCTTTCCAGGGACTTGCGCCAGTCCCTGCAGCGCCTGGAAGAAAACCCTGGCGACTTGTTGTTCAAACGCACCAGGCCCAAGCCCGGCCCGGGAGAATCGCCATGAAAATCATCAGATGCCTGCTCATCCTGGGAATACTGTTGCTGCTGCCGGCCTGTGCGCGGGAGATTCTGCCACCAGTAACCGAATATACCCTTGCGCCTGCGTTGCGAATGCCGGCTTCCCCTGCACAGCACTTGTCCATGAGCATAAAGCTGTCTCCCATTGTCGCCTCACAGGTATTTTCCACCACAGACCTGTATTACGGGGAAGATGATTTTTCCCGGAACCGTTACGCATACAGCCGCTGGGAGGATACCCCGGTAAATATGCTGCAACTGGTGCTTCAGGACGGGCTGGAGCGAAGCGGCCTGTTCCAGGCGGTGCTTCCTTCCTCATCCATGGCAGAGGCTGATGCATTGCTGGAAACCACGTTGTTTGATTTTTCCCAGCATCTGCAGCTAGACGGCGGTTCCGTTGCCGTGGTCAGAATGCGTTTTTATCTTATGCATGAGCAGGGTAGATTGCTGGCCTCAAAGGAATTTGAATCGCGGGTGGCAACCCGGACGACGGATGCAAAAGGAACCGTGGCCGCTATCAACACCGCGGTGGCGAACATCGTGCAGGATCTGATCCTGTGGTTACCGCAGGTGCTTGGCAGGTAATGCGCCTTGGGGCATCTCGATAAATTCGGTTTTCGTCACACCGGTGTAGGCCAGGCCGGTGTCCAAAATTTTCGAGAGCTTATGGATTCCGGCCTGAATTTCATGCGTTTGCCCTGACCATTCCTTTAATATGCCTGCCATGCGTGGGTAGCGGTGAGGGGTGCGTAGAGTTCCGCTCCGCGAACCCTGCCTTGACAGTGGCAGGTGGATAAATCAGTATTGCCAGGTTAATAATATCAATAAAATATAATGGTTTACTAATAAACCTTACTGTTATCCGCCAGATCGCTCCAGCGATTCACGACGGGAGGAGGATTCGATGAAGTCAAAAAAGCGTCTGGCAGCAATCGCTGTCGCATCTTTGTTTGCATCCAGCGTCTGGGCCACGAACGGTTACGCCCCTCACGGTATCGGACAGAAATCCAAAGGTATGGGAGGTGTTGGCATCGCCCTGGTTCAGGACTCCGTTGGTGGCGGCATGAACCCCGCAGGAATGGTGGATCTCGGCAACCGCCTCGACGTCG
The DNA here is from genome assembly GCA_027068915.1 of Sedimenticola sp. Lineage (GTDB taxonomy): Bacteria > Pseudomonadota > Gammaproteobacteria > Chromatiales > Chromatiaceae > Thiolapillus. The sequence goes on along the minus strand of JAMOLT010000061.1, from coordinate 68,587 downwards.
GCCTGGAGTGGTTTCGCCCGATCCGCAGCACCGAATTTGTCGGCAACAGCATGATCGATGGGTTTGGCCTACCCTCCTACTATGACGGCAGCGACGCCAAGAACTTCTTCATCCCGGAGTTCGGCTACAATCGCATGATCAATGAGCGCATGGCACTGGGTGTATCGGTATTCGGCACCGGCGGCATGAATACACGCTATGCCAACGGCATTCCTTTCTTTAACCAGAGCGGACATGTCACCGGCATCGACCTGATGCAGTTGTTCGTGGTTCCCTCCCTCTCCTGGAAGATCAACGACAAGCACTCCATCGGTATTGGCCTCAATCTGGCCGCCCAGTTGTTCAGTGCCAAGGGATTGCAGAACTTTGATGCACCTGCAGGAACCCCGCAGCAGATGTCTGAGGCGCCCGGCAGCGTGACCAACAACGGCCATGATACCTCCTATGGCGCGGGCATCCGCTTTGGCTGGATTGGCCAGATCAGTGACATGGTGACGCTGGGCGCCACCTATCAGAGCCGTACCTACATGTCAGAGTTCGATGACTACAAGGGACTGTTCGCCGAGCAGGGTGACTTCGATATCCCTGAGAACTTCGGTGCAGGCATTGCCATTCAGGCCACCCCGAAGCTGCTGCTCGCCTTCGACATCATGCGAATCAACTATAACAGTGTCAAAGCCATTGGCAATTCCATGTCCCGGTTGTTCCTGGGCAATCCGCTGGGTTCGAGCAATGGTCCCGGCTTCGGCTGGGAGAATCAGACGGTGTACAAGCTGGGCATCTCCTATGAGTTGAACCCCGACTGGACCCTGCGTGGCGGCTGGAATCATGGCGACAGCCCAATTCCAAACAGCGAAACATTTTTTAGCACGCTGGCACCCGGAGTGGTCGAGGATCACCTGACCCTGGGCGCAACCTGGAATTTGGGCAATGGCCAGGAAATCACCTTCACCTATATGCATGCCTTTGAGAACGAGGTGAAGGGCTCCGCTTCCATACCGCCGAACTTTGGTGGCGGTGAAGCCGATATCAAGATGTACCAGAACTCCATCGGCATCTCCTGGGGTATGGCGCTGTAACGGGTGCTGTAGAGCAAATAAAAAAATCCCCGCCTGGCCAGATGCCGGGTTAATACGTATCTTGCATGATTTCGGTGGTAATGCGCATGGCGATTTCCTCGATGGAAATGGCGGTGGTGTCAATGACGGGGATGCGGTATTTGCGGAACAGGGCTTCCGCCTGATGGACTTCCCACTGGCATTGTTCCAGGGAGGAGTAACGGCTGCCCTGGCGGCGTTGTTGACGAATGCGGTGCAGCTGTTCCGGGTCGATGGTCAGGGCGACAAGCTTGTCAATGTGGTCCCTGAGTATTGCCGGAAGCCGGGTTGCTTCCATATCTTCATCCACCAACGGATAGTTGGCGGCCTGCAGGCCATTGTGCAGGGCCAGATACAGGCAGGTTGGGGTTTTGCCGCTACGGGATACGCCGATCAGAATGGTATCTGCTTGCGTATAGTTCTTGGTGATGCTGCCATCGTCATGGATGATCGCGTAGTCCAGCGCCCGAATGCGCTCAATGTACAGATCTGCATTGCCGATGCCATGTAAATGACCGGCAACCGGAGATGCAGCCACCCCCAGCAATTCTTCCAGGCCTGGAGTGAATGCCTGGAAGATGTCGAACAGACGCCCGCCGGATTTTTCCTTCAGCAATGCGCGGGAATCTCCATCGACGATGGAGCTGAACACCAGCGGGGGAGTGCCGGCCAGCAGCAGGGATTCGATCTGCTCGGCAACAGCGGATAACTTTTTCCTGTCGTCCAGAAAAGGGTGTTCCTCCAGGGCAAAGTCCTGATGCGGAAACTGCGCCAGCAGCGCCCGGGCAATGGAGCCTGCGGTAATGCCGGTATGATCCGAGAGGATGAATACCCGCCTGCTCACTGTTTCTCTGCCAAATGGAGCCAGGTCTGCAATACAGTATCGGGGTTCAGGGAAATGCTGCTGATGCCCTGGGCGAGCAGCCATGCCGCCAGATCCGGGTAATCCGACGGCCCCTGGCCACAGATGCCGATGTATTTGTCCTGTTTGCGGCAGGCATCGATGGCCATTTTCAGCAGGACTTTGACCGCAGGGTTGCGCTCATCGAATTTGTCCGCAACCAGCGCAGAGTCACGATCCACGCCCAGAGTGAGTTGGGTCAGATCATTGGAGCCGATGGAAAAGCCATCGAAAATCTGCAGAAAATCTTCGGCAAGCAATGCGTTGGAAGGGATTTCACACATCATGATCACCCGCAGGCCATTGACACCACGCTCCAGCCCGTTTTCCGCCAGCAGGGAAATGATTTTCCTGGCTCCTTTCAGGGTGCGGACAAATGGCACCATGACTTCCACGTTGGTAAAGCCCATCTCATCGCGCACCTGGCGCAGGGCTTCGCATTCCAGTTCAAAGCAGGGGCGAAACTCCTTCGACAGATAGCGGGAAACGCCGCGGAAACCCAGCATGGGGTTCTCTTCCTCCGGCTCGTAAGACCTGCCGCCCAGAAGATTGGCATATTCATTGGACTTGAAATCCGACAGACGCACGATCACCGGTTTGCCTTTAAACGCAGCGGCAAGGGTGGCAATTCCTTCCACCAGCTTGGCCACATAAAAGCTGCGCGGATCGGAATAGCCGGAAATGCGATTGCGTATCTGCTTCTGTATTTCTGCAGGCTGCTGATCGAACTCCAACAGGGCTCTGGGATGAATGCCGATGGTATTGTTGATAATGAATTCCAGACGGGCCAGCCCTACACCATGGTTGGGAATGCGGGAAAAACCGAATGCCCGCGAAGGGGCTGCGAGGTTCATCATGATCTTTACCGGAAGTTCCGGCATGTTGCCGATATCTGTGTGTTTGATTTCGAATTTCAGCAGGCCTGCATAGATGAAGCCGTCATCGCCCTCGGCGCAGGAAACCGTAACCGGCTGGCCCTCGTTGATCTTCTCCGTGGCATCGCCGCAGCCCACTACGGCGGGAATGCCCATTTCCCGGGCGATGATGGCGGCGTGGCAGGTGCGCCCGCCGCGATTGGTGACGATGGCCGCGGCGCGCTTCATGATGGGTTCCCAGTCGGGGTCGGTCATGTCGGTGATCAGCACGTCGCCAGGCTGTACCCGGTGCATTTCCGTGGCGTGCTGAATGACTCTCGCCGTACCCGCGCCAATGCGCTGACCGATGGCGCGCCCCTGGCAGAGCAGGGGGCCGGTTTCCTGTAACTCATAATTTTCCAGCCCTGCGCCGGTGCGGCTTTCCACGGTCTCTGGCCGCGCCTGGAGAATATAAAGCTCGCCGTCTTCGCCATCCAGCGCCCATTCGATGTCCATGGGGCGTTGGTAGTGGTTTTCGATGATGATGGCGTAACGGGCCAGCTCCTGCACCTGCTCGTCGTTCAGGGAAAAGCGCTGCCGCTCGTCTGCGGGCACATCCACGGTTTTCACCGGCTGACGGGGGTCAGTCCCATAGACCATCTTGATGGCCTTGCCGCCCAGGCTGCGGCGCAATATGGCGGGCCTTCCGGCGGAAAGAGTGTCCTTGTGGACATAGAATTCATCCGGATTTACCGAACCCTGCACCACAGTCTCGCCCAGGCCGTAGCTGGAGGTGATGAACACCACATCCCGGAAGCCGGATTCCGTATCCAGGGTGAACATCACCCCGGCGGAACCGATGTCGGAGCGCGCCATGCGTTGAATGCCGGCGGAAAGGGCCACCTGGCCATGATCGAAACCCTGGTGCACCCGGTAGGCGATGGCGCGATCATTGTACAGAGAGGCAAAAACCTCGCGGATGTAATGCAGCACGTTTTCCAGGCCAGTCACATTGAGGTAGGTTTCCTGCTGCCCGGCAAAAGAGGCGTCGGGCAAATCTTCCGCAGTGGCGGAAGAACGCACGGCCACCGCGGGAGCTTCGCCATTGATGTACATTTTCCGGTAGGCGGCGGTAACAGCTCCCTCCAGCGCTTCCGGCAGGGGGGCGTCCACCACCCACTGGCGAATGGTCTTGCCAGCTGCCGCCAGTGCAACCACGTCGCTCACGTCCAGCTCGTGCAGCAGGGGGTCGATGCGCTCCCGGAGTTTGTTGTAGTCGAGAAACTCGCGGAATGCATGGGCAGTGGTGGCGAAGCCGCCGGGAACCCGTACACCGGCTTGCGACAGGTTGCGGATCATTTCTCCCAGGGAGGCGTTTTTCCCGCCCACCAGGGGCAGACTGTCCATGGAGAGGTCTTCGAACCAAATGATTTGTTCCGGCATGGGGGGATCTCTTTTTGTGTTGGCGGGGTTGCAGCATTTCTCATCCCGGCGCAGGCCGGGATCCATGGTGCTGGCTTTCCCAGGCTCCGGCTTTCGCCGGAGTGATGAATGTTGAACGGCTTTTTAGGCAATTACCGGTTGAGCCGGTTTGCAATCAGATCCTCCACCACCGACGGATCGGCCAGGGTAGACGTGTCGCCCAGGCTGTCGATCTCGTTGGCGGCGATCTTGCGCAGAATGCGGCGCATGATCTTGCCGGAACGGGTCTTGGGCAGCCCCGGCGCCCACTGGATGAGATTGACCTTGGCGATGGGACCGATTTCTTTTCTCACCAGGGCCACCAGCTCGTCTTTCAGCTCATCCCTGTATTCTTCGCCGCTCATGAGGGTGACATAGGCGTAGATGCCCTGGCCGGTGATTTCGTGGGGATAGCCCACCACGGCAGCTTCGGCGACCTTGGGATGCAGCACCAGGGCGGATTCAATTTCCGCCGTGCCCAAGCGGTGACCGGATACGTTCAGCACATCGTCCACGCGGCCGGTGATCCAGTAGTAGCCGTCGGCATCGCGGCGGGCGCCATCGCCGGTAAAGTAATAGCCCGGATACATCTGAAAGTAGGTTTCATAGAAACGCTGGTGATCCCCGTACAGGGTGCGCATCATGGATGGCCAGGGTGCCTTGATGGCCAGGTTGCCGGTAGCGGGGTTGCCGTTGATCTCCTTGCCTTCGTCGTCCAGCAATACCGGCTGAACGCCGAAGAAGGGGAAGGTGGCCGAGCCTGGCTTCAGGGGCGTGGCGCCGGGGAGGGGGGTGAGCATGTGGGCGCCGGTTTCGGTCTGCCACCAGGTATCGACAATGGGGCAGCGTTCTTCCCCGATCACCCGGTAATACCATTCCCAGGCTTCCGGGTTGATGGGCTCGCCCACGGTGCCCAGCAGGCGCAGGCTGCTGCGCGAGGTCTCCCTGACGATATCCTCGCCCTGGGCCATCAAGGCGCGAATGGCGGTTGGGGCGGTGTAGAAAATGGATACCTGGTGTTTGTCGCAGACCTGCCAGAAGCGGTTGGCGCTGGGATAGGTGGGAATGCCCTCGAACATGAGGCTGGTGGCGCCATTGGTGAGGGGGCCGTAGACGATGTAGCTGTGGCCTGTTACCCAGCCGATGTCGGCGGTGCACCAGTACACCTCATTGTCCTTGTAGTCGAACACCAGCTTGTGGGTCATGGCCGCCTGCAGCAGGTAGCCGCCGGTGGTGTGCAATACGCCCTTGGGCTTGCCCGTGGAGCCGGAGGTATAGAGGATGAACAGGGGATCTTCCGCATCCATCTGTTCGGGTTCGCAAACCGGGTCGGCGTCGGCCATGGCCTCGTGGTACCAGATGTCGCGGCCCTCGGTCCAGTCCACGGGGTCGCCGCCACGCCGCACCACCACGGAGGTATGCACGTTGGGGCAGTTGTCCAGGGCCTTGTCTGCGTTGGCCTTCAGGGGCAGGCGCTTGCCGCCGCGAATGGACTGGTCGGCGGTGATGAGCACCTGGCAGTCGGAATCGAGAATGCGGTTTTTCAGGGCGTCGGGGGAGAAGGCGCTGAAGACGATGGAATGCACGGCGCCGATGCGCGTGCAGGCCAGCATGGCCACCACGGCCTCCGGGATCATGGGCATGTAGATGGATACCCGGTCGCCTTTCTTTACGCCCCTGTCCTTGAGTACATTGGCGAACTTGTTGACGTCTGCATGCAGCTCCCGGTAGCTGATCTTCTTGTCTTCATTGGGATCATCGCCCTCCCAGAGAATGGCGGTCTGGTCGCCGCGGGTGTGCAGGTGACGATCCAGGCAGTTCCAGGACACATTCAGCTTGCCGCCCTTGAACCATTCGACATGCAGGTCGTCTTCCATGAAGCTCCAGTTCAGAACCTCGTCCCATCCCTTGAACCAGTGCAGGTATTTTATGGCCTGTTCGGCCCAGTAGTCTTCCGGATTCTCCACCGAGCGCTGGTAGTCTTTCCGGTATTCTTCGGCGGTTATATTTGCCTGGGCGGCAAAGGCTTCAGGAACAGGGTAGATGATATCTTCTGACATGATAATCTCCGTTGTTTGGTTGATTCGTTTTATTCCACTCCCGGGCACAGGTCAAGGGTGCAGGAGAAAATTCTTCAGGGGTGGCGGTTTCCGGTAGTTGCTATGGGCGAGCTGGGCCAGAAACAGTTCTGCGGTGGCGATGGCGTCCATGAGTGCATTATGTGCCTGGTATGCGGGCAGCCCGTATTGCTTGCGCAGGTTGAACAGCCGCAACTGATTGGCCTTGCAGGGTTGCTGCTGGCGTTCCAGGCGCCGCCGGGCCAGTTGCATGGTGTCGATCGCGGGGAATACAGGAGCCATCCCGTACAGCGTTTTGCAGGCCTGTTGCAGAAAGCCGATTTCCACCGCCGCATGGTGGGCCAGCAGCACTTTTCCCTGCAGTTGTTGCAGGATGGATTCCACCACCTTGGCCAGGGCTAGCCCCTGGGCTGCCTGATCATGGGTGATGCGATGAATGCTGATATTCTCGCCGCTTATGTCGCGTGTGCTGTGAATGATCTGGTGGTGGGCGGTATCCAGTATGATCCTGTTCTGCCGCAGCTCGATATAGCCGACACTGAGCAGGTGGTCTTTGTTTGCATCCAGACCGGAGGTTTCGAAATCCAAGGCCAATAATGCCGTGCCGTAAATGCTGCTGTTTTTGTCTGGAAAAGGCGACTCCAGGTAGTTTCTGAGGGGTCCGGCGGGTGCCTTATCCAGCAGACGTTTGCGCTTGGTTTCCAGATTGAACAGCCAGTTCAACATCAGATTCTGTCGGTGTGATAGCGCATTTCCAGAATGGCCTGCATGGTCTGCACTACCTTGAAAGCGTCCTTGAGGTGCTCGCGCTCCAGTTTGGACAGCTGTTTGGGGGACATGAAGTTGTCCGGACTTTCCCCTTCACGGATTTGTGCTGCCTGGTGCTCAAGGCGCAGGTTGCTGATGAATTCAAAGGCGTCCAGCAGATTGGCTGAACCTCCTTTGCTCAGCGACGGAGTACCGGCCGCAGCGCGCAGGCGGTCTTCCGTACCGATTTCGTGCAGTCCTTCGGCCAGGGCATAGATACGCGCCATGTCGATAATAGGCACCAGCCCGGAGTGTTTCAGATCCAGAGTGTCGTCGTGCTGGCCGTCATGCACCAACACAAAGTCGCGGAAGAAACCCAGGGGGGTGCGATGGGTTAGCGCATTGCGTGTCATATGCGCCAGAAATAGCTGGTTCCTGGGTGCCTTCTGCAGTGTGTTTTTGCGGATTTTCTTCAACAGCTTTTCCTTGCCGTGAATTACCCGCAGGTCGAAGAAGATGCTGGACAACATCAAAGCCATAGGTTCAGGTTGTTCTATCCATTGTTCAAAGTAACCTTGCCATACCGAAACCGGCTGCCGCCATTTGGGATTGCTGGCCATGACATCCCCGGGGCAATACACATAGCCGCAGGCATCCAGGCCGTTATTGACAAACCGAGCCAGGGATTCGAACCATTCATCATCACCTGGCTGCATCTTGTCCGATATGATCAGCCCGTTGTCCTGATCTGAATGGCTGGTCTGTTCCCAGCGCGCCTGGGAACCTGCTGCGATCCAGGCATAGGGCACGGGAGCTGGGCCCAGATCTGCTTCTGCCAGCTCTATCAGCCGCCGGGTGATGGCGCCGGTGACTGCTGTAACTGCAAAGCCTACATGGCGCAAATCTGCTCCCATATTGGTGAGCTGTAACTGGATGCGCGGCAGCATCTTACTGGCTTCTACCAATGCCTCAAGAGATGGTGCCTTGCGAATGGCACCGGTCAGATGCACTGCGCTGAGTCCTTCCTGGCGCATGATGTCGGTGGTGGTGATTATGCCTTTGAGCCCACTGTCATCAAAAACCGGCAAATGGTGCACCTGTTCGCGGGTCATCACCAGCAGCGCATCAAACAGGCTTTCGCTGGCGTTGAGGCTGGTGATTTTCCTGGTCATTATTTTGCTTATGGGTGAACTGATGGCAAGCCCGACCGCCACGCAGCGTTTTCGGATATCCCGGTCGGTGACCAGCCCCACAGGTTCATTGCCGTCCAGCAGAATCAGTGAGGAAACACCATGTTCAGACATCAGGCGGGCACCGTCCCGAATCGATGTGTCAGGAGAAGCGGTAATCAGTTCTCCCCGGCAAATGTCGCCAGCGTAGGTATGCAGCAGGTTGGAGCTGCTTTGCTCCTGCATGTTGGATACGGCTTCTTTAAGGCGTTGTGCTGCTGAATGGCGTATAAAATGCAGCACTGACTGATCGTCTTCCACTAACCGGGACAATTTGTCACAGGGAATGCTGTATAGCAAAGTGTCTTCCGTTGCCTTCACATAGAAATCCGGCATTACTTCAGCGGCGCAAAAGCTGGTGCAGACATCGCCTTCGCCGAGCATCCCCATGAGATTGTCCTTGCCGGAATACAGGGAGATAGCTCCCTGGCGCAGTATATGCAGGGTAGGTGCTGAATCCTTTTCCATCGGAATAGTTTTGCCGCGCCGCACATACTGAATCGACAATGCGGAGGTGAGGGCATCCAGAACATTTTTCGGCAGCCTGTCGAAAGGCGGAATGGCTGCAATGAAGTCTCGAATTTCCTGTAGTTCGATTTCCATATATTGCTCGATTTACCTGATAGCGGGAATTTCAGCGAAAAACCGGTTTTTGCCTCCTGCGATTGCCAGACGGATAACGGCGTTTTCTGTAACGGGTTGCTGCAGTTCCAGTACCCAGCGTTTTGCGGTGCCGCGGCTGAGCATGGAGGCGGGCTCGCTATCGTCTAAAGACAGCAGTACACCCTGAAGAGGTACGCTGCTGGCAAGGTATACAAACTGCTTTCCCTGCTTTTCTTCAATGGCAATATTGGCAGCAATTTCCCGGTGCAGCAGTTCGCACACGCCGGTCAGTAAATGGCAACCTGGCTGCAGTGCCATGGCCTTGGCGACACCGGGCTGTTCCTCGATTTTTTCGTCAAGATAAATCCCCGTGAGAATATATCCTCCGATGGCCAGTAGCGGAGCAAGGATGACTGCCAGCTTTACATGGCGGCCGGATTGATAAAAACGTTTGAGCAATTTCATATGAATTGATGTACTGACTCCCAGAAAAATTTCTGATCAGTCACTTCTTATAGTAAAAAATGACTGACCGCAAATATTTCAGCAATGGAAAGAAAAAGGCTCCTTGGCGGAGCCTTTTTCTGTACGGCTTACAACACCATCAATGCCCGGCTGCATCCCCAGCGCCGGCTGGAACACGAATGTCCTCAACCATGTGCTGGATATGTTCCGGAGGTGGTGCAGTCACTCTGCTTACCAGGAATGCAACAGTGAAGTTGAACACGGCCCCGATGGCACCAAAGGCATTGGGTTCAATACCCAGGAACCAGTTGCTGCCCCAGCTCTGCAGATATTTCCAGTCAGCAATGAAGAAAATACCCTTGTGCTGGAATACATAGAACAGGGTGATGCCGATACCTACCAGCATCCCCGCCATGGCGCCCTGCTTGTTCATCCTCTTGGAGAAGATGCCCATCATCAACGCGGGGAAAATGGACGATGCCGCCAGGCCAAAGGCCAGGGCCACCGTCCCTGCTGCAAAGTCCGGTGGATGCAACCCCAGATACCCCGCAGCCGCAATAGCTCCCGCCATGGCGACGCGGCTGGCCATGAGTTCTGATTTTTCCGAAATATTGGGTGTGAACACCCCTTTCAGTAAATCATGGGATATGGACGATGATATTGCCAGAAGCAGGCCTGCTGCCGTGGACAACGCGGCTGCCAGACCACCAGCAACCACCAGGGCTACCACCCAGTTGGGAAGCTTGGCGATTTCCGGGTTGGCAAGCACCATGATGTCACGGTCAACCTTTACCATCTCGTTCTTCTCGGGATCGGCAACATACTGGATCCTGCCGTCGCCGTTCTTGTCCTCGAACTTCAGCAGGCCGGTCTTTTCCCAGTTCTTGAACCACTGGGGGCGTTGCTCCACTTCCAGCCATTGGCCGGGAGCAGGCTGGATGGTGTCCATGAGGTTCATGCGAGCCATGGCGCCAACAGCAGGAGCAACAGTGTAGAGCAGGGCGATGAATACCAGCGCCCAGCCGGCGGATGCGCGGGCATCCCGCACACGGGGTACGGTGAAGAAGCGCATGATGACATGGGGCAAGCCGGCGGTGCCGATCATCAGGGACATGGTATAGACGAACATATTAAAGGTACTAAGTCGCGCATTCGTCGTGTATTCCGCAAAGCCCAGCCCCTTCAGGGTTTCATCCAGCTTGTCCAGCAGGAACATGCCGCTGCCATCCGCCATTTTGCTGCCCAGGCCCAGCTGGGGAATGGGGTTGCCGGTCAAATGCATGGAAATGAATACGGCGGGAACGGTATAGGCGAAGATCAGCACGCAGTACTGGGCGATCTGGGTGTAGGTGATGCCCTTCATACCGCCCATGACCGCGTAGATGAACACGATACCCATACCGATGTACAGGCCGGTGTCGTAGTCGGTTTCCAGAAAGCGGGAAAAGGCCACGCCGATGCCTTTCATCTGGCCGATAACATAGGTCACGGAGGCGATGATCAGGCAGATGACAGCCAGGATACGCGCTGACTTGCCATAGTAGCGATCACCGATGAACTCTGGCACGGTGAACTTGCCGTACTTGCGCAGATAGGGCGCCAGCAACATGGCCAGCAGCACATAGCCACCCGTCCATCCCATGAGGAATACAGAGCCACCATAGCCGTAGAAAGCGATGAGGCCGGCCATGGAGATGAAGGAAGCAGCAGACATCCAGTCGGCAGCCGTGGCCATACCATTGAGAACCGGCGGAATGCCCTTGCCAGCAACGTAGAAATCACTTGTAGATTTGGCGCGTGCCCAGATGGCGATGCCGATATACAAGGCAAAAGTGGCGCCAACCACAACGTAGGTAAGTGTTTGAAGATCCATCAATGATTCCTCTTAGTCTTCGCGGACGCCGAACTCATGATCCAGCTTGTTTGCACGCCAGGCGTAGAAAAAAGTCAGGGCCACGAAGATGTAGATGGAACCTTGCTGGGAAAACCAGAAACCTAGTTTATAGCCACCAAGACGGATGCTGTTCAATTGTTCAGCAAGCAAAATGCCGAACACGAACGAGGCAAGGAACCACACCACCAGGCATCCAAGTACCAGGCGCAGGTTCGCTTTCCAGTAAGAAGCGTGTTTGCTCATCGGATTTACTCTCTCTTAAATTGGAATGGGAGATAGATTGTTTTTTTCCTGTATTGCCACAATTTGCACGGTGGCATCAGAATAAGGCAAGCAAGATATGCGCCATGCATATAAACAGTGCTGCTACGGGAAATGTGTCACGTTTATGCACTGGAGAGCAGCTAATTTGTTACGAAAGGTAACGGATGGTGGGTGGTTTGGTAACGAAGCTGTGGGGAATCCTGGCAGAGTGGGATGGTCTTTCGCGGTGCTTTCCGGCGGGCCGTGTCGGGTGATTCAGTTGGTATCAAATTTGGTTGTTTGGAGTGCTTGCTGTGTGAAAAACAATCGAATCTGACGCCGTTGTTCCCAATGCTGGAGCGCAAGACCTGCTCGAGCTTGTGAAAGGGCTGGCAAATTAGCCCGTTTTTTGCTGATGGGGTGCCTCAGGGCGTGGGTAATGTGCTTTTTCATGACTTTCTGTTTGAAGCAATAAAAAGGGCGGCACCTAGTAGAAATACAGTAATAAGAAAGGCCGCAAGATACATGTCTGCACTAAACCCGCAAGAGCCGTCTCCAACAACACCGTCTACTGGCTGCATATAGTGCTCCCCACAATATAACTCCCCAAAATAAGCAGAAATAATTTGTGAAATTCTATCGGTCAACCAAACGAATACGGAGCCGATAATAAGCGCCAATCCTATATTTCTATAGTTCATGCTTTGTTTGTTTTTCTACAATAATGACTCATAAATGGAGCCAGACTCAATTGATTTCCCGCTGTATTACAATGTGTCGCCTTTCTATCCTCTCCTCGTTGCCTTGGGTGCGCTGGGTGGTTTAGCTGGAATGTCAGTTTATTTCTGGCTCTTCGATGTTTTGAGTGGAATTTGTCTAGGTTCCAAGCTGAGCGGAAAATAAAATCCACTCGAAACATCGAAGAGCCTAAATCGTTTGGTCGCTTAACAGATGTAATCCCCGGCCACATTTCAGAACTATTTAACTTCTTAACTATCTTTTCAGCGTATTCTTTCATCTGTATCAATGGCGACCAATGAGGTCAGGCCGAATAGAATTTCCCGCTGCTCATGACTGGTTGCTGGTTTTCATGCGTGTGCTGTGCCACCCGCACGGGGAATGCCCAGCTTCTGCCTCCGTTCCCACAATGTCTTGCGGCTGATGCCGAGCTTTTTGGCCAGTTCTGTTTCGGTCATTTCGGCCTGGTGGGTGAGTACATATTGTTTGAAGTAATCTTCCAGAGATAAATCATCCACCGCCAGCTGGTCGTCGCTGTTGCCGGGTTCGATGCCCAGTAGTTCGGTTGATATTTCGTTGCCGTCGGTGAGGATCACGGCCCGTTCGATAGCGTTTTTCAGTTCCCGCACGTTACCTGGCCAATGGTAGCTGCGAATGGCATCCAGGGCTTTGTCGGGCAGGGCCAGCAGTGGGCGATTCAGCTGTTTGCAGGTCTGTTTCAGCAGCTCATGGGAAAGGCTGATGATGTCTGTTTCACGCTCGCGCAGGGCGGGAAGGTTGATCTCCACCACTTGCAGGCGGAAATAGAGATCGCTGCGGAAGTTGCTTTCCTGCACCATTTGTTTCAGGTTGCGGTTGGTTGCGGCCAGCAGGCGGATATCCACCTGCTGCAATTGGTCTGAGCCGATCTTGCGCATTTCCCCATCTTGCAGTACCCGCAGCAATCTCGCCTGAGCGCTAACCGGCAGCTCGCCGATTTCATCCAGAAACAGTGTGCCCCCGTCCGCGGCCTGAATCATGCCTGAACGCGCTTTTTCCGCACCGGTGAATGCGCCTCTGGTATGACCAAACAGCTCTGATTCCACCAGGGATTCGGGGATGGCGGCGCAATTGACGGTGATGAAGGGCGCTTTGCTGCGGGCGCTTTGCTCATGTATGGCCCGGGCCACCAGTTCTTTTCCGGTTCCCGATTCTCCGAGGATGAGTACGGAGGCATCCGTTGGAGCGACTTTTTCGATTTCGCCACACACCTTCAGCATGGCCGGGCAGCTGCCGATCATGCCTGTGACCGGATAGGTCTGTGCCAGATCGGACTTGAGCGCCTGCGTGGTGCGGGCATCGCGGTGCTGGCGAAGCAGTCGTTTGATAACCAGTAACAACTCTTCATGATCGAAAGGCTTGGCGATGTAATCTGCAGCTCCCTGTTTCATGGCATCCACGGCGGAGCGTACGCTGGCATAGCTGGTCATGATCAGCACAGGGGTATCACCGCCCAGGGTGATCATCTCTGTGCCGGGCTTGCCGGGCAGGCGAATGTCCACAATCAGCAGCTGATAACTGCCGGGATTATGCTTATCCAGTGCCTCCTCAACGGATTCTGCGGTACCAACGGCATAGCCGTTGCGCTCCAGCAGCTTCTTTACCGCATTGCGGATAACAGCTTCGTCTTCAATGATAAGTATCTTGTTCATGTAGACCGGCTACCGTATGAACAATGCTTGCCGTTGTCAATTTTTGCTCGCCCAAGCTGTGCGATTTGCCCCAGCCACTAGTGTCATTTCACCCAATTTCAATGTTCCGGGATAACTGCTTCCTGAAGCAAGTCGTTGATATCGTGAAAACACTTTGGTTTGGCATCAATGTTGCCATGTCTTCCTGACCAGAAGTACGGGTTCAGCATGCCCGGGAGCAATGCTGAGCCTGAAAAATCAAACCAGGGGAAAGAAAAAATGAAAATAGTGCGGCGAATGTCCATAGGGGCGTTGATGATAATTATGGCTACGGCAATTGCTCCTGCTTGGGGACAGTCGGTGGATAAAGAAGCATTGCATCCGGCTATTCCACTACTGGATGAAGCAGGCAAGCATGTGCTGAAAAGCGGTGAGCCGTACAGTCCCCGCACCAGCTGCGGCCAGTGCCATGATTATGAGTCCATTACCCACTCTTTTCATATTGAACAGGGCAGAGATGAAACCGATGACAGCTACGGTGCCAGAATCGGCTTGCCGCAACTGGTCGGCCCCGGATATTTTGGTGGATACAATTGCATGGGCAGCAACAATCCTGAGCAGCTGGCAAAGAAGGACAATGCTTCCGCAGATGATTTTGCCGACTATGGAGCAGCGGGCATCATCATGCGCTGTGAGGGTTGCCACAGTGGTGGTGGCTGGATGGAAAAAGATCGCCAGGGGCGTCGCTACGATGAGGTGGATCCCAAAACCGTGAAGCGTTTTGATGGCGATTACTATAATCGTGGCACCAATTCCGAAAACAAGGTTGTCGATTCCAGTGTGGTTGCCCAGTGGGACTGGAAGAAAAGCGGCGTGGTGGAAAATGACTGCCTGATGTGCCATATCGACCAGAGTCGCCTGCAGGCATTTGACAAGCGGCTTGAAGTGGAAGACGGGCCGGATGGCTATGACCTGTGGAGAACGCTGCGTCGTGACAATATGATCGACAAAGGCCTTTTTCGCTACAACGCTACGGCGATACTGGAATACCTGAATATCAGGCATCCCGAAGGCGTCAACAAGGATACCAACCTGGTGACCGTGGCCAAGAAAAATATTGTCGTGGAAGAAGGGCGCCATGGCATGGATGTGGAGTACGAGCTGGATCTGAATAAGGATGGCAAGCCGCGCCTGACCTGGAACCCGGCAGCGTTCGACAAGGATGGCAAGGTATCCATCCCCATGATGGGTTTTCCTCCCAATGACACCTGCATGCAATGTCACAGTACCAGCAATTCCCGCCGCGGCTACTATGGTTTCGGTGAGGATGCTGCCGCGGTGTATGACGAAGACGGCATGATCGTCGATGACTACAAGGATGATGTTCACTTCGGCAAGATCTTTACCGAAGCCAATGGCGAATCGCGGGAAATCCAGAGCTGCAATGCCTGCCATGCCCGCAACTACTACCGGGAATCCTGGGAAAGCGTGGATCTGGATGCGGATCACAACTTCCTCAAGGGTAACTCGGACATGAACGTGCAGGACAACCGGGACTTTCAGCCCCAGGCAAAATCCTGCCTCTACTGTCATGATACCGGCCCGGCGCCGATTTCCCCTTCCGGTCACAAGAACATGGCGGAAGCGCACCTGGCGTTGTGGAAATTTGGTGGCGACCTGCGCGGTTATTCAAAAGATGAACTGGAGAGCATCACCCAGACCCATCTGGATGAGGTTTCCTGTCAGGCCTGCCATATCACCAACAAGAAAAACCGTGGGCGCGAACTACAAATCCTCTATCAATACCGCCGGGAAGAGGATGGCAAGTTGCGCATGGTTCCGTATAACCCGCGGGCACGCTATTTCTGGAAAGACAAAAACAATGACCGGGTGCTTACGAAAACAGAGCGCAACAGCGTGTTTGAGCATGTGATAAAAGAAGATGGTACCGAAGTGGGTCAGGTCAAGGATCCGGATACAGGGGAAGTGGTGCTGGAAGTCTCCGCACGCATCTCCCATGGCAGCTTGCGCTACGGTGATCCGGAAACCTATGAAGGCTTCAAGGCGTTGAAGAAAATCTATGACAAGCTACTGGCCGGCAAAGGCGTACCCAATCCGGATGTGGCTATGGTATGGACCGAAATCAATCACTATCTCATGTCGCACAACACCCGGCCTTCCACAGAGGCGCTGGAATGCGAGAGCTGCCACAACCGCAAGAGCAATGGCGTAATCAGTTCTCTGGTGGCGCCGGACAGCATCCTGGGCACTGGCAATGTGAAGGAAATCACCACCCTGCCTGATCCAAAAATGGTGGAAGATGGCTTGGTGATTCTGGATATGCCGTACATGAAAGTGGACGAGGAAGGCACTGTAACCGTGACTGTGGAGGATATCCTCTACTACAGCCTGGTGAATCCATCCATGACCCGCCTGAATAACGAAATTGCGCCTTCCCAGCGCGGTATCGCGCAGCTGTATTCAATGACCAAGGCTGTCAACAAGGCCGGCATCTGGGATGAAGCGTACCGCAAGGTGGTGATGGACGAGCTGTCGGGTGAAGACACCTATCTCTTCAGGCCGAATTACGGTGTCGCTCCCATCCGCAGCATCAGCGTCATGACCCGATCCGGTTTTGTGCTGGATATGATTATGCCCTATACCAGCTTCCGCGCCTCCCTGGCGGAAGTGAAGGATGGCGCGAATCCTGCAGATGCCGCCAAGGCCGTGGCCGACAAGGGCAGTAAGCTGGCTTCCGATGTGCTGGTGGTTGAAGTCATCAATTCCGAGGGTGATGTCATCAATGGCTTGCTGGATGTGGAAATGCTGGTGACCCTGCCGTACCGGGGTGCTTTCAACACTGCCGGCAAGTTGCAGATCCTGCATTCCCTGGACGGCAAGAACTGGAGCAATCTGGGTTCTGACGACATCCTGGCTGTCAAGCCGGCCCACGATGGCCTGGCTGGCTATGTGGTCATCCGCACGGTGGATCTTGGCCACTTTGCCATTGCCGACAGCAAGGGCGCAGTCGTCGCCACCTGTACATTGCCGGAAAACTGCTAATCCCCGTTGAGCCTGTACCTGCCTCCCATTGTGGAGGCAGGTTTTTTTTGGAGCTTGTCCATGCATAAAAAGAAGAAGCTGAAGTCTGCGTTGCAGGCGGGATGTATCGGTGCAGGGATGGCGCTGTCGCAAATTGCCCTGGCGGGTGGTGGCGGTTGTTCCGTAACCAGTACCGGTCGCTGCTCGGTTTGCGGTGGTTGTATGGTTGCGCTGGCCGGGTTGGCTGGTTGGGCGCTGTGGCGTCAGAAAAAGCTGACCGGCTCCGGGGAAGATGTGTAGCCGTATTTCGTTTTCATGCCTTCGTATCACTATTCCTCTGCCTGTTTGCGGGTGGTGCTGCTGTTTGCCGCTGTAGTGGTGGCGAAGCCCGTGTACGCCGCCTGGAGCGGCAGCCTGGAAACCCGTTTTCAGTCGGACAGCTATTTCGATTCCGGCAACCATGTGGAGCAATGGCTCAATCTGGACTATCGCAGCCGTGATGACAGTCTGACCTGGGGCCTGCTGGGCAATTACGGCGCTTCCCGGCTGGAAAGCTGGATGAATCTGCATCGCCTGTACCTGGGAAAAGACTTCTTCGACAACAAGCTGCAAGCAAAAGCTGGCCGTTTCGAGCATATCGGCACTGCCGGCTATTCCACCCTGGACGGCCTAGACCTGCGTTGGCGGGATGCCAAAGGCGGACAGTGGGAGTGGTTTGCCGGCAAACCCCGGCGCACCGAGCTGTATTTCATTCCCGATGGTGGCAACGACGGAATGGACAAGCCGGAAAGCAAATACATGACGGGCGTGCGCATGAGTTGCCCCCTGGATACAGCGCATCTGGACTGGCTGGACAACTCCAGCATCGGGCTGGGCATGCGCTATCACTGGTCCGGCGTCGATACATGGAAGCTGGATGGCAGTTTTTCCGGGAACTGGTTGCCCGTGGCGGATCTGCCGCCGGTGGAACTGTCCGCCGCCATGGTGCTGGATACGGATGGTATTGGCCTGGAAAGCTTCGATGCCCAGGCGCGCATGCGTCTCGATGGTTACAGTCAACTGCTGCTCAGGGGGCGCCGTTATGACCCGCCGGAAGCACCTGTCACCTTTGCCGACCGCTACTATGGCTATTACGCCAGGGGCAGTCAGACGGTGGTGGAGGGAGGTTACCAGGGGCGCTACAGCCAAACTCTCACCTGGGGCGCGAACCTGCGCGCCATTGCCCGGGAAGAGGGAGTGGACGGTGCGGGAGCGGATCTGACCCTCAACTGGAAGTTGCCGAATGGCGCCACTGTGGAAGGGCGCATGGAATGGCTGGCGGGGGACGGCGAGCATGCGGGTGGTTTGCTCGCGGGTTACCGGCGTCCCCTGAACAGCCGCCTGCTGCTGGAGTTGAATGCAGCCGCCAGAAACGAGTACAGCCGTCTCGACGGCAGCAGAACCGTGATTGCCGGGGAAGTGCGTCTGGACTGGATGTGGAGCCGGGATCTGCGTCTGCGCTCCATGCTGGAGCTGGCGCGTTCCAGCGGCCGCTGGGAAGACTACAACCAGGTTCGGTTTGGCCTGCGTCTGGTGTATCAACTGCCGGCGCGGGGCGCGGAGGACTACCGATGAAACATATCTCGTCTGTCATTTTGTTGAGTCTGTTGTCCCTGATGGTGGTTGCAGGAGATGCACCGGAGGAAAAGCGCTGGTGGGAAAAACGCGTCGACCAGCGTCCGGCGCTGTATTTTCCCCACAATGCCCATGATCAGGCCATGGAGGAATCCGGCGTCCTCTGCCTGGCCTGTCATCCTTTCGGCAAGATCGACGAAACCGATCCCGAAGCCGTCGGGGAAATGAGTGCGGTGGCGAATGAACCCCTGGAAGCCATTTGCCATTCCTGCCATGTGGAAGACCGCAGCGCCCCCACGGAATGCCGCCTGTGTCATCCGGATCCGAAAAAAATCTGGCCCAGGGATCACGACCTCGACTATGTGCGTCTGCACGGACCGGACGCCCTGGAGGACGAACGCGCCTGCAGCAGCTGCCACCTGGATCTGAACTACTGCGTGGACTGCCATTTTCGGCGGGACGCCGCCAGCCACCGGGAACATGGTTTGGGATACCGCCTGTCCCACGGTCTGGAGGCGCGCATGGATCCGCAGAAATGCAGCAGCTGCCACAATCCTTCCTACTGTTTCGATTGCCACCGGGAGATAGGCCCATGAGACTGAACAGATACCCCTGCCTGCTGTTGGGGCTGATGCTGCTGTGGTGGCAGCCTGCGCCGGCGCAAAGTCTGCTGCTGGATCGCAATCATGACGATGGCGCCGCCTGGAAGCTGGAGGAATGCGCCGCCTGCCATGTCCTGCGCCGCATTCATCAACGGCCCCAGGCCGGAAATATACGCGCCATCGTTCAGGACAAGGGGTACGCCAGTTGCATGGGCTGCCACGGGGACAACGGCACCGGGCGGGAGCGTCCTTGCGAGATCTGCCACAATTCGTCGGATCTTCCCGCCATGCCCCACCGTGACGGGCGTTTCCAGCATGAGTTTCCCCAACGGACGGGAGACGCGGCCTGCGTCGCCTGTCATGACGATTCCGACATGGATGGCGATTTCCAGGTGCGCCAGGATCTGACCCTGTTTCCCGATGCGCAGAAACTCATGAGCCCCTATTTCTCCAGCGCCGATTTCTGCCTGCGCTGCCACAATCGGGATCATCAGATTTCCGGCTTTGAGATAGGGGACAGGCACTGGCGCGCCCCCCTCATCGCCATGGAAGACAACTACAACTTCATTGATTTTCACGGCCATCGTCGCGGTGGAGACGGCACTTACACCGGGTTGCGTGATGGCTACGAGTATTCCTCCCGTGTGGACTGCACCGATTGCCATGCCATGCATGGTACGGAAAACACCGGGCTGATCATCGACAATTCCGCCAAGGGCGTTTCCCGCCTGGATCCCGCCCTGGGTCTGGATAACATCCCCGTGTGGACGGGCAACGGGGAGTATGCGCAGCTTTGCGTGCTCTGCCATCAAATGGAACGCACCGGGCAGGACTCGCAACTGGATACGGGCAATGGCCTGTCCGGCGTACATCAGGCCTGGGGAGACTGCCGGGACTGCCATGCCCACGGGCTGGCGGGGCAGGCCGGACTCTGACATGCGGCAACAATATATGTCGTATTCAGGGCTTCAAGCATGCAGCGGAACAAGGCGCCGTGTGCAGGCAAAACGCGCTGCCGGGTTAACAATGCTTTTCTGCCTGTTGCTGGCGACATCCGGGCATGCCCTGGAGCTGTCTTCCCGGCATCATCCCGTGGCAGTGGCCATTCCTGAGAGCATGACCTTGCCGGATGGCATGCGCGCCGACGACAAGGGCAGGCTGACCTGCGCCACCTGCCACGGAATCGAAGACCTGGAGGACAAACGCAGGGAAGATATCGATGTGGAAGCCGAAGATTTTCTGCGTGGCGGTCCCTGGAAGAAGCTGGATGCATTCTGCTTTCAGTGTCATGACGAAAAGCCCTATCAACGCCTGAACATTCATGTGCAGCTCGACGAGAAGGGCGCGCCCAGGGAGGAAACCTGCAACTACTGTCATCGCGAGACGCCGGATCGCGAGCACCCGCCCGAACGCGATGAGGTGGAGCTGCGCCTGCCCGTGGAGCGCATCTGCCTGGGCTGCCATCTGAAGACGCCCCATCTCAATGCGCTGGCCCATAGCCGCAAGGTGGAGGAAAAGATGCTGGAAAACATACAGGCCGCGGAGAAGGAGCACGGAATCATTCTCCCCCTGGACGGCAAAGGGCATGTCACCTGCGTGACCTGCCACAGCCCCCATGAAAAAGGCGTAATCGATCCGCAGCACCCGGCGGGGCGGCAAACGGCGGATCGAGGCGTGGAGGAGGGACCGGAATACCTGCCCAGCCGCTGGAGCCCCATTTATCAGGCGGACAAGGAAGAACGCCTGCCTGAACTTGAAAAGAAACTGGGCAGGCCCGTGACGCTGCAATACCGGCGCCTGGCGGCGGAAGTATTGATGCGCCTTCCCGCCAGGGATGGCAGTCTGTGCCGCGCCTGTCACTCCTTTGATGATTGAACCGAGATGAAACTCTTCCACAGACTGAAAAATATTCCGGCAGGGCAGAAATACCGCTATACGCTCATCGTTCTGGCCACGCTGCTGTTGCTGGCGCCCTTTACCCTGATTCCCTCCCTGTTTGGCAATCCGGATCTGTGCGGGCCTTTGTGCATGCGGCGTTTCTATCTGTATTTTCCCGGCATGACCTGGGAGGATTTTCTCAGCCAGCTCAGTGTGGCCGCCATTGGCGCGGGCTTTCTCGCCTTCATCCTGGTAACCACCTTTTTCTTCGGCCGCATCTGGTGTTCCTATCTGTGTCCCATGGGCGGCGTCCCGGAACTGGCCAGCCGCGTAACCGGCGAGCGCTGGAAGCTGGAATACCGCTGGCTGCCTCAGGTGCCGATCCGCTATGGCTACTTTCTCACCTTTGTGTTGCTCATGCCCATGCTGGGGGTGAGCGCCTGCACCCTGTGCAACTTCATTACCGTGCCGCGCATCTTCCAGGCCTTCAGCGGCGACTGGCGGGGCGTCGCCTTTCTCGTTACCACCGTGGGGATGGTCAATCTGGGGCTGGTGCTGTTGCTTGGAGTGTTCGCCAACAAGGGCAGGGCATACTGCTCCTTTCTGTGTCCCATTGGCGCCATCGATGCCCTGGTGAATCGCCTGGGATCGAAATTCCGCTTTACCCGGCGCATCCGGGTGGAGCGCAACCGCTGCACCGGCTGCAACGAATGCGCCCGCAAGTGCATGTGCGGCGCCATCACCATGGTGGACAAGATTGCGGTGGTGGATCAGCTTTCCTGCATGTCCTGCCACGAATGCGCCGATGTTTGCGACTGGGGCGCTATCGACTGGCTTACCGTGCCGCCGGAAATCCGTCACAAGCGCAAGAAGAAAGATGTGGAGTTTCATCCCCTGCCCGAATGGATCGCCCTGCACAAACCGGGCAAGGACAGCTTTCTGCGCAGCCGGGTGCTGCTGCTGTTGTTACTGCTGGCTTTGGGGTTGCTGGTATGGAGCCAGACGGCGAGCGCCGCGCCGAGACAGATGGATCCGGACGGCTGTCTGGTATGTCACAGCCTGCCGGGGCTGGAGTTTGTCAATGACCAGGGTTTGTCCCGTGATCTGACCATCGACCGGGATCACTATGCCGCCTCCCTGCATGGCAATGTGCCTTGCAGCGACTGTCACGCCGAAATCCGCTACTTTCCCCACAAGGAGGACAAGGGCGTGGATTGCGCCGCCGAATGCCACCTGGAAGAACCTTCGGAAGGCGCCGCCTATACCCACAAGGAAGTCGCCGAGGAAATGCAGGCCTCTGTTCATCGACAAGGGCGCAGCAAGGGTTTCACCGGCAACAACCGCCTGGAGGAGTCGGTGAAGGATGCCAATCCCTCCTGCCGGTTGTGCCACAGCAATACCGGTTACATCAGCGAGGTGCAGATGCCTCGCTTCCGGGAATTGTTCCAGCACAGTGAGGAGGCCTGCGGCAACTGCCACAAGGATGATGTCTGGCGGCAACGCTACACCGGCCATATTCTGCGCCGCCTGCTCGGCGGGCGCTGGACCAAGGAAGAAGGCAACCGGATGTGCGCCAAATGCCATGGCGACCGGGCGCGCATGAGCAAGGTGGAGCGGGAGGCGGGAAGAGAGCAACCGGAACCCGCATCCCCCCGCTTTGTACTCGCAAATGCCAGCTATGACCTGACCCTGCATGGCCGCCTCATCGCTGCAGGGCGGGAATCCGGCGCTTCCTGCCTGGACTGTCATGCCCCGGCCGGGTTGCAGCACAAGATCCAGGAAGATGAGAAGCCGGGCGCTTCCACGCACAAGGAAACATTGGCCAAGACCTGCGCGGCCGAAGCTTGTCACAGCTATGCCGGGAATGATGCAAACCGGGGTTTCCTGTATACCGACATGCATGATATGGATCTGACGCCGGTGCTGCTGGAGATGAAGCCGGAACGCCTGCCTGCGCTGCCGGAGGGTTTTGATGCGGATTCCAACTGGGCGCGGGCAATGGTGGTCTTGGTGGCGCTGACGGCATTGATGCTGGTGGTCTGGTTGCTGGGCAACCTGTTTGCCCGTCCGGTCAAGGGAAAGGTCTATTCCGCCCTGGGCGGCGGCGTATTTCGACGGCGCATGCTGGAAATGCCTGATCGCAGGGGCAAGAAATCCCGGGTCGTTCTGAAGGGGAAGAAAAAATGATCATCCGCCGTTTCCTGTTCCTCTATTTCCTGGCTGCTTCTATCGCCCTGGCCAATCCCCTGGTGCAGGAGATGGATCAGGCCCAGCCGGATGCCGCGGAACTGCAGCGGGCAAAGGAACAATTGGAGAAATCCTCTCCCGAGGCTGTCGAGACTCCCCTGTTTGTTCCGCCATTTCACAAGAGAAAGGATGCCCAAGCCCTGCCTGCAACCTTTTGCCGCAGTTGCCACCAGCAGAACCCACACCGCAGCAATGCGCGCAAGCGGGCCTTTCTCAATATGCACAGCCGCTATATTTCCTGTGAGACCTGTCACTGGTGGCCCGAGGGCGAGCAACTGGCGTATGCCTGGATGCAGGTTCCGGGCAGCAGTCATGCCCGGGGCATGATTGTGCCCCGCCTGAAAGGTGAGCCGGTTCTGATTGCGGAAAGCATTCCCTGGGCGCGCGTATTGAAGCAGCAATGGGAAGAAGCCGATGAGGCGGGAAAGGTTGAAATCAAGGCGAAACTGCACCACCCCCTGAGAGAGAAAGGGCCGGGTTGCGGCGCCTGCCATGGGAACGAAGATGCTCTGCTGGACTATGGATTGCTGGGCTACAAGCCGCAGCGGGCAAGAGAGCTGGAACTCAACCCCACCGCCAGATTCATCGAACGCACGGAGCCCCGGTCGGCGGATGAGCCTGTGCGGCGCATTCATATCAGGGATCTGCTGGAGTGATGACAAGGGCAGCGCTCTACCTGTTGCTGGGCGGCCTGCTGTTCTGGGGCATGCCTGGCCATGCAGCATTCACTGCGGCGCGCATTCAGCAACTGCAGGCGGATTTGCAGCAACCCTCGGCGGTGGCCGTCGCGGATGACGGCAGGGTCTTTGTCCTGGATGGCGTGGCGCGCCGGGTGGTGGTTTTTGATCTTCAGGGGCAAAAACAAGGAGCCTTTTCCTTGCCGGAAGACACCCGGATTCCGGCAACGGATATCGCCCTGGAAGGGGCCAGGCTGTATGTGGCCGATCCGGCGGCGAAGAGAATACTGAGCATGGATTTGCAAGGCAATCTGCTGCGGGAACTGCATCCCCTCACCGGGGAAACACCTGTAGAACCATCGGCGGTGCGCCCGGCGGGGAACAGGCTCTGGTGGTCTGACCGGCGTGCCCACAAGCTTTGCCGCACCGTGCTGGATGAAGAAGCCGCCACCCAGTGCTGGGGCGGCAAGGGAGAAGTGCCGGGGCAGTTTCGCTTTCCCTACATGCTGGCCAGAGACGCCAGCGGCTATCTCATGGCGGTGGATGTGCTCAATGCCCGGGTGCAGGTGTTTTCCGCCACCGGATATCTGTTTGGCGCCATGGGCAGCTTCGGCATAACCCCCGGCAGCCTGTACCGGCCCAATGGCATTGTCGTGCTGGAGGATGGCCAGGTGCTGGTATCCGATGCCTGGACGGGCGTGATCACCCTGTTCCAGCACCGCAAGCCCCGGGGTCTGTTGCGCAATCCCAAGGGTGAGCCGTGGCGGTTTCGCATGCCGGTGGGCATGGCGCGCTGGAATGATCGTCTGTACATCGTGGACATGGCGGACAACAGTGTTTCGGTGATGCGGCTGTTGGCGGCCGGCGGGGAAGAGAAAGAGGGGAATGCGCCGGAACCGCCTCCCCGGGATTCGCGCAAGAACTGCCTGCAGTGCCATCTTTCCTGGTTTCCGGGGTATGAGCCGCAACAGGTTTCCAGCGTATTGCCGGTGGCCGAAGAACGCATGTGCATGAGCTGCCACCATGGCGCAGTGGTGGAGTCCCGTCATCGCCTTGCCCGGGGGCGCCAGCATCCCACCCTGCATTTGTTGCGTGATGGCGAGCCGGCGGGGGACGTGCGGCGCTACGAGCAGGATGAGGTGCCGGCGGAATATCCCCTTGCCGGAGACAGGCGTCTTTACTGCGGCAGCTGCCATACCCCCCATGACAGGCCCGAAGGCGGCAAAGCACGGGGAGAAGGGCGGCGCAATCCCTGGTTGCGCACGGCCAATCCCGACAGCACTTTCTGCATTGCCTGCCATGCCTCCCGGCAGACTACGGCGCAAGACAAAGCGGATGAACAAACCAAAGTATGGAACCACCCCTTGGGTATCGTCATGAAAGCGCCGCCCGAGGCTGATAGGGAAGGTTATGCGCAGCGGGAAGAATTGCAAAAGGGACTTCCCGCGTCATTGGCCGCCAGAGGCGCACGCCTGGGCAGTAAGGATCAACTCATCTGTCAGACCTGCCATCAGCTGCATGGTGGAGAAGGGGCGTCGTTACTGGTGGACGGGATGGAAGCGGCAAGGCTGTGTGTGAGCTGCCACCAGAGCCAGCATTCCCGGGATGAGAAGCAGGCCAGACGCAAGGGCATTCACCCCGTAGACCTGAAGCTGGAGAAAGAAGTGGAACTGGGCGGCAGAAAAATCAAACGGCTGGATTGCCTGGCCTGCCATCGGGTGCACGATGCCCAGCCGGAGACGGCCCTGCTGCCCCGGGGAAAGGATGCGCACAGCCTTTGCCAAAGCTGCCACGGTCGCCAGAATGCGAAAGACAAGGAGGAAGCGGGAAAGAAAGGCATTCATCCGGTAAACACAAAACTGGAGGAGACGGTGGAGCTGGCCGGGCGCAAGCTGGAACACCTGGACTGCCGCAGCTGTCATTCCGTGCATGAGGGTGTGAAGAACACCCCGGCGCTGGTGGAAGAGTATCGGAACGGCAAGCTGTGCCAGGCTTGCCATGAGAATCAGGCAAGAGTGGCGGATACGGATCATGATCTGCGGAAACAGCCCCGGGGGCGAAAGAATCGTCTCAAGGAAGCCTACGCGGAAGCGGGGCTGTGCGGCGCATGCCATACCCTGCACCGCGGCGAGAAGGCGTTTCCTTTCCTTTTCGCCGGGCCGGCATATTCTCCTGATTCCGCATCTGATATGCTCGCCAGGGATCGTCTGTGCATGGCCTGTCACCACGAGGACAACGAGGTGGATGCAAAGCCCGTCAAGGACTATACCCACCCCTGGAAGGATCTGGTGTTGCGTTCCGATCCCAAGGTGATGCCCTTGTTGAACGAGCAGGGGGAAGTTGCGGAGTTTGGCCGTATTGCCTGCATCACCTGCCACGAGCCCCATGTCTGGCATCCAGGGAAGAAAGCGCCGGAAAATCCGCGCAAGGACGACAAAGGCAATGAGGAAGGAACGGTATTCAGCAGTTTTCTGCGGCGCAAGAGCGCGGGAAACAGCTTCTGCGTCAGCTGTCATGGCCGTGAGGCCAAGTACAAATACAAGTATTACCATGATCCCCGGGGCAGGGAAAAGAAGCTGGATTACCTCGACTGAGGGACAGATTGGCCGGGATCGGGAAGCCGTATGATGACCATGGTTCCGGCATGGGGAGCCGAGGTGATTTCGATCTCGCCATTGTGATCCAGAACAATGTTTCTCGCCAGGGCCAGCCCCAGGCCGGTGCCCTTGCCCGTCGCCTTGGTGGTGGCGAAGGGTTCGAAAAGTTGCTGTTGAAAATGCTCCGGTATGCCCGTTCCCTGATCGATGACTTCTATGATGACCTGGGATGCATTTCTGCCGGCCCTGATGTGAATGCTGTCCCCCGGGGAGGATGCGTCACTGGCGTTGTTCAGCAGATTGACGAAAACCTGGGCCAGACGCTGCCGATCCGCCATCACCACAAGTTCAGGTGCGCAATCGATGTGATAGTCCAGCAGCTTGCGCTTGTGCACCAGCCGCACCAGGTCCAGGGCATCCTGCAGGATACTGGCGAGGGCCACGGGCTGGAGTGATTGCTGGCCGCCACTGCTGCTGCGGCTGAAGTTCATCAATGACTGGACGATGCTGGTAATACGCTTCGTTTGGGTGAGGATGTCCCGGGCGCTTTGCTCGATGGCGGCGGGTTCTTCCTCGTATTTGAGGTTCTGTGCAATGGAGGCGATGCCGGTCACCGGGTTGCCGATTTCGTGGGCCACGCCAGCGGCCAGGCGGCCGATGGAGGCCAGGCGGTCGCTGTGCGCAAGCTCTGCCTCCAGGTTCTCCAGTTGCGTGAGATCCTCCATCAGTATCACCATGCCCGGCGCCTCCGAGGTGGTAGTGATCTGTGGCGCTTCGATCACCGCCTTGTGCAGATTGAACCAACGTGTCTTGCCCGCGTATTCCACTTCCAGGTGGTAACTGTGGCTGTCCGAGGCGCGGGCAAAACCACCCAGAAGATCATTCCAGGGCTTGGGCAGTTGCTGCAGGGGATGGCCCACGGTGACCTGATCGGTAACGCCCGTGTATTCTTCCATTACCTGGTTCCAGATGGTGATTTCGCCATCCTGCCCCAGGGCGCAGGCGCCCAGGGGGAGGTCTTCCAGGATCTGTTTCTGGTAGCGTTGCAGGTTGTCCAGTTCCCGGGTCAGTCCGTGGAGGAGGGAGCGGGAATGCGCCAGACGTTCCTCCACATAGCGCATGGAATCGGCCAGGGCGGTACGGGCTTCCGGATCGAGGGCCAGCCGCCGGTTGATGATCAGGTGCGACATCTGGGGGCCGATGAGCCCATAGAGATTGTGCTCGATGCGCTCGCGCAGGCGGCGCAACTCCGTAGGCCGGGTTTCCGTGGGCGGCATGTTCAGGTCATTGAGTGCGCGATCCACTTCCTTTCTGGCCGTGGACTCGCCCAGCAACGCGCCGAGCTCTTTCTTGAATTCATCGGGAGAGCGGGCGGCCACCACGCCGGTAAGGGGAACGAAGATGCTGCTGCAACAACTGTCCGCCGTCTGCTGCTCTTCCTTGCGCTGGCGGCTGAACAGGGAGACCAGGGCGAACAGCAGGGCATTACAGCTCAAGGACCAGAAGGTGGCGAAACTCCAGTGATCCAGCCCCGCAATTTCCTGCCACCGGGCCAGAGGGTAGCTGTTTTCGATAAAGCCGGAGTGTTGCAGCATGGGCAATAGCAGGGTAAAGGCCCAGATGGAGATTCCGGCCAGCAGTCCCGCAATCAGCCCTTCGCGGGTGGCGCGCCGCCAGTACAGCAGGCCCACGATGCCAGGCAGGAACTGAACCACGGCCACGAAGGAAATCAGGCCCAGCTGCGCCAGCCCCGCCCGGTGCTCCAGGAATGCATAGAAGCTGTAACCGGCGAGAATGATCAGCCCGATGAGCAGACGCCGTCCCCACAACAGCCAGTAATACAGGTTCAGCCTCGGGTCGGGATAACTGGCGGGCAGCAACAGATGATTCATGCACATGGAGGACAGGGCCAGGGTGGTGATGATGACCATGGCGCTGGCGGCGGATATTCCGCCGATAAAGGTGATCATGGGCAGCCAGGAATGCCCCTGGGCCAGGGTGATGCCCAACACGAAGTAATCGGGGTCTGTACTCAGTTCGAGATACTGGCCCGCCCAGAGGATGACAGGGATGGGCAGGTTCAGCAGCAGCAGGAATACAGGAAAGCCCCAGCTGGCCACCCGCAGGTTGTCTTCGCGCAGATTTTCCGCAAACAGCATATGAAACTGCCGGGGCAATAGGAAGGCTGCACCGAACGACAGGAAGATCAGGGTCCCCCACTGGCTGCTCCCTACGGGTTCATAGAGCTTCTGGATGGCCTCGGGGTTTTCGGTCAGCCATTGGTTGAGCCCTTCAGGGCCGGAAAAGATACCGAACAGTGCGAAGAAGCCCACCCCCAGCAAGGCCACCAGCTTGACCAGGGATTCGAAGGCGATGGCCATCACCAGCCCCCGGTGCTTTTCCCTGGGAGAGATGTGCCGGGCGCCAAAGAGGATGGCGAAAGCGGTCAGGGTGATGCAAAACCCCAGGGCGAGGATATGTGGCGGCGCTTCCTGGGTGAGCACCTGCAGGGATTGGGTTACGGCGCGAATCTGTAGCGCGATATAAGGCAGTGCGCCGATGAGCATGAACAGGGTAACCAGCACACCGGCCATCTGGCTGCGGTAGCGAAAGGCGAACAGATCCGCCAGGGAGCTGAGCTGGTATTCCTTGGTCAGCCGCAGTATGGGGCGGAGCAATACCGGACTGAGAGCAAAGGCCAGGGTGACGCCCAGATAAATCGTCAGAAACAGATAGCCGCTGGAATTGGCGAAACCCACGCTGCCATAGTAGGTCCAGGAGGTGGCGTATACACCCAGGGAAAGCGTGTACACCAGGGGGTGGGATACCCAGTGTTCCGGTATCCATCCACGGTCGGTGATATAGGCGATGAGAAACAGCAATACCAGGTACAGGAACCCGGCTGTAAACAGTGTTGACAGCTCCAGGGTCATGTTTTTCTGTTTTCTCCGGATGATCTGTTTCTTCGGCTGCGGGAGAGAACAAGAAGCAGAATCATACCGAGCCAGAGCAGGTAGGGCAGATACCAGGGCCATTCACTACGCGCCCAAAGGTTGGTGAAGGGGGTGGCGAAAATCAGTACCAGAACAAATGCCGCAACCAGGCTTTTGTCAGTATTCTTGTTGGAAGGGGCGCGGGTCATGGGAGGGAAAATACCATATTAGAGCCGGGTTTACCCCATTTGCAAACGTGCTGAATAGGAATGTGGAAATTGTTCTTGCACTTTTTCAGCAGACTTTGAAATATATGCTATTTTAAATGCATCCAACGAAGAATTGGATGGAAAAGGATATTTGCCACTACCTGCCACGGTACCAGACCGGGGAGGTGTTTCACACAATCAAGGAGGAATAGTCATGAAATGCAAATCCAGATTCACCCTGAAGGCATTGTCATCCGGCATTGCGGCAGTTCTATTGTCTTCAGCTATCGAGGCAGGGACACCCATCAACATAGAGAAAGAGATTTCCACAGCTGGATTATGGACAGTGCCCTCGCAAATCACTTTCTATTTGTACGATTCTAAGGATTCCACGAATCCTCTTGCTTCTCAAACCTTCGATGCTGGCCAGTGGCTGACCGCCAGTGAGTTCGCCGTGGGCAATGCGCTAAGGGTATCTGCCATATTCACCAATCTTGAACAGGCAGATACTTCGGGGCAATTGTGGGTGGAAACTGCAGTGGATGATATGCTGGTAGGTGCCCGGCAGGAGCTTGCACCAGAGGCCTTGCTTCTTCGGGATATCAGCGTGGAAACTTATATAGAGTCGCGAGCCGGCGGATTTATTTTCCCTGATAATACTGTCCAGACCACGGCGGGTATCGTCACGGAAACCGATCCCAACCTGGCTGCTCATGAGGCCAACGCTAGTGCACACCATGCGGCCTACAGTGATGCTTCGGCAGTAGCGGCGATCAAGGTGGCAGATGGATCAGGGTCTGGTTTGGATGCGGATTTGCTGGATGGTCAACACGGTTCTGCTTTTGCGCCAGTGGTACACAGTCATGCCGCTGACTATGTGAACGTCACGGGAGATACGATGACCGGAAAGCTGACGATAAATAGTGCAGCAGCGGCGGATCTTCATGGTGATTTACTATTGTTCGAGACGGATGGTACAAAGACAGTGGAGGTAAATGCCGATTTGGGGAAGATCGAATTATTCAGTGGTACTGGTGTGATGCAATTGCAAACTGCAGGTGATAGTGGTACTGGCGGGTTTATGCACTTCTACAGCGAAACAGGAATGCAAACCGTAAGGATTGATGGCGATGCAAGTGATGGTGCTGGTTATATCCGGGTGTACAATTCATCTGGAAATGCCACTATCACCTTGGATGGTGAAATCGGTGGTGATGGTCGTATCACCACCCAGGAACTGGTCATCACCGGCGGCAGCGACCTTTCTGAACAGTTTGATATCAATGCACTTAAAACGCCGGTGGAAGCAGGTATGCTAGTCAGTATTGATCCCCAGAACCCCGGTGAGCTGGTTCTCAGTCATGAGTCCTATGATTATAAAGTGGCTGGCATCATTAGTGGTGCAGGCGGAGTCAAGCCCGGCATGATGATGGGGCAGGAAGGCTCTATCGCTAATGGTGAATATCCAGTTGCCTTAACGGGAAGGGTATATGCGCTTGTTGACACCAAAGAAGGTGGCGAAATAAAACCGGGAGATTTGCTGACAACATCCAGTACGCCGGGTTACGCCATGAAAGCAACCGATGTCCAGAAGCGTAGTGGGGCTGTTATTGGCAAGGCCATGACTTTCCTAAAAGAAGACAAAGGGCTGGTTTTGGTGTTGGTTTCCTTGCAATAGTACGATTACAAAAACACATGTATTTGTTACGTTTACAAGGAGATGCAAACGATGAAATATTTAACTAGTAATTTGGTATTAGAAAGGACTGTTTTTGCTGTAGTGTTTTGTTTTTTGATTCTGTCTGCATCATTTGCATCAGAGAATCAGCTTTCTGCCCCACCACCACCGAGTCGTGTGCCGCAAGGTGTACCTGTTTCTGAAGCGCTTTACACCTCGTCCCAAAGTGTTGCGAGTATTCAATCAACCGATAAAAATGTAGTTGATCAGCAAATACTGGAATTGAAAATTAAAGGTATTTCGATGCGAAGGGATCGAAAGGTATTTGTAGAAATCATTGGCCCGGAAAATGCTGATTTTCGAACTGATCTGGATATGCAGAAACTGCAATCCATGGGTGTTGAAATAGACAGAGATATCGCCTCGGAGAAGACGCTTTCTGACAATTCTATTGTACAGCTGGAGCCGCTGAGTGTGGCAGGCCACCGTGGAGAAGCTTACATCCCTCTTGACAGGTTGGAGGAAATTGCACGGTTCTTGCCAAAGGGCTATCGCATCCAGGAAGTTCTTCCGCCGGATTATGATGACGTGGTTGGGCAAGGCCCTGCAGCAATAAATTCTGATAGTTATCGTGATGCTGGAAGAAATGGAGCGGGGCTGACTGTGGCGGTAATAGATTTTGGATATAGCAATCTTAATAATGCGATAACCAATGGTGATGCGCCCGGTAGTTATACAGCGGTCAATTATACACCGAACACTTTTATCGGAGGCGGCAACCATGGTGTTGGTTGTGTCGAGGCCATGTACGATCATGCTCCAGGAGCAAACTGGGTTATTTACAAGATAGATTCAGTGTCTGACATGAACGCTGTGGTCACTCATGCGATAGCAAATGGGGTTGATGTGATCTCGCACTCATTGAGTCGCTACAACCTTGGTTGGAACGACAATACTGGCACTGCCTGCACCGAAGCCAATCGTGCTTCCAATAACGGCATCATGTTCTTTACCTCTGCTGGAAATCGGGCGCAGAGTCACTGGCAGGGAGATTTTTTTGATCCCACTGCCGATCAATGGCATGACTGGGTTAATGGTGATGAAGCCATTTCTATTACCGTAGCGCCTGGCCAAGGTGGTAACTACTATCTTTCCTGGAGTAATCCGGGTACAGATATGGATTTGTATTTATATAGTTCAGATTTATCCAGTGTAGTTATGAGTAGCACCAATACCGGAGCCGGTGTGTTTGAGTCGTTCTATTATGAAAACACCACGGGATCAACACAAAACCTCAATATCGCGGTATGGCGAAAAAGTGGTTCCAGCAATACCCAACTGGAAGTGTTTACTCATAGTGCCAACACTTGGAATCAGTATGCAATTGCGGCCAATTCCACCACCTCGCCAAGCAATTGCACTGCGACCAATGTGATTTCAGTAGGGGCTGTAAGTCAGACTGCGTACGGGAACCCGAATGGGAGTAATGTGATTGCCAGCTACTCCAGTCAAGGGCCCAGCAATGGTGGTATGACATTGCCGGATATTAGCGGCCCCACGAACACCACGGGTTTTACCTATGCAAGTGGGTTTGGTGGGACGAGTAGCGCCACGCCAAATGCCGCTGGTGCTGCTACTGCTTTTTGGTCCGCGGATACAAATCTGGTTGCATCAGGTATCACTTGGCTGGTAAAGGAGCAGGCTGATCTGTGGCGTGATTGGGGGGCTGCAGGAAATGACAATATTTACGGCAAAGGTGGCATCCAGCTGATTGATTACCATTTTGGAACCCGTTGGCTCGCAGACAATTATCCTGGCCTTATTGACAATGGTACGGTGCCTTTTGAGACTTTGCAGGCCACACACGATAACACCCCGAACAATGG
The DNA here is from genome assembly GCA_027068915.1 of Sedimenticola sp. Taxonomy (GTDB): domain Bacteria; phylum Pseudomonadota; class Gammaproteobacteria; order Chromatiales; family Chromatiaceae; genus Thiolapillus. Next base: position 35,244 of record JAMOLT010000061.1, on the reverse strand, counting down.
CCGGATTCTGGTGTTTGGGGATTCTTACCCAGCCAGTGCAGCGTTGGGAACAACTGGGAAATCTCTGATGGTAGAGATGGTTCCAGCTAGTGGTTCTGGAGCATTCGGTTATTGAGATAGTCATGGCCAAGTCGTAAACCAGCCTTCACTATAAGCGATGGAGAGCGAAGTGAAGGCTGGCAGTCCCCAGTAGCCGCGAGGCCATACTGCTTCCTCGCTTCCTCGTCGTGCGCATGGTACCAGAGGAGAAGCAAAGCAGACCTCGGGAGTCAAGTACGGAGTTGCAACGAGCTTGCAAGGCAAATTGTGTAATGCTTGGTGGCCAGAAGCCATAGGCAGTCAAAGGCTAGGTCGATTTTTGCGGCTGAGATGTCCCAAAAACTATCATAAGGGTGAAGACATGCTTGAAGTGTTTCCATGATGCGGGGTTTCTTGCTACATTCCGGAAACACCATTCAAGCACACGGAAATACCCATGAACCCGGAAAAAGTGGTCTTCGGTTTTTTTATCGTTCTTTCGCTTACCCTGAACTTCGGTTTTTTTGTCGGGGAAATTGATAATGCTGCCCATCACAATGTGTATGAGCTGTTTGGCGTACTCGTGGTCAACATTATCGCTACCGCCCTGAAATTCGGTGACCGCAGCCAGCTGGGAGCTGTGCTGCTGGCCACCAGCTTCGTTGCTGTATTGCAGCTGGTAAGTGCTGCGGTGGTGTGGATGTGGGTGGTGCATATCTCCGGTACCGGTCTGACCCCGACTGCGGTTGCCAGTATTGTCTCACTCAGCGGCGGTGCCATGCTGGCAAATGTTATCTCGGTGGTGCTGCTTATTATCGAGACAGTGATGCTGCGTAGATGATGGCGGTTCTTTCAGGGCGTTTTCCGGGGCTTCCTCACGGATGAACAATATCGTCTTCCTCGTATTGCGGCGCATGCGCCGTCCCTTGCTGACCCTGGTGCTGGTGTATGCTGTTTCCGTGCTGGGGCTGGTGCTGATCCCGGGGCAGGATGACCAGGGCAACCCCTGGCATATGAGCTTTTTCCATGCCTTCTATTTTGTCAGTTTCATGTCCACCACCATCGGCTTTGGTGAAATTCCTTATGAGTTCACCAATGGCCAGCGTGCCTGGGTATTGGTGTGCATCTATCTGTCGGTAATTGCCTGGCTGTACGCCATTGGCACTATTCTCACCCTGCTTCAGGACAAGACCTTTCAGCATGCCATACGGGAGCGGCAGTTCACCCGGCGTATCCGGCGCATGCGAGAGCCATTCTATGTGCTTTGCGGCTATGGGGAGACAGGGCTGGAGCTGACCCGCGCCCTTATCGAACGGGGACAGCATGTTGTGGTGCTGGATCGGAATGAGGAAACGATCAACCTGATCAAACTGCAGAATCTGCGGGACTATGTGCCGGCCTTGCGTGCCAATGCACATACCCCGAAATATCTGCTGGAAGCGGGTTTGCGGCATCCTCAGTGTGCGGGAGTGGTGGCGCTGACCAACGACAACGAAGTTAACCTGAAAATCGCCATTACCGCCAAGCTTCTCAATCCTGCAACCACCGTAATCTGCCGGGCGGATTCTCACGATGTCGAGGCCAATATGGCCTCCTTCGGCACAGATTATATTATTGACCCGTTTGATACTTTTGCAAAATATCTTTCCACTGCCCTGCAGACGCCGGGATTGTATCTGTTGCAGCGTTGGCTTACCGCGCAGCCCGGGACGCTTCTGCCTGATCCGGTATATCCACCTACCACCGGGCACTGGATCATCGGAGGCTATGGGCGGTTCGGCAAAGCGGTTTTCGAACGCCTGAGCAAAGAGGATATGGCAATCACAGTTGTCGAGGCCACGCCAGGGAAAACCGGGGAACCAAAACAGGGGTTGATCAAAGGACGGGGCACAGAAGAGGAAACCCTGCTTGAGGCGGGAATCCAGAACACTGTAGGCATTGTCGCGGGCACGGACAATGATGCAAACAACCTGTCCATTATCATGACTGCCCGCGCAATGACCAACAAGCTGTTTGTCATTGCGCGGCAGAATTACCGCAAAAACGATGCGCTGTATGAAGCAGTCGATGCGGATATGGTTATGCACCCCAGTGCTATCGTGGCCGAGAAAATACGGGTGTTGCTGGCCACCCCCATGCTGTATGAATTCATGAGCCTGGCAGCCTATAAGGACGAAGACTGGGCCTGCCTGCTGGTCAGCCGTATTGCCGGCCTGGTAGGTGACCGGGTGCCGGTAATTCAGGAGGTGGTTATTGGCGACGAGAGGCATTGCGCGGTACGGGAGGTGCTGGAACAGGGGGGTATGGTGCGCCTCAAGGATATCATGCGCAATCCATCAGACAGAGCGCGCACAATGAATTGCATTGTGTTGCTGCGCATCAGCCGCAACAGCCGTGAATTACTACCGGAAGAGGATACGTCCTTGCTGTCGGGCGACAAGTTGCTTTTTTGCGGCACTCGGCAAGTGTTTTCCACCATGGAATGGACGCTGTGTCATGAGCCAACCCTCGACTACATACTCACCGGAAAGGACAAACCGCGTAGCTGGATATGGCGGAAATTTGCTGAAAGGAGCAAACAATGAACTGGGATACCCTGGCGGAATCGTTTTCAGTGATGGATCTTTTTCTTCTCGGCGCCAATCTGTTGCTGTTGCTGTTCTCCCGCCCGTTGCTGAAATTTATCTTTCCTGAAGATGATGACCAGCAAAGCTTCCGCTGGCGGTTGAACGTGTTTCGCATGGTCAACTTCATTGCCGTTATATTCGTGACTACCAATGCAGTTCTGCACCCGGAAGGCGGAACCGCCTGGGTAACCCGCACCCTGGGTGTATTGCTGGCCATCTATGTCGGCTGGTTGTGTTTCTATGTCATGAGCAGGCTAATCCGGCGACGCTGGGGCCATGAAAGAAAGCGTGGTGAAGAAACCGTTTATGTGGAAACCTATAATTCACGCCTGCTTACGTTGATCGGCGGGGTGGTTGTCTCTATTGTTGTGCTGGTGGCGGTAATCCGCATATTGGGTTACAGCACCCTCCTGGAGGCTGGTGGGGTGCTGGGAGTGATTGGAGTAATGCTGGCGCTGACCCAGGGCTCCTGGGTGCCGGATCTGGTGAGCGGGCTGGTTATCCTCAACAGCCGCCTGATCGCGGAAGGGGACATTATTCAGCTGGGCGAAGACAACAGCCAGATTGGCATGGTGTTTCGGACCAAGGTGTTCTTTACCGAGGTTCTGCATTTGGCAAACAACCATCGCATCCTGATCCAGAACACCAAGCTGCGGAGCATGACGGTGCATAATCTGTCGCGTTTTGCCTCGGCGAAAGGTCTGCGTGAAGCGCTCAGCATCAATGTTTCCTATGACGTAACAGAGCAGCAGGTGAATGAGCTGTTTACCCAGGTAATCGAATTGACCAGAGACAATCCCGATCTGCCCATTGAAAGCCAGTATGAGGTCGACATCCGGGCAACGCATGGCGGAGATTATGCGGTGGAATGGACCTGTTTTTATTACATCAAGGAAACCAGACAGGTGTTGAAAATACGCCAGTTGATGCTGGCCCTGCTGCTAGAAGTGGCGCGGGAGCAGCGTATCTCCCTGGAGACACCCATCCTGTATCAACAACGAAGTGATGGCGAAACGCTTCCGCCCGGGCCTGTTACAGGGTAGTATTTGTCGTCAACGAGCTTTTTGATCAAGTCGGCGAACCGCGCCTTGATCCAAGACATCCGGGCCACTCTGAATGCGGCTTTACTATATGATTGTCTGAATAATTATTACCTTGAGAATGAGGAGTTGATACATGAAAACGATTCTGGCTATCGGTTTGGCATTGTTGGTTTCCACATCCGCCATGGCGGCAGAAAAGAAAACGGCCATGCCGACCATGGACAAGGCTGCTATGGAACAAATGGTTCGCAGCAGCATTCAAAAGTTCAAGATCAATGATGACGTATCTATTGAGGACGCCATCGATTCCATGATGCTGCGCGCTAACAATCTAAACTTCAAACTGGTTGCTGATCTGCCCCTGTCGGAGCAGGTGAAAGCCATGGGAGAAAAAGCAAATTACATGCGCATTCTGGCTTTTTGCGATGCGCTGATCGCCAAGAAGATGGTGGAGCATGACATTATCTTCGCGGGTTTTCTGCCTTGCCGTATTGCAGTGCTGCAGGATGCAAAGGGCCAGGGCTGGATTGTCACCATGAATATGGACATGATGGTAAAAGGCGTTAGCTTGCCCGAGGATCTGCAGCTTTTGGCAGAAAAAGTGCGTGATACCATCTACAGCATTGTCGATGCCGGAGTAAACGGCGATCTGTAACCCAAGATCCCGACCTGCGCCAGGATGAGCATTGTGTTCGGGTGTCGGGTTAAATACCTAACAGGCTGTACGCCAGGTTCGCTCCTTGCGGGTGGGCATCTGGGTGGCTCTGCGCAGTGTCGCGCTGCCCGGTGGTTGATGGATGGTAAGTCAGCCATGACTTTTTTCAACCCGGAAAGACAAAAATGTGATTTTATCTTTCCCTCATTTTCAATGACTTAGTGATTATTGAAAATGGCCGCACGTCCTTGTGCGACGTACAGGTTGTTGAAAAACGGCGTTTTTCAACAACCTGTTTAGCAGCAGTACTTTCTCGAGGAGACATCCGATGGCACATATCGTAGTACTTGGCGCCGGAACCGGCGGTATGCCAGCCGCTTACGAATTGCGTGAAAAACTGGGTTCGGAGCATCAGGTAACGCTGATCAACGAACGCGATTACTTCCAGTTTGTACCTTCCAATCCCTGGTTGGCGGTTGGTTGGCGTGATCGTGCCAGCATCACCTTTGACATTCGCCCTCATGTAGAGCGCAAGGGTATCAGTTTCATCGCCAAGCGTTGCGACGTGATCGATACGGAAAACAACCGCCTGGAACTGGAGGATGGTGACACTCTCAGTTTTGATTACCTGGTTATCGCTACCGGCCCCCGGCTGGCTTTTGAGGAAGTGGAAGGCTCCGGGCCCCATGGCGGCTTTACCGAGTCCATCTGTAGCGTCGATCATGCGGAAAAAACATACAAGAGCTACGAGAAGCTGCTGGAGGACCCGGGGCATATCGTTATTGGTGCCATGCCTTTTGCTTCCTGCTTTGGCCCTGCCTATGAGTTCTCCTTTATTGTGGATGCCGATCTGCGCAAGCGCAAGATCCGTGATCGCGTACCCATGACCTACATTACCTCCGAACCCTATATCGGCCATCTGGGTCTGGGTGGCGTGGGTGATTCCAAAGGGATGCTCGAATCCGAGATGCGCAACCATCACATCAACTGGATCACCAACGCCAAGGTGACCAGGGTGGAAGAAGGAAAGATGTATGTCGAGGAATACGACGATGCAGGCAACAAGATCAAGGATCATGAAGTAGCGTTCAAGTTCTCCATGATGCTGCCGTCTTTCAAGGGTGCAGACGTTGTCATGAACGTGGAAAACCTCTGCAACCCCCGGGGATTCGTTTTTGTTGACGCCTACCAGCGTAACCCAACCTATCCGAACATCTATGCTGCAGGGGTGTGTATCGCCATCCCACCCGTGGAAGTCACCCCCGTGCCTACGGGCGCACCCAAGACCGGTTATATGATCGAGTCCATGGTGACCGCTATCGCACACAATATTTCCAATGAACTGGAAGGCAAGGAGCTGGATACCAAGGCCACCTGGAATGCCATCTGCCTAGCGGATATGGGTGACACCGGTGCAGCTTTTGTAGCGCTGCCGCAGATTCCTCCGCGCAATGTTGCCTGGTTCAAGAAGGGCAAGTGGGTGCATATGGCGAAGATTGCCTTCGAGAAGTACTTTATCCGCAAGATGAAGAAAGGCTCCACTGAACCTGTCTACGAAAAATACATCCTCAAGATGCTGGGGATTGGAAAGCTGCGGTAGAAGGCCGGTTGTCTCCCGCATGGCCGGGAGTCATGCCGGAATCCTGCGTTATAATCTCTGTTCCTGCATCGTTTCGGTAATCAACCATCATGGTAAAGAAGTATTCCACCATTCCCGTGGTCGTGGGGCATGTCACCGTCGGGGGAGATGCGCCCCCTGTGGTGCAATCCATGACCAATACGGATACAGCAGATATCGCCGCAACCGTCTCCCAGATTATCGAACTCGCAGCCGCTGGCTCTGAACTGGTGCGCCTGACGGTGAACAACGAGGCCAGCGCCGATGCTGTGGGGGAAATACGCCGGCAGCTCGATACCCAGGCTGTGCATGTGCCTCTGGTAGGAGACTTCCACTTCAACGGCCATCGCCTGCTGGAGAAATATCCCGATTGCGCCCGGGCCCTGGCCAAATATCGTATCAATCCCGGCAATGTGGGGAGTGGGGAGAAAAAAGACGAACAATTCAACGCCATGATCGAAAAAGCCATGGAATATGGCAAGGCAGTGCGTATTGGCGTCAACTGGGGCTCCATGGACAAGCAGCTGGTGGCGCGCATGATGGATGAGAACGCCCGTTCGGCAAATCCGTTGGATGCGGATCGGATGATCCGGGAAATCATGGTCGCTTCCGCCCTGGAAAGCGCAGCCCGGGCGGAAGCCGTGGGGCTGGGGGCGGATCGTATTATCCTTTCCTGCAAGATGAGTGGTGTGCAGGATCTCATTGCGGTCTACCAGATGCTGGCCGAACGCTGTAATTATGCCTTGCATCTCGGCCTCACCGAGGCGGGCATGGGCTCCAAGGGTATTGTGGCCTCAACAGCGGCTTTGTCCATACTGTTGCAGCAAGGTATCGGCAACACCATCCGTATTTCCCTCACGCCGGAGCCGGGAGGCAGCCGCGCCACCGAGGTCAAGGTGGCCCAGCAGATCCTTCAGGCCCTGGAGCTGCGTTCCTTTGCTCCCCAAGTGATTGCCTGTCCCGGCTGCGGGCGCACCACCAGCACCTATTTTCAGCAACTGGCCCAGGACATCCAAGGCTATCTGGATGCCAACATGCCGCGCTGGCGCGATGAACATCCTGGCGTGGAGGAAATGAATGTAGCGGTCATGGGTTGCGTGGTGAACGGCCCGGGGGAAAGCAAGCATGCCAACATCGGCATCAGCCTGCCGGGTGTCGGTGAGCAACCAACGGCGCCTGTGTATGTGGATGGTGTGAAGACGGTAACCCTGAAGGGCGAGGGCATCGCTGCCGAGTTTCAGCAGATTGTGGAAAACTATGTGTGCAAGCACTACGGATAGCGATTGACGGGATGTGGCAATGGGAAATGTGAAAGCCCTTTGGAAGGGTGATGTCGCACTCTGGAAAACATTCTGGATATTTGGGATAGCCGTTTTCGTTGCTTATAACTTCCTGTTTTCTGGTGTGTTTTTTCTTCTGGCTGGAACCTCCCTCGCTTTGGGTAAAATAGTCCTCCCCCTGCTGTTGTTTCTTGCTGGTATCTCAATTGTCTACTTTGTGGTTATCCTGGTTTCCATATGGCGTAGCGCAGGGAAATATACGGGAAACAGGTTGTGGTCATTGGCAGCCAGAGGAGCTGTGTTGTTGGTAGTTATCGGGAATGTTTATGCAGCCTATCAAACTTCTACTGAAGATGGTTGGAATATGTATGATCCGGGCAAGGATAGCTCCAACATAGCAAGATTGCTGAGTTATGAAAAAACTCATCCCTATGTTGGTTTCTGGAAACGCGATTGTTCCAACAATTTTGGGCTGGCGATAGATAAGGCGGGGGTCGATTTGTATTCCGTCTCTTTTTGCAGCCCTCAGGATTGTTTCAAGCCCAACACCTATCGTCCGAATACTTCGCTGGTAAATGATTCAAATTATAGAATGGTGGATGAAGATTCTATAGAAGTTCGAGATGGGGCTGATTTTTTTCGGTATTATCGGTGCAAACATTAATGGTGTTTGTGAAGTCGTTAAGGAACCTGACCAAGTTGTTGTCCCAGCGCAGTCCGGGATCCAATATCCTGCTGTTATTGGGTTCCGGTTCGTGCCGGAATGGAATGACACGAATGGATTTATTCAGAGGTTCCTTAGGCAACTGCTCTGGAGAAAAAATACTATTCAATTGGCCGCAGGCTCTCCAGCTCTTCGTCGGTGTACAGACGCGAGACTGTCACGAAACGCAATCCCAGGGATACTTCCAGGGAAAACCCGGCACCACGGCCTTCGGTGACATCCACTGTAAGATGGGTGTTCTGCCAGTACTCGAACTGATCACCCGCCATATAAAAATCGCAGCCGTGGATGGTGCCTAGCTTCACATCCCGGGATCCCACCATGAAATCACCCACGGCAAAGCACATGGGAGCGGAACCATCACAGCAGCCTCCGCTCTGGTGGAACATGAGTTCGCCGTGTTTTTCCCGGAGCTGGTCGATGACATTGGCGGCAGCCTCGGTGACTGCTACCCGTTCACTGTATTCCTGTTCGCTCATCTGTGTGTTCCGGTCGTTGTATTGGTGATTCTGGTGTCGCTCCTGCAACAGGCCAGTTCATTGGCGATTGGTAGGTTGGGCAAAGGCCGTCAGGCTGTGCCCAACACAAACAGCCCTGCCGGGCACGCTACGCTTTGCCCGACCTACCTTGCTCAATCGCTATTGCAGGAGCAACGCATGGCGTCGCTCCTGCACTCCCTCGGGTCGGGATCAGAAGAATCCCAGCGGATTCTTGTCGTAGGACATGAGAATGTTCTTGGTCTTGCGGTAGTGGTTGAGCATCATCTTGTGGGTTTCGCGGCCGATACCGGATTTCTTCTGCCCGCCGAAGGAGGCGTGTGCGGGGTAGAGGTGATAGCAGTTGGCCCACACGCGACCGGCCTCGATGCCCCGGGTGAAGGTTTGCATCTGGTGAATGTCCCGGGTCCACACGCCAGCGCCCAGGCCGTAGAGGGTGTCATTGGCAATTTGCAGGGCTTCTTCCTCGTCTTTGAAGGTGGTTACGCATAGTACCGGGCCGAAGATTTCCTCCTGGAATACGCGCATGCTGTTGTCGCCCTTGAGCAGGGTGGGCTGGATGTAATAGCCATCGGGATAGACTTCATTCTTGTAGGCCTCGCCGCCGCACAGTACTTCAGCACCCTCGTCCTTACCGATCTGGATGTAGTTGAGGATCTTCTCGTACTGATCGTTGGATGCCTGGGCGCCCATCATGGTGGCCGGATCCAGGGTGTCGCCCATCTTGATGGCCTCCACGCGCTTCAGGCAGCGCTCCATGAACTCATCATAGATGTTTTCCTGAATGAGGGCCCGGGACGGGCAGGTGCAGACCTCGCCCTGGTTGAAGGCGAACAGCACCAGGCCTTCGATGGCCTTGTCGAGGAAGTTGTCGTCGGCGGCCATAACGCTGTCGAAGAAGATATTGGGGGATTTGCCGCCCAGCTCCAGGGTCACGGGAATGATGTTTTCCGACGCATATTGCATGATCAAGCGGCCGGTGGTGGTTTCGCCGGTAAAGGCCACCTTGCGGATGTCTGGATGGGTGGCCAGGGGCTTGCCGGCCTCGGGGCCGAAGCCGTTGACCACGTTGATCACACCAGGGGGCAGCAGATCCTGGATCAGCTCCATAAGCACCAGGATAGAGGTGGGTGTCTGTTCTGCGGGCTTGAGCACTACGCAATTGCCTGCGGCCAGGGCCGGGGCCAGTTTCCAGGTGGCCATGAGGATGGGGAAGTTCCAGGGGATGATCTGTCCCACTACGCCCAGAGGTTCATGTATTTCCATGGAAACGGTATTGGCGTCCAGGTCAGATACTTCGCCGGACTCGCCGCGGATGACGCCTGCGAAATAGCGGAAGTGATCGATGGCCAAGGGGATATCGGCGGCCATGGTCTCGCGGATAGCTTTGCCATTGTCCCAGGTTTCCGCCAGGGCGATGGTTTCCAGATTCTGCTCGATGCGGTCGGCGATCTTCAGCAGCATGTTGCTGCGATCTGTGACGGAAGTCTTCCCCCAAGTGGCTGCAGCCTTCCAGGCAGCCGCCACGGCCAGGTCGATGTCCTTGGCGTTGGAGCGGGGTATGCGGGTGAGGAACTGACCGTTGACGGGGGAGGTGTTATCAAAGTATTCGCCATCCGCGGGCGCCACCCACTCACCGCCGATGAAGTTTTCATACTGCTTCTTGAATTCGGGTTGCTTGTCAGACATGGTTTGTTTCTCCTGGTTTATAGAAGCTCGCCAGAGCCTGTGGCTCGATTGGGCTCCAGAACATTGAGCCGGGACTGGCGCTCCCGGCGACTGCCGATGGGGTTTTGCTCATTCTGCTGCAATCGGGTTGTTTACTTCAAGAACCCGGGCATAAAAAACTACAGCGTGCCCACTCAGCGGATGGTTGAAATCCACCAGCACCTGGTCGCTTTCCACTATCAGCACCGTGCCGGTGGTTTCCTCGCCATCGGGCAGGCTAAAGGCCAGTATCTGGCCCGCTTCAAGCATGCTGCCGACGGGAAAATCACTGCGGGGTATTTCTCTGAGCAATTCCGGGTTGCGTTCACCCCAGGCCTGTTCCGGCGTCAGGGTAATGGTTTGTTCATCGCCCGCCCTGAGACCATACAGGGCCAGTTCCAGTCCTGGCTGCAGGGTTCCATCGCCCATGGTGCAGGTCATGGGTTCGTTCTCGGTATCAAATGCTTCCGTGCCGTCTTCCAGGCCAAGTTTGAAATGCAGGGTGACGACACTGTCGGGCATGATTTCTTCCATCAGTGTGCGTCCAGCGCCAGGATGCCGGCTGATGATGGCGGAAAACGCCGGTTGAATATGCCATTGGGGAAAGTGGGGTCAATAAATATGTTAGCAGGTTGTTGAAAAATGCCGTTTTTCAACAACCTGTATACCGCACAAGGACGTGCGGCCATTTCCAATGAATATAAGTTATTGAAAATGGAGGAAAGACAAAATTGCATTTTTGCCTTTCCGAGTTGAAAAAAGCCATGGAAGGTTTTTTTCAACATCCTGTCAGGGGTCTTCAAGGCGCTTTGTCCCAGGTTGGTTCGGTTGTGGAAGATTGTCTTGCCAGCGCCCGCGCCAGCACGAATAGCAGATCGGATAATCGGTTCAGGTATTTCATTGAGTCAGAGTTTACCCATTCCTGACGGGAAAGTCCCCACAGGCTGCGTTCGGCGCGACGGCAAATGGCCCGGGCAAGATGAGCCTGGGCAGCGGCGCGGGAGCCGCCGGGAAGAACAAACTCCTTCAGTGGTGGAAGTGTTGCATTGATTTGTTCCAGCTTTTGTTCCAGCCGCAGCACCTGTTCTGCGTCTGTAGCGGATGTGTCGGGCAGAGCGAGTTCACCACCCAGGTTGAAGAGCTGTTGTTGAATGCTGATGACGAGGGCTTGTTGTTCGACGCTGTTCAGTTCCACCGCCAGCAGGCCCAACGCTGCGTTGAGTTCATCCAGGTCGCCCAGAGCCTGGATGCGTGGACTGTCCTTGTCCACACGGCTGCCGTCAGCCAGCCCGGTCTGCCCCCCATCACCACTGCGGGTAGTGATGTGGGTCAGGCGGGGCATAGGCTAGTGGTTGAAGCGGATGCCCAGAAAGCCGGCCCGCCCCTGGGTGTTGTAGCCATTGGCCAGTTGATAGTCTTCATCGAAGGCATTTTCCAGTTTGGCAAATATCTGCCAGTTCTCGTTCAGTTGATAGCTGGCATTGAGGTTTACCAGAGTATAGCTGTCCAGGGTGATGCCGCCAAAATCCTTTCGCTCGCCGGAATAGAGCAGGTCGCCGCCAAAGCTCCAGTCGCCCAGCAGGTAGTTCACCCTGGCGTTGAAGCTGTGTTCGGCCCGGCGCAGCAGCCGGTCACCGCCGCTGCGGTCTTCCGGGTTTTGCCAGTTACCGCCCAAATGCAGGCTGAGCGCTTCGCCACGGTAGTCGTAACCTAGCTCCAGGCCATCGATGCGCACTTCCGCCACGTTCTGGTTGTAGCCGATCCAGGGCGGGGTGACCAGCACCCATTGCACCATGTTGTCGATGTCGTTGCGGTACAGGGAGGCGCTCAGTTCATGGCTGTCCGCAACCTGGTGCTTCAAGCCCAGTTCGTAGGAGGTGGATTCTTCCGGTTCCAGATCCGGATTGCCGCCAAAGCCGAAGCGTTCATTGGCGCTGGGTACGCGAAAAGCCGTGGCAGCGCTGGCCCAGGCGCGGGTATGGTCGCCAAAGTTGTAACCGTAGTTCAGGCTCCAGGTGAAGTGGCTACCCGCATCGTCATGATCCAGATAGCGGACGCCGGCGATAGCATGGTGATTGCCCCGCTGCAGGTCGTACTGCCCCCAGGCCTCGATGAAATCCGTGTCTGCATCATAGGGCGAGAAGTCGCCTTTTGCTGTGACATCTTCGTTGCTGGCCTTTACGCCCAACAACAGATGATCCTGACTGCTTACGGCCAGATTATTGCGCCAGGACAGCTCTGTTCGATCCGTGCGTACGGAATCCCTGCTCTGGTTCTGGTCGATATGGTCGCGTACATGGGCCAACTCCAGGGTGCCGGTCCATTGCTCATGGAAAGCCGCCGCCCAGCTCAGACTGCTGCGACTGTTGAGAAAATCCTGATCCAGAGGGTTGCCGAAGTAATCAAGATATTGGTTGTTGCCCAGCGCCTGCCAGTGGCTGGCGCTGAAGCTATGCATGCCTGCATCGAAACCTGCCTCCAGATCAAGGCTGGTATTGTCGTAGCCACGGTCGATGTCGGAACTGGACAGGGTGGGAAAACCGTTGGTTTCCTGATAGGAGATGGAAGCGCTGATATGGTGGTTGTCCTTCGCATGACCAATATGTGCATTGCCCCGCCAGGTGCTGTCGCTGCCGCCTTCCACAGAGCCACCGTAGCTCAGCGCTTTGCCGCCGGCCTTGCGGGTGATGATATTGATTACGCCGCCGATGGCGCCGGAGCCCCAGAGGGTGGAGCGGGGGCCTTTGTAGATTTCGATACGCTCGATATTCCGAGGGTCGATGTGCTGCAGGGCGGTGCTTCCCACGCTGCCGGAGTTAATGGCCACGCCATCGATCATAATCAGATTCTGATCGCTTTCCGTGCCGCGAATAAACAGGGAAGTCGCTTGGCCGGGGCCACCGTTGCGACCGAATTCCAGACCCGTATGGAACTTGAGTAGATCGGCAACATCGGTAGCGGCGGAGCGCTGAATTTCTTCTGTGGTAATGATCTCCATGCTTGCCAGGGTATCGTCAATGGCAGTGGGATAACCAGTGGCGGTGACTACTATGGTTTCCAGTGATTCAGCCGCTAACAGGGGAGTAGATCCCATGGCCAGCGCCAGGGTGAGGGTAGAAAACTTCATGGTGGTATTCCTTGTCGAGGGCGCACACCCGCGCCGGGTTAGGGGACGCACCTGAAGGCCGGTATCCGGACTGATGGGGTGGAGAGACTCCGAAAGCAGCGCCTTCCCGGGATGTCAAGATCCCAGTGGCAGTTGCCGCTTTGCTTTCCCAATCACCGTTGCGGGGGCAGTGCCGGTATTTCACCGGCTTCCCGTTTAACTCTGAGCTACAAACTGCAGAGCACCTTCTGGCGAGGTGCGCAGTCTGCCAGTTGGCTTGCGCTGCGTCAACATGAGGACAGGAACCGAAGGCGTCTATCTGCGCAATACCTGTATCCAGCGCCAAAAATTCAACAACCCGGCCAGAGATGCGGCCACATAGGTCCAGGCAGCGGCGCGCAGGATTTGCTTGGCAGCGCTATGCTGGGATTCTTCCAGATAGCCGTTCTTCAGCAGGGGCAATGCTTTGTTGAAACTGGCATCTATCTCCACGGGAACGGTGACCAGCTGTACCAGTATTCCCATGCCCATCAACAGAAAAGCACCGATGAACGAGATGATGCCCGCCGAAGGTGCACGGGTGAAAATGACCAGCAGCGGTGTGGCGAACAACAGGAAAGAGCCGAGGCGTTGTCCCCAGATGGCCGCCATGACCAGGCGATTCCGCCAGGCAAACATGGACTCGCCAGCATGGTGTTGCAGGGCATGTCCCACTTCATGGGCCGCGACGGTGATGGCCGTCAAGGTCTTGCCGTTGAATTTGTCGGGTGTGAGCCGTACGCTACGTTCCGTCGGGTCATAGTGGTCACCTTGATCCGTCATTTCCACGCGAACATCATCCAGCCCAAACTGGTTTAGCAAATGCCTTGCCAGTTCACTCCCTGTGCCGGGAAAGTTTTCTTCCGGATGCTGATTGTAGCGATTGAGGACGCGCTGCACCCACCATTGGGGGCCGAATATGGCGGCAAGTAATAGGAGAATCAGCAGCAGATAATGCATCAGTTCAGCAAGGGAAGCAGTTTCCGCCAGACATTTTCAAGAATGGCCGGCTGGGCGGTGGCTGACGGATGCAGACCGTCCGGCTGCATCATGGCTCTGGTTTCCGCCACGCCCTGAAGAAAGAAAGGGACGATGGCGGTATGCTTTTTCTGTGCAATCTGCGCATAGATGCGATGAAATCTTTCCCGGTAGGTCTGACCATAGTTGTAAGGTAGCTGGATGCCGAGCAGCAGCACCTTCGCCCCCGACTCCTGACTGAGAACCGTCATCTGCTCCAGATTGTCGGTGGTGTCCTGAAGGCGCAGTCCGCGCAGGCCGTCATTGGCGCCCAGTGCGATGATGACGATACTGGGTTTTTCCCTTGAGAGGGTTTTTGGCAGACGGCTCAACCCACCATGGCTGGTGTCGCCGCTGATGCTGGCATTGGCCACCCGATAGCGATAGCCCAGCTGATCCAGCCGTTGCTGAAGAAGGGCAGGCCAGGATTCTTCCTTGCTGATACCATAACCCATACTCAGGCTGTCCCCCATGATCAGGATAACGCCATTGGCATGGGCGTTGGCGGCCCATGCAGGCAACAGGTGCAATAGCAGCAGGCAAATGACTATTCTCATATCGGCAACAGATGTAATAAAAGATGTGCAGGCTCCGGATGGATCCTTGCTCAGCATCCTCACGGGTGTTGACCTGAATGTCAATTCCGGTGAGGCTGTGGCTTTGCTGGGGGCATCCGGATCCGGCAAGTCCACATTGCTGGGTTTGCTGGCAGGCCTGGATGAGCCTACTGCCGGAAAGATTGCACTGCTCGGAAAGGATATGACAAACCTGGGGGAAGATGCCCGCGCCCGGCTGCGGCTGGGGCAAGTGGGATTTGTTTTCCAGTCCTTCCAGCTGCTGCCCGGCATGACCGCCTTCGAAAACGTGGCCCTGCCCCTGAAACTATCCAGAGTGCATAACCGGAAGCAGCAAGCCGAACAGTTGCTGGACGCGGTGGGGCTGACGGAACGCGCCGATCATCTCCCCCGGCAGTTGTCCGGCGGTGAACAGCAACGGGTGGCGCTGGCACGGGCCTTTGCCGGGGATCCCCGAATCCTGTTTGCAGACGAGCCTACGGGTAACCTGGATCCTGAGACCGGACAGCAAATCATCGACCTGATGTTCTCCCTGCGGGATCGCTGCGCCACTGCACTGGTGTTGGTGACGCACGATGAGCAGCTTGCCGGTCGCTGCAACCGGATCTGCCGTCTGGAGCATGGCAAATTGATGAGTGCGGACTGATGCCCCTCCCTTCATCCCTGCTCCGCGTATGGCGGAACAAGGCACTGCTGATTCTGATGACGGCACTGGTGATTGCAGTGACTGCCCTGACATCTGTGGCTTTCTTCGTGGACCGTGTAGACAAGGCAATGTTATTGCAGGGTTCGGCACTGATGGCTGCCGATCTTCTGGTGCAGCAAGGTGATGCCGCACCGCCGACCTGGGTGCGGCAGGCGAACAGCCTCGGGCTGGGAACATCGAGGCAGGTCATTTTTCCCAGCGTCATTTTTCATCAGGACAAGCCTGTGCTGGTGCAGGTAAAAGCCGTGGATAGCGATTACCCCCTGCGGGGAAAACTGTTGGTTGCCACGGAACAGGGCATGGTGAGTGCCGCCCCCGCCCCGGGGCATGCCTATGCCAGCCCATCCCTGTACAGGGCGCTGGCTATTGATCGCGGAGGAATCCAGGTGCCCCTGGGGAAGCTGTTGCTAAAAGTGCAAGGCGAGGTGAAACAGGAGCCGGATATGGGGGGCAGCCTGTTTCAGTTTGCACCCCAGCTGATGATGAACTACGAGGATATTCCGGCCAGCGGCCTGCTGACCCCAGCCAGCCGGGCGCAGTATCGTTTTCTCGTTGCCGGGCCGGCAGATGCTGTTGAGCGAATGCGGCGCTGGCTGGCATCCCGTCTGCCACTGGGCGCAAAGATCATGGGGATGGAGAATGCCCGCCCCGAGATGCGTATGGCATTGGAGCGGGGACGGCGTTTTTTGCAACTGGCCGCCCTGTGTGCCAGCCTGCTGTCGGGAATAGCGATCATGCTGGCCGCGAGGCAATATGTCGCCCAGGCCATGGATGGCGTTGCCGTCATGCGCACCCTGGGCATGAGCGCTGCCCAGGTTCTGAAGTACCACCTCCATGAGCTTCTCCTGGTTTTCTTGCTGGGCAGCCTGCTCGGTATTGCCGCAGGCTACCTGGGACAGCAAGCACTTTACGTTTTGGTGGGTGATTGGTTCGGAGAACAATTGCCCATGCCGGGCTGGCGCTCGGCGGGTCTGGGTTTCACCTATGCCCTGATCCTGTTGTGCGGCTTCTCCCTGCCGGCATTGTGGCGTATTCGCCATATCGCGCCTTTGCGGGTGCTGCGGCGCGATCTCGAACCATTGAAGATTTCCGGATGGTTGTCCTGGGGGACTGCCGCAATAGTCTTCGCTGCACTGGTGATCTGGCAGGTGCAGGACTGGCGGCTGGCGGCCGCCCTGTTGTCGCTGATAGCGGTTGTTATCCTGCTGGTGACCGTATTCGGCTGGATGATGATCTTTCTCCTCAAGCCATTTCGTGGCAAGGCAGGAGGTGTTGGCATCGGTATTGCGGCGTTAACCAGAAATCCCGGCCTGACCCTCTGGCAATTGCTGGGTTTTACCATGGGGATCACCATGTTGCTGCTGTTGGCTCTTGTGCGGGTTGATCTTCTGGAAACCTGGCAGGACAGCCTGCCTGTTCAGGTGCCCAATCATTTTCTGATCAATATACAGCCGGGAGAACAGCTGTCGCTGCAGCGCTGGTTCGATGAGCAGGGCGTCAAACACTCCGGCATGTATGCCACAGCGAGAGGGCGGCTGATTCAACTGGACGGACAGCCGGTGAATGCGAACCAATTTGAAGACGAGCGCGCCAGGCATCTGCTGGCGCGTGAATTCAGCCTGGGCTTTTCGGATCGATTGCAGTCGGACAACAAGGTTGTTGCCGGTGCCCACTGGACGTTTTCCCCAGGACGGCCGGGAGGATTCAGCGTTGAAGCCAAGCTGGCCGAAACCCTGGGCATCCATGTGGGAAGCTTGCTGACCTTCGATGTGGCCGGTCAACTCTTAAGTGCCGAGGTAACCAACCTGCGCAGCGTGGCCTGGGATTCATTCAATGTGAATTTTTTCATTCAGGGAAATGCCGGACTGATGGCGGATCTGCCCGTGGCCTATATCAGCAGCCTGTATCTTGATGAGCACAACACGGCTTTGGTGGTGCGCAAGCTGGCGGAAGACTATCCTTCGATCTCGCTGCTGGATATTCGTCCCATGCTGCAACGGGTGCGGGGCATTATGGACAAGGGGGCACTGGCGGTGGAATCGGTATTCCTCTTTACGCTGCTGGCCGCAGCGCTGGTCACCTTGAGCGCGGTGCAGATCAGCCGCAAGGAGCGCGCTGCCGAGATCGCCATCTTGCGAACCCTGGGGGCCGGCCGCAGTCTGGTGACAACGGCCATGCTGACAGAGTTCGGCTTGCTAGGGATATTCTCCGGATTTTTGGGGGCAACCCTGGCTGCTGTAGCAGAGCAGCTGATTGCCGATCACCTTTTTGGGCTGGAAGCGGGGCTGAACTTCCAGCTATGGCTGACCGGGATGGCGGGCGGCCTGCTGGGGCTGGTGCTGATCGGGTTTCTGGTGATGCGCAGCCTGCTCAGCACGCCACCGATCCATGTATTGCGTTCCAACTGACGCTGTTATCAGCGATTTCCCATGAACCCATGATCCGCAATCAATCACGGATCATGGGGTGAACTATCCCAATGCTGAAACGAAGGATTCTACTTCCTCGGTGGATTCTTCAATGATTTGTGAAATGTTTTCGGCTGTGATTCCCAGCTTGGGCAAAGCAGGAATGTTATTCCACTCCATCGCGGCGATCATGGCCTCCGGGGAACCGGAGTTCGACAACTGCGCCAGTAGTTTGCTGGCGATCAACATGTCATTCAGGTTAGTGCGTCCGAAATGGCTTGCTTCAGTAAGGTCTTGTTCATCCACTGCTTTGGCGATGTGCTCCGAGAACCCCCAGTTGGAGATCAGCGCACAACTGATCCCCGGAACCCATGACCGGGTCAGCTCTTCATCTATCAACTCCGGATACTTCTCGACTTTCGAAAGAATATAGAAGCTGCCGACATTGTGCAGCAACCCGGTCAGCATGGCGTCATCCTTGATAGACGATTGATCTGATCGGTTTGCCAGAAAATAGGCGTATGCGGCGGTTTTTACCGACATGGCGCGTAATGCATCCAGCTTGTGCCTTACGGGAGAGCCTTTTGGAATATCGAACATATCTCTGGTAGCAATTGAAGCAGCAGCATTGCGCACCGCAGTGATGCCCAGGCGGGTAACTGCCACGCCAATATCGATTACATCCACCCCGGCCCGGTTCATCAAGGCGGAATTGGCCAGCAACAGAATGCGTACACACAGATCAGGGGCGGCGGTAACAATGCGTGCGAGCTGTTCGATGGAAAGATCCGGATCATTCAATGCATCCAGTATCTTTGCATAGACATCGGGAAATGGCGGCAGGTCGATATCCCTGCTACCAAGCTGATGTGCAAAATCATTGAGGAAATCAAGTGCTGTGCTCTGTGTGACAGACGTATTCTGTAGCATTGGAATCTGACTCCGGGTAAATATGGGGTTCCTGCTTTATCTTTCGGCTGGTTGCCGGATTTCTTTAACCGTCCTTCTGCAGGTCGATATCCACTTGATTGCTGCGGCCCGACAAGAAAATGGAGTAAAATAGTCGGATATACCCAATTCAAGCGGTAACACACCATGTTTGAACGTCTGAGAGAGAACATACAGTCTGTTTTTGACCGTGATCCGGCGGCCCGTACCACTTTCGAAGTGCTTACCACTTACCCCGGTTTGCATGCGGTAATGGCCCATCGCCTGTCCCATGGTTTGTGGAAGCGTAACTTCAAGTGGTTTGGGCGGGTGGTATCCAATATTGCCCGCTGGCTGACCGGTGTGGAAATTCATCCCGGAGCCACCATCGGGCGCCGTTTTTTCATTGACCATGGAATGGGAGTGGTTATTGGCGAAACAGCGGTCATTGGTGATGATTGCACCCTGTATCATGGAGTGACACTGGGGGGAACCAGCTGGGAAAAAGGTAAGCGCCATCCGACCCTGGGTAATGACGTGGTGGTGGGAGCCGGCGCCAAGGTGCTTGGGCCTGTTACTGTCGGGGACGGGGCCCGGATCGGCTCCAATGCGGTGGTGGTCAAGCCTGTGCCATCCAATGCCACCGTAGTGGGCATACCCGGCAGGCTGGTGGAGCGGCGTAGCGCCCGGGATACCGCCCACCGGGAAAAACTGGCGCAAAAGATGGGGTTTGACGCCTATGGGGCAACGGAAGATGCGCCGGATCCCGTGGCCAATGCCATCAACTGCATGCTCGATCATGTGCATGTGCTGGAGTCGAAAATGTCCCGTATGTGCGAAGTGCTCAAAAGCATGGGCTATACCGAAGAGGAAGTGAATCTGCCGGAACTTTCTTCCTGCGAGATCGTCTCCACCGCAGATGAACTCAGCCGCCTTGAAGAAGGTGAGGGCGGTGATACGGATTCCGGCAAATTCCAAGACAAATAACATGGAAGGAATCTTGCACTTTAGTCGTTGCTAATACTTGACTAAAATAGTCGGTAATGTATAGTTGCGCCCAGAACATGACCCTTGGAACTACCCCGTGAGACTGACAACCAAAGGCCGATATGCAGTAACAGCGATGCTGGATCTGGCGCTCCATGGCGAGGACGGGCCGGTGAGTCTGGCAGACATCGCAGACAGGCAGGATATTTCCCTGTCCTATCTGGAGCAGTTGTTCGCCCGCCTGCGCAAGCGGGAGCTGGTGAATAGCACTCGCGGCCCTGGCGGCGGATATTGCCTGAATCTCGAGCCTGGGCGCATCGATGTGGCAGGAGTGATTACCGCAGTGGATGAGCGCCTGGATTCCACCGCATGTGGTGGTGCCGGAAACTGTCATGGCGACAAGCGCTGCCTTACTCATGAGTTATGGCAGGATCTGAGCGACAGTATTTATGATTACCTGAGCAGTATCAGCCTGCAGGACCTATTGGACAAGCAGCTTGCCAAGAAGCAAAAACACGCAAGCCAGCATATCTCCTGGACCTGATAACAATAATAGCAAATCCTTATACAAGGCCTGAGGGCGGAAGGAAATCTGGAGCATTGAATGAAACTTCCAATATATCTTGATTATTCTGCGACAACACCGGTTGATGAGCGGGTGGCGGAAAAAATGTGCCACTGCCTGACCCGGGATGGCGTTTTCGGGAACCCCGCCTCACGCAGCCATCCCTTCGGCTGGGAAGCCGAAAAACTGGCAAATGAGGCGCGGCAGAATGTTGCAGCGCTGATCAATGCCGATCCCCGGGAAATCGTCTGGACTTCGGGTGCAACCGAATCGGACAACCTGGCGATAAAGGGCGCGGCCCATTTCTATCACAAGCGGGGCAAGCACATCGTCACCGTAAAGACCGAGCACAAGGCGGTGCTGGATACCTGCCGTCAGTTGGAACGAGAAGGCTACGAAATTACCTACCTGGATGTGGAACCGAACGGCCTGCTGAGCCTGGACAAATTTCGTGCTGCGCTGCGTGATGACACCATCCTGGCTTCCGTGATGCATGTGAACAATGAAATCGGCGTGATCCAGGACATTGCAGCCATCGGCGATATATGCAGGGAAAATAAAGTTGTATTTCATGTAGATGGGGCACAAAGCGCAGGTAAAATCGAGATTGATTTGCAGGCCTTGCCGGTAGATCTCATGAGCTTTTCCGCGCACAAGATTTATGGCCCCAAGGGCATGGGCGCCCTGTATGTACGGCGCAAGCCGCGGGTGCGTCTGGAAGCCCAGATGCATGGCGGCGGACACGAGCGCGGCCTGCGTTCCGGCACCCTGGCGACCCACCAGATCGTCGGCATGGGTGAGGCTTTTCGTATCGCCAAAGAAGAAATGGCGGAAGAAAATGCACGCATTCTGGCATTGCGCAACCGCCTCTGGGACGGGCTCAGGGACATGGAAGAAGTCTATCTCAATGGTGATCTGGAGCGGCGTATTGCGGGCAACCTGAATGTCAGCTTTAACTTTGTAGAAGGCGAGAGCCTGATGATGGCGCTCAAAGACATGGCCGTGTCTTCCGGTTCTGCCTGTACCTCCGCCAGCCTTGAGCCCAGCTATGTGCTGCGAGCCTTGGGGCGCGAGGACGAACTGGCGCACAGCTCCCTGCGATTCAGCCTTGGCCGGTATACGACAGAAGAAGAAATAGATTATGTTATCATTAAGTTGCGTGAACAAGTTCAGAGATTGCGTGACTTGTCTCCCCTGTGGGACATGTACAAGGCCGGTATCGACCTGAAGTCGGTACAATGGGCAGCTCACTAAGAGGAATTCAGCAATGGCATACAGTGAAAAAGTTATCGATCACTACGAAAATCCCCGCAATGTCGGCCAGATGGATGATGCGGCCAA
This sequence comes from Sedimenticola sp., assembly GCA_027068915.1. Lineage (GTDB taxonomy): Bacteria > Pseudomonadota > Gammaproteobacteria > Chromatiales > Chromatiaceae > Thiolapillus. The sequence continues at coordinate 13,404 of JAMOLT010000061.1, read as the reverse complement.
GAACGTCGGCACCGGTATGGTGGGCGCTCCGGCCTGTGGTGATGTCATGCGCTTACAGATTGAGGTCGGTGCAGATGGCGTGATCAAGGACGCCAAATTCAAGACCTACGGTTGTGGCTCCGCCATTGCCTCCAGCTCCCTGCTGACCGAATGGGTGAAGGGCAAGACCCTGGAAGAGGCGCAACAGATCAAAAATACCGATATTGCGGAAGAGCTGGCGCTGCCACCGGTGAAAGTACACTGTTCGGTGCTGGCGGAAGACGCCATCAAGGCGGCCATCGACGATTTCGCCTCAAAGCAGAACTGATCGAGATGGGCATCTCCCTCACCGAAACAGCAGCCGAGCGGGTGCGTTCCTTTCTCGACAATCGCGGCAAGGGCGTGGGGGTGCGTCTGGCGGTAAAAACCTCCGGCTGTTCCGGCATGGCCTACGTCATCGAGTTTGTAGACGAACTGGATGAGGAAAACGATGTGGTGTTCGAAGATCACGGGGTGAAACTCATCGTAGACAAAAAAAGCCTGCTGTATCTGGATGGAACCGAGGTGGATTTTGGCCGGGAAGGATTGAACGAGGGTTTCCGCTTCAATAATCCCAACGCCAAGGCCTCCTGTGGCTGCGGTGAGAGCTTCACCGTATAAACTGGCCATTTCCCGGGGCATTCATGTTCGATCTTTCCAAAAATCATTTTGAACTGTTCGGCCTGCCCGTAAGTTTTATTGTTGACGGCGCCGCGCTGGGGGAGCGCTACCGGGATCTGCAACGCCTGGTGCACCCTGACCGCCATGCGAGCGGCACCGAACAGGAGCAGCGCTTGTCGTTGCAGCAAACCACCCGCATCAACGAAGCCTATGAAACACTCAAAAACCCGGTAACCCGGGCCCAGTACCTGCTTTCCCTGCACGGCATCGATATGCAGGCGGAAAAGGAAACCACCCGCGATATCGCCTTCCTCACGGAACAGTTACAACTGCGTGAAGAGCTGGAACAGGCGCGCCATGCTGATGACGCTGAAACCGTGCTCGATGATCTCATGAGCCGCATCAGCACCATGATCAAGAAACTGGTTGCGCAGATGGCCATGCAGTTCGAAGACCCCACCCCAACCAATCTTGCGGCGGCGCGGGAGGCCGTGCGCAAAATGCAGTTTCTCAACAAATTGCTGTCGGAAGCCGAGTCTCTCGAAGCAGAACTGGAGGACATGCACTGATGGCTCTGTTGCAGATTGCAGAACCCGGACAGGCAGCCGCGCCTCATCAGCACAAGCTGGCTGCGGGCATCGATCTAGGCACCACCAACTCTCTGGTGGCGACGGTGCGCAGCGCGCAGGCGGAAACCCTGCCCGACGAGCAGGGGCGCCACTTGTTGCCCTCTGTGGTGCATTACTTCGCCGACGGCGTGGATGTGGGCTATACGGCGCGTGAGCAGGCTACCCGAGACCCCCTGAATACCATTGCTTCCGCCAAGCGCCTGATTGGCAGGGCCGTCTCCGACATCAAGTCTCTGGGCAAAGGCCTGCCCTATGAATTTGTGAAGACCGACAGCAGGGTTCCCCGCATTCATACCATGGCGGGGGATGTCAGCCCCATTGAGGTTTCTGCCGAGATTTTGAAGGTGCTTGCCAGACGCGCCGAAGATACCCTGGGCGGTGAGCTCAGCGGTGTGGTAATCACCGTTCCAGCATACTTTGACGATGCCCAGCGGCAGGCCACCAAGGATGCCGCCAGACTGGCCGGGCTGCATGTGTTCCGCTTGCTCAACGAGCCCACGGCAGCAGCTGTCGCCTATGGCCTGGATCGTGGTGCTGATGGTATTCATGCCATTTTTGACCTTGGTGGCGGCACCTTCGATATCTCCATTTTGCGACTCAACAAAGGTGTGTTCGAGGTTCTGTCCACCGGCGGCGATTCCGCCCTTGGCGGCGATGATTTCGACCAGGTTGTTGCCGAATGGATCATGGAGCAGGCAGGTATTGCCGATGATGCTGATCACAAGGTGCTGCGCCAGCTGATGCTGGATGCGCGCAAGGCCAAGGAAGCCCTGAGCGATGCCAAGAGCGTCGATCTGGATATTGCCGTTCCCGGTAGTGGCCGCTGGCAGGGACAGCTGAACCGTGAAATTTTCAATACCCTGGTCGATCCGCTGATCCGCAACACCATCAGTGCCTGCCGTCGCGCCCTGCGCGATGCCGGGGTAGATGTGGAAGAAGTTCAGGATGTGGTCATGGTCGGCGGCTCCACCCGCATGCCCCGGCTACGGGAAAAGGTAGGAGAATTTTTTCGTCAGCCCCCCCTGGTGGACATCGACCCCGACCGGGTGGTCGCCCTGGGTGCGGCCATACAGGCAGATGTGCTGGCCGGCAACAAGCCGGACAATGAAATCCTGCTGCTCGATGTCACCCCCCTGTCCCTGGGGCTGGAAACCATGGGTGGCCTGGTGGAAAAGGTCATCCCCCGCAACACCACCATTCCCGTGGCCAGAGCCCAGGAGTTCACCACCTTCAAGGACGGCCAGACCGCGATGGTAGTGCATGTGGTGCAAGGTGAGCGGGAAATGGCGGAGCATTGCCGCTCCCTGGCACGCTTTGAACTGCGTGGCATTCCTCCCATGGTCGCAGGTGCTGCGCGCATCCGCGTAACCTTTGCCGTGGATGCGGATGGCCTACTGGATGTGGAAGCGGAAGAACTTAGCCAGGGCGTCAAGGCCAGCGTTACGGTCAAGCCTTCCTACGGCCTCAGTGATGAAGAAATCACCAACATGCTGCGGGCGTCTTTCGAACATGCAGAAGAAGACCTGGAAGAACGCAGGCTGGCCGAAGCCAGGGTGGAGGGCATGCGCGTAGTCGAAGCATTACAGGCGGCCCTGGCCAGTGACGGCGAGAAACTGCTGAACCCCCAAGAGCGAAGACAGATAGAAACCGCATTGCAGGAACTGACGGAAGCCATCGCTACCAGTGATGTTGACGCCATCGATGCACAAGCGAAGCATGTGGAGCAGGTATGCGAGTTCTATGTGGAGCGTCGCATGAACAGCGGTATCCAGCAAGCCATGGCTGGCCACAACATCAACGAATTTGAGTAGTCAGGAATACTATGCCCCAGATCATCTTTCTTCCCCACGAGGAAATCTGCCCCGAAGGAGCAGTTGTCGAGGCCAAGCCCGGCACCACGATTTGCGATGCCGCCCTGGAACACGGCATTGAAATCGAGCACGCCTGCGAGAAATCCTGCGCCTGCACCACCTGCCATGTCATTGTACGTGAAGGTTTCGATTCCCTTAACGAAGCCAGCGAGGAAGAAGATGACCTGCTGGACAAGGCCTGGGGGCTGGAGCCAGAGTCGCGCCTGAGCTGCCAGGCGGAAGTGAAAGACAAGGATCTGGTGGTGGAAATTCCGAAATACACCATCAACCAGGTATCGGAGAATCACTGATGGGCCTGCGCTGGACTGATGTACTGGATATCGCCATCGAGCTGGATGAAGCACATCCTGATACCGATCCCGCCCGGATTAACTTCGTGGACTTGCGTGACCGGGTTGTGGCCTTGCCGGATTTCGATGACGATCCGGAAAAAACCGGTGAGAAAATCCTCGAAGCCATCCAGATGCATTGGATCGAGGAACGGGAATAGCATTTCTCCCTGGTTTTTGAAACAATTACGCCCAGTTTTTCCTTCCAGCGAGTAGTCTCTCATGCCCCTGATCAAAGCCTTTACCGGCCTGCGCCCCGTGGCCGGTCGCACCAATGACGTTGTAGCCCCCCCTTATGATGTGATGAATGGAGCGGAAGCCCGCGCCATGGTGGAAGGCCGCCCCCGTAGCTTTCTGCATATCTCCCGTCCCGAGGTGGATCTGCCCGAGGGAACCGACCCCTACGCACCGGAAGTCTATGCCAAGGGCCGTGAGAATCTGGACCGCATGGTGGAAGAAGGCGTGCTGGCCCGGGAAGACAAGCCTGCCTATTACGTCTATCGCCTCACCATGGGCAATCATGTGCAGACCGGCCTCATGGCCGTGGCGTCCGTGGGAGCCTATGATCAGAACCGCATCAAGAAGCATGAATTTACCCGCCCGGTAAAGGAAGACGACCGGGTGCGCAATATCGATACCCTGAACGCCCAGACCGGCCCCGTGTTCCTGGTCTACCCGGCTACGAAAAGCATCGACAGCATCCTGGCAGAAGCCACCAAGGGGGCTCCCGACATGGACGTGACAGCGGTGGATGGCGTGCGCCACGAGCTTTGGGTGCTATCCGATGAGGCGACGGTCAAGACACTTACCGATCAATTCGATGCACTGGACGCCCTCTATGTTGCTGACGGCCATCACCGCTCCGCAGCGGCTTCCCGGGTTGCAGCCACGCGCAAGGCAGCCAATCCCGCGCATACCGGTGAAGAGAGCTACAACTATTTCCTCAGCGTCATCTTCCCCCACGACCAGATGCAGATTCTGGACTACAACCGGGTGGTGAAGGATCTCAACGGCCTTTCTCCAGAAGAGTTCGTGGCGCAGATCAGCGCGGCTTTCAGCATCGAGCCGTCCGGCGAACCCGTGAAGCCGTCCCATAGCGGCGAATACGGTATGTATCTGGACGGCCAGTGGTACAAACTGGCCATCAAGCCCGAGCATATTCCCCAAGACGATCCCGTGGCACGACTGGATGTCAGTCTGTTGCAGAATAATCTCATTACCCCTTTGCTGGGCATCGAAGATCCCCGCACCGACAACCGCATCGATTTTGTTGGCGGCATCCGGGGCCTGGGCGAGCTGGAAAAGCGCGTGAATTCCGGTGACTGGCAAGTGGCTTTCTCGCTTTATCCCACCACCATGGAAGCATTGATGGCGGTCGCGGATGCCGATGAAGTCATGCCCCCCAAATCCACCTGGTTCGAGCCCAAGCTGGCAGATGGGCTGGTAAGCCACGTTCTTGACTGATGCGAGGTGCCTTTGGGCTTCGCGTGAACTGACTGGAGAAGCCAGTTACAAAAATAACAGAAGGGCAGGGCTGTCCAGGGCTCTGACGAGCAGGCTTGTTGAAGATTCCAAAATACAACATAGCCTGGAGCATCTGATTTTGCTTGCTGGTGAAGGCAATCTGCCCGTTCCCTGTATGAGTCGCTGGGGTTTGTGGAAATCAGCTGCTTTGCATTGCTTTTCGGGAAATGGCAGGAATGCCGCAAATAAGCCGATCATTCCTGACAGCATGCTGTCAGCAGGCATAAGATATAGTCTATGCTCCTTTATGGGAACCTTGAGAGCTTCTGCTTTCGCCGCTTTGGCAACAGCCTTTGGATTCCGGCCTCCGCCGGAATGGCGGTTCTTTGAGGGTTCCTTATATGAAACATGGAACAGGAGACAGGACAATGACAGACCCGATGAAACAACATGGCGCCTTCAGCTGGAACGAACTGATGACCACAGACGTGGACGCGGCAAAAGCCTTTTACACCAGCCTGTTTGGCTGGAAGATGGAGGATATGCAAACCAACGACATGGGATACACCATCGCCAAGACCGATGACAAGGAGATGGCTGGCATCATGGGGATGCCTCCCGAAGCGGGGGACATGCCACCTGCATGGGGCGCTTACGTCACGGTAGATGACGTGGAACGCAGCGCGGCGCAAGCGGAGAAGCTGGGCGGCAAGGTTCTGCTGTCGCCACGCGACATTCCGGATGTCGGAAGATTTTGTGTGATTTGCGACCCCCAGGGCGCTACCTTGTCTCTGATTACTTATTTCGACAAGTAGCAAGGCGGGGCGCTTGTGCGACGTGCGGATCGGCTGTTCCAGATCGTTCAGTTTCTCCGTTCGCGCCGTATAACCACTGCACATTGGCTATCGGAAGTCCTCGAGGTTTCCGAGCGTACCGTCTACCGGGACATGCAGGACCTGATGGCGTCAGGCGTGCCCATAGAAGGAGAGGCGGGCGTGGGGTATGTCATCCGGCGGGGGTATGACCTGCCGCCCCTGATGTTTACCCGGGATGAGCTTGCGGCATTAACCCTGGGTGCGCGCATCCTCAACAGCTGGGCGGATCCCGAACTGGCGATGGCGGCCCAATCTGTACTGAGCAAAGTCGAAACCGTGTTGCCGGATTCCCTGAAAGGAGAGCTGGATCAGACCCGGCTGTTTTCTCCGCTGGTGCGAATCCCGGCGCAGACGGCTGCCTTCATGGGGGAGTTACGCAACGCCGTGGATCACCGCAACAAGGTTGCCATCACCTATACCAGAGCCGATGGTGAAAGCTCGCAGCGCACCATCTGGCCACTGGGCCTGTTCTTCTGGGGCATGGTCTGGACACTGGGTGCCTGGTGCGAACTGCGTCAGGCCTTCCGCAATTTCCGACTGGACAGGATAGAATCTCTGCAGATCCATGATGCGCAGTATCCCGATCAGCCGGGCCGAACGCTGAAGGACATGATTGCTTGTGAAAAGAAAAAGATGGACGAAACAGCGACATGGTCGGATGATGGCAGATAGCATACCTTGCCGCGCAGCAACGGAATGTAGTCGATATCGATGCCGGTTTGATAATGGAGTTTATATTCTCATGAAAACAGCTTTTTTCCGCAGCTCAGCAACCTTGCTGCTTATATTCCTACTGATCGGCTGCACCTCCACCATACCCACGACAGCACTGCCAACCACGGCAACCGTCGAATCGGCGGACGGCAGCCCCATCGTGTATGGCACACAAGGGCAGGGCGAGCCTGCAATCGTCTTCATTCATTGTTGGACCTGCAACCACAGTTTCTGGAATGCACAGATCGATTACTTCTCCAAAAACCACAAGGTCGTCTGGCTGGATCTGGCCGGGCATGGTGAGTCGGGCAGCACCCGGCAGCGCTACAGCATGCAGGCCTTTGGCGGGGATGTGGCGGCAGTCGTAGACCAGATTGGTGCCCGCAAGGTCATTCTCGTGGGGCACTCCATGGGCGGCCCGGTGGCGGTCGAAGCGGCAAAACAACTGGGAGACCGCGTGATTGGAATCGTGGGTGTCGATACCTTCTACACGCCTTTCGAATATCCGACCAGCCAGGAGCAAATCGAGGCATTCGTAAAGCCGTTTGAAACCGACTATCGCAAAACCACGGACGAAATGCTGCACTCCATGTTTACAGCAGAAGCCGATCCCGCCGTTGTGGAAGCGATTGTCAACAAATTCGCAACCGCCAACCCGAAAGTCGGCGTCAGCGCCATGCGCGAACTGTTCAACTGGAACGCCCGCCATGCCGCCACTGATTTGCAGCGTTTTTCCCCGATACTCTACAACATCAACGCAGCGCCCACAGGCAAGGAAGCGCCACCAAATTCCCATGTCGTCATGGTGCCTGGGGTAGGGCATTTTGTCGCGCAGGTGAAGCCTGATGCATTCAATCAGGCGCTGGAGGGTATTATCGCCAAGTTGATTGCAGCGGGTGATTGATCAGACATAAAATCCGTAAAGTGGATCGGGAAAGTGCGCTTGCAGATATGGGAAGCCTTTGCGCCTCCCCATATATCCGATACAGCATCATTTGATGCTGTATATAGTGCCTTTGGATGGCGGGAGTCGTTACTGCAGGATCGAATCCAGAGCTATCTCTATGCGGGACACTTTCGCAAAACCGAACGGATCTTCCCCATGGCCCGGCAAACCGTGAACCGGCATATCAAGGCCCTGGTGGAGCGGGTAGGGGGCGCAGGCTTTTCCATCAGCGCGCACACGTTTCGGCACTCCTTCGCCATCCACCTGCTGCTGCACGGGCGGCCCCTGAAATACGTCAGCCAGCTCCTGGGCCACAAGTCCATGGACAGTACCGAGATCTACACCAATGTGCTTACCATCGATGGGGGACATTTTCTGGAAGGGGTGGATTTTCATTAGTGATACTATATGCTTGACTCGTTGAAAGGAAATAAAGTAAAAATACTGATAAGAAAGGGAATAAAATGAGAAGGACTGCTTTTAAGGATCTCACGCCAGTTGACAATGCTGATCCTGAAGAAAGTTATGCAAAGGCGCTCCTCTTTGCAATACAGAATCCGAAGATAAAGAATATCGCTATTACAGGTCCATATGGTTCCGGTAAAAGCAGTATTATAAAAACCTTTGAAAAAAACCATTCTACTTATAATTTTCTGAACATTTCACTTGCTTCATTTAGGGAAAGTGAAAATATATCTGAAACAAGAAATACCGTAGAAAGAAGTATATTGCAACAAATGTTATTTGGAGCAGATGCTAATAAGTTACCATATTCTCGTTTCAAGAAAATTTCTGTTCCAGAAATCCCATTAGGCAAAGCCTTTTTATTTGTTATTTGGTTAATAGCAATCGTTTTCTTTGTTCATGATGGATATAAATGGCTTAGCTTTGAAACGCATTCAATTCCTTGGTGGATAGCGGTAATGTCATTTACTTATGTCGTTTCATTCATGGTACTCATGGTATCCGATCTTTACAAAGCTTCGTTTAATATTCATCTGAAGAAATTATCCTTGAAGAATGCAGAAATAGAGATAGGGGAAATTTCAGAAAATTCAATTCTAAATCAACATCTAGATGAAATAATCTATTTCTTCCAAGAAACGAGATACGATGTGGTTGTTATAGAAGATCTCGATAGATTTGGAGATCCTGAAATTTTTGTAAAACTTCGTGAGATCAACAAGCTAATAAATAGCAATGCAAAGACCCATGGAAAAATAGTATTTCTATATGCGATTAAGGACGATATGTTTGCTCATTCTGAGCGCACTAAATTTTTTGATTTTATTATCCCGGTTATCCCGATCATTAATATCTCCAATTCACTGGATAAGATGCAAGAACGGTTAGCTGAGTTAGATCTATTGAAGCGAATAGACAGTCAGTTTTTACGCGAGGTGTCACTGTACATTAATGACTTTAGGCTTATCCATAATATTTTCAACGAGTTTACTATCTATCGAGAGCGGTTAAATAGTGAGCATATTGATGCTACTAAACTGCTTGCAATGATGATTTATAAAAATGTATATCCTAAAGATTTTGAGGATCTTCATCATGGCAAAGGCCTACTTTTTTCCATTTGCAAAAAGAAAGCACAATATGCCTTTCAACGTAAAGAAGAATTGAAAGAGAAAGTTGAATTGAATAGAAACTTAATTAATTCTGCAGATGAAGAGAAAGCACGAAGCATCAGTGAACTTATCTCAACATATGTTGGAAAGATCATATCGCATGCTAATTCTAATTCACCAGTGATAGGGATTTTTTGCGACAATGAGCACATTTCCTTTACCAAATTTACAACATATGATCGGATTAAATGTCTTTTTAACGAAACGAATATTAATTTAGTAACGCATCTTAATGTTAATCCTTCACATAGATATAAAATTGGTAAATCATTTTCAGATATCGAAGAAGAAATAAACCCTGGTGAGACATTTTTAGATAGAAAAAGAAACATTGAAAATAATATTGAAGATCGTAATCAGGAATTACTAAGCAATATTAGGGGTATTGAGAAAGTAATTTCCAATATTTCAAAGCAACCGCTCCACAGAATCTTGCAGAATACAGATTTCTTATCTGATGTTTTGACTGAGAAGCCTGACAATGGAGGGAATGCTTTATTGATCTATTTGGTTAAGAACGGATATTTGGATGATAATTACCATATTTATATTTCCAATTTTCATGAAGGTCGTTTAACCAAAAATGATAGAGATTATCTACTTACTATACGTAATTTTAGTCTGCCAGATTCACTCCATAAGATCGATACTCCAGAAGAAGTTTGTTTCAATATGCGATTGGAAGACTTTGGTGACATATACGCACTAAATGTATACTTAATTGATTATCTATTAGACGAAAATGACAAATGGGACAATCAAATTCAGTCTACCATGCGCTATATAGCAGAAAATTATAGTAGAACAGAAAAATTCCTATCAGCCTATTTTGAAAATGGCATACACCTCAAGACATTTATCAGACAGTTGAGTCATGAATGGCCCGATTATTCTCAAGCTGCCATATCTTCCAATAACCCACAAGAACAGATATTCTATATCCTTAAGTACGTTGATTCTGAGTATATAGTGCAAAATATGAACAACAATGATCAGCTTACAAATTATTTATCAGGAAATGGCCACCTTGTCTTTTCTTTCGACGCACAACCTCTTAAAGATTATGGTGCAATTAGGCTCTTAAATGTACGGTTCCATGATTTAACTAGATTAAAAGATAATAAAGAGGTAGTCGAGCTATCGCATAACTATTCCCTATATATTCTTAACGCCACCAACGTTAATTTTATTCTTCATGAATTTCCTGTTGGAAAAGAAGGTAATGCCTCAGATATCAATGAAAGAAATTACTCCACTATACAATTAATAGGAAGCAAAGAGTTAAAAAGATATGTTGAGGATAACTTGATCACATATATAGAGAAAGTTTTTCTTAAACTTTCTAATAATAATAGCGAAAGTGGTACGTCGATTAGGAAGCTTCTCAATCATAGTGGTATTGATGACGGCATGAAACAGCGCATAATCTCAAAGCAAGATCATGTTTTTGATGAACTTGATGGATTGCCAGAAAATCTCTGGGGTATACTTTTAAGGGAGGAGAAAATAGCAATCACATGGAGTAATTTATGCGTTTACATAAATAATGAGAAAAGCGATGAGTCAGTAATTACTGCACTACTTATGAAAACGCACATAGTCAATAGCTTATCTAATCAAAATTTTGAAGGAGGAGAGTACAGCAAGAAATTGTCAAAATTCATACTGGATAATGAAGACATCAGTATATCTGATTATGAAGTAATAGTGCAGAGTTTGCCCTTTTGGTACCAGGACTTTCCTACAGATATAACTAACGAAAAAGCGACAGTATTAGCCGAAAAACGGGTAGTAAGACTAGAAGAGAAATCATTTGACTCATCAGAAAGTGACAAGGAACTTACTGCTATATTGATAATAAAGAATTTTAAAACTTATCTAGAAAACAGAGATATTTACACCATTGATGATGAGATCCGTGTAATATTACTTAAGAGCAATCTAAGTGATCAGGAGAAGTTGTCTATTTGTCTGGAAGTTACACCATATGAAGCAGAAACAAATATTGAGCTGTCTATGCTTGTTTCAGATATTCTGCTATCAAATGATGTTGATCTTTCATTTTATGATGAGCAAGTCCTGGCTTCGGCAATCATAAATGCTAAGAATGTATCCACGTCAATAACTCTATTGTTAAAAGCTCTTCCAATTATAGACGAAGCAAATACCATGGACATCCTATCAAAACTTCCATCGCCTTATGATGATATTTCTTCATATGGTAAGCGGCCAAAATTGGATTATAACGAGTTAAACAACGAGTTCGCCGAACTATTAGAGAAACAAGGGTATATATCGTCAATAAGAAGTGATAGTCGATTTATTACTATTAATACATTTAAATCCTCTGACCACCATGAGGAGGTGTAACTTTTTAATTGGCCCTGTGATCATATATTTTTTTGCGCTTCTCCTGTCTCTGCCTCTGGTGGTTCTTCGTAAATTAACGTTGTTGATGGGTTAACATGTCCAGCTCTTTTACAATTAACGTATATTTGCCCTGGGTAGGGTTGGAAAGTTCACACCGGATTCTGGTGTGTGGTTTCCCTCCTTGATCACCGGATTGATATACACATGCTCCGGGGGCATCTTCACCTTGGGCGGCCCTTGGACAAAGCGTTCCGGATGACGCCGGTAAGCCTCATCCATTGCAGTTTGCTGTCGTTTGGCAAGCACTTGGTGCTCTCCGGTAAATACCTGCTGCGGTGTAAAGCCATTGAGTGCGCTGTGGTGATGATCTTCGTTGTACCAACGCACATAGTCCTGACACCAATGCTGCGCGTGTGCATAGTCGTCGAACCTTCTCGGGTAATCCGGTTGATATTTTAGCGTCTTAAACTGGGCTTCACTCATGGCATTGTCATTACTGACCCGAGGGCGGCTGTGACTGGCGGTAATAGCCAATTCGGATAACAGATCCAGATAGCAATGCGCCGTCATGGGAGCGCCACGATCCTGATGCAGGGTGAGTGTATTTGATGGAATGTCATAGCGTTGTGCCGCTTCCAGCATGAGTTGACTGGCCAGGGCGCTGTTTTCCTTTCTCGAAAGCATCCAGGCCACGATATAGCGGCTGAACAGATCCATGACCACATACAGGGACAGGTATTCTCCCCGCCGCAATGTGGGTAACTTGGTGATGTCCCAGGTCCAGACTTCATTGACTGCCTGGGCATGCAAACGGGGAATGGCATGGGATTGGGCAGGCCGCTGTTGTCGGCGCTCTCCCTGCTGGTTTTCGCTACGCAGCAAGCGGTGCATGGTACTGATGGAACACAGATACCGCCCCTGATCCAACAGGTCATAATAAATTTCTGCGGGCGGTTGGTTGCAATACGCATCACTGTTCATCAGTGACAATACCTTTTGCCGCTCAGCCAAGTCCAATGCCCGCGCCTGTCGAGTGGCTTTTCGTCGGTGTGACAGCGGTTTGGGCGGCCCGCAGAAGGCGGCGCGATGCAACTGATTTCTCAAGGTATTTCTACAAACAGCCAAGGCATCGCATGCCTTCCGTTGTGACAGATGTACTGGCAAATCCTGCTGCAACAGACTCATGACGAGCCCTCGCGTTCGGCCTGCTCGATCAGTGCCAAGGCTTTTTTTTGAAGTTCCAGGCAACTGTCTTTCACGAGCAATTGTTTTTTGAGACGGGCATTTTCCTTTTCCAGTTGCTCGATCCGGCGCTGCTCCGGCGTTTTGACGGCAGCAGGCCCTGGCTGGGACTTGCTCAAGCCCTTTACGCCTTGGTTTTCAAATTCCCGTCGCCACTGGGCCAGTTGATTGGAATACAGCTTTTCACGACGCAACAAGGCACCCAACTCACCATGTTTACAAGCTGCGGCCTGTTGTAAGATGGATAACTTGTAATCCACAGTGAAAGTGCGGCGCGTGCGCTTTTCCAGTTGGGGATCAGGGCGGACTTCCTGGGTCTTGGCAGTATCGGGTTTTGGCATCTTCAAGCTCCTTTCGCCCTGAAATCGATGTTATCTCACAATAGCATGGTTCAGGCTTAGGTTGACACACAGGGGTGCGCCATGTGTTCCTGTAATGTATTAGGAGAGTAGGGGGCGCCTTTCTGAGAAATAAACAATGGATCTGTGGGTTTGAGTTTTGATGCCTTGCTTATACGTAGCTCCAGATATTGTTGCAGAGCATAATGTACATACCCACGCATTTTAGGATTTCATGGCGGGAAATATCAGGCGCGCTTCGGCTCAATCAATGCGATTTTCTTTCCACAATATGTTCAGTTGATCATGAATTTGTTTTTTTATCTGCCGGCTGATGCCAAGTTCATTTG
>JAMOLT010000060.1 GCA_027068915.1 Sedimenticola sp. | reverse complement strand
CGCTCAGCAGTACCGCTGTCGCCTTGAATTCCTTGCTGTATTCTCGTGTTCGTTTTGGTCCTGCTTTTGGCATATCTCACCTCAATTTTCGTTAGATTGAGGTGTCCACTTTATCGGGGCGGGATCCAAACCCACTCAGAATGCCTCGTTATCCTTCCGGGTGATTATTTTTCAACTCCCCAATAAATATCTCAATCAGGCTCCCTTTTCAATGGTAATGACTAATCGCTTGGTAAATTAACCCCAATATCACTTGTTTGACCGCCATTGACGGTCTATCTGGTCTTTAATGCACTAATTGGCCATAGTTCTGGAGTTTTTCGATGTTATGTACCAGGCAGCAGAGTTGCCATTGGCCTTGTACTTTCTTTTTGCCTCTTAAGCTAAAGCGGTTCAATCTTTTGTTGCTGCCCATGTTGGCGAATACCGGCTGACCGCCAGGGATGGTGCGAAAACGGGGTCACAAAAACCGAAAACGCGGTCAAGTCTTGCAATCATGCGTATCGATCTGATGGTGGTTTGGATGCAATCATAATTCAAAGACCTGGCCCTGTTTCCGCAGATTGTAACGACGGCCATGCGTGGTTTCCCCGGATCTTCCGCTGCAGCCCCCCCCCCATGCCGAAATCCGCATGAATCATTGAAGAGCCTGTTATTCAAAGCCATCTGAAAATATCAAGTCTGTTTCAATCGTATTCGCAAGCCCATTAATATACTCTTCTATCGCAGTATAACCAGAAGACATGATGTTGTTATTATCGGCCACTAAGGGGTTTAGGCTATTACTAATTTCCCACAAATCGGGCATTCCATCGTTATCACTGTCAGTCGGGGCTGGCAAATTTTGAAAAACGGGAAAGTCAGCTGGATAGCTAACATTATCAATTATACTACCTGTTGAAGCAGCAAAATCAGCTACAACTCGACTATCATCACTATCGCGAACTGGCACGGTTGCACCAACATCTTTTAGTATCTGTAATGCATAATCATGAGACATTTCGGTTGTACTGATTGCTGGCGCGCTCCAGGCTGTCAGAGTCCTATAGTTCTCGCTCAATAATAAATTCTGCCAGCCATCACCTACGTTCCATTGTGGATCTGCTTGCGTTAATCTGGTAGAACCAATATTGCCCTCTACAAAAATCATGGGTGCAGGCGGGGATTGGTCATGATAGGAAACCTCAAAGGAATACGAATTGGAACTGGCGCCTTGTTTCATGTAATTATGAATCCAGTTTACTTTGGCTGCGCCACCGCTATAAGGAGACATGCCTCCTTTCCAGTTATAACTTATGTTATTTACCATGTCTGCAACCGTATCAACATCATCAGGTGAAGCAATCAATGGTGTTCGATAATAGTTATGAGCTATATAGTTATGGTGCAGTGAGATGGTTGTTGGATTGACATATTTTCCTGATACCAGCAAGCCCATGCTACGTTCACCTTTTGGGTGGCCTGCCTGCCTGAGCCCTTCAGATACTATAGACCACTGAATGGTTGCATTTAGAACGCCCCCGGTTATAGTCACCGTTTCGTCAACCCCCCAACCAAAAGAGCAGTGATCTATTATTATGTTGTATGCCTCATTAGTAGCCCAATATTGCCCGAGTATGTCAAATGCATCTAGTTTTTCTGGATCTGCACCACCTTCAATAGCACATGGGTAACCATTATCCGAAGTTGTAACATTGCCCGCACAAACCCCTCCCGTAGGTGGGAAAGCATACTGCGGCTGGGAGTAATAAATGATATCTCCTTGACTGTTCCTGTCATATAAAATCCTGTGTGACCCGACCCTAAAACGCATATGTCTTATGATAACCTCCCACGTATTTACTGTGGTTTGATATCCGGTAACCAGGATTCCTCCTGGAGAAGTTTGTCCAGCTATAGTGATAAAAGGGTAGGATATTGTCAGTTCTGATTCCAGATTAATAATTCCCGAAACTTCAAATATTATAGTTCTATGCCCAGAAGCTTCCAGTCTGGCAATATAATTATTCCATGATTCATATTGATAATCCCCATTCAATCTATGTCTGGCAGGTGCTTCAACTGCTTCTCTAAAGCTGCCAGGGCCACTATCAGCCAAGGTGGTTACCTTTATGACTTGCCCTCCTCTGCCACCTATGGTGTTAGCTCCGAAGCCTTGTGCACCTGGAAATGCTACAACTTGACCAAACCCAGTAGTGCTAAAAACCAACAGAATAGTAGTCAATTGGAAAATAAGTAGATGTTTTATTTTTATATTCATGGCAGGCTCCTCGACGTTTCGAGTGGAATTCCCTCAAAAACCTATATCAGTATAGCCGGAAACATTGGTATGAGGAAAAAGCGTGGACGACAATGAGATACTGCTGCTTGGGTTCGCCCGGATATTTCACCCAGTCACCAAAAAAAAGATAAGCGGTTGTTATTTGTGGATATTATTGGAATATTCGCAAAGTACAAAGTGTAACCGGGTCACAGCTTGCGTCCGCCCTCGCACTGATCTTGCCGCCCAGAGATGGTATTTCCTCAATCATCAATAGCTTGGGCTATTGATTCAATCGGAAATCCGCCTCTGAATGACAATCTCAGCACGATCATCGGACTCCTGAGTGAAACATCCGGGTTAGGCATTCAGCCACCCTGGAAACTGATGAATCAATCTCTGGAAAACGGGGTCAGAAAACGAAGTCGGGTCTTGCAATCACGCATACCCTAAAAGTGCTCGACTGTGTGGCTGGCAGTGGAGCAATGAACGTCAAATACTTTGGCAATCTCCTGATTGGCCGGCAAGGGCTATCGCCTTCCTGAAATCGTCCACATGCTCCGCATGCCAAGACAACGGTTTTGCCATTGCCCTTCTTTGCCGCCGAGGCACTTCAGTCAGATTCTCTATTTTCCAAACCATGCGGTTTATCTCGCGTACGCAAAACAAATGCATCCCTGCCAAAAAAATCCGGTTCTTCGGGTGAAGGTTCTTTACTTTTCTCTGGTAGCCCACCTATGGGCTTGTGTGCCGGAACATGCAAACGGAATTGTTCAGGGCTTCTTATAGTTTGTATATCTCGCTGTACTTGGATTCCAGGTAGCGCAGATAAGGCGCTGATGTAATCCCGCTTCCTGTCGCCCGTTGCAGCAGTTCCTGGGGCTCGTATTTCCGTCCATGGATATGAATATTGCTGCGCAACCAGTCGAGTAACACGGCAAACTCGCCTTGGCGGATCTGTTCTTCAAGGTCGGGAATTGCGTCGCCTATTTTCTCCCACAACTGTGCCGAGATCAGATTGCCCAGCGTATAGGTGGAAAAATATCCCAGCCCGGCGAACGACCAGTGGATATCCTGCAACACACCCTGGGCGTCATCGGGCGGCGTAATGCCGAGGTATTCTTCTACTTTGGTATTCCAGAGCTCGGGCAGATCCTTGATTTCTATGCTGCCTTCGATCATGGCGATTTCCAGCTCAAGGCGCAGCATGATATGCAGGTTGTAGGTGGCTTCATCCGCTTCCACGCGAATAAATGAAGGTTCAACCTTGTTGATGCCTCTGTAGAAGGATGTTATATCCACATTGCCCAGCTGGGTTGGGAATGTTTCCTGCAAGCGGGGATAGAAGTACTCCCAGAATGGTTTGGAGCGTCCCACGAGGTTTTCCCACAGGCGGGATTGGGATTCGTGAATTCCCATGGATGCGCCGCCTTTCAGTGGCGTGCGCTCGTAGGCCTGATTAATGCCCAGTTCGTACAAGCCATGTCCCGCCTCATGCATGGTGCTGAAGAGGGCGGACGGCAGGTAATCTTCCATGATTCTGGTCGTAATACGCACATCGTTAATGCTGAATGAGTCGCTGAACGGGTGGACGGACTTGTCCTGGCGACCGCGCCGCCAGTCGTACCCGAATTTGCTGGCTACCTGAATGCCAAAATCCCACTGTTGCTGCTGCGGATAGTTGAGGTGAAGGAATGAATCATCAATCTGTTCGGCATGGGTAATTGCCTGCAGCAATGCAATCTGTTTGCTGCGCAGAGCGGCAAAGATGCGCTGCACCTCGGTGGTTTTCATGCCTGGCTCGTATTCATCCAGCAACGTGTCATAGGGGTGCTCTTTTGGGGGGAAGAACGAGATGTATTCCTTACGCATCTCAATGATTTCCTCCAGGTCGGGCCGGAACAGGGCGAAGTTGGATTCCGCCCGTGCCCTGGCCCATGATTCGTGTGCACGCACTGTCAGTTGCGCCAGTCTGGCAACGTATTCCACCGGCATCTTTGTGGCTCGATCATAGTCTTTGGCGATCACCTTGAGGAGGCGTGCTTCATCGGAATCCGCATCGGCGTCGGCCAGCTCCTGTTTCAGATCAGTAATCAGCTGCCCGACCTCATCAGAAGTGAATTTCTGGTGACACAAGCTGTCCAGGGTGGCAAGTTGATGGCCTCGCGCTTGTGCGCCAGCGGGTGGCATGTAGGTTTCCAAATCCCAGTTGAGTAGGTTATGAGCAGCTTGCAGATCAGCAACTTCCGCCAGCAGAAGTTTCAGTCGACTAAGTTTTTTATCCATGAAGACTTGCTCCGGTAGTTGTCAGGTAGTCCTGCTTTTTGACATGTCCGCATCATCAGCGCAGCTTGTAAATGATAACGCCCTGTTGCCCGTTGGTGATTTTCTGTACTGGTTTTAGCCCCTGGCCATACAGCAGTTGCTGTAGCTTGCTGTTGGCTTTGTCTTTGCGGGTGCGCACAAAGGCGTAGTCATATTCTTCCACAGGGGTTGCCCCGGGTCTGTAACGCAGAAACACATAGTGTTTGTTGTTGTTCTTGTTGCTGTAATAGCCCACTCTTTCCGCATGATAATCGGTGAGTACCCGGGCGCCGTCCGGCAGGTTTTCCTGCGCCCAGCGGGCGGCGTCGAGGATATAGACCTTGGGTTTTGCGGAGCTGATCAGGCTGTCTGCAAACAACAGGGCGATGCAGATTGCGACGACGGCCATGCGTGGTTTGAGCCTGGGGTTTTCCCGAGCCTTCTGCAGCAGCCCCTCCATGCTGAAGACCACGATCACCAGCAGCACCAGCGCCAGCGCCACGGTGTAGCGGGAGACCATGACGAAATGCTGGGCGCCATGGAGGAACAGCACCAGGAAGCTGATTGCTGCATACAGGCCGATGACCTTGCTTGCTTCCCCTGGAAGATTTGTTGCCGGAAACCAGCGGCGCAATAGCAGAATACCGAAATAGAGCCAGGAAAGGCTGCTGAACAGATCCTTGGCAATGCTGTAGATCACGCCCAGGTAAACTGTTAGTTCCGCTGCGGACTGGGAGAACTGCGGCAGCACCTCATGTTGCAGCAGGCTCGCCTTGCCGGGAATGATTTCGGTGAATATGGACAGGAGGCTGCCCGCTTTGGTTATGGTTTCTACCAGGCGGTTTTGAAAGCTGCTGGAAAACGCCATCATGAGGGCAAAGACAAGGGTGATGACGACGACGGGCAACAGGGTCAGTGCGGCATATCTAAGGCGTTGTCGCAGGGGCAGCGCCGTGTTTAGCAACAAGCCGAGGGGCATGATGGCCAGAAAGACAGCGCCTTCCACACGAAACAGGGTGGCAATGAGCATCGCCAGATTCCATAGCAGCAGGTTCTTCCAGGAAAACTCCCGGAACAGGTGCAGGTAGGCAATCATGGCAACCAGGGTAAAAGCCCAATAGCCGTGATCGCGGATAATTTCCGCCCGGTTGTCATTCAGATAGGGCAGGGACAGCACCAGCAATGCCGCCCAGAGTAGCGTACTGCGGCTACCGCCCAGGGTTTCGACCAGGCGTATGAATGCCAGCACCAGCAGCGTGTCCAGCAGGATGTTCAGCAACCAGGCGGCGTGTTCCGGCTCCAGGCCCAGGGTCAGGCTGATGCCCTTTATCAGGTAGGGATAAAACAGCCAGTTGCCGATCTGCTGGATGCTGGCGGTGTCCCCCTGCAGGGCCAGGAGATAGTAAACAGCATCGTGATTGATTTGCGGTGCGCTGTGGATCTGCCACAGTGACAGCAGCAGGCCCAGCAGCGCTACGCCGATATAAATGGGCAGCGTTTCCCGCAGCTTCATGGTTCCGGGTTGTAGCGGAAAGCCTCCAGCAATTCTCCGGCTTCCTGCCGGATAAAGGCTTTTTCTTCCTTCGACAACCTGGCCAGTGAGCGGGCATTCATGTTGCGGATATTGGATGCATCGCCATGGATGGTCCATTTCTTGTCAAGAACCAGCCTGGAGCTATCGAGGCCAAGAAACTTCATAATCCTGTCCAGATTTTCAGCGGGCTGTGAGGTAACGTCTTCGTACCGGAGCAAAAGTTTGTGCTCAACCTGCTCCAGTTGCCCCAGCATGATGTTGTTCGATTCCTGCCACTGCTTGGCCGCCACCTCAACAGACTGCCCCGCCTTGCGGTGTATGCCTTCCGCCACGGCATAGCCGTTGCGTATCAGGGCGATAAAGTGCGCATTGGGAAAGTGTTCGTTGAGCCAGGTGATGCGGGCGGCATTGGGGATGGATTTTTCCAGGAAAACCGGCAGAGCGGGGTTGGACATGTAACCGCACCACTGGCGCTTGATTTTTTCGGCATCAGGCTGGTTATCGGCAGAGGGGGTAAACAGTTCCGGCTGAAATGCCCATATTCTGGTGAGACCGATTTCACTGGGGATCAGTAGCTGATCGGTGCAATACTGTCCCTCCCTGGGCAAATGGGCAACGGACGGGTGACTGGCGACAACATCGTGCAACAAGGTGGTGCCGGAGTTGTAACAGCCAACGATGAATACCCATTTTTTGGGCTGACAGGCCTTGCCCTGTTTCGCCAATCGATCCAGCTTGATTTGCCGCTGCTTTTTTCTAAGCCATTTTTTTAGATTCATAAACGTATGTCCGAACGGGTGATTTCACATTGGGCATCGATATCATCGCGCCCCCAGAGGGTGAAACGCCCCAAAGTAAAAATGGATGACTGGTTGCTTTCCAGAGGAAGGGGAGTCTTGCGTTTGTCCAGGCTCAGGCCATATTGCAGCCCCGTGTTTCTGGCGGCGTCCACGGTAGTGCTGGAGTAATTGCCGTTTGGGTAGGCGATACCGGTTGGCGCCCTTCCCAGCCAGTTGCCGAGATCGCGTTGTGCGCGGAGAATCTGTTTTTCCACTTCCGCACCACTGTACCGGTCCAGCAAGTAGTGATCACGAGTATGGTTGCCGATATGCACCAGGGGGTGCCTGGAAAACTCCTGCAATTCCCCAATAGTCATGGGACGATCCGTCTCTGACCAGGGCTGCAGGCAGCTGGTTCCAAATTCCTGCTGCAGGTAGCCGAGAATGTCCTGATGATGTTTTTCCTTGAGCATTTTTTGTTCACGGGATATTAATGGTTTCGCCACGCCACGCCGGTGGCGCTCGCGATATACCACGTCCCACCAGAAACTCTGCTGCTCTTCCACGTTTCCGGTAGTGATGTAGAAGGTAGCCGGAACATCATACTGTTCCAGCAGGGGCAGCATGCGCAGGTTATTGGCATAGCCATCGTCAAATGTGATGCAGATCCACTTTTGGTTGCTGCAGAGAAAGTCCAGGCCCTGCTCGGGGCTGACGAAGCGGTAGCCGGCCTGCAGGAAGTGCTCGATAAACTGTTGCATATGCTGACGGGTGATTCCCTGCTGGGCATCGACATGTCCCTTGTTGATTTCCTGTTCGTCTGCAAATATCCCGTGAAAGAGAAAACCCAGCAGAGCGGGCCTGTCCCGGTGCAGGCGGGACAGCCTGCGGCGCAGGGATTGCTTGATCTGTTTGCTGAAAGACACGGGTTTCTGGGTTCAGGAGGCTGTTATAATTGCCCGATGAACAGGCAAGACCGGCAAATTGAGTTGGATCATTCTAGTGCCCGGACGGTGTTTCTGGCAACGGGCTTGCAAAGCAGCGGCTCGACGCTGGTCTCCTGGTGCTTTCTGCAGCGCCCTGACATGAACGGCACCCTGGATGGCGATACCGATCTGATTCCCCTTCCGCCAGCAGATATTCAAACCCCTTTCATCTGGTACAAGACCACCATCAGCTGTTTTACCCTGGCGGAGCAGATTGCCCTGCTGGAAGATGAAGGCTACCAGGTAAAGCCGGCGCTGATCGTGCGGGACGTGCGGGCGGTGTGGATGTCTCTGATGAAAAAAAACTATGGCCGTAATGGTGTTACGGCGGAAGATCCGCCCCTGCGGCTGCGCTTTCGCCGGTTTTTCCGCTCCTGGCAGGATGCGGTGGCGCAGAATATCCCCGTGTTTCGTTTCGAAGACCTGCTGGTGCAGCCGGAAACCAGCCTGAAAGCATTGTGCGGGAGCCTCGGGCTGCCCTGGCGGCAGGAAATGCTCGAGTGGCCAAAGCCTGTGGAACAGATTGCCGACAGCCGTCATGGCAACGCCAGGTTCATGGGTTCGGACAAACAGGGTTTACAGGCCGCGCTGGATCCCGATGTCGCTTCCCCAATCGGTGGACAGATACATGGGGAAGATCTGGCGTGGCTGGAAGCAACCTTCCGTGACTACAACCTCAGCCTGGACTATCCGCTGCATCTGCAAAACCTGGATTTGCTGCCGGGACGCAGCCTGCCTTCCTGGGAGGCTTCCCGGCGTCTGCATTGGCGTCTGCGGCAAAAACCGCTGCGTTATATTTTCTGCAAACTGGGCCTGAGCAGTTACCAGCCCAGGCCGCAATAAGCCGTGCCGCAGCAGGACTGGGAATACCGCCGGGAGATCGCCCTGCCTTTTCGCTTGCCGCTGTCTGACGCCGGGGAGCTGATCTGCGAAGAAATTCTGCGCCTGCTGCCTGGCCGGCGTCTGGTTTGCCGGGCGAGACAGGATGGCGCATTGGTATTGGTGAAGCTGTTTCTGGGCAAGGACAGGCTGCAAGAAGCAGCGCAGGACGCCCGGGGGGTGAAGGCGATGATGGCAGCGGGCATCGATACGCCGCCTTTGCGCCAGGAGGCCCGGGTAGCCGAAAAAGGCTATCCCGTATTGCTGTTTGATTTCATCCCCGGGGCGCGTTCTTTCCGTCAGCGCTGGACAGAAGCCGGGGAAGTGCAAAAAACTGAATTGCTGAAGGCCCTGCTGTCCCTGGTCGCCAGGCAGCACCAGGCGGGCCTGCGCCAGCGGGATTTTCACCTGAACAATTTTCTTCTGGATGCACAGGACCGGCTCTACGCCATCGACGGCGGAGATCTGCTGGTCGGTTCCCGCCCCCTGACGGAAAAAGAATCCCTGGCCAACCTGGCGATGCTGTTTGGCCACTTGCCGCAAACCGCGTTGCTGAATACGCCGCGGGTACTGGCTGGTTATTTCGAGACTCGCGGCTGGAGTGATTCGCCACGCCTTTTCCGGCGCATCAGCAGGGCCGCCAACGCCTTCCGCCACCGCCGGGCGCGGCGCATCAGTCGCAAAGGCTTTCGCAATTGCAGTGAATTCGTGGTGCGGCGCAAGGGCAATCTGCGCATTTGCCAGCGGCGGGATTTTCCCGTGGAAGCGCTGGATGAGTGGCTGCAATCCACGGGCCTTGCCCCTCGTGCAACGGAAACCATTCTCAAGCCGGGCAATTCCCAGACGGTGTGGCTCTGTCCTATCGGCGGGGCTGAGGTGGTGGTCAAGCGCTACAATCTGAAAAACCGCCTGCATGCCCTGCGCCGGGTCTTTACCCGTAGCCGGGCGTCGAAGTCCTGGGAGAACGCCCTCAGTCTGCGCGCCTATCATATCGACACGCCCGCGCCTTTGGCCATGATCGAAGAGCGGTGTTTCGGCCTGCGCCGGCGTGCGTGGCTGATTACCGCCAGGGCCAAGGGGAGGGGGGCCGACAAGTACATCCCCGAACATGAGGACGATGCCGCCCTGGCGCGCCTGGCCGCCACGGTGCGGGCATTCGGGCAGAACGGTCTGGTGCATGGCGATATGAAAGCCACCAACTTCATCATGGATGACCAGGGGGTGGAGGTCATCGATCTGGACTCCATGCACCGGCCCTGGACCGCGCCCGCCCGACGTGCCCGCATCCACCGGGACAGGCAGCGGTTTCTGCAGAACTGGGAAGCCGGGCTGCGCAGCCGTTTCGCCCGCCTGCTGGAGCGGGGAATCGGGTAGAATACCCCCATGTTCATGGGTGGCAGAGTGCAAAAGGCGCAGATTCGATGATCGTACTAGGTGTAGCCGGGGCGGTGAGTCACGACCCTTCGGCGGCGTTGTTCGTCGATGGCGAGCTGGTTGCCGCGGCGGAAGAAGAGCGTTTTATCCGCGACAAGCACGCCAAGGGGCGTTTTCCCTACGAAGCCACGCGCTTCTGCCTGGAACATGCGGGCATACCGCCTGGCGAAGTGGATGTGGTGGCCTTTCCCTATGCGAGGGTCCCCCTCTCCAGCCCCGCTCGCTGGCACTATGCGGCGCGCCACTGGTATGCGCCGGATCGCGCCCTCACTGCCGTGCTGCGGGGCAACCGGCGCTACTACCGCAACCGTTCCCTGCTGGAAAAACTGGTGGCGGATCTGGGGATTACCAACGCCCGCCTGGAAATGGTGGAGCACCATCTGGCGCATGCCAGTAGCGCCTATCACCTCAGCGGTTTTCAGGAAAAGACCGCCATCCTCGGCATCGATGGCAAGGGCGAATACGCCACCACCTTTTTCGGCTATGGGGAGAACGGCCGCATCCACAAGATCAAGGAGTTCTATGATCCCGATTCCCTGGGGGGCGTGTACGGGGCCATGACCGAATACCTGGGCTTCGAGATGCTCGACGGAGAGTTCAAGGTCATGGGCATGGCGCCCTATGGCGATCCCTCCCGCTTCGATTTCTCCCGCCTCATCGACTACAGCGAAAAGGATTTCCGGGTGAATACCCGGCTGGTGAATGTCATCGGCCTGCGCCGCTGGCGGGACAAGCAGGGAAAAGGCCAGTATTTCAGCCCCAAGCTGGTGGATTGGCTGGGGCCGCCCCGGGAAGGGGACGAGATCGACGACCCGTATGTGGACTATGCCGCCAGCATGCAGGATCTGCTGGAGAAGGTTTCCCTGGGGCTGGTGGAGCACTATCTGGGGGATATTCTGCGCCAGACGGGCAAGCTGGCCTTTGCCGGAGGCGTGGCCCTGAATGTGAAGCTCAACCAGCGGATTCTGGCCCGGGACGATGTGCAGGAACTGTTCGTGCAGCCGGCGGCCTCTGATGCGGGCACCGCCATCGGCGCGGCCTCTTATGTGGCGAACCAGTCGGGTGATGCGATCCAGCCCATGCGCCATGCCTATCTCGGCCCCAGCTACAGCAACGAACAATGCATTGCCGCCTGTGAAGCCCACCCGCAAAAACCCCGCTGGGAGAAAATCGATCAGGTGCCGCAACGGGCGGCCAGGCTGCTGGCCGACGGCAACCCCCTTGCCTGGTTCCAGGGACGCATGGAGTTCGGCCCCCGGGCCCTGGGCAACCGCTCCATTCTCGGCGCGCCCAATGTGCCGGGCATTGCCGACCGCATCAACGAACAGATCAAATACCGGGAGCGCTGGCGGCCTTTCTGTCCCAGCATTCTCGACCGGGTAGCCCCCGACATGCTGCAAACCGACCATCCTGCGCCCTATATGACCATCACCTTCGACGTGGGGGAAGGCTGGAAGGAGCGGGTGCCCGAGGTGGTGCACGAGGACGGCACCGCCCGCGCCCAGGTGGTGACCCGGGAGACCAACCCACGCTATTATGAGCTCATCGAGGCATTGGAGAAACACACGGGCAATGGCGTGATCCTGAATACATCCCTGAACCGGCGCGGCGAGCCCATGGTCTGCTCGCCGGCAGACGCCCTCGACATGTTTTATGGCTCGGATCTGCAGTATCTGATCATGGAAGATATTCTGGTAACCAAGGCAGAGGCGCAACAATGAATGACAAGACCCTGTTGATCACCGGTGGGGCGGGCTTTATCGGCTCGGCGCTGATTCGCCATCTCATCGGGAACACGGACTACCGCGTGGTGAATCTGGACAAGCTGACCTATGCCGGCAATCTGGAGTCCCTGGAGCCGGTGGCGGACAGCCTGCGCTATGTGTTCGAGCGGGTGGATATCTGTGATGCTGCCGAAGTACAGCGCGTGTTCCGTGAGCATCAGCCTCATGCCGTCATGCATCTGGCCGCTGAATCCCACGTAGACCGCTCCATCGACGGCCCGGCGACCTTTATCGAAACCAATGTCACCGGCACCTGTGTGTTGCTGGAAGCGGCCCGCGCCTACTGGAATGACCTGGCGGAAGATGAAAAGCAGCAATTCCGCTTTCATCATATTTCCACCGATGAGGTCTACGGCAGCCTGGGTGCGGAAGGGCTGTTTACCGAGGAATCACCCTACCAGCCCAACTCGCCCTATTCCGCGAGCAAGGCCTCATCGGATCATATGGTGCGCGCCTGGCATGAGACCTATGGGGTGCCGGTGCTCATCACCAACTGCTCCAACAACTACGGGCCGTATCAGTTTCCGGAAAAGCTCATTCCCCTGATCATTCTCAACGCCCTGGCGGGCAAGGCTTTGCCCATATACGGGAAGGGCGATCAGATTCGGGACTGGTTGTATGTGGACGATCACGCCCGGGCTCTGCTGCGCGTGCTGGAGCAAGGCAGGGTGGGAGAGACCTACAATATCGGCGGACACAATGAAAAGACCAACCTGGAAGTGGTAACGGCCCTGTGCGCAATTCTGGATGAAAAGCGCCCGGATCACCCCGGCGGCATTGATCGCTATGAGGAACTGATTACCCATGTTACCGACCGTCCCGGCCATGACCAGCGCTACGCTATCGATGCGGACAAGATCGAACAGGAATTGGGCTGGGCGCCCGGGGAGACTTTCGAAACTGGCATGAAAAAGACCGTGGACTGGTATCTGGACAACAACGGCTGGTGTCAGCGGGTGCTGGATGGCAGCTACCGCGGCCAGCGCCTGGGGGTGATCGAATGAAAGGCATCATACTTGCCGGCGGTTCCGGTACCCGCTTGCACCCGGTTACCCTCAGCATTTCCAAACAGCTGCTGCCGGTGTACGACAAGCCCATGATCTACTATCCGCTGAGCACGTTGATGCTGGCGGGCATCCGCGAGGTGCTGATTATCTCCACACCCCATGACCTGCCCTTGTTCAAACAGTTGTTGGGGGATGGCAGCCGCTGGGGTATGTCCCTGGAGTATGTCGAGCAGCCCAGACCGGAGGGTCTGGCCCAGGCGTTCCTTATCGGCGAGGCCTTTATCGGGGAAGATCCGGTTGCGCTGGTGCTGGGGGACAATATCTTTTACGGGTATGAATTTGGCGGGATGCTGAAAAATGCGGCCACCCAAAAAAGGGGGGCGACGGTGTTTGCCTATCCGGTGAAGGATCCCCAGCGCTATGGGGTGGTGGAGTTCGACAAGGATTTCCGGGCGCTGAGCCTGGAAGAGAAGCCGTCTCAGCCAAAATCCCGCTATGCGGTTACCGGCCTGTATTTCTACGACAACCAAGTGGTGGATATCGCCAAAACCGTGCGGCCATCGTCCCGGGGGGAGCTGGAAATCACCGATGTAAACAAGCATTATCTTGCCGCGGGACAGCTGAATGTGGAAGTGCTGGGTCGGGGCATGGCCTGGCTGGATACCGGCACCCATGATTCCCTGCTGGATGCAGCGCAGTTCATTCAAACCCTGGAAACCCGCCAGGGATTGAAAGTGTGTTGCCCAGAGGAAGTCGCCTGGCGCATGGGCTGGATCGATGATGCAGCCTTGCAGTCCCTGGCGTCGGAGCTCGACAAAACCGGCTACGGCCGCTATTTGCAGGATTTGCTGCGGGAGATGATCCGATGAAAGTACTGGAAACCGATATCCCTGGCGTACTGATCGTCGAACCTGATGTGCATGGCGACAAGCGTGGCTGGTTCATGGAGGTCTGGCAGCAGCAGCGCTATGTTGAGGCGGGCATAGACGCCGCTTTCGTGCAGGACAATATGGCGCTGTCCAGCCACGGCATCCTGCGCGGCCTGCATCTGCAACACCCATATGCCCAGGGCAAACTGGTGCAGGTGGTCATGGGCGAGGTGTTCGATGTGGCGGTGGACGTGCGCCGGGGGTCTCCTCATTTCGGTAAATGGGTGGGGGTGATCCTTTCCGGTGATACCCGCCGCCAGCTGTGGGTGCCGCCGGGTTTCGCCCACGGCTATGTGGTGACCAGCAATCAGGCCATCTTCAGCTACAAATGCACCGAGTTGTATCATCCGGAAACCGACCTGAGCATCCGCTGGGATGATGAGGATATTGATATCGACTGGCCCATTGTGGGCAAACCCAGCCTGTCCGGCAAAGATGCCGATGCCCTGTTGTTGAAAGACATTCCGGAAGAGCGCCTGCCGGAGTATTGCCATGAGTGAAGCATCCCCCCTGATTCTGCTGTTTGGCCACAGCGGCCAGCTTGGTTGGGAGTTGCGCCGCACCCTGGCTACCCTGGGGGAGGTCGCAACCGCAGGTGTGGATGGCGCCGACCATTATCTGGATCTGACCGATGGTGCTGCCCTGGATGTGCTGGTGCATGATTTGCGCCCCGCGTTGATGGTGAACGCCACGGCATACACGGCGGTGGACAAGGCCGAAACTGAAGAAAAGCTGGCCTACCGGATCAATGCAGAGGTGGTTGGTGAGATGGGCAGGCTGGGTGCTGAAATGGACATTCCGGTGCTGCATTTTTCCACCGATTATGTATTTTCCGGCGTCGCAGACCGGCCCTGGAAGGAGAATGACGAACCCGCCCCCAGGAGCATCTACGGTAAATCCAAGCTTGCCGGAGAGCAGGCCCTGTTTGCGTCCCGCGCAGAGCACCTGATACTGCGCACCGCCTGGGTGTATGGTGCCAGGGGCAGAAACTTTCTGCTTACCATGCAACGGCTTTTCGCCGAGAAAGACCGGCTCAAGGTGGTTGCCGATCAGTTTGGTGCGCCCACCTGGTCACGCTTCATTGCCGAGGCCGCATCCCAGGTGCTGGCGCAATGCAAAACGCCTCAGGGCCAGTTCCGGTTTGGCAGGCATGATGGCCAAGTGTTCCACCTCACTGCCGCAGGACAGGCCAGCTGGCATGAATTTGCCCAGGCGATTCTTGAACAGACTGCAGAAGATTGTGTGCTCGATCCGATTTCCACGGAACAGTATCCCACGCCCGCAGCCCGTCCCGCCTATTCCGTGCTGGACAATGACAACCTGGCGGCGGCTTTCGGTGTGCGCCTGCCCCACTGGCGGCGGGGGCTGGCCCTGTGTCTGGAAGAAATGCGGGACGCTGGCGCCTGACGGGGTCGTGGCGAACAAATACAAAGGACTCCCGCTGTATCATCCACGCCTGTGGCCCGCCTGGGCCGGCGTTGGCGCTCTGCGCCTGCTGGCGTGGCTGCCCTATCCCGTGATCCTGTTTCTCGGCCCTTTCGTGGGGCGGCTGTACATGCTGTTCCTGCCCAAGCGAAAAAAAATCGCGCAAATCAACATCGATCTTTGTTTTCCGGATCGAAGTCCGCAGTGGCGGGCGCAGTTATTGCGTGAAAACCGTGACAATCTCGGCATCAGCCTGCTCGAAGCGCCCCTTGCCTGGTGGGGTTCGCCGCGCCGCATTGCAAAGCTTGCGCATGTGCATGGGCTGGAAAACCTGCAGCAGGCATTGCAGCGCGGCAAAGGCGTTTTGCTCCTGTCCGCGCATCTGAACAGTCCGGAGTTGGGCAGCCGTCTGCTGCTACATGTGCAGCCGTTCATGGGCATGTATCGCCCGGACAACAACCCGGTCATGGAGCGAGTCATTAGCAACGGGCGGCGCAAATGGATCCAGGGGCTTATTCCCCGGCACAATGTGCGGGGCCTGATTCGCGCCCTTAAACAAGGTCATGCCGTATGGTATGCTGCAGACCAGAATACGGCGCGCCGGGAGTCCGTATTTGCGAAGTTTTTCGGCGTCACGGCTTCCACCAATTCCGCCACTGCACGCCTGGCGAAACTGAGCGGAGCCGCCGTCGTGCCGTTTCGCGCCATCCGGCGAAAAGACGGCAGGGGACACGATCTGTTTCTGGAGCCGCCCTGGGAGGATTTTCCCGGTGATGATTTGGTAGCAGATACCCAACGAGTAAATGACCTGGTGGAGAGATGGGTGCGTGAAACCCCGGAGCAATACATGTGGATCCATCGCCGTTTTCGCACCCGCCCCCAGCGCTCTGACCCCCGGCTCTATCCGGTGGATTGAATGAGCCGCAAAGACCTGCCCCAAACCACCTTTGCGGAAAGCAAGGCGCTCTATCTGCGCCTGCTCAAGCATGTGCGGCCATACTGGCTGGTGTTCGCGCTGGCCATTCTGTTCACGGTTTTTCTGGCCGCCACCGAACCCGCCATCCCCTATCTGATGCAACCATTAATGGACAAGGCATTCGTGGAGCGTGACGAGCAGTATATGTTCTGGATGCCCATCGCCCTGCTGTTGCTGTATGTGGCGAGGGGTATCTTTGGTTTCATCAGCCGGGTGGCATTTCAGTGGGTGGGCGGCAAGGTGGTGCTGGATCTGCGGCGGGAAATGTTCGAGCGCATTTTGACCCTGCCGACCGCTTATTTCGATGCTCATGCCACGGGCAATCTTATTGCCAAGATAACCTACGATGTCACCCAGGTGACCACAGCCGCCACCCGGGTGCTGGTTGTCCTGCTGCGGGACTCCCTTTCCGTGATTGGCCTGCTGGGCTTTATGCTGTACCTGAACTGGCGTTTTACCCTGGTGGTGTCTGTACTGTTACCGGTGATGCTGGTGTTCGTGCGTTTTGTTGCCGGACGCATGCGCCGCTCCAGCCGGGATCTGCAGGAAACCATGGGAGAAATGACCCATGCCCTTGAAGAAGCCACCCGGGGCAACAAGATCGTCAAGGTCTATGGTGGCGAGACGTCCGAGCGCAAGCGCTTCCACAAGCTGGCCAACTGGGTGCGGCGCTATCGCTTCAAGCTAAAGGTAGCGGACGCCACCAGTGCCCCCATCGTCGAGTTTATCGGCGCCATCATGATCGCCCTGCTCATCTATCTGGGGACCGGCCAGTTTGGTGGGGAGCCCATGACGGTTGGGGAGTTCACGGCCTTTTTTACCGCCATGGGGCTGCTGTTTCCCCCCATCAAGCGTTTGACCGCCATCAACCAGCCATTGCAGACGGGGCTGGCTGGCGCCGAATCCGTATTCCGCCTCATCGATGAAAAGCCGGAAGTGGATACCGGCGTCAGGGAGCTGGACGAAGTGCAAGGGCGGATCTGCTTCGAAAATGTCAGCTTTTGCTATGACCAGGCGGAGAACGATGCCTTGCGCGACATCAGTTTTACTGTGGAGCCGGGACAAAGCGTGGCCCTGGTCGGGCCGTCCGGTAGTGGCAAGACCACTATTGCGGCGCTGATCCCCCGTTTCTATGAGCCAACATCCGGGCGCATTACCCTGGATGGTATTCCCCTTGGCGAGATCCGGCTGCGCAGCTTGCGCGACTGTATCGCCTATGTGGGCCAGGAGTCCGTGCTGTTCAATGATACCGTGGCTGCCAATATTTCCTACGGACTGAAGCAGGCGCCGAGCCAGGAACAGCTCGAAGCAGCGGCGAAAGCCGCCCATGCGCTGGCGTTTATTCAGGAATTGCCCCAGGGATTTAGTACAATGGTGGGCGAAGACGGGGTGCGCCTGTCAGGTGGCCAGCGGCAGCGTATCGCCATTGCCCGTGCATTGCTCCGGGATGCGCCGATACTGATACTGGACGAGGCGACTTCCGCGCTGGATACGGCGTCGGAACGCCATGTGCAGGCGGCATTGCACAATCTGACCGTAAACCGCAGCACCCTGGTCATCGCCCATCGCCTGTCCACCATCGAAAACGCCGACCGCATACTGGTGGTCAATCGGGGGTGTATTGTCGAGACAGGTACCCATGCCGAACTTATTGAACGAAAGGGTGAATATGCAGATTTGTACAACAATCAAATCGTTCTGCAGCGTGAAGGAAGTCCATGAGCGATAGTGATGACATGAAACCACCTGTCGGGGAAGGGGAGCTGGATTTTTCCGGCAAGTATTCCCGGCAGAAGGCGGATGAATATTTTGCAAAGCACCAAAGTACGTTCGGGCGGCGGCTGTCCAACCATTGGGAGCACCATATGGCCCGCCGGGCTTTACGCATGGCAGGCAATCCGTCTTCGGTGCTGGATCTGCCCTGCGGCGCGGGCCGCTTCTGGGATTTGCTGGCGGAAGATCCCCGGCGCGAGCTGTATGCTGCGGATTACAGCGAAGGGATGCTGGCGGTGGCCAAGCAGCTGCAACCTGCGGAGATTGCCTCCCGCTTCCAGGTGTTCCAGACGTCCGCCTTTGATATCAAAATGGAGGATGCCGCCGTCGATGGCATTCTCTGTATGCGCCTGTTGCATCATATAGGAGAGCGGGAAGACCGCATGCGCATCTACCGGGAGTTCCATCGCGTGACGCGCGACAGCGTTTGCATCTCCCTGTGGGTGGACGGCAACTACAAGGCCTGGCGGCGCTTGAAGCTGGAACAGGACAGGAGCAGCGGCAAAAAGCCGCGCAAGCGCAAGAAGGACTTCCAGAACCGCTTTATCCATCCCCGGCAGGAGCTGGAACAGGAATTTGCCGAAGCGGGTTTTGCCGTGACGGGCAAGGTGGATTTCCTGCCGGGCTACTCCCTGTGGCGCACCTATGTGCTGCGCAAGGTGGGGTAGCAGTGAAGGTAATCAGCGCGGAGCAGCATGAACGACTGGTGGCCGGCGCCAAGGTGCTGGAAGAGCAGTCCTTCGGCGTCAAGGTCTGGCTGCTGCCGGATCGGCGGGTGGTAAAGGTGTTTCGCCTCAAGCGTCCCCTGAGCTCGGGCAGGCTGTATCCCTACAATACACGTTTCGCCAACAATGCGCGGCGCTTGCGGGCCAGAGGCGTATCCGCGCCGAATATTCTGGAGACCTATTACTGCCCGGACATCCAGCGTCATGGTGTGGTGTATGATCTGCTCGAAGGCACGACATTTTATGATTTGCTGGCAAAGGCGGAGGATGAAACCCTGTTTCGCACCCTTGCCCGTTTTCTGGGAGAATTGCACGAGAAAGGCATCTATTTTCGTTCGGTGCATCCGGGTAATGTGTTGCTGAAAGAGGATGGCGGCATGGGGCTGATCGATATTCAGGATATCCGCTTCTGGCCCTGGCAACTGGGCAGGAAAACCCGGGCGAGGAATTTCCGCCATCTGTACAACAGTGACTACAACAGTCTGGTGATGCGTGAATTCGGCTTCGAGCGCTTTGTCGATCTCTATCTGCAGGAACTGCCCCGCAGTGAAGCCTACCGGCGAAGCCTGAAGCCGTTGATCATGGAATGGGACAAGGCCTGGGAGCGCAGGAAGCCGGACTCTGCCGTATCCTGAGCCTTTGCCGTCATGACCCGGCGGGTCGTGGCATTTGATTTGGATGGGAAATGATGAAAAAACACAGTTTGATTTTCGCGGCGGGCGGTTGCCTGCTGCTGGCAAGCATGGCGGTAGCCGGGCAACGCAGTCCTGAACCGCTCAAAACGCTCTCGCCGGAAACCGGGGCAGCGATGGAGTTCAAGCTCTCCTATGAGTCTTTTTCCGGCGTGGAACTGGATGAAGTCGAGGATTTTGATGGCTGGACCACCATGGCGGAGGTTTCCATGCCCTTTATGGACAGGTTCCGCATCCGTTTCAGCTACCCGTTCAATACCGAAGGCGACGCCACGGTGAAATCCGATCATTACATCATGCCGGGGGAATCCATCGACATCGACGGCAATGGCGGCGTGTTTGATTTCATGACGTTTACCTTCGAGCATCAGCTGCAAAGCGTGGATGATGCCGGTTACGGCCTTGCCTATTATCTGGGCGTTGGCGCGGTTCCGGAACGCCTGGAGACGACCCTGGCGCGCCCGGGCAGTGGCTATGATGCCATCAATCATACGGGCACGGTATTTCTCGCCGGAATAAGAATGGACCGGCGGCACGGTTTTGGTCACGGCATTGCCAACCTGGGGCTACGCTACTATGGCAGTTCGGATGATCTGAACCCCGGTTCCGGCGACCAGTTTGTCGTCGCCGACCTGAAGGCGGCGATCCTGTTCAATCCCTGGGGTGCGGTGCATCCTGTACTGGAGCTGACCTATCTGGGGGATTTTTCCGACATGAACCAGCTCACCCTGTATCCCGGCCTGGTATTGCCCCTGGGCAAGCGCATCGACCTGAAAGCCGGGGCGGCAATTGGCCTGGGGGGGAATGGCAGTGAGTTTGGCGGCCATGCCCAGGCCGTCTTCCGCTTCTAGCCCGCATTTCTCACCAGGCCGGAAGCCTGCTAAGGAAAAAGAGTTATGATCCAGCTTGTTACCAATGATCAGGCAAATGCGGGCCGGCCCGCAGGTTTTCATGCGCGAGCTTCCTGATTTTTCCGCAGCGAGAGTGCTGGTTGCTGGCGATCTGATGCTGGATCGCTACTGGCACGGCGTCACGGAGCGCATTTCGCCGGAAGCGCCGGTGCCCGTGGTGCATGTGCGGGACGAGGAAGGCCGCGCCGGTGGCAGTGGCAATGTGGCGGTGAATATTGCCGCCCTGGGCGGCCAGGTATCCCTGCTGGGACTGGTGGGAGAGGATGCCGCCGCCGACAGTCTGGAGGCGGATCTGCGGCAGGCGGGGGTGCAGACGCAGTTATTCCGCGAGCCTGCCTACCCCACCATCACCAAGCTGCGGGTCATCAGCCGTCATCAGCAGCTCATCCGGCTGGATTTCGAAGACGGCTTTCCCGATCACGACCCTGCTGAGATGCTGCGCCGCTTCGAGGCGCTGCTGAAGACGCATGACGTGGTGGTGCTGTCCGATTACGGCAAAGGCACCCTGGCGCACCCCCAGGCGTGGATAGCACTGGCCCGGGAAGCGGGCGTCCCCGTGCTCATCGACCCCAAGGGACGGGATTTCAGCCGCTACCAGGGGGCCAGCCTGATCACGCCAAACCTATCCGAATTCGAGGCCGTGGCCGGTTGTTGCAGTACGCAGAAACAACTGGAAACCGCCGCCTGCAAGCTCATCGATGACTGCGGTCTGGCGCATTTGCTCATCACCCGGGGAGAACAGGGCATGAGCCTGATGAGCGCCGCCGGGGAAGTGCATCACCTGCCCACCCGCGCCCAGGAGGTTTTTGATGTCACGGGGGCCGGCGATACCGTTATCGCCACCCTCGCGGTGGCTCTGGCGGCGGGGCAGTCCATGGAGGCGGCCACGGCCCTGGCCAACCTGGCGGCGGGCATCGTGGTGGGCAAGCTGGGCACCGCCAGCGTCAGCGCCGCGGAGCTGGCCCAGGGGCTGCAGGAGCAGCGTCTGGCGGAACACGGCGTGGTTACGGAAGACAGCCTCGCGGATCTTGTCGCCGCCGCCCGTCATCGGGGTGAGCGCATCGTCTTCACCAACGGTTGTTTCGATCTGTTGCATGCCGGCCATGTCACCTATCTGGAGCAGGCCAGCCGCTTGGGGGACCGTCTCATCGTGGCGGTGAACGTGGACGAGACCGTGCGCCAGCTCAAGGGTCCGGAGCGGCCGGTCAACCCCCTTGCCAATCGCATGCATGTGCTGGCGGCTCTGGGCTTTGTCGATTGGGTGGTGCCTTTCGCCGAAGAAACCCCCGAACGCCTCATCTGCCGCCTGCGGCCCGATCTGCTGGTGAAGGGTGGCGACAATGACCCGGATGCCATCCCCGGCGCTTCCTGTGTGCGCGAAGCCGGGGGCGAGGTGCGGGTGTTGAGCTATACCGATGGCGTTTCCACCACCTCCATCGTGGACAGCATCAAACAGGGTTCGTGAGTACATACCAGCCGGATTTGCTCATCTTTGGCGGCGGTATCGCCGGGCTCTGGACGTTGCTGCGGGCGCGCCGGGCGGGATACCAGGCGCTGTTGCTGGAATCCGCCGCGCTCGGCGGGCTGCAGTCCATCGCCTCCCAGGGCATTATTCACGGCGGAAGCAAATACGCCCTCAAGGGCGGCATCGGCAAATCCACCCAGGCCATTGCCGATATGCCCGGCATATGGCGGGACGCCCTGGCGGGAAAGGGAGCGCTGGATCTGTCTGCCGCAAGAGTGCTTTCCCCGCATCAACATCTGTGGTCCAGCGGCGGCATCCGCTCTTCCCTGGCCGGCGTATTCGCCAGCAAGCTCATGCAGGGCAAGGTTGCCTCCCTGGCAAGGGCGCAGTTTCCTCCTCCGTTCGATGTGCCGGATTTTCATGGCAGCCTGTATGAGCTGCAGGAGCCGGTACTGGACGTATCCTCTTTGCTGCGGGTGATGAGGGAGCAGGCGTTGCCCGCCTGTTACCGGTATGATCCGGAAAAACTGCAAGTCGATGACGGCGGCCTGCGAATCGGGCAACTGCGCCTGCAGCCCCGGCGGGTGCTGCTGGCGGCGGGGGAGGGCAATGCGGGATTGCTGGAGCGCTGGGGGATGAGACTTCCGCAAATGCAAAAAAGACCCCTGCACATGGTGATGCTGAAAGGGCCCTTGCCTGCGCTGTATGCCCATTGCCTGGGCGCCAGCACCGTTCCCCGCCTCACTGTCACCAGCTATCCCCTGGGGGATGAGGAAATGCTCTGGTATCTGGGCGGACAACTGGCGGAAGAAGGGGTGACGCGCACCCCGGCGCAACAGATTGCCGTGGCGAAATCCGAGCTGGCGAAGCTCCTGCCCTGGATGGATTTTTCCCGCTCGGGCTGGGCCACCCTGGAAATCAACCGCGCCGAAGTAGCCACGCCGGGCGGCAAGCGTCCGGACGATTGCTATCTTGGCGGTGAAGGCCCTGTCATGGTGGCCTGGCCCACCAAACTGGCATTTGCCCCCCGGCTGGCGGATCTGGTGCTACAGAAGCTGAATCAAGAAGGATTGAAGCCGGAAGGAGAAGAAGCTCCCGTGCTTTCCCTGCCGCATCCGCCGCTGGCGTCGCTGCCGTGGGAACAGGTGGACACATGGAGCTGAGGGAGCTTGGCGATACCGGCATTCGGGTCAGTCCCCTGGGCCTGGGCACGGTGAAATTCGGGCGCAACCAGCAGGTAAAATATCCTTCCTCCTTCGAGATTCCCGATGATGATGCGGTGGTGCATATTCTTGAAGTGGCCCGGGCGCTGGGCATCAACCTCCTGGATACGGCCCCCGCCTATGGCGTGGCCCAGCAGCGCCTGGGCAAGCTGTTGCCGGGGCGGCGCGAGGACTGGGTAATCGTTTCCAAGGTGGGGGAGATCTTCGATCAAGGCCATTCGCGTTTCGATTTCAGCCACGCCCATACCCTGGCCTCGGTGGAACAGAGTCTGCGGGAACTGAATACAGATTACCTGGACTGCGTACTGATTCATTCCGACGGGAATGATCTGCGTATCCTGGAGCAGGAAGGGGCGCTGGACGCCCTGCGTGAGTTAAAGGAGAAAGGCCTGATCCGTGCGCACGGCATGTCCTCGAAAACCGTGCCGGGCGGACTGAAAGTGGTGGAGGAAATGGATGTGGTCATGGCCACCGCGAATCTGGAATACGATGAGGAAAGGCCGGTATTGGAAGCGGCGAAACGAAAAAACAAGGGTGTGCTGGTGAAAAAAGGCTTGATGAGTGGCCATGTGCAGGGCAAAGAGGGCGTGCGTGCTTCCATGGCCCATGTGTTTTCCCTGCCGGGGGTGAGTAGCATGATCATCGGCACCATCAATGAGCAGCATCTACGGCAGAATGCCGCCGTGGCGGGTGCTCTGACATGAGGCGGCTGTATACACTGATTCTGTATCTGCTGCTGCCAGGAGTGATGGCGCGCCTGCTTTGGCGAAGCATCAAGTCGCCGGGTTACAGACATCGCTGGAAAGAGCGTTTTGGTTTCTGGCAGCGTTCCCCGGCCCCGGGAGGGATCTGGATTCATGCCGTGTCCGTAGGGGAAGTGCAGGCGGTGGAGCCTCTGGTGCGGCATCTGCGGGAGCACTATCCCCGGCTGCCCCTGACGATTACCACCTCTACGCCCACGGGTTCCGGGCGGGTGCAGCTTTTGTTCGGTGAGAGCGTATTTCATGTGTACTGCCCCTACGACCTGCCTGGTGCGGTGCGGCGTTTTGTGGATAAAGTCCGACCTTGCCTGCTGATTATGGTAGAGACGGAAATCTGGCCGAATCTGCTGGCGATCTGTGAACAGCAGGGCATTCCCGCCTTGCTTGCCAATGGCCGGCTTTCCGCCCGTTCTGCCAGGGGTTATGCGCGCTTGGGTGGCTTTTCCCGCAGGGTATTTGCCGGCATCAGCGCCGTGGCGGCACAGTCCCGGGCGGATGCTGACCGCTTTGTCGAGCTGGGAGTGCCGCAGCAGCGGGTGCGGGTGAGCGGCAGTATCAAGTTTGACATGCGCATCCCCGCCAGCGTCCAGGAACAGGTTCAGGTCTTGCGCCGCGCTTGGGGCGACAGACCTGTATGGGTGGCGGCCAGCACCCATGAAGGTGAGGACGAGCAGGTGCTGGCAGCGCACCGGAAGATACTGGAGAAAGCGCCACTGGCCTTGCTGGTGCTGGTGCCCAGGCACCCCGAACGCTTTGGCAAGGTTGCGGCGCTGATTCAGCGCCGGGGCTTTCAAATGGCCAGACGCTCCCGGGGGCAAGCTTGTGATGAGCAGATTCAGGTGTTTCTTGGCGACACCATGGGAGAGTTGCTGGTGTTTCTGGGTGGTGCCGATGTGGCCTTTGTCGGCGGCAGCCTGGTCAGGGTTGGTGGTCACAATATGCTGGAGGCTGCGGCTCAGGGGGTGCCGGTGTTATTTGGCCCTCATGTCTTCAATTTTTCCGGCATTGCCCATCTGCTGCGTGACAGAGAGGCGGGGGTGATGGTTCAGGACAGTGAAGCCCTGGGGCGCCAGGTGTCCGCCTGGCTGCGGGATGCCAGCGAGCGTTCCCGCATCGGCGAAAACGGGCGCCAGGTGGTGGAAGAAAACCGGGGTGCGCTACAGCGTCTCGTGGCGCTGGTGGATGAATTCCTTCCCGGACAGGATGGGTCAGAAGGAAAACCCTGAAACTTGCGGCAGCAGCTCCAGCGAAGGAAGGTCTGTCTCGAACAGATGATCCTGTATGAACTCGTCGCCACGGCGGGTGACAAGCATGGCTTCCATCACTGGCGATGTGCCCACGATCATGAACAGACGACCGCCAGGGGAAAGAAGCCGTTCCAGATGGTCGCTGTATTGCGACAGGGAGCCGGTAACCGCAATGGCGTCAAATCCTTCTGCCGGCAGTTCGGCGCTAAAGGCATTTCCCAGCTGCAGATGAGCATTGCCAATGCCTTGCAGGGACAGTTTTTCTGCTGCCGTCTGGATAAAGGCATCATGGATATCGTAGCTGGTGACCGTATTTCCCAGGGTGGCGAGACAGGCGGTGACGAAACCGCTGCCAGTGCCGATTTCAAGAATCTGATCGTCGGGCTGGATGGCCAAAGACTGCAGCATGCGGGCTTCCAGCCTTGGCTCCATCATCACCTGGCCGTGTCCCAGCGGGATGCGCGTGTCGGCAAATGCCAGGCTGCGATAGGCAAGAGGGACGAACTGCTCGCGGGGGAGATCCATCATGATGTCCAGCACCCGGTCATCCCAGACATCCCAGGGGCGGATTTGCTGGTACGCCATATTGAAATGGGCATCTTTGTCGTTGGCTATGGTCATGTAGAATCTCGCAGAATGGACTTTGCCTGAAAGGGTAAGGGGAAATGTACCGGCAGGCAAGTTTGATCTTTGCTTCAAGGTGTTTGGGGTG
This sequence comes from Sedimenticola sp., assembly GCA_027068915.1. GTDB lineage: Bacteria > Pseudomonadota > Gammaproteobacteria > Chromatiales > Chromatiaceae > Thiolapillus. The sequence continues at coordinate 23,682 of JAMOLT010000060.1, read as the reverse complement.
GGTTATTGTCCTCCGTTGTTTCTCCCAGGAGCCGGAGGTCTTTATCCCGCAAGGCCACGAGCAGGGAATCTCCTGCCTCATTGATTCGAAGTTCGCCGTAGGCGGCCTGGCTGTAGCGTTCCGCACTGCCTTCTTCGAAGAAAAAGGCGTTGCTGCCGATTCGCAGCCTGTCTTTGCGTACCCGGTAGTGGATGCGCAACTGGTTCTGCTCCAGCAGGTTGCCCTGGTCAAGCCCCTGGAGCTGGCCGATGTTGTCTTCATCCAGGATCAGCACGAGATATCCCTGGTCGGGAGGATTGTATGGCCGCAGCTTTTGCCACTCCTGGCTGATTTTATAGTTTAGCGCCATGTAGTCTCCCTGCATCAGGGAGCGTGGGTCTACCGGAGCCAGCTCCAGCAGCAGGGTTCGACCATCCCGCAAGAGCTGTTCCTTGCTGTAAATGTCATAGTTCACCAAAGCCAGGATCAACAGGCCAATGATCAGGAGTAGATGTTTGTTCACTTTGTAGCTCCGCTGGCGGATAGGTGCATTATCAGCAGCCGTAGTGCCAACAACAGCAGGCCACTGACAGCCAGCAACAGGGATTTGTGCAGTAGACTGATGTCGAGGAGATAATAGTATTTCGACAGGAAGAGCAGAAGGCTGGCTACTGCCATACCGGCGAGCAGGTGATTGCCCCGGGAAAAGGCAACCAGGGTCAGCAGCAGGCTAAAGCCGATGCCTGGAATGAAAAAAGCCAGCAGGAACAAAACTGCCATGGCAGCGAGGCCGGACAGGCTAAATGTCTTGATGCCTGCTTCTTTCAGCATAGTGTGAGTGACAAGGATGATGATACCCAGAGTGATAGCCCCCCGCAGCACCAATAGCTCAGGTTGCATGGAGGACTGACGGGAGAACAACAGTTGCAATAGAGAATGGAGTTCCTCACCACTTAGCTGGACGAGTGCGGTGAGGGTGACTGCCCAGACAAGCGGGCGCAGAATCGAACCCCATCGAACGAGATCGAATTCCTTTTGCCACAGCCAGCATGCAGCTCCGCTCAGGATTGCCCCCGCCACGGGTGCCATGCCGAACTGTCCCATGAGGTAAAGCAAAGCCAGACTGGCAATGCCGGCAGACCACAGGCGATGGATGCTGTTGGGGATGCCGGCCAGCAAGACGAGCGCCAGTACCATCACCACCAGGGCGGCCACGACAGGTTGCTGCGGCAGCAACATATTGCCCAGGCTCCAGAAGATGAGAGCCTGGGCCGCCAGGCTCAAGGCCAGAGCGAACTGCATGCGGAAATCCTGGCTTTCTTTGCCCCGAAATAACAGTAATGCAGTGAAGCCCAGAATGATGGCGATGCCGAGCCTGCCAGTGTTGCTTTTCAACATGCCGGAAAGTCCACTGAACAGCACTGCCAGTATTAGCAAGGCTCCGACCCAGCCCATGAAAGCGAGCATGGTGCGCATGTACCAGGGTGCCGCAGTTGCGGTCTGTTCAGGGGCGCGCTCTTCCGTGACCAGTTTGGCCTGCTGCAGCTGCCGCCAGAGGGTTGTGTTGTCCGTGTTCATTGGCGGTGCATCTCTTCCAGTATTTGCCGCAACCACCATCCTCCGGCAGCGGACAGCCCCAGCACCAGTACGGTCAGCAATACCAGGCTGAAGACAGAATCTCCCGTCAGCAGATGCTGGGTGAAAAACACGGAAATAGTGACAATAATGGACAATACACCACCGGTAAGGATATACAGATCCACCCGCTGTCGGCGATAAACGTAATAGATGGTACCCAACCAGATCAGCCATGCCATGATGCTTGATATGGATGCGGAATCCACCACCGCCTGCAGCGCCAGCAGAGTGATGCATACACCACTGGCGGTGGCCAGTATGCGTATGGGCCAATGTGCGTCGGTGGGAATGTGTTCCAGATCCGCCAGTTTCTGCCAGAGAACCAGCGCCAGGGTATTGATGATGAATAGCAGCCACAGCAAATCATCTTCCCAGAACAGACTTTGGTGGGCCTGGGCGTAGGTGATGGTGCAGAGATTGATCAGCCCCAGCCAGATGAGCCAGAGTATGCTGTTTTTTCCCAGCGCTACCCATGGAAACACCAGCAGACTCCAGGCGAAGAACAGTTCCCAGTTGTCGGCGCCGGTCTGGTAGGTCTGGCCCACCAGGGCCAGTAGCGCGCCTGTCAGTAGCACTGCTCCCATCAGGGCGGCCTGGCCAGCCAGGCTAGTGTTTCCCAGACGCCAGAGGAGCAACAGGCAGGCGAGAAAAGCGGCTTCTACCAGGGCAAACCTTGTATAGCGTCCTATTCCATCCCAGTTGGCGGCAAAGAAAAAGATGATACCGGATACCAGCAACAGGGTTCCCAGGCCAAGCAGTAGTCGGTCAAGAAACTGTAGCCAGCCGCGTTGGTCTGGCAGCAGCTTGCAGGTTTTGAGTGCTGCGGCAAGTTGGTCGGAAGCTATCCGGCCCTCTTCCGCCCACTCTAGGATTTTGTTGCGGGCGTTCATCCGGGCCTTCCTTGTAGCTCTTTGGCGAGATTGGCACTACCGCTGCCAGGCAGAGGCTGCAATGTGAGCCGGAGCATCACCCTCCTGTAACCGGCGGAAAAAAACCGATCTCGTCCCCTTCGTTGATGGGCGTGTCCGCCTGGGCCATTTCCTGGTTGACCGCGACCAGCACCAGCTCATCCTCGGCAAAAACCGCAGCCCATCTTTCGTCGCGCTGCGCCAGCAGTGCTTTCAGGGAGGTGATGTTTCTGGTGCTTTCGGACAGCTCGAGCTCTTCCCCGCTGATCCCAAGGCGATCCCGCAGGCTGGCAAAATACAGCACCCTGATCATGATAGCAGCTCGCAAAAAGGCAGGAACTGCACCTTGTCGCCCGGTTGTATGGTCTGGTTCTCCGGCAGGATCACCAGGCCATTGGCCCAGGTGGTGGAGCTGAGTACGGCAGAGGAGCGGCTGGGATGCACATGCACGATGTCGCTGCCATCCGCCTGTTTCTCCAGCCGGGCGCGGTGAAACTCGCGGCGCTTGTCCGGCTTGTTCCATTCGAATCCGGCGGTAGCCTGTGTGCTCCTGGGCAATACTTCGCTCAGCCCTGCCAGTTTGCGGATGAAAGGCCGGGCGAACAGCAGAAAGGTGACAAACAGGGACACGGGGTTGCCCGGGGTGCCGATGAACGGGGTTTCACTGACATGGCCGAAGGCTACGGGCTTGCCGGGGCGAATGGCCACTTTCCACATGTTCAGCTCGCCCAGGGCTTCCACGGCGGGCTTTACATGGTCTTCCTCACCCACGGAAACGCCGCCGGAAGCGATGACCAGATCGGATTGGGCGGCAGCGTCCAGCAGGGCCTGCTTGGTGGCTTCCAGGGTGTCTTCCACCTGCCCCAGGTCGATGACTTCGCAGCCCAGGGAGCGCAACATGCCGGCAATGGTGAAAATGTTGGAGTTGTAGATCATGCCCGGCTCCAGTGGCTCGCCGGGCATCTGCAGCTCGTCACCGCTGGCCAGGATGGCCACCCTGGGGCGGCGCCAGACCTGGAGGTCGCCCACGCCCACGGAGGCGGCCAGGCCCAGGTGTTGGGGCAGCAGGCGCTCTCCGGGCTGGATGATTTTTGCACCGGCGCGGATGTCTTCTCCGGCGCGGCGGATATGGGCGCCGGGTTGGGGAATGGTGTTGATGATGACCTCATCATCCTGCTGGCAGGTCAGTTCCTGCATCACCACGGCGTCTGCGCCTTCGGGTACGGGCGCGCCGGTGAAGATGCGGGCGGCGGTTCCCGGCGCCAGTGGCTGGGGCGCGATACCTGCGGGGATGCGTTGGGAGATTTTCAGCTTTGTCCCTTCGGCTGCAATATCTGCTACGCGAACTGCGTATCCGTCCATGGCGCTGTTGTCCCAGCCGGGGACGTTGATGGCGCTTTTTACCGGCGCCGCCAGCACTCTTCCCAGGGCGTCATGCAAGCGCAGGGTTTCCCTGTCCTGCATGGGTTTGGCGTGGCTCAGCAGCAGATCCACGGCTTCTTCATAGGGCTTCAGGCCGGCTACCTCAGGGGTGCAGTCACAGGCGCTCATATTCATTTCTCCAGGAGGCGGGGGATGAGAACGGCGAAGTTGCAGGGCCGGGTGCGGATGTCCAGCTGGGGCTGGAGAATCTTCGTCCAGGCGGTGCGGCAGGCGCCGGTGGAGCCGGGCACGCAGAAGACGAAGGTGCCGTTGGCCAGCCCCGCCACGGTGCGTGATTGCAGGGTGGATGCGCCGATTTCCTCGAAGGAGATCTGCCGGTACAGTTCGCCGAAGCCTTCCACCTGCTTGTCCAGCAGAGGGATGACGGCTTCCGGAGTGCTGTCCCGCCCGGTCACGCCGGTGCCGCCGGTGGCGATGATGACTTCCACCTCCGGGTCGGCGATCCATGCGGAGAAGGCGGCGCGCATCTGGTAGATGTCATCGGGGACGATCTTCTTGTCCACGAAAACATGGCCTGCTTCCTGGAGCGCTTCCCGCAGGTAGCCGCCGGAGGTATCGGTTTCTTCGGTACGGCTGTCGGAAATGGTGAGAACGGCGATGTTCAGTGGCAGAAATTCTTCGTTGCCGTGGGTATGGCCCATGATGGCGAGCTCCTACAGGTTGTAGCCAAAGGACTGACTGAATCTTGCCTGAAATTCGTCCAGAGTGAAACGGTGATTCTGGGTGCCGGGCTGCTCGATCTTGATCGCACCCATCAGGGAGGCGATGCGTCCGGTGGTCTCCCAGTCCAGATCGTTCTGCAGGCCGTACAGCAGACCGGCGCGGTAGGCGTCGCCGCAGCCCGTGGGGTCTTCCAGAGAGGCCGCTTTGGCGCTGGGGACCTCGATGGTCTTGCCGCCGGTAAAAATGCTGGAGCCTTCGCCGCCCCGGGTGACGATGATGGCGTCCACCATGCCGGCCAGTTCTTTGATGGATTTGCCCGTGCGTTCCTGCATCAGTCGGGCTTCGTAATCATTGAACGCCAGCCAGGTGGCCTGTTCGGCAAAGTGCAGCAGGTCTTTCCCGTCGAACATGGGCATGCCCTGGCCGGGGTCGAACATGAAGGGTATGCCGGCTTGCGCAAACTGTTCTGCATGTTCAATCATTCCCTGGCGGCCGTCGGGGGACAGCAACCCCAGGGTAATGCCTGTGGCGTCGTTGATCCGGTTCTGGTGGGAATAGTTCATGGCGCCGGGGTGGAAGGCGGTGATCTGGTTGTCGTCCTGATCCGTGGTGATATAGGCCTGGGCCGTGTATTCCCCTTCGATTGTCCGCAGGTAGTCACGGCTGATGTCCTGGGCGTCCATCCAGCTGGCATAGGGCGCGAAGTCGGTCCCTACGGTGCCCATGGGCGCGCCGTCGCCGCCCAGCAGCTTCAGGTTGTAGGCGATGTTGCCCGCGCAGCCGCCAAACTCCCGGCGCATGTCCGGCACCAGGAAGGAAACATTCAGAATATGCACCTGTTCCGGGAGTATGTGGTTTTTGAAGCGGTCGTGAAACACCATGATGGTGTCATAGGCGAAAGAGCCGCAAATCAGGGCAGACATAGATGATCCTCAGGGGTTGTTGATGAGATGGGGAAACAGCACCAGCGCCCAGACCAGCAGGAACAGGGTGATGGCGAGGAAAACCGCGGCCGAGCCGATATCCTTGGCCTGGCCGGACAATTCATGATGTTCCGGGCCGATGCGGTCCACCACCGCCTCGATGGCGGAGTTGAGCATCTCCACGATGGGCACCAGCAGCCAGCTGGCCACCAGCATGGCCCGCTCCATGCCGGTCTGGCCGAGCCACAGGCCCAGGGGAACGATCAGCAACGAGGCGGCTACTTCCTGGCGAAAGGCGGCCTCGCTTTTGAAGCAGGAGGCAAAGCCCCGCATGGAATAGCCGAATGCCTTGATCAGGCGGGTGATGCCGGTGTTGCCCGGTTTGTTGGCGCTCATGCCCGTTCCTCTTGCGCCTGCCAGCGCAGATCCAGTTCCCGGGCGGCGCGTACATCGTCCAGGCGGCGCACCGGCAAGGTGTAGGGTGCTCCCCTGACCCACTCGGCATCTGTCCTGGCTTCCTCGCGGATCTTGATCATGGCGTCGATGAAGGCGTCCAGGCTTTCCCTGGCTTCGGTTTCCGTGGGCTCGATCAAAAAGCATTCCGGCACCAGCAGGGGGAAATAGGTGGTGGGGGCATGGATGCCATAGTCCAGCAGGCGCTTGGCGAAGTCCATGGCGTTGATCCCCAGCTCCCTGGCTTCATTTTTCAGGGTGATGATGAATTCGTGGGTGGCGCGGCGTTCGGGGTAGGCGGCGGTAAAGCCCGCATCCATGAGGCGCTTGAGCATGTAGTTGGCGTTGAGGGTGGAATAGTCCGCCACCCGCTGCATGCCTTCGGCTCCGAGCATTTTCGCATACACATAGGCGCGCAGCAAAATGCCGGCATTGCCGGCGAAAGCGGACAGGCGGCCAATGCTTTGCGGGCATTGTTCTTCGCTCAGCCAATGATAGTCATGACCATCCGTTCCCACCATGGGTACGGGCAGGAAGGGTTGCAGGCGCTTGCTCACCCCCACCGGGCCGGCGCCGGGGCCGCCGCCGCCATGGGGGGTGGAGAAGGTCTTGTGCAGATTCATGTGAATGACGTCGAAGCCCATATCGCCGGGGCGCACCCGCCCGAGAATGGCGTTGAGGTTGGCGCCGTCGTAATACAGCAGTCCGCCGGCTTCATGCACCCTGTCGGCGATTTCCTTGATGCGGCGCTCGAACACCCCCAGGGTGGAGGGATTGGTAAGCATGATGCCCGCGGTCTGCGGGCCCAGGGCCGCTTCGAGAGCGTCCATGTCCACGTCGCCATCGGCCTTGCTGGGGATCTCTCTGGCCTTGTAGCCGCACATCACCGCCGTCGCCGGATTGGTGCCATGGGCGGCGTCGGGCACCAGGATTTCCGTGCGCCCCGTGTCGCCCCGGGCGTCGTGGTAGGCGCGGATCATGGCGATGCCGGCGAACTCGCCCTGGGCGCCGGCCATGGGGGCCAGGGACACGGCGGACATGCCGGTCACTTCCTTGAGGATTTCCTGCAACTCGTACATGGCGCTGAGAAAGCCCTGGCTGTGGCTGTCCGGCGCCAGGGGGTGGCGGTTGACCAGCCCCGGCAGCATGGCCAGGGTGTTGCAGGCCCTGGGATTGTATTTCATGGTGCAGGAGCCCAGGGGATAGAACTGGGTGTCGATGGAGAAGTTCTTCTGTGACAGGCGGGTGTAATGGCGCACTGCCTGCATTTCCGAAACTTCGGGCAGGCGGGGTTTGCGCTTGCGCTGCAGGGCGGCTGGAATGCCCTCCAGTCTTGTAGCTGACTTCGGGGCTTGCGCCTGGGCACGGCGGCCGGGACGGGAATGTTCGAATATCAGCATGGTTACTCTCGATCGAATTTGGCCATGGTGGCACAGGCGCCCTGGCGGCGGGAGGCGAGCACCTGTTCCATTTTCAGGCGGTACTTGTCTATGTCGTCCTGGTTGCGGTTTTCCGTGGCGCAGACCAGCAGGGCGTTGCCCAGTTCGGGATAGTGCCCGGCCAGATCATAGCCGCCGAGAATGTTGTGTGCCGCCAGGGTGCGCAGCACCCGCCGGGGTTCCAGGGGCAGGCGCAGTACGGTTTCGTGGAACACCGGGCCGCTGAACAGGGGTTCGATCTCGCCCAGGCTGGTGAGTTTTTCCACCAGCAGCTGCAGATTGCTGTGGCAGCGGCTGGCGGTACTGGCCAGTCCATCGGCGCCCATCAGGCTCATGTGTATGGTGGCGGCGGTGACCATCAGTCCCTGGTTGGTGCAGATGTTGGAGGTGGCCTTGGAGCGGCGGATATGCTGTTCGCGGGCCTGCAGGGTGAGGGCGAAGCCTTCTTTGCCGTCGAGATCCACGGTGCGGCCGATAATGCGCCCCGGCATCTGCCGCACCAGGGTTTGCTTGCTGCAGAGAAAGCCGAAATAGGGGCCGCCGGAAGACAGGGGCGCGCCCAGGGGCTGGCCGTCGCCGCAGCAAATGTCTGCGCCCTGTTCGCCCCATTCGCCCGGTGGGTGGAGCACGGCCATGGCCAGGGGATTGACCACGGCGATGGACAATGCGCCATTGGCCCGCGCCCATTCGGTCAGGACGTCCACGTCTTCGAGCACGCCAAAGAAATTCGGCTGGGGAACGACCAGCGCGGCAAGGTCTTGTCCGGTATGTTGCGCCAGTGCCTGCAAATCCGTCTGGCCGGTGCTGCGGTCATAGGGGATTTCCACCAGTTCGATGCCCTGGTTTTTCACCAGGGTGCGCACCGTGGCGCGGTAATGGGGGTGCAGGCTCGCAGGCACGAGGATGTGTCGGGAGCGGGATTTGCGGTTGGCGCGCACCGCCATCAGCACCGCTTCCGCCAGGGCGGATGCGCCGTCGTACAGGGAGGCGTTGGAAACGTCCATGTCCATGAGCTCGGTCATCATACTCTGGTATTCATACAGCAACTGCAAGGTGCCCTGGCTGGCCTCGGCCTGATAGGGGGTATAGGCGGTGTAGTATTCGCCCCGGCTGGCCAGCTGCCATACTGCAGCGGGGATGTGATGGTCATAGGCGCCTGCGCCGATAAAGCACAGGGGTTGGCCGTCTTCCCTTGCCTTGTCCTGCATCAGGCGGGTGATGTCTTGCTCCCACAGGCCGGAACCGAGGCCCTGCAGCTCACCACAGCGCAGTTTTGCGGGTATTTCGTCGAACAGCTGCTCGATGCTGTCCACGCCGATCACGTCCAGCATCTGGCGCAATTCTTCTTCTGTGTGCGGAATAAAAGGCATCAGTCCTCTTCGGCTTTCACCAGGCTGGCGTAAGCTGCCGCATCCAGGAGCTCGTCGAGCTGAACGGGGTTGGAGAGCTTGAGCTTGAATATCCAGTTGTCATAGGGCGCTTCATTGATGACTTCCGGAGAGTCTGCCAGCAGCTCGTTGGTTTCGATCACCTCGCCGTCCACAGGGCTGTATACGTCCGATGCGGCTTTCACGGATTCCACCACCGCAGATTCGTCGCCGGCCTTGAGCTGGGCGCCGGTCTCGGGAAGCTCCACGAATACCAGATCTCCCAGCAGTTCCTGGGCGTGATCGGAGATGCCGACGGTCACGGTGCCATCGCCTTCGTCGTGCACCCACTCGTGGGATTCGGCGTATTTCAGATTTTCCGGGATGTTGCTCATGATTGTTTCCTCAACTAAAGGCAGGGTTTGCCATTGCGTACAAAAGGTGGCTTGACCAGCACCAGCGGCAGCTTCCTGCCGCGCATGTCCACGCTGATTCGATCACTTGCATCAGCGTCGATGCGCGCCAGGCCGATCGCGCGTTCCAGGGTGGGGGAGAACCCGCCAGAGGTGATCTCGCCCACTTCCCGTTCGCCATCGTACAGCTTTTGCCGGTTGCGTAAAACGCCTTTGCCTGCCAGTAGTACGCCGGTGAACCGGGGCAGCCTGCCACCGGCTTTTTGCGTAACCAGGGCGCTGCGGCCAATGAAATCCCGATTGAGATCGCCCAGGGCCACGGTCCAGGCGAGGCCGGATTCGAGGGGGGAGCAGTCTTCATCCATGTCTGCGCCATACAGATTCATGCCCGCCTCCAGGCGCAGGGTGTCTCTTGCCCCCAGGCCACAGGGACGAACGCCCGCCAGTGCCAGGGCGTTCCACAGTGCTACCACCTGGCCTGCCGGCAGCAGGATTTCAAAACCGTCCTCGCCGGTATAGCCGGTGCGCCCGACAAACCAGTCGCCGTGGTCTGCGGCGCTGAAAGGTTTCAGGTTTTCTGCGGCCTCGCGCAGCGCTTCCGGCAGCAGGGGCAGGGTTTTTGCCCTGGCGTTCGGGCCTTGTATGGCAATCATTCCCAGATCCCGCCGGGGCTGTATCTGCACCTCCTTGCCCCGCGCCTGGCGTTCCATCCAGGCAATATCCTTTTCCGTGGTGGCGGCGTTGACCACCATGCGGAACCAGTCTTTGTGCATAAAATAAACGATAAGATCGTCGATAACGCCACCATTTTCCTTTAACATGCAGGAATACAATGCTTTTCCCGGGGCTTTGAGTTTGCCTACATCGTTGGCCAGGAGGTGGCGCAGGAAATCTTTTGCTTCAGGGCCGCGAACGTCCACGGCAGTCATGTGGCAGACATCGAACATGCCTGCATCGCGGCGCACGGCGTGGTGTTCTTCGATTTGTGAACCGTAATGGATCGGCATGTCCCAGCCGCCGAAAGGCGTCATGCGGGCGCCCATGTCGCGGTGCGTCTGGTTGAGGATGGTCTTTTGCTCCACGGGGTTCTCCAATCTGGTCCTGGATTCCCGCCCCTCTGTCCCGGTACCTGAGAGTTTGAATCCGATATTGCCGAATCCTGCCCCGTCGGTGGACGGTGAAGCCGCCGCTCTCCAGAGTCAACCCGCCATCGGTGATGGCATGCCTCGTGGTCCTGTGTGCCTGAGCGATTCCGGGCGGAATTGCGCCTTCGGCGCCAGTCATGGACTGGTCTCTCCCACGAAAGCTGGGGTTTGAGGGGCAATGGTACAGATTCATCTTGAGATTGCCAAGTTTGCCTGAACAGAATCTGGATGGTGTTATGATCGCTCAAAGACCGAAATGCTTGATCAACAAACAGTTCCCGGGAGGCGCATAATTTCTGCTGAAAGCAACAAGGACTTGCGGCTGGATCGCCTTGCGCAGATAGAAAAACTGCGCCTGCTCTATCAGCAGTCTTTTCCTGCCATATTTGCCAGTCTGTTCACTGCCGCCCTGATATGTGTGGTGCTGTGGCATGTTCAGGAAAAAACGGTATTGCTGGGCTGGTTCTTCCTTCTTCTCATGTCTTCTGTGGCCAGGGTGGGTCTGTTCTTCCGGTATTGGCAAATCCAGCCGGGAGCCAAGGTGCTGCTCGCCTGGGAAAAGCCGTATATTGCTACGTTGCTGGTGTCTTCGCTGATCTGGGGGGTGGGTGCGGTGGTGATCCTGCCCGAGGACTCGGTGTTACATCAGGTTGCCGTCTACTTTTTCCTGGTGGGTATGTCTGGCGGAGCAATCGCCATGTATTCCGCCCACAGATTGATGACCCTGGCCACTATTGGCAGCATTCTGTTGCCGACAACTTTCTGGTTTCTGCTTCAGGGCACGCTCATTTCTACGGCGCTGGCGCTGGGTGCTCTGTTGTTTGTTGTGACTACCGTCCATGCCGGCCAGGTGCTGTCCGCTACCATGCATCGCAGTTTCCGCTTGGGGTATGAGCTGGAGGACGCCAGGGATGCAGCAGAGAAGCGCGCTTATGAGGATGCCTTGACCGGGCTGAACAATCGCCGGGCCTTTTATCAGCAGGGCAAGGAGATGCTGGAGGAATGCAAGGAGGATGCGCGGCGGCTGGCGATGATTATTTCCGATGTGGATTACTTCAAGAACATCAATGATACCTGGGGGCACCATTGTGGTGATGAGGTATTGAAGGAGATTGCCGACACGCACCTGGCTTGTTTGCGCAGCGATGATTTGTGCGCCCGCCTGGGGGGTGAGGAATTTGGCGTACTGCTGCTGGTGAATGATGGGGAGCAGGCCAGGAAAGTGGCTGAATCACTGCGTTGTTGCCTGGAGAATGCAGAAATACGCTGTGGCGACCATGAAATCCCTGTCACCGCCAGCTTTGGCGTGGCGGTAGGCAGGCAAAGCCTGGAGGCGCTGTTCAAGCAAGCGGATGCCGCGCTCTATCGGGCCAAGGAGACAGGACGAAACCGGGTAGTGTGCAGTTTCGATGAAGATGAACGGGAAACAGCAGCGGATGGCAGACCGGCTTTGGTGAGCCGCAAGGGCAGGGCGCAGGAACTTGTCCCGGATGCAGCGCCAACTGGCTGCGAATGACTAGCCCTGCTGTTTTGCTCTCGCCAGCGAAGGCGCTTCGCCGAGGATGCCCATGGCATTGCGGATCAGCAGGTTTTTCAGTAGCGGGGCGTGTTCCGTCAGACCCATGCCCAGGTCGCGGGCCAGGCGCAATGGGCCGATGTCATTGCTGAACAGCCGTTTGAAAAGATCCATGGCGCCTTGCATGGCGATGTTCTCGCCCTTGCGCGCCCGTTCATAGCGGCGCAGGGTATGCAGGGCGCCCAGGGGACGGCCCTTGTTGCGGGCCAGAACCAGGATGTCGGCCAGTTCCGCCATGTCCATAAGGCCCAGGTTGACGCCCTGTCCCGCCAGGGGGTGGATGACATGAGCCGCGTCGCCCACCAGCGCCAGGCCGGGCTTGATGTATTGTTTGGCGTGTTGCAGGCGCAGGGGAAATGCGCCCCGCTCACCGAGAAGGCGGAGCCGCCCCGGGCGCGCTTCACAGGCCTGGGTAAGAGCGCTGTCGAAGGCTTCCGGCGGCATTTGCAGCAGTTTTTCCGCCTGTTTCGGCGTGGTTGACCAGACGATGGAGAACAGATCCTGCTCCATGGGCAGCAGCGCCAGGGGGCCGGAAGGCATGAAGCGCTGCCAGCAGGTGGACTGGTTGCCGGCTTCCGCCTGCACCGTGCAGACCACGGCGGTTTGGTCATAGCCCCAGCCCCCGGTGGAGATGCCCGCCAGCTCCCGCAGGGAGGAACGCGCGCCATCCGCGGCGACGATGAGGGCGGCGCGCATGCGGGTGCCGTCATTGAGTATGACGCTGGGTGCTTCCTCATCCAGGCTCAGGCTACTGATGGAAGCCGGGCAGCGGATCTCGATGTTTTTCAAGGTCTGCATCTGTTCCCACAGGGCGCCCTGGATCACGCGGTTTTCGATGATGTGTCCAAGATCCGGTTCGCCGATATCTGCCGCATGGAATTGAATTTGCGGCGCCCAGGGAAGGGCGGTTCCGCCGCCGGATTCCCATACCCGCATGTGTTCATAAGGCGTTACCCGCCGCCTTGTCATGTGTGGCCAGGCCCCCAGGTTGTGAAAGATGTTTTGGGAAGTGCGGCTGATGGCGGAGACGCGGATATCATAGCCGTCCCGGGGCCACTCCAGGTCTGGCTCCCGGCGCTCCAGCAGGGTAATGGTGAAGCCCTGTTCCGCCAGGGCGCAGGCCAGGGCGGCGCCCACCATGCCGCCGCCGGCGATGATGATATCGGTATCTGTGTTCGTCATAGGGACAGTCCTCTCGACAGCCGGGGTAAGCGGCCCGTCAACCCCATGGCCGTCCGGGCGATGAGATGGCGGGCAGGCGGCAATCCCTCCAGCGCCAAAATGCCGAGATTGCGCGCCAGCTTCAAAGGTGGCAGATCGTTGCTGAAGCCACGCACCAGTGCATCGGTCAGTTGCACTACCTGCTGCTGGTCTTTTCTGCGCCAGCGCTGGTAGCGCTGAAGCACGGTTGTCGATCCGGGGTCTTCGCCGGATTGAATGCCCTGCAGCACCACTTCCGCCAGCGCCGCCACATCCCGGATGCCCAGATTGAAGCCCTGGCCGGCGACCGGATGCAGGGTATGGGCCGCATTGCCGATGACTGCGGTGCGATGCTGGATGGCGTCGGGAACATATAGTTGGGAAAGGGGATAGCTGTTGCGCTTCCCCGCTCGCTGCAGCCTTCCCAGCCGCCAGCCGAACTGCTGCTGCAAGCGTTCGAGGAACTGCTGTTCATCCAGAGACAGTATTTCTCCCGCCATTTCATCCCTGACCGTCCACACCAGGGCGCAGCGTTGCTGCGTCATGGGCAGCATGGCCAGGGGGCCGTTGCGGGTGAAGCGTTCGTAGGCAATATGCTGGTGATGCCGCCCGGGGGTGATGTTGGCGGTGATGGCGCTCTGGCCATATTCCCGGCGTTTTACCTCGAAACAAAGCTGTTGGCGCACAAAGGAATTGCCGCCATCGGCCGCCACCAGCAGCCGGGCGCACAGGGCTTGTTCCTGCAGGCCGATATGCGCCAGATCATCTTCGATGTTGACCCATTGCACCCGGCCGGGAGCGATGATGTCGATATCCGGGAGCCGGGACAGGCGCGCCAGCAAGGCCGCGCCCAGATCGCGGGCGGTGATGACATAGCCCAGCGCCGGCACCTGTTCTTCGTCTGCGTCCAGGTGGGTGAAGCCGAAGCCGCCTTGTTCCGATACATGGATATGACGGATGGGCTCGGCCTGCTCCTCCATGCCCTCCCAGGTCCGCAGGGCGGCGAAGATGCGCTGTGAGCCCAGGGCGAGGGCGATGCCGCGGTCGTCATAGTTGGGGACGCTGTCCACCTTGAGGGGGCTGGCTTCGATGAGGGCGATGCGTAACCCATGGCTGGACAGGGCAATCGCCAGACTGGCGCCGGCCATGCCGCCGCCAACGATAGTGATGTCGTAAACCTGTTTCATGCCGCCATGATGTCTTCGATTTCGGTGATGGTTTTGGGGGCGTCGGCGGACAACACTTCGCAACCGTCCCTGGTGACCAGAATATCATCTTCAATGCGAATGCCGATACCCTGCCATTTCTTCGCCACCCCCTTGCTGCCCAGAGGAATATACAGGCCGGGCTCGATGGTAAGTACCATGCCGGGTTCCAGTTGCCGCCAGTGGCCATCGATCTTGTAGTCGCCCACATCATGCACGTCCATCCCCAGCCAGTGCCCGGTGCCGTGCATGAAGAATTTTTTGTATTTTTCCTCACGGACAAGCTTTGCCGGCTGGCCCTTGAGCAATCCCAGCTTTACCAGTCCCCGGGTCAGGGTGCGCACCGCCGCCTTGTGCGGGGCGTTGTAGGCATTGCCGGGCTTGAGCTGCTTGATGGCGGCAAGCTGAGCATCCAGCACCAGTTGGTAGAGCTGAGCCTGGGGCGGGGTGAATTTGCCGTTTACCGGGAAGGTGCGGGTGATGTCGGAAGCGTAGTAGTCCAGTTCGCAGCCGGCGTCGATGAGCACCAGATCACCGTTCTCCAGCTTGTCGCTGTTGTCCACATAATGCAGTACCGTTGCGTTGTTGCCGCCGCCGACGATGGGTGAGTAGGCCTGCTGGCGCGCTCCCCGGCGGCTGCATTCATGGAGAAAGCTGGCTTCCAGCTGATATTCCTTCATGCCCGGCCTGCATTCGCCCATGAGGCGCTTATGGGCGGCGGCGGAAATTTTCGCCGCCTTGCGCATGGCGGCGATTTCCGAGCGTGACTTGTACAACCGCATGTCGTGCAGGTAGTGATCCAGGGCGATGAATTCCTGGGGGGTATGTACGCCGCTACGGGCCTTGCCGCGGATCTGGCTGATCCAGCTCGACATGTTCTGATCCAGATCCGGATCGCAGCCCATAGCGTAATAGACGCGTTCGCACTGTTCCAGCATGCGCGGGAGAATGTCGTTGAGGTCGGTGATGGGGAAGGAGTCATCCGTCTCGTATTCCTCCACTGCGCCTTCCTGACCGGCGATGGCACCGTCCCAGCGCTCCTTGTCTGCGTCTTTTTCCCGGCAGAACAGGATGTATTCCCCCTGCTTGCGGCCGGGGATCAATACGGCTACGGCTTCCGGTTCGGCAAAGCCGGTGAGGTAATAGAAGTCACTGTCCGGGCGATAGGGGTAATGCACGTCACCGTTGCGTATCCGTGTGGCGGCTGCCGGTAGGATGGCGATGCTGTCCTTGCCCATCATGCGCATCAGCTGACGCCGCCGTCGTTTGAATTCAGTCTGCGTCATTGTTGCCCGCCTCGTGCCAGATAAGTGAGGTTGCTACCCACAGGTATTCTTCCAGTTGCATCAGTGCTTCCTCGGTTTCCTGAAGCTTGCCAAAATTCTCCACGTTCATGCGGGCAATTTCGGTAAAATCCTGCAGGGCTTCTCCAGCATTGCCGTTCAGCAGCTGTTGTTTCTGCTCGCCGGCGAGGCCGAAACCGAACAGGAATCCCTGGCTCCAGTCGCGTATGGCGCTGGCTCTTTCAGCAACGGATGCCTGTTCATCAGGCAGCATCAGCTGCAAGGGGATTTGCCCGGAACGCAGTTCTTCTGCGGTAAACAGCAATAGGTTTTCAAGCCCGGTGGCGCACTCCTGTACCTGTGGATCAGCCGGGTCGGTTTCTGCAAGCAGAACTTGTTGCCAGTTTCCGGTTCTCCCACACAACATTCCGGCAAGAGTCCCGTGAATCTCGGCGGCGGAGTATTCCAGCTTGGCGGCTTCGATGCAATCTATCAGTTGCCTGTAATCAGGGGTAAAATCATTCATGGGTAAATGTTACCAGATTGCCAAATTATTTGACCCTCGCGGTGATGCAAACTATATTCCTACTACTATGAGCAAGTACTCTGATCAAAACAGTTCGCGGCAGGCTTTCGATATACTTGAGGAACAGATCAAGGCATTGATCGAAACCTGCGCCTACCTCAAAGAGGAAAATCGTCTTTTGCGCACCCAGCAGGAACGCTTGCAGGAAGAACGGCTGGCGCTCATGGAAAAGAACCAGACGGCCCGGAGTCGTGTGGGTGCGATCATTACCCGGCTGAAGTCCCTCGAGGCGAATACGTGAGCAAGCCGGCGAAGACGGTAACCGTCAGCATCATGGACAAGGAATACCGGGTTGCCTGTACACCTGGTGAGGAAGACGTCCTGCTTGCTTCTGCGTTGAACCTGGATGAACGCATGCGCGCCACGCGTCAGACGGGAAAGATTATCGGCACCGAGCGTATCGCGGTAATGGTGGCGCTGAACATGGCCCATGAATTGTTGAGCATCAGCAATAACAGCAGTGAGCCGGATGCATCTCTGGAACGGCGGATGCGCAGCCTGCAAGATCAGGTGGAAGTTGCGCTGCATCAATTCAATCAACTGGAACTTTAACCGTAAACGGAGTAGCCTTTGAGTTGAAGGCATCCTCTGCGGTGTTTGTGAGCTGGCTTAGTAAACCCTTGAGCCTTAGTACACTAGACAGGGAGTCCAGGTTGCTGCAGCGGTGTGCATGTCCGCCTTGAGCGGAAAGCCTGAACTGCAGCCGGGACTCCCACTTGAACCTGCCGGTTCAAGGTCACAAATCAGCAACGGCACAGGCGGAGGATGTCTTCCCTTCCCCTTCTCTCATGAATGACCCTCTTGATACCAGAAGCAGGATTCGCGTGCAGCGCCAGAAGCTGAGTGCAGCGTGTCGTGCAAGTGCTGCACATGATGCATGTAAGCGGCTTCTGTCCCTGCGACGATTTCCTGGTGCAAAGCATATAGCGTTCTATCTGGCTGCTGATGGTGAGCTGGATCCCTTGCCAGTGCTGGAGCGTGCCTGCGCTATGGGCAAGCAATGCTACCTGCCTGTGCTGCATCCCATTGGGCACAAGCGCCTGTGGTTTGCTGCGTGGCGACCTGGCGATCCTCTGCGAGCCAACAGGTACAACATACTCGAACCACGATGGCTGCCGTCTACTTTGATCAAGCCCTGGGCACTGGATCTGGTTGTGGTTCCGCTGGTGGCGTTTGATATCACAGGAAATCGTTTGGGGATGGGTGGCGGTTATTATGACCGCAGCTTTGCTTGGCGTAAGAACAGACGATGTTGGAAAGATCCTTTGCTGGTTGGCTATGGATATGAACTGCAAAAGACCAGGCACGTATCTGTACAGCCCTGGGATGTGGCAATGGATGTCATAGTAACGGAAAGTGCGTTATACATGCGGTAGAACGTCTTCCTGATGGAAAGGCAGCGCCTGCAATTTATGTTGTTGATGTCAGTGTTTTGATCTCCTATAACAAAGTAATAAGCAGTAGTTGTACGGGATCAAAGCAGCCAGCAAAGCGAACAGGAGGCAGCCTGTTTTTGATCGCCGTCTATTAAGCAGAGTTAAGTGGCGGTAAATGCTGGCATTTATTGATGAGTTGTTTATACTCGCCATAGCAGGTGCAAACTTTCGCACCTCTTGTGTATTGAACTGTAATGGGGGATCTCATGGCAAAGAAGACATCAAAGAAAAAAACCACAAAGAAGAAGGCGGCTGTTTCCAAGAGTACAGCCAGGAAAAAAGTACTGAAGAAAACGGCCAAGAAGAAGGTTGCCAAGAAAAAGGTTGCTAAGAAAAAAGTCGCCAAGAAGAAGGTTGTAAAAAAACTAGCGAAGAAAAAGGTTGCGAAGAAAACAGCAAAGAAAACAGCAAAGAAAAAAGTCGTAAAAAAAGCAGCCAAGAAAAAGGTTGCAAAAAAAGTAGCGAAGAAAAAGGTTGCGAAGAAAGCAGTAAAGAAGAAAGTAAGCAAAAAGAAGATAGCCAAGAAAAAAGTAGCAAAGAAAAAAGTGGTAAAGAAAGCCGCTGGGAAAAAGGTAGCGAAAAAGAAAGTGGTCAAAAAGAAAGCCAGTAGAAAAAAGTAAAAGAGATGCCCTGATCTGTTTCTAACGGCAGATTGGGATTCCTGGTTTCTTTGATTGTCTAGCGCCAGGGATTGGCGGTGCTTTAGTGTGTTGCTTCGGAATAAAAGATTCTTTTATTCCGAAGCAACACATCTAACTCGCATGTTCCACCAAGCTCCGGAATTGCCCCGGAAGCATGGCTGGTAGCAAGCTGCAAAACACTATCAAGTATTTGAAATTCTGTGAAAAACTCACGGAACGAGAGGCTTGGTGAAATGCGGGCTGGCTGTTACTTTCCTGAACCCGCAAAGAGCTGGTACGCCGGATTATCGGTTTCTTCATGGTAGCGGTAGCCCAGCTCTTTCAGGTATGCGCGAAATTCGTTGACTTCCGCCCCTTGGATTTGCACACCCACGAGTACCCGGCCATAGGCCGCACCATGGTTCCGGTAATGGAACAGGCTGATATTCCAGCCGCGACTCAATCCGGCGAGAAAATCCAGCAATGCGCCGGGGCGCTCGGGAAAAACAAAGCGAAACAGCCGCTCGTTCCTGACCTGGCGCGCATGTCCCCCCACCATGTAGCGAATGTGCAGCTTGGCGGTTTCGTTATCAGTAAGATCGGTAACGTCAAACTTCCTACGCTGCAAGCGCTCGATGATGCTGTGGCGTTCCTTCCCATTTCCTGAAAGCTCCAAACCACAAAAAACATGGGCGCGCTTGTCGTCATGATAGCGGTAGTTGAACTCTGTGATATTGCGCTTGCCCAGTATCTTGCAAAAATTCAGGAAGCTTCCGGGCCTCTCGGGAATTCCCACGGCGAACAGGGCTTCGCGTTGCTCACCCAGCTCGGCTCTTTCCGATACATGGCGCAGACGGTCAAAGTTGATATTTGCACCACTCAGAATGGCTACCAGGTTGCCACAGCTTCCTTTGCTTTGCTGCAGGTACTTCTTTATCCCTGCTATTCCCAAGGCACCTGCCGGTTCGGCCACGCTGCGGGTGTCATCATAGATATCCTTGATGGCTGCGCAGATTTCATCTGTGGTTACGAGCACGACCTCGTCGACATACTGCTTGGCAAGTTTGAAAGTCTCCTTGCCAATCTGCCGCACAGCTACGCCGTCGGCAAAAAGGCCAATCTGTTTGAGGGTTACCCTGCGGCCTGCTTTCAGGGCGCTTTGCAGGGTAGGTGTGTCTTCCGGCTCGACGCCGATGACGCGGATTTCCGGCCGTACCCGCTTGATGTAGGCGGCCATGCCGCCGATAAGGCCCCCGCCGCCTACTGGGATAAAAACAGCCTCTATCGGATCCTCATGCTGCCTGAGCACTTCCATGGCGACCGTCCCCTGCCCGGCGATCACATCCGGGTCATCGAAAGGGTGGACAAATACCAGACCCTTTTTCTTTTCCAGGGTACGGGCATGTTCATATGCTTCATCATAGGAGTCGCCGTGCAGAATAATACTGGCTCCCAGGTTGCGTACAGTTTGTACCTTGATGGGGGGCGTGGTGGTGGGCATGATGATCAGTGCGGGTACGCCCAGGCGCTTTCCCGCCAAGGCTACCCCCTGAGCATGGTTTCCTGCAGAGGCTGCGATGACGCCCTGCAGCTTCTGCTTATCCGACAGGTTATAGATCTTGTTGTAGGCGCCACGCAACTTGAAGGAAAAGACGCTTTGCATGTCCTCCCGCTTGAGCCAGATGTCCGTATTCAGGCGGGCAGACAGCCGTGGAATAAAGTCCAAGGGTGTTTCCCTGGCGACATCATATACCCGGGCGCGAAGTATTCTTTCCAGATAATTGCGGGACATCAGTACGGCCTTGAACAGTCATGGCAATGGCGTTTTCAATGCTGTAATGGTAACTTATTGCAAGAGATAAAAAAGGAGAAAAGAAGATATGACTCAAGATGAATTAAAGCGCCAGGCGGCAGAAGCCGCACTGGAATATCTACCCCGTAGCGGGGTGCTGGGCATAGGCACAGGATCGACGGTTAATCATTTCATCGATCTCCTGGCCGATGTCAAAGGCCAGTATGAAGGTGCGGTGTCCAGTTCAGAAGCCTCCACCGAACGATTGAAGAAGATTGGCATGCAAGTCTTTGATCTCAACGCAGTTGGGGAGCTGGAGATTTATGTCGATGGCGCGGATGAATCCAACTACTCGTTGCACCTGATCAAAGGCGGTGGCGGTGCGCTTACCCGTGAAAAGGTCATCGCCGCTGCGAGCAAGAAATTTGTTTGTATTGCAGATGAAAGCAAACTGGTGCATGTGATGGGAGAGTTTCCCCTGCCGGTGGAGGTGATTCCCATGGCCCGCAGTTATGTGGCCAGAGAGCTGGTCAAGCTGGGTGGCACTCCCGTATGGCGGGAAAACTTCGTTACCGACAATGGCAATATCATCCTGGATGTGGAGAACCTGGAGATCATGGAGCCCGTCAAACTAGAAACTGCTATTAACCAGCTTGCCGGCGTGGTGACCGTAGGGATTTTTGGCCATCGACCGGCAGATGTGCTTATTCTTGGGTCTGAATCGGGTGCAAAAACCGTTTTGCCGAAATAAGATATTCTCTGGGTCAAAAGCCACGAACAGCCATTTGACGGTTCGTGGCTTTTTTGTTGCTGGCTGATGCCGATCACCTGTCATTCCTGCCTACGCAGGAATGGCGAGCGGGAAGCGTTCTGCTGATCTTTGTAGCTAACCCGAATATTCCACCAGGTCACTCTAGTATTGAATGTTTTTTTACTATTCAGATAGTTGAGTGAATTACGGCTGGGGTGTACTTTGTCCCCGATGACACTCTCCGGTTTTTCCCGGGAGCAGGTTTTCGTGCAAGCCTCGAAGGGGTGAGGCGCAAGGGTGTGCCGAACAAATCTCTCCGGGAAAATTCCGGAGCCTGGTGAAACATTCGGGCTAACCATTTTCGTATTTGTCTCTGCGAGAGAGCAATAAAAAAGGGGAAGCGCTTTCACGCTTCCCCTTTTGGGTTATATATACGCTGCAACAGCGTCTATATAACTACTTCGGTCAGGTCCTGATCAGAACTTGTGAACCATACCGAAGGACAGGCCGGACTGCTCGCCATCAGGATTGGTGATGTGCAGGCCGTGCTCGGAGTCAGCATACTGAACGTACATTTTGGTACGCTTGCTGAAATTGTGATCCAGGCCGATAGCCCAGGCATCAGACTTGCTGCCGCTGTCTGGATCGATTTGTGACCATTGGGCCTTCAGTTTGTTGTTACCAAACTTGTAGGAGCCATTGACTGTGTAGTTGTCGGTGGCGGTCAGATCGCCTTGATCGGCATAAACTGCGCCGATATGGAAGTCGCCCATATCGAAACCAGCGCCAATACGCCAGTGAGTAGCGTCAGCTCCGGCAAACAGGTCGTCCAACTGCTCCCATGCTGCTGCCAGGAACAGGCCGCCATTGCTGTACATGGCTGCGAGAGAGTAGGCTCCGCCGAAGTCGCCGTCGCCATCATAGTCCGCATCAGGAACCACGGCGCCGACCAGAGTCAGGCCAGAGAAAGAAGGAGAAACATAGGCGATTGCATCGCTGGCGCGGATATCGACCAAGCCAGCAGTGGCATTGTAGTCAGCCAGTTCGTCACCGAAGATATCCAGCTTGCCGGTGGACATTTTCATCGGGGTGTCGTGCTTACCATAGAGGAAGGTACCCCAGCCACCGGCCAGACCGATGTAAGCGTTACGACCGCCCTGGAAACCGCCTTCTGCGGTGTTGTACTGGGTTTCCATTTTCCAGATCAGTTTCAGGCCATCGCCCAGATCTTCAGAACCCTTGAAACCAAGACGTGAGGCACGGCTGGTTACGTCATAGATGCTGTCGCCAGCATCAGGGTCGATAAAATCGATAGAGGTGTGAACTTTACCATAAATGGTCACATCAGCTGTGGCAGCTTGAGAAACCATGGGCAGGGCTGCAGCGACTGCCAATGCTAGAAGCTTCTTTTTCATTTGGAATACTCCGCTAAATAAATTAGGTTTAAAAACATGTCTAAGCAAGAGCGATAATAGTTGCTTTTTTACAATAAAGCAACACTTATTTGTAAAAAAATCACATTTATGCTTTTGTTGCAAAAAAGTTACAAATGTTACGGGTACAGGGGGCGGGGCTGGTTTGTCCTCCCCGAAGAGCGGGGAGGACTGAGGGCTGAAATTTAACGCTTGGAGTACTGGGGACGCTTGCGGGCCTTATGCAGCCCCACTTTCTTGCGTTCCACCATGCGTGCATCGCGGGTCAGGTAACCTGCCTGACGCAGTGTTGGACGATGCTCTTCGTTGTATTCCAGCAGTGCGCGGGCAATGCCGTGGCGAATTGCGCCGGCCTGGCCTGTTGTTCCGCCGCCACTAACGCTGGCATTGATGCTGACCTTGTCCACCAGTTCGGTGGCTTCCAGTGGCTGACGCACAATCATGCGGGCGGTTTCGCGGCCGAAGAATTCATCCAGAGGACGACCGTTTACTGTGATGCTGCCGTCGCCTGGGGTCAGGTAAACCCGGGCGGCGGAAGTCTTGCGTCGGCCGGTGCCGTAATTTTGTTGCTGTGCCATTTCGTCAGATCCGTATCAGCTGTGTTCAGATGTCGAGGGGTTTGGGTTGCTGGGCGCTGTGCGGATGCTCAGTGCCGGCATAAACCTTCAGTTTTTTCAGCATGGAGCGTCCCAGAGGGGTGCGCGGCAGCATGCCTTTGACCGCGCTTTGCAGTACGCGCTCAGGTGCTTTTTCAAGCAGCTTGCCCAAATTAATGGATTTCAGGTTACCGATGTAACCGGTGTGATGATGGTACATCTTGTCCTGCAGCTTGTTGCCGGTAACATGCAATTTCTCTGCATTGATCACCACAACATAATCGCCCGTGTCCACATGCGGTGTATATATAGGCTTGTGCTTGCCTTTTAACCGACGTGCGATTTCACTGGCCATGCGACCCAGGGTCTTGCCCTCTGCATCTACTACATACCATTCCCGGCGTACTTCCGCCGACTTAGCGCTTACCGTTGTCATTTGTCTCGTTCCCAAAATAGCGAAGTCTCGCCATACTCCACGAAAGGGCGCGAATAATACCCGACCTGAAAAAGAGATTCAAGCCCTTTGTGTTGACCTGGCAAAAAAATAGCGTGGCAAGATGCCACGCTAAATAATAACCACCAAAGGAGGATGGTGTATACACTGATTCTCCAAAGGGGAGGAGGGGAGGAAAATCAGCACATGAGTATTTTCTAATATTAGGCCTTTCTTGTCAAAATTATTTTCTGGTCTGATTTTCAGGTGCTCTACACTAGCTGTAGGGTCGTGCTATGATTTCATCCGGATCATTGTGATCTACATTAGCCCCTTGGGGCGGCTTCATGGCGTTAGGTACAATGCCGTTAACACCCTGTTTAAGTTAAGCCAAAGTGGC
>JAMOLT010000059.1 GCA_027068915.1 Sedimenticola sp. | reverse complement strand
TACACTAGCTGTAGGGTCGTGCTATGATTTCATCCGGATCATTGTGATCTACATTAGCCCCTTGGGGCGGCTTCATGGCGTTAGGTACAATGCCGTTAACACCCTGTTTAAGTTAAGCCAAAGTGGCAGCCATCCCTGCACTCGCGCCGGTGCAAATAGACATATGGTGTTTGAAGTAAGGCGTGTTCCTTTTTTCTATGGCCAACCAATACATTGAGCATACCCCCCAAGGTGCGAGCCATGATCCCTGAAGCGGCCCGTTGCGTAAAATGCGGCCTTTGTCTGGCTGGCTGTCCCACCTATCAGCTCAGCAGCAGTGAAACCATGTCCCCCCGGGGGCGCATCGCTTTGGTGCAGGCGCTGGCTCAGGGGCAGCTTGTGGTGGATGGTTATAGCCATGAGGTATTGGCCAGCTGCCTGCTGTGCCGGCGTTGCGAAGCGGTGTGTCCATCTGAAGTGCCGTTCGGCATGCTCATGGATCGGGGGCGGGAGCTGGTTCGCTCCCGGCAGGGATGGAAGGAAAAGCTGTTGATTGCCATCTTGCCCCGCCGGGTTTGGATGCACTTGCTTGCCCGGATTGGGAAAGCCGCACTTCCTGAAACCACTCCCATGGGGAAGATGCTGACGCAGGCCCGGCTTGATGCTCCGGAACCTGAAGAACTCCGCCGCCCCCGGGGAACGAGAACGGTTGGGCGGGTAGGCTTGTTTACGGGTTGTACGGGAAGTCTGTTTGACAGTGCTGTCATTGAAGGAGCAACGGAACTGTTGCTGCAGGCGGGTTATGAGGTACAAATACCCCGTAGACAGGCTTGCTGTGGCGCCCTGGATGCGCATGGGGGGAACGCCAAAAGAGCGGCCCGGCTGCTTTCCATCAATGAGGCGGCTTTTGCTTCTGCGGGTGAGCTGGAAGCGGTTGTCAGTATCGCCAGCGGCTGTGGTGCGCAGCTCGCCGGATATCCTGCGCTTGGCGAAAAGCATGTCGATATTGGTTCTTTTCTGGCGCGGGAACGGGTGATTTCCCGGTTGCGGTTTCGTCCATTGCCAAAATGCGCTGTGGTGCATATCCCCTGCACATTGGAGAACGTGCTGCACGGCGCTGAAGCGGTACTGCAGTTGCTGGGTCGGATTCCGCAGCTGCGGGTCGGGCAGATGGAGAAAAGAGGGGCTTGCTGTGGCGCCGGGGGTACGGCGTTCTTGCTGCGGCCGGGTATGGCAGATAACTTGCGGCAGCCTTTTGTGCAACAGATCGGGGAGCTGGTGCCAGATTATGTTTTGAGCAGCAATGTTTCCTGTCGTCTGCATCTTCAGGCCGGAGTGGATATGGCAGGCGTACGATTCATGCATCCGGTGACTTTGCTGGCGCAGCAACTGATTAGAGACTAGAATTTTGGCATGAAATCAGATAACAGCAGAAATTTTACCGCGGCGGATCGCCTGGTCGTGAACTTTGATCAGGCCTTGCGCACCTTGTTTGGTCGTCCACTGGTGACCGAGCGGCCAAACCCTGCCGAAAAGTGTACAGCGTCTGAGTTGCCGGAGACCCAAAGGGATCATGTGGCCCGCCTGATGCGCATCAATCATACGGGCGAGGTTTGCGCCCAGGCCCTGTATCAGGGGCAGGCCCTGACTGCGCGCAGGGAAGAGGTGCGGCGCAGCATGGAGCGTTCCGCCGCGGAGGAAAATGATCACCTGGACTGGTGCGAGCAGCGGGTGGAGGAGCTGGGTGGCCGCCTGAGCATTCTCAACCCCTTCTGGTATGCAAGCTCTTTTGCCCTGGGCGCGGCCGCGGGGCTGGCGGGGGACAAATGGAGTCTGGGCTTCGTGGCGGAGACGGAAAAGCAGGTGGAAGGCCACCTGGAAGATCATCTGGCTCAGGTGCCGGAATCGGACTGCCGCACCCGTGCCATCCTGGAGCAGATGAAAGAAGACGAAATCCGCCATGGCCAGACGGCCAAGGCGCACGGCGGGGCGGAACTGCCCGATCCGGTGAAGGCCGCCATGAAGCTCACCTCGAAGCTCATGACCACCTCGGTTTATCGCCTGTAGGAGGCCCATCCCCGGGCCGAATCAAAACTAATCGCGGTGAGGACACCGCTCCTACTTGTGATACGGCTTGCTCAGTTCATGCACGGCCTCGATCATCGCCCCCGCATGTTCCGGGTTGATGCCGGGGTGAATGCCGTGTCCCAGGTTGAATACATGGCCGGTTCCAGTGCCATAGCTTTCCAGGATGTTTGCCACTGAACGGCGGATTACCTCAGGTGAGGCATACAGGGTGCTGGGATCCATATTGCCCTGCAGGGCAACCCTGCCACCGACCCGGTTCCGCGCTTCGCCGATGTCTGTAGTCCAGTCCAGGCCCAGGGCGTCACAGCCTGTGTCCGCCATGATTTCCAACCACTGGCCACCGCCTTTGGTAAACAGCACCACGGGCACCTTGCGCCCGTCGGCTTCCCTGGTCAGCCCTTCCACGATGCGTTGCATGTAGGCCAGGGAGAATTCCCTGTAATCTGCAGGTGTCAAGACGCCGCCCCAGGTATCAAAAATCATCACCGCCTGGGCACCAGCGGCGATCTGGGCGTTGAGGTAGGAGGTCACGGACTCCGCCAGCTTGCCCAGCAGGGCGTGCATCAGATCCGGGCGGTCGAACATCATGCCCTTGGACAGGGCGAAGTTCTTGGTGCTGCCACCTTCCACCATATAGGTGGCCAGGGTCCAGGGGCTGCCGGAGAAGCCGATCAGGGGCACCCGGCCATCCAGCTCCCGGCGGATGGTGCGCACGGCGTCCATCACATAGCGCAGCTCCTCTTCCGGATCGGGCACGGGCAGGGCGTCGATGGCAGCCTTGTCCTGCACCGGATGCTTGAAGCGGGGGCCTTCCCCTTCCTCGAAATACAGACCCAGACCCATGGCGTCGGGAATGGTGAGGATGTCCGAGAACAGAATGGCGGCATCCAGGGGGAAGCGCTCCAGGGGCTGCAGGGTAACCTCGCAGGCCAGCTCCGGGTTCTGGCAAAGGCTGAGAAAATCGCCCGCCTTTTCCCGGGTGGCCCGGTATTCCGGCAGATAACGTCCCGCCTGGCGCATCATCCACACCGGGGTCATGTCTACGGGCTGGCGCAGCAGGGCGCGTAAAAAACGATCATTTTTCAGTGTGCTCATGGATCATCCGGATTCGTGTTCAAGAATGGGCGGTGATTTTACACTTTTCTGTGCCGAAGGCTATTTGATATAGGGGTTTGGCTTGCCCTGGATCTTTGCTACCGCTGCGTTGTGGTGTTTTTCTTCCTTGTCGGGGGGATACTTTTTGTTCCATTTTTCCAGCATCCGGCGTTGCTTACGGTAGATATCCAGGTTGTACTCATCGGCCATGTAGAGCATGGCTCTGGCGATGCGCCCGCGGACTTCCGGTCGGGGCTCTACCCGGCGGGCGCGAAAGTCCACTTCGAAATCACAGCCCTTGAAATGATGTTTCTCGCCCTTGATGACACCAAAAGCCATGGCGCCGCGGGTCCGGTTCACATCCTTGCGCGCCGCGTACATATTGTGCATGTCGGATTCGATGTAGTTGAAGCGGGTGCTGTTGTGGCGGCATTGTTCGCGCTTGCCGCAGCCCAGTTTTTTGGTGACCCAGCTCATGGGGTAGACGTGCTCTACGTTTACGCTGCGATCAAAGGGGCGGAACTTTCTGCCGCAATACAGGGTCTTTCCTCCGTCGGGGTAGATGCCTTGCCAATAGCTGCGCAGGCTGTCCAGGTAGTTGCGTTCGGGCGGACGGGAACAGGCGGTGGCGGCCCACAGGGTCAGTCCCAGCAACAACAGGATCAAATTTCTTGTTTTCATCGGTGTTCAGCGCATCCGGGCAGAAATTGCGATAATATCGTTCTTTCGCCGATTGGTGTTAGTCATACGGCCGGGTTGCCGGTAATTTTCTATGCAGGAAGGACAAAAAACGAGCAGGACAGCAGCATCCAACCGCCTGTGGCTGATTATCAGCCTGGTGATAGCGGTTACTGTAATTGCGGTGTTGCTGGTGCCGGAGGCGGGAAACCAGGTGGAAGACATACCTCCACCCGTGGCATCGCCGGCACCAGCGCCAGCAACTGGCGGGGAGGTTGTGGAAAAACAGGCGTCTGTTTCTGTGGGGAAGGCAGAAGCGGACAGGGATGTTTCTGCACCACGAAATGACGGTGATGTGGCGCGCAAGTATCTGGCGGATGCCGCCGGAAAAGAAGCGGCGCCGGATGCTGTTTTCGCCCAGGCGCAGGAATTTCAGTCCCGGGGCTGGCTTGCGGATGCCTGGCTGCTGTATTTCAAGGCAGCGAAAGATGGTCATGCCGGGGCAGCCATGGTGCTGGCAGAGCAGGCGGACCCCCGGTTTTTCAGGGCAGATGAAACGGTACTTTCTCGCCCCGACGTGGTGCAGGCGCACAAATGGTATCAACAGGCACAAAGCAATGGCAGCGACCTTGCCGGCCAGCGTTTGCAGCAACTGCTGGCGGATCTGAAAAAATCTGCACAGGAAGGGGACGAACAGGCCGCAGTGCTGCTGGAAAAATGGAAATGATGAAAATGATAAGGAAAGGCTGTTTTTTATTGCTGGTTTTGCTGAGCGCGCAAGTGCTGGCTGATACGAAAAAGCCGTTGCTCATGGAGGGAAAGAGCACGCTGTATCAACGTGTGTTGACCGTGCCCGAAGCCCGTCTTCATGACCAGCCTGGTGACCGGCAGGGTGTGGCGGCTATTCCTTTCAGTGCTTTCTATGTATATGAGCGCAAAACGCTGCAAGGCGCCCAATGGTTGCTGGTGGGTGCGGATCGCCATGGCGGCCTGGCGGGCTGGCTGGCGGAAGAAGACAGTATTTCCTGGAACCAGGGGTTGACCGTGGTATTCAGAAGCCCGGTTGGGCAGGATCGGGTGCTGATGCTGCGCGACAAGGCAGCGTTGAAGACCCTGGCGGAAGATGCCGGGGGCGAGGCATACCGGCAGCTCTATGAGCAAGCGGTGCAAGGCCGGTTAGCGGCGGACTCTCCCGTCGTGGCGATCCAGCCCGCCAGCCATATTGATATCCGTGAAAATTTCTATCTGGTGCCGATTCTTGATTTTGAAGATACCTGGCTGGGTACAGAGCAGGCGCGAATGCTGAAGATTGCCAGTGTGCCGCTGTTGGGCGAGGAAAGCCAGATGGCCGCACAAGATGGCCTGCAAAAGGAATATACCGCCGGCCTGGTGTTTGTCATCGATGCCAGCTTGTCCATGGATGAATACATCCAGCGCACCCGGGAAGCGGTGATGAAGATCTATGACCGGCTCGGCGATGCGGGACAGCTCGGAAAAGTGAATTTCGGGCTGGTGGCGTTTCGTGACAATGCCGGGGTGGCCCCTGGTCTGGACTATACCGCCAGAACCTTCGTCACTCTGGAGCAGGGGCGTGATCCCGGGGTGTTTCTGGAGAAGGTGGATCAACTTGCTGCAGCAAGGGTTTCCAGCAGGGATTTCCGTGAAGATGCCTATGCCGGCGTACAGCAGGCCATCGAGGGCATGGGGTGGCAGGGGTATGATGCCCGCTATGTCGTGCTCATCACCGATGCCGGTGCGCGGGAAGGCGGTGATTCCCTGTCCACCACCGGATTGAGCACCCCTATCCTGCGCCAGCTGGCCCAGGATAAAGGCATTGCCCTGTTTGTGCTGCACCTGAAGACTCCCGCAGAGATGGCAAACCATGAAGTGGCAGAAGCCCAGTACCGGGAACTGTCTGATTTCCCCGGCATTGGCAGCCTGTATTACGGAGTGCCGACGGGCGATGTGGAGAAGTTTGGCGCTGTGCTGGACAGCCTCGCCGGGCAGATTTCCGCCCAGGTGGCTCAGGGACTGGAAGCATCGCCACAGCCGACAGAGCCGGAAGCAGAGAAGAATGCGCGCCTGGGCGAACTGCAAAGCAAGGTGGAAAAGCTGGGTTATGCCCTGCGCATGCAGTATCTGCAGCAGACCAAGGGGCAACCGCCGCGGGTCTTCAATGCCTGGATGCTGGATCGTGATTTCCGCCAGCCACAGCGCCAGACCGTAGATGTACGGGTATTGCTCACCCGTGATCAGCTGTCGGATCTCCACGATATCCTGCGCCAGGTACTGCGCACCGCAGAAGATGGGCTGCTGTCGCCACAAAACTTCCTCAATGAGCTGAAAAGCCTGGCGGCCACCATCTCGCGCAATCCCGAAGAGCTGGGGCGCACCACCGCAACCACTGCCGGTGAGGGCAACAGCCTGGTGGATATGGGCTTTATCGGTGACTACATCGAAGGCCTGCCGTATACCGGTGAAGTCATGTCCCTGTCTCTGGAAGACTGGCAGAACTGGCCTGCCGGGCAGCAGATCGAGTTTCTGCGCCGCCTGGAAGAGAAAATCACCTACTACCGCGCCCTGCATGACAATACGGACTTGTGGATCAGCCTGGACAACGGCCCGGTCAGCGGTGATTCGGTATTTCCCCTGTCTCTGGATAAGCTGCCCTGATAATGCCGGCAAGCACTCCGGAAATCATCTATCAGCTCAAGGATGTCGCCAAAACCCGCAGCAGCAACGGCTATACCTTTGGCTTGCGGGTGCCCTCCCTGCGCATCTGCCGGGGCGAAAAAATCGCCCTTATCGGCGAGAGCGGTTGCGGAAAATCCACCCTCCTGGATCTGCTGGCCTTCATCCTGCAACCCAGTGATGTGGGCGACTTCAGTTTTTGTGCCGGCGCTGCCGGAACCGTTGATATCGGCGCCGCCTGGCGCAAGCAAAAACGCAACCGGCTGGCGGCACTGCGCAAGGCACACATGGGCTATGTCATGCAAACCGGTGGTTTGCTGCCCTACCTGAATATCTACGACAACATCAACCTGTCCCGGCGGATGCTGGGAATGCCGGCGGACGACACGGTGGAGAATCTGGCTAAGGAACTGGGGCTGGTGCGGCATTTGTACAAGCTGCCCGACGCCCTGTCCACGGGAGAGCGGCAGCGTGTCGCCATCGGCCGGGCACTGGCGCATCGCCCCGCCATCATCATTGCAGATGAGCCGACCGCCTCGGTGGACCCTTTCGCCGCGGAAAAAATCATGTCCCTGTTCATCGGCATGGTGGAGGAGCGGAACATCACGGTGATCGTCGCCAGCCATGCCTGGCGGCATATCAAGCAGTTGGGCCTGCGCCGGCTGGCCCATCACACCCGCCGTTCCACGGATGGCCGCATGACCGAAACCGTAGTGAGCGGATGATGCTTCGCCAGCAGCGCCACAGCCTGGCCCTGGCGAGCAGGGACTACTTTCATGAATGGCGGATCTCCATTTGCTTCGTGCTGGCCCTGGCGGCAGTGTTGGGGCCGATGCTGGTGCTGTTCGGCCTGAAATTCGGCATTGTGGGCGCCATGGTTGAAGAGCTGGTGGAAGATCCGCTGAAGCGGGAAGTTCGTCCCGTGGGCAGTGGCCGCTACGACCGCGCATGGATAGACAGCCTGCGCAAGCGTGATGATGTGGATTTTATCGTGCCGCGGATTCGCAGTATCGCCTCCACCTTGTCGGTGAGCAGCGAACAGGCCGGACGCATTCTGCAGTTCGAGGTGATTCCCTCCGCCCCGGGCGACCCGCTGCTGGATCCACAACGGCCAGCGCCATCGGGGCTGGATAAAGTGGTGTTGTCCGCCAGTGCGGCGAAAAAGCTTCAGGTGGCGGCTGGTGACCGTGTTGAAGGCAGCTTGCTGCGACAGTACAACGAGCGCAGGGAGCGGGTAAGCCTTCCCCTGCAAGTGGCGGCGATTGCACCGGCAACGGCGTTCAACCGGGACGGACTGTTTGCCTCGGTAGCGCTGGTGGAAGCGCTGGAAGATTTTCGTGATGGTCATGCGGTGCCCGCCCTGGGCTGGGAAGGGGCGACAGTCGTGCGGGATCGCCACTATACCGGCTTCCGCCTGTATGCCAGATCCATCTACGATGTCGCCGCCCTGCAAGACAGCTTTGAACGCAGCGGCATCGATGTACGCACTCGGGCGGCAGATATCGAAAGCGTACGGCGCATGGATCGCACCCTGTCTGCAATCTACTGGGCCATCGCCCTGATTGGCCTGGGCGGTTTTTCCCTTTCCCTGGGAGCGAGCCTGTGGGCGAATGTGGATCGCAAACGCAGGGAGCTGTCGGTGCTGCGCCTGGTGGGTTTTCACACCGGAGAGATCATCCTGTTCCCGGTAGTGCAGGGGCTTTACACCGCATTCTTTGGCTGGGCGCTCGCTTGCGGCATTTATGGTGCCGCTGCCTGGAGCATCAATTTCATGCTGGCACCGCAGCTGGAGAGCACACAGAAAATTTGCCGCCTGTTGCCCGAGCACTATGCCATTGCCCTGGCGATTACCGCCAGTGCTTCCATGCTGGCTGCTATGCTTGCCGGTATTCGTGCCGCAAGGGTGGAGCCTTCTGAAGGACTGAGGGAAATATGAAAACCGTCCGGGAAAACCTGCTGTATCTGGGCCTCACCGCCATAGTGGTGGTGGGTGGCTATGCTTTCTTGCGTTATGCCTACCGGGTCATGGATCGGGCGCCCTTCACCCAGGAGATCGTGCTGATTATTCTCGGCACTGTGGCCACGGTGCTGATTACCGCCATGCTGCTCAACAAGCAGACCGAGGTGGAGCTGAAGAAAGAACAGAGTATCAAGTTCATCGAACTCAAATCTGAAATCTACATGGATTTCATCAACCATATCGAGCAACTGGCGCTGGAAAAATCCGTAACCGAGCAGGATCAAGTGCGCCTGCAGTTCCTCACCCACAAGCTGGCGATGGTGGCCAGCCCTGCAGTGCTGGTGCAGTACCAGGAGTTCCTGAAGGTGTTCAACCGATCCGCCAGGGACGAATCCCTGGATAAAAGTGAAGGCGATGCCATCACCGTTTCCCTGGCAAAGCTGACGGTGAAGATCCGCCAGGACCTGGTCGGAGAACTGGATCAGGGCGGGGTTTATGACATGGCTGCCATCAACCAGCAGGTAATGAACAATGCCAGGGAATCCAGCAATGGATAAAAGGAAGCAGGCAAGGGGGTTCTGATGCTGGACTTCCGGGGCGAACAGCTGGAAAAAGGGTTGGCGGAAATGGAGCTGACCGCCAGCCCGCGACAGCAGCAGCTGTTGCTGGACTATCTTGTGCTGCTGGAGAAATGGAACAAGGCCTTCAATTTAACTGCGGTGCGCGATCCCATGAAGATGGTGTCCAGGCAGTTGCTGGACAGCCTCTCGATTCAATCCCTGCTGCGGGGCAGCTCCGTGCTGGATGTGGGTAGTGGCGCGGGGTTGCCGGGCATCCCCCTGGCGATCCTCAACCCGGAAAAGATGTTTACGCTACTCGATGCAAACAGCAAGAAGACCCGTTTTCTTCGGCAGGCAAAGCTGGAGCTGGGTCTGGGTCTGGACAACATCCAGGTGGAGCAAGCCCGTGCAGAACAGTTCCGCCCCCCCCAATCCTACGACATCATCACCTCCCGCGCCTTCGCCGCCTTGCCGGACATGCTCCGGCTTACCCGGCATTTACTCGCTCCTGGTGGTTGCTGGCTGGCCATGAAAGGCAGTGTGCCCGATGAAGAACTGAAAATCCTGGAGCAGGAATTTCACTATGAAATCCATCCCCT
>JAMOLT010000058.1 GCA_027068915.1 Sedimenticola sp. | reverse complement strand
CTGCAAAAAACGTCAAAATGGACTATGATGCCCATGACGCTTGTCTGAGCAGCCATGAAATGACGGAGCCAGGAATGATCAGCATCATCGACAACCGCATGCAGCTGGACAGTATCGAATTGGGCATCGACCGCAGCCATCAGGCGATACGCATCCGCTTTCTTCATCCTGGACGTCCGGTGATCACCACCCGGTTTCTCGAGGATCTGCAGACAGCCCAGGATCTCATGGCCACCCTCTGTAAACAGGATCAGGCTCTGCCGTCGGCTGAACGGCTGCGCTATCTGGTCATGAGCTCCAGATTACCCGGCATCTTTTGCCTGGGCGGTGACTTGGGGCTGTTTCTCGAGCTCATCCACAGCGGCGACCGCGAGCGCCTCACCGCATACGCCCACACCTGCATGGAGATCGCCCACAGAAACCTGTCTGGCGGCGACAACAAACTCTGCACCATCTCCCTGGTCGAAGGAGAAACCCTCGGCGGCGGCTTTGAGATGGCTCTCGCTGCAGATGTGGTAATCGCGGAAAAACGCGCACGCTTTGGCTTCCCGGAAACCCAGTTTGGCCTCTTCCCCGGCATGGGCGCCTTCAGTTTTCTGGCGCGCCGCATCAGCCCGGCCCTGGCAAAACGCCTGATCACCAGCGGCAACATCTATACCGCCGCCGAGCTCTATGAAATGGGCGTGGTGGATCTGCTGGCCGATGACGGTAAGGGGGAGGAAATGCTGCACCATTACATCAAGCGGCGCCAGTCAAGGGAAGGCGGCTACTTTGCCGTGGACAAGATCATGGCCGAACATAGCCCCATTTCACGGGCGGAACTGTTCCGCATCGTTGATCTTTGGGTAGACACAGCGATGGAGTTGCCCGAGAAGAATCTCACCATGATGAACTACCTGTTCAAGGCGCAGAGCAAACGCTGGGAGCGCAACGAAGAGATTGCTACAGTTTCGAAATTGCGCGCCTGATCAGTTGATCACATGCAGCTTCGGTCGGGGCTTTTTCAACCCAAACTTGATGGACAACTGATGTGACGACTCCTGAACCAAACCCTCGAGCTCATCTATCTGGCTGAGGCGCATCTCCATAAACTGCACTTCCGGCATCTGCTCCAACTCCCCGGCGGCCAGCTGCACCTGCGGCAGACCCACATTGGCAGCACTTCCCCGCAGGGCATGCGCCAGCTCTTTCATGTTGAAATAATCGCGGGTCTTCAGCGTCTTTCTCATCTGGGCGATGGTATTCCCGGCATCCTCTGTGAAGCACTCCATGATACGTGCCACCAGTCCTGTACCGGTATCCAGCGACATTATCTCTTCCACCTTACCCACGTCTACCATGGGCGTTTCATCAACAGGCGCCGGCACCGGCGCAGTTTTCTTTTCCGGGGAAACGCGGCTTTCACCACCAGTCAGCTGTTCGATAGTCACAAGCAGTTGCCCGGCGTCGATGGGCTTGGAAAGGATATGCTCAATACCCGCATCCCGGCAGGCGTTGCGCGTAGCTTCCGTGACATCTGCAGTAATCACAATAAAGGGAATGGCCTCTTCGGCAACATGGGCAAAACGGTAAAGCTGGAATGTTTCGATGCCATTCATACCCGGCATGTGCATATCCACCAAGGCCAGGTCGAAATCCTCCGCTTCCACCGCCTCGAGAAAGGTCTCCCCGCTGTCGGTTTCAATGACGCTGTGTCCCATATTGCGCAGCATGCTCGAAAGAATGATGCAATTGGTGTTGTTGTCATCCGCAATCAGTATATTGAGTGGACGAACCTCCTCCGCTGGCTCATCAAACAGATCCTTGCCGAGATAGCAGGGGAAGCGGGCAGCATGCAGCGCATTGAAAAGTTCTTCCTCGCTCTTCACCCATACCAGGTGTGGCGACACCCGCTCATCTGCGGAGAGGGAAAGCGCATCACCCATTCCGCCGATGCTTGAAATCACCACGGTAACATCATCGGCAATCAGCGCCTCCCGGTGCCAATGCTCCAGGGAGAACTCCTTGGTTTCCATAAAACGCTCATCCAGCACAATGGCCGCAATCGGGGCATACTCCCGGGAAGCCTCCTGCAACAACTGTTCCGCCTGACAGACATCCCTGGCAGAAAGCACGTCAATACTCCATTCCTGTAAACGGGAGGAGATGATTGCCGCGCTGTCGTCGTCCTGAATTAAGGAGAGCACAGTGCGTCCCGCCATGGGCAGTTGATCGCCCGCGAGTGGCAGCACATCATCCTGCTCCATGGGTAGAGTGAAGCGGAAAGTGCTTCCCTTGCCGGGCGTGCTCTCCAGCGACAGCTCTCCCCCCATGAGCTCCACAAGATCCCGGGCAATGGTGGTGCCCAGACCAGTACCACCAAAACGACGGGAGGTACTGCTCTCCGCCTGCTCGAAGGGCTCCAGTATCTTCGATTGCTGATCCAGAGGTATCCCGATACCGGTGTCCCGTACGCTGAACTCAACTCCCACAGCACCAGTATCCGAGGGGGCCAGCATACAACGTAGCTCCACTTCCCCTTTTTCAGTGAATTTAATGCCGTTACCCAGCAGGTTGATGAGCACCTGTTTCAAATAATGCTTGTCCCCCCTGAGGTTGCTGGGGATCCTGGGGTCCACGCTGCACAACAGGCGTACGCCTTTCTTCTGCGCCTGGATCTCCATCATATCGACAAGCGAATTGAGACATTCATGCAGATCAAAAGACACGGGATCACTCACCAGCTTGTTCGCCTCGATCTTGGACAGATCGAGAATGTTGTTGATCAACTGCAACAGGGTGGCGCCGGAATGGTTGATGATCTCGACAAA
>JAMOLT010000057.1 GCA_027068915.1 Sedimenticola sp. | reverse complement strand
GTCTCGCTGGCGCTGCTCTTTTTTAATTCACTCATTTGCATACCTTGCTCTATGATTTTGATCACACTTTAAGGGCACCCCGAATAATCCGGTTTTTATCACACCGGCACAGACCGGTGCCTAAAGCTTTCAAGAACTTATGGATTCCGGCCTGCGCCGAAATGACATCTATAGAAGCGCTCTTAATCCTTGCAATAATCTTACTTCTTCTGGGCGTCATGAAGGCAAAAAAAATACCAACTAATCAAAGGGAAATACAAGTGCTTGTTTTTCAGACATTATTTAACGGTCTCTCCCAATATTTTCTACCGTCCCATGTACCCGGGACATGCCCCTTTACGTCAATTCCTGCCAAAAAGCGTGATAAAGAACCAATAATCTCACGATTTGAGAGGAAAAAAACTGCGTTACCCCTTATGCTCTTAGTCGGCAGTATTATTGATAACTTGAGCACTGTTTTTAGCAAGCCCGGAAAATTCACCAGGAACTCAGATATTCTCCCTATGAAAAAAGACGTAGAACAAACCCTGAAAGAGTCCATCGCCCGGCAAAAAATGCTGGCCATGGAAGAGATCTCCCTCGATTCCTCACTTGAGGAGCTCGGCATCACTTCCCTGGATGCCATCTCCCTGGTATTTGACATCGAAGACCAGTATGGCGTGGAAGTCCCGAACGAGGAATTGAAGAAGCTGCATACGGTGCGCGACATCGTGGAGGGCGTGGATCAGCTGCTGACCACAAGGGTATGAGGCAGCCGGTCGCCATTACCGGGCTGGGATGCATCTCCAGCCTGGGCGGCAACGTAGCGGACAAC
This sequence comes from Sedimenticola sp., assembly GCA_027068915.1. Classification (GTDB taxonomy): domain Bacteria; phylum Pseudomonadota; class Gammaproteobacteria; order Chromatiales; family Chromatiaceae; genus Thiolapillus. The sequence goes on along the minus strand of JAMOLT010000057.1, from coordinate 1,129 downwards.
TGGGCGGCCCTCGCCAGTGGCAATAGCGCTATTGCGCCATTGTCCGGCTTTGAAGCGACCAGTCTGAAAGTCGCCACCGCCGCCCAGGTGCGAAACTATTCGCCAGAAGCACACTTTCCACCGGCCCAACTGGGACTGCTGGATCGTCATTCCCAGTTTGCCCTGGTGGCAGCCCGCGAAGCGGTGGAAAACGCCGGACTCGAAGCCGCAGATCTGGCGGCCTCGGCCGCCATCATCGGCACCGGTTGCGGAGGCAAGGAGACCGACGAGATCACCTACCAAAAGCTGTATCAGGATCAGAAAACCCGAGTGCACCCCTTCACCATTCCCCGGGGCATGCCTTCGGCAGCTTCCAGCCAGGTGAGCATGGAACTGGGTATCCGGGGGCCCTGCTTTACCCTTTCCAGCGCTTGCGCCTCCAGCAACCACGCAGTGGCCCAAGGAGTGCTCATGATCCGCTCGGGGTTGGTGGAGCTAGCCATTGTAGGTGGCACGGACGCCCCTTTCACCTACGGCCTGCTCAAGTCCTGGGAGGCGCTGCGGGTGCTCTCTTCCGATACCTGCCGCCCCTTCAGCGCAGACCGCAAGGGGCTGGTACTGGGAGAAGGCGCCGGCATCGTGGTTCTCGAATCCCTCGACCATGCCCGGCGGCGCGGCGCGACCATCCACGCCCTGGTCAGCGGCATCGGCATGAGCGCCGATGCCTCCCACATCACCGACCCCTCCCGCGAGGGAGCGGCAAGAGCCATGCAGGCCACCCTGGATGACGCCGCTCTTGCTCCTGAAGACGTGACCTACATTAACGCCCACGGCACGGGAACCCAGCAGAACGACCCTTCGGAAACCGCGGCCATACGGGAAGTCTTCGGTGATCATGCAGACAAGCTGCTGGTCTCCTCCACCAAATCCATGCACGGACACGCCCTGGGCGCGGCGGGCGCCATCGAACTCATCGCCACCGCGCGCGCTCTGGCAGAGGGAGTAATCCCCCCAACCGCGAACTTCACTTCACCTGGGGAGAACTGTGACCTCAACTATGTGCCCAACGAGCCTCTGGAAAGGACATACGAACATGCGTTGAGCAATTCCTTTGCCTTCGGCGGCCTCAATGCAGTTTTGGCCGTGAGCC
>JAMOLT010000056.1 GCA_027068915.1 Sedimenticola sp. | reverse complement strand
GCTCCAGGGATGGGGCGAATCATCCTGCCGGGCGTGCCAAATACGCAAAGTTTATGGTGGATGTAGCTCAGTTGGTAGAGTCCCGGATTGTGATTCCGGTCGTCGCGGGTTCAAGCCCCGTCATCCACCCCATACAAAAAAAGGTTTGCCACTTGCGGCAAACCTTTTTTTTGTTTTCTGTTTGTAGATTATTAACTCGACAACAATACATGTCCTATTCAGCCGCCGCGTTAATAGGATATTTACCTGTGGCTACCGCGCTTTCTTTTGGAATGTAAGGTATGCAAAAACCGCAATTGATGCCCAGATGGTTGTTCTTAGCGTCATGGCCACGACTGTGCGGGTTTCATATGCGCCTTCGTTGAGCATATGTATTCCAAAAAAAAGGAACACGAGAGCAGTGGAAGCTGCAATGAAGATGGACAGCCACATAGCCCATGTTTTCCTCATGAGCAATCCGACGCCGGCGGCGAGATAAGCAAATCCCATAAGAAAGTTGAACCAGAGTACGAACGGGACATAATTGCCTGCTTCTTTTCGGGCAAGGCCATCGATAAACAACACCGAGCCGCCGGATTTGATGGTAAGCAGGCCAAATACTACTGCGATGATGCTCGCCACCCATATTCCAGTATTTCTACCTGATTTGGTAATAGTCATTAAAGTATTTCCTTTTCCAGGTGAATAGTAAAAATTAACGCCTTGCGTTGGCATAGCCCATCTTGTAGCCCTGGGCGCTGTTTTGCCCCTTGCGGTGCTTTTTGCCAGAGCCTTTGCCGTCTTTTTTCCCTTGCCGGTTCTTTTTTCCGGATTCATTGTTTTGGCTGGCTCTGTCTTGTTGGCGCATTTCATTCATCGATTGCAGCAATTTTCGTTCTTCATCGCTCATTGACGCCATTCTGTGCTGTAATTCAGCACGATAGCTGTTTTGATTTTCCTGGGATGCCAATGCGGGTTGTGGGTATGTATCGATCAACTCTATTGTTGGGGTTTCAGCTGCTGCTGAAAAGCTTACGAATCCTGCAGCCAAGGCCAGAATTCCAAAGACTTTGTTCAAGTAAGGTTTCACGGTATGTTCCTCTGTAAAGTACGGATTTGCCAAGTTCATATTCTAGGCGTGATCTGTTACTCGGTTATTTCCGTACAAGAAGAAACTATTTCAAATTGTTACTTCGGGATGCGCTGGTTTGGTCTGCTCAGGGCTTTCTCATGCAGCGGGCGATCCAGTCCGCATCAACCGGGAGGCCGTTGTCGATGTCGTATTGAAGAATATGGCTGGCCCCCTTGTCGTTCTTTATCTTCAGCGTATAGACGGCTCGACCACAACGGCTTTCCAGCTTGCTGGAAACGATGGTTCCCGGCTCCTGCACTTTGATCTGTTCATGAATCGTTGTTTTCATGCTCGCCCGGTGCTGGCGAGTGGATTCAATATTTCCAATTTCCTTGTACAGCCACAGCCCGACAAAAACCAATGCAGCGGCTGTGAAGATCAGGAAAATTCCTGGTTTGTTTTTCAGCATAGTAGTGTTACTTCCTGGGTGATAAAGTTCTGTTGCCGGTGCTGCCCCGATTCTGACGGGGAAATTTCTCAATCACCACTTTTCCGGCCTTCGTCAAACAGCCCTTGCTCCGCCTGCGCATGGCATGCACTGCAGTTGCTGAAGGAGCGCACTTCGGGGTTGCCGCTCACAAGATGCTCGGGTATGTCCTGGTGCCTGTGGCGAAAATAGGGCAGCTCGCTGATGCGCACAGGTATGCCCTTTATATTACGGATCATCTGGTTGCTGACCTGGTAGTCCACGCGCCCTGCAGCGCTATTGAGCAGGTAGTTGATGATGGTTTTCCAGTGTTTTTTCGGGATTTCCACGTTCTTGCCGAAGTGATCATCCAGTGTCGTCATCAACCTTTCCCAGGAATGCGCCGGCAGCAGCCCCGGTGGATAAGCCATATGGCAGCTTCCGCATTCCTGGCGATAGGATTCGTCTGTTACCGGTTCCACGCCGGGTTTGGAATTGCTTCCCCAGGGGGCGCTGAACGCTTCCTCGTCTGTGCTTGCGCTTGCGGTTGCATTGAATCCTGCTGTTATCACAAATATCGCGCCGTAAGCAGCTGCCATGGCATATTTCATTTTCATTCCCTCCTTTCGGGTTGATCAGGGGTCTTCTTGCAATGCAGCTTAATGCTGCAAACTGAAATCAGGCTGAATATACCGCAACAAAGCAGAAAATGAATTAACAGGCAGTTGAAAAACACCGTTTTTCAACTGCCTGTTAGCCCGGCACCAATATATGCCATATTCAGCCGTTGCGAGTGAAGTTGCAGCAAGGCGGCGAAGTGCCGCTGGAGTGATTTTACAGCAAGCTTTGCCAACGTAGCCTGCGGGTTTGCTCGCAACGGCCTGTCCATCGATATCAACAAGTCAGGAGCTTCAGGCATGCACCGGATCTGCGTAGTGACCATTCCCTGCGCACTGCGCCTTGATCCACCGCATGCCTGAAGCGCTGAATATGGCATATATTGGTGCCGGGTAAATAGTAGGGTTCAGGGGGCTGCCTGTTCAAACCCACCGGTCGCCCATTTCAAGTTGGGCAGCTTCCCTGGAAAAACGCTAGAATATGCTCCCTTATCGGAGCCGTATTCCTTTGTTGGAGAAAAACCCATGTTCAAGAAATCCATGCAGATCGCCGGGTATGATGATGACCTGTGGGCCGCCATTCAGGCCGAAGAAACTCGCCAGGAAGAGCATATCGAGCTGATTGCTTCTGAAAACTATACCAGTCCCCGGGTCATGCAGGCGCAAGGTTCGGTGTTGACCAACAAGTATGCCGAAGGTTATCCGCACAAGCGCTATTATGGCGGTTGTGAGAATGTGGACGTGGTGGAACAGCTGGCTATCGATCGTGCCAAGGAGCTGTTTGCTGCAGATTATGCCAATGTGCAGCCCCATTCCGGTTCCCAGGCCAATGCTGCCGTATACATGGCTCTGTGCCAGCCGGGAGATACGATTCTGGGCATGGCTCTGGCCGATGGCGGTCATTTGACTCACGGCGCCAAACCCAATTTCTCCGGCAAGATCTACAACGCGGTGCAATATGGCCTGAATACGGAAACCGGCGAGATCGACTATGAACAGGTGGAGGCTCTGGCGAAAGAGCACCAGCCAAAAATGATCGTGGCCGGGTTCTCCGCCTATTCCCGCATCGTGGACTGGCAGCGTTTCCGCGAGATTGCTGACGGTGTCGGCGCCTATCTGTTCGTGGATATGGCTCATGTGGCCGGCCTGATTGCCGTGGGTGAGTATCCCAGTCCGGTGCAGATTGCCGATGTCACCACCACCACCACCCATAAGACCCTGCGCGGTCCCCGGGGTGGTCTGATTCTGGCCAAGGCCAATGAGGTAATCGAGAAGAAACTCAACTCCGTGGTGTTCCCCGGCACCCAGGGTGGCCCCCTGATGCACGTTATTGCGGGCAAGGCCGTGGCCTTCAAAGAGGCCATGGAGCCGGAATTCAAGACCTATCAACAGCAAGTAAAAAAGAATGCCCAGGCCATGGCGGCGGTATTCATGGATCGCGGCTATGATGTGGTTTCCAAAGGCACTGATGATCATCTGTTTTTGGTGAGCTTCATCGAGGCGGGATTGACCGGCAAGGATGTGGATGCCTGGCTGGGCAAGGCGAATATCACCGTGAACATGAACGCCGTGCCCAATGATCCCCAGTCGCCGTTTATTACCTCCGGCATCCGCGTGGGCACGCCAGCTATCACCACCCGTGGTTTTGACGAGCAGGGATCCATAGAGCTGGCGGGCTGGATGTGTGATGTCATCGATGCCAAGGGCGATGAAACCGTCATTGCCCAGGTGAAGGAAATGGCGCTGGATATCTGCAAGCGCCTGCCGGTCTACGGCGACTGATACATGCGTTGTCCTTTCTGCAATGCCCGAGACACCAAGGTCGTCGACTCCCGTGCGGCGGGGGAAGGCGATCAGGTGCGGCGACGGCGTGAATGCATCGAATGCCGTGAGCGTTTTACCACCTATGAAAAGGTGGAGTTGAACCTGCCGCGGGTGGTGAAATCCGATGGCAGCCGCGTCTCCTTCGATGACATGAAGCTGCGCCTGGGCATGCTTCGCGCCCTGGAGAAACGCCCGGTGAGCACGGAGGATCTGGAGGCCGCCATCAGCCGCATCACCCGCAATCTCATGGCACCGGGAGATCCGGAAGTGCCCACGGAACGCATTGGCGAGCTGGTCATGGAGGAACTCAAGGGGCTGGATCAGGTGGCCTATGTGCGCTTTGCTTCCGTTTACCGGCAATTTCAGGACGTGCAGGCCTTCCGCGAGGAAGTCGAGCGCCTGGAGCAGCAGCCTGATCCCGAAGCGTTGCGCAAGCAATTGAACCTGCTGGGAAAAGAGTAGGTCGGGCAAAGCACGGCGTGCCCGACAAGCGGGTGGCAGTATGGAGCCGCAGGCAGAGCCGGGGTTAATACATGTTGGGCGCGCTGCGCTTTGCCCAACCTGCGGTACAATCGCCCCATGAACTTTTCCGTCGATGATCACCGCCATATGGCACGAGCCATCCAGCTGGCCTGGGAAGGCTTGTATACCACCGATCCCAATCCCCGCGTGGGCTGCGTACTGGTCAATAATGGCGAGATCGTCGGAAAAGGTTGGCACCGCAAGGCGGGACAACCCCATGCGGAGCGCCTTGCCATCGCCGATGCGGGCGACAGGGCGCGCGGCGCCACCGCCTATGTCACCCTGGAACCCTGTTGCCATCATGGCAAGACCCCTCCCTGTACCGAAGCTCTGCTCGAAGCCGGCATCCGCCGCGTAATCGCAGCCATGGAGGACCCCAATCCCCTGGTCGCCGGAAAGGGTCTGAAAACACTGGCGGAACAAGGCGTGGAAGTCGCCTCCGGACTGCTGCAGGCTGATGCGGAACAGCTCAACCCGGGCTTTATCAAACGCATGACCACCGGCCTGCCCTGGGTGCGTTGCAAACTGGCCATGAGCCTGGACGGGCGCACCGCCATGGCCAGTGGCGAGAGCGTCTGGATTACCGGCGAGGACGCCCGCCGGGACGTGCAGCGCCTGCGCGCCCGCAGTTCTGCCGTGCTTACCGGTATCGGCACCGTGCTGGCGGACGATCCCTCTCTGAATGTGCGCTTGCCCGCCGAAGTGCTTCCCGGCGTGGAAGCGGCGGATGACCTGCGCCAGCCCCTGCGGGTGGTGCTGGATTCTGGCCTGCGCATTCCTGAAGACGCAAAACTGCTGTCCCTGGATGGCCCGGTACAGATTTTCCACAGCCATGGCGATGCCGGGAAGGTGGCGCGTCTGGGAGATGCCGGTGTTGCGGTAATGCAGCTGGAGGGCGGCCTGGACTTGCCCGGGGTGATGCGGGCCCTTGGCGAACAGGAAATCAATGAAGTGCTCATCGAAGCCGGCCCGACCCTGGCCGGGGCCGCCATACAGGCGGGAATCGTGGATGAACTGGTGATCTACGTGGCGCCGCATCTCATGGGGCATCAGGCAAGGGGATTGTTTCATCTGCCGGGGCTGGAGAAGATGGCGGATCGCGTCGGGTTGCAGATTCTGGATATCCGCCAGGTTGGAAAAGATTTTCGTATTTCGGCAGTGCCTGCCGGGGAGTAGTTATTCATGTTCACAGGAATTATCCAGGCCACAGGAAAAATCACCAGCATCAAGGATCAGGGCGGTGACATCCGTCTCGGCATCCATACCGGCAAGCTGGATCTGTCCGATGTGGCGTTAGGTGACAGCATTGCCGTGAACGGCACCTGCCTCACGGCGGTGGAGCTGCCGGGGGATGGCTTCGTTGCCGATGTATCCCGGGAGACCCTGTCTCTCACCTCCCTGGGAGACCTGACCGGCGGCAGCCCGGTGAATCTGGAAAAGGCCCTGACCCTGGCCACCCGCTTGGGGGGGCATCTGGTGAGCGGTCATGTGGACGGCTTGGGAAAGGTGATTTCCCGCCAGGAAGACGTGCGTTCCGTGCAGTTCATCATCGAAGCGCCTGCGGAGCTGGCCAAATACATTGTGCACAAGGGCTCCATCACCGTGGATGGCGTTAGCCTTACGGTCAATGGTGTCAATGGCGCCCGCTTCGAGCTGAATATCGTGCCCCACACCCTCCAGGAAACCATCATGGGCAGCTACCGGCCGGGCAGCAAGGTGAACCTGGAAGTGGATCTTGTCGGCCGCTATCTGGAGCGTCTGTTGCTGGGCGACAAGGCAGCAGAGCCGGAGGCAAAGGAAGTGACCCGGGATCAGCTGCGCAAGGCCGGGTTCATCGAAAGCTGATAGGCGCTGGCGAGGGTGCGCAGCAGCAAGCTTGCCGCACGGTCTGCCGAATCGGCACAGGCGATGACGCCATCCTCATGCCCCCCCATGGCGAAGATCAGCTCCCCGGAAAATTTCCGGCTTTGCAGCAGTGTTGCGATGCAGTCCGCCATTTCCGGGGTGCCGTATTCCACTGCAGAATCCGTAACTGCCAAGCCCAGTTTTTCCGCTTGCCGCCAGATGTCCGGGCTGTGCGCATGAAATACTGCCGTAACCTGTGGCAGTGCCTGGTAGATTGCGCCATGTGACATGGCTTCGGAAGAGGGCTTGCACGGCCCTTTCGATTGCAAACTGTTGGTTTTGGTATTAAAGCCTGTTACCAGTGAAAAATGCTCCGGGCCAAGCCGCTGCCGGGCGCTGGTCTGGGTGCAGGTGATAATGAAGCCAGCTTTGCTGCGCAGGCTGAGATTGCCCCAGGCGTAGCCCTCATAGCGTCCAGGTTCCTGCCCCAGCAGCCCGGTCTGACGGAAGATGGGAAACCAGCCCCGTAGTGCCACAGTTTCTTCCCCGGACAGGGCAGGGGTATCGACATGGGTGAGATGGAACTTGATGACTCCTTCCCCGGCATGGTTCATGCTAGAATCTCCTGCTTCCTTCCAATACGATGAAAAACGACTGCCAATGGCACTGAATACTACAGAAGAAATCATCGAAGATCTGCGCCAGGGCAAGATGGTCATCATCATGGATGATGAAGATCGGGAAAACGAAGGTGATCTGGTGATTGCGGCGGACAAGGTGACGCCTGAGTCGATCAACTTCATGGCCAAATATGGCCGTGGCCTCATCTGCCTGACGCTTACCAAAGAGTGCTGCCAGCAACTGCGCCTGCCGCTGATGGTGAACGCAGCTGATCAGCTGGAATCCACCAACTTTACCATTTCCATCGAGGCGGCTGAGGGTGTAACCACGGGCATTTCCGCAGCAGACCGGGCAATTACCGTACAGGCTGCGGTGAAGTCCGATGCGCGCCCGGAAGATCTGGTGCAGCCCGGGCATATCTTTCCCCTCATGGCGCAGCCTGGCGGCGTGCTGGTTCGCGCCGGACACACGGAGGCCGGTTGCGATCTGGCGCGGCTGGCGGGGCTGAGTCCGACTTCAGTCATCGTGGAGATCCTCAATGAGGACGGCACCATGGCGCGCCGCCCGGATCTCGAGGTTTTCGCCAGGGAGCATGACCTGAAAATCGGCACCATCGCCGATCTCATCGAATACCGGGTGCGCAACGAAAAAACCGTGGAGCGTGTCAACGAATGCCTGCTGCCCACGGTTGCCGGGGATTTCCGTGTGATTGCCTATCAGGACATCATGGACAACGAAGTGCACCTGGCTCTGGTGAAAGGGGTGGTCAGGGAAGATCAGCCCATCCTGGTGCGGGTGCATGTGCAAAACAGCCTGTGCGACCTGCTGGGCAGCACCCGCGCCGAGTGTGGCTGGCCGTTGCAAAATGCCATGAAGCAGATCGAAGCCGAGGGCAGCGGCATTGTGGTGATCCTGCGCAATCATGATACCGCGAGGGATCTGGTGCAGCGCATCCAGGCCTGCCAACTGCATGGCGCCGATGCGCCCGCTGCCGATCATGGAAAGGTAAAGGGCAAGGAATTGCGTACCTTCGGCGTGGGTGCGCAGATCCTCACGGATCTGGGGGTGAAGAAAATGCGTGTGATGAGTGCACCCAAGCACCTGCATGCCCTGGCAGGGTTCCATCTGGAAGTGACCGAATTTGTAGATTTTGCGCTCCCTGAAGAAGAGAGCGAGTGAGGCGAGTATGAGTATCAAGACCATCGAAGGAAACCTGATTGCCAAAGGCGGGCGTTTTTGCCTGGTGGTGGCGCGCTGGAACAGCTTTGTGGTGGACAGTCTTGAAGCCGGAGCCCTGGACACCCTCAAGCGCCACGGAGCCAGTGAAGAAGACATCAGCATCGTGCGCGTACCTGGTGCGTTTGAAATGCCCGTGGCCCTGGACAAGCTGGCTGCCAGCGGCAACTATGATGCGATCATTGCCCTGGGTGCCGTGATCCGTGGCGGTACGCCCCATTTCGAGTACGTGGCGGGAGAAGCAGTAAAAGGCATGGCCCAGGTTTCCCTGAATCATGGCGTGCCCATCGCTTTCGGCCTGTTGACTGTCGATACCATCGAGCAGGCCATCGAGCGCGCCGGCACCAAGGCCGGCAACAAGGGTGGCGAAGCGGCCACATCCGCCATTGAAATGGTCAGTCTGCTGCGCCAGCTGTGAGCAAAAAACGCAGTAAGTCCCGCAGCCTCGCCACCCAGGCCATTTACCAATGGCAGGTAGCCGGGGCAAACGTGGGTGAGATTATCGAAGGGTTTCTCACCGAACACCAGAACAGCAGCTTTCAGGTCGAGTATTTTCGGGATCTGGTGAGCGGCGTTCCCGGCCAGCTGGATGTGCTGGACAAAGACCTGCAGCCATTGCTCGACCGGCCGGTGGAGGAGGTGGATCTGGTGGAGCGGGCGATCTTGCGTCTTGGTGCTTACGAGCTGCTTAAGCATCCCGAAGTGCCTTACCGGGTGGTGATCAACGAATGGGTGGAACTGGCCAAGACTTTTGGCGCAGACAAGGGGCATCGCTATATCAATGGCGTGCTCGACAAACTGGCCCATGAGCTGCGCGCTGTAGAAATTGCCGCCCGCAAGCGTGGCTGAATTCGCCCTCATCCAGCGGTATTTTTCCGGGCTGTCTGCGCCGGGGCGGGATGTATTGCTGGGAGTGGGTGATGACTGCGCCTTGCTCCAGCCACCAGCGGGGCAGCAGCTGGCCATGACCATGGATACCCTGATTGCCGGCAGACACTTTTTTCCTGATGTCGATCCCGTTTCCCTCGGGCATAAATCCCTGGCGGTGAACCTCAGTGATCTGGCGTCCATGGGTGCAGAACCGGCCTGGGCGTTGCTGTCTCTTTCCTTGCCGAAAATTGACCATGACTGGTTGCAGGGTTTCGTGCGGGGGGTTCAGACCCTGGCCGAGCATTTCGGGGTTCGGCTGGTGGGTGGCGATACCTGTCAGGGGGAGTTGAGCATCACCATGCAGCTTACCGGATTCGTGGAGCCAGGGCGCAATATGCTGCGCTCCACCGCCAGACCGGGTGATCTGGTCTACGTCACCGGCACCCTGGGTGACGCCGCATTGGCGCTGCAGCTTTTGCGCGCCGGAAAAGACCCCGGTGAACTGCGAAAGCATCTGGAAAAGCCGCAGCCGCGGATTGCAGAGGGCAGGGCGCTTGTGGAAGCGGGTGTGCGTACCTGCATTGATCTGTCGGACGGGCTGGTGGCTGATCTGGGGCATATTTGTGAGCGTAGCGGCTGTGCTGCCCGTATTCATGCAGAACGGCTGCCTTTGTCGTCACGGGTCAGATCCCATGTTCAGGAAAGCGGTGATCTGGCGCTGGTTGTTGCGGGTGGAGACGACTACGAACTTTGTTTTACCCTTCCTGCATCCACGCAATCACTATTGGAAACTCTGCCTTTCGAGGTCACTTGTATTGGCGAGATAGTACCCGGAAAGGGTGTCGAGCTGCTACAGGAGGATGGCAGCAACCTGCCTTTGCCCCAGGCCTGGGAGCACTTTGTCTCATGAGCCAGCTGCCAGCACCGAACCTGCGCAACCCCGTACATTTTCTGGCTTTTGGTTTTGGCTCCGGTTGCGCGCCCGTGGCTCCCGGCACCTGGGGGACGCTGATGGCGGTGCTGCTGTATCTTCCCCTTTCATTATTGCCCCTGATTCCCTATCTGCTGATATTGGCGCTGGTGATTCTGTCAGGTATCTGGCTATGTGGGCGGGCTGCAGCCGATTTGAAAGAACATGATCATCCCGGCATCGTCTGGGATGAATTTGCGGGTTTCTTTGTCACCATGATTGCAGCGCCGCCCGGCTGGCAATGGATTGTTGCCGGGTTCCTGCTGTTCCGGCTGTTCGATATCTGGAAACCCTGGCCCATCCGGGTACTGGATCGTCGTGTCAGCGGTGGTTTCGGGATTATGGTGGATGACCTGCTCGCAGGGGTTTATGCCTTGGTTCTGTTGCAGTTGGCGCACAGGATTCTTATGTGAGAAACTGGATAATATTATTTCTGTTACTGGTTGTTTCTACTCATTTATTTGCTGTAGAAAAGCTGCAGGTTGTGGCGCTTTTTCCTGACAAGGCGATGCTTTCCATCGACGGCAAAAATCGCTTGCTGAAGGTCGGCGAGCGCAGTGCAGAAGGGATATTTCTGATCAGCGCGGATTCCCATGCGGCAGTGGTGGAAGTCAATGGGGTGAGGCGTACCCTGGAGCTGGGGAAGGGGGTGGCAGCGCAGTATAAAAAGCCTGAGTCAACGCAGTTGCGTATCGTTCTTGGTAATGATGGCGCCTACTCTGTTCAGGGAGCGATCGAAGGCCATTCGGTTCCCATGGTTGTAGATACCGGCGCAAATACCGTTGCATTGAGCGCCCGGCAGGCCGCGGCTATCGGGCTTGACTACCGCCGGAACAGCAAGCCGGTAATGGTGCAGACGGCTTCCGGCGTGGTAAGAGGCTATGCCGTCAAGCTGTCCAGAGTGCGGGCAGGGAGTATCGAGTTGCACAATGTTGCAGCCGTGGTTATTCAAGGACAGTTGCCGGAAAAGGTGCTACTGGGAATGAGTTTTCTTTCCAGATTACATATTCAAAACAAGAGGAACTTGATGATTCTTATCAAGTCACATTAAATTCCGGACAGGTTTTTTAATCCAAAATCCGCCATCAGTTGCGGATCTTGGGTTCAACTTCAGGAACCAAAACAAACGATGAAAAAAACCATTATATTGCTGGCCCTCGCTCTTCTCCTTGGCGGCTGCGCGCATCAGTGGGCCGGTCAGGATCTCGCCGGCGACAGCACAGAAGTGATCAAGAGTGATAATGACAAACGCCAGTATGAATATCTGGTATTGCCGAATCGCATGCGCATTCTGCTGGTTTCCGATCCCCAGGCAGACAAGGCCGCTGCAGCGATGAGTATCGGGGTGGGCAGCACCAGCAATCCCCCCGGACGGGAAGGTCTGGCGCATTTTCTGGAACACATGCTGTTCATGGGTACGGAGAAATACCCGGATGTAGATGAGTATTCCTCGTTCGTCAAGCGCAATGGAGGCAGCGACAACGCCTTCACCGCTCCCGGTATGACCACCTATTTTTTTGACATCAAGGTGGAAAAACTGGAGCCGGCCCTGGATCGCTTCGCCCAATTTTTTATCGCTCCCCTGTTTGATGCCAAATATGTCGAACGGGAAGCCAATGCGGTGCATTCGGAATACCAGCTCAAGCTCAAGGAAGATTCCCGCCGCATCAATGCCGCCGAGAAGCGCAGCTATAACCCGGCAAGTCCCTATGCACGTTTTTTTGTCGGCAACCTGGATAGCCTTGCCGACCGTCAGGACAGCAAGGTCCGAGACGATCTTATTGATTTCTATAACAAATACTATTCAGCAAATATCATGGGGCTGACTGTGGTGGGGAAGGAGCCACTGCCGGTGTTGCGCGCCTGGGTGGAAGAGAAATTTGCCGCAGTTGCTGACAAGAATGCGCTCCCATATGCCCCGGAAGAGCAGGAATTGTTGTATCTGCCGTCGCAACTGCCGGTAAAGGTGGATGTGGTTCCATTGAAAAAGCTGCACACGCTGACCCTGACTTTCCCCATTCCTTCCCAGCGGGCAAACTACCAGGTCAAGCCGGTCAGCTATCTGGCGCATTTTATCGGGGATGAAGGCCAGGCCAGCCTGCATGGTCTGCTGCGGGAAAAAGGCTGGATAACTGCCCTCAGTGCTGGCGGGCAGAATCTGGATGATGTTCAGGGCGTGTTTAGTGTGAATATGGATTTGACAGAATCCGGTGCTCAAAAAGTGCCGGAGATCACCCGTTATCTGTTCCAGTACATAGACCTGCTTGGCAGCAAGGGCATCGAGCGCTGGCGCTTCGATGAGCTGCGGCGCAAATCCGAATTGGACTTCCGCTTCCAGGAAAAGATGCCTGCCGGTAGTTATGCCACGACGCTTTCCAGCAAGCTGCTGCACTATCCGGCCCGGGATATACTACGCGGCGGTAACCTGCTGCAGACCTGGGATCCGCAACTGCTGAATGACCTGCTGGGTTATCTGCGCCCGGACAACCTGGCGATGACCCTGGTGGATCCAGCGCTGAAAACGGATGCTGTGGAGCCTTACTATCAGGTTTCCTACAGCATCAGCAAGATAGCGGGAGAGCAGCTGGCGCAATGGCGGCCAAAAGCGATAATGCCGCAACTGGCTCTGCCGCAACCCAATCCCTTCCTGCCGGAAAAGGCAGAGCTCAAATTATTGGCACAGGGCAGCGAGATTCCTGTGGCTCTGGAACAGGCATCCGGGCGCGCCCTGTGGTATCAGCAGGACGAACAGTTTGGCGTACCCAAGGCCGTGTTCATGCTGGCGCTGGAAATGCCCGATGCCCGGAGTACGGCAAAAAAAGCGGTGAGCCTTTCCCTGCTCGCAGACCTGGTCAAGGATGAACTCAATGCCTGGTCCTATCCTGCGCAGCTGGCGGGATTGAGCTATTCCATCAGCCCCACGATGGAGGGGCTGACCCTGTTTATCTATGGCTATGACGAGAAGCAATCCGTATTGCTGGAAAAAGTGCTGGCCGCCCTGAAAAATCCGGAATTGCCGGAAGACAGGTTCAGGCTGTACAAGGAAAAATTCAAGCGCAACCTCGCCAATCAGGCGCTCGAAGCCCCCTATAACCAGATCATGGGGGAGCGCATCCGCCGTTTGCTCAGCCCTTCCTGGAGTCCCGGACAGAAACTCAAGGCCCTGGAGCTCCTGACCAGAGAAGAGCTGAAAACCTATGCCGGTCAGCTCTTCGATCAGGTAGAGACCAAGGTGCTGGCCTACGGAAACATCACCGCGAAAGAAGCGCAAGCCATGAACGCCGTGCTGAGTCGGGAATTGCTGTCTACCTCCCGACTGGCAGACGTCCCTGAACCCCACCTGACCATCATCCCCCGGGGCAAGACGCTGCGCTACCGTTACGATGTGGATCATCCGGATTCTGCTGTGGTCATCAGCTACCAGGGCAATGATAAAAGCATTGCCGGGCAGGCCCGCTGGCAGCTTCTGGGGCATATTCTGGCCAATCCTTTTTTCCACTCCCTGCGTACGGAACAACAGCTGGGTTATCTCGTCGCCGCTGGTTTCAATGAAACGGAAAACCTGCCGGGCATGTTGCTTCTGGTGCAATCTTCCGCTGTTTCCTCCGATGAGTTGCAAAAACGCATGGAGGCCTTTGTGCAGGAATACGCCGGAAAGCTGCAGGACATGAACCAGGAGGAATTTCGCAATCACAAGGCCGGTTTGCAGGCCAAGCTGTTGAAGAAGGACGACATGATGCTGGTTCGGGCAGTCCGTTATCTGGACAACCTGGAGCGCGAACAATACAGCTTTGATTTCAGGAAGCGTGTGGCGGAAGAGGTAGGGCGGCTGGACAAGGAAGATCTGTTGGCTTTCTACCGGCAGAATCTGCTACAGCAGCCAAGGACGCTGGTAGTGTATTCCCCGGGCACCCGCTTTCCCCGGAAATAGGGGTTTTACTGATATAAAAGATGCGCCGTAATGATTACAATTACGCCATCTTTTTTCAGACCTGAATCAAAATGGATGCAGACCAGTTACGCCTGATATTGCTCCTTGCCGGCATGGTGCTGGTGGTGGTGATTTACCTGTGGGACAGGTACAAGCGCTCCCGCTCCCGTCTGCAAGGGCTTTCCCTGCGTCAGGCGCGCCGGATACAGCGGGAATTGGCGACAGATACCGGCAATGCCGAAGAGGAGATCCCCAGCTTTAGTGCAGTTGTGGCCCAGAATGATGCCCCCGTTGGGAAAAAAGATGCCGAACCGGTGCTGCTGACGCCTGAACCGGCAGAAGAGGTGGAGCTGGAAACCCGGCCGCAAGCTGCAGTTGCCGATCCAGAGGGGGGGTTCAGCGCCGACACCGGGGATGACTACCTGCATACCGATCCCGCCGAGCGTGAAAAGCTGCCGCAAATGGTGGTGCAGATTGCGCTGGTAAAAAAGGAAGGGGATTTTCAGGGGACGGATATCCAGGCGGCGATGGAAGATGCCAATCTGCAACCTGGCGCCATGAACATCTATCATCGCCATGACAGTCGTTATCCTGACCGGGTGCTGTTCAGCGTTGCCAATATGGTGAATCCCGGGCATTTTCCGCTGCAGGCAATGGATGACTTCACCACCCCCGGGCTGTTGCTGTTCACCCAGCTGCCCGGTGTGAGAGATGGCATGGAAATCTATACCGACATGCTCTATGCGGCCAATCAGCTTGCAGGCATTCTGGGCGGCGTGTTGCAGGACGAAACCCACAGTGCCCTGAGCAAGCAGACCATCCAGCACACCAGGGATGTCATCATGGAACATCGTCGTAAACTGCGTCTGGCCAAGTTCCACAAATGACCCGTAAGGATGAGGGTGTCAAGGCGCAGATCGGGCAGCTGCGCCAGCAGATCAACTACCACAACTACCGTTATTATGTGCTGGATGATCCGGAGATCCCGGACAGCGAGTACGACCGCCTGCTGCGTGAACTCCAGGCGCTGGAAGCGGAACACCCGGAACTGATCACCCCCGATTCCCCCACCCAGCGCGTCGGCGCCCAGCCTCTGAAGGAATTTTCCGAAGTACGCCATGTCGTGCCCATGCTGTCCCTGGGCAATGCCTTCAGTGATGAGGAGATGGCGGATTTTGACGAGCGGGTGCGCAAACTGCTGGGAGAAGAACAGATCGAGTATGCCGCCGAACCCAAACTGGACGGCCTGGCCATCAACCTGCGCTACGAGCGGGGTGTGCTGGTGCAGGGCGCTACAAGAGGCGATGGCCACCGGGGCGAGGATGTCACCAGCAACGTGCGCACCATAGGCGCCATTCCTCTGCGCCTGCAGGGCGATGAGTGGCCCGGCGTGCTGGAAGTGCGCGGCGAGATCTTCATGCCGAAACAAGGCTTCGAGGAACTGAACGAGCGCGCCCGGAATAAAGGCGAAAAGACCTTTGCCAATCCGCGCAATGCTGCCGCTGGCAGCCTGCGCCAGCTCGACCCGAAAATTACCGCCACCCGGCCCCTGTCTTTCTACGCCTACGGCTGGGGCGAGCTTTCCGTGGATCGCCTGGCAGACAGCTACAGCGCATCCATGGCAGTGCTGAAGGGGCTGGGGATGCCAGTTTCCCCCGAGCAGCAGGTGGTGCAGGGCCTGGAGGGCTGTCTGGCCTATTTCGAGGCCATGGCGCAAAAGCGCGACAGCCTGGAATACGAGATCGACGGCGTGGTGTTCAAGGTCAACGACCTGGAGCAGCAGCAGCGCCTGGGTTATGTCTCCCGTGCGCCGCGCTGGGCCATCGCCCGCAAGTTTCCCGCCCAGGAGGCGCTGACGGTGGTGAAGGATGTGGAGTTCCAGGTGGGGCGCACCGGCGCGGTCACCCCGGTAGCGCGTCTGCAGCCCGTGGAAGTAGGCGGCGTGGTGGTGCGCAACGCCACCCTGCACAACATGGATGAGGTGCGCAAGAAGGATGTGCGCATCGGTGATACCGTGTATGTGCGCCGCGCCGGGGATGTGATTCCTGAGATCGTGCGTGTACTGCCCGAACGCCGGCCCAAGGACGCCAGGGAAGTGGTGCTGCCCGCCCATTGCCCGGTGTGCGGCTCCGACGTCATCAAGCCCGAAGGCGAAGCCGTGGCCCGTTGCACCGGCGGCCTGTTCTGTCCCGCCCAGCGCAAGGAGGCCATCAAACACTTTGCCTCCCGACGCGCCATGGACATCGAAGGCCTGGGGGATAAACTGGTGGAGCAACTGGTGGATCAGGAGCTGATCCGTGATCCGGCGGATCTGTACAGCCTGACCAGGGAACAGCTCACAGGCCTGGAGCGCATGGGGGAAAAATCCGCGCAAAACCTCCTCGATGCACTGGCGCGCAGCAAGGAAACCACCCTGGCGCATTTTCTCTATGCCCTGGGTATCCGTGAAGTGGGTGAGGCCACCAGCCAGACCCTGGCACGGCAGTTCGGCAGCCTGGAAGCCCTGGAAAAAGCCACGGAGGAACAGTTGCAGGAAACACCGGATGTCGGCCCTATCGTCGCCACCCATATCGCCGCCTTCTTCCGCCAGCCCCACAACCGGGAAGTGATTGAAAAACTCCTCGGGGCAGGCATACACTGGCCGGAGGTGGAAGTGCCGCCTGAAGAACAGCAGGCCCTGGCTGGCAAGACCTTTGTCCTTACCGGCAGCCTCAGCCGCCCGCGCAGTGAAATCAAGGCCGAATTGCAGGAGCTGGGGGCCAGGGTGGCGGGCAGCGTATCGAAAAAGACCGACTATGTAGTGGCGGGTGAAGCAGCCGGCTCCAAGCTGGAGAAGGCGCGGGAACTGGGTGTTACCATCCTCGATGAAGAACAAATGGATAAACTGTTGGCGGAAATCACATGAGCGAAATCGAAGATCTCCAGGTGCGCATTGCATTTCAGGAAGACAGTATCGAGGAACTGACCCGCAGCCTGTTGCGCCAGGAGCGCCGCATGGCTGAGCTGGAACAGCTACTCGATGCCGTGCAGCGCAGGCTGCTGGAACTGGAACAAAAGCCCCACCACAATGCCAGTGCAAACCATGGCGAAATCCCACCCCATTATTGACCAAAAAAACTGGCTCAGGCCGGTGATTCTCCAGGGAGCGACAGAAAACCAATGAAATACAGGCAAGCTTTTTCCATGGCCGCACTGCTGTTGCTGATGCTCTGCATGGGCAGCCCGGGTGCGGAGGAATCCACCCCGGCGCAGGAGAAAACCACCGAGCTGGCGCCGCCGCCAGTGCCCGCTGCCCTGCAGAGCCCCCGAGCCACAATGGGCACCTTCCTGCATGCCATGAATGATATCAAGCGTGGTAAGCCGGAACGCATTGCCGATGCCATGCAGGCGCTGGATCTGAGTGAAGTCAACGCTCTGGTGAAAAAGGAACGGGGCGCAGACCTGGCCTGGATGCTGCTGGAGATCATGGATCGCAAGAAGATCGTCAATCTCAAGCGGGTTCCCGACCGCAAGGAGGGTGCCCCCTGGGTGTTTGCCCGCTACCAGAAAGGGGAAATACGCATCCGCCGCCAGGATGATGGCCGCTGGCTGTTTGACCGGGAGACCATCGCTGCCCTGCCGGCGATTCTCGAAGAAGTGGCGAAGCACCAGCGCAAGGTGAAGAGCGCTGGCAATGAGCAATGGCTGCCCCTGCATATCCGCTTGCGCCAGCAACTACCCGACTGGCTCAAAGGGCAGGCTTTCGTATTGCAGAACTGGCAATGGCTGGGGCTGTTGCTCGTCGTTGCCCTGGGTGTGCTGCTGGATCGTCTGGCGCAAATCGCGGTGCGTTTCGCCATGCAGCGCTGGCTGCGGCGCTTCCAGCAGGTGGCGAGGCGCATCGAAGATGCCGACCGGCGCCTGCGCCCCCTGGGGTTGATGCTCATGGCTGCTGTGTGGTGGATTGGCATCCTGCTCCTCGGTCTGCCCGAATCCGTGCTGCTGGTGCTGCTGGTGGCGGTCAAGCTGCTGGCCAGCATTGCCGCCGTGTGGACGGCCTGGCGCCTGGTGGATGTGGTTTCTGCCCTGCTGGCGGAAAAAGCCGCCGCCACCGACAACCGGGTGGACGATGTGCTGGTGCCCATGGTAAGGCGCACCCTCAAAATCTTCATCGCCGTGGGCGGCATCATCTTCATTGCCGATAACCTGAATATCGATGTCACCGGACTTCTCGCCGGCCTGGGGCTGGGTGGACTGGCCTTCGCCCTGGCGGCCAAGGATCTGGTACAGAACTTCTTCGGCTCCATCACCGTGCTCATGGACCGCACCTTCACCGTGGGTGACTGGATCATCGTGGATGACATCGAAGGCAGCGTGGAAGAGATGGGCTTTCGCAGCACCCGCATCCGCACCTTCTATCACTCCCTGGTCACCGTCCCCAATTCCCGCTTCATCACCGCCGACGTGGACAATATGGGGGCGCGCCGCTACCGGCGCTACAAGCAGAAATTCGGCATCACCTACGACACCCCGCCGGACAAGATCGAGGCTTTCTGCGAAGGTCTGCGCGAGATCGTGCGCCAGCACCCCTATATGCGCAAGGACTACTTCCAAATCTGGTTCAACGACCTGGGCGACAGCGCCCTGGAAATCCTTATCTATGTATTCTGGCAGACCCCCGACTGGACCACGGAGCTGCGCGAACGCCATCGCTTCCTTCTCGACGCCATGCGCCTTGCAGATGCGCTGGGCGTGGAGTTTGCCTTCCCCACCCAAACGATTCATCTACAGCAGGCGGAGAACCCGGCGGAGCAGGGCGCGTCTCCTTCTCTGGAAGAAGCGCGGGAAATAGCGCGGCGTATCACAAAGGGGGAATCCCCAGCATGAGCGAAATCGAAGACCTGCAAATCCTCATCAGTTTCCGGGAAGACAGCCCGCAGAACTGAACATCACCATTGCCCGCCAGCGGGCGGAGCTGGAACTTCTGTGCCGGGAATGGCTCAAACCAGCAGAACGCCTGGTGGAGCTGGAGCGCAATTAGCCAAGCAGCGAAGGCGGTGAAGGTGGGGATGGCATGGAGCTTCCTTACTATTGAATCTCTTTTCGGGAGGAGCACCATGACTGTCTGGCTGCGCAACATTCGTCCTTTTTTGCTGTTCTTCATCTTTCTGGCCACCTTCAGAACCGGCTTTGCCGACTGGTCGCCCATTCCCAGTGGATCCATGGAGCCTACTCTCTATCCCGGGGACGTGGTGTGGATAGACAAGACGGCTTTCGGGCCTTCCATCCCCATCATCAACAAGAAGTTGTTCAGTTGGGGACAGCCGGAACGGGGAGACATCATCACCTTTGTGCCGCCCCATACGGATCAACTTTATGTCAAACGGGTGATTGGCGTTCCCGGTGACCGTATCCGTATCGAAGGCATGGATGTGTATGTGAACGGGCAGAAACTGCAGCAGCACGAGATAGCAGCGACGCAGAAATACCTGCTGGGGCAAGAGCAGCTGGACAGGAATACCCATGCTTTCCAGCTGACCCGTGGAATTCCTGTGCCTTGGGTCGGCAGAACCATGCAGGTGCCCAGGGGAAAATATTTTGTGATGGGCGATCACCGCAACAACAGCGCGGATTCCCGTTTCTGGGGGTTCGTGGATGGGGAAAAAGTCATGGGCAGGGTTACTGCTGTGGCCCTGTCGGTTTCTCCCCGGCGCGAGTTGTTCTCGCGTTTGGCTCTTTCCGTTGACTGAGACTGGCTCCCGTCCAGGAAGCTGCATGCTTGGGGGAACGCAGTGCAGCCCGGCACCTGCCGTGCCCCTTCCAGGCTAAAATTTGTTCTTTGACTGCTGCTGCACCCACAATTGTGTTGCGCCCGCCACGGTAGCAGGCATGGCGGCAAAGTTGACCACCGGAATCATCATCAGCACATTGGCTGCCGCGCCGAAGGCCCAGGTCTGAAGAGGATGCTGCCGCAGACGGCGGCGCTGTTCGGCGGGGCGGATGCCATGATTGCCCATGGGATAGTCCACATATTCGATGCTCAGGAACCAGAAGCCCAGCAACAGCCACAATACAGAGCCCACGGCGTTGAGGCCGGGGATGATCATGAGAATCAGCACAGGGATGGCGCGCAATACAAAATACCAGATCTTGCCCAGCTCGCCGGTAACAGCGGGAATGATCTCCGCCATGACGCTGCCGCTGTGGTCTTCAGGCAGTTTTCCGGTAAGTGTTTTTTCCACCTGCGCCGCAAGTATGCCGTTGAAGGGAGAGGCGATCAGATTGGCCAACATGGTGAAGCTGTAGAAGGCGATCACCAGATAGGTGAGGGCGAACAGGGGCCAGAGCAGCCACTCCAGATAGCGCATCCAACTGTCTGGTGGCAGCGCCCAGTTGATAAACTCCTCAAAGTAGACGATGCCGATCCAGGCCGTAAGGCTGAAAATAAGGACGTTGATCAGCAGGGGTGCAAAAACATAGCGCCGCAGCCCCGGTCGAAAAAGCAGGGCAAGCCCGTGAAAGGGCATGAGGAACGAGGAAAAGAGGGAAGTTGCAGTCATGGGTTGGTTTAAATGTAGTGGTTGTTGTGGAATTGATCCTTCCTGATCTTGCCAACAGTGGGCATCTTTTTTAAGCGACTCATTGTGCCTCAAATGCCTCCGGGCTGATATAGCCATTTTTCATATGCTATGGCGAATTTATGTAAATCAACCTCTTTGTTTAGACTTATGAGTGTTACCTGGACATCACCTTTGGCAAAGCTGATTGTATTGGACTGGAATTTGTATGCTTTGTCGCCTAAATCAGAGACAGCAGTTGTGTCAGCGCCGTTATACTTTTTATTTAATGCTTCAATAGCCTTGTCATTTGATTCATATATCAATATCTTTGAATCTATTGTTATGAATTTACTTGGATCCCCAAAATAATACATCACATTAGCTGCTTTATTCACACCTGCATCTTTTAATATAGGAGAAACAAGTTTTGTTATTTTAGATTTTGGTTTACTTGTATCTTCAATAATTAAATCCAGATCAATTTTGCTTATTCCCGGAAACCCTGATTTCGGCATTATATAATCGTTAATGGTCGGGTTGTTGCTGTTGCTATTACTGCAGCCAAATATAAATAGAGCCAATAATAAAAAAGATGATTTTACTTGTATGTAATTTTTCACTGATTCCACCAGTTTTTATAAATTTAAGTTTAGTTTTGTTGTCTAACTCCTTGCATCACCGACTCCGCTGTATAGCCTTGTATGAATAATAA
>JAMOLT010000055.1 GCA_027068915.1 Sedimenticola sp. | reverse complement strand
ATCGGCGTGGGTTTGGTAGTCGTCGCTGTCATTGCCTGAGGTGTTAAATACTGCCACCTCATAACGGTTTGCATCCGTTGCCAATCCCCAGCTAAAGGTGGGGCATGCATTGGAAATGCTACGGGCACCCTGTAAACCGCCCGGTGAGACGGTCAGCATAGCGGTTTGCGCCAGCGCGGTATGGCTGAGGAACAGCAGGCTGGTGGCTAGTGTTGTGCGTAGGAACATGGGTACACTCCTGTGTATCATCGTGGTGCGATGGCCTGTTCTAATGCAACGATGCGTTGCTGTTGTTGCTCCACAAGCACTTGTTGTGCTTCAATCTGCCGTTGCTGGGTCTTGATGGCATTGACCAGCACCGCGGTCAGTTGCTTGTACTTGACCCCTTCGATCTGCCCCTCTTCGTTATAGGTTGCCAGCAGCGGATCGATTTCGGCGACTTCTTCGGCGATAAAGCCCAGATCTTGTCCTTCGTGGTCTTTCCATTTGAAGGTGACGGGTTCGAGTTGCTCGATGATATCCAGCCCCAGTGACAGCGGGGCGATGTCTTCCTTGTAGCGTGCGCTGGAGGAGCAGGCTGACAGAAAGGCTCCATTGTTGCGACAAACATCCGTTGAGCCGCTGCCAGTTAATCGGTTGACCTTTAAATAACCACCAACTGAAACCATTCCCTGAGCCGGAAACGCGGCGTTATGATTTAGATAAAGTGCAGTCATAACACCGTTGGTACGAGCCATAATTTGATCCCTGTCGATGCAGACGTTTCTGTTGCTTCTATTGCCGACGATAATATCTCCACCACCTCCCACAGTTCCCAAGGCACAGTTGATCCCACCATCGACGTGCAGAGGCGCTCTAGGGTTGGAAACATTAATGCCGGTATTGCCGTTCTTCAACACCACCAAAGCATCGGATCGACCAGTGGGAGTGCCATTTGTACCATTGCCGACAACAAACAGTCGGTCGGCTGTATTCCAGCTTTGGGTACTAAACGGAGTGTAGTCCGTGTTGTACATACCAATCGCTGTTTCGTAGCCAGATTTGGCGATGGTTCTATACCCCATGGCCGTGGAGAATTTGCCACTGGCGGTGGTTCTATCACCCATGGCCGTGGAGGAATCGCCACTGGCGTTGGTACTATCACCCATGGTCGTAGAGTTATAACCACTGGCGTGGGTACTTGATCCCATGGCTATTGAAAAAACGCCACTAGCGGTGTTGCCCCAACCCATGGCCGTGGAGTGCTTGCCACTGGCGGTGCTGGCACCACCCATAGCCGTGGAGTAATCGCCACTGGCGTTGGTACTATAGCCCATAGCCGTGGAGGAACTGCCACTGGCGGTGGTTCCATCACCCATGGCCGTGGAGAAAAAGCCAATATTGCCATCATCCCACCCGCTGTTAGTTGCACGTCCTGCACGCAACGCCGCCTTCCCCGGATACCACATGAAGCGGGTACCCCTGCCCTCAGCAGGAATACCGCTACCACTAAGATTACCGTCTGGGTTATCAAACACAACACCATTGGAACTATTGATTCGAAATGCCGAGGGATTGGTAAAAGTTGCCGCCTTGGTCGATACGTTCCGTTCCAATCCTCCACTAACAAGGTCACTGGCCTCAACTATATCGGTCGGGCTTTTAGCTGTATGCATATCCAAACCACCAGGCAGTCGCCGGGCGACATAAGGCTCCCCCTGCAACGCCGCCTGCACCACCCGTCGCCAGGTGTCTGGCTGGCTTAGCTGGCTGGTGACTTCCTGACGCACGGTTTCTGCCAGCACGCCTTCACTGACATCCACCTCGAAACGGCGGCCTTCCGACCAGTCGCTTTCACCTTCTGCCGTAGTGGCGCGAACGAACCACAAATAGCTGCCGCCATCATCCAGGCACTGGTTCGTGGCGGGTGTCCAGGAGAGTGCGGGTGCGGAAATATTGGTCTTGATGACGGGTTCGCCTGCATCGGCGTGGGTTTGGTAGTCGTCGCTGTCATTGCCTGAGGTGTTAAATACTGCCACCTCATAACGGTTTGCATCCGTTGCCAATCCCCAGCTAAAGGTGGGGCATGCATTGGAAATGCTACGGGCATCCTGTAAACCGCCCGGTGAGACGGTCAGCATGGGGGTTTGCGCCAGCACGGCATGACTGAGGAATAGCAGGCTGGTGGTTAGTGTTGTGCGTATGAACATGGGTACACTCCTTTGTAAATATAGTTACACCTAACACAATGGGAGCGTGCCTTACCCTCCCTTTGGGTTACCAATATGGGTGATTGGTTACCGAGCCCGGCAAGCTGCCATTCCCGCGCACTAGCCCATGGATGGGCGCGAAGGTAGCGCAATACAGCAGCAATTGCCGGGGCGGAAATCCACAGCGACAGCGCGGCGGGCTGTTCGGCAGTTTCGTTCACTGGATGCCTGCCTTCGCAGGAATAACGAAAGAGGAGCATGCAATGAACAAAAGGCTTCCAGTTAGGCTTTGAAACTAATCACTTGAATAAATACTAGATCCTTGAACCTGGCTGGTATATGAGCAGGAGTGCTCATTAAATACTCAGAAAGTACTTATTTTTTATCTTTGCTGTTGGTGGTGGCGGGTATTGCGCTAAGAGGAGTCAGTTGCTCCTGGTGCTGATGGGCGAAACTGGCGAGTTGGTGAATGCCTTTGATGCCCAGTTTGCGGCTGATATGGCAGCGATGATTCTGTACGGTTCTATGACTGATATTCAGTGCTTCGGCGATCTCTTTGCTGGTCATATAGCGGGCAACCAGCTTCAATACTTTACACTCTGAGCGGGTGAGCTTGAAAAGGTGCTCGGCACCTGGTGCACCGCTCGGTGGCAATCTGGCTTCTGGCTTTCCGAAGATGGGGCTAAGATAAATCTCACCGAGCAACACCCTGTGAATGCAGTCGATCAGATTTTCTCCGGCATCATCTTTTAGCAAAAATCCGTTCGCCCCCATTTTCAGGGCGTTTTTCAGGTAGACATTGTCTTTGTAGCTGGTGATGATGACGACGATTAAATCAGAAAACTCGGCGCGCACTGTTTTTAGCACGGAAAGCCCGTCCATGCCGGGCATCGCCAGATCCAGCAGCACGATATCAGGTCTTGAAAGGCGTAACTGGGCAAGCGCAGATTCACCGTTTTCTGCTTCACCCACTATTTTTATGCCTTCCATTTTATCCAGTATGGCGCACACGCCGCGCCTGAATATCGGGTGGTCATCCACAATGAGTATGGTTGTGGGCTGCTTCATTTCAACGGCATTCCAAATTGTAGTTTCGTGCCATGTGCTTCGGATGATTCAAGTTTCATCCAACCACCCAGCAGTTGGATACGCCCTTTCATGGTAATAAACCCAATCCCATTTTCAATATTTTTTCCTGCTGAAACACCGTTTCCATCATCTTTTATTTGCATGATGATTTCATTTGCACTGTTATGGATGGTCAGAATGACCTCCCGCGCATTGGCGTGTTTCAGGATATTGTTCAGCGCTTCCTGAAGAATACGATAGAGTGCGATCTTTTGTTCTTCCTGCAATTGGTCTTCAACAATGGATATGTTGGCCATCCAGTCTATCTTCCGCAAAGCAAGTGCCTGCTCCATGGTTGATTCGATGGCATCTTTCAAGCCCAGTCGGCGCAGTGTGTGGGGGTGCAAGTCATGCGACAGATCACGCACATCCTCCAGAATCTCTCCGCATTGCTGTATCAGTGATTCAGCCTGTTCGTGTTCGCTGTCAGGAAATGTCTTGCTGCTGCTTAGTGTACGCAGGTTCTGTTTTAATACCAGCAGCCCATGACCTATCGCATCATGCAGGGTATTGGAAAAGCGCTCTCGCTCCCGTTCCTGGGCATGAACAAATAACCGGGAAAATACTTGCTGCGCGTTCGTCGCCTGTTTTTCTGCTGATTCTTTCGCGCTGTTTAACAGGTTAATGCGGTCAGCCAGTGCCAAAGACAGCAGGAGCGCTTCTGAAACAATGGCAATTTCGATGATGCGATGCGTAGGTATGTCCGGAAAATCAGCACCAAGCAATCTGGAAATATAGAGGTAGAAAGCCGCAGTGATCACAGAAAATGCCACAATCAGAAAGCGTGCGGGCCGCACGCCTTTGAAATAGGCATATATGGGTGCAAGCAGATAATAAGCGGCGGCGATGCCACTAAGGCTCAACACACCAAGTATGATGTAAGGCGTGGGCACAAGAGTGACGGGAAGGTATGGCTGCATCCCGAAAAAGACATCTGCCCCGATGACAGCCATGCTGAACCACCAGGCTACTGGGGACAAGGTACGCAACCCCAAAAAACGATTGCAGAATGCCAGGCCAAAGGCAGAGGCTAAAGAGAGATAGGTAAGAGAGGCTTCCTGTGAAGTCGTATATGGCGCCCGCAAACCAGAAATTTCGATGACCAACAGCATCATAAAAGACAAGTACAGGACATAGTAAAAGTAGCTGATTTCTTTTAGTGCAACCGAAAGAAACAAATTGTAGAGCAGCAGTGCACCGACTACACCAAATACTATTCCATACCATACCAGGAGACGGTGTTGATGCTTACCCCATGCTGGCTGATTCCAAAGCAGCATCTTGAACTGTACCGGTGCCACACCTGCAACCCGCACCAGCAAATGAACATCCTGATGCAGCTTATCAGGCAGTAGGAAAGATGGCGTTGCGGTCTTCCCCCCCGGGGATTCCGGATCAATAGCTGCCGCCGATTGCAATGACGTGACTATGCCCTCATTTTCCATGTACCACATCTGCACACTGGAAAGCGCATAAGGTATTTCGACTACCTGCCTGCCGCCAGAGAGCATGTCCACGGGCAGTGTTGCCTTGTACCAAAGCGCTTCGTGAGCCAGCAACCCCGTGGTTTCCGGTGGATGCATAAATTGCCGGTCATGCTTGCCCGCAAATATCGCTTCCGCAACTGCCGTATATTCATTTTGATCTGAGGATGCCTGGTATTCCACGCGAGCAGACTGAAAGTACTGTGTGATGTTTGTGGGTGTAACACCATCGCCAGACAGTGAATTTTTGCTGGTCAAACACAGGATACAGAGCAGTACCCACGGAAACAAAGCAAATGCCCGGCGCACGAAAATGATCCATATGATGCCGGTGCGCACTGTCCCTCCTCTTTCTAAGCCCTGAGATGATCGTTTGTTTTTATTGCAATCATTTCGCAGGATGTTGAAGGGTAAGTATAGCGAATCACTCATAAGCTGCACTGGAGAACGTGCCCGGAGCAAAATACCCAGCACCCATCTCATGACAATTATTCAATTTGTTGGCTGATTTGTGCCAGTATTAGGCAAGTCCTGAGTAAACCGGTATTCATCACTCCAGCACTAGTGCACTACGTCGGAATTAAAGGATCTTTTGGGGGGCTCCCTTCGGGTGAGTCACAATGCGGCCATCTGCGCTGTTGTACTCACTTGAAAGGGGATGGCCCTTCCTGTGCGAGTACGCCTTTTGCATCTGGTCGCATTGTGACTCACTGAAAGGGCCTTTAATTCCGATGCAGTACACTAGCCGGGATCCGGTAAAATCAGCGTCATGGATTCCGGCCTGTACCGGAATGACGGCTTAACCAGAGGTTCCCCTGGTGCGCCATTAAAAACAGAAAAAACGAAGGAAACCTATGAGCAATTTTGATGTCATTGTCATTGGCAGCGGTCCCGGCGGAGAGGGTGCGGCCATGCGTCTGGCCAAGGCCGGGAAGAAAGTCGCCGTGGTGGAAGAAGGCCTGCAACTGGGTGGAAACTGCACCCACCGGGGCACTATCCCCAGCAAGGCGTTACGCCATGCCATTCAATTACTGGCGGACTATCGACATCACCCGCTTTTCGAACACACCCTGTCCGGTGCGGAAATCAGCTGGCCCCAGTTGCTGCGCACCTCCGATCAGGTGATCGCCCAGCAGGTCAGCATGCTGCATCGCTATTACACGCGCAACCAGGTACGGGTATTTCATGGCAGGGGCAGGTTCCTGAACGCCCATGCACTGGAAGTCGCCGGTCTGGATGGCAATAGCCAGATCCTGGAAGCCGGGCAATTCATTATCGCCACCGGCTCCCGGCCCTGGCGGCCGGCGGAGCTGGATTTCAGCCATCCCTGCATCCGCGACAGCGATACCCTGCTGGACCTGGATCACACGCCCCGGCGGGTAACCATTTTCGGCGCTGGAGTAATTGGTTGCGAATATGCCTCGATCTTTGCCAATCTGGACGTAAAAGTGAATCTGGTAAACACCCGCGACCGGCTGTTGTCCTTTCTCGACGATGAAGTCACCGATGCCCTCAGCTACCATCTGCGCGATCAGGGCGTACTGCTGCTGCACAACGAAACCATGGAATCCGTCATCACCGACGAGCACAGCGTCACTTTGACCTGCAAATCCGGACGGGTGATTCAATCCGATATCCTGCTGTGGGCAAACGGGCGCAGCGGCAACACCACGGACATGGGCCTGGAAGAGCTGGGCATTGAAATCAACTCCCGCGGCCAGATCAATACCAATGAGCGCTTCCAGTCCAGCCAGGAGCATATCTTCGCCGTGGGCGATGTGGCCGGCCCGCCAGGGCTGGCCAGCGCCAGCTATGACCAGGGACGCTTCGTCGGCACCTATATCGCAGAAGGCAAGGTAGACTGGCGGCTGGTGGATGAAGTGCCCACAGGCATCTACACCAGCCCGGAAATCAGTTCGCTGGGGCGCACGGAAGCCGAGTTGACCAAACAGAACATCCCCTTCGAAGTAGGCCGGGCGGAATTCAAGAACCTGGCCAGAGCGCAGATTTCCGGCCACACCACGGGCATGTTAAAGATTCTGTTTCACCGCAAAACCCTGGAGATCCTGGGCATCCACTGCTTCGGCCAGGAAGCAGCGGAAATCATCCACATCGGCCAGGCCATCATGTCCCAACCCGGCAGTGGCAACAATCTGCGCTATTTTGCCGAAACCACCTTCAACTATCCCACCATGGCGGAAGCCTACCGGGTGGCGGCGCTATACGGGCTGAACCGGATTGGCTGACACGGGTAGCCATTGATTGATCCCGGGTGCCTCACCAGAACCCCGAGTTTTCCCCCGGCGCACGAACCCATGGATGGGCGAAGATAGTAATGCAGGATAGATGCAGGGATGTATCGTAGTAGAACAACGCAGGAGCAGTTGTCGAGCAATTGCCAAGGCCGGGATCCAGAACAGCCACATATTCCCGAGATTCTGGGTTCCGGCATTCAACACAGTCTGGCAAAATATCCAGGCAGGATTGTAATAAAAGTCACAGATTCAGGGTCACACTAACCTGAAGCCTGTAGATTCAAAATAACATATAGAGTAAGCTTTTGATTCTACTCTAAACTCACAGACCCAAGTAAACGCCTGACTCCAAGGAAAGCCCCGGTGACTATCAGTTATAAATTCCGCTATTTGATCAACGACTGGCAGCAACATGCCATAGAGGTGCTGAACGGCAAGTTCCGCCAGCAGCTGCGCGCCACGGATGACGTGTTGATGGAATTCGCCGACAAGGCGGAAAGCGTCAATATCCAGAACCACTTTTTCGAGGCACAGCGGGAAATATGGTTGAAGATGGAGGACATGTCCCTCGACTTTCATGATCTGCTGGTGAAGTACCTGGGAAAATTCCCCAATGTGAGCAATGAAGAAAAACAGCACCTTGGCAGTGAAACCCTGAGTCTGGTGAACGTCGATCTGTACGAGAGAAATCTGGCCCTGCACACACTGGCAGAACGCGCTGAAAGAAAAAACTATCAACTTTTGTATGTACTGGCGCAGCGCCTGTCCGTAGTGAATGAAGGGCAGCCGGTGAAAATCCCCAACATACCTGCTTCACCACGCCAGATGAGCGAAGTGTTCGCCCGCTGCGTTGACCGCCTCAGCATTGAAAACGACGCACTCCTCGTGCTCTATACGCTCTATGACAAATATGTGCTTTCCGATCTCGATGAGCTGCACGAAGAACTCAATGAAAAACTCAAGAAGGCAGGCATTCTGCCCAACCTGAAGTACAAGGCAAAAATAAACCCGGGATCAGCAACCAGCAAAGAAGAGGCAGAGACAGAAGAAGACAAGAAGCTGGAAAAGACGCAAACCACCGAAGAGCTGGGTGAGGAAACCCTGTCCCGCATCCATGAGCTGCTAATGGCCAAGCGTTCCCTCCAACACAAAAAGAAACCGCTGCCACCGGGCGTACAGGTTGCGACCACACAAGAAGTGGTAAACGCCACCAACAACATTATCCACCGCGAGGACACTTCGTTTCCAGAACCCGTGCAGCTGGGAAAAACCATATCCAGGGAATCCGTCAACGCGGAGGTTCTTTCCCAGGTTCAGCAAGCCATGCAGGATCAGCGAGTTGCCCTGAAGGAGACTATCGGCAATGACCGTCTGCTGGACGAGCAGGAAAACATCATTGACCTGGTAGGCCTGCTGTTTGAGCGCATGCTCGATGATGAGCGTATTCCGGATATCACCAAGGCATTGCTTGGCCATCTGCATACGTCTTACATCAAGATCGGTCTGCTTAGCCCCAAACTCTTTTCCTCCAAAGACCACCCTGCCCGCCTGTTTCTCGATCAGGCAGTAGAGGCAGCCGCCTTGTGGATGAATGAATCTGATCTGGATGAAGGCGTTTACCCGTTCCTGAAAGACATGGTCTTCCGCATCGTCAGGCTCAGGCACCAGAAAAACAGCGATTTTGAAGAATTTTCCCAGCTACTGAAAGATGAAGTCAACCGTCTGGAAGAAAAATTCGCTATCCTGGAAAAACACAGCCGGGAGTCCGAGCAAGGCCGGGAATTGATGTCCCGGGCAAAATCCATAGCAAAAACCGCTGCCGAAACAACCTTTGATGGGCAGACCGTTCCGGATTATTGTGCCTATTTCATCGAACAGGTATGGATTGATTACCTCACGCTGCTTCGTCTGCGCGAAGGCGTGGATACCGACAGTCCGGCATGGGAAGAAGCCCTGGATCTGGGACGCTATCTGCTTAGCACCAGCCAGGAGATCCTGGCCCACACAGCCCAGCAACCACAGCTGGATACACTCTCGGAACAGTTATGGGCACAGGTAGGCGGCCTGTTGCCGCATAAAAGCAAGGAAATAGAGCGTTTTGTCAAAGCGCTGGAAGAAAAGCCAAAAGAACAAATCGCTCTGGATCTGTCTCACAAAGGAACCAAGGTAAAGCCGAAAATCAACCCAAAAACGATGGAAACCTACAATCGGCTAAGGGCGCTGCCGGAAAACACGGTATTTGAATTCGATTTGAGAACCAGCAAGAGTTACCGTGCAAGGCTGTCATGGTACAACCATTTCTCTGATCGCTTTCTATTCGTAAACAACCGGGGCAAGAAAACCTCATTACTGGATATTGCGGAATTGGCCGAGGGGCTGCTCAGCGGCGATATTGCCTATTATGAAGACATAAGAACCTCCTTCTGGGAGCGCGCAATGGCCACTATCAAAACCATCCTTGAACGCACCCCCCAAACCACTTGATTTAAAGAGGAACCAACGTGCATCAAAGAGTACATGACCGATACTCGCCTCGCTCTACCGTACAAGTCATCAACAGCCTGAATGGAAGGGCTGTGGGGGTTCTTGTCAATATCTCCGGAGAAGGATTCATGATGGTTTCCGAGGGAGAACACCCCAGCCCCGGCACCGTTCACCAACTCCAGCTCATTGACCACAACACCGGAGATCCCGACATCACCCTGGGCGCTACCTGCCTATGGCTCGACGAAGCAAGCGCGTCGGACAGCTACTGGTCGGGTTTTCAGATAATCGATATTTCCGCAAAAGAACGGGAAATACTCGATGAATACATCAAATCCCTGGAGGATGCATCACCTTAGGACACGGGAAAGCACTTCTTTTGTACCGCTGCAGCAAGCTGCTGTAGCCCTGGGCTTTCAATAAGTTAATGCACTCAACCCAGCAAATTGAAACGCTTTTCAAAGTGGCTTTGGCAAGGGAAGCCACTCGCTTTGTCCAGCAGAATAAACGTCATATAGTTGACCTGATACAAGTTTTTTTGTAGTTTTTCAACATAAGGGCATCTCGATTAATTCGGTTTTCGTCACACCGGCACACGAATCCATGGATGGGTGAAGGTAGCGCAATGCAGGATAGATACAGGGATGTATCGTAGTAGAACAACGCGAGAGCAATTGCCGAGGCTGGTGTCTACAGTTTTCAAGAACGCATGGATTCCGGCCTGCGCCGGAATGACAATGTATAGAGGTGCCTTTATCAGGATGTTGAAAAACGGTGTTTTTCAACATCCTGATAAAGCAAACAGAGAACAACCTGATTTCAGGCTCTCACCAAATAATAATAGCAATTTTTACCCCAAAGGAAAGCAGGAGGATAGATATGCCTAGCGGTGTCGTAAAATGGTTCAACAACGCGAAGGGTTATGGATTTGTCACCCCCAATGATGGTGAAGAGGATGTGTTCGTGCATTTCTCCGCCATTGAAATGGATGGCTACAAAACCCTCAAAGAAGGACAAGCCGTAGAGTTTGACATTGAACAGGGCCCCAAAGGCCTGCATGCACAGAACCTGAAATACACAGCGGAATAGTACGTTTCCGCTGTTTTCGACTACTGAAAAGCCTGCCCGATTAATGTCGGGCAGGCTTTTTTTGTCTCGGGCTACATTTCGGCAATCATGGCTTCACCAAATTCAGAACAGCTCAACAACTTGGCACCATCCATTAAACGCTCAAAATCATAGGTTACCGTCTTGTTCTGTATCGCGGCCCCCATGGACTTGATGATCAGATCAGCAGCTTCTGTCCAGCCCATGTGACGCAACATCATTTCTGCAGACAAAATCAGCGAGCCGGGATTCACCTTGTCCTGGCCTGCATACTTCGGTGCAGTACCGTGTGTAGCCTCAAACATGGCAACCGTATCTGACAGATTTGCCCCCGGGGCAATTCCGATACCCCCAACCTGGGCAGCCAGCGCATCGGAGATATAATCGCCGTTGAGATTCAGGGTGGCAATCACATCATATTCACGGGGACGCAACAGAATTTGCTGCAGGAAGGCATCGGCAATGACATCCTTGATGATAATCTCCTTGCCGCTAACCGGGTTTTCAAAAGAACACCAGGGACCGCCATCAATCTCCACCGCCCCAAACTCCTCTTTCGCCAGCTCATAGCCCCATTCCTTGAAGGCGCCTTCCGTGAACTTCATGATGTTACCCTTGTGCACCAGAGTTACGGAGTCCCGATCATTGTCTAGCGCATACTGCATGGCTCTGCGCACCAGGCGACGCGTACCATCCCTGGAAACCGGCTTGATGCCAATCCCGGAAGTTTCAGGGAATCTGATTTTACTGACGCCCATTTCGTTCTGCAGGAAATCGATGATTTTCTTCGCCTCTGCACTGCCTTGCGCCCATTCCACGCCCGCATAGATATCTTCGGAGTTTTCCCTGAAAATCACCATATCCGTATACTCTGGGTGGCACAAAGGGCTGGGAGTGCCCGAAAAATAGCGCACCGGGCGCAGACACACATACAGATCCAGCACCTGACGCAGGGTCACATTCAGGGAACGAATCCCTCCGCCAACCGGGGTGGTCAGCGGCCCCTTGATGGAAACCACATAGTCTTTTACCGCATCAAAGGTCTCCTGGGGCAGCCAGGTATCATCGCCATAAACCCTTACCGCTTTCTCACCCGCATAGACTTCCATCCAGGCGATAGATTTCTCCCCGCCATAGGCCTTCTCCACAGCAGCATCCACGACTTTTTTCATCACTGGCGTAATATCCACGCCGATCCCGTCACCTTCGATAAAAGGCACAACAGGACTACTTGGAACATTGAGGCTGTTGTCCTCATTGACCGTGATTTTTTCACCAACGGAAGGAATTTCTATTTTTTCGTACGACATCAAACACACCCTTTTTGCTATTGTATGCGGCATATTCTAACATTTTCACCATCCCCATGACGCGCCTGATCCTGTTCAACAAACCCTATGGAGTACTCACCCAGTTTACCGACAGGGAAGGGCGGGCAGTGCTGGCCGACTACATCTCTATCCAGGGTGTATATCCAGCGGGCAGACTCGATCGTGACAGCGAAGGCCTGTTGCTGCTTACCGACAATGGCAAGCTGGCGCACAAGCTCACCCACCCCGACAAACGCAGCTGGAAAACCTACCAGGTACAGGTGGAAGGCACGCCAAACGATGAAGACCTGCTGCCACTGCGAAGCGGCATCCTGCTCAAGGATGGCCCCTGCCTGCCTGCCCAGGCAGAGATCATCGAAGAACCGGATTTGTGGCTCCGCAACCCCCCCGTGCGCTACCGCGCCAGCATTCCCACCCGCTGGCTGGAAATCCGCATCCAGGAAGGGCGTAACCGCCAGATCCGACGCATGACAGCCGCCATCGGCTTCCCCACCCTGCGTTTGGTACGCATTGCCATCGGCCAATGGAAGCTGGGCGGCCTGCAACCCGGCCAATGGCAACAAATCCCCCTCAATCCGCATCAACACCACAGAGCGAAGCAGGGTAAAATACCCCCATGAGCTGGAAGCCACATATCACCGTCGCTGCTGTTATCGAGGAGGATGCACGTTTTCTGTTGGTTGAGGAACACATCGAGGGAAAAACCGTATTCAACCAGCCCGCCGGCCATCTTGAACAAGGGGAGTCACTCACGGACGCCATCACCCGCGAGGTGCTGGAGGAAACCACCCGCCCCTTCCAGGCCAAGGCATTACTCGGCACCTGGCTGTATCAGTTGACCGAAAAGCAGCGCTCCTACCTGCGCTTCTGCTTTTGCGGCAGTGTAGGCGAACCCATGCCCGGCCACTCCCTGGATCGGGAAATCATCACCACCCACTGGCTTACGCTGGAAGAAATCCAGCAACAGGAAGGCAGGCTGCGCAGCCCCATGGTACTGCAATGCATCCAGGAATTTCGCAGAGGCGTTCGCCTGCCCCTGGACAGCTTGCACAGCCTCGGCAAATGAGCAGCAAGGGAAAAGTCATCATTGGTCTTTCCGGCGGCGTGGATTCCGCCGTCGCCGCCCTGTTACTGAAAAACCAGGGCTGGGAAGTAGAAGCCCTGTTCATGAAAAACTGGGAAGAAGACGATACCGCAGAGTACTGCTCGGCAGCAGAAGACCTGGCGGACGCCCGATCCGTTGCTGACAAGCTGGGCATCCCCCTGCACACCATGAATTTTTCAGCGGAATACTGGGAGCGGGTATTCCAGTATTTTTTGCAGGAATACCAGGCAGGACGCACCCCGAACCCGGATGTGCTCTGCAACCGGGAAATCAAGTTCAAAGCCTTTCTCGATCATGCCCTGATCATGGGTGCAGACTATATCGCTACCGGACACTACGCCCGGATCAGCTGCGACAATGACTGCCACCTCCTCCAGGCGGAAGATGACAACAAGGATCAAACCTACTTCCTGTACATGCTGGGGCAACACGCCTTGAAATACAGCCTGTTCCCCTTGGGAGACCTGACCAAGCCGGAAGTACGCAAAATCGCCCGCCAGGCAGGCTTTGAAAACTATAAAAAGAAAGACAGCACCGGCATCTGTTTTATTGGCGAAAGGCGTTTCAAGGATTTTCTCGCCACCTATCTGCCCGCAAATCCCGGAGAAATTCGAACCCCCGAAGGAAAAGTGATCGGTCGGCATGAAGGGCTGATGTATTACACCCTGGGACAGCGCCAGGGGCTGGGCATCGGCGGTGTTGCAGGCTCCGACGAAGCCCCCTGGTTCGTGGCGGCCAAAGATGTGAAGCAGAATGTGCTTGTCGTTGTTCAGGGACACGACCACCCGCAGCTATTCTCCAACACCCTGGAAGCCGAGCAACTGCACTGGATCGCCGGCAGCCCTCCGGCAAAGCGACTCCATTGCCAGGCACGCTGCCGTCACAGACAAACCTTGCAGGACTGTGAAGTTCACATCGACAATAACAACATGCGAGCAACCTTCGCCTCCCCCCAACGCGCCATCACCCCGGGGCAATCCATCGTTCTGTACAAAGACAAAGAATGCCTGGGCGGAGGAATTATTCGCTGATGAGCAGAAAATTTACAGACAGAGATCATGCGCTGATTCTTGGCGGAGTTTTTCAGGCCGCCCGCATCACCTTCGAGCTGGCGCACTATGGCAGGACCGACGACCACGCAATGGAAGCCAGCGTGGGGTCCTTGTTTCAGACCAGTCCCGAATCCGTACAAACAGTATTTGGAAAACCACAGAACCTCACACTCGGGCTGCAGCATTTTATCACCCAGCTGGAAATGCCCGCAGACCGAAACCCGGAACTGACCCGATATAGCGTCCAGCTGCTGCAGCTCGGGCAAAAACTGTTTGCGGATAGACAAAAAACGGCATCACTGGGGAGTGACCTGGAAGATTTTCAATCCCGCATCAGTGCATTCGAATTTAAAAAGCACACACAATACAGCCAATTGGCTAAAATATATCAGGATCATATCAGCGGCATGTCGCCGAGAATCATGGTGCAGGGAGAGCCCCTGCATCTGGAAAACCCGGATACAGCAGCCCGCATACGCTGCGCGCTGCTCACGGGGACTAGAGCCGCCCACCTGTGGTACCAATGCGGCGGGAAACGCTGGCATTTATTGACCAGGCAGCGGCGCCTGCTGGCTGCTGCCCATCATCTTCTGGAGGAAGAAACATGAAAACACAGCATTTGTTAACTACTACGGTAATCACTCTTTCACTGGCTTTGGGTGCCTGTGATTCCAGCTCGGAAAACGATGCGAAGCTAAAACAGGAAGCAAAAGAGCTGGTGGAACAAACCAAGGAAACTGCTGTCGCCACCGCTGCAGTAGTCAAGGAAAAAGCCGCCATCGCCAAGGAAAAAACCGTCAAAGCCTATAGCGAGGCGAAGGAAAAAACCGCCGAGGTTTATGGCGAGGTGAAAGAAAGCGCTACTCACGCTGCCGGAGTTGTGGCGGAAAAAGGTAGTGAATACTATGGAACCGCAAAGCAGAAAGGCGGCGAGATCTACAGCGCAGCCAAGGAAAAAACGGCTGAATACTATGAAGCCGCAAAAAAGGATGCGGGGAATTTTGTACAAGACGAAGCCTATACAAACCCAGCAACAAGCGACACACCAGCCACTCCTGACACTGGCACCTCCGACAAGCCTTGATCCTTCCCTCAACCTGAGGCAAGTTTTGCCCCCACCTGGGGGCAATTCGAGCTAAAATCTTCCGCATTTCACCCTGTTTACGGAGTTTCCACCCACCATGAGCAACAGTTTCAATGCCCGGGACACCCTGGAGGCAGACGGCAAGACCTATGAGTTTTACCGCCTGGACGTTATCGAAGGCAGCGCCCGTCTGCCTTTCACAACCAGGATTCTGCTGGAAAACCTGCTGCGCAACGAGGACGGTATCACCGTCACCAAAGCCGACATCGAGGCCCTGGCCAACTGGGACAGCCAGGCCGAACCCAGCCAGGAGATCCAGTACCGTCCCGCCCGGGTGCTGATGCAGGATTTTACCGGCGTGCCCGCCGTGGTCGATCTGGCCGCCATGCGCGACGCCATTGCCAAACTGGGTGGTGATCCGGAAAAAATCAACCCCCTGCAGCCCGCGGAGCTGGTCATCGACCACTCGGTGCAGGTGGACAAATTCGGCCTGCCCAATGCCGCCGAGCTCAACGCCCAGATCGAATTCGAGCGCAACCGCGAGCGTTACCAGTTTCTCAAATGGGGCCAGCAGGCCTTCAACAATTTCAAGGTGGTGCCGCCGGATACAGGCATCGTGCACCAGGTGAACGTGGAATATCTGTCCCGGGTGGTGTTCGCCCAGGAAAACAACGGTGTGCTCCAGGCCTACCCCGACACCGTGGTAGGCACGGACTCTCACACCACCATGGTCAACGGCCTGGGCGTACTGGGTTGGGGCGTGGGCGGCATCGAGGCCGAGGCCGCCATGCTGGGCCAGCCCATATCCATGTTGGTGCCCAAGGTCGTGGGCATGAAGCTCACGGGTGAACTGCCCGAAGGCACCACCGCCACCGACTTGGTGCTGACCATCGTGGAAATACTGCGCCAGCACGGGGTGGTAGGCAAGTTCGTGGAATTCTTCGGCGATGCCCTGTCCCACTTACCCATGGGCGACCGCACCACCATCGCCAACATGGGACCGGAATACGGTGCCACCTGCGGCCTGTTTCCCATTGATGAGGAAACCTTGAACTACATGCGCCTCACGGGCCGTTCAGACGAGCAAATTGCCCTGACAGAAGCCTATGCAAAAGCTCAAGGGATATGGAGAAAAGACTCTCATATTGCTGATTATTCAGAAATACTTGAACTGGATATATCCACCATCGTACCCAGCATCTCCGGCCCCAAGCGCCCCCAGGATCGTATCGAACTGCGCGACTCCAAACCAGTATTTGAGCGCGACCTGGCCACACTGAAATCCCAGTCCGGCATCAAAAGCAAGGGACCGGTTACAACCGAAATCAACACTCAGAAAGTGGCGATTGCAGACGGCAGCGTGGTCATCGCCGCCATCACATCCTGCACCAACACCTCCAACCCTTCGGTGATGATCGCTGCCGGCCTGGTGGCGAGGAAAGCCGTGGACAAGGGTTTGAACACCAAGCCCTGGGTCAAAACCTCCCTCGCCCCCGGTTCCCTCGCCGCCACTGACTATCTGCAGAGTGCAGGACTCCTGGAACCTCTAGAGCAGCTGCGTTTCGACATCGTGGGCTATGGCTGCACCACCTGCATCGGCAACTCCGGCCCTCTACCCAAACCGGTTTCCAAAGCCATTGCCGAGGGAGACCTGAGCGTTACCGCCGTGCTCTCTGGCAATCGCAATTTCGAGGGCCGGATACATGCTGAGGTGCGCATGAACTATCTGGCCTCACCGCCCCTGGTAGTAGCCTATGCCCTGGCGGGTACCATGGATATCGACCTGTACAATGAGT
The DNA here is from genome assembly GCA_027068915.1 of Sedimenticola sp. Lineage (GTDB taxonomy): Bacteria > Pseudomonadota > Gammaproteobacteria > Chromatiales > Chromatiaceae > Thiolapillus. Next base: position 173,502 of record JAMOLT010000055.1, on the reverse strand, counting down.
CTCTGGGCGAGGACAAAGACGGCAATCCTGTATTCCTCAAGGATATCTGGCCCAGCCAGCAGGAAGTGAACGAAGCCATGGCCGCCCATGTTACCGCCGAGAGCTTTCACAAGGCCTATGAGAATATCTTTGGAGGTGACAGCAACTGGAACAATCTTAGTGGAGCCGAAGGTCAGCGCTTTGCCTGGAACGAAGATTCCACCTATATTCGCAATCCACCCTACTTTGCCGGCATGAGCATGGAGGTGGACGATATCAGGGACATCCACGATGCCCGGGTACTGGCCCTGCTGGGCGATTCCGTCACTACGGATCACATCTCCCCCGCCGGCGCCATCAAGGCCAACTCCCCCGCAGGCAAGTACCTGCAGGGACATGGGGTGACGTCCGGAGACTTCAACTCCTACGGCTCCCGCCGCGGCAACCATGAAGTGATGATGCGCGGCACTTTTGCCAACATCCGTCTGCGCAACCTGCTGGCTCCCGGCACCGAGGGCGGCATCACCCTGCACCTGCCGGACGGTGAGCAGATGTCCATCTACGACGCCGCCATGAAATATCAGGCGTCAGAAACCCCTGCCATCGTCATTGCTGGCAGGGAATACGGTTCCGGTTCCTCCCGGGACTGGGCAGCCAAGGGCCCCAAGCTGCTGGGTGTGCGCGCCGTCATCGCCGAATCCTACGAGCGCATCCACCGCACCAATCTGGTGTGCATGGGCATTCTTCCGCTGCAGTTCAGGGACGGTGAAACACCAAAGACCCTGGGGCTGTCCGGCAAAGAGCTCTACTCCATCACCGGCCTGGCCAACGGCAACCCCAAGGAAGCAGTGATCACCGCCACGGCAGAAAATGGTCACCAGATCACCTTCAACGCCCGGGTGCGCATCGATACGCCCAATGAGTGGGAATATTACCGCCACGGGGGCATCCTGCAGTATGTGTTGCGGCATCTGGCCAGGAGCTGACAGAACAACCAACCACCCTCTAAAACCCGGCAGCTGCCGGGTTTTTTTTGTTATGCTTTTTCCTATGAGGGGAGTCCATCTGCCAAATTCGTTGAAGCCCGTGCTGGGCAGCCTGCGTGACCTCATGCCCATCGTGCTGGTGGTAGGTGTTTTTCAGCTACTGGTCATCCGTCAGCCTCTACCCAATCTGCTGGACCTGCTGCTGGGCATCCTGTTCATCGCCATCGGCCTGAGCCTGTTTGTCAAAGGTCTGGAGATGGGGCTATTTCCCATCGGCCAGTCCATGGCTCACTCTTTTGCCCGCAAAGGCAGCGTTGCATGGTTATTGCTGTTCGCCTTCGCTCTTGGTTTTGGCACCACAGTTGCAGAGCCTGCTCTCATCGCCGTCGCCGAGGAAGCATCCAGGGTCGCCGCTGCCGGAAACCTGATCCACCAATCCGAAGACGCCATGCAACGCTATGCCCTGGGATTGCGCTATACCGTCGCCCTGTCTGTGGGGCTGGCCATCGTGCTCGGCGTGATCCGCATCCTCAAGGGCTGGCCCATACACTGGCTCATCATCAGCGGCTACGCATGCATTATCATCATCACAGAATTTGCACCCAAGGAGATCATTGGCATTGCCTATGATTCCGGCGGCGTGACCACCTCCACCATCACGGTACCTTTGGTAACAGCCCTGGGAGTAGGCCTGGCCTCCTCCATCAAAGGGCGCAGCCCCATGGTTGACGGTTTTGGTCTCATCGCCTTCGCATCACTGACCCCTATCATGTTCGTGATGGCTTACGGGATGATCGTCCATTGAATATAATGCAAGGTCTGCTGCATACCGGGCTCAGCACCGTCCTGGATTTGCTGCCTATCGCCGTGATCATCTTTGGTTTCCAGTTCCTGTATCTGAAGCGCCCGGTACCAAATCTGAAGAGAGTCCTGCTGGGGTTTGCCTATGTGTTGGTGGGGCTGGCATTTTTCCTCGAAGGGCTGGAGTTGGCACTTTTCCCTCTGGGCAAGACCATGGCCGCCCAGCTCACCGATCCCAGCTTTCTCGGTATCACCAGCCCGGACAAGGTGCATTGGTCTGATTATTACTGGGTATACGCCTTCGCCTTCGCCATTGGTTTCGCCACCACAGTCGCGGAACCGGCGCTGCTGGCAGTTGCCATCAAGGCCAACGAGGTATCCGCTGGCGCCATCAGCATCTGGGGGTTGCGTGCTGCTGTTGCTCTGGGCGTTGCCCTGGGCCTGGTGCTTGGCACATGGCGTATTGTTACTGGCTATCCCCTACACTGGTTTATTATCAGCGGCTACGCCATTGTGGTCGTGCAAACTATTTTTGCACCACGCATGATCATTGCCCTGGCCTACGATTCCGGCGGTGTCACCACATCTACAGTAACCGTGCCTCTGGTTGCCGCTCTCGGCCTGGGGCTGGCAAGCACCATCCCCGGTCGCAGCCCTATTATCGATGGCTTTGGCCTTATCGCCTTTGCCAGTCTGTTTCCCATGTTGACCGTCATGGCCCATGCGCAAATCGCCCATTGGCGGTCTGAAAAAAAACCTTCACCCGCCCTGGAGAACTGACATGCACTTCAAACTCATCATTTCCTTTGTCGAGGATTGCAAAACCGAACCGGTGATGAAGGCTGCCCGCGAAGCCGGCGCCACCGGCGCTACCATCATCAATAACGCCCGCGGGGAAGGCCTGAACGCCAGCAAGACCTTTTTCGGCCTGACTCTGGAAACCCAGCGCGATGTGCTGATGTTTCTTGTTGAAGAACACATGGCCAGGGATATCCTGGAAACCATCGCCACAGTCGGTGAATTTGAAGCCAGGCCAGGCACAGGCATCGCTTTCCAGATTGATGTGGAAGACGCCGTGGGCATCAGCCAGCAGCTTAATGTCTTGAAAGAAAAGGTACAGGAGGAAGTATGACAAGCAAAAAACTGATTCGGGTGCGGGAAGTCATGAAGGTTCACTTCGACATGGTAAGCGGCATGGCCACTGTGGCAGAAGCGCTGCAACAGATGCGCCATGTGGAAACCAAATCCCTGATCGTGGACAAACGTCAGGAAGACGACGAGTACGGTATGGTGATGCTCTCGGACATTTCCCGGGAAGTACTGGCGCTTGACCGCGCTCCTGATCGCGTAAACATCTATGAAATCATGAGCAAACCCGTCATTACCATCGACCCGGAAATGGACATTCGTTACTGCGCCCGGCTCTTTGAGCGTTTCAATATCAGCCGTGCACCGGTGGTGGAAAACCGCAGAATCATCGGGATCATCAGCCATACAGACATGGTTTTGCGGGGACTGGGGCAGCAGTCGTAATAATTGCGCTTCGCCTATTGACCTGTAGAGCTGCCCCGATTAACATACGCGCCTCGACTATTCCGCCATAGCTCAGTTGGTAGAGCAACGGACTGTTAATCCGTTTGTCGCTGGTTCGAGCCCAGCTGGCGGAGCCATATTTGAAAAGGCTTGCATCCTCTTGATGCGAGCCTTTTTGCTGTTAGGGCACAGACCAATGAATATCCAGAACAAGATTGCTGAAGAACTTGGCGTAAGACCGCAACAGATCAATGCCGCAATCACACTGCTGGACGAAGGCGCCACCGTTCCTTTTATCGCCCGCTACCGCAAGGAGGTCACGCAGGGCCTGGATGATGCACAACTGCGACTACTGGAGGAACGCCTGGGCTATCTGCGTGAACTGGAAGACCGCAGAACCGCTATCCTGAAATCCATTTCCGCCCAGGGCAAACTTACTCCGGAGCTGAACCAGTCCCTGCTCGCAGCCGACTCCAAGGCACGGCTGGAAGATCTGTATCTTCCCTACAAGCCCAAGCGCCGCACCAAGGCCCAGATTGCAAAGGAAGCGGGGCTGGAACCTCTGGCTGTGAACCTGCTGAAAGATCCCGAACAATCCCCGGAAAAAGCTGCAGCGCCTTTTGTCAGCAAGGAAAAAGGCATTGCTGATGTCACTGCCGCACTGGATGGGGCGAAACAAATCCTCATGGATCAGTTTGCCGAGGATGCAGAACTGCTGGGAGAACTGCGGGAATATCTGTGGAATAGAGGCACCCTCCATTCCAGAGTAATCACCGGCAAAGAAAAGGAAGCAGAAAAATTTGCCGACTATTTCGAATACGAAGAAGCCATCAACAAGGTGCCATCACACCGCGCCCTGGCGCTGTTTCGCGGGCAAAGCCTGGGGCTGCTGTCACTGGAGCTGGTGGTGGATGCAGATGCCCCTGCCCCCTCTCCCGGCGCATCCCGCATTGCAGCGCGCTTCGGTATCCGCCATAAAAACCGCCCGGCAGACGACTGGCTGGCGGGAGTAGTGCAATGGACCTGGAAGATCAAGATCTTCACTCGTTTGGATTTGGATCTGAAAATGCGCCTGCGTGAAGCTGCCGAAGAAGCGGCAATCGAAGTTTTTGCCGCCAACCTGAAGGATCTGTTGCTGGCGGCGCCTGCGGGTTTCCATGCCATTATGGGGCTGGATCCGGGCATACGCACCGGGGTAAAGGTCGCGCTCATCGACAGCACCGGCAAGGTGCTGGCCACGGATACCATTTATCCACACCCTCCCCGCAATCAGTGGGATGCCTCTATCAGTACCTTGGCAAAACTTGCTGACCAACATCAAATATCACTCGTAAGTATCGGCAATGGCACCGCTTCTCGCGAAACAGAAAAGCTGGTGAAAGAACTGTCCAAACGCCATCCGGAACTTGGGCTGCGGCAGATTGTGGTCAGTGAGGCCGGCGCATCCGTATACTCTGCTTCCGCCCTGGCATCAGCCGAACTGCCGGAACTGGATGTCTCCCTGCGTGGCGCCGTTTCTATCGCCCGCCGCCTGCAAGATCCTCTGGCGGAGCTGGTGAAGATTGAACCCAAAGCCATCGGCGTTGGCCAGTATCAGCATGACGTCAATCAGCACCGCCTGGCTCGCTCCCTGGACAATGTCGTGGAGGATTGCGTCAATGCTGTCGGGGTGGATGTCAACACCGCCTCTCCCGCCCTGCTGCAGCAGGTGTCCGGCCTCAGTCAGACCGTTGCAGACAATATCGTCAGCTTTCGCAATGAACTGGGGGCATTTCAAACCCGAAAACAACTTCTCAAGGTGCCCCGCCTGGGAGGGAAAACCTTTGAGCAAGCCGCTGGGTTTCTGCGTATTCCCGGTGCTGACAACCCCCTGGACAGCTCCGCAGTGCATCCCGAAGCCTATGGGGTGGTGCAGCGCATGGCCAAGGAGAATGGACGCGAACCCAACAGCCTGGTTGGAGATACTGCCTTCCTGCGCCAGTTACGTCCGGAAGATTATATTGACGAGACCTTTGGTGTGCCCACGGTACGCGACATCATCGCCGAGTTGGAAAAGCCCGGTCGCGATCCCCGCCCTGAATTCAAGACCGCCGAATTCAAGGAAGGTGTTGAAAAAATCACCGACCTAAAAGAAGGTATGATCACGGAAGGTGTGGTGAGCAATGTCGCCGATTTTGGCGCCTTCGTGGACATTGGCGTACACCAGGATGGCTTGGTGCATATCTCCGCCCTGTCTGACAAATTCATCAAGAATCCACGGGATGTGGTAAAAACTGGTGATGTGGTCAAGGTCAAGGTCATGTCCATAGACACCCGGCGCAAGCGCATTTCCCTGAGCATGCGCCTCGATGATGCGATCGAACCGGGCAGAAAACCAGGCAAACAATCAGCCGAAACAAAAAACAAGAGGCACCACCCCAAGCAGGAAGATCGTTCGCCTCAGCAGGGAAGCCTGGCCAATGCCTTGAATGCCGCCCTGAAAAAACCGTAACGCCTTCTTTTCCCGGATGTAACTGATTCGGCCGGTTGCCTGGGAAGCCCACCAGACCGCTCCAAGCCGGAAAGGCTTGCGCGTGATACTCAGGTCGACTTGCGATGAAACACCGTTGCATGACATTTTGGGCAGGGAGGTATGCGCCCTGGCTTGTAGAAATGCAGTTCCTCACCACACTTGTCGCACACCAGGGTTCCCGGCCCGGTGATTTCCCCCGTGTGGTAACCAGCCCTCTCTGCCTGTCCCTGCAGTTGTTTCAGCTCGATGGTGGTTTGGTCGGCAGCCTGGCTGAACAGTTCACGAATACGGTCACCGATGAGAGAAAGATCAAACCCCAGCCAGGTTTTGAACTCTTCCCCCGTTTCCACGATATAGTTGGCTGCATCACGCAGATCACGCTTGAGGTATTCCGAAATCTGGTCGATTTCTTCGGCGGTCAGTTCACCCAGGTCGGAAAGTTTGTGGCGCGCCTTGTCAATCAGCTCATGCAGTACCGGGCCGGTCTTGTCTTCAATTTTCTTGGCATCCTCTATGGCGGATTCCAGCAGACGCTCATACGCCTGGCCCATCAGTTCTACCGGGTCTTTGGGATTGGGAAGATCTTTCATCGTCTTTCTCCTGAAGCATCTATATACTCCCTAATATCCGGGTTATTCGTGACAATTGCAATCCCTGTTTCCGGCTTTCTGCATTTTGGTGAATACTCATGACCAAACTCAAGCTCCGCCCTGTTGCCATCGATACCTACAAGGAAAACGTCGCTTACTTGCACCGGGGGTGCACTTTTTACCGCAGTGAGGGATTTCAGGCTCTGAGTAAAATCGAAATCCACAAGGAAGAGGATGGCCAGCCGGTAATCGCGGTGCTGAACATCGTGGACGATGCGGGCATCACTGCCCCGGGAGAGCTGGGCATCAGCGAGCAGGTTTTTGCGCAGCTGAACCTGCCCCCCGGCACCTCAGTTACCGTCAAGCATGCCACACCTCCTGCTTCTCTGGATGCCGTGCATGACAAAATCAGTGGCGAGGCCCTGGATTACGAGCAGTACCTGAAGATCGCCCAGGATATCGTGGAAAATCGTTATTCAAAGATCGAGATCGCAGCTTTTCTGGTGGGCTGCGCCGAAACGGGTTTTGAGCGCGATGAGGTGCTGCACCTGACCCGGGCCATGGTGGAAACCGGCGACCGCCTGGAATGGGGGGAAACCCTGGTGGCGGACAAACATTGCATTGGCGGCATTCCCGGCAATCGCACCACCATGTTGATCGTCCCTATTGTTGCCGCTCACGGCATGCTCATGCCCAAGACATCCAGTCGCGCCATCACCTCGCCCGCCGGCACAGCCGACACCATGGAAGTGCTGGCCAATGTCGATCTGCTGCCGGACACCCTGCATGCCATCGTGCAAAGGGAACGCGGCTGTCTGGCCTGGGGCGGCACCGCAAGGCTCGCCCCGGTGGATGACATTCTGATTGCCGTGGAACGCCCGCTTTCCATGGATTCTCCCGGACAGATGGTGGCCTCCATCCTCTCCAAAAAAGTCGCCGCCGGCTCTACCCGGCTGTTGATCGACATTCCCCTCGGCCCCACTGCCAAGGTGCGCAGCCACCAGGGGGCGCTGCGCCTGCGCAAACTGTTCGAGTATGTGGGCGACCGCATCGGGCTGGAGTTGGAGGTGGTCATCACCGATGGCAGCCAGCCCATAGGCCGCGGCATCGGCCCGGTGCTGGAAACCAGAGATGTGATGCAGGTGCTCGAACGCAAACCTGGCGCGCCCATGGATTTGCGCGAAAAGGCCTTGCAGCTGGCCGGGCGCATTATCGAATTCGATGCAGATGTGCGCGGTGGCGCAGGCTACCACATCGCCCGTGATATTCTGGACTCCGGCAGGGCATTGGCGAAAATGGAGGCGATCATTGAAGCACAGGGGAAAAAACCAAACCCACCTTCCCTGGGGCGCCTGCACCATGTCATCACAGCACCGGGCACCGGCACGGTGACAGCCATCGACAACTTGCAAATGGCCTCCATCGCACGCCTGGCGGGCGCGCCCCTGGACAAGGGTGCCGGCGTGGATCTGCACAAGAAAACCGGCGAGCACGTGGAAGCTGGCGAGCCCCTGTATACCATTTACGCAGCATTTCCGGCAGACTACGAGTTTGCCCTGGATGCTGCCCGGCAAAACAGCGGATATACCTTGAGGGAAGCCCATGAATGACGATCACCTGATCCTGGCTTTCGACGACTATGCAGCGCCCGCCCGGCGCTTGGCCGAGGCCGCCGGCTATTCTTTCTCCCTGATCGATGTGCATCGTTTTCCCGATGGCGAGAGCCGTTTGCGCCTGCCCGTGGATCTGCCGGAACAAGTGGTGTTGTGCCGCAGCCTGAACGATCCCAATGAAAAACTGGTGGAGCTGATCCTGGCGGCGCAGCATCTGCGTGACCAAGGGGTGCGGCAACTGTTGCTGGTCGCTCCCTATCTTTGTTACATGCGCCAGGACAAGGCCTTTCACCCCGGCGAGGTAGTCAGCCAAGGCATCATCGGCAAGCTGCTGGCGGGTTATTTTGATGGCGTGATCACCGTAGATGCGCATTTACACCGCATCCATCACCTGCAGGACGCCCTGCCCATGAAGACCGCCATCAACCTCACTGCCACCCATCCCATGGCCCTGTTTCTGGAACAGCAAGGCCTCAAGCCGCTGTTGATCGGTCCTGACGGTGAATCAGAACAATGGGTAGCAAGCATCGCCAGGCATGAAAGCCTGGAATATTGTATCGCCCACAAGGAACGTCTTGGCGACCGGCAGGTAAAGGTCAGCCTGCCCACATGTGACTATGGCGGCAAGGACATCATACTGGTGGACGATGTTGCCAGTACCGGGCGCACACTGGAAGCTGCCGCCAGGCAGCTGCAGGACTTTTCTCCTGCCTCTGTTTCCGTCATGGTGACCCATGCGCTATTTCTTGGCAATGCACTACAACACCTGAAGGCGGCTGGCGTAGAAAACATCTGGAGCTGCGACAGCATTCCTCATCCCAGCAACCGTATTCATCTGGATCAGCTGTTGGGTGAAACACTGCGGGACTGTCTAGACCAATTGCCGTAAGCATTAGCAGGATGTTGAAAAAAGCCATGGAAGGCTTTTTTCAACATCCTGTTAGGGCATCTGGAATAATTCGGTTTTCGCCACACCGGCGTAGGCCGGTGTCAAAGTTTTCAAGAATTGCTGGATTCCGGACTCGACAACTGCTCGACAACGGCTCCCGCGTTGTTCTACTACGATACATCCCTGCATCTATCCTGCGGTGTTCTACTACGATATATCCCTCTTCACCCATCCATGGGTTCGTGCGCCGGAATGAAAGTTTTCGGTATCCACACAGGCGCTTGGGCTATAATCTGGAGACATTGGCCTGCAGATGGAATTCATGCTGAAAGATGCACCTGTTAACTTTATCCGGCAGATCATCAATTGAGGATCTGGCCCGCAAAAAGCACCCACCATCATGAGCCGCTCCCCGGAGTCCAATGGGTATCTGTATACCGGTCATGCCATGGCAATGGGGAAGTGTAAAGTTCCTTTTTGCCGGGAGGTTTATATTGATCGGAACGACTCCCTCAAAGCAATGCCGAACAAGAAGTTCAAGCAGATGGTAGCGGGCTGGAAGCCCCCCTTAACAGGATGTTGAAAATGGCTGCACATCCTTGTGCGGCATACAGGTTGTTAAAAAACAATGTTTTTCAACAACCTGTTAATCCTGAATCGATTCCCGCCATGAAAAAGATAGCTGTTGAACCCTCCTTGGCAGGAGCCGGGTGATTCTGTATGGGATATCGAGTCTCAATGCTAACACCCGAAAACATGGGCGAGGTTCATGAAATATGGGCGTCGCTGATCCAAACCGTGCAGGACATATCTTATTACCACTCATGGGAATGGGCTTCCGGAGTGGCGGAATTTCTTTACACCGATACAAGGGGAATTGTTTACTTTGTCGTCTGGCAGGGCGAAACCCCCGTGGCCTTGTTCCCGCTGGAACTAAAGGGGCATCGCTTTATGGGGGTTGCTCCTTGCACGGACGTGAGTAGCCTGAGTCACGACCATATTACATTTAATGATTGCCTGTGCTCCTCCGGCCATGATCCAGTGCAGTTGCTTCAGGCCCTGGTGGCCGAGCTGGAGACCTTCACCCCCAGCAGATGGCGGCTGCTTGGGCTGCACTCTATCCTTGACGGGACGCCTTTGCGTGCCGCAGTTGCATCCATAAACGGATTTCAGACCCTTTGCCACACGGGTCCATCAAGTTACTACTTCGATTGCACAGACACTTCAATCGACGCACTATTGCCTTCCCGTCTGCGCAGAAATCTCAGACGCAGAGAGCGTAAAGCCAAGAAGCTGGGCGAGATAACTTTCGCCTATGTAGATATGCGCGAAAACAGCGCCAGCGAAGAGGCTCTGGATTCTTTTTTTCAATTGGAGTGTTCCGGGTGGAAAGGGCGATCCGGAAAGAATACCGCGATTTCTCTTTCATCATCACTGACGGGGCTATATCGGAATCTTGCCAATGCAACCCACAATCGCTACCACTGCCAGATCAATCTGATGAAAATTGCTGGCAAGCCGGTGGCAGGTCAGTTTTGTTTTCTTGCGGATGAAAGTATCCATCTGATCAAGATTGGCTTTGATGAAGCCTATAAGCACTGCGCGCCAGGCTCGCTGCTGCTACTGGAGTTATTGCGGAAATCCATTCTTTGCAAGAACACAAGGCGGATACATCTGGTTACCGCACCCTCATGGGCGGATCGTTGGCACCCAAAAAAACTGGAATCACGAAATGTGCAAATCTATAATAATTCCCTGCCTGGATCAGCACAGTTATTGAAGGCACGGATGCGCCAGACAATCAGTACACTCCATTCTATAGTCAAAACATCCAGACTGCTCAAGCGGGTCGTTAAATAATGAATATATTGGGGCTTAATTACATTTTTCACGATTCCACGGCCTGTATCGTTCGTGATGGCAAACTACTGGTGGCGATCGAAGAGGAACGTCTGAGCCGGGACAAACACACCACTGAATTCCCACGGCTTTGTATCGACAAGTGCCTGGAAGTGGCACAGATCGACTTTGATGATATTGATCATATCGCCGTCTCAATCCGACCCAGCCATATGTGGAAGGAAAAGCTGTTGTACGGCCTGCAGAACCTGCGCCATATCCGACCCCTTGCAAAACGTGAATTGGCACTTGCCTGGGGCAAACAAAGGCGGCTGAACCGCTTTCTCGATACGCACTGGCCGCAGGGGCAGCCCCGACCCCAAGTGCACTATATCGAACATCACCTGTCACATGCCGCTGGCAGTTTTTTTGTCTCCCCTTATGAACACGCCGCCTTGCTGGGTATTGATGGATCCGGAGAATGGGCGACAACCTGGCTGGGAGAGGGCCGAGGGAATACAGTAGAGTGTTTTGGCCAGAGTCTGTTTCCGCATTCCCTGGGTTCATTCTATGAGGCAGCCACCGAATTCTGTGGCTTCCGGCCCAACTATGACGAAGGCAAGACCATGGGGCTGGCACCGCTGGGGGATCCCGACCGGTTTCATGAAGCGGTAGGAAAGCTCGTATCGGTGAATAGCGAAGGCCAGATCACCATTGATTTGTCATATTTCAGTTATCAGGATCAGGGCTGGCAGCGTTGCGCGCCAAAATTCTATGAAGCATTTGGTGCGCCCCGCAAGCCAGATGGCCCGTTTGAGCAACACCACCTCGACGTGGCAGCGGCCTTTCAAAGAGTGCTGGAAGATCGTGCGCTGGAACTGTGCGAGGTGCTGTATGAAAAAACCCATGCAGACTACCTGGTCATTGCCGGTGGTGTATCTTTGAACAGCGTGATGAACGGACGTATCGTCAGGGAAAGCAAATTCAGGGATATCTATGTTATGCCTGCGGCTGGAGATAACGGGACTGCAATCGGAGCTGCCTATTATTTATATAACGGCCTGCTCGGACATGAGCGTAACTTCGTGCACGATAACCCCTTTGTGGGGAATGAGTACTCGAACGATGAGATCACTGCTTTGCTGAAAGAGTGCAAGCTGAAGTATGAGGTGCACGAGGATATTTCAGCCGCTGCGGCTGATCTTTTGCACCAAGGGAATATTATCGGCTGGTTTCAGGGGCGCATGGAAATCGGCCCGCGGGCGCTTGGAAACCGCAGCATCCTTGCCAACCCGGTGATTCCCGATATGAAAGATAAAATCAATGCGGAAGTAAAACACCGTGAGGCCTACCGACCGTTTGCGCCGTCCACGACGATAGAGGCAAAAGACCGGTTTTTCGATCTCGAAGTAGAAGCGCCGTTCATGTTGAAAGTCTGCAACGTATTGCCAGATCAGCGCGAACGGATTCCCGCGGTGACTCATGTCGATGGTAGCGCCAGACTGCAAACGGTGCGGCGTGAAACCAATGAACGGTATTATGATCTGATTTCCGCACTGGGTGAGCGCAGCGGAGTGCCCGTGGTTTTAAATACCAGTTTCAATATTCAGGGCGAACCAATCGTTGAATCACCACGCGATGCCATTCGATGTTTCTTCTCGAACGGACTGGATGCACTAGTGATAGGCAACTGTATTGTGAGGAAGTAGCAATGCAACCAATACGCAGGCCACGCTGGTTTTTTCTCACCATCTTGATATTGCCGTTGCTGATGTATCCCGCCTATATAGGGATTAGCAGTATTCTTGATTATCTGCTGGGTGACGGCCTGTTTGCGCGGGATGCCCTTTATGGTTCGCGGAGAGAACTGTTACGCGAACTATTGTCCGGCTGGACTCACTCCATCCTCCCCGCAATGGCACTGTTTTTCCTCACCCTGTTGCCAGCGTGGTTGCTGCTGCGGCGGTTTCCCTGGTTTTATTATTTGATCATGCTCCTGGGAGGCGCTTTGCTTGGCTACTATTTTTTTCATGGCGAAGTACTGGCCGCTACCGCAGTCTCCATTACCTTTCTTTTTATTGCGATGCTCGCCGACAAGGTTCTGCGCTTTTCAGCGTAGATGACGAGATGGATTTTGTTTATATGATACAAATCAATAAAATACTGATCATCGTATTCTGCCTGTTTTCATCGGCAGTCCAAGGCAAAGATTACACCTTTCTCGTTGGCGGAGGAGACAAACCTTCCAATTCCCAGGTACAGATTGAATTGAACGTCAAATGGATCGAGGGAATACTGCGGGACAGCGGGCACACACCACGGGTCTTCTTCACGGACGGGCAGGCACCAGAGCCAGACGTGCTTACGCATATCGGGCCGGAAGATGACAGAGCAGCGGCACTGGAACCGCTAACCCGAATGATGGGTGAATACGGTGACAATTACCTGGCTTTCAGAAATAACGAAGTGCCAAACATAGAAGCTTCCACAGATGCCACAAAACTATCAGCAACACTCAAGGAAGCGTTTGCATCGATGCAGCCTGGTGACCGCATATTCTTTGTCTATCAGGGGCATGGCACATGGGAGAAAGACAGCAGTAACAACGCACTACTACTCTGGAATCACACACGCCTCTCCGCCGTGGAATTTCAAGAATTGCTGGATGCGCTTGACCCTGGAGTACAATTCCGGTTTTTCTTTCCACAGTGTTTTTCCGGTGCATTTCTACGGCTGGCAGATGCCAGCCCCCTGGCATACAAGAATTCCACACAAGCGGCACAGTGTGGTTTCACCGCGGTATCGGCAACCAAGTTATCTGAAGGTTGTACAGTAAGCCTGAAAGCAGATGATTTTCGTGATTATTCCACCTATTTCTTTGCAGCACTGGATGGAAAAACCCGCCTGGGGAAACCCTTGAATGGATCTGCGGATGAAAACGGTGATGGCGCCATCTCGTTGTATGAGGCCCATATGTATTCACTCGACAATGCTTACAGTACCGATCTTTCCCGCTCAACCAGCGAGGACTTCCTTGAGCAATGGCAGCCCTGGTATTTAAAATGGAAGGCGGATATACGCGATGTTCCGGACAACCTGTTTGGCAAGCGGGCACGTAGGATCGCCGCCATCAATAACTATACCGGAGAAGGTTCCACCCTGAAAAAAAGGCTCTTCAAACAGCGTAAGCAATTTGTGGAAGAAGTGGAATCTTTGCGTGCAAAACAAGCAGATCTCGAGACGCGCCAGTCACAGCTGCACGAGGGGCTGAAAACCCGCTTGCTAAATCACTGGCCGGAACTTATGTTGCCGTATACCGCTGCCTACAAAGCACTTATGGACAATCAACTCGATGCAGTGCTGGAATGGATCGATGCCCAGGAAGATTATCATCAGCTGGCTGCAATGCAGGATGAAAATATGTCTCGAATGAAAGATTTGCTCGACCTGCAAAGAAAAATCACCCAGATCGATAAGATATTTCGCATGATCCAGCTAAGCCGGATTCTGGAACAGCTTAAAGTTTATGGCAGCGATGAGGATCTGGCTGCCTACCAGCGCCTGTTTTCCTGTGAAGACAACCCTCTCTAGGGTACTGCGTCAAAATTAAAGGGGCTTTAATTTCGACGCAGTACACTAGCGGGCTGTAGCCCACCAATAATGGACACCTCAGCTTCCCGTCAGGGAACCTGCTTCAATCTGCGCACCTGGTTCAGCAACTCTGGATCATCCCATTCCCGCCCGCCAATGGCGCGATACACCTTGCGTCCCCATTGATCGATGACAAAGGTCGTCGGCAGGCCTTTTACTTTCCAGGCTTCACTGACACTGGAATCCGTATCCAGCAACAAGGGAAATTCCACGGGATAGCTGGCAGTAAATTCGAAAACGGTATCTTCATCTTCCCCGACGTCAATGGCCAGCATCATGATTCCCTCTTCACGCAGCTGCTCCCAGGCGCGCTGCATGGAGGGCATTTCCTCACGGCAGGGCGGGCACCAGGTCGCCCAGAAATTCACGATGATCACATGCCCCTTGTAGTCGCTGATACGGTGCGTATTGCCTTCCACATCTTTCAGGGTGAAATCCGGCACGAAGGGTTTGTCCGGCAGGGCAGTCATGCCTTTTCCTGCCCCATGGGATGCTCCGGCAATCAACAACGCAAACAAAAGCGGTAATATCGTCTTATGTATATACATGGACACTCTCTAGTTCAGTTTTTCCGGGGCACACTGCAGACCGGAAATGGTGACTGCAAGGGGGTTTTCATCAAGTTTCAGCTGCATATGTAAATCAAAGCTCTGGCCGGGGGGCAGGCCAAAAACCATCATCCCCCAGTTATAGTCACCTGGTTCAAAATGCTGCTGCGTAGGCATCAACGACCAGTGCAAGGCAATACGGGCAGCCTTGGGAATGGCATTTTCCTGCAGGTTTGTTTTCCAGTGCTCTCGCACAAACATGCGGGTTTCCTTGCCCTTTTGCACGACCTTCCATGTAGTCAGGTCAAAATCCAGGGGCACAGTTCCATCATTGCGGAACATGGTGCCAAAAAAACAGGAAGTCGCAGCCTCATCCGCCGCTGCTGCCGGAAAGCCCCGCCCCAGAAGATAGGCGCGGGTTTGATCCGGCAGGCGCTGCACCAGACGCAGGGAAACGCCTTCATGAACCCACTGCCAGGTGCGCAAGCCGGTATTTTCTCCAACTTCCACTGTGACTGCCGCTGCTGTGACGCCTGCCAACAACAGGAACAGGAAGCCCAGGGAAATCAGGCGCATATCAGTCCGTTTCGTTCGTATCGACAGGAAGCCCTTCCAGGCGCCATTCCGGCAGCCCTCCGTCCAGCCGGGTGGCAGACACGCCTTTTTCCCGGAGCAATGCGACTGCATCGAAGGCAAGCACGCAATGAGGGCCACGGCAATAGGCCACTACTTCCTGTCCGGTATCCAGTTCATCCAGGTGTGCTTCCAGCTCCGCCAGAGGCACATTGATCGCCCCCGGCACATGTCCGGCTGCATACTCCTCCGCAGGCCGTACATCGAGCACCGTTACCAACCCTTCCCTTACCCTTTTCAGCAATTCAGCCGCTGGCAGGGGCTCCAGGTTGTCCTTTACCGTGAGAAAACTCTGGATCAGTTGCTGTACGTCCGACAGATGGCGTTCGGCAACCTCACGCAAGGCGTTCAGCAACGGGGGCACGTCATCACCGCTGATACGGTAAATGACCTTCTGCCCTTCCTTGCGTGAACTCACCAGACCCGCCTGGCGCAACTGCTGCAGGTGCTGGGAAGTGTTTGCAACGCTCAGGCCCGATGCCTTGGCCAGCGCATCAACACTGCGCTCGCCCTGAGCCAAAAACTCCAGCAGCTCCAGACGGTGGCCGTTACTCATGGCTTTGGCCACCCGGGCGAACTGGGCAAAAAGTTCTTTCTTGAAATCGCCGCTAGACATCCTGTTCTCGACTTCCACTCTATTGTTCGTTAGATTGTTTGAATAATATACACAAGAATGGCATGCACTCAAACCTCCTTTTTCCGGATCAGGTTATTATGAGCACAGAAACGCAGTTACTATTTGTATACAACGCGGACAGCGGCGCATTCAATACACTGGCAGATATCGGACACAAAATCTTCTCGCCAGGCACTTATTCCTGTGCCTTGTGTGCAATTACCCATGGCATATTCCGGGAAAAGGAGCAATGGCGGTCTTTCGCGGCATCATTGCCGGTAGAATGCATATTTCTCCACCGTGACGAGTTTCTGCAGCAGCATCCCGAATTTCAGGGACAGCTCCCCGCCGTTTTTCTGCACACGGCCGGCAGGCTCGCACCCTGCCTTTGTGCAGAGCGGTTGAAATCCTGCCGCGATATGCAGGATCTGCAACAATTAATTTGTACCCACTGCATCAATGAACCAGAGGAATCTTCCCGATGAAATGGCTAACCATACTGATCTTGCTCTTCCTTGGCAACACACAGGCAAGTGAAATATTGTTCAAATACAATGGCACAACCCTGCACGCCAACCTGGAAAAAGCCGAAAGCTGGCCCAAAGGCCCGGTAGTGCTCATGACCCACGGCACGCTGGGACACAACCGGATGGAAATCATCTCTACCCTGCAGGAATTGTTCAAGGAAAACAGTGTCAGCAGCCTGGCCATCAATCTGAGCCTGGGGTTGCAGAATCGCAAAAGCGCCATGTATGACTGCGCCACCCCGCATACCCATAAACACGGGGATGCAATGGGCGAAATTTCCGCCTGGGTGGAATGGCTGAGATTTGAGAACGTCAAGGAGATTGTACTGCTGGGGCATTCCCGCGGAGGCAATCAGACTGCATGGCATGCAATGGAACAAAAAGAACCGGTGATCACCAAGGTCATCCTGATCGCGCCCCAAACCTGGTCGGCCAGCAACGCTGCCAAGAGCTACGAAAAGCGCTACGGGAAGCCCCTGGCCACGGTTCTGGACAAGGCCAATGCTTTAATCAAGGCAGGTAAAGGCCGACAAATGATGGAGCACACAGACTTTCTCTATTGCAAGGACACGTCTGTTACCGCCGAGGCATTTGCCAGCTACTATCAACCGGATGAGCGGCTGGACACCCCTTTTCTGGTGGAAAAAATCAGCCAGCCCGTACTGCTGTTCATCGGCTCCGAAGACAAGGTGGTCAAGGGCTTGCAGGAGAAGCTGCAAAAACATGCCGGCGCCGGCAAGCTGACCATAGAGGTAATGGATGGCGCTGACCATTTCTTCCGTGATCTCTATGCAGAAGAGCTGGTGGAACGGACGGTGGAGTTCATCCAGGAGTAGTTTCTCCCCCGCAACCCGGGCAGGCGCTATACTTTATTTTGATCACCGGGTTATGTGACTGCAGTTTTTTGTGGCGCCAGGAGCGGGGTTCGTGGTTACAGACAAGTCTTCAGATACAAAGGCGGAAACAGCCGCTACGGCAATCCGCGCCTGGCACGGGCGGGACATCCAGTTTGCCCTCGACGCCCTCGAAACCACAGAATCCGGCCTGACCGCGGATGAGGCTTCCCGGCGCCTGGGTCGCTTTGGGCCGAACCAGCTCCCCGAGGCGCATGCCGTCAACCCTCTGCTGCGTTTCCTCTATCAATTCCACAATGTATTGATCTATGTACTGATCGCCGCGGGCCTGGTCACAAGCTTCCTCGGGCACTGGGTGGACGCCGGGGTGATCTTCGCCGTGGTGATTCTCAATGCCATCATCGGTTTTATCCAGGAAGGAAAGGCCGAAAGCGCCCTCAAAGCGATTCAGCAAATGCTTTCCATCAACGCGATGGTGCTGCGCAATGGCCGCAAAACCCTCATCCCAGCTGAGGATTTGGTACCCGGAGACGTGGTTTTCCTGCAATCCGGCGACAAGGTGCCTGCAGATCTGCGGCTGTTCCAGGTCAAGGGATTGCAGATCCAGGAGGCCGCACTTACCGGGGAATCCCTGGCCGTGGAGAAAGCCGTTGATCCCGTTCCCGAAGAAGCGGTCGTGGGAGACCGCCGCTGCATGGCCTATTCGGGAACGTTGGTCACTCATGGCCAGGCAAGCGGCGTGGTGGTTGCCACCGGCGCGCATACAGAAATCGGGCGCATCAGCGTACTGGTATCGAAAACAGCATCGGTAACGACACCACTGCTGCGCCAGATGGCTCAATTCGGCCGCGGGCTCACAATCGTGATTCTTGGCGTTGCCGCCTTTACCTTCGCCTTTGGTTTGCTGGTTCGGGACTATATGGCCGCAGAGATGTTTCTCGCTGCGGTAAGTCTGGCGGTGGCGGCGATTCCCGAAGGCCTACCCGCCATCATGACCATCACCCTGGCCATTGGCGTTGAGCGCATGGCCCGCCGCAATGCGATCATTCGCAAACTGCCGGCGGTGGAAACCCTGGGAGCGGTGTCTGTTATATGTTCAGACAAAACCGGCACGCTGACCCGGAACGAGATGACGGTGCGTACGGTTTCTACCGCCGGCAACCTGTTTCAGCTGACAGGTACAGGATATGACCCCCATGGTGAAATTCTATCTCCAGATGCAGGCAGCCCGGATACGCAGAACGAAGCCTTGTTGCAGGAGATCCTGCTGGCAGCCATATTGTGTAACGAAAGCACGCTTGAGTACGACAACAACGAGTGGATCGTTCAGGGCGACCCAATGGAAGGAGCTCTTCTGGCGGCAGCCATGAAAGCAGGCCTGGATATCGAAATAGAAAAAAAGCGCTATCCCCGTACCGATCTTATACCTTTTGATTCGGCATACCGCTTCATGGCAACGCTCAACCATAGTCATACGGGGACTGCATTCATCTACCTGAAAGGCGCTCCCGAACAAGTGCTGGAGATGTGTTCCGGACAAAAACAACAAAATGGCGACCAGGCACTGAACAAGGCGTATTGGCTGGAGCGCATCGAGGAAATGGCGCAGCAGGGCCAGCGGGTACTGGCAATCGCACACAAGCCCGCCAGTAGAAACCAGTCAGAGCTGACGTTCTCCGATGTCGAAAACAACCTGACCATGCTTGGCCTGTTTGGCTTCATCGACCCACCGCGCCAGGAAGCCATTGAAGCAGTACAGTCCTGCCACCAGGCCGGCATCCAGATAAAAATGATTACCGGGGATCACAGTGCCACGGCTCTCACCATCGCCCGACAACTACATCTCCGCAATACCGGCGAGGTGCTCACAGGCCGTGAAATAGAAGCCATGAGTGAAGAGGAATTGCTGCAACAGGTGCAAAGTGTAGACGTATACGCCCGCGTCAATCCCGAACACAAACTGATTCTGGTGCGCCTGCTGCAGAAACACGGTTTGACTGTCATCATGACCGGCGATGGCGTAAATGACGCTCCCGCGTTGAAGCGGGCCGATGTAGGCATCGCCATGGGCCGCAATGGCACGGAAGCTGCAAAAGAAGCGGCTGAAATGGTGCTGGCGGATGACAATTTCGCTTCGATCACTGCAGCAGTGGAAGAAGGGCGCACGGTTTACGATAATCTCAAAAAGGCCATCCTGTTTATCCTTCCAACCAATGGCGGACAGGCATTGACCATTCTTGCCGCCATCATGCTTGGCTTCCATCAAATGCCGCTGACTCCAGTGCAGATACTTTGGGTGAATATGGTGATATCCGTTACCTTGGCCCTGTCTCTGGCTTTCGAGCCGCCCGAAAAAAATGTCATGCGGCGCCCGCCACGCGATACAAGCAAACCGATACTGACGGTCTATCTTCTCTGGCGCATCGCCTTTGTATCCATAATCTTGATGGGCGGCACATTCGGGCTTTTTCTCTGGGAGATGGAACAAGGCGCCAGTATCGAGCATGCACGCACCGTCGCAGTAAATACGTTGGTCATGTTTCAGGTATTTTATCTGCTCAATTCGCGCTACATCGCCGACTCAATATTCAGTTGGGATCGGTTTACTGGAAACCCCTATGTGCTGATTGCCATCACTGTGCTGATCATTCTCCAGCTTGGATTCACCTACCTGGCGCCAATGCAGGCTTTGTTCGGCACCACGGCAATTGATTTCGCCATGTGGGTGCACATCGTGGCAGTTTCTTCTGTGGTGCTGTTTTTGGTGGAGCTGGAGAAATACATTGTGCGCCGTAGAACCATGTCAGAGAATCGGTGACAGCAAGGCGCTACTTTTGGCCTTCAATTGCACCCACAAGGGTGCTTGTTGCAGATCAAAATCCTTGCGTTCCGTAGAGTTTGACAAATCCTCCTCCAGCATCTGCTCCACCCGGGCGGCGAACAGAGGATCAGCGGTCGCCGCCGTTACCTCGAAGTTGAGGCGAAAAGAGCGGTTGTCAAAATTCACCGTGCCAATCAGCGACAGACAATCATCAATCAGTACAGTTTTCTGATGCATGAAGCCCCGCTTATAAAAATAGATTCTCGCCCCCAGTTGCGACAGCTTGCTCAAATAGACATTTGCTGCATTGCTGACAAACCAGTTGTCGTTCTGTTGCGGGGTAAGAATGCGCACATCCAGACCTTTCAGCAGCGCCAGATACAAGGAAACCTGGGTCGTTTCATCGGGAATGAAATAGGGCGTCGCAATCCAGATACGTTTTTTCGCCGAACTGAGCACCGTGGTAAAGAACAGGCTTGCCGTCTCCAGCTCATCCGCAGGCCCGCTGCCCAGCACAAGCACATCCTGCCCCTCACCTGCCCGAACGCCTGGCGCACCCTCGGGAGTCCAGTTCAGGCCCGCCAGGAGTTCATCATCCGCCCAGTACCAGTCTGACCAGAAAACAGATTGCGCCACCAGCGCCGCAGGACCCTGGATATGCAGATGCGTATCCCGCCAGGGGCTGAGCTTCCTGTCTTTCCCCAGATACTCATCCCCGATATTCAGGCCACCCATCCAGGTCTCCTTTCCATCCACCACCATGATCTTTCTGTGATTGCGGAAGTTCAGCTGGAAAGGGTTTTTCGCTCCCTGGGTGGTATTGAAAGAAGTGATTCTTACTCCAGCGCCCCGCAGCTCCTCCAGCCAGCTGTCTGAAAGTCCCGCACTCCCCAGTTCATCATAAAGAACATGCACAGCCACCCCTTGCTTCGCCCGGGCCGCCAGCAGATCTCCAAAGCGTTTGCCGGTGGCATCTTCCTGCAAGATATAACACTGGAACAGGATATAGTTTTTTGCGCGCTTGATGCCATCTTCCAGGCTGGCGTAGGTTGCTTCTCCATCAATAAGCAGCTTCACCCTGTTACCGCGCAAAAAAGGCGTGGTGGTGAGTTTTCTGATGGTCTCGAACTCCGGAAAGTGCGCGGGGTTATGCACGATATATGGCGCAAATGCTTCTTCTGCCTTCAACTTGTCTTCCCTGATTACCAGGTAACTGTCTTTCAGGGCATTGACATAGCCCTGAAACTTGCTGCGGCCAAATACCCAGTAGGCAGGAACCGCCAGGATTGGCATGACGCCAAGGCTAACCACCCAGGCAATAGCCCCCTGGGAAGTGCGTGCGTGCAAAACTGCGTGTATGGCACTGACCAGCCCGAAAGCCTGGAGCAACAGATACAGGATGCTCATCACCAAGGCAAAGACCCCGGCAAATCGCCAGGCCTGGGCAATTGGTTCTGGTACGAATTGCTACTGCTCAACAGCCCTGGCTCCCAGGTCATGCAGCAGCTTCTGGTACACGCTGTTTTCCTTCAACAATGTTCTTGCTATACGAATCAGGTTGTCCGCCTGCTCTTTCTCCAGGGAAAAACTGGTGGGAATTCCATTAAAATACGCTCTCTCTTTCTTGTCCTGAATACCCGTAATATTCAGGTCGATAAAATACGGGGTAATTGGATGCTCTGGCGTAGACAGGGTTTGCGCCCACTCGATCAGCTTGCGCTTCAGCAGGGAATTGGTTTCTGTATTGTACAGGTGCATCTGGATATCTGTTACTGCAGTCAAGGTATCTGCGATGGAAGGAAGCTCCCTGCTCCGCCCAATATCGGTATGCCCCGTTGTCGATGCATCAACGACGATAACAACCAGGCGTTTTGGTTGATCTTCCCTGAAAGTGCGGTCATATACCTCCCTGACATTCCCTGACAGACCCACATTCCGCAAAATGGTACGCAAGCCAAGGTTATCTGTAATCCCACCGTCAACCAGCGTTACATAGGGAGGAGCATCCTTGTTCAGGTAGAAATTCAGGGAGTCCACAACTTCCTGCAGGCGTTGATCACCTTGTTCTTCTGCACGTTTTTCAGCATCGTTCAGCCAGGCAGGTTTCTGAAAATGGCAGTCTTCGTGGCGCTTTAACAAAATGGGTGCAAACAGCACCGGCACAGCGGAGGAGGCAGCGACAGCTCTGGCCACCTTGAATTGAGATATATCAGAGCACAGAAAATCAAATTGCGGCTGGATAAAGACAAACTGACTGCGGGAATTCAGATCCGAGGCATTGATAAGAACAAAAGGCCCCTTTGAATGACGCATATCTGCAAATGTCTTGCCACGGAAGATATATTTGTCGTAATAGTTCACGGCAACTTCCGTCCGGCTGACAGTAGAAAAAATGCGCCGTACAAGGTTGAAGAATCCAAGCAGTCGGCTGCTTAAGTCCCCCTGCACATCCTTGTACAAAAATACGCTTCTGAAATCCTCAAAAATCCGGTTCCCAAACAACCCATAATAGGCAGAGGTAAAGCTGCCACCGGATACAGAACTGATCCTGTCTACCTCATCCAGCAGGCGTATTTCTTTCCCGCCTACCCGGTATGTGGTATCCCTGAGCTCTTCCAACACCCCAAAAGAAAGTGCTGCCGCCCGGGTTCCCCCACCAGAAAACGCCAGCAACAACAAGGTTTCTCCCACAGGATGATCCTTGGTATAGTGAGAAGCGCTGTACCGCTGTTCCCCTACCGGCGGTCTGGAGACGGGTTCATTCTCGATATTTCCAATAGAAGAGCATCCACTGGCCAGCACCACCAAAATCAACAGCCAGCCGCCAACAAACCTCTGGCAGGTATTTTCCATTTCAGATACACCTTTCAGCACGGAAGCTTTTCTCCAGTAAAAGTGTTGACTATCCAATACTTGATGCTGGCAATGATGCACTGTACAGCCGGATCGGGCAATTCTTTCGCGATCACACAGCTCCCGGCAAGACATCAATCCAAACCACTCGCGAGCCGGGAACGCATACGAACAGGCTGTACGCCGTACAAGGACATGCAGCCATTTTCAATAAGCATAAGTTATTGAAAAAAAGGGGGGGGAAGACAAAAAAGGCCAACCGGGTACCGGCTGGCCTTAAGTATTGGTCGGAGCGAGAGGATTCGAACCTCCGACCCCCACAACCCCATTGTGGTGCGCTACCAAGCTGCGCTACGCTCCGTAAAGAGCGGGCATGGTAGGCGTAGCCGGGGTGATTGTCAATACTAGTGTACTGCGTCGGAAGTAAAGGCCCTTTCAGTGAGTCACAATGCGGCCAGATGCAAGGCGTACTCGCACAGGAAGGGCCACCCCCTTTCAAGCAAGTACAACACCGCAGATGGCCGCATTGTGGATCACCCGAAGGGGGGCTCTGAAAGATCCTTTACTTCCGACGCAGTACACTAGCGAAGTCCTTTGTCGTTAGCACCTGTTCCTGCTCTCCCATGCACGGTAGAATGAACGACCATTCTCTCCCTGACATGGCAAGGTGTTTATTCATGGGACTTTTTCGATTTGTATTTCCTGTCACTCTTATGTTCATAGGCGCAGCTTTGCTTGCGCAAGGCTATAAGCACTGGAGCGCATCAAGACAACTGGTTAACAGCTCCCTGGTGGCGGAAGGAACTGTCATTCGCAATGCTGCATATATGTCGTCCAAAGCTGGAAAAAGCTCTTCTCTGGCGTATTTTCCTCAGGTCAAATTTACTACCAAAGACGGCACAGACGTTGAATTTGTCTCCAAGGTAACCAGCCGCGCAGAGCAATACAAACCAGGGGACAGGGTGAGGGTGCTGTATAAGGAAAACCAGCCGGATGACGCTTTCATCGGCTCATTTCAGGCTCTTTGGGCGATCACCATCATATTCTCGGGAGCAGGTATCATGGTTGTGCTGTTTGCCTCCTGGTTCTACCGGAAGGCGCTAAGAGGCTGGGAAAAAGAAGATACGGAAGAACAAGGGAGCGAAGGCTGAGTGACTTGCGCCACGGGGAATGCTTTGGCAAAGAAAGCCTATTTCAGGATCTGGGCGACTTCTTCCAGTTCGGCAAGCAGTTGGCGGATAATCTGATGGCTCTGGTTTTTGTCGTCCTGGGCATCTTCCCCGTCAAGCTTCTGCCGTGCGCCACCAATGGTAAAGCCCTGCTCATACAATAGACTGCGGATCTGGCGGATCATGATTACATCATGCCTTTGGTAATAGCGGCGGTTCCCGCGGCGCTTTACCGGCTTGAGCTGCGGAAATTCCTGTTCCCAGTAGCGCAGCACATGAGGTTTGACCTGACAGAGTTCGCTCACCTCGCCAATGGTGAAATAGCGTTTTCCCGGAATGGGTGGTAATTCGATTGCGCTGCTATTCGGATCCAGCATAGGTCTCCACTCTTGCTTTCAGCTTTTGCCCGGGGCGGAATGTCACAACCCTTCGCGCACTCACGAGTATTTCTTCACCGGTTTTCGGGTTCCTGCCAGGCCTGGAGTTTTTCTCACGCAAATCGAAATTGCCGAAGCCCGAGAGTTTCACCTGCTGACCGTTTTCCAACGCCCCGCGGATTTCCTCGAAAAAAAGCTCCACCAGGCCCTTCGCTTCGCGCTTGTTCAGCCCCAGTTCGTCAAACAGGGCTTCAGCCATTTTTGCCTTTGTCAGTGACATTCTGTTCAATCCCGCAATTTTGCCGACAGTTCAGTTTGAAGTGCCTGTAGCACAGTTTCCACTGCCTGTTCTGTTTCTTGGTCAGTCAACGTGTGAGAATAATCCTGTAATATCAAGCTTAAAGCAAGACTTTTTAGACCTGAGTCTATATTGTCTCCAGTATAAACGTCAAAAACCTGAATGTCTCGCACAATTTTTGGCGCCGCTTTTTCCGCACAGGCCCGCACCCTGGCCCAGGGAAGATCCGCATTCACCAGCAGCGCCAGATCCCTGCGGATGGCCGGATATTTGGAAACCGCTGCAAATGCCGGGATGCGCCCTTGCCCCAGGCCATCCAGCCTGATCTGAAACAAAAACACATTGCCGGGGATATCGAGTTTCGCCTGTAACCCCGGGTGCAGCATGCCCAAACGTCCGATTTCCCGCCCGTTTCGCAAGATGGTAGCCCCTTGCCCGGGATGCAGGGTCGCATCCTCGACAGGCTGCATGGTAAAGGCGCTCAGCTCATCCACCTGCTCCAGCAACACCTCCACATCGCCCTTGAGGTCAAAAAAATCCACTTTTCCCGGCACATTGTTCCATTTCTGCGGCAATCGTTCACCGTAAATCAGGCCACCCAGCATTTCCGGCTGTTCCATGCCGCCCTCGCCCTCCAGGAAAATCTGCCCGGATTCAAACAATCTTACCCTGTCCTGCTGGCGTGCGAGATTGTATTGCAAGGTGGAAAGCAGCCCTGGCCACAGGCTGGCGCGCATCACCGACATGTCCGCCGAGATGGGATTCGCCAGGCGGACCGGCTTCGCCTCCGGCGTCAGCAGCCCGGCAATCTCGGGTGCAATGAAACTGTAGGTGATCACTTCCTGGTAGTCACGATCCACCAGCAGCTCCCTGGCGCGATGCAGATGAAAATCGGCCTCCGGCACAGCCTGAATGCTCAACGGTGCTGAGGACAGGTTTTCGGGAATATTGGCGTAACCATAGATACGGCCAATCTCCTCGATCAGATCCGCCTCTATATTGATGTCGAAACGGCAGCTGGGCGCGGTAACCTTCCAGCCATCATCGACTCCCCTAACCTCCATGCCCAGCCGGGCAAGGATGTCCTCAACCACGGCGTCATCGATTTCCACGCCCAGAATTCTGGGGATCTGATGACGGCGCAGATGGATCGCCGGGTTCTGCGGCAAATGGTCTTCTGCCGTCACATCCACGACCGGCCCGGCTTCGCCCCCCGCAATATGCAGCAGCAGGTCGGTAGCGCGTTCCAGCGCCTGGCGCTGTAGCTGCGGATCAACGCCACGTTCGAACCGATGGGAAGAATCCGTATGCAGGCCATAGGCGCGGGCCTTGCCCGCAACGGCAATGGGCTGGAAGAACGCTGATTCCAGCAACACCGCTGTGGTGGCATCCGTAACCGCAGAACCTTCTCCCCCCATGATGCCCGCCAGCGCCAATGGCTTTTGCGCATCGGCGATGAGCAGGGTTTGAGCAAGGATTTCCACTTCACTGCCATCGAGGAGGGTCAATTTTTCATCCGGCCGGGAAAGGCGCACATGGATGCCGCCGTCGATTTTCTCCAGATCGAAGCCATGCATGGGCTGGCCAAGTTCGATCATCACATAGTTGGTGATGTCCACTACCGGGCTGATGGCGCGGATGCCGCTGCGGCGAAGCTTTTCCTGCATCCACAAGGGAGTTTGCGCATCTGGGTCGATGCCTTTGACGATGCGGCAACTGTAACGCGGGCAGCTTTCCGGCGCATCCAGCACCACCCTGGCCTTTTCTTCGATACTGGCGGGAACCTCCCTGATTTCCCAGTTCGTGACCGGCTGGCGGTAGATCACTCCCACATCTCGGGCGATTCCGGCAATACTCAGGCAATCGCCCCGATCCGGCGTCAGATCTACGTCGATGATGTGATCATCCAGGGACAAATAACTGCGGAAATCCTCGCCCAGGGGGGCATCCGCCGGCAGGGGCATGATGCCGTCGGAGGATTCCGCCAGCCCCAGCTCCGCTGCAGAGCAGATCATGCCCATGGACTGCTGGCCGCGCAGTTTGGCCTTCTTGATCTTGAAATCACCGGGCAGCACCGCGCCCACGCGGGCCACAGGCACTTTCATGCCGGCTGCGACGTTCTTCGCGCCGCAGACGATCTGCACGGGTTCATGCTCTCCGATATCGACGTTGCATACGGAAAGTTTGTCCGCATCGGGATGACGCTCACAGCCGAGCACCTCCCCCACGACCACACCGCTGAACTGCGCGGCAGCGGCAGAGACCGCATCGACCTCCAGCCCCGCCATGCTGAGGGCGTCCGCCAGCTCCCCGACAGATACTTCGGGGTTTACCCATTCCCGTAACCAGACTTCACTAAATTGCATGGTATTGGTTCCTAGCCCGCATGTTCCACCAGGCTCCGGAATTTTCAGCGTGGCTGGCGGCAAAACGCGCCTTGGTTAAGGTTATCTCAAGCATTTGAAATTTCTCTTAAAATTCACGATATTCGAGCTAGGCGAACTGGCGCAGGAAGCGCAAATCATTTTCAAAGAACAGGCGTAGGTCGTTGACGCCATAGCGCAGCATGGTCAGCCGCTCCACGCCCATGCCAAAGGCGTAGCCGCTGTATTTTTCCGTATCGATGCCTACATGGCGAAACACCTCGGGATGAATCATGCCGCAGCCCAGCACCTCCAGCCAGCCCGTATGACTGCACACCCGGCAACCCTCGCCGCTGCACATGACGCACTCCATATCCACCTCGGCCGAAGGCTCGGTAAAGGGAAAATACGACGGGCGGAAGCGCACCTTCAGGTCTTTCTCGAAAAAGGTCTTGAGAAAGCTGTGGAGTATGCCTTTCAGGTCCGCGAAGGTGACATGTTCGTCCACCATGAAACCCTCCACCTGATGAAACATGGGAGTGTGGGTCACATCGGAATCGCAACGATAGACACGGCCCGGCGCAATCACCTTGAAAGGCGGCTGTGCATCTTTCATCACCCGCACCTGCACCGGCGATGTGTGGGTGCGCAACAGGCGATGGGCGTCGAAATAGAAGGTGTCGTGCATGGCCCGCGCCGGATGGTGCGCCGGAATATTCAGCGCCTCGAAGTTGTGGTAGTCATCTTCGATTTCCGGACCTTCGGCAACCATGAAGCCGGCGCTGGCAAAGATCTCCTGGATACGCGCCATGGTGCGCGTCACCGGGTGCAGCCCGCCCTTGCCGATACCTCGCCCGGGTAGCGTTACATCCACCCGTTCTTCCGCCAGGCGCTTTTCCAGGGCGGCCTGTTCCAGGGCGGCCTTGCGCGCTTCAATGGCTTGTTGCAGCGACTGCTTGGCCTGGTTGATGGCCTGCCCGGCCTTGGGACGTTCTTCCTTGGAGAGCTTGCCCAGCTGCTTGAGCTGCTCGGTAAACAGCCCGCTCTTGCCCAGGTAGGCCACCCGCGCATCATCCAGCGCGCGCAGATCGGAAGCTTCCTGTACTGTCGCCAGCGCCTGTTCGGTCAGTTGTTGAAGATCCATGAACCCCATACCTTCGGGCCAAAGGCAGCCCGGAAAAAGAAAAAAAGGGAAAGACCTTCAGGCCTTTCCCCTCGTTCGCCATGCCGACGGTGCTGCAGCGCAGCCTCACCGGGCATTTTTGTCAATCCGCCGCACCGGAACAAACCGGGCGGCAGGCTGATCAACTCGCGAGAGCGGCCTTGGCCTTTTCTGCGAGCTGGCTAAACGCCGGCATGTCATGCACTGCAATATCCGCCAACATTTTCCGATCGACTTCGATCCCGGCCTTACTCAGGCCGTTGATGAAACGACTATAGGACAAGTCATTCATGCGCGCCGCTGCGTTGATGCGCTGAATCCACAGAGAGCGGAACTGGCGTTTCTTCTGACGGCGGTCACGATAGGCGTACTGCCCGGCCTTGATAACCGCCTGCTTGGCAACCCGGTAGATCTTGCTCCGGGCGCCGTAATAACCTTTGGCCTGCTTGAGGACCTTCTTGTGGCGCTTGTGCGCCGTTACACCGCGTTTTACTCGAGGCATCTTGTATCTCCTGTAACGAAATCAGAATCAGGCGTATGGAATCATACGACGGGCGGCTGCCACATCGGACTTGTGCAGCATTGCGGGTGAACGCAGATGACGCTTACGCTTGGTGCTCTTCTTGGTCAGAATATGACGGCGATGAGACTGGTTTCGCTTGAAGCCGCCGGCGGTTTTCTTGAACCGCTTGGCTGCACCTCGATTGGTCTTTATCTTTGGCATTTTCTCTACTCCTGTTTAATCAAGGATGAAATACGAGTGGCCAAGGCAATGCCTATTGGCCCGGCCACTGTTGAACTGCCCTGTTTCCAGGGCAAAAAATACTATTTCTTGCGCGGTCCCAGCACCATTACCATCTGCCGGCCTTCCATCGCCGGGCGCTGTTCCACTTGGGCGATATCCTCCAGATCCTTCTCCACGCGGGTCAACACTTCCGCGCCCAGTTCCCGGTGGGCATGTTCCCTGCCCCGGAAACGCATGGTAACTTTCGCCTTGTCGCCATTTTCCAGAAAACGCCGCAAGTTCCTCAGCTTGATGGCATAGTCCCCGGAATCTGTACGGGGGCGGAACTTGATTTCCTTTACCTGAACCTGTTTTTGCTTTTTCTTGGCCGCCTGCTTCTGCTTCTTGGCTTCGAAAACAAATTTGCCGTAATCCATGATGCGGCAAACCGGTGGTTCGGCATTGGGCACGATTTCCACCAGATCAAGGCTTGCCTTGGCAGCAGCTGCCATGGCGTCTTCTATGGAAACGATTCCCACCTGTTCACCATCCTCCCCAATCAATCTGACATTGGGTACGGTGATGTCATTATTCAGGCGGTTTCTTTTGTCTTGTTTGGCTATAGTCAGTTCCTCTAAAAATTACTCGATTCCGTATGCAGGCGGTTTCAGCCTTTATACGCGTTGTTTCAAATCATCCTGCAGGCGCGAAATAAATTCCTCCACGGGCATCGCCCCCAAGTCTTCACCATCACGCTTGCGCACTGCGACTGCATCGTTTTCCATTTCCCGGTCACCTATGACCAACAGATAGGGAACCCGTTGCAATGTGTGCTCGCGGATTTTAAAGCCGATCTTCTCGTTTCTCAAGTCCATTTGCACACGAATGCCCTGTTTTTTCAGCTTTTCTGCCACTTTGGTGACATATTCAGCCTGTTTGTCGGTGATATTCATCAAAACCACCTGCACCGGAGACAACCAGACCGGCAAGGCGCCTGCATAATGCTCGATAAGGATACCGATAAACCGCTCCAGAGACCCAAGAATCGCCCGGTGCAGCATCACCGGAACCTGCTTGCTGTTGTCTTCTGCAACGAAGTGTGCGCCGAGACGCTCCGGCATGGAAAAGTCCAGCTGAATGGTGCCCAGTTGCCATACCCGATCCAGACAGTCTTTCAGGGAAAACTCGATCTTGGGACCATAGAAAGCACCCTCACCGGGCTGCAATTCCCATTCCAGTTCCTTGTGGTTGAGGGCATCTTCCAGGGACTTTTCCGCCTTGTCCCACAACGCATCTGCACCCACCCGCTGCTCCGGGCGCGTGGAGAGCTTGATCAGCACATCGTCAAACCCGAAATCCCGGTACACCTCAAACAGCAAATCGATAAAATCCGATACCTCTGAAAGGATCTGATCTTCGGTGCAAAAGATATGGGCATCGTCCTGGACGAAATTCCTCACCCGCATCAGGCCATGTAGGGTGCCGGAAGGTTCGTTGCGATGGCAGGAGCCGAATTCTGCCATTCGCAGAGGCAGATCCCGGTAACTCTTGAGACCATGATTGTAGATCTGCACATGAGCAGGACAGTTCATGGGCTTGATGGCGTAGTCCCGGTGCTCGGAATGAGTGGTGAAAATCATGTCGCCAAACTTTTCCCAATGGCCGGATTTTTCCCACAGGCTTCTGTCAATGATTTCCGGCGTATGCACTTCCTGATAGCCATGCTGGCGCAGCTTGTGGCGCACATAGTCTTCGACCGCCAGGTAGATCTGCCAGCCCTTGTCATGCCAGAACACCATGCCTGGCGCTTCCTCCTGGGTATGGAACAGATCCTGTGTCTTGCCGATCTTGCGGTGATCGCGCTTCTCCGCCTCTTCCAGGCGATGCAAATAGGCTTTCAGTTCTTTCTTGTTGCGCCAGGCAGTGCCGTAGATACGCTGCAGCATTTCATTGCCGGAATCACCACGCCAATAGGCTCCGGCCAATTTCATCAGCTTGAACGCCTTGAGCTTTCCCGTACCAGGCACATGGGGGCCACGGCACAGGTCGGTAAACGCTCCCTGGGTGTAGAGTGACAGGTCTTCGTCGGCGGGGATGGACTCGATAATTTCAGCCTTGTACTCCTCACCCTGATTCCGGAAAAATCGCACTGCCTCGTCACGGGACATGAGGTGGCGGGTAATGGCGTAATCCGCCTTGGCCAACTCATTCATCTTTTTTTCAATCGCCTCCAGATCCTCCGGCGTAAACGGACGGCTGTAGGAAAAATCATAGTAGAAGCCATTATCAATAACGGGGCCGATTGTCACCTGGGCTTCAGGGAACAGCTCCTTGACCGCCATGGCCAGCAGATGCGCGGTGGAATGCCGGATAATATCCAGGCCCTCTTCATCGCGGTCGGTAACGATGGCCAGTTCTGCATCTGCATCGATTACCGTAGAGGCGTCAACCAGTTCACCATTGACCTTGCCCGCCAGGGTAGCCCTGGCCAGACCAGGACCGATATCGGCAGCAACATCCATCACGGAAACCGGGTGACCGAAAACTCGCGTAGAACCATCGGGAAGCGAAATTACAGGCATGACATGTCCTCAGTGGTGGCCCCTACCAAAGGCCACATGATTTGAAGGCGCGTATTGTAAGCGACCTCAATTGAAAGATAAACCGCTCAGATCCCAGGCAGGCACCACTCTGTCCTGGACAGAAAAAAGCCGGCATCCTTTTCGGGACACCGGCTTCTTGTCAGCGCCCTTTCAGGCACTGCAAGAGCGCCACTTATTTTGTGGTGATCTCGATACGACGGTTTTGTGCACGACCTTCGCGGGTGCTGTTGTCGGCAATGGGCTGGGACTCGCCACGTCCTTCCGTGGTAATGGAATCAATACCCAGGGACTCGAGGTAAGCAGCAGCGGACTGCGCACGGCGCAGGGACAGCTTCTGGTTGTATGCTTCAGGACCGGTGCTGTCTGTATGGCCAATAATGGTTACAGATTCACGACCCGGGCTGGCTTTGACCTTGGCGGCAAAATCTTCCAGCGCGGCTTTCATTTCCGGCTTGAGCACGGCACTGTCAAAATCAAACTCTTCAACCAGCAGGTTGATAGTCAGGTTTTCAACAATTTCGCAGCCATCGACATCTACAGTGGCGCCAGAGCGGGTGTTGGGGCATTTGTCACGGCTGTTGGGAACGCCATCACGATCATCATCACCATCAACAGGCACAGGTGTTGGCTCTGGCTCTTCCTGGGCAACAACATCGCCGCATTTTTCCAGCAGCTGCTTTACGCCGCCTT
This sequence comes from Sedimenticola sp., assembly GCA_027068915.1. Taxonomy (GTDB): domain Bacteria; phylum Pseudomonadota; class Gammaproteobacteria; order Chromatiales; family Chromatiaceae; genus Thiolapillus. The sequence continues at coordinate 140,871 of JAMOLT010000055.1, read as the reverse complement.
TGGACTTCCAGCACTCGCCGTAAGCGTTGGTTACCACAGATTTTTCTGCATCCAGCGCATAACCGGGCATGCCGCCGTGGCCATCAGCGAAGGCCGCGGTCGAACCCATCATCAAGCCCACAGCTGCCGCAACAGTGGCGAATTTCTTGTTTGTTTCATTCAACATCTTGTCTTTCTCCTGAATATATAGACATTTACTTTACTTACGGGGCTCAAACTGCCCGCCCTCAACAACTATTCCTTATAAAACCCTGTTACCTCCCTGAGGGAAGGCGTGAAACGGAACATACTTCGTTTAGTATAACGGAGGTGGAACAAATTGTACAAATCCAACAGTGCAAAAACACCAAATTTAACCACATTTGGTAAAAATACAACACTTTAAAAGGCTCTTGGGCGGATAACAAGCCCGATTGTTGCTCTTTCCTTCTCATGCTGCTATATATTCAACCTGGATTCGAAAACTGGAGCCATCAGTTTTATATCGTATTTGAAAATACCTGATTCACATAGGAACCACCGCAATTCGGGAACTCGCGTCCTTGTGGTGAATCTAATGTTTTACCTTAAGTTCTGCCCGTATTTTTTGGCAGACTGGCGATAATGAATAGTTAACTATAATTTTGGAGAAAGAGAATCTCATGAACACACTAGACCGCGCTATCGGCCGATCGACGGAAACGACCTTTGCCACCAACAAGGTCATAAAAAACACCTACCTGCTGTTATCCGCCACCCTGGTCTTCAGCGGCATGATGGCATTATTGTCCCTGTACCTGGCGGTACCCGTTTGGACTTACACCGTGTCGGTAATCGTCGCCATGCTCATGGGCATATTCGTACTGCCCCGCACCGCTGACAGCAGCGCCGGACTCGGGGTTATTTTCGCCATCACCGGTCTTATGGGATTTGGGCTGGGCGCGGTGATCAGCATGTACCTGAACATGCCCAACGGCCCGCAGACCGTCGGCCTCGCTCTTGGCGGAACCGGCGTGATCTTCCTGGGGCTTTCCGGTTACGCCCTGAGCAGCCGGCGTGACTTCAGTTTCATGGGCGGCTTCATCTTCGCCGGCATGCTGGTGATGATGGTGGCGGTGCTGGCCAATATCTTCCTGCAGATACCCGCCTTGCAACTTGCCATTGCTTCCGGCTTTATTTTGCTGATGAGCGGATTCATCCTGTTTCAGACCAGTCAAATGGTGCATGGCGGTGAAACCAATTACATCCACGCCACTTATGGCCTGTATTTGTCGATTTTCAATATTTTCATCAGCCTGCTGCAGATTCTTGGGATCTTCGGCGGCGACGATTGACGACTGCACACTAAACACAAAAAGCCCCGGTTGACTGCCGGGGCTTTTTTATGGAGATTAAGTAATGAACATTTGGTTGCAAATCGCCAGCGCCGCCTTTGTGGGGCTGCTGCTGTTCTTTCTTTACCCGGCCGCCAAGCACTGGATGCAGAATGGACCAAAGGCCAAAAAAGGAGACTGGCAGGCTGCAGCCATACCACTGCTACTGGTGGTGGGCTTTGTGATACTGCTGATCGCCATGGTCAGATAGCCGCAATCCGCTCTGTTCCGCCCATATAGGGCCGTAGCACCTCGGGCACCCGGATGCTTCCGTCCGCCTGCTGGCAGTTTTCCAGCACTGCAACCAAAGTACGCCCCACGGCCAGGCCGGAACCATTTACCGTGTGCAGCAATTCCGGCTTTCCGGTTTCCGGATTCCGCCAGCGCGCCTGCATACGCCGCGCCTGAAAATCCAGGAAATTGGAGCAGGAAGAGATTTCCCGGTATTTGCCCTGCCCCGGCAGCCACACTTCCAGGTCATAGGTTTTGGTGGCGCTGAATCCCAGATCCCCCGTGCAGAGCGTGACTACCCGGTATGCCAAGCCCAGCTTCTGCAGGATGGCTTCCGCATGGGCGGTCAATTCTTCCAGGGCCTGGAAGGAGTCTTCCGGGCGCACGGCCTGCACCAACTCCACCTTGTCGAACTGATGCTGGCGGATCATGCCCCGGGTATCCTTGCCATAGGCTCCCGCTTCGGAGCGGAAACAGGGGGTGTGGGCCACGGCCTTGAACGGCAGGGCATCTGCATCGAGAATCTCATCCCGCAGCAGGTTGGTCAGGGGCACTTCCGCAGTGGGAATCAGATAGTAGGCGTGCTCACCTTCCAGTTTGAAGGCATCTTCGGCAAACTTGGGCAGTTGTCCGGTGCCGAGCATGCTGTCGGCATTCACCATGTAGGGCACATAGGTTTCCCGGTATCCATGCTCCCTGGTGTGCTGGTCGAGCATGAACTGGGTCAGGGCGCGATGCAATTGCGCCATCTTGCCGTGCATGACGGTAAAGCGCGAGCCGGTTATTCTGGCGGCAGAGGCGAAATCCAGGCCACCCAGGGCCTCCCCCAGATCCACATGGTCTTTCGGCTCGAAATCGAATTGGGGGATCTTGCCCCAGGTTCTTTCTTCCCGGTTGTCCTCTTCATCCTTGCCATCGGGTACGGAAGCATTCGGCAGATTGGGAAGCCGCAGAAGGATATCCCGCAGCTCTTCCTGCAGCTGTTTCAGCTCGTTCTCCGCTTCCTTGAGCGCATCGCCCAGGCTGGCGACCTCTTCAAGCAAGGGCTGGATGTCCTCGCCTGCCGCCTTGGCCTTGCCAATGGATCGGGAGCGGGTATTGCGCTCGTTTTGCAGCTCCTGGGTGCGCATTTGCAGCGCTTTGCGCCGCGCCTCCAGGCTCTCGATGCCCGCTGTATCCAGCTCCACGCCCCGGCGTCCCAGGGCGGCGGCTACATCTTGCAGGCTGGTGCGTAACAGTTTCGGATCCAGCATATCATTCGCTCAGATTGGTGCGGGCAGGCCAGTAAACCAGGTGCCCGGGTTCTAGTTGGGTTTTCATATGTTCGATGACGGATTCCATCTTCTCCGGACGGTCGAAAAACTCGATCACCACCGGCATGTCCAGGGACAGATCCAGCAAGGAAGCGGTGTGCATCTTACCGGAACGGCCAAAGCCTGCAACTCCACGAAACGCCGTCACCCCCGCTACATGCTCGACATGGTGCAGATAGTCCAGGATCTTTTTGAGCTTGTGCTCCCCTTCGGTGCAATAGATGCGCACCATGGTCACTTCGTCGGTCATAACTGTCTCCCCAGAATAACGCCCAGCCAGGCAGCAGCCACGCAAACGACCACGCTGCCGCCGGCATTGAGCAGGGCCTTGCCGATCTGGGCGTCTTCCAGCAGGTTGAGGGTTTCCATGGAAAAGGCGGAAAAGGTGGTGAAGGCGCCAAGAAACCCGATGAGCAGAAAGGCACGCATCTCCGGGCCGCTGCTCAAACGCTCCAGGAGCAGGATATAGAGCATTCCCATGAGAAAGGAGCCGAGCACATTGACGGCGAGGGTTCCCCAGGGAAACCCCCTTCCCAGCCAGGCATAGGTGGCGGTGGATACCCAATAGCGCATCAGCGCGCCGAGGGCGCCTCCTGCGGCGATGGCGAGTGCTTGCATTTCTGATTCCGGTAGCTCTTTGAGGGAACTATTCTACACCTTCATCTGCAGCGGCTTCATCCAGTTCCCGCAGACGGGCCAGTTTTTCGGCAATGCGTATTTCCAGGCCCCGGTTCACCGGCTCATAGTAGCGGGCCTGGCGCAGTTCGTCTGGCAGATATTGCTCCCCGGCGGCATAGGCGTCCGGCTCGTCGTGGGCATAGCGATAGGTTTTGCCGTAGCCCAGCTCCTTCATCAGTTTTGTGGGCGCATTGCGTAAATGGATGGGCACCTCCAAAGAGCCGGTTTCCCGGGCGTCGCGCATGGCCGCATTGTACGCCATGTACACGGCATTGCTCTTGGCGGCGCTGGCCATATAGACCACCGCCTGGGCAATGGCCAGCTCCCCTTCGGGGCTGCCGAGGCGCTCTTGCACCTGCCAGGCGCTCAGGGCCAGCTCCAGGGCGCGGGGGTCGGCATTGCCAATATCTTCCGATGCCATGCGCACCACGCGTCGGGCAATGTACAAGGGGTCACAGCCACCATCGAGCATGCGGCACAACCAGTACAGCGCTCCATCGGGGGAGGAACCCCGCACGGACTTGTGCAGGGCGGAAATCTGGTCGTAGAAAACTTCGCCTCCCTTGTCGAAACGGCGCACCTGGCCGGTGCAGACTTCTGCAACCACATGGTGGCCGATTGTCCCGCCCTCGGCCAGCCCGGCGGCATTTTCCAGCAGGTTCAGGGCGCGCCTTGCATCTCCATCTGCCGCCCGGGCGATGTGTTGAAGGTCTTCATCGGCAATCTGCAACTGCTCCCCGCCCAGGCCGCGCTCTTCGTCTTGCAGGGCAAAATGCAGCACCTGAAGCAATTCGGCCTGGGTGAGGGATTTGAGCACATACACTCTTGCCCTGGAAAGCAGCGCATTGTTCAGTGCAAAGGAGGGGTTTTCCGTGGTTGCGCCGACAAACAAAAAGGTGCCGTTTTCCACATGGGGCAGGAAGGCGTCCTGCTGGCTTTTGTTGAAACGGTGCACCTCGTCGATGAACAGCACCGTGCCCTGCCCGCTCTGGGCTTTTGTCTGCTGCGCCTGTTCGACCGCCGCGCGAATATCCCTGACCCCCGCCAGCACCGCCGACAAGGTGTGAAAGGCATAGCCGGAAGCATTGGCCAGCAGGCGCGCCAGAGTGGTCTTGCCGGTTCCCGGCGGCCCCCAGAAGATCATGGAATGGAGGCGACTTTTCTCGATGGCCAGCCGCAGAGGCTTGCCCTGCGCCAGGATATGGGACTGCCCGCGGTATTCTTCCAGGCTGCGCGGACGTATGCGATCCGCCAGGGGCCGTCCGGCTGAATCATCCACCGCAAACAGATCAGGCGTGGTCATTGATCCAGAATATCGTATCCCGGCGGTGGAACAAAGGTGAACAGACGCTTGTCGAGGGGCAGGTTGCGCTTCAGGTCGAAGAATTCGAAGCGCGTGACCTGGCCGAAGCGATCTGCCATTTCCATGCGGGAAAGCCGGTCACCGTCGAAGGCCAGAAGAATCTGCTCGAACTGGCTGTCCGCCTTTTTGGGAATGAGCTTCAGCCATCCCAGCCCCATGCGCTGCCCCAAATCCTTGACCTCGAAGTCCCGATCCAGGTTCAGCTCGCTGGCGAACAGGCTGGCCGGCGTTCCCTCCAGGGTAGTTTTCTGCGAGCGCTGGCTCACCTGTTGAATGTCTTCTTCCACCAGCCAGACGGTTTTTCCGTCGGCAATGATGTAACGGGGATACTCCCCCTCGTACACCCAGCGGAAACGATCCGGGCGGGAGAGATAGAATATCCCCTGACTGCGGTTGGTTTGATTGGTTTCCGTGTTGATGAGCTCCTGGCTGAACCTGGCGCTAAGGGTATGCAAACCATGCAGAAAGCGCTCCAGCTGTTGCCGGGCATCGGCCATCAGGGTTCCACTGGACAACAACAGAACCAGTAACGCCAGTATTCTCATCTTGTGCAATGATCAATCCTCTGGTGGCGGCGGAGCCAGCACTTCCCGGTTACCTTTGCTGTCCGGGGTACTGACCACGCCAATCCGCTCCATTTCCTCGATCAAACGGGCAGCGCGGTTGTAACCGATCTTGAGCCGCCGCTGCACCCCCGATATGGAGCCACGACGGCTTTGGGTGACAATTTTCACTGCCTCGTCAAACAAGGGATCTGCATCCTCCGCATCCACACCGGCAGCATCAGGAGATAGACCGGGGATTGCCTCGGTTGGTTCCTGCAAAATTTCTTCCAGATAATTTGGCTGGCCCGCCTGCTTGAGAAAGCTCACCACCCGATGCACTTCCTCATCGGACACAAATGCACCATGGGTACGCTGGGGGATGCTGGTTCCCGGGGGCAGGTACAGCATGTCTCCATGCCCCAGCAGATGCTCCGCCCCCATCTGATCGAGAATGGTGCGTGAATCGATGCGTGAGGACACCTGAAAGGCCACCCGGGTGGGGATATTCGCCTTGATCAGGCCGGTAATGACATCTACCGAGGGGCGCTGGGTCGCCAGTAGCAGGTGGACACCAGCAGCCCTGGCCTTTTGCGCCAGACGAGCGATGAGCTCTTCCACTTTCTTGCCCACCACCATCATCATGTCGGCGAGTTCGTCGATGACTACAACGATATAGGGCATGTGGATCAGTGCAGGCGCAGTTTCAGGCTCATTTTCTGTCAGGCCGGTGGGATCCGGCTTCCACAAGGGGTCGGGAATGCTTTCGCCGTTCTTTTCTGCATCCCTGATCTTCTTGTTGTAACCACCAATGCCACGTACCCCCAGGGCGGCCATGAGCCGGTAGCGGCGCTCCATTTCCCCCACGCACCAGCGCAGGGCATTGGCGGCCTCTTTCATATCGGTGACTACCGGAGTGAGCAAATGCGGAATCCCCTCATACACGGACAATTCCAGCATTTTCGGATCCACCATGATGAGTCGCACTTCATCGGCCTTGGCCTTGTACAGCAAACTGAGGATCATGGCATTGATGGCGACGGATTTGCCCGAACCCGTGGTGCCCGCGATCAGGGCATGGGGCATTTTCGCCAGATCGGCCACCACCGGGCCACCGGAAATATCCTTGCCCAGCACCAGGGTCAAGGGGGACTTGGAGCTGTCATAGGCTTCCGAGCAGAGCACTTCACTCAGGTACACCATTTCCCTGTGCTCGTTGGGGATCTCCAAACCGATGGTGGGCTTGCCGGGAATGACCTCCACCACCCGCACCGAAATCACCGACAGGGAACGCGCCAGATCCTTGGACAGGTTGCTGATCTTGCTGGCCTTGGTGCCCGGCGCCAGTTGCAGCTCGAACAGAGTGACTACGGGGCCGGGGTGTACCGCCACCACTTCCACGGCAATACGGAAATCCTCCAACTTGCGCTCCACCAGCCGTGACAGGGCTTCCAGGGCCTCTTCAGAATAACCGTGCTCCGTATGCTGTGGCTCATCCAGCAGGGAAAGCGCGGGCAGCTCGGAGTTCGGCTCCGGCTCGATCAGGGTCATCTGTTTTTCCTGCTCGACCCGAATGCTGGGAGCAACCGCCGTTATTTCCGGCTCGATCCTCGGGGGTTTGCGTTCCTTGGTGCGCTGCTGCTCTTTTTTCAACGCCTCGGAGCGCTCCTGGCGCATTTGCTTTGCCGTTTTGGATACCTGATCCTTGCTGCGGAAAATCTTGATCAGACGGCGGAAACCATTCAGCACCAGCCCGCCGATGGCATCCATCACCGCCAGCCAGGAAATACCACTGAACAGCGTAAATCCGACCAGGAACAGCGCCAATAAAAACAGGCTGCCCCCGGCGGAACTGACCACATCCACCAGCAGGGATTGCAACGCCTGACCGAGGATACCACCTGGGCCTTCCGGCAGGTTTGTCTCCATACTGACGTGCATGGTCGCCAGCCCGCTGCCCGCCATCAAGGTAATGAAAAAGCCCAGCCAGCGGAAAATCAGCAGCTGGTAATCCACCTCCTTGTTTTCCTGCCGGTCACGAAACAGCAACCAGCCGCTCCACAGGACGATAATAGGCACCAGATAAGCCAGGTAGCCAAACAGGGTCAGCAATACGCTGGAGAACCAGGCTCCTGCCGGGCCGCCCATATTTTCAGGGGTCTCCCTTGCTCCGACAAAAGACCAGCCGGGATCCTGGGGCGAGAAAGTCAGCAGGGACAGGAAAAAATAGACGCTGACGGCCAGGAGCAGCAGGAAGGCTCCCTCTTTCAGTCTTTTACTCAGGCTTTGATGCACAGCAGGCTATATAAAATCAACATGTTATAGGTAAAATTTAGAGTATTTTAACAGATATCGCCACCAATGGGAGAATCGGAATGCCATCAACGGTTGAGGGCTTGCACGGCCTTGGCGAGTACTACGGGATCGTGATGGCCCTGGTACATGGGCAACGGTTTCTTCCCCGTGTCAAACAGCCCGTAAACAGCCATTTGCGCACAGCGGACAGAATACTCGACGGTGAACACACAATCATGAGGCACTTCCGCAAACTGCCCCAGAAATGCGAAATTGCTGGCGCCATCCGGCAACACCTCGGGCCGGTCGCCGGGGTTTCTGGGCATGAACAGACTGTCGATGAAGGGCATCATGACCGGCAGGCAGACCACCTTGCCCGCCTCGACCACGGGTTGCATCAGGTCAGTAATTTGCAGGTGATGCCAGAGTTCGTCCAGTATTTCCCGCCCGGAACACTCCGACATTTTCTTCTTTACATGATTGCCTTCACGATCCGGGTACAGGCCGTATCCCCAGAATACCTTTACTTCATCGGGTTGATTGGCGAAATGCGGCTGGGCGGCAACAACGATGGACATCAGCCAATTGGAATCTGTAAAGGTCACCAGGCCGCCGGTGCCCGCCACATTGCCGGTGAACTTCTCCATGTGATCATGGAAAACCGAATCTTTGAGCGTGACCGTGAACGACTCCCACTTCTGCAGATCCACATTGTCGCAGAAGACACCGGGATTGCCGAAATCCTCATGCTGGGCGGCAATTTTTTCCCATAAGCTCCAGGCACCGGATTCAGCCTTCCCGTACAGCGCCGGCGGCGCATCCATGGAGCCGGTATCCGCCGCTTCCACGATGGAGCCATTGGTGATGAATACGCAATCCTCCTCGCCCAACATGATCTGTCTTTCCTCACCATCGTGCAGATAATGAATGACCTGCGCACGTTTCCTGTCTGCAGCCAGATCAAATTCGATATTGACGACCTGGCGCTGCATTTCGAATTGCACGCCCTGCCCCTCCAGCCAGCGGCGCAAGGGCAGCACCACGGAGTCGTACTGGTTGTACTTGGTGCGCAGGATCTTCTCCAGCTTGTTCATCCCCGGAAGCAGATGAATGAAGCGAATGAAATAACGGCGCATTTCCGCCAGACTGCTCCATTTCTGGAAGGCAAACATGCTGGTCCACAACAGCCAGAAATTGCTTTCGAAGAAGTGTGCCGAGAACCAGTCTTCTATGCGTTTGTCGCCGAGAATGATCTCTGGAGCAAACCAGAGCTTGAGCATCGCCGCCTGATCGCCTTTACTCAGACCATAGGAGGACACATCCAGAATCTCCCCGCTGCGCAGCAGGCGAGCCTTGGCATTGGAAACATATTTTGCATTGAATGCCTTGCATTCTTCCGTCACCGACAGCTGCGGATCTTCCAGGGACGGGATATGGGAAAGCAAATCCCAGTAGCACACATAGTGATCTTCATGCATGCGGCCACCGCGGATCACATAACCTTTCGCCACATCACCAGAGCCATCCAGCGCGCCACCGGCAACGTCCCGTTGCTCCATGATATGAATATTCCTTCCTTCCAGCCCGGCATCCTTCACCAGATATACCGCACTCGCCAAAGAAGCAATACCACTCCCCACCAGATATACACTGGCCTTGTCTGGGTTCAGATTCTTCATTTCCACGCACTCCCGTACTGTTCGTTCGGATAACCTGCGTATAATGCACCAATTACCACCAGCAACCCAGCCCTGCCTATGCTTTCCCGTTTACGGCGGTTTCTTGTTTTGCGCACCCTGCGCCGCCATGGCCTGCCCGACCATCTGTGGCGAAAACTGCGCAAGGAACTGTATTTGCTGCATAACCTGGACACGCGACAAGCCGTGGAGCTGCGCAAGCTCACTACATTGCTGCTGCAAGAAAAAGCCATACATGGAGTGCAGGGGCTGGAAATGACCCTGGAAATGAAAGCGGTGATTGCCAGCCAGGCCTGTTTGATCACCCTGGAACTTGATCCAGCCAGCTTTGACGGATGGAAAGAACTCATCGTCTACCCCGATGCCTTCAAGGTGGAACGCACGGTCACCGATGAATACGGTGTCGCCCACCACCAGGCATCACCCCTGAGCGGGGAATCCTGGCAAAACGGGCCCTTGATTCTTTCCTGGGCAGATGTGGTGCGGGACAGCTACAAACGTCACCCCGGCAGCCATGTCATCATTCATGAATTCGCGCATAAACTGGATGCTCTGAACGGGCGAGTCAATGGCATGCCACCCCTGCACCCGGACATGCCCGTAGAAGAATGGACCAATGCTCTCAGTAAGGCATATGAGCATCTGCTGCGGCAACTGGAAGCGGGCAAGCATTCCATCAATCCCTATGCTGCCACCAACCCGGCAGAGTTCTTCGCCGTCCTCAGTGAATACTTTTTTACCGCCCCGGACGTGCTGAAGCAGCACTGCGGCGAAGTCTATGGACAGCTTGCCGCCTACTATCGCCAGGACACCCTGTCACGATTACATCACTGATCTCGGGTCGGCCCTCATTTGCCAAACAGACCTTTCAGCGCACCTGTGCCCAGCTTGTCCTTGAGCTTCTCTCCCGCCTTGTCCATCAGCTCCTGCTTCTTTTCTTCCAGCTTGTGCTCGGCGTTGGCCTTCAGAGCCGCTTCCAGATCCACCGAAGGTGAAGGATTGTTCAGATCACCCTTGATACGCACAGGAATGGCCACGCCTTTGAGCTTGTCCGAACCGCCTTGCCCTTCCAGAGACCCCACCACCCTGGTGGTGAGCAGATAGTTCACCTGGTTCTCGACCAGATCCACTTTCCCCTTTCCCGTCACCCGCAGTGCAGGCGAAGCCAGGTACAGATCATCGTTCTTCACCACCCCATTCTTGATCACGCCGCTACCTTTGAGTTCGGCAAAATCGGTTTTCTGCGGCGCATCGGATGTAGCCTGCCCGGTAGCCTTGCGGATCGCCTGCGCCAAATTGAAGCCGATGTATGCACCGTCGCGGAACTGGATGGAGAAACTGCCGTTCAGGTTACGCTTGATGGTGGCGTCATCCAGCCCCATGCTGCTGATATCGACCTTGATATCGCCCACACCACTGAGCTGCGCCTTGCCGGTGAGATCATTCAGCAAGGGTTCGATCTGGATGCCGCTGAGAGTCTTTTTGGCGCTGAAGCGCGGGGTGTCCTGGCGCACATCGAGCTTTATGCTGCCCTGGAATTTTCCTTCATACAGGGCGGCACTGACGGGATCCATGCGCAGTACGCCCTTGCGTGATTTCACATTCAGAATGATATTCTGCATCTTCAAGCCGTTGATCTTCAGGCTGCCCACGGAAAATTTTGCATCCAAATCGAGCTTGCGCAAGGCGGTAAAGTCCGGTTTTTCCGCTGCTGTGGTGGCTTGTTCCTGTTCCTTGCCCGCAGCCTCCTCTTCGGATTTTGGCGGCAGGTAGCGATCCAGGTCGATGGCGTCCAGTTTGAAACTGGCCCGCACCACGGGACCGTCGAAGGAAAGCAGCTTCAGCTCTCCGTCCAGGCTGGAGTCATCCAGCTTGATGGAGATGGGCTTTGCCGTCAGCGCCTCACCCTGCTGCTGCACATGGATTTTTCCGGAGACCCGGGTCAGCGCCTCGGGATCCGCCGTGGCAATGCTTACCCCGGCGATTTCCAGCAGTTCTTTCAGATTGGTGTTTTGCAGAGCAAGTTTGGCCTCAATTTTCGGCTTGGCATGCAGTTCCGAAACGCGCAAATCACCTGTGATGTCCACGTTCAGGCCCGAAACCGAAAGATCACTCAGCACCAACACGCCTTGCTTGTTGTCCAGACCGACATTCGCCGCCAGCGCCAGTTTTACGCCCTGGGCAGGCAAGCCCTCTCCCGCCGCATTCAGGTCGAGGGCCAGCGCCGCCAGATCCAGGCGCTGATAGTCCTTCGAGAAAGTCATGTCGGTAGACAGGGCGAAATCCAGCTTCATCACGGGTTTTGTATTTTCCAGCTTGAAACTCACGCGCAGGGGCACCGGCTTTTCTGCAACCAGCTCGCCTACTTTCACCGCCAGGTCGTCCAGTTTGACGTTGACGCCTTCCTGCTCATCAGCGAAATGCAGGCTGACATCCTCCAGTTCGATACCCTTGAGCTGGATCTCGAAATCACCGAACTGGGATTGCTCCTCCCCGCCGGCCTTCGCTTCCGCAGCCGCTTCTTTTTCCTTACCTTCACCGGCCCCGGCCAGGCCTTCCCAATTCGTCCGGCCATCCTTGTTCTTGCGCAGGTTCAGGCGCACTCCTTTCAGGACGATGGTATCTACCGCAACTTTCTTCTCCAGCAGGGGCATGATGCCGACCTTTACATCCAGCTTCTGCACCGCCGCCAGGGGTTCATCGCCGAAACCGGGAGCACTGCCAATTTGCACGTCCGCCAGCTTGATTCCCACCCAGGGAAACACCGACCAGTTCAACGGGCCATCGAGGCGCAGGCTCTGCCCGGTTGTACTTTCAAACTGGGTGCTGATTTTCTCCTTCACCGCTTTTTCATCCACGACCAGGGTCGCCACCACCACGGCAATGACCGCCAGCAGGATCACGCCAAAAAGCAAACCAAAAAACCATTTGAGCAATTTCATTTCAATTCTCCATTTGCATGTGGATCAACCCGCTGCAAAACCAGAAAGCCTGCAACGAACAGCACCAATACCGACAGTATACCCATTCTTGAATCTCCGCTCAGTACAGTTACCCCGCCAACCAGCAACGGGCCGATCACTGCGGCAAATTTTCCGAGCATGTTGTAGACACCGAAGAACATGCCCGCCCGGTCTGGAGGAATCAGCCGTGCATACAGGGAGCGACTCAGGGACTGAATACCACCCTGAACCAGGCCGATTGCCACCGCCAGTGCATAGAATTCCCACATGGACTGCATGCGCCAGGCCCAGAGCACGATCAGTATGTAGACGACCAATGCAATCATGATCCCCTTTTTCGGGCCATGGTTGGCACCAATATGGCCGAACAGCAACGCCGCAGGAAAGCCCACAAACTGAGTGATCAGCAACGCCGTCAGCAGACCCGATGATTCGAGCCCGATAGCCAGGCCATAGTCCACGGCCATGCGCACAATGGTGTCCACTCCATCTATGTACAACCAATAACTCAACAAAAACAGCGCCACCATACGAAAACGGCGAACTTCCCGCAGATTTTCCGCAATTTCTCTTACCGCGTTGCGAAGAATGTGTTTGCTCGCCGGACGGGGATTTTTCTCATGCACGAACAGCATCAGGGGGATGGAAAACACTGCCCACCACAGCCCAACCATCAAAAAAGAAATACGCACCGCCTGCCCCGCATCCTCCAGCCCGAATAGGCCCGGATTGAGCACCATCCACACATTGACGGCAAAGAGCAGGCCGCCGCCGAGATAGCCGAAGGCATATCCCAGGGCGGAAACCTTGTCCAGATTCTTTTCTTCCGCCACATCCACCAGCAGTGCGTCATAGGGCACGATGCTGCCGGAAAAACCGACAATGCCCAGGCCATAGAGCGCCAGCGCCACCTGCCACATGCCGGTGGACACCAGAAACAGGCTGGAAGTCATGAGCGCGCCGAGGAAGGCGAACAGCAACAGGAAACGCTTCTTGCTCCCTCCCTGGTCGGCCAGGGCGCCGATCAGCGGCGCAAACAGTACCATCAGCACACTGGCGACGGAATTGCCCAGCCCCAGCCAGAAGGTGCTGTCCGTAGCCGACAGATCACTGGCCCAGTACTCCTTGAAGAATACGGGGAAAAACCCCGCCATGACGGTGGTGGCGAACGCGGAGTTCCCCCAGTCATACAACGCCCAGCTGATGCGCGTCTTTCTGTCCATCAGCTTTTGATGCCCACACCTTTTTTCAGCAGCCACAACGCCACCGCACCCAGCAGCAGCACAAACCCCGCAATCAGCGCCAAGGCAACACCGGGCTGGATGTCCGACACGCCCAACATCGCATAGCGAAACGCATTGATCATATACAGCACCGGGTTTGCCAACGACACATCCTGCCAGAACTGCGGCAACATATCGATGGAGTAAAAAACACCTCCCAGATAGGTAAGCGGGGTCAACACAAATACCGGGATAACCGATATGTCATCAAAACTGTTGGCGAAGATTGCGTTGATAAATCCGCCTGTGGCGAAGAGTATGGACGTGAGAACCACCACCAGCAGGGTCAGGGGATAGTTGACGATATGCAGATCCGTGAAGAAAAATGACACCAGGGTCACCACTACGCCCACCACCAGACCTCTGGCCACACCACCCGTGACATACCCCAGCAGAATGATCCAGTTCGGCACCGGGGAAACCAGCAGCTCTTCCACATGATGCTGATACTTGCTGTGGTAAAAACTGGAAACCACATTGGCATAGCTATGAGTGATCACCGCCATGAGGATCAGCCCTGGCACGATAAAATCCTTGTAGCGATAGCCATCCATTTCCCCGATGCGATCGCCAATAAGCGTGCCGAAGATGATGAAATACAGGGCCGTGGTAATTGCCGGCGGCAGGATCGTCTGCACCCAGATACGACTGAAGCGCAGGATCTCCCGCACTACAATGGTAGTGAAAGCCACCCGGTAACGGCTTATCCGGCTCATGAGTCCACCCCGCATTGGCGTTGCTGCACCCGATCCATGAAAAACTGCTCCAGACGGTTTTGCTTATTGCGCATGCTCAGTGCTTCAATGCCATGGCTGTTCAGCCAGTCAAACAACTGATTCAGACTTTGCTCTTGTTCCAGCACCGCTTCCAGGCTGTACTCATCCACCACCTTCAGGCCAAAGGGTGCACCCTCCGGCAATACATGCACCGGGCTGCGCAGACTAAGGATAAACACCTGGCGATGCAGGCGGTGCAGCAAATCTTTCATGCTGCTGTTTTCCACGATATGGCCACAATCAATAATGGCAATATTGCGGCACAGGTTTTCCGCCTCTTCCAGATAATGGGTGGTGAGAATAATGGTCGTGCCGGCACGATTGATCTCCTGCATAAAGCGCCACATGCTGCGACGAATCTCGATGTCCACGCCCGCCGTGGGCTCATCCAGAATCATCAGGCTGGGTTCATGCACCAGGGCGCGGGCAATCATCAGACGGCGCTTCATCCCCCCGGACAGGCTGCGCGCCTGAGCCCGGCGCCTGTCCCACAGATCCAGAGTCTTGAGGACACTGCGAGCCCTGACAACCGCCTGCCTGCGGGGAATGCCATAAAACCCGGCCTGATTGATGACGATTTCCTCCACAGGCTCGAACTGGTTGAAATTGAACTCCTGGGGCACCAGCCCGATCCGGCTTTTGACGCTTTCGGGGTCGGTGTCCAGATCCGCGCCAAACACCTCCACCGTGCCCGAAGTCTTGCGCACCAGGGAGCTGAGTATGCCGATGGCCGTGGATTTCCCCGCACCATTGGGGCCCAGTAAGGCAAAGAAATCTCCTCTTTCCACATCCAGGTCGATCCCTTTCAGCGCCTGGGTGCCATTGGCATAGGTTTTTTTCAACTGCCGGAGTTTTACCGCCTTGCTCATGTTAGGGTTTGTCACCACGCAAAAAATATCCGCCTATTGTCCAACGAAAGCACCATGGAATCCATCACTACCGAACTGCTGTTTTTTCTCATGGCCGTCGCCGCCGTCGCCGGACTGGTGGACGCCATCGCAGGAGGCGGCGGACTGCTGACATTGCCGGCCTTGCTGTGGGCGGGGCTGCCGCCGGTTCAAGCGCTGGCCACCAACAAGCTGCAGGGTAGCCTTGGCGCATTTTCCGCCAGCATCCACTTCATCATCAGGGGGGACATACTACGAAACAACCTGTGGCCGCTTGTCGGCGCCGCTTTCCTGGGTTCTGCAGGCGGTGCTCTCATGGTGCAGTATCTCCCCAATGAGCTGCTGCGCCAGATCATTCCCATACTGTTGCTGCTGTTTTCCCTGTATTTTCTGTTTTCCCCCAGAATCAGCGATGAGGATGCTACCCAGCGCCTGCCCCTGGGCTGGTTCGCACTGGCGCTGTGCTTTCCCATTGGCTTCTATGACGGTTTTTTCGGCCCCGGTACCGGCAGTTTTTTTGTGCTGGCCGTGGTGGTGTTGCTGGGCTACAACCTCACCCGCGCCACCGGCATCACCAAAATCCTCAACCTGACCAGCAATCTTGCCGCCTTGCTGTTCTTCGCTCTGGGCGGGCATGTGTTGTGGGAACTGGGGCTGTTGCTTGGCCTGGCCCAAGCTGGGGGCGCCTGGCTGGGCGCGCATCTGGCCGTTCGCCACGGTGCAGCCATCATCCGCCCCCTGCTGGTGATCATTTCCCTGGCGGTTTCACTGAAGCTGTTACTGACGTAACATACCTTTCTCCCGTGACTTGTGGTACCAGATTCCATGAAACAAAAACTGCTCAACATGCTGCAGCTGCAGGATCAGCTCAACCGCCACATCAACCCAGACTGGCTGCAGGCCGAAAATGCCTGGTACCGCGCCATCTGGCTGGAAAGCGCCGAGCTCATGGAACACTATGGCTGGAAATGGTGGAAGGCACAGGAACATGATGTGGAGCAGATCCGCCTGGAGCTTGTCGATATCTGGCATTTTGGCCTCAGCGCCGAACTGGTCAGTCAGCGGGGCGACCACGGGGCTGCCGCTGACAACATGCTGGCGCAGCTTCAGGGACGGCAATCGGCGGAAACCGATTTCCGCGCCAATGTGGATCAGCTGGCGCGCTTCGCCCTGGAGCACCAGGCCCTGGATATGCCCGCCTTTCTTTCCCTGCTGGCGGATGTGAACAGCAGCTTTGATGACCTGCACCGCATCTATGTGGGCAAGAATGTGCTCAACCGCTTCCGTCAGGATCATGGCTACAAAAGCGGCAGCTACATCAAGACCTGGCAGGGCCGCGAGGACAACGAGCACCTGGCGGAAATCACCGCCACCCTGGACGCAGACGCGGCAGATTTCGAACAACAGATCTACACTCGGCTTGTCGCCCGCTATCCCGGAACATAGACGGTTCCCCATGCATTCATCAGCACGCCTGTCCCGGCTCGTTGCGACACTGCTGCTGATGCTGGCCAGCACCTGGAGCATCGCTGATGAAATCCGTGTAGCTGTGGCGAGCAATTTCGCCAATACCCTGAAGGCCATCATCAGCAACTTTGCGGCCGCAAGTGGTCACAAGGTCAAACTCAGCATCGGCTCTACCGGCAAGCACTATGCCCAGATCCACCATGGCGCGCCCTTCGATGTCTTTTTTGCCGCCGACAGCAAGCGCCCGGCGCTGCTCGAAGCCGAAGGCATCGCCCTGCCCGGCAGTCGTTTCACCTACGCCGTGGGCAAGCTGGTGTTGTGGAGTCCCAGGGCTGACTATGTGGATACACAGGGCAAGATACTCAAAACCGGCAAATTCCAGCACCTGGCCATGGCCAACCCACGCCTTGCACCTTATGGCAAGGCGGCACAGGAAGTGCTGCAGAGCCACGGGTTGTGGGAAACGCTGAAAGGACGCACCGTACGGGGAGAAAGCATCGGCCAGGCATTCCAGTTCATCAAAAGCGGTAACGCCGAGCTGGGCTTCGTGGCCTGGTCCCAGATCAAATACCCCGGCCAGCCGGCTCCCGGTTCCTGGTGGGATATTCCCGCTACCCTCTATACACCCATTGAACAGCAGGCGGTGCTGCTCAGCGACGCGAAAGCCGCACAGGCATTTGTGCGCTTCGTAAAAAATGCAGAAACACGGGAACTGATTCGCAGTTTCGGCTATAAAATACCATGAGCCTCGATGAAGCAGACATCGCCGCGCTATTCGTCACCCTCAAGCTGGCAGGATTGACCACCTTGATCCTGCTGCTTCTCGGCACACCGCTGGCCTGGTGGCTGGCGCGCAGCAAGTGGCGTTACAAGTTCCTGCTGGAAGCGCTCATCGCCCTGCCCCTGGTGCTGCCACCAACGGTGCTGGGTTTCTATCTGTTAATTACTCTTGGTCCCAACGGGCCACTGGGTAGCTTGTCCCAGGCGCTCGGCGGGCCATCCCTGGCCTTCACTTTCACCGGGCTGGTGATCGGTTCCGTATTCTATTCCATGCCTTTTGTCATTCAGCCCCTGCAAAACGCCTTTGCCGCCATTGGTAGTCGCCCCCTGGAAGTTGCCGCCACCCTGCGTGCGTCTCCTCTGGATCGCTTTTTCACCATCGCGGTTCCACTGGCCCGCTCCGGGTTTCTGACCGCCACGGTGCTGGGTTTTGCACACACCATCGGCGAGTTTGGCGTGGTGCTGATGATTGGCGGCAATATTCCCGGGGAAACCCAGGTGCTGTCCATTGCCATCTATGATCATGTCGAGGCACTGGAGTACGGCCAGGCCCACTTGTTGTCCGGGGGGCTGTTGCTGCTTTCCTTCCTCATGCTGATCCTGGTATATGCCGTCAACCGCCGCTTTTCTCTGGTGCAGCAATGACTATCCAGGCCCGCTTCGAGCTGCACAAGGAGGATTTTTCCCTGGATGTGGATTTGCACATCCCCGCCCGGGGGGTTACTGCGCTGTTCGGGCCATCCGGCTGCGGAAAAACCACCCTGTTGCGCGCCATCGCCGGACTCGAGCATTGCCCGCAAGGATTTCTGCAAATAGATGGCATGTGCTGGCAGAAGGAGAAGCTGTTCGTGCCGCCGCATCAGCGTTCTCTGGGATATGTTTTTCAGGAGGCCAGCCTGTTCCCTCATCTGAACGTCCGACACAATCTGGAGTATGGTCTCAAGCGCGTGCCGGTTGCAGAACGCAGGGTTCCTCTGGACAGGGCTATCGAGTTGCTGGGAATATCTCCACTCCTTGCACGCAAGCCCCACAAGCTTTCCGGTGGTGAAAGGCAAAGAGTGGCCATTGCCAGGGCGCTGGCTGTCAGCCCCCGGTTGATGTTGATGGATGAACCCCTGGCCGCCCTGGATCTGGCGCGTAAGCAGGAAATTTTCCCTTATCTGGAATCACTGCACCGCGAACTGGATATCCCGGTGATCTATGTCAGCCATTCTCCTGATGAAGTAGCTCGCCTGGCTGACCATCTGGTTCTTATGGAAGCAGGAGGGATATCTGCTTCCGGGCCGATCACTGACATGCTGACCCGGCTGGATCTCCCCCTGTCCCAGGGCGGCGATGCGGAGACGCTCATCGAAGCAACTGTTTCAGAACATGATGAGGTCTATAAACTGACGTACCTTGATTTTCCTGGCGGCCGTTTTACCGTTGCATACAAGGATCTGCCGGTCGGAACGAAAGTAAGGCTGCGCATCATCGCACGCGATGTGAGCATTACCCTGGAACATCAGAGTAACACCAGCATCCTGAACATATTTCCCGCAACCGTGGATAAAATCGTCCCGGCAGGCAGCGCCCAGGTTACCGTACGGCTGCTGGCAGGCAATGTGCCGATACTTTCGCGCATTACGCGCAAATCAGCAGCCTTGCTGGATCTGACGCCTGGAAAGGCAGTCTATGCCCAGGCGAAAAGCGTGGCGTTGCTGGCATAAAGCCTTGTTTCTACATCTGCCGGCGCACTTCCAGCACATCCACTTCTTCATTGGAGAACACGGAACTGATATCAAGGCCCTTTCGGTCAGGGAATAAATATGCATATCTGCCAGAAAAGTGCCCTGAGACTGATCTTCACTCCAATTTACAATGGGGAAAAGAGGCCAGGTCTTTGAACTATGATAACGCAAAAGAGCAACCACAAATCAAAGACCCGCATCTTCATAGTGAACACTTCCCCCTCAAATATTTCACAAGACCACAACCTCTGTTTCTACGCATCACGCACACAGCGAGCACCAGCGGTTCCGGCTTTTTGATTATAAGGACTGACTTTTCCACTTTGCAAATAGACCGAGAAAGCAGCAGTATCTACGGCATTTCGGGTTGTTGATGACCAAAGCCCCCAAGATGATGACGTTGTTGTAAAGATTGGATTTCGATAATGATTTTCATCTGAGTAGTAATCAATCAGAGAACTGAGTTCATTAATGTTTGGAAGTCTCCAGTCTTCGCTACCGCCGAGAGTTAGTGTTTCACAGTAGTCAATAGCTTCTTGCCAATTAAATCCATAGGGAACATAAGGGTTATTGTCACCATAATCATCTTGCCATTGAAGCTGTGTATTGTGGTCGGTGACAATACCATTAGCATCATCTCTGGAAACAAGGCTTGTCAGAGGAAGAGCCTGCTCATCACCCCTGGCACAGCGAACAAACAGGTGGGATTGTGCATTCCAAAGCGTGGTATACCCTCTAGCAAAGAGGACGCTGAATGGGTCACCAAATTGTTTATCAACAGTTGAAGACCAGAAGTAATCCAGATCACCATAGATAAACACCGGATCAATCGGATCGTTACCAAATTTGATAATGCTTTGCAGCTCTTTAATATTGGGCAGGCGCCAATCGTCATAGCCTCCAAGTGACAGATCCGAGCAGTAAGCTATGGCATCACTGTGAGGTATATTGACTATAGCTTCACTGTTTTGCCATATCAGGCCGGTAACATTATCGATGACAATCTCTTTGACATCATCAGGGGTATAACTATGTGCTACTCCTTTTTGATAGGCACCATCATCATAGTCAACATAGCTTACGGTTTGAGCAGTCTTCTTCAGTGGTGCTGGGTGGTTCTCTTCAGTCACATCACGCACACAGCGGGCACCAGCGGTTCCGGCTTTTTGATTATAAGGACTGACTTTTCCACTTTGCAAATAGACCGAGAAAGCAGCAGTATCTACGGCATTTCGGGTTGTTGATGACCAAAGCCCCCAAGATGATGACGTTGTTGTAAAGATTGGATTTCGATAATGATTTTCATCTGAGTAGTAATCAATCAGAGAACTGAGTTCATTAATGTTTGGAAGTCTCCAGTCTTCGCTACCGCCGAGAGTTAGTGTTTCACAGTAGTCAATAGCTTCTTGCCAATTAAATCCATAGGGAACATAAGGGTTATTGTCACCATAATCATCTTGCCATTGAAGCTGTGTATTGTGGTCGGTGACAATACCATTAGCATCATCTCTGGAAACAAGGCTTGTCAGAGGAAGAGCCTGCTCATCACCCCTGGCACAGCGAACAAACAGGTGGGATTGTGCATTCCAAAGCGTGGTATACCCTCTAGCAAAGAGGACGCTGAATGGGTCACCAAATTGTTTATCAACAGTTGAAGACCAGAAGTAATCCAGATCACCATAGATAAACACCGGATCAATCGGATCGTTACCAAATTTGATAATGCTTTGCAGCTCTTTAATATTGGGCAGGCGCCAATCGTCATAGCCTCCAAGTGACAGATCCGAGCAGTAAGCTATGGCATCACTGTGAGGTATATTGACTATAGCTTCACTGTTTTGCCATATCAGGCCGGTAACATTATCGATGACAATCTCTTTGACATCATCAGGGGTGTAGCTATGTGCTACTCCTTTTTGATAGGCACCATCATCATAGTCAACATAGCTTACGGTTTGATCAGTCTTCTTCAGTGGTGCTGGATTTGTTTCTGCAAAGGATGCTACCGAGAACACCAAAGTTAACGTCAGTAGCGATATGAAACCTCTCTTTTCCATGATGGGTACTCCTTAACCAATTCAGTCATTGAAAATGGAGGAAAGGCAAAACCACATGTTTGTCTTTCCGAGTTGAAAAAGCCATGGAAGGCTTTTTTTCATCCTGTTAGGGAAGCAGCCTTAATTGCACCGCAACTTAAACCCATAAACAATTTTATCCTAATATAAATAAATTTTTAATTCAACTCATGGTCTTGCCCAATAACACATGAGCCTGAAACGATCATCCTCGGAGGAGGATGATCATGACACTCACAATATACAAGACCTCCAGACCCTGGAAAACATCCAGGGCTTTCTCAAATGGGGCTCAATACCTTGGTTTTTAAGCCCCTGCGCATAATCAGGCATACCGCTGGCTCACCAACAAACTGAAACGGCTGGGAGCAAAACAGCCAGTGGCGTAGTTTTCTGCATTCTGGATGGAGAAATTACAAGTTCATGCCAGCAACAGAGCAAACAGAAACCCTACAAAGGCATTACCCACACGCAGCAGCGTAAAAAGGTGATTTTCAGGCCCGATGAATTTCTAAGTGAGGATTTGAAAATATATTTTGGGGTGACAAATGCGGATTAAGGTGCTCTTGTCCCTACACCTGCCGGCGCACTTCCAGCACATCCGGTATCTGCGCCAATTTCTCCAGCACCCGGCTGAGCTGCGTCATATCCGCCACTTCCGTGGTGAAGCGCATGCTGGCCTTTTCCTTTTTCCGGTCCGTATGGGTTTTCACTCCCAGCACATCCACTTCTTCATTGGAGAACACGGAACTGATATCACGCAACAGGCCTTTTCGGTCATGGGCATAAATCTGTATATCCGCCAGAAAAGTGCCCTGAGACTGGTCTTCACCCCAGGCTACAGGTATCAGCCGTTCTGCCTGGTCTTGCCTGAGCCTGTTGACTACAGAGCAGTCTTCCCGGTGTATGGTGACACCCCGGCCCCGGGTGATGTACCCGACAATAGGATCATAAGGCACCGGCTTGCAGCAGCGGGCGGTATGGGTCATAAGGTCACCTACACCTTCCACCACCACCTGACCACCCTTGCCGGTATGCCGGGTGATGCGCCTTTCCGCTTTGGCGGTTATTTCCTCATCATCATCCCTGACTGCACTGCTCACCTGCAGATTGGCGATCTGGATAGCGGATACCTCACCGCGGCCAATGGCAGCATACAGATCATCCAAAGCCTTGAAATTGTATTTGGGCAGCAGCTGCTCCAGATCGGGCTTTTTCACCCCGAGACGGCTGATTTCCTTGTCCAGGCTGGCCTTGCCGAGGCTTACATGCTGATCATAGTCCTGGCGCTTGAACCAGTGGCGGATGCGGTTGCGCGCCCTTGAAGTCACTACATAGCCCGAACTGGAATTGAGCCAGTCCAGGCTGGGGCCGCCTTCCTTGACGGTAATTACCTCGATCGTCTGACCGCTTTCCAGGGGGTGAGTAAGAGAGATCATCTTGCCATCCGCCTTGGCGCCGCGGCACCTGTGCCCCACGGAGCTGTGGATGGCATAGGCAAAATCCACCGCCGTGGCTCCCCGGGGCAGCTCCACCACCTTGCCATCCGGTGTGAGCACATAGATGCGCTGGGCTTCAAATTCAGCATCGGAATCATCAATACTGGCATCGCCCTCCCCCGGCTGCTCCAGCCAGGCACGCATCCATTCGATGCGGCGCTCCAGTTCCGCATCACCCTTGCCATCCTCCTTGTAGCGCCAATGCGCCGCTACACCACATTCCGCATGTTCATGCATTTCCCAGGTGCGAATCTGCACCTCCAGCGGTTTGCCGTCATCTCCAATCACCGCCGTATGCAGGGAACGGTAGCCATTCGCCTTGGGATGGGCGATATAGTCATCAAATTCCCTGGAAATAGGTTGCCAGGCGCCATGCACCATGCCCAATACCTCATAGCACTGGGCAACCGTATCCACCAGCACCCTTACCGCCCGCACATCGAAGATCTGATCGAAGTTCACGGCCTTGCGATGCATCTTTCTCCAGATGCTATAGATGTGTTTGGGGCGACCGGAAATCTGCGCCGTTATGCCATGCTCTACACACTGCTTCTGCAAACGCTCGATCACCTGCTCGATAAACTGCTCGCGCTCTTCCCTTTTCTCCTCCAGCGCATTGGCGATCTGCCGGTAGGCTTCTGCATGCAGTACACGCAGGGAACGATCCTCCAGCTCCCACTTGATCTGCCAAATGCCCAACCGGTTCGCCAGGGGTGCATGAATACGCTGGGTGATATCCGCAATGCGTTGCTGATCTTCCGCTTCCAGACTGCCCAGCACCCGCATCAGTTGCAGGCGCTTCGCCAGCACCACCAGCACCACCCGCACATCATCGGCCAGCCCCAATAGCATACGGCGCAGGTTTTCACTCTGCCTGGCGCTGGTATCTGTACTACCCGTAACCGCCACCGTGCGAATGCGTACCAGATCACGGATCATGGCTTGCACCCGCTCCCCAAACGGCTCAGCACACTCCAGCTCGGCACCGGGGAGATCAGAGAGTAAGGCGACGACAAGGGTTTCTGTATCCAGATTCAGCTGATCAAGAATATCAGCGGTCTGCACTAATGCCAGCCGGTGTTGCATACCACCGAAAGTGGGCTCTTCATTGTGTATCTGGTGAACAATATCCAACGCCCGGGAGAGTTCATGAATCTCCTCCCGGCTACGCCGCCCGGCAAGCGCTGCCAGCCAGGCGGTAATGTGTTCCTGGCCCAGAGCACCTGTTTCAGGAAGATGAGAAGTAGTACCAACCATCAGCTTTGACTAATTCCGGAAAAAGACCCGATATAAAACCCAGGATCCGTGATTAATGGCGACGCAAAGCATAGCAAACGCTACAGGGGGCGTTTGCTGCGATCTTCGCCTTGTTCCTGAAGCTCTCAAGCACATACAAGGCTGTACGCCGTACAAGGATGCGCGGCTCTATTGCGAGGCCAGCATTGACATCCGCACCAGCTCTGCCAGAGAGCCTGCCTGCATTTTGTCCATGACCTTGGCACGGTGGGCTTCGACGGTTTTGGCCGATACGCCCAGGGCAGTGGCAATTTCCTTGTTGGACTTTCCTTCCGTCACCATGCCCATAACCTCATGCTCCCTGGGCGTGAGCAAAGACAGGCGTGACGCCAGCTCGGCGCGCTGCGACTGTTCCCAGCGTTGCCGCTCATCCACCGACAGGGCGTTGCGGATAGCATCCAGCAACAATTCATCGTTGAAGGGCTTTTCAATAAAGTCGATTGCCCCTTCCTTCATCGCCCGCACTGACATGGGGACATCGCCATGCCCGGTGATAATGATAACGGGAATGTGAATTTCATGGCGGCGCAGATATTCCTGCAGTTCCAGCCCGCCCATACCCGGCATGCGCACATCCAGCAACAGGCACCCTGAACGGCCGGGATAATAGGCTTCAAGAAAAGTCTCCGCAGATGAATAGCATTCCACCGTCAATCCCACAGACTCAATCAGCCACTGCAGGGAGCTGCGCATGGCTTCATCGTCATCCACGACGAAAACCGTGGACTGGGGTTGCACTTGACTGTCATTCACGAGGCAATACTCTCTGCAATAGCGTTACTGGCCGGTAATTCGATGGTAAACACCGCACCTTTCCCCGGTAGGGAATCTGCCATGATTCTACCATTGTGCTCGACAACAATGGTCTTGCTGATAGACAGCCCCATGCCCATGCCGGTTTTCTTGGTGCTGAAAAACGGATCGAACAGATGTTTCAGGTCTTCCAGCACTATGCCACCGCCATTGTCCTGGACACGGATATAAGCCATGCCCTGGGCGCTCACACCTGTTTCAAGAAGCAGGCGGCGATCCTTCCTGCGTTGCTGTCCCAGAGCATCCAGTGCATTTCGCAGCAGATTCAGAATCACCTGCTCTATCTGCACCGGATCAATCCGGGCAATCACCGGCTGGCTGCTCAATTGTTGCTCTATGGTGATATTCAGTTTCTGGCGGTCATGGGCAATCAGGGCGCAGGCATCTTTTACCAGGGTATTCAGATCCGTATGCTCGCGCACCGGTTGCTGGCGTGTAACCATGCCGCGCAATCGTTTGATGATCTCTCCAGCACGCTCTGCCTGCAGGGAAATCTGCTCCATGGCCCTGACCAGCTCCTCTTTTTCGCCGATGCCCAGGCGAATGCGCCGGGCGCAGCCGTTGGCGAAATTCACGATTGCGGAAAGGGGTTGATTCAGTTCGTGGGCGATACCTGTGGCCATTTCCCCCATGGTGCTCAAACGCGACACATGGATTAACTCGTTCTGGCGGTGGCGAGCCTCTTCCTCGGCCTGGCGGATTGCCGTGATGTCACGCCCGTATACATTCACATAGGCGAGGTTGGCAACCGGCGCCAGCAACAGGGAAAACACGCCGGCGCTGGTTTCCACTTCCACTTCCGTGGAGTGGCCGGTTTCCAGGGTCTGCTCCACCAGGCGCTTCCAGTAGATGGGCACTGTCTGCATGCGCTGGCAGCCCCAGTATTCCAGGAGCGCATCACTGGCCTTGTTGGCATAGATCACCACCCCCGGCTGGTTGATACGCAACACCGGAAGCGGACTCTCGCCAGGAAAGGCAGCGAGACTGGATATCTCCTGGGCCTGGCGTTTTCGTTCGGAAATATCCCGTATGTAGGTAGTGAAAAACAGTTTGTTTTCCAACATTACAGGTTTGATGGCTACTTCCACGGGAAAGCTCTTGCCGTCCTTACGGCGTGCGCTGAGGGTGCGCAACACCGTGGGGGATTCCGGCGTTTGCTCTCCCAGGCAGTCATACAGCAGGCTGTTGAAAGCCTCCCGGGAGCCTTTGTCAAAGATCAACTCTTTCAGTGCCTGGTTCAGCACTTCATCTCTGCTGTGGCCAAAGATCTTTTCTGCCGTGGGATTGAAATCCACGATACGACCAGCCTGATCAATCGTCACGATGGGATCCAAAGAGGCATCCAGCACCGCTGTTTTCAGCGCTTCTCTTTCCTGTATCTCCGCCGTATATCTTGCCCGCGTTTCTTCCCTGGCTTTCATTACCGCCTGGGTAAAACTGCGTATCCAGTCCTCCATGATCAGCAACTGGTTGCCACCCCGGGGAGTAGGATGTTCAATATGCAGGGCTCTGCTGGAAAATCTTGCCACCCGTTTCAGCAGACGGTTGATACGACTGGAAATCAGGATAAACAACAACACAAAGATCAATCCCACGATGGCGGCGCCTGTCAAGCGATGGCGACGCTCTACTGCAATAATACTTTGCCTGGTGGCATCGATGACATCCCTGGAAATCAGCGTGGCAAAGAGCAGGTTCAGAGGGGAGTTGCCATATTCAAAAAAGGACTGGGCAGTAATCACATAGTCGGATTCCAGGGCATTGATGTTGGCGCCATCCAGCAATTCAGTATTGCGGCTGCTGGCAAGTATGGTCTGGCTTTCCCCATCCACCAGGGCCACCGTGGTCTGCGAAGTGCTGGCGCGTTGCTGGGAAGCATTGAGGAAAGTTTCATCAATGCTGACCAGCAGCACCAGGGATCCCATCTGGTTGTAGCTGGCATCCTCCACACGCTCGGAGATCAGCACATACAGCTCTCCATCAAGCCTGGTGATATAAGCCTGCTGACGTGTATTGGCAAGCGCATGCCCCAGCTCTGCTGCCGTCTCTTTCGGCAAGGGTTTATCGCCCAGCTGATACACCTCCCTGATCTTTCCCTCAAGATCCGTCAGCAACGCAAGGCTGGGCTTTACTGGCAAGCCCTTAATGGTATCTTCTGGCAACCATGCCGGTGCTTCCTTTTTGTGCAGCAATGGTGCGTCGCTATCATTCGCAAACCAGAATACCGGCTCCAGGTAATCCGCCATACGGCGGTGATGGGCCAGCAATCGCGTGATATTCACATAAGACTGGGTGAAACTATCGAATCGCGCCAGTGACTCACTGGCACGGGTTTCCAGCTGCCCACTGAGCTCTTCATCGAAAATATTGCCGATGGCGCGGGTTTGAATGGGATCAATCACAATCCATACTGCCGCTCCCGTCAATAACCCAAACAACGCCGCCAGCACCGGCATGGGAACCCGGCGCAACAATTGTCGCAAAAAATCTCGGCGCGAGTGATGACTCATGGGCTAATACTACTATGAACAGGTTTTAGCGAGTACACTTAGACGCCATGAATGATATCACCCAAAACCTGGAAAACGCCGCCGAACCCGGCCTGTTTCGACGCCTCGCAGCCCTTCTCTACGACAGCGTGCTGGTCGCCGCCCTGATGGCCGCAGCATTCACCTTGGTATATCTGCCTCTGGCCACCGTATTCGGCATGGAGGACATTCGAAACTACCCCCTGTACAAAGCTGCCATGACCATCTGGATGTTCGCCGTGGGTGTCGGTTTTCACCTGTGGTTCTGGACGCATGGCGGACAAACCCTGGGCATGCGGGCCTGGCGGATCATGCTGTTTTCCAATGACGGGCGCTCACCAAACCTGAAGCAGGCGATAGTTCGCTATGCCGTGGCAATTTTCTCCCTGGCCGCATTGGGGCTGGGCTTTCTGTGGATACTCATCGACCCGCAAAAACGCGCCTGGCATGACATCGCATCCGGCACCCGGCTGGTGCTGGTGGACCCGAACAAAACCTGACATCATGGACATTCGCCTTTTACTGCTTGCACTCCTGTTCTCACTTACGCCATTGCCCCTGGCAGCGGTGAGCATCGTCGATGGCGACGACTGGCGCCTGCCGGCCTGGTCCCTGCCCCTGGATGATACGCGCTTCTATTCCGAAGAGGCCTCTCCCGCCGATCACGTCAAGGTGCGGGTCATCGACCTGACCTGGCGCCAGATCAACCCGTCTCCCGGCGTATTTTCCGTCACTGGAACCGGAAACGCGGCGGGAATGAGCTTTCCCTCACTCCAGGATCAGTTGGCCATTCCGGGGAAATACTGGCTGCGCATCTGGGTGACGGGCGAAAGCTGGGCACCTGCCTGGGTAAAATCCAGTTGCAATATCACCAAGACCTGGACCGACCATGATGGCCAGGACAGCCATCTGCCCATCTGGAACTCCTGCGTGTGGCAACATGCGAAAAACATGTACCGCCAGGTTTTTTTGCACTGGGGGCTGGCGGCTGACCCGGACATGCTGTTTGCCCATGTTCCCGGCGGCTTCTATTACACCGAGTTTGATTTCGACATCCCCTTCCAGGCGGCGGGCGATGGCCTGAGCTTCGCAGAATTCAATAGCTGGTTCCAGCGCGCCATGCCCGAACTGGTGGCGATTGCCAATGGTGAAAACGCCAATCCCGACGACGACTACGCCTGGAAGCTGGTCTACACTGGCGAAGACTACCCTTTCGACAGCACCTGGAATGGCGCCACCAACCTGTTTGCCCGGGACGCGGTACAGGCCGGCATGGGCATACGCAATGGCATTACCGAGCTGTTCAATTTTCACCTGAACCACACCCCGGCCTATGGCGCGGCCATCGCCCAGGACGGCCACATCGAAATCAACGAAGACTGGCCGCTGTTGAACGACAAGCGCACCATAGGCGCGGAAAACGAGTGCTACAGAGCCTGCGGCTACAACGCCAGGGATCTCTACTACGCCATCAAGATGTCCAACCTCAAAGCCTTGCAAATGCGCACCAAGCGGCTGTATGTGGTTCCTCAAGACAGCTATCTGTCCACCTACCCCGACCACTGGGACTGGGTGCGGAACTCCCTGGGAAAGCAACGGCACAACAGCGCCGACGCCTGGGTGGCGTTACGCACCGCCCAGGACAAATACTGGACATATGATGACAGCCACAGTTGGAACGGCGCCCCCTGGGTTCGCAACCTGGAGCGCTGGCTGGTGCAGAAAGATGTCGGCGCAAATGGCCTTACCCGCCGCGGCACCGATCATCACATCAACGAAATCGATCCGGACAACGGCGAATCCTGGGAAGGACGCCTTACCGACCATGCCAACGGACAGGACTATATGTACTTTTTTGCTGATGACCTGTTCACCAGCGACCATCGGCAGCAATGGCAATTGAAGGTCACCTATCTGGACAAAGGCAGCAGCAACTGGTGGATAGAGTATTCGGATGGCCAGCATGTTGTTTCCAGCGATCCAGTCAGCCGCCAGAACAGCGGTCGGGTAAAAACCGCCAGTATCGATTTGCCCGGCGCCCGGTTCAGCAATCAACTCGAAAATGCAGCGGATTTCCGCATTTTCAACGGCGGGACAGAAGACCTGGAAGTGCGTTTCGTGCGTCTGATAAAAAACCACCGCCCGGTTGTCGCCCATATTTTTGAAGATGGTTTTGAAAACCCATAAAAAAGGCGGAACCAGCTGGTTCCGCCTTTTTTGCTCCCAATTTCCGAAAATCAAGAGCCTGACTGACCGGCAACCATGCCGGTCAGTTTGCGATCTGATGGTTTAGAGCGCTACGATGTTCTCTGCCTGAGGACCTTTCTGACCCTGAGTCACAGTGAACTCGACCTTCTGGCCTTCAACCAGAGTTTTGAAACCAGAGCCGGAGATAGCGCTGAAATGAGCAAATACGTCTGGACCGTTTTCCTGCTCGATGAAACCAAAGCCTTTCGCTTCGTTGAACCATTTAACGGTACCGGTAGTAGTAGACATAATAATATCCTATTTAATCAAGAGTAATAAAAGCCCCTCAAGGAGGCAGTTTTGCTAGAAGTGTTGTGTTTACTTATGAAGAACAGAACGAGGAACTACAGATGGAACTTCGAAATGGTGTGCATAAATATAAGACGTACTTTCAAGCTGAGAATAATTATATACATATTTACCCCACAGTCAACACCAATATCCCGCGCTGCTCAAGAACCTGGGTCTGTGAGTCCTTCGGGGCACATTGCACTGGGGGTTATTAGGCCTGTCTGAACAAGTGATCGACGGCTTCCGCCGCCGCATCGGCATAGGGCACCAGCACATAATCAGCACCTGCCTTTTTCAGCGGCTCCGTGTTCTTTTGGGAATGGGTGGTAACCGCCACCTTTCCACTGTAACCGTAATCGCGCAAGCCCTGCAGTAGTGCAAAACTGATTGATAGATCCCGCACGCTGCTCAGCACCCAGGAAGCCTGTTCAAGAGGCAAGGTGGCAAGAAATTCCGGATCTTCTGCATCACCGTAGCATACCGCATACTCATGGCCGTTCTGCCGACGCACAAGGTTTGGGTCAAAATCCACGCCCAGCACCCTGTGGCCACGTTGCTGCAACTCCTGTGCAATCCCCGAGCCAAACCGTCCCATGCCGAACAGGATGACATCAATATCCTTCTCGGCACCAGTCTGGCTTCCGGCTTTTTCCCGGTGCGCCTGCTTGCGCTCGAACACGCCCAGCCAAGGCGCCACCCATTCGTACAGCGTGTGGGAGTAAAGAATCATGTAGGTCGATGCGCTGATGGTAATCAACCCCACCAGGGTAATGAGTCCCATGGTATCGGTATCGATATGCCCCAGACTCAATCCCAGCGCCCCCAATATCAAGGAAAATTCGCTGATCTGCGCTACCGTCAAGCCTGCCAGAAACCCGGTACGCTTGCGGTAGCCCATGAATCCCAGAATCGCCATCACGATCAAAGGATTGCCGATGAGCACGAACAGTGACAAAAGAATGGCTGGCATCACCTGCGCACCAAGTGTACCCAGCTCCAGCCCGGCGCCCAGATCGATAAAAAAGAACAGCAACAGGAAATCGCGCAGACTCACCAGACGTGCACCGATGGCCTCACGGTAGGGCGTGGAGGCCAGAGATACCCCGGCAAGAAATGCCCCCACTTCCTTGCTGAAACCCAGATGCGCACCCGCCGCACCCAGCGCCACAGCCCAGGCAATAGCAAACAGCACCAACAATTCCGGTGAACGGGCCAGCTGATGCAACAACGGCGTCAACACATAGCGCATCAACAAGCCGATAATGGCGATGAACAGGCCACCTTTGACCAGAACCTCCAGCGCCTCCCGCCCCAGGCTGACCGCATCGCTTGCCTCGCCCAGAGCGGTCAGGCCGATCATCACCAACACCACCACGATATCCTGAATAATGAGAAAACCGATAGCGATGCGCCCATGCAGCGCATCCACCTCACGCTTGTCGGACAACAGTTTGACGATGATGATGGTACTGGAGAAGGTCAGCGCTACCGCCACATACAGGGCAGTCACCGGGGCCATCCCCAGGGCGATGGCAATAAAATAACCCACCACGGAGGTGAAGATCACCTGCCCCAGCCCGGTGGCCAGTGCCACCGGCCCCATGGTGCGGATGATGTGCAGATCCAGCTTCAGTCCCACCACGAACAACAGCAGGGCGATGCCCAGCTTGGCCAGCAGATCAACCTGGTCGTTGGCCGACACCCAACCGAGCACCGATGGCCCGACCAGAATGCCCACCACGATAAAGGCGACAATCAACGGCTGCCGCAGCCGCACACCGATAGCGCCGATTATCGCCGCCAACAGCAGCAAAACGGCTATTTCGGTAAAGACATCGCTGAATGTAGAGATCATGATCCACTCACACCTGCTTTGTTGCTCATCCGGCGCAAGTCGCCTTCAGCCATGTTGTTTGCCTGGCGGCAGGAAACCCTATCATTGATGCGGCAATCCAATGCACTGCCTCAGGCATTCAAAATCCATTTGAAATCAGGATTTGAAACCTTGAAGATACACCACTCGATTGCCAAGTCAACAAGGTCCGGAACATGCACAACATACTCAATTCATGGCAGCAATTCAGCCGTAAGCTGGTTGGGGCAGCGCTGTTCGAGCATTCCATCATCGGTTTAATACTGCTCAATGCACTGATTCTCGGACTGGAAACGGATGCCACGCTGGTCAGCAAATACGGCAAATGGTTTGAACTTGGCCACCAGCTGGTTCTGGCGGCATTCATCATCGAGGCATTGCTCAAGATCAGCGCCGTGGCGCCACGTTTGCGGCTGTACTTCGGCAACGGATGGAACCTGTTTGACTTCAGTGTAATCGTGCTGTCTTTAGTGCCGGCTACAGGCGAGCTGGCCATGGTCGCCCGCCTCGCCCGCCTGCTGCGAGTATTGCGTCTGATCTCCACGATTCCGGAGCTGCGCCTCATCGTCGCCACCCTCATGCGCAGCATCCCGAGTATGGGCAATATCATCCTGCTGATGTCGATCATCTTCTATATCTACGCCATTGCAGGTTTTCATCTGTTTCATCAGCATGATCCGCAGCACTGGGGATCGCTGGGCCTGTCATTGTTGACTCTGTTCCGCGTAGTCACCCTGGAAGACTGGACCGACGTCATGTATACGGCCATGGAGGCGCAACCCTGGGCCTGGGCCTATTTTGTCAGCTTCGTGGTGATGGGCACCTTCGTCATCATCAATTTGTTTATTGCCGTAGTAATCAATAACCTGGAAGAAGCCAAGGCGGAGTGTCTGGCGGATTTGCGCCAGCCAAGCTCGCGCGATGAATTGCTGAAGGAGCTGGAAAACGCACAGCAGGCAATGCGCCGGCTGCAAGAAAGAATGGAAAGATTGCCCTGATGCATCCCCCATGCCGGCCAAACCATACTGGTTTACGATTCTTCCAGCCTTACTGGCGTAACGAAGCTTTCCGGTTTGACTGTCAATACGGAGCAATCGGCCTCGCTCAACACCTTTTCCGCCGTGTTACCGATGAAGAAGCCGGCAATACCGGTTCGGCAAACTGTGCCCATGACCAGTAAATCGATATCATTGTTCTTCACCAGTTTTATGATGGCCCGGGAAGGGTTGTCACTTCTCGGCAAGTGTTTGCGGACGGCAATCCCTTCCAGATCCACGGCCATCAGCAAGGCATCCAGCTGGGCTGCATATTCCCGTTTGACCTGCTTGCGCAGCTGATGGATGGACTGCTCGCTCAAACCGCCCCGCACCTCCATGTATCCTTCGGCAAATACCGACCACGCCTGGATCACATGCAGCTCACCCCTGTCCATCTGCGCAAGGGAGCTGGCCAGTTGCATGATCAAGGCATTGAGCGGCTGACGTTCATGATCGGGAAACTCGTCTGTGGTATCGACCGCAGCCAGAATTCTCTGATGCCTGAATCGTTTTGCCGCCTTGACCACCCATACAGGACAGGGACATTTGCGCATCAGATGCATGGAAGTGCTGCCGAACAGCCGTTCCTTGAGGCCACTTTTTCCCTCCGCGGCCAGAATCACCAGATCATGCTTGTCACGCAACACCTTGCGGATGATCTCCAGGAACGGTATTCCTGTCACCACCTGTGGCCTCGCATCAATCCCCTGCCGCCTCATGGGAGCGACAAGGGCATCGAGCTTTTCCCGGTGGTCTGCAACCATCTGTTCCAGCAGCACGGCAATAGGGATCGGCATGGATTTAGCTGCATCCACACCCATAGAGCCTTCCCTGACCACGGAAAACACCGTCAGGGATGCCCCATTCTGCCGGGCGAGGGACGCAGCACGATCTACAGCCACTTGTTGCTTCAGCTTAAAATCACAAACCAGAAGAATGTTCTTGAATCGTTTCATGGCGCCTCCAAATGCCGGCATCTATCCAGGCCAAAAGGGAACAACCCCGAATGGTGCTTGCTTAAGCCAATAACTCCAGTCATCCCGGCACACGAACCCATGGATGGGTGAAGATAGAGCAATGCAGGAGCAATTGCTGAGGCCGAGGTGACAAGCAGCAAACACTTTGGCTTAAACAGGCGTCATCTGGAACAACTCCCACTTGAAGCATAGCAGCTGAATCACCATAAGCCACCGTTCTGTCAGCAAGCAAACCCCTGCTTGCCCACTACAGCATGTAAAAACCCTGAAATCAGCTAGAATCAGCTTTATCACCAGTAAATTCCGGGAACCCTTCTATGCAAATCAGAGTAAATGGCAACAGACTTGCCGTCGATGCCCCCGAAGACATGCCTTTGCTGTGGGTACTGCGGGACTTTCTGCATCTCACCGGCGCCAAATACGGTTGTGGTATCGGCGCCTGCGGCTCCTGCACGGTATTACTGGATGGCGAGCCTGTGCGCTCCTGCATCACGGTGCTCGGCGACGTACAGGGCAAGGAAATCCTTACCATTGAAGGCCTGTCGAAAGACAACAGCCATCCCGTACAGCAGGCCTGGCAGGAACTGCAGGTTCCCCAATGCGGGTACTGCCAGTCCGGTCAGATCCTCAGCGCCGTGGCCCTGCTGAACGAAACCGGCAACCCGGATGACGAAGACATCAATACCGCCATGTCCGATGTTCTTTGCCGCTGCGGCACCTATCCGAGAGTGCGCAAAGCAATAAAGCTTGCCGCCAAAACCCTGCGCAAGGGAGAAGCAACATGAAGCCCTTCCATCCGAACCGGAGAAAATTCCTCAAGCTCAGCTCGGCTGCTGTCGGCAGCGGCCTGATTCTCGGAATGAGCTGGGGCTGCAGCGCAGAGGATCAAGGCTCCGGCAACAGTTCTGCAAGCAGCTTCAGCCCCAATGCCTGGCTGGTCATCGACAACCAGGGGACGGTTACCATTTTCGTCGCCGAGTCCGAAATGGGGCAGGGCCCCTATACCCTGATGCCCATGCTTCTCGCCGAAGAACTGGAGGTGGAATGGAACAGTATCGTGGTTAAACATGCTTCCCTGGATCCCGCATACGGCTACCAGGCAACCGGCGGCAGCGCCAGTATCCGCAAGGGCTGGTCCACGCTCA
The DNA here is from genome assembly GCA_027068915.1 of Sedimenticola sp. GTDB lineage: Bacteria > Pseudomonadota > Gammaproteobacteria > Chromatiales > Chromatiaceae > Thiolapillus. Next base: position 105,733 of record JAMOLT010000055.1, on the reverse strand, counting down.
GAGAGGCGGGCGCCATCGCCAGGGAAATGCTGCTGCAAGCCGGTGCTGCTGCTTTGCAGGCTGCGGTGAGCGACTGCAAGGCAGCGCAGGGAAAGATCATCCACAAGCCATCCGGGCGCAAGATCCCCTACCGGGAACTGGTCAGCTCCGCTGCGAAGCTGCCCATTCCGGAAAAAGCCCGGCTCAAGGAACTGCACGAATTCGTGATTATCGGGCAATCCATCCCCCGCACCGACATCCCGGACAAAATCAACGGCAAGGCCAGATTCGGCATCGACATCAAACTGCCGGACATGCTGTACGCTACTATTACCCACTGCCCTGTATTCGGCGGCAGCGTTGGACAAGTCAATGCCTCCAAGGCACGCAAGATCAAGGGCGTTATCGATATATTTGAAATCAACGAAGGCATTGTGGTGGTGGCCACCGACACATGGACGGCCTTCCAGGGAAAAGACGCTCTGGAAATCAACTGGAACCCGGGAAAGAACACCACCCTGTCCACCGTACAGATTGCCGACAGGCTCAAAAAACTGTCTCCCGGGCAGGGGGAAACCACCTGGCAGGAAGGGGACGCCGAGGCCATTCTGTCCTCCGGCAAAACCGTCGTTCAGGCAGACTATATACAACCCCCGCAAGCCCATATCCCCCTGGAAACCATGAATTGCACCGCCCATTTCCGTGATGACGGGAAACTGCAGATCTGGGTTCCCACCCAATCCCCGAGCAAAGCCCATGAGACGGCCAAACTCACTTCCCAGTCCATCATCAAACGCGGCCTGAACAAGCTGTTTGGCGCTGGCAGCGACGACATCGAGATCCAGACAACCTTGCTGGGCGGCGGTTTCGGCAGGCGGCTAAAGCAGGATTTCGTATCCCAGGCGGTGCAGATCGCCCAGCGATTCAAGCAGCCGGTGCAACTGGTCTGGACGCGGGAAGAAGACGTGCAGCACGATTTCTATCATCCCCTTACCCTGCACAAGATGCGCGGTGCCCTGGACGAGAATGGCCTGCCGGTCGCCTGGGAGCTGTTTGTCAGCGGCACCAAGATATCCGCCAGCGGCATCTCTCCACCGCCCTATGCCATTGCCAACACCAAGGTCGTGATCAAGAACACGGATGAAGCCATCCCCCGCGGCCCTTGGCGCTCGGTATTCGCTCATTACAATGCTTTTGCCGCGGAACATTTCCTGGATGAGATGGCGCGGGCCGGAAAACAGGATCCCCTGGATCTGCGGCTCAGGCTTCTGGGCGACCACCCCAGGCTGCAGAAAGTGCTTAAAGCCGCGGCCCGGGGCGCCGGCTGGCCGGGCCAGGCGGGAACGGGCTACCTGGGCATTGCCGCCTTCTCCTCTTTCGGCAGCCATGTTGCCGAAGTCGTGGAATTGCGGCGTTCCGACAAGCAGGGGCTGGTTGTACACAAAGTCACCTGCGCCATCGACTGCGGCGTGGTGATCAACCCGGATATCGTGGAACAGCAAATGGAAGGATCCATTATCTTCGCCCTGACCGCTGCAACAAAATCAAGCATCACGGTCAAGGATGGACAGGTGGAGCAAAGCAACTTCCACAACTACCCCATCCTCAAGATCGACGAAACACCGGAAATCGAAGTGATCATCCTGTCCAACGAGGAAGAGCCCGGCGGCATTGGCGAACCCGGTGTGCCGCCACTGGCACCAGCCCTGGCCAATGCGATCCTTTCCGCCACGGGAAAGCCGGTGCGGGAGCTGCCCGTCAAACTGTCAGCGATCAAGGTGTAGGTTCCGGGGCATCCACATTCCGCTGCAGCCAGAATTCCAGCAAGGCCAGCTGCCATAGCTTGCTGCCCTGGATGCGGGTGTGGTGCATTTCCGGCGCACTCAGCAGCATGTCCACATAGCTGCGCTCGTACAGCCCGCGCTCGCGGCAGGCACGGGAATCCAGGATGTCCCGCATGAATTCCAGGAACTCGCCACGCACATATTTCAATGCCGGCATGGGGAAATAGCCTTTGGGGCGGTCGATGACCGCATCCGGCACGATACCTCGCGCCACGCGCTTGAGCAGGTGCTTGCCGCCGGACTGAAACTTGATGTCCGGCGGACAACGGGCCGCCAGTTCCACCAGCTCATGATCGAGAAACGGCACCCGCGCCTCCAGCCCCCAGGCCATGGTCATGTTGTCCACCCGCTTGACCGGGTCATCCACGATCAGGGTGGTGGCGTCCAGGCGCAGCACCGCATCGATGCACTCGTCCGCCCCCGGTTCATTCAAACGCTGCCGCACATAGTCCCCGGTATAGTCATCACCGCGGAAAGCCGCCTGTACCATGCGCAGGTATTCGGCATGATCCCGGTCGAAGTAGGTCTTGCGCAAGCGGTCTGCGCAATCCCCTTCCCTGTCTTCCATGATGCGCTGATACCAGAAATACCCGCCGAATACCTCATCCGCCCCCTGACCGGACTGCACCACCTTGATCTGTTTGGACACCTGTTCCGACAACAGGTAGAAGGCTACCGCATCCTGGCCGAACATGGGCTCTGCCATAGCGTCCACGGCTTGCGGAAGACGCTTGAGAACATCGGCATTGGGCACCAGCAGTTTGTGGTGGCTGGGCCGGTATCGCGCCACCACCTGATCGGAATACTCGAATTCATTGCCGGTTTCCTCCGGTTGATCCTCGAAACCGATACTGAAGGTATGCAGGTCCTCCTTGCCCAATTCCGCCAGCAACGCCACCAGCAGGCTGGAATCCAGGCCACCGGAGAGGAGCACCCCCACCGGCACATCAGCAATATCGTTGCGCTTGCGCACCGCGCTGCGCAAGGCCTCATGGATGGCGTCCACCCATTCCTGCTCGGACAAGGGCTGATCCGGGCGGGTTGCATCCAGCTTCCAGTAGCGGCCGGTGCTTTCCCGGCCCCTGGCGTCAACCTGAAACCAGGTAGCCGGCTCCAGCTTGCGCACGCCGTTCAAAATGGTGCGGGGCGCCGGCACCACGCCATGCAGGGTAAACTGAAAATGCAGCGCCACGGGGTCGATGGACTTGTCCACCCCACCCCCGGCGAGCAGCGCCGGCAGGCTGGAGGCAAATCGCAGACGCGCCCCGTCCCTGCTCCAGTAAAACGGCTTGATGCCAAAACGGTCCCTGGCCATGAACAGGGTTTTCTCACGCATGTCCCATACGGCGAAGGCGAACATGCCATGCAAGCGCGGCAGGCAGTCCCGCCCCCATTCCCGCCAGGCTTTGAGGATAACCTCGGAATCACCATCCGAAAAAAAATGGTAGCCACGTTGCTGCAAATCCCTGCGCAGCTCCCGGTAGTTGTAGATGGTGCCATTGAACACCAGAGCCAGACCCAATTCCTGATCCACCAAAGGCTGGTTGGATTTTTCCGAAAGATCGATGATGGACAGACGACGATGCCCAAAGCCCAGCACGCCATCGCTATAGCTGCCGCCATGATCCGGCCCGCGGGGGCGCAGGCGCTCGGTCATAAGACCAATGGCCGTCAGATCGGCTGGCCGGCCGTCGAATCGCAATTCACCACAAATTCCGCACATATTTTTACCCGTCGACCCCGGTATTTCCCCAGCCACCGCCACCCGGGGTTTCAATAGTCAGCACATCGCCGGCAACCACATGACGATGACATTTGGGCGGCAGTGGTTTCTGGTTCAGCAGATTCCTGCCGGGCTGTCCGCTTCCGCCCCCCGCCAGCCCCCAGGGCGCGAGTAGCCTGCGTTCCGTGAGCAGAGAAATTTCCGCATCGGCGAGAAACTCGAATTCCCTCACCAGGCCGTCGCCTCCCTGGCGGGCGCCTTTTCCGCCGGAGTTGCGGCGGATCGCATAGCGTCTGATGCGCAAGGGATACTGTTGCTCCAGCACCTCCACGGGGGTGTTGAGGGTATTGGTCATATGGGTTTGCACCGCACTCACGCCTCCACCGCTACGGCCCGCCCCCATGCCGCCGCCCATGGTCTCGTAGTAATCCCAACTGCTGCCCGGCGCGGCTGAGCCCATGGCCAGGTTGTTCATGCTGCCGTGGCTGGCGGCGGGCATTTGTGCAGGTATGGCCTGGGCCAGGGCGCCCATGACAACATCCACCACCCGGGTGCTGGTTTCCACATTTCCCGCCGCCACGGCAGCCGGAAAACGCGCATTCACCAGGCAGCCTGCGGGCGCCCGCAGGGAAATGCTGCGGAATATGCCTGCGCAGGCCGGGGTTTGAGGCGGCATCAGGCAGCGGAAAACGTAGTACACGCCAGCCGCCGCCACCGACAGGGGACAGTTCACATTGCCCGCCACCTGGTCTGCCGTGCCGGTAAAATCCACTTCTACCCGCCCCTGGTCTACCGTCACTTTCACCTGCAGGCGAATCTTCTCCTGGCCTTGCCCGTCATCATCCAGATAATCGGTGAATACATAGCTGCCATCGGGAATACCCTTCAGCGCTGCCCAGGCCAGACGCTGGCCATAGGCATTGAGGGCGTCCAGGCCAAGCTGGAAACCGGCGGCGCCCTGCCGGGCAATCAGCTCCTGCAGGCGTTTCACGCCCACCCGGTTGGCACTGAGCTGGGCGGAAAGATCGCCCTCGGCCACTTGGGGATTGCGGGTTGCCCGCAAGATTCCGTTCCACACAGGGGGTTGCATCTGTCCCTCCCTGAGCAGATGCACCGGCTCGATCACCATGCCTTCGTCTTCCAGGCTGGAAGAAACCGGCATGGAGCCAGGGGTGTCCGCGCCGATATCGGCATGGTGGGCACGATTAACCACAAACCCCTGCAATTGTTCATCATGGAACACCGGCGCGATGAGCGTCACATCCGGCAGGTGCGTCCCCCCCAGATAGGGATCATTGAGAATCACTTGATCACCCGCCGCCCAGCCCAGGGTCTTGACGATATCGCGCATGGCGAAGGCCATGCTCCCCAGGTGCACCGGGATATGCGCCGCCTGGGCGCACAACTCGCCTTCGGCATCGAAAACGGCGCAGGAATAATCCAGGCGATCACGAATATTGGGCGAAAACGCCGTATTGCGCAGCACCGCACCCATTTCATCGCAAACCGCCTCCAGACGGCTGGCAAACAAGCCCAGGGCAATGGCGTCAAACGCAGTTTTTGTCTTGTTCCTGTTTTTCATGGGGTGCATTATTGCATTTTGCAGCGATTCCGAATAACCTTGTCCGGGATAATAACCAAGCAATTTACTAGGGAAACCCTGAGCGGGTTCATCTTGCGTCATTCCGGCGCGGGATGATGACTTGATCAGGCAGCCCTGAAGAGACACTACGGAGAACATTCATGACCCACACATTACCCGATCTGCCCTATGCAAAAGACGCGCTGGAGCCGAATATTTCCGCCGAAACCCTGGAGTTTCACCATGACAAGCACCACGCGACCTATGTCACCAATCTGAACAATCTGATCCCCGGCACCAAGTTTGAAAACGCCACCCTGGAAGAAATCGTCATGAAGGCGGAAGGTGGCATTTTCAACAACGGCGCCCAGGTCTGGAATCATACCTTCTACTTCAACTGCATGGCCCCCAATGCCGGCGGCGCGCCTACCGGCGCCCTGGCGGAAGCCATCAATGCTTCCTTTGGCTCGTTCGACGAGTTCAAGGAGAAGTTCGCCACTTCCGCCGCCACCAATTTCGGCTGCGGCTGGACCTGGCTGGTGAAGAACAGCGATGGCTCCCTGGAGATCGTCAACACCTCCGGCGCGGGCAACCCCATGCGCGACGGCAAGATGCCACTGCTGACCATCGATGTATGGGAGCATGCCTATTACATCGACAAGCGCAACGTGCGGCCCCAGTACATCGCGGATTTCTGGAACATCGTAAACTGGGATTTTGTAGCCGGCAAGCTGGGCTGATTACTCGCTCTATCCCCCCTGGAGAACCCGGCATCCTGCCGGGTTCTTTGTTTTTTGCGTCCCGCAACGCGTAAATGTATTGACATGGATTAATGCGCCCCAGCCCCCTTAACCAGTAAACTTATTGTTTCAGCCACCACGCAGCACCCTGGCAATGCACACCGGGAAACCATTCTTACTGATTCTGCTGTTCCTGTTTCAGCCTGCTCTCGCGCTTCCCCCGCTGCAGCTCTATGTGGAAATCACCCCGGAAGGAGGCACCCTGAAACCACCTCCGGGAGAATATTCAGGCCCGGTAGTGATCAGAAAACGCATCACCATCGAGGGCGGCGGAAAGGTAAGAGTCAATGGCGGGAACAGCGGCAGCATACTGACCATCGAAGCGGATGGTGCCGTGATCAGGGGTCTGCATCTGCACAACTCCGGAGAATCCCATGACAAGGTAGATGCCGGGATACTGGTCAAGGCAAATGATACTGTAGTGGAAAACAATATCATCGAAGACAGCCTGTTCGGCATTCACCTGAGCAATGCCCATGGCAACCGTATTCTCGGTAACCATATCAGCTCCAAAAAGAACCGGGACATCAGCCTGCGCGGTGACGGCATCCGCCTGTGGTACAGCCATGAGAATCTGATTCAGGACAACGTCATTCGCCACTCACGGGACATGGTGTTCTCCAACGCCCGGGAAAACCGCATCATCAACAACAAGATGACCGACAGCCGCATCAGCATGGAGCTGGTGTTCTCGCCAGACAACCAGATCCGGGAAAACACTTTCATCGACAATTTCAGCGGCATTGTCATCATCTATTCCGATGAGCTGGATGTTTCCGGCAACTATATCCTGCACATGCGCAAGCTTACCGGCTCCTGTATCTCGGTAAAGGAAAGCTACAACATCTTCATCGGCAACAATGAAATCGCCCATTGCGCCGTGGGCTTGCTCGCCACCTCGCCCCTGGAATCCGAAAATATCCTTACGATTTCCGGCAACCTGTTTACCTTCAATGTCATCGCCACTTACTTTTATGGCGAAAAAGGCGGGCATATCATCCGGGGCAACCGCTTTGTCGACAACTTTACCGACGCCATGGGCAGCACCACCAACACATCCCGGCTGAACCACTGGAGCGGAAACTATTGGGACCGTTATAAAGGATTCGATCTGGACAATGACGGTGCAGGCGATCAACCGCACCAGGTCTATCTCTATGCCGACAGCATCTGGATGGAATACCCCATGGCACGCTTCTACCGCGGCAGCCCTGCCCTGTCCCTGATTGATTTTGTGGAGCGTCTCATCCCTTCTTCGGAGCCGGATCTGATGTATGCCGATCCCGCTCCTTTGATGAAGCCCCCCGCTCATGCCAGCAACAAACAGGTTCCACCACCCTGGCCCGGCCCTAGTGTACTACGTCGGAATTAAAGGCCCTTTCAGTGAGTCACAATGCGACCAGATGCAAGGCGTACTCGCGCAGGAAGGGCCACCCCCCCCTTTCAAGCGAGCACAACGCCGCAGATGGCCGCATTGCGGCTCACCCAAAGGGGGGCTCTGAAAGATCCTTTAATTCCGACGCAGTACACTAGCCCCTGATCAGGGCGTCACCCCGGCGTTGCCCATCATTCATTTGGGACAACCAAATTTCTCTCCTCACACCTTGATTGGCGCTTTTTCAGATCCGACAATACCTGTTAGTTAGGCAATAAAGGCAATGGCCAGCCCGGCATTGTTGCATGATGCGCAACATGCTATCATTTTTCAGTGATCAAATTATTCAAGCATAAAGGACTACAAAAGTTTTATGCGTCAGGCAGTACTGCCGGAATTCAGAATGCTCATGAAAAAAAACTTCGAATGATATTGGCTGCGCTTGATTCATCACAGGGAATTGATGATATGGATATTCCGGGATACAGGCTCCATCCATTGAAAGGAAAAATGAAGGGAATATGGTCGGTAACTGTAAATGGTAACTGGCGGGTCACATTTAAATTCGAGAATGGAAATGCATATATTGTTAATTACGAGGACTATCACTAATGAACATGCACAATCCCCCTCACCCTGGTGAGTTTATCAAGGAGGCATACTTATCTCCTTTTGGCATAAGTTCTCGAATGGTTGCAGAAAAGATGAAGGTTTCTCCTTCTACGTTTAATCGGCTAATAAATGCAGAAAGCAATATTTCTCCTGAAATGGCGTTAAGGCTTTCTAAAACATTAGGCCGGTCGCCAGAGAGTTGGTTGATGATGCAGGATTCCTATAATTTGTGGCATGCAAAAAATAACGTGGATTTATGCAAAGTAGAAAAGTTAGATATAGATGCAGCCTAAATCTTGTCCCAGTCAAACTATCAAAAGATTCATGATTACTGCACCGGCAAAAAGTCGGGATCCTTTTGCGCATCGCTGATATGGGCATTGGGTTCGTGTTAAGGAGCTTCTGATCAAACCGTCATCCCGGATATTTCATCCAGCCACCGAGAAATCAAGTTAAGTTATTGTTACCCATATACATTATTGGCATACTAGTGTAACCGAGCCACAGCTTGAGTCCGCCCTCGTACTGATCTTGCCGCCCAGACCGGCAGCCATCTATTGTAGAATATTCAATTTCTCTATTGAATATTATATTCTATCGCCCCCGCAAAGGAATCAAGGAACATCCATGGGAGTCGCAAATCCATGCATCCAGAAAAATCTGGCGCACCAAACATATTCCTCATAATCAACTGAATTATTTAAATTTATATCGTCCCCTCTCACAGAGGGAAAATCACCTTGAAAATCCTCCCGTTTTTCGGTAGTGTCCCTCCTTTGCTTTCGGACACTGGTTCGCAAAGCACAGGTGGCCACCGTTTCGGGGCTGCCTTTTGTTTTTTGGGGTTTTGCCGAACAGCTACTATGAAGAATGTATTGATGGATACTTACAAACGCCTCCCGGTCACTTTCACCAAGGGCGAAGGTGTGTACTTGCATGATGACCAGGGGAATACCTATCTGGACGCTATTTCCGGCATCGCAGTTTGCGGCCTGGGTCATGCGCATCCGGGCGTTACCCGTGCAATTTGCGAGCAGGCGGGTACGCTGGTGCATACGTCCAATCTCTATGGCGTCCACAACCAGCAACTGCTGGGAGAACGCCTGACGGATCTATCCGGCATGGAACGGGTATTCTTCGCCAACTCCGGCGCCGAGGCCAACGAGGCCGCCATCAAGCTGGCGCGGCTGCATGGACACAAGCAGGGTATCGAAGCCCCGGTAATTATTGTCATGGAAAACAGTTTTCACGGGCGCACCATGGCCACCCTGAGCGCCACCGGAAACCGCAAGGTGCAAGCAGGTTTCGAGCCCCTGGTGCAGGGCTTCGCCCGGGTTCCTTACGGAGACCTGGAAGCGCTGGAAACTGCCGCGGCCAACCTGAAAAACATTGTCGCGGTGCTGGTGGAACCTGTACAGGGCGAAGGCGGCGTCAACATTCCCCCTGCCGACTACCTGCCCGGCATTCGCAAGCTTTGTGACCAGCACAACTGGCTAATGATGCTGGACGAGATACAAACCGGCATGGGCAGAACCGGCAAGCCCTTCGCCTTCCAGCACCACGAGCTGCTGCCAGATGTGATGACTCTGGCCAAGGCCCTGGGTAACGGCATGCCCATCGGTGCCTGCCTGGCCAGCGGCAAGGCGACAAACCTGTTCAGCCCGGGCAATCACGGCTCCACTTTCGGCGGAAACCCTCTGGCCTGCGCCGCCGGTCTTGCGGTCATCGAAGAAATCACCCGCAACAAGCTGTGGGAACAGGCGGCATCCGCCGCTGAAGCGTTGAGCCAGGGACTTGCACAGAAACTGGATGGCGTGGAGGGCGTGAGCGAAATCCGCTCCCTGGGACTGATGCTGGGGATACAGCTGGATCGCCCCTGCGCCGATCTGGTGGGCATGGCCCTGGACAAGGGCTTGCTGATCAATGTCACCGCCGACTCCGTCATTCGCCTGCTGCCACCACTCATTATCAGCAGCGAACAGATTCAGCAGCTTGTTGAAGATCTATCCGCGCTGATTATTGCATTCCTGGAGTCGGCATCATGACCCGCCACTTCCTGAGCCTGCCCGATCTCTCGGCGGAGGAGTTTCGCGCCATTATTCAGCGTGCGGGGGAGCTGAAGCGTTTGCAGCAACAGGGAGAAATCGTGGAAACCCTCAAGCACAAGGTGCTGGGTATGGTTTTTGAAAAATCCTCTACCCGCACCCGTGTTTCCTTCGAAGCCGGCATGGCTCAGCTGGGTGGAGCCGCCATCTTCCTTTCTCCCCGGGATACCCAACTGGGGCGCGGCGAACCCATTGAAGACACCGCCAGGGTGCTGTCCCGCATGGTGGACTGTGTGATGATCCGCACCTTCGAACATGAGAAGGTCGAACGCTTCGCCCAGTACTCCCGGGTTCCCGTGATCAACGGCCTCACGGATCTGGTGCATCCCTGCCAGCTACTGGCAGACATGCAAACCTGGTTCGAGCACCGCGGCGACATCCAGGGCAAAACGGTCGCCTGGATCGGCGACGGCAACAACATGTGCCACTCCTACATGAACGCCGCCAGGCTACTGGATTTCAAACTGCACATCGCCTGCCCCGAAGGCTATGACCCGGATCAGCAGATACTGGCATCTGCAAAGGATCATTGCCGCATCTTCCGCGATCCGGCACAGGCCATCACCGGTGCCAATCTCATCGCCACGGATGTCTGGGCGAGTATGGGACAGGAAGAAGAGCAAAAACAGCGGGAGAAGGATTTTGCCGGTTATGAGGTCACCGCTGCGCTCATGTCCCTGGCTGCCCCGGATGCCTTGTTCATGCACTGCCTGCCCGCCCATCGCGGGGAAGAAGTATCCGCAGAGGTAATCGACGCCGATGACAGCGTGGTCTGGGAAGAAGCGGAAAACCGCCTGCATGCACAAAAGGCGCTGCTGGAATTTCTGCTGACCTGAGGCATCCTTGCAAGTACAATAGGCTCCCTCTTTCCGGATCTCATACTGCTATGGATTTCAAAGTAACAAAAGTCTTTCTGCTGACCTTGCTGCTCCTGGCCAGCCTGGCCGTACAGGCGGAAACCCGATATGTGACAGACCAGGCGAAGATCACCATGCGCAGCGGGGAAAGTGCCAAGCATCGTATTGTCAGAATGCTTCCATCCGGCGCCGCAGTAACCGTCCTCAGTACCAACAAGGCCAGTGGCTACAGCAAAATCCGCCTGGCCGACGGAAAAACCGGCTATGTACTCACGCGCCAGTTACTGACGCAGCCGGTGGCGCGGGATCGTATTGCCAAACTGGAACAGCGCATCAAGGAACTGGAATCCACTCCTGGAGAATTGAGCAGCAAGCTGGCCAAGCTCTCCCGCGAGCATGAGACCCTGCAACAGGCCCATTCCGCACTGCAATTGGAAAAGGACGCCATTCAGTCCGAACTGGACGAGCTGAAACGCACCTCGGCCAACGCTGTGCAAATTGCCCAGGAACGCAAGAGCCTGCGCAAGCAGGTCGCCACCATGAGCCGCGACCTGGCCAACCAGGAACAGGAGATCCAGGAGCTGCAGAACAGCACCACACAAACCTGGTTCCTGATCGGCGGCGGTGTACTCTTTGGCGGCATTCTGTTGGGGCTGGTGCTGCCTCACCTCAGAGTCAGAAAACGCAAGGATTCCTGGGGTTCACTCTGAACTCCCTGCGTTGATATTGTTAACCCGGCAACAATATAAGTCATATTCGGCTGCCGTGTGCTGGTTCGCAGCAAGGCGGCCTGTCGTTACATATCAATGGTTAGCCCGCAATAAATACGAGATACAAAACATAAACGCAGCTATTTAACTGCACCTTGAATTGGTGAGATATAAAGGCGAAATTGTTTAGGAAATGAAGGCGCAAGGAAATAGGAAATATGGATATCAAACAAGCAACTCTTAGTGATATGGCATCAGTATGTAAATTGGCAGATCAAGTAAATTATGTGCACCATAAGGAACTTCCAGATGTATTTATAAACCCGGATGAAACGGAAGGATCAAGGGCGTTCTGGACAAATCAGCTTGAAGCAAATGATTCAGCATTCCTAGTAGCCAAGATAGCAAGTAATGTTGTTGGCTTTATTACTGCAAAGATCACAGAAAATACTGAAGTTCCTTTTTTAATAAGACGCAAGGTATGCCGTATTGGTACTATTGTTGTTTTGGATAGCCATCAAAATAAGGGAATTGGTGGTAAATTAATGAGCGCAATCGAAGAATGGGCAGCAGATAGCGGAGCTAAGGAAGTTCGCCTGGAAGTGATGGCGTTTAACGAAAATGCACGGTTATTTTACTATAAATGCGGCTATCTCACTTCATCACAAATCATGGCAAAAATTATTGCCGAATAATCAGCTTTGCCGGATTTTAGAAAAATGTCACGTATTTTGCTAAATCCGGTGAGCTGAAGCCCTGCATACGACATATATTGTTGCCAGATTGATATCTCCGGGAAAAACGCTTTTTCAGCAGTTTTCGACCTGGCTCACATCTCTTACCGCACCTCTGGCCGCATCTGTTGTCATGGCGGCATAGGCACGCAGGGCGGCGGAAACCGGACGCGTCCTGTCAGCTGGCTTCCAGGGGTTTTCTTTCGCTTCCATGGCTGCACGCCGACGTTCCAGCTCTTCATCAGTAATGGCGATGCGAATGGAACGGTTGGGAATATCAATTTCTATGGCATCCCCCTCTTCCACCAGTCCAATATTGCCTCCCCCTGCCGCTTCCGGTGATACATGGCCGATAGACAGACCCGAGGTGCCGCCGGAGAAACGGCCATCGGTGATCAATGCGCATTCCTTGCCCAGCCCCTTGGATTTGAGGTAACTGGTGGGATAGAGCATCTCCTGCATTCCCGGGCCGCCTTTCGGCCCTTCATAGCGAATCACGAGCACATCCCCCGGTACGATTTCATCGGCAAGAATGGCGGCGACAGCATCATCCTGGCCTTCAAACACCCGTGCTGACCCACTGAACCTGAGTATGGATTCATCCACACCTGCAGTTTTTACAATGCAGCCGTTTTCCGACAGATTGCCATACAGGACAGCCAGTCCGCCATCCTGGCTATAGGCATGATCCCGGTCACGAATACAGCCATTCTCCCGATCCAGATCCAGGCTTGGGTAGCGTTTATCCTGGCTAAAAGCTTCCTGGGTGGGCACGCCACCAGGAGCCGCACGGAAAAAATCATGGCGCCTGGCATCATTGCTGACGCGCATATCCCACAGCGCCAGGGCTTCCGCCATGGTACGGGAATGCACCGTGGGAAGGTCATGATGCAGCAGACCAGCACGATACAGCTCTCCCAGAATCCCGAACACGCCGCCAGCGCGATGCACATCCTCCATGTGATAAGTCTGGATGGATGGCGCCACCTTGCACAAATGCGGTACCTTGCGCGACATGCGATCGATGTCCTTCATCGTAAAGTCCACACCCGCTTCATGGGCTGCCGCCAACAAATGCAACACGGTATTGGTGGAGCCACCCATGGCGATATCCAGCGCCATGGCATTTTCAAACGCCTCGAACGTGGCGATGGAACGCGGCAATACCGAAGCATCATCCTGTTCATAATAACGCTTCGCCAGCCCGACAATGCTGCTGCCAACCGTCCGGAACAGGCATTTGCGGTCTTTGTGCGTAGCCAGCAAAGAGCCGTTTCCGGGGAATGCCAGCCCCAGTGCCTCGGTAAGGCAATTCATGGAGTTGGCGGTGAACATGCCGGAACAGGAACCACAGGTAGGACAGGCGGAGCGTTCCACCGTCATTACGTCCTCATCGCTTTCCTTGTCATCCGCCGCCATCACCATGGCATCCACCAGATCCAGATGCAGCTCCTCGCCCTGCACCACCGCTTTGCCCGCCTCCATGGGCCCACCGGAAATAAAGATGGTGGGGATATTCAGACGCAGGGCGGCCATGAGCATACCTGGCGTAATCTTGTCGCAGTTGGAAATACAGATCAGGGCGTCGGCACAATGGGCGTTGACCATATACTCCACAGAATCGGCGATCAAATCCCTGGATGGCAAAGAGTAAAGCATACCGCCGTGCCCCATGGCGATGCCATCATCCACGGCGATGGTATTGAATTCCTTGGCCACCCCACCAGTCACTTCAATTTCCCTGGCGACCAGCTGCCCCATGTCCTTCAGATGAACATGCCCCGGAACAAACTGGGTGAAAGAGTTAGCAATGGCGATGATGGGCTTGTCAAAATCATCATCCTTCATTCCGGTTGCGCGCCAGAGGGCGCGGGCACCGGCCATATTACGGCCATGGGTGGTGGTTCTGGAGCGATAGACTGGCATAATGGATCCGACTCTGTGATAGATTTACCCCATTATAGCGGAAACCATTCAGCACCCAAGCACCAACAGGACAAGCAATGCAGTTACAAAGCGATTCTTACAGAGATTCCACAGAGATCGACATCATGGAAGAAGTCCTGCCATTCACCAATGCGGATGTGCTGGAGCTTGGATGCGGCAGCGCCCGCTGGACGCGCACCATTGCGGAAACCTTTCCCGTCAATTCCATTACCGCCACGGAAGTGGACAAAATACAGCATGCAAAAAACCTGCAAATTACCGATTTGCCAAAGGTAAAGTTTGTCTATGCCGGCGCCGAAAACATCCCTCTCCCGGAGGAAAGTTTCGATATCGTCATCATGCTCAAATCCCTGCATCATGTGCCTGTGGCGCAGATGGACAAGGCAATGGAAGAAATACACCGGGTGCTGCGACCAGGCGGACTGGCATACATATCGGAGCCTATATACGCAGGCGAGTTCAATGACATTCTGCGCCTGTTCAATGACGAAAAAAAAGTCCGTCAGGCTGCGTTCGACGCTCTGAAAAAAGCTGTAGAAAAAGGTGGTTTTCTACTCGAACGGGAAATATTCTTCCAATCCAGATCTGAATTCAGCACATTCGCCGAGTTTGAACAAAGAATGCTGTTCCCCAGCCATTCCGATCATCAGATTGACCAGGAACTACACGAAAAAGTGCGGCAGGCATTTGCGCGTCACCTTACCCCCAATGGCGCCAGTTTTATCAATCCCCATCGGGTCGATTTGCTGCGCAAGCCTTAAAGAAAACAGCTTGCTGCGCTACTCAAAGCCATCAGTAAAAATCAGGTTCACGGGGCGGCTGGCCGTATTGTAGATACCAATATCGTAAGGCGCGATGATTTCATATCCATCCCAATCCTTGGTAGCCGAAGGCTCAACTCCCGTACCTATGCCTGGACTGGATATATCGAGCTGCAATTGCAGTAGATCCACGTCCTCAAACAAAGGATCTGCCTGCAAATTATCATATGCATCATTGTTGTCAGGCAAACTGGCACTCTCAAACTCTGCAACCGTATAGGTTGGTCCTCTTTGCTCTTGCCCTGTCATTATCACTTTTGTTGAAATATTTGAATAAATAAGATTATTGTAGATCTGCGAATCCTTCAAAGCCCCATCCTTGATCTGGATGGCAATGCCTTTTGGATTTCCAGGGTAGGTCACTGCATCTCTTCCATTGTTGTACATAATGTTGTTTCGAATAACATGCCTTCCCATATAACTGCCTCTGGTACTATACACAATGGCAGCACCATCACTGTTTATAAATATATTGTTCTCGATGATCATATCTGATGATTCTGATCCAAAGTCTGTTATTCCTATCGCCTGACCTGTATTATATGACTTTAATGGCGTGTTCACCATTGAATCAAAAATATTGTGGTGAATATGTACATTTTTTCCACTTAACTGTTGTCGTGTAGTTTTATAAAAATAGTTATTCCATATCTCGGCAACATTCAGATCAGTAACAGCTAGCTTGCTTCCATATGTCAAATTTGAACCATCTGTGTAATTGTTGTAAAACTTGAAATTTGGGTTGGTGCCAGGGCGACCGCTATCTGTTACGGAACTATGCGCCCAATTGCGCATCGTATTGTGTGCTACGGTAATGTTATCGTTAACTCCTTTGATTGCTATCGCTTCATGTGGTCCGTGTGCCGTGCTGAATGAGTCTGCATAGTCAAATTTGGGTCGGACGCTATCAATTATATTATTTCTAATAACGTGATTTTTGCCGGTGATACTTATACCAATATACCCTGCTTCACCGAGGTTGTTATTTTTTATAAGAACATTCTCGGCATTTGGGAAACTTAACGAGTACTTGGCTCCCCTAATATCCAGATCGCTAACTACTATATGCTTTGCGCCCGTGCCAAAACCAACAAAGCGGTACGTCATTGAATACTTGATCTCTTTGCCATCCGGATTGAATTGAATATATAACAAATTCTCATCCAAATCATGCCAGTACATATATTTCTCGTGGCTGAGCAGCTCATCATGGCTGGCAGCATCCAGCACTTCGCTGCCATCTACATACATTCTTCTGAGGCGGTAGGCCAATTCCAATGGGGTTGTATAAACCCCATTACCCACAGGTGTCCATGCCGGCGATTGTATTACAGTAAAATCAATAACAGGCCTTGGCCCGGTACCGTAAGCACTGAACACAATCGGGTTGGCGGCGGTACCTTGCCTTGGACCCTGGAAGGGCATGGTTAATGCGCCGTTCCAGTAGCCACCGCGTTTGAAAAGAACACCCTCACCTGCACTGAAACGTTTGTTGGTAAGGTTATTCAGGGTTTTCCAGGCTGTTTGTGGCGTCAACCCATCGGCACTGTCATCGCCATCCGGATCTATATAGAAAGCCTTGCTGTTTGGCGTCTCTCCACTTACGCCGTCATCTGCGCTCGCACCAATACCTTCCAGGGTGTCGGCAATAGATTCGTATGTATTGCCACCCGCTATCGACAGCGGATTGCTTAACACAAATAGCAAGCCAAACAGTCCCATTGAAAATATACGCATTTTATATAACATCAATAACTCCATTCCCGAAAAAACCAAGGCATGTTTACTTATTACTCAAAGCCATCAGTAAAAATCAGGTTCACGGGGCGGCTGGCCGTATTGTAGATACCAATATCATAAGGCGCGATAATTTCGTACCCTTCCCAATCCCTGGCAGCCAATGGCTGAACTCCCGCGCCTATTGCCGGGCTGGACAGGTCAAGTTGCAACTGCAATGAATCTACATTCTCAAACAAGGGATCTGCCTGCAGATTGTCAAAACCATCATTGTTGCCCGGCAGGTTGGTGCTATCGAATTCCGCAACCGAGTAGGTTGGCCCATTGCGCTCATTCCCGGTCATCATCACCTTGTCCGTGATATCCGAGTAAATCAGGTTGTTATAAAACTGGGAATCCTGAAGAGATCCAGTCTTGATCTGCACAGCAATACCTTTTGGATCGCCAGGATAGGTAACTGCATCTTTTCCGTTATTGTACATAATGTTATTACGAATGATATGCGACCCCATGTAACTGCCTCTGGTGCTAAATACGATGGCGGCACCATCACCATTTATGAATACATTATTTTCAATCACCGAGTCAGAGTTTTCCTCACCAAAATCATATATCCCTATAGCCTGTCCCGTGTTGTAGGATTTCACAGGTGTATTCGCCATCGAATCAAAAATATTGTGGTGAATATGTATTCTTTTTCCGCCTATCTGTTGTCTGGTTGTCTTGTAGAAATAGTTATTCCACACCTCCACATCTGCAGTTCCAGAAAACAGCTCAAATTTTGTTCCATACGTCAAATGAGATCCATCTACATGATTACCATGAAACTTCAAACCCGTATTGCTGGCACCACCCGAAGCCATGGAACTATGGGCCCAGTTTCGTATGGTATTTCGGGAAACGACTGCATTGCTGTTTTCTCCTTTCATGGCAATCGCCTCATGAGGCCCATGGGCCGTTGAGGAAGAATCCGAATAATCAAACTTTGGCCGCTTGCTATCAAAAATATTGTTTGTAATAACATGATTATTCCCGGTGATGCTTATGCCGATATGCCCTCCTTCACCCAGATTATTGTTCTTTACAAGAACATTTTCTGTCTTGGGAAAACTCAAGGAATACTTGGCGCCTCTGATATCCAGATCACTGACTATGATATGCTTTGAACCTGACCCAAAATAAATAAAGCCGCGTGTTGTCGAATACTTTATTTCTCTACCTGCGGGATCGAACTGGATATAGAGAAGACTAGTATCTTGATCATGCCAGTACATATATTTCTCATGGCTGAGCATCTCGTTGTAGCTGGTTGCATCAAGAACTTCACTGCCATCCACATACATCCGACGAAGGCGAGTGACTGATGCTAGCGGCGTTGAATAAACCCCGTTACCTTCAGGCGTCCATACCGGTGTTTGGGTAACCGTAAAGTCAATAACAGGTCTCGATCCAGTGCCGTAAGCGCTAAATACGATGGGATTGGCTGCGGTGCCTTGCCTGGCGCCCTGAAAAGGCATGCTTGAGGTTCCGTTCCAGTAACCACCGCGCTTGAACAAAACCCCTTCACCCGCACTAAAGTACTTGTTTGCAAGATTATCCAGGGTTCTCCATGCCGTTTGTGGCGTCAGACCATCGGCACCGTCGTCACCATCCGGATCGATGTAGAAAGCCCGAATATTCGGCACTTCTCCACCAACACCGTCATCAGCGCTTGCACCTACGCCTGCCAGAATATCTGCAGCCCCTTCGCGAATATTCACACTATTATCAGCTACAGACGTCGAGCCGATACCAACAAGCAGAAGAATCAACAGTTTTAAAAACAAATTACCGCATGCGTGCAACGCTAATGCATCTTTTTCCAATCTAACCATTGGCATACTCACCCACTATTCAAAATAATTAATAAAATCAAGTTTCCTATATACCCATACATAGGAGTATTTCTCCTCAAAATCCGTACCGAAGGTCTATTTCTTCGACTGACAGCCTCTTATTGGCTTACTAATGCTCAAATCCATTCGAAAATATAAAATTAGTCTTTGGCTCAGCTTTCCAATAATCAGACAATAACGACCAAAGCGTGTTGTTGGCTGACTTGTCATATGTATAAACAGGGGCATTAGATCCATCTATTACACCAGCATACCTCCAATCCCAAGCCCTATATTGCCCTGTGGCAAAGTTAAAACTTGAAAATCCATTATTATCCAATAGCTCTATTAAATCACCAAACCATTCACTTCCATCTGAAATCCAGTTTGCAAGGGCATATGATCCACACATTATAGGCACATTGTTATTTCTATTTCTAAAATTTACCATAATATCAATATCTTCCATCATATACTTTGGACCATGATAATCAACCGGGAAAGGGAATTGCGGTTTCACACCTTGGTGTGTATAACTATGTGGCTTGAACTCATGAAAATTATATATTATTTTATTGTCATCAAAAGGCACAACAGATTCGTATTTAGCTAATCCTCCCGGCCCTGGTGACCATGCAATAAACTTGTCAGTATACTGCCTCACTATTCGAATAACATCCAACGATATCCTGTTCCAGGATATCGGTTGTTGGAAATTTTCATCTACTGGCTCAGACATGAATTGAAGCGCAAAAATCTCTGGCACATTTTTAAAAGAATCCGCTATATAACGCGCCGTGTCCCTAAAGTTTTGCTCTGTTTCAGGGTTCTCCCAGAAACCAGGATTCTTTCTGTTATTGAGCGCCGGATCATCATATGGAATACTCTCCATAGCAAACAAAACCTTCATATTATACTTCTTAATGAGAGGCAAATAATTTATGTTAAATCTATTTACTATATCTTCCAGGTATCCTGATTTATCAAAGCCATTCATTCCAAATCTTGGATTTGCTTGAATCCTTATATATTTAGCCCCAGCATCATCTAAATCGGAAAACCACTTCTCAATGTCTAATATTGATCTAGGCCTGTTCATATCCAAAGTTCCGCCTTTAAATGGCTTGTCAAATGGATGAACATACTCTCTATCAACCATTGTTTGGACTTTTATATCTTTACCAATATACACTGTAGATCCTACAGGCAAATCAACAAACCTGATAAGCATCTTTTCACTTCTAGAATTTGCACGTTTAGATATGTATTCATCCTGGAAGGCAGTTAGGTAAAATTTATCTATCCCTGGAAATGACTCATTTCGCACAATAACCATATTTTCGTCATTCCCGTTTATAATATAAGTTAGAAAAACTATCTTGTAGTTTTTATTATCTACATCTCTTAAAGAGTTTACGATTTTATCGAGGTATAGATATGCTCCTCTACCATCATCATTTATCGAAATTTTTATAAATTCACCTTCATCAATTACTTCATTTGATCCATATGCCTTCCACACTGATGAATCTGCAACACCTGTGCTTACATCTCTCCACAGATTTTGCGCCACCCCTGCATTCGCATCCCCCGGCAAATCCAAAACCCCTTTACCCACATTTGCACCATCGGCCACCGCCAGGGTTAAACTAGCGAAAACCGACAGACAAATAAAACACACTATTAGCAATAACTTATTGTTGTTCAGCACAAACCCATTCTCCAATCCAGTATTTGTAGTACTGAGCCGCTTCGAATAATCACCTTTCCGACATCAAGTGGAATCCGCAAACCAACGATTCACCCAAACTTTGGGCATTCTTCCGTTGCGACGAAAACTTACTTTTCCAAGGCGCCGCGCAAAGGCAAATAGCCGAAACACCAAACCCGATGCGCACTTAGCAGAAAGCCAACCTTATGTGAGTTCGCGCATGCTATGCCATGCAAACTGGGAGAAACGTGATCCAAGTCTCTTCTTCTGCACGAACACACTTCCATCACAAATTGAAAAATATGATGGCCGTCTGAATACAATCGTCCAACTATGCTATAATTCATGCAAGGATTTGCAGTACACAACATCATAAATCAGCACAATGTCCAAAAAAAGCGCACGCACCCGACAAAAAATCATTGAGGCGGCCAACCGGCTCTTCTACCACCAGGGTTATCACAGCACGTCTTTTACGGATGTGGTCGATGCTTCAGGGGTGCCGCGGGGAAATATTTATTACTACTTCAAGAGCAAGGAAGAGATTCTTGCTGCCGCATTGTCCTACCGCATTTCCCGCATTGATCATATGCT
The DNA here is from genome assembly GCA_027068915.1 of Sedimenticola sp. Classification (GTDB taxonomy): domain Bacteria; phylum Pseudomonadota; class Gammaproteobacteria; order Chromatiales; family Chromatiaceae; genus Thiolapillus. The sequence goes on along the minus strand of JAMOLT010000055.1, from coordinate 84,728 downwards.
GCAAACCTGGTCGGGGCAGTACCGCACCCCAATCGAACGCCTGAACCGATTTCTTGAGATTCTTCCGGACAGTATCGATTCTTTGATCCGCTACGGATGTCCCATGGGCACCCTCAACGCAGAGCTTGGGAAGAACGAACCCGAGCTGCAATCCAAGGCCAAGGCCATGTTCCTGCTGTTCGAGGACTGGCTCACCGATCAGTTTGCGGAGCTGGGTTATGCCGGCAGAGCAAGGGAATTCGCCCGCAGGCTCCTGGCCCGGGGACAGGGCATCAGCATGATCACCCACGTTTATCAGGACAAGCGCTTCCTCCTGCAGGAAACCGATTTGCTGGCGCGCTGGGTCAACAAGCTGGCGCGGGGAGAGGAAACAGAAATCTGACCGGCCGAACCAGAGAGCCAAACGATATGACCAACACGGTGCTGGTTATCGGCTATGTATGGCCCGAACCCGAATCCTCCGCAGCAGGCTCCCGCATGCTGTCGTTGCTGCGCATGTTTTTTGCTAGCGGCTGCCGGGTGGTTTTCTCCAGCCCCGCCCAGCGCTCGGAGTTCATGGCGGATCTGGATGCCGAAGGCATCGAAAGCGCAAGCATCCTCCTGAACGATTCCAGCTTCGACGCCTTTGTCACCGGGCTGAAGCCGGACTATGTCGTTTTCGACCGTTTCCTGATGGAAGAACAGTTCGCCTGGCGGATCGAACAGGCCTGCCCTGAGGCGATGCGCATCCTGGATACGGAAGACCTGCAATTTCTGCGCGGCGCACGTCAGCAGGCGCACAAGGAAAAGCGGCAGATGCGCAAGGAGGATCTGTTCAGCGAACTGGCGAAACGCGAATGCGCAGCCATCTTGCGTTGCGATCTGTCCCTGATCATTTCCAGTCATGAAATGGCGCTTTTGCAAGATACCTTTGCCATCGATGCCGCGCTGTTGCACCACCTGCCTTTTCTGCTGGATCCCGACTGGCAGTATCCGCTACACAAACCTTTTACCCAACGAAAGCACTTCGTAACCATAGGCAACTTCCGCCATGCGCCAAACTGGGATTCCGTTTTGTACCTGCAACAAATATGGCCCCTCATCCGCCAGGCATTGCCGGATGCGGAATTGCACATCTACGGCGCGTATCCTCCGAAAAAAGCCATGGCCCTGAACAATCCAGCCACGGGATTTCTGGTCAAAGGCCGGGCGGACAATGCCCATGCGGTGCTGGCGGATGCACGCATCTGCTTGTCTCCCCTGCGCTTTGGCGCAGGCCTCAAGGGGAAACTGATTGACGCCATGCAGACCGGAACGCCGAGCATCACTACCAGCATCGGCGCGGAAGGCATGGCCGGCGGCCTTCCCTGGCCGGGGTTGGTGGAAGACAGCGCAGAGAAGATCGCCGCTGCGGCCATTCATCTGTATCAGGATGAAACAGGCTGGAACGAATGCCGGCAGCGCATCGCCCCTATTCTCAAAGCACATTATGATGGGCAAAGATTTTCCCGGGAGCTGATGCGCCGCCTTGCATCGATCAGAGAGAACCTGGAGCAACACCGCCTGAACAATTTCACCGGCGCCATGCTGCGCCATCATTCCATGAAAAGCACCATGTATCTGTCCAAATGGATTGAAGCGAAGAACACCCTCGCATCCCGCCAGGCAACCCGGGGCGAACCCGAATAGCTTTTTGCACAAGAACAGCAAATTGCTGATAGTCTCAACCCACTCTTTTTCGATATCGCACAGACCATGCCCAATACCAAACTACCCAAACTGCTGCATATGATGGAGCGCCTCATTGCCGAGCCGTCGGTGAGCAGCGTCAGCGCAGAATGGGATCAGCCCAATGTAAGAGTCATCGATTTGCTCGAAGACTGGTTGCACAACACAGGCTTCCACACTGAAAAACTGGCTGTGCCCAACCACCCGGGAAAATTCAATCTGGTTGCAAGCATCGGCAGCGGACCGGATGGCCTGGTGCTGGCGGGGCATACAGATACCGTGCCTTTCGATCAAAACCGCTGGAGCAGCGATCCTTTCACACTGACGAAGCGGGAAGGCCGCTTGTATGGCCTGGGTAGCGCCGACATGAAGGGCTTCTTCGCCCTGGTGCTGGAAGCCATCCGCGACCTGGATCTGAAAAAGCTCAAACAACCCCTGGTGATCCTCGCGACGGCGGACGAAGAAAGCTCCATGAGCGGCGCCCGCGCACTCGCCGCCGCACAAACCCGGTTGGGACGCCATGCCCTCATCGGCGAACCCACCGGCCTACGCCCCATACGCATGCACAAGGGCATTGCCATGGAATGCATCCGCATCACCGGTCAGTCCGGGCATTCCAGCAACCCGTCCCTGGGAAACAACGCCCTGGACGGCATGAGCATCGCCCTGGCGGAAATCATCCAGTGGCGAAACGAATTGATGCAGCGCTACCAGAATCCTTTGTTCGAGATCGCCACCCCGACGGTAAACCTGGGGCATATCCACGGAGGAGACAACCCCAACCGCATCTGCGCCCAGTGCGAGTTGCACATCGACATCCGCCCCCTGCCCGGCATGGATCTGGAAACCCTGCGCGGGGAGCTCGATGCGCGCTTGCAGCAACGATTGCAACATACGGGCCTGGACATAGCGCGGCACTCCCTGTTCGGCGGCGTACCCGCCTTTGAAACGCCAGCATCCGCCGCTATCGTACAGGCGGCGGAGTCCCTGACCGGCCACAGCGCCGAAGCCGTGGCCTTTGGCACCGAAGGCCCGTTTCTGCAACAGCTGGGCATGGACACCATCATCATGGGACCGGGCAGCATCGATCAGGCACACCAACCCGATGAGTACCTGGACATGGCGCAAATCAATCCCGGCGTGGAGTTGATCCGCCAGCTCATTCATCGTTTCTGTCTGAACTGATATGATTGCAACATGAAAAAGGACGCAAACAATTTCGTTGACTGGTTCCGCCAGGCCTCACCCTATATTCACGCCCACCGGGGCAGCACCGTCGTGCTGGCCTTTGGCGGGGAAGCGGTTCAGGATGGAAATTTTCCCAACCTGATTCACGATATCGCCCTGCTGCACAGCCTTGGCCTGCGCATCCTGCTGGTGCACGGCACCCGCCCGCAGATCGAGGAACGCCTGGAGCTGCGCGGGGCGGGCATGCAGGTGATCAACGGCATGCGGGTGACGGATGAACACGCTCTGCTCTGCGTAAAAGAAGCCGCCGGTGCGGTGCGGGTGGAAATCGAGGCGCTGCTGTCTACCGGGCTGGCCAACTCCCCCATGGCCGGCGCCCGGATCGAGGTGGATTCCGGCAACTTCGTCACCGCCAAGCCCCTGGGCATTATCGACGGCGTGGACTACCTGCATACCGGCGAGGTGCGCAAAATCAACACCACAGCCATACGGCAACGTCTGGACGCCGGCGCCATGGTGCTGATCTCCCCCTTAGGCTACTCCCCCACAGGCGAGGTGTTCAACCTGAACGCCGCCGACGTTGCCGCCGCCATCGCTACGGAACTCAAGGCCGACAAGCTGATCTTTCTCACCGACAGAAAACTCACCGACAGCCGCAGGCGGCTTATCGAAAGCCTGGTGCCCGCCGAGGTGGATGCGCTGCTGGCACGGCGCAAATCCCTGAACGAACAACTCCGGCGGGTGCTGTCCAATGCAGCCTGCGCCTGCCGGCATGGCGTGGGAAGGGCGCATATTCTGCCACGGCGCCAGGACGGCATATTGCTCAGCGAACTGTTTACCCGCGACGGCAGTGGAACACTCATCACCCCCGAGCAATGGGAAACCCTGCGGGAAGCGAAAATCGATGACGTCAGCGGCATTCTCGAACTGATCCACCCCCTGGAGGAAGCCGGCGTTCTGGTGCGTCGCTCCCGGGAATACATGGAAACGGAAATTCACCGCTTTACCGTTATTGTACGCGACGGCACCATTATCGGCTGTGCGGCCCTGTATCCCTTTCCAAAAGAGAAAATGGGCGAACTGGCCTGCCTGGTCATCCACCCGGATTACCGCAACAGCGGGCGGGGCGACCAGCTACTGGCCTTCATTCAGCAACGGGCGAGATCATTGCATCTCGGCCAGCTGTTCGTACTCACCACGCGCACTGCGCACTGGTTTCGGGAACGGGGATTCAGCACCACCGACATCCGCCATCTCCCCGGCAAGAGGAAAGATCTGTACAACTGGCAGCGCAATTCCAGGATGTTGACCTACCGGCTGTAAAAACATGAAGCTCCCTCTCGCCGCACTGGTGGTTTTCAATCTGCTTACCCTGGCCATAGCCCTGTATATGGGCTGGGATCCGGCCATGATCCTGTTTCTATACTGGGCGGAAAATGTGGTCGTCGCCATCTGGCAGATTCCACGGTTTTTCCTGGCGGAAAATGATCGGCCGAATGATGGATACAAACCCTTGAACCGCCTGTTTATCTGTCTGTTTTTTCTGGTTCACTATGGCATCTTCACATTTGTACATGGCTCTTTGGTGTTTGAATTGTTCCTCGACCAGGATCTCAACAGGGAAAACCTGCTGGCACTGGTCTCCGACACACCAGGAATCACCCTGGCTTTGGCTGGCCTGTTTCTCAGCCATGGCGTACAGTTTTTTTCCGACCTTGGCAGGAAAACCGCCACTCAAACCAAACTGTCTGCAGTGATGATGCAGCCTTACCAGCGCGTTGTCATACTACACCTGGTAGTACTCCTGAGCGGTTTGGCGCTGACCTTCCTCCCCGGCACAGCAATCAGCATAATACTGCTGGCCGCCATCAAGATCAGTATGGATGTATATCTGGATAAAAAACTAATGAAAAAGCAGGAAGCAGCACATCATGTCACACAGTTCTAGAAAAGCCGTCCTCACGGCCATCGTCTCCAACGCGCTGGTCACCATCCTAAAATTCATCGCCGGTTCCGCCAGCGGCTCGGCATCCATGATCAACGAGGCTGTGCACAGCCTCATGGATACTTTGAACCAGGGCTTTCTTTTTCTCGGCCTGCGCGAAAGTGAAAAGCCCGCCGATGGTGTTTATGCTTTCGGCCATGGGCAGAAGAAGTATCTCTGGAACCTGTGGTCAGCCATTGGGCTGTTTTCCATTGGCGCTGGCCTGGGGCTATCCCACGCATGGCATAGCTGGGAAGGGCTGGGCAGCAGTCATATTTCCGAAACATCCAATCTGTTTGGCCATGAAGTAAGTTCCCTGTGGCTGAACCTCAGCATACTGGCCACCGCCTTTGTTCTTGAAGGCTACTCTTTTCTGGTTGCCATGAGGGAATTTCTGCGGCGCATGCGCAACGCCGGGAAAAGCAATCCACTAGCCTACCTGTTGAAGGCCGATGATCCTACCCTGGTGGCCATTGTGCTGGAAGATTCCGCTGCCATGCTGGGGCTGACCCTGGCAGCTCTGGGCGTTTCCCTGACGGCAATCACCGGGCACGCCGAGTATGACATCATTTTCTCAGCACTCATCGCATGTATGCTTGGCGGGATTGCCTTCTATCTCGGCTTCATCAACATGCGCTTCCTCGCGGACATGCGCGACCCCGAGGCGGAACATGCATTTCGGGAAGTAGTGGAAAACCATGCGGAAATCGAGCGCTTTCATGATCTTCGCTCCATCATCATCGACGAACGGCACACGGTACTGGTTGCAGAAATCGAGCTACGGGAAGAAGCCCTGACCCTGGGGCTGTACGAAAGAATCCAGCGGCGCACCGATGAAATCCTGGATAGCTCCGGCCTCCCGAAAAAAGAACAGGAGAAACTGCACAGTTTTGCCAGCACCCGGGCATCTGTAGAGCTGATCATCACCCGAACCGAAGCCATCATCGACGAAGTCGAGGCGGAGATCCGCAAGCGCATCCCCCGGGTCAGTCACATCACGCTGGAGATTGAAGGCGTCGTCCAGCAAGATCATTCTGTCATCCCGGCCACATGAGGAAAGCCGCGAATATAGATCGCCGCCTGGCCGTTGCCCCCATGCTGGACTGGACAGACAAATATTGCCGCTACTTCCATCGCCTGATCAGCCGCCAAACCCTGCTCTACACGGAAATGATCACCACCGGCGCATTGCTGCACAATGACCCCGGCCGCTTTCTGGATTTTTTTCCCGCCGAACATCCCGTAGCGCTGCAGCTGGGCGGCAGTAACCCGGAAGACCTGGCGAAATGCTGCAAGATGGCAGAAGAATGGGGATACGACGAAATCAACCTGAACCTTGGCTGCCCATCAGACCGGGTACAGTCCGGCATGTTCGGCGCCTGCCTGATGGCGAAGCCGGATCTGGTCGCCGACTGCATCACCGCCATGACGGAAAGCTGCAAACTACCCGTCACCGCAAAACATCGCATCGGCATTGATGAACTGGACAGCTACGACTTGCTGTGCCGCTTTGTGGATCAACTCGCCGCTGCCGGCTGCCAGACCTTTATCGTACATGCGCGCAAGGCCTGGCTGCAGGGACTCAGCCCGAAACAGAACCGCGACATCCCTCCCCTGCGCTACGAACTGGTCTATCAGCTGAAGCAGGATTTTCCCGATCTCAAGATCATCATCAATGGCGGCATCCTCAACCTGGATCAGGCACAAACCCATCTGAAAAACGTGGATGGCGTCATGATCGGCAGGGAAGCCTACCAAAATCCCTGGATGCTGGCTCAGGCAGACCGGGAGATTTTTGGCGCAGATTGGCAACCTCACAGCCGCCATCAAGTCATTGAAAGCCTCCTGCCCCTGGTAGAACAGGAATGCAGCCGGGGCATTCCCCTAAAGCGCATCACCCGGCATATCCTGGGGCTGTTCCATGGCCAGCCTGGGGCCAGAAAATGGCGCCGCTATCTGTCGGAAAATGCTCACAGACCGGAAGCCGGCCCCGAAACCCTGCAAACCGCCATGACGCTATTGTCGATTGTGAATTCTCATTGAAGAAATATTAGAATATGCTAACATACTCACATATGATTATTTCAATGAGGAACTCATGATGAGTGTAGAACGTATGGTACTGGCCTTCGCTGGTTTCGCTATTTTACTGTCCCTGGCCCTGGGCTGGTCCGCAAGCCCCGTTTTTCACGATGAAAACTGGCTGTGGTTTACCGCTTTTGTCGGCGCCAATCTGTTTCAGTCGGCCTTTACTGGTTTCTGTCCCTTGGCCATGATCCTGAAGAAGCTGGGCGCAAAATCCGGCGCTACGTTTTAAGTCTGGAACAATGTCCCTGATTCAGGCTGGATTTGCCCTGACACAGGAGCTATTGCACTTAACAGGATGTTAAAAAAAGTCATGGAAGACTTTTTTTAACCCGGAAAGACAAAAATATGATTTTGCCTTTCCTCCATTTTCAATGACTTATAGCCATTGAAAATGGCCACATTGTGACGCACCCGAAGGGAGACGCTGAAAGAGCCTTTAATTCTGACCCAGTACACTAGCGTAATGCATACGTATAAAGGCTTTTATGGCACAACCCAAACACTGCGGGAAGCGTCCGGGCGAATTGTTTTTTATACCCCACGCCTCCTCAGTCAGACAAATAATATTCTACTGTAGAAACTACTCTTACTTTCTTAATATGGGGATTATTTTTATCCCGTGCATTAATGCTGAACTGTCCTTGAGTAGCCTTCCTGATCTTGCCTAGAGTACTTTTCGAGTCTGACGCAAACTTTTCCGCAACTTCTCGCGCTTTACGAGTGGCCTCTTCGATCATTTCCGGCTTTATCTCGTTTAGGCGAGTAAATAGATACTCGGTTTGAGATTCGTAGTTCCCACCTGTAAACACGATCCCTTTTTTGCCCAGCTCTGATAATTGCCCCATTACCTTTCTAACAGAATCAATGTCTTTAGAATACACCGTTACCGTTTGAATGGCTGTGTATCGAAACTCGGCTTTAGTCCGATCCCCATATTGTTGCGCAGATTTATCGGTTATTGAAGGAGCAGAAAAAGAGATCTCTTTTTTGGAGATTCCCTTCCCCGACAAAAACTCACTTATATTCTTCGTATTCCCTTCAATATCTTCATACAACTCTTCGAGGTTATTTCCCGCTGCCGTAAATTGTATTGGCCAAATAACAATATCGGATTCAAATTCCTTTTCAGACAAACCTTTTACAGTTACCGTTCTTTCATATTCTTTGAATTTTATTGCTGAATTTCCCAGTAGGTAGCCAAGAGAACTCAAGCCCAAAAACAGGAACACACCGAGTATTAGCGAATTTTGTTTATTTTCCAGCACCACCTAGATCTCCTTACGGGTATAACGAGGATGTAGAAAAAGTAACCTCTATAAACCATCATTCCGACGCATGAACCCATGGATAGGCGAAGATAGCGCAATACAGGAGCAATTGCCGAGGCCGGAATGGCAATTGATAGAGGTACCCTTGTGTGTTTTCATCACCCTATCAAATAACCCTCAGTAAAGCCATGCCCATAAAACGGAAAAACCCCCTGCCAAGCAAATGGCAAGGGGCTTCGATATAACTGCCAATCACCCGGACAGGCCAGGCAGAAAATCAGTTGTTCTGGATCACGATATTGGGAAACTTGGCCGCATAGCTCTTGGCCTGAACGGCCAGTTTGGCGGCTGCCTTGCGGGCGATTTCCCGGTAGATCTCTGATGTACGGCAATCGGGCTCGGCAACTACTGTTGGCTTGCCTGCATCGGTTTCCTCGCGAATACGTTTTTCCAGGGGCAGCGCACCGAGGAAGTCCACGCCATATTGTTCAGACATACTCTTGCCGCCGCCTTCGCCGAAGATGTGCTCCTCGTGGCCGCAGCTGGAACAGATGTGGATGCTCATGTTTTCCACGATGCCCAATACGGGCACTTCCACCTTTTCGAACATCTTGAAGCCCTTGCGCGCATCCAGCAGGGCGATGTCCTGGGGGGTGGTAACGATGATGGCGCCGGATACGGGCACCTTTTGCGCCAGGGTAAGTTGGGTGTCCCCGGTGCCGGGGGGCAGATCGATGATCAGGTAATCCAGGTCAGACCAGTTGGTGTCGTTGAGCAGCTGTTCCAGGGCTTGGGTGACCATGGGGCCGCGCCAGATCATGGGGGTTTCCTCGTCGATGAGGAAACCGATGGACATGGCCTGCAGGTGATAGCTGTTCATGGGTTCCAGGGTCTTGCCGTCTTTGGATTCCGGCTGACCGGAAATGCCCAGCATGCGCGGCTGGGAGGGACCATAGATATCCGCATCCAGAATACCCACCTTCGCACCTTCCTGGGACAGGGCCAGGGCCAGATTCACGGCGGTAGTGGATTTGCCCACGCCACCCTTGCCGGAGGCCACGGCGATGATGTTCTTGATGTTGTCGATAGGCTTGAGAGACTTCTGCACGGAGTGGGCTTCCACCTTCCAGCTCAGATCCACTTCGCAGTCATTGACACCATCTGCGGTTATTACCGCGTCACAGATGCCCTGCCTGATCTCATCAGCGATGCCCTTCACCGGAAAACCCAGCACTACAGTCAGCTTGACCTTGCCACCATCGATCTGGATGTCTTTGACAGTCTTGGCACTGACCAGATCTTTACCCATATTCGGCTCAACATAGCCTTTCAAGGCTTCTTCGATTGCTTCTTTGGTCACTTCGGACATGCTCTTAACTCCTGCCGCAGGGGCAAAATAAAATCTTCAACTGGCCGCGATTTTACACCAGCAGCCCCCTAATACCAACCAAAACACTCGGACATTATCCGCCTTTTCTGTGAGATAATAATGGGCTTTCCTGACATTTGACAGTATATCGGCAATGCCCATGAGAAAAATACTGGTTACCAGTGCCCTGCCCTACGCCAATGCACCTCTGCACATCGGCCATATCGTGGAATACACCCAGACGGACATCTGGACCCGGTTTCAGAAAATGCGCGGCAATACCTGCTGGTACATCTGCGCCGATGACGCCCATGGCACACCCATCATGCTCCATGCCCGGCAAAAGGGGATCACACCGGAAGAGCTGATAAATCAGATGTCCGAGGAACACCAGGCGGATTTTAGGGACTTTCGCATCCGTTTCGACAATTACCACTCCACGCATTCCGACGAGAATCGCGAGCTGGCCAGCCTCATCTACGAACGCAACCTGGCAGCAGGCCATATCACCAGCCGCACGATCGTGCAGGCCTATGATCCCGAGGAAAACATGTTCCTGCCGGATCGCTTCATCAAGGGTGAATGCCCCAAGTGCGGAGCGCAAGATCAGTACGGCGACAACTGCGAGGTCTGCAGCGCCACGTACAGTCCCACAGAATTGAAAAACAGCTATTCTGTGGTATCCGGGGCCAAACCCGTAGAGAAAGAATCCGAACACTATTTCTTCAAACTGGCGGATTTCGAGGACATGCTCAAGGGGTGGACCCGGGGCGGACATCTGCAACCAGAAGTGGCCAACAAGCTGGACGAGTGGTTCGAGGCGGGTCTGCGTGAGTGGGATATCTCACGTGACGCCCCCTATTTCGGCTTCGAGATTCCCGGCCATCCAGGCAAATATTTCTACGTCTGGCTGGACGCACCCATCGGCTACATGGCCAGCTTCAAGAACTTCTGTGACAAGCAGGGGCTGAACTTCGACGAATACTGGCAGGAAGGTTCAGACACCGAGCTGTACCACTTCATCGGCAAGGACATCATCTACTTCCACGCCCTGTTCTGGCCAGCCATGCTCGACGGCGCGGGCTTTCGCAAGCCCACCACCATCCATGCCCACGGATTTCTCACGGTGAACGGGCAGAAGATGTCCAAGTCCCGGGGCAGCTTCATCAAGGCGCGCACCTATCTGGACAACCTGAACCCGGAATACCTGCGCTACTACTTTGCCGCCAAACTCGGTTCCGGCGTGGACGACATCGACCTGAACCTGGAAGATTTCGTACAGCGGGTCAATTCCGACCTGGTAGGCAAAGTGGTGAACATCGCCAGCCGCTGCGCAGGCTTCATCAGTAAGCGCTTCGGCGGCAAGTTGTCAGAGGAATTATCGGAGCCCGAGTTGTTCCAGCAGTTTGCAGACGCCAGCGAATCCATTGCCGAACATTATGAGAAGCGTGAGTTCAGCCGCGCCGTGCGCGAGATCATGGCTCTGGCGGACAAGGCCAACCAGTACATCGACGAGAAACAACCCTGGGTGGTAGCCAAGGAGGAAGGCAGGGAACAGGAACTGCAGGACATCTGCTCCATGGGCATCAACCTGTTCAAGGTGCTGATCACCTGGCTGCGGCCCATTCTTCCCGGCACCGCTGAAGATGCCGAAGCCTTCCTCAACGTAACGTCCCTGCAATGGAACGATGCCATCAAGCCCCTGCTAGGCCATGAGATCAACAAGTTCAAGCCTCTTATGACCCGTGTCGATCCGAAAAAAATCGACGCCATGCTCGAAGCCTCCAGGGAAGACATGGAAGCCAAACCCCAAAAATCCGCACCCGCCGAGACCGGAAAGGAAAAAACGCCCACCATCGCCTTTGAGGACTTCGCCAAAGTGGATCTTCGCGTAGCCCGCATCATCAAAGCCGAAGCCGTGGAAGGGGCAGACAAGCTCCTGCAGCTCACCGTGGATCTGGGAGACGAGACCCGTAACATCTTCGCCGGCATCAAGGCTGCCTATGATCCCGCCGAACTGGAAGGACGCCTCACCGTGGTGGCAGCTAACCTGGCTCCGCGCAAGATGCGCTTTGGCATATCTGAGGGCATGGTGCTGGCCGCAGGCCCGGGCGACAAGGACATCTTCCTGCTCACCCCCGATGATGGCGCCAGACCAGGCATGAAGATCAAATAGTCATGTACAAGGGAAGCTGTCTCTGTGGCAAGGTGACCTTTGAAATATGTGGCAAGATAGACAGCATCGTCTATTGCCACTGTTCCCTGTGCCGCAAGGCACAGGGCAGCGCCTTCGCCACCAATGGCGTGGTGAAGCGCAAGGATTTCCACTTCCTTCAAGGCGAAGAGGAACTGAGCGTCTATGAGTCCTCACCGGGACACCACAAGCATTTCTGCAAGCACTGTGGCTCTCCCATCATGAGCAGCAGCGACCAGACACCTGCACAGATACGCATCCGCCTGGGTACGATTGAATCCCCCATCAGAGAGCGCCCCGAAGCACATATCTTTGCTTCTTCCAAAGCCAACTGGGATACGATTGGGGACGATCTACCCCAATACCCGGGCTATGAACCAAAACGACAGAAAACCTGAAAATGACCAGAAAACATCACCTACTCCCTATGATTGCCATCGCCCTCACCGCCTGTAACAGCATGCCCGGCAACGACAACGCACCACAGTTGCAAACTCTGACCTATGAATGTAGTGGCAACTTCAGCTTTACTGCTTATGTCAGTGACAGCCAGGCACAGCTGTTTCTTCCGGAAAAAACCCTGACCTTGCCACGCATGGCTGACATGAAAGGCCAGCGCTATATCAGTGAAGATCGTAAAATTCTGTTTTTGCGTAAAGGCGACAACGCAGTGCTGGCGACTGGCGCCGGGCACGATATGCTGCGCTGCAAACAGGTTGCAGGAAAACAATGACAGGGCAGACAACACGCACCAAACCCAGCTACAATGAACCACTTCGCCGCGAAAAAGGTCTAATCTATTTATTGGTATGCGGCCTTCAAGCCTTGCTTCTTATACGGAAACAGATCTCAATGAAAAACGCCAAAGCCTTCCTGCCTCTACTGGCCATATTGAGCATCAACACTGTCCAGGCCAAAGGCAACCTGGAAAATCCCAAGCCCGGCGACCACACCAGCGGTATCAGCACCATATACGGCTGGAACTGCGACGCCAGCCTCATCGAGATCCAGATCAACAATGGCAGCCGGATTAAGGTGCCCTACGGGAGCCAGCGTGCAGATACCAAAAATGCCTGTGGTGATACCGATAACGGTTTTGTCACCCAATACAACTTCGGCCAGCTGAAAAACGGCGAACACCGCATCCGCCTGTATGTTGACGGAGCCAAGAAAAACGACCGGATCTTCCACGTAAGCAACCTGGGAGCACCCTATATTCGCGGCCTCAAGGGCAGCGTTCTGGCTCTTGGCTTCCCCGATGATAAACATGACACCACACTGACCTGGTCAGAAAGCACCCAGAACTTCCAGATAAGCAATGTCGAGTCATCCGGCAACTATCCCCTGCCGGATTTCAACGGCATATGGGAGGTGGAAAACAGCGCCGGTAACGTGCTGTTTCAGACAACTGCAGGTTATGAAGACGGAAAACCCTGGCTGACGGTTTCCCTGCTGGATCTGGATCTTGGCGATCTGCAAATGTTTTCCGGCCTGATCGAAGGAAAAACCGCAGTTATCGATGATGAATACAGCAACTTCGATACCGCCTTCAAAATGAAGCTGACAAGTTCCAATGAAATTGAAATGACGGTGCTTCACTGCAGACCAACCACCAGCTGCAACATCCGTGCAGGTGAGGTATACACCCTGTTGCGACAAGACGGGAAGGCGAAATAATAGCTATTTCATGCCCGCAAGAAATTCCAGAACATCATTTGCATCCCGCGTCCGGGCAAACGGTGGCATGGCATCCAGAAAAGTGTGGCCGTAGTTCTTGCGCAGTAAACGCGGATCACACAGTACCAGCACACCACGATCGGTTACATCTCTTATCAGCCGCCCTGCCCCCTGTTTCAGGGCGATGGCAGCCTGAGGAACCTGATACTCCATGAAGGGATTGCCGCCGCTCTTGCGCATGGCATCCAGCCTGGCCTTGAGCACTGGTTCGCCCGGGGAGGAGAAGGGTAGCTTATCGATAACCACCAGAGACAACGCCTCACCCCGCACGTCCACTCCTTCCCAGAAGCTGGACGTACCCAGCAATACGGCATTGCCTTTTTCGACAAACTGCTTCAGCAGTTCCGCCTTGGGCGCACTTCCCTGAATCAGCAGGGGAAACTCCAGCTTGTCCCGCAACCAGTCACCCGCCTGATGCAGGGCGCGGTAGCTGGTAAACAACAGGAATGCCCGCCCCTTGCTGGCCTGCAGCATGGGCAGCGCCAGCTCCATCACCTTGTCTGTATAGTTTGGCGCACTGGGTTCCGGCAATCCCCTGGGCACAAACCACAGGGCCTGTTGTGAATAATCAAAGGGACTGTCCCAACGGGCAGTGTCCACCTTCAGCAAGCCCAGCTGTTGCTGGAAGTGTCCAAAACTTTCACCCACCGCCAGGGTTGCAGAGGTAAAGATCCAGGCCGCGGGATGGCAGGCCATCTGCCCCTGAAACAATCCCGCCACATCCAGAGGCGTACTGTTCAACCGTACGCTGTGGCTATGTACTTCAAACCAGCATATCTGTTCATCGGCATTCTCCGGGCGAATGATTTGCCCCAAATCCGCCGCCAGACCCTGGGCGCGAGTCATGCAACTGTCCAGCCCCTTGCCCCTGCCTTCGATGCTTTTGAGCATGCCCTGCAGTCCTTCCAGCTCTTTCAGCAGATATTCCAGGCCATGCTGCACGTCCTTTTCCCCGGCGACCTCATCCCAGGCGCCACGCTGGCCGTCATGGCCAAAAGCCAGGCGAAAATCCCTCGCCGCTTTTTCCAGATGGTCGATTTGTTCCAGGATCTTGGGCAAGTCCCCGGCTTCACGCACATACTCCGCACGGGTATCACGACACAAGTCCAGAAACTGCCGGGTGCCGACCGAGATGCCAAAAAAGCTACTGGCCACATCCGGCAACTGATGGGCTTCATCGATGATATAGGCGTCGGCAGCCGGCAACAGCTCGCCAAACCCCTCGTCCTTTATGGAGAAGTCTGCACACAGCAAGTGATGATTGATAACCACCACATCCGCCTCCTGGGCACGCCTGCGCGCTTCCACCAGATGGCACTTGTTGAAAGAAGGGCAGTCCGAACCCAGACAGTTATCACCTGTGGAGGTAATCAGCGGCCACACCGCCGAATCCTCGGGCAGGCTGGTCAATTCTGCAATATCGCCACTGCGGGTGGACACAGACCAGCCTTGCACCTGTCGCAAATGCCGGGCAATATCCCGGCGGTGCCCCCGTGCATCCAGCAAGGCGTTTTCCATGCGATGAATACAAAGGTAATTTGCCCTGCCCTTGAGCAAGGCGACACTGGCGGGACTGGCCATGGCGTCACGCAACAATGGCAAGTCCTTGCCAAATAACTGGTCCTGAAGGTTTTTCGTACCAGTGGAAATGATTACCTTGGCGCCGGACAGCAGCGCCGGCACCAGATAGGCAAAGGTTTTGCCTGTGCCGGTTCCCGCCTCGGCGATCAGCCTCCCGCCACTTTCAATACAGTAGGCAACCGCCTCACCCATTTCCTGCTGCTGGGAGCGCCAGGAAAACCCCGGGAGCGCTTCAGAAAGCAGGCCTTGGGGACCAAGCACCGACTCAACATCAATCATCAATAACGGGCACGGCCAATCAGTGCATTGTTATCAGCACGCAATGCCTGATCCTGCACGGCAAAGCTGTTGGATTTCGCCGCCAGGCTGGCGGCCAGGGAATACCGCTTTTGCTTGTAACGCACATGCGCAAGGCGGTTCCACAGCACGGGATTCTTCGGCTCGATACGCAAGGCTCTTTCCAGGCTGCCAGCCGCGGCTACCAGCTCTCCGGCTTGCTTCTGCTGCCTGGCCTGCGCCATAAGCACCTGCACAGCGCGACCGGGCGCAGGCCTGGCATAGTTGGGCATTACCGGTTCACGATAGGCGCTGATCTCCGGAGCCTTGTAACGCTCTGTTGACGATGCGGGCGGCTCAGCCCTGCTCTGAGGCGGAACAGGGCTGCCCCTGTCTGGCAGAGGTGCAGTCGCACAGCCGACCAGAAGCAGGGGAAAAGCGGCAAAGGGAAAAAGTTTTTTCAACATGGGTTCAACGCACACATTCAGGCGTGCTGGAATTGCAGATGAATCATCTTTTAAAGAATACCTGAATATCCCCTCGAATGCCCGTAAGGATTCACTGGCTTGGCGGGGCGACCGGCTCTGGATTCCGCTTCATCATATCAGCCCGCATAGGGCGCCAATAACCGCAGGGCATTGCACCCTGCGCGGGCTACCCCAAAGGTTGTGTTGTCAGGCTGCCGCATGAAGCTCTGCCATCGCTGATGAAATAACACGAATTGCAGAACGCGTTAACAGCCACACCAGACCGATTGCAACCACGACATCAGGCCAACCGGAATTGGTAATCCAGACCGCGCCGGCCGCCACAAAAACAGATAAATTGGATGCTATGTCATTTCGTGAGCATTCCCATACCGAACTCATATTCACATCTTCTTTGCGGTGTCGCCACAGCGCAAAAAGACAAGCAGAGTTAGCGACAAGACCGAGAAGGCTAAAAACACCCATGATCTCGAATAGCGGGACGCTCGGAACAAAAAATTTGTAAATAATTTGAGCCGCCACAACGAAAGCCCCAAGGAGTATTAGCCCACCTTTAAACAGGGCGACTTTGGCCTTGGCGGATGTGCTCTTTGAAACAACATAAAGACTGAGGCCATATGTCAATGCGTCCCCAAGATTGTCAAGACTGTCAGCTAACAGGGCGGTTGTATTACCATACAGCGCTGCTACGCCAATGACAAAAAACATAATGGCATTAATGCCAAGGACAACCAGCAATGTTCCTCGCTGTCGCTTGCGCAATCGATCTAAAGAACAATCTTGATTACAGCATCCACTCATTTTTTCTGTAAACCTAACGAGCCCTCGTAGGGCGCAATGTCTTGCAGTTATCGTGCCCTATGATTTCAAGTCCCGATTGATTGACCCCGCATAGATGATCATCTCTTTGCTTCGTGTGATCTCTCGAAGCAATTCCCGACACTGTAATCCAGCATCCCCGCCCAGAACAGGATAACGGTACTTCATCACCCAAACCAGGTGGTATTTGCAATCCCGGATCATATGGCCGCCGCGCTTGTAATTCTGCATGGCATCAAGCTTACCATTCCAACTCTTCCGCCTAGCAGGATGTTGAAAAACGGTGTTTTTCAACATTCCGCTAAAGGCGTGGGATTTACAGATCGCCTATCGGAGACTTTAAATCTCAGAAGAAGCCCCCTGGTTTATTCGAACAGCCGCTCAAGAAAGCTTCCCGAACGACGTTCCTCACCCAGACAATCCGAGCGCAAACGCGGTTCGGAGCCACGAATGAAAGGCATGGCAACGGCTCCGTCACAATGCTCGGCACTGAGATAACCGGTCTGCGGATCAACCCAGATGTAGACAACGCCCTGTGGTGGTGGCAGACCCAAAGGCTGGGGTTTAAGCACCTTCATCACTCTTCCCCAAAGCACCAGGGCACCGGACGAACCTGTCAGTCCGGCAGGCTTGTTGTCATCCCGCCCCACCCAGGCCACAGCCAGCCAGTCGCCGCTGAAACCGGCAAACCAGCTGTCACGCAGCTCATCTGTGGTGCCGGTCTTTCCCGCCACTTCCAGGGATTCGGGCAGATACTTGCGTATTCCCCGACCGGTGCCTGCCCGCATCACTTCCACCAGGTTGCGGTTGAGCAGATATACGGGGCCGGGCTCTACTACTTGCGCCACTTCCAGAGGATAGCGCTGCAGAGGCCGCCCCTGGCTGTCAACGATTTCACGAATCGCCCGCAGGGGTGAGCGGAAGCCACTGGAAGCAAACACCTGGTAGAACTGGGCTACTTCCAGCGGCGACAGGGACACAGCACCGAGCAGGAGGGAAGGCAGGGGACTGAGCTGCCGCTGCACACCCATTCTGCGCAACAGGGAAACAACATTCTTTATTCCCAGGGAAAGCCCGAGGTGCACAGTAGCCAGATTGTAGGATTTTGCCAGCGCAGTATGCAGGGGCACCAACCCATGGGTTATTCGATCATAGTTCTTTGGCGCCCAAACCCTGCCTTTGGCATCCTCGAGACGTACCGGCTTATCTTCAAGCAAGGTAACCAGGGAGTATTCATCAGGTCGGGACAGCGCCAGCAGATAGATCACGGGCTTGATAAGGGAGCCGATAGGGCGCACCGCATCCAGCGCACGGTTGAAGCCGGCAAACCCTGCTTCCCGCCCTCCACTGAGTGCGCGGATTTCACCACCCTGGGGGGACACCAACACCATGGCCGCCTGCAGGCTGCCCCCGGGTAGTTTGCGGCTTTTTTCCAGGGCGCTCAGGCCCTTGCCGATCTGTTCATCCAGCGTTTGCTGCGCCCAGGGATCGAGGGTAGTGAAAATGCGCAGGCCTTCGGAAGTAAGGTCTTCTTCCTGATAGTCCCGTTGCAGCTGACGGCGTACCAGGTCGATGAAAGCCGGGTGCCGCGCACTGGATCGCCGCCCTTTGCGGCCAACGCCCAGGGGCATCTTCATGGCCTCGTCCGCCGCAGCCTGATTGATGAAGCCCTGGTCCGCCATGAGCTGCAACACCAGATTGCGGCGCTTCAGCGCCCGCTCAGGATGGGTACGGGGATTGTAGTAGGATGCGCCCTTGAGCAGCCCCACCAGCAAGGCTGTCTCAGTCAGATTCAGCTCCTGCAGTGGACGATTGAAGTAATAGTAGGCAGCCAGGCCAAAACCGTGAATGGCGCGGTCGCCATCCTGTCCCAGGAATACTTCATTGGCGTAGGCTTCCAGAATCTCATCCTTGCCATAGCGCGCATCCAGAATAATCGCCATGAGTGCTTCGTTGACCTTGCGCCACAAGCTGCGCTCGGGAGTAAGGAAAAAGTTCTTCACCAACTGCTGGGTGAGGGTGCTGCCGCCCTGCACGGTGCGCCCGGCCTTGACATTGGCGACCAGCGCCCTGGCGATGCTGTAGATGTTGACGCCGTGATGATGGAAATACGCCCGGTCTTCTGCAGCCAGCAATGCCGCGACCAGGTGATCCGGGATCTCATCCCGGTGCACCAGCACCCGGTCTTCCTTGTGGGAAGGATAGATGCTGCCGATTTCCGGAGGCTCCAGGCGCAGCACATCCAGGGGCTTTCCACTGACGCCATCCTTCAGCACGGATACGGCATTACCACTGATGCGCAGATCAACCTTGTGCGCAGACTCCACGCCATCCCAGAACAGGAACTCACGGGTATGAAAAATAAAGCGGGAACCGGATTGGCTCCACTGGGCAATGCCTTTCACCTGTTTGACCTTGCGATAGCCCAAGGCCTGCAATTCTGCCTGCAGGCGCGCCGGGGTGAGGTTCGCCCCCGTATACAACTCCAGAGGCCGGGCATACACCCGCGCCGGAACAGCCCAGCGCTTACCTTCAAATTTTATCCGGACGATCTGGGACAGATACAGGGAGTAACCGCCCACGACCAGCATGGCCAGGAGCACCAGCCCCACAAACCATTTCAGCCAGGGAAAACCACGCTTTGCCCGTTTCTTTTTCGCCGTACCGCGTTTGCGCCTGACCGTTTTCTTGCGCACCACGGCTTTTTTCTTGCGGACGGTTTTCTTTTTTGCGGGAGGCATTCAGGTCGGAAAATCCATCCTGGTGACGGCGGTGTGGATCAGGCCTGATCCACACCGGCGTTCATCAGTCAAAGGGGTGCTGCAACACCAGGGTTTCTTCCCGGTCGGGACCGGTGGAGATGATATGAACGGGCGTTTCGCACAGTTCCTCGATTTTCTTCAGATAGGCCTGGGCGTTCGCCGGCAGTTCCTCGAAGCTGTCGGCGCCTCTGGTGCTGCCCTGCCAGCCCGGCATTTCAATATACACGGGCTTGCATTGCTCGAACTTGTCAGCGCCGGCAGGAGGAATATCCACCTGCTGTCCATCGAATTCATAGGCAACACAGATCTTCAGGGTTTGCAGGCCATCGAGCACATCCAGCTTGGTGATGCACATGCCTGTCACGCTGTTGATGGCCAGGGAGCGACGCAGCGCAACGGCATCCAGCCAGCCGCAACGGCGCTTACGCCCGGTCGTGGCGCCAAACTCGTGGCCCTTGACCCCCATGTAGTTTCCCGGGCCGTCTTCATCAAACAATTCGGTAGGAAAGGGACCAGCGCCCACGCGGGTGGTATAGGCCTTGACGATGCCCACGATGTAGTCCAGTTCGCGGGGGCCGGTGCCTGTGCCTGCAGCCGCGCCTCCGGCCGTGGTGTTGGAAGAGGTCACATAGGGATAGGTGCCATGATCAATGTCCAGCAAGGCGCCCTGGGCGCCTTCGTACATAACGCTCTTGCCTTCCCTACGCATGCGGTGCAGGCTGCCAGGCACGTCTTCCACCAGATCACGCAGCATTTCGGCATGGGCCAGCCCTTGCTCCAGCACCTGGTTATAATCCACCACGGGTTGCTTGAAATAATGCTCCAGGGCAAAATTGTGGTATTCCATGACTTCCCTGAGTCGCTCCCGGAAGTGCGCTTCGTCCATCATTTCTCCCAGGCGGATGCCGCGCCGGGATACCTTGTCTTCATAGGCGGGGCCGATACCACGCCCGGTGGTACCGATGGCCTTATTGCCGCGGGCGATCTCCCGGGCCTGATCCAGCGCAATATGATAGGGAAGAATCAGGGTGCAGGACTCGCTGATATCAATGCGGGAACGGGCATCCACACCGGTTGCAGCCAGTTCATCCAGTTCTTTGAGTAATGCTTCAGGAGACAGCACCACACCATTGCCGATAAGGCAGCGCACGCCATCACGCAGGATACCGGAAGGAATCAGATGCAAAATGGTTTCCTTGCCATCGATCACCAGGGTATGGCCCGCATTGTGCCCGCCCTGGAAACGCACTACTGCTTCCGCCTTTTCCGTCAGCAGATCCACGATCTTGCCCTTGCCTTCATCGCCCCATTGGGTGCCAATGACTACTACGTTCTTGCCCATCTGACTCTTCTCGCTATGTTTGTTCGCACCGGCGCATGCAGCCCGGCATTGATAATCCAGATTTACTGTTCCGCCAGCAGCTGTACCTTCCAGCTCCCGCCCTCGCGCACCAGTACATGGCTGCAACCCATGCTGTGTGCATCACCCGCCTGCCCCGGCAGTTCCTGCAATACAGTCTTTCCCCGATTACGCAATTCCCGGATGATTTGGTCTAGCCCGGCATCTGGCTGCCAGGGCGCGTAGATCTTTTCAGGAGCTGCAGGTCGGGGCATTTGGCCGAACCGCATCAGGGTTTTGAGGTCTGCGCTGAAGCCGGTAGCGGGTCTGGCGCGACCGAATTTTTCACCGATACGGTCATAACGGCCACCCCGGGCGATTTCCTTGCCCGAGCCTGGAACGAAGGCCGCAAACACCAGGCCGGTTTGATACTGGTAGGCACGTAGTTCCGCCAAATCATAATGCACCGGCAAGTCAGGCAGGTGGTTTTGCAACAGTTGTCCTGTCTGCTCCACCGCGTCAATGGCGGCCTGTACTTCATCGCTGGCAGCCGCCAGCTGCTCTCTGGCCTGTTGCAGCACTTCCGCCTTGCCGTTCAATCCCGCCAGTTGGACGAACATCTGCGCCAGTTGCGGCTCGAGATCAAAATCTGCCCCCAGCGCACGGATTTCCGGTACCGCCTTGCGCTGCAGTGCGGCAAACAGGGCTTTCTCCTGGGCCGGCTCCAGCTCCGCTTGACGGGAAAGGCCGCGGAACACCCCCACATGCCCCAGATCCAAAAAGACATTTTCCACCCCGGCACTTTTCAGGGTTTCCATCATCAGGCAGAGGATTTCGACATCGCTTTCCACCCCGGCATGGCCGTACAGCTCCGCACCGATCTGCAGCGGGCTGCGGCTGGCGGAAAATCCGTCCCCACGGGTGCGAAACACGCTGCCGATATAACACAGGCGATTGGGTTCTTCGCAGCACAGCTGATGTGCGTCGATGCGGGCTGCCTGGGGAGTGATGTCGGCGCGAATGCCCAGCAGTCGGCCACTGATCTGATCGGTCATCTTGAACGTCTGACGCTCCAGATCCTTGCCAGCGCCGGTCAACAGGGAATCCAGATACTCGATAAAAGGCGTGATCACCAGTTCGTAACCCCAGGTGGAGAACTGATCCAGCAAATGCCGCCGCAAGGCCTCCAGCTGCATTGCCTGGGCCGGCAACAGTTCGTCTATGCCTTCCGGCAACAGCCAGTGTTTATGTGAATTCATTTTCCTGCCTTATTCATGGTGGCTCAACTTAACAGGTTGTTGAAAAACATCGTTTTTCAACAACCTGTACGCCGCACAAGGACGTGCGGCCATTTTCAATGAAAATAAGTCATTGAAAATGGAGGAAAGACAAAATCACGTTTTTGTCTTTCCAAGTTGAAAAAAGCCACGAAGGCTTTTTTCAACATCCTGTTAAGGGGCAGGATCACCTCACCAGATACAACAGCCCCAGGCCGACCAGCATGCTCACCAGGCCGATACGGCGCACCAAGGCATCATCCATCTCATCCAGCATACGCAGCATATTGCGGAAGCGCCCCGGGTTGAGAAACGGCAATATGCCCTCCAGAATCAGCATCAATGCAAAGGCTGCCCACAAATCCTGCCATTCCATCACCGACTCCAGATACCTGAAAAAGCCGGGACTGGCCCGGCTGAGTTGATCATTTTCCCAAAGTCAGGCTCTATTCGCCAGCCCCGTTACGGAAATAACGGAAGAAAGGCGAATCCGGATCCAGCACCATCATGCTGGAGCCCCTGGAAAATACATTGCGATAGGCCTTGAGGCTGCGCCAGAAGGCGTAAAACTCCGTATCTCCGGAAAAAGCGGTGGCATAGATCCCGGCAGCTTCCGCATCGCCCTTACCCCGGATCTCTTCAGACTCACGATAGGCGCTGGCAATGATTTCGGTCTTCTGGCGATCTGCACCGGCGCGAACCCGCTCCGCAGCTTCCGCACCCTGGGCGCGCAGCTCCCGCGCCACCCGCTCCCGTTCGGTGCGCATGCGCTCGTACACCCGGTTGCTGATCTCCGGCGGGAAATCAATCCGCTTGATGCGCACATCCACGATTTCCACCCCGAGATCGCTGGAGTTTTCATCCGCCCGGCGCGTGAGTTCATCCATAATCTGGGTGCGTTCTCCGGAAATCACTTCAGCAATGGTTCGTTTACCAAATTCATCCCGCAATGCGGCATTGATACGTTCTCCCAGCAGGCGCGAAGTGGTCATCAGGCTACCCTTGGTAGAGCGATAATACTGCGCTGTATCGTCAATACGCCATTTGATATAGGAATCCACCACCACGAATTTCTTTTCTCTGGTCATGAAATGCTCAGGCTTTGCGTCCAGGGTCTGCAGGCGTTTGTCGAAACGCTCCACGGTCTGGATCACCGGCATCTTGACATGGAGGCCAGGCTTGAAATCCGAGTCGACGATTTTACCCAGACGCAGCAGCAAGGCCGTTTGGTTTTCCTGTACTAGAAACAGCGAGGTAGAGCCCAGCAGCAACAGAGCCGCCCCGACAATTGCGGCGATCATCATCTTTGGCGAGTTCATCAGCGGTTCCTCTCGGCGCGATCCCGGTCACGCTGCACTTCATCGCGGCGGCGTTGGGCATCTTCCAGCTTACGGGTTTTGGATTCAGCTTCCAGGCTTTCGTATCCGGGCAGCTGCACGACACCAGCAGGTGCCAGTCGTGGTTGGTTCATGATTCGATCCAGGGGCAGGTAAGTCAGCGTATTGCTGCCTTCTTTTACATCCAGCAGTACTTTTCCTGTTTCACCCAGCACTTCCTGCATGGTATCCAGGTACAGCCGTTGACGGGTTACTTCCGGAGCCTTCTGGTATTCCCCCAACAACGCCAGGAAACGGTTGGTTTCACCTTTTGCTTCGGAAACGACCTTGAAGGCATCCGCCTTGGCATCCTCAACCTGCCTAGCCGCAGCACCCCGGGCACGGGGAACGATGTCATTCGCATAGGCGTCCGCCTGGTTCTGCACCCGTTCCTTGTCCGCCATGGCGCGGGTTGCGTCATCAAAGGCCTCTTTCACCTCTTCCGGCGGGTTGGCATCCTGAATGTTGACGTTGGTCACTACCAGGCCGGTTTTGTAGGTATTGAGCAATGTCTGGGTATTCTGCTTGACCATGGCCGCGACAGCACTACGGTTCTCCGTAATGATCTCATCCAGGGTGCTTTTGCCCGTGACCTGACGCAGCGCCGACTCTACTGCGCTGTAGATGGTTTTTACCGGATCCGCATCCTGGAACAGGAAATCAGCCGCATCCTGCACCCGGTACTGAACGGTCAGGGTGACGTCGACGATGTTTTCGTCCCTGGTCAACATCTGGGCACGGTGCCCGAACTTGTTCACCTGATCGACATTGATAATGGTTTTCTTGTCGATGAAGGGAACCAGGAAATGCGGGCCGGGGGTGGTTACTGAATGGTATGCACCCAGGCGTTGCACCACGGCCCGCTCTGCGGGCTGCACGATATAGAAGCTTTGAATCGCCGCCAGCACCACCGCGACGACAATAACGAGAGCGACAATCAGTTTGCCGCCTCCCTTGCCACCACCGAAGGAGGAGCCGCCGCCAAAGGAGGAGCCATCGCCTTTTTTGCCGCCAAACAGTCCCCCCATCTTTTCCTGCAGCTTTTTTACAACTTCATCTAGGTCTGGTGGTCCCTGATCTTTCCCCTTTCCACTCCAGGGGTCCTTATCATTACCACCCGGTTCATTCCAGGCCATGTATTGCTCCAAAATTAGTGTTGGCCAACCAGCAAGTGCCGTGGCCGAGTGGGTGATTGTACCAAGTTCGAGGAAAAGTGCTATTGCCGGAAACCCTGCCGCCAGCAAATATATTCCTTAATATTTCAGGAGTTTTCCTGCCAGATCAGGTTCCTTTTTCAGCAAACGCTGAAAAGCCGTCACGGTCAACTCCACTTCCATCTCACAACCGCCGCTCTGCAGATCCTGTATCTGCAGTACATGGGTCTTTTCATGCAGCAGGGCGCGTAGACGCCCATCCGCCGGCTGCAGCCGCACATACTTGCGCACATGCGCCTGATGGAAGCGCTCTTGCAGGGCATCTACAAGGAAATCCATGCCCGCACCAGTCTGTGCCGAGCACCATACTCGTACAATGCTTCCCTGCTCATCCCGGTCGATACGGGGTTGCATGTTCTCCAGCAAATCAATTTTGTTATAAACCTCCAGCCGTGGAACCTTGTCTGCGCCAATTTGCTGCAGCACATTTTCCACTTCTGCCATGTTTTCACCACGGCGATGACTGGCGGCATCAATAACGTGCAGCAACAAAGAAGCCTCCACGGTTTCCTGCAAGGTGGATTTGAACGCCGCCACCAGCTCGTGGGGAAGGCGGGAAATGAATCCCACGGTATCAGCCAGTACGACGTTTTCACCTTCCGGCAGGACAAGCCGGCGCAGGGTGGGATCCAGGGTAGCGAACAGCTGATCCTGAACATATACATGGGCATGAGTGAGGCGATTGAACAATGTGGATTTCCCGGCATTCGTGTAACCAACCAGGGAGACTGTGGGCACATCTGCACGCCGCCTGGCCTTGCGCCCCTGATCCCGCTGGCCATCCACCTTTTTCAGGCGCCGGCGAATCTGGTCGATACGCTGATTCAGCAGGCGGCGGTCGGTTTCCAGTTGGGTTTCTCCCGGCCCGCGCAAACCGATGCCACCTTTCTGCCGTTCCAGATGCGTCCATCCCCGCACCAGTCGGGTGGATAGATGGCGCAGCTGCGCCAGTTCCACCTGCAGTTTTCCCTCGAAAGAGCGGGCGCGCTGGGAAAAAATATCCAGAATCAACCCGGATCTATCCAGCACCCGGCACTGGAACAGGGCTTCCAGATTACGTTCCTGGCTGGGAGAAAGGGCGTGATCAAAAATTACCAGCTCCGCCTGTGCGCTCTTTACCAGCACCCGGATCTCCTCCGCCTTGCCTTTACCTACAAAAAAGCGGGGATCCGGTGTACGGCGCACTCCGGTCAACAGCTCAACCACCTGCGCACCAGCTGATGTCGCCAGCTCGCGAAATTCCTGCAATTCATCAGGGTCGGCTGCACCCTGCCGGGAAACATGCACGAGAATAGCCGTTTCACCGGCCTGGGGGCGTTCAAACATTTTGCAGGGAAGCAGACAGCCCCCTCTTTGGGGGCCACGATTTGTTAGAGATTGCCAGGATCGGAGGACTCCGCTTCCTTGGCAGGGGCCAGACGGACGTTGCGCGTGGGCACCACTGTGGATATGGCATGTTTGTATACCATCTGGCTGACGGTATTCTTCAGTAGCACCACAAATTGATCAAAGGAATCAATGGTTCCCTGCAGCTTAATGCCGTTAACCAGAAAAATAGAGACGGGAATGCGTTCCTTACGCAATGCATTCAGGAAAGGGTCTTGGAGAGATTGCCCTTTTGACATAGTTTTGCTCCTTCTATACTTATTATAATTAATGTGTGGAAATAACGAGCACCACACCAAATATGCTTTTTTAATATAACACAAGGATACTACTTCGCAATTACTTTATGTGTTTATAAAAAAGCCTGTAATTCAATGAATTTCTGCGCCTGTTCCAATGCATCCCCCTGCTCTTCATGCAGCCAGTTTGCAGCATTTTCCCGGCGCAACCAGGTAAGCTGCCGCTTCGCCAGTTGGCGGGTGGCGATAATGCCTTTCTCCCGCATCTCTTCCCTGCTGCAATTTCCCTGCAGGTACTCGATCATCTGTCGGTAACCCACAGCACGCATGGATGGCAATTGTGGTGAAAATCCGGGGTGGGCCATCAGAGATCGTACTTCTTCCTCGAAGCCGTTTTGCAACATCACATCAAAACGCAGGGCGATGCGCTCATGCAGCAGGGTACGCTCCCTGGGAGCCTTTACCAGCTTCAGGATGTTGTAAGGTAGTTTTTCTCCCTGTTGTTCCTGCAGCCGGGACAAGGGCTGACCAGTGATTGCCAACACCTCCAGGGCACGCAGTATGCGTTGGGGATCATTGGAATGAATGCGTTTCGCCGACTCCGGATCCTGCTGTTGCAACTCTCTGTGCAAGACGGCCGAACCGTCCTGCTGAAGCCGCCGCTGCAATGCGCCTCGAATCTCTGGATCAGATTCCGGCAAATCCGACAGCCCCTGCTCCAGGGCGCGAAAATACAGCATGGTGCCACCGACCAGCAAGGGGATTCTGCCCACACTGGTGCTTTTTCGCATTATCTTAAGTGCATCGACACGAAAGCGGGCGGCGGAGTATGCCTCCTGCGGCTCGCAGACATCCACCAGGGCATGAGGGATTTCCCGCAGCAGTTCCCGGTCAGGCTTGGCGGTGCCGATATCCATCCCCCGATATACCAGGGCAGAATCCACACTGATCACGTCCACAGGCAACTGGCGGGCCAGCTCGACTGCCAGCTCTGTTTTTCCGGCAGCCGTGGGGCCCATGACAAAGATGGCAACCGGCAGTTTCTGCTCAATCATCAGCGTCCACGCAGGAACAGCTTGTCCAGTTCGGCCATGGAAAGCTGTGTCCAGGTAGGGCGGCCATGATTGCACTGACCACTGCGCTCGGTACTTTCGATATCACGCAACAGGGCGTTCATTTCCTCGACTGCCAAGCGCCGGTTGGCGCGCACAGAGCCGTGACAGGCCACGGTGGAAAGTACTTCATTGATGGCGGCTCTGATGCGCCCACTACTGCCATGAGTCACCAGATCCGCGAGCAAATCGCGCACCAGGCCTTCCACATCAGCACCTTTGAGTAAGGCAGGCAAGGCTCTGACCACCAGGGTATCCGTATCCAGCTGGTCAATTTCCAGCCCCAGGTCTTTGAGCACTTCCCTGCTATCCAGGGCAAGCTGCACTTCCCGGGGGCTAACTTTGACAGACACGGGCACCAGCAGTGGCTGACTGCGTATCCCCTGCCCATCCAGGGATTGCTTGAGGCGTTCATAGGTAATGCGCTCATGGGCTGCGTGCATGTCCACAATGAGCAAACCCGCGGCGTTCTGCGCCAGTATATATACGCCATGCAGCTGTGCCAAGGCATAACCCAGGGCCGGTATTTCACCATGATCGGGGATCGGGGCAGACGGGGGCTGCGCTGGCCGTGAAGCCATTGCCGTACCAGGCATTTGCCAGTGAAAAGCCGATTGGTAGGACTGGGCCGATTCCCTCACCGATGCCTGGCCGGTCATATCCGCCGCTGCAGGGGGGAACACTGGCGCACCTCCGGTTGAAGCCTGGGGAATGGCTTCCGGTGGAACAGCCAGATCCCCGGGCCGCGCATCTGCAAGTACTTGATGCAGGGTGCGAAACAGATAGTCATGCACCAGGCGGCCTTCACGGAACCGCACTTCATGTTTGGTCGGATGCACATTCACATCCACCAGCTGTGGCGCCAACTCCAGATACAGAACATAGGCGGGATGGCGGCCATGATAGAGCACATCCTGATAGGCCTGTCGAATGGCATGGCCCACCAGCTTGTCCCTGACCATGCGGCCATTGACGAAGAAATGCTGCATATCCGCCTGACTGCGGGAAAAGGTCGGCAGTCCGATCCATCCGGACAGGCGCAAACCGGCAGCTTCATGCTCAAACCGCAGGCTGTTGTCGATAAAACTTCGCCCCAGCAAATCTGCAATCCGGGCTTCCCGTTCCCGCACATTGCTTGCCTGACGCGCAGAGAAAACCAGCTTGCCATTGTGCTGCAGCTTGAACGCCACATCAAAACGCGCCAGGGCCAGACGCCGCAATACCTGCTCCAGATGGCGGAATTCGGTCTTGTCTGTTTTCAGGAACTTGCGCCGGGCCGGAGTATTGTAGAAGAGATCCTGCACATCCACGGTAGTGCCCTCAGGATGAGCGGCGGGTTCCGGCTCCAGGGCTTCCCCATCCAGCTTCCAGGCCTGATCAGTACCTCGTTCCCGGGACAGCAGGGTCAGTCGGGAAACCGAGGCGATACTGGGCAATGCCTCCCCGCGAAAGCCCATGCTCCTGATCCCTTCCAGATCTTCCAGGGAGGCAAGCTTACTGGTGGCATGGCGGGACAGGGCCAGCGGCAGGTCATTCCGGGATATGCCCAGGCCATCATCCCGCACCCGCATGCGCTTGATGCCGCCCTGCGCCACATCCACATCTATCTGCGTTGCACCTGCATCCAGGCTATTTTCCACCAGCTCCTTGATCACCGATGCCGGGCGCTCCACCACTTCGCCAGCGGCGATCTGATTGATCAGTTGGGAGGGTAAGGCATGGATGCGATGGCTCATGGCGGCATTCTGCCACATCTGACGAGCATTCGCTGTCCAGGCAATGCGAATCCACTACCGCAGGCAAAAAAAAACGCTGCCGGAGCAGCGCTTTTTTTGCCGGAAATACCGGCACGACGGTTCAGATATCAGCCAAATACATCGGCAGTAATATTATTAAACCAGGAATGTGCATACAGCACTTCTCTGGCGCGCATGTCGGGATCGAATTCCGAAGGCGTGAGTCCACCGGAACCCTTGACCTTGATGATCTTGCCATCTTTGTAAGCATAAACCATGGCGACAGAAATTCCATCACCCGGAGCAATGATGCTATAGCAGGTGTTGACATAGGAAGGCTGAGGCGCCTTGCCACCATTGAGCAGGGCAACAATTGCCGCAGCACACACCTTGGCCTCGGAATTGGCAGCATAACCGGACTTGGGCAACGGCGAGGCAATGGCAGAATCACCAATCACATGGATGTTCTTGTGAACCGTGGACTCGAAAGTCTTGCCATTGATGGGGCACCAGCCCTTGTCATTGGTCAGCCCCGCCGCGAAGGCGATCTTGCCGGCCTTTTGCGCAGGAATGATATTGATTACATCCGCCTTGAACTCCTCTACGGCGGCCTGCACGGTCATGGTTTTGGCATCCACGGCTTCCACGGCGCCGCCATCGGCACCGCTCACCCAGGTAATCAGGCTATTGCCGGTGCCATAGCCATAGTGGCGCTTCCAGCCATCCATGAACAACCCGAACTTGGAGAACTTGTCCTTGGGATCCAGGATGATAACTTTGGACTTGGGCTTGTTGTTCTTCAGATAGTGCGCAATCTGAGAGGCTCGCTCATAAGGCCCGGGAGGACAACGGAAGGGATTGGGAGGCGGAACAATCAGCACCGTGCCGCCATCACGCATGGCTTCCAGCTGCTTGCGCAAGGTTACCGTTTGCGAGCCCGCCTTCCAGGCGTGGGGGATTTTTTCGGCCACTTTCTCATCGTAGCCTTCGATGGCATCCCACTTGAAATCCACGCCGGGGGAAACGATGCAGCGGTCATAAGGGAAACTTTTTCCGCCTTTGGTTGTGACCACGCGCTTGTCCGCATCGATACCGCTCACCCAGTCATGCACGACTGTAACGCCATGCCCGGCCAAACCTGTATAGCCAAAGCGAATGGAGTCGATGGAACGATCGCCGCCCAGCACTTCATTGCTCATAAAGCAGGTATAGTAATCCTTGTTGGCCTCGATCAAGGTGACTTCAATGGAGCTGTCCATCATGCGTAGGTATTTGGCCGCTGTCGCCCCGCCAATACCACCACCAACGATAACCACTTTTTTCTTCGCGCCACCGATGGCGAAAGAGCTGAATGCAAGGGCCGATGAAGCGGCAGCTGCCACCCCGGTAACTTTCAGAAATTTTCTGCGTGTAAAATTACTCATGTCCGATTCTCCCCTTACTTTTTGCTGGCGTAGTAGTGAAGCAACTGTTCAATACCGGCATCACCAGCCTTCTTGTGCAGTTTATTCAGTTTCTTCTTCATCTTTTTCGACATATGGCTCTTGCCAGCCATCATGTCTGCAAGGGTGTATTTCAGATAAGGCGCCCACTGACCTGCCAGGATACCCGCATCATCTTCCGATGAGCTTCCGCCATCTTCGTGACATTTTTCGCAGTATTTTTTATGCAGTTTCGCACCCTTTTTCACCAGCTTTGCATCGAATTTCTGCCCTTTTGCGGGCACAAATTTCTGCTTGGAAAAGAATCCCGCCATCGCCTCGATTTCTTCCTTCGTATATCCCTTTGCGATGCGCCCCATAATGGTAGAAGCACGCTCACCAGAAGCGTAATAACCCATTATTTCGATGAAGTAGTCCTTGGATGCGCCCGCCAGAGAAGGCGTGGCCGGGCCGTTGCTGTTGCCATTCGTACCATGGCAACCCACACAGGTATACGCAAGCATGGTTGCGCTGGGTGTCTCCGCCATGGCGGATGTGCTGAATGCAAACCCACTGGCAATCAACACAGCACTGAGAGCTAGTTTTCTCTTCATAAAATCCTCCTTCAGGATATTCGCTGGTTTAGCAGATTGTTGAAAAACGCCGTTTTTCAACAATCTGTACGCCGCACAAGGACGTGCGGCCATTTTCAATGAATAATAAATCATTGAAAATGGAGGAAAGACAAAATCGCGTTTTTGCCTTTCCGAGTTGAAAAAAGCCATGGAAGGCCTTTTTCAACATCCTGTTAGGTGAAGTCCTGCAGACTGATCCAGAACTTCCTTAGCCAGACTTTACTGCGGAACCCGGCAGGAGACAATGCTGTAATGTACTGTTTACTAAAACCTGTTTTCTCAAGCATTGTTTGACTACAAATTTCTGGGATTCGATCGACATGGTCTATAACAAACCTTGATAAACCAATTTAATGTGCCCCCAAGTATTTTCTAATACAAGAAGCCAATCCCCCTGGGTTCCTGAAAGCCGGTCAATGTAAAACTATAATGTTGTTTAGTATTCATCAGGGCACCTCGAATAATTCTATTTTCGTCACACCGGCGCAGGCCGGTGCCTAAAGATATCAAGAACTTATGGATTCCGGCATGCGCCGGAATGACGATTATCAGAGGCGCCTATTATTTGTTTTGTGTGATTTTATACCACGCTCTCCCACAATTAACAAAACATATTAGTGCTCTCAAGGTCACATAATACAACTTAACCCTGTATCCGTTGATCTAATATAGTGTCTTGGGGCGCATTGAATATGGAACGCCACCTTTTTTCAATGAGCGAGTCTTTGCTATCAATTGCCGCAGCAAACCTCAGGTGCTGGGAATGCGCAGTACCTGGCCAACGCGAATCCGGTCACTGGTAATGCGGTTTTCGCTACGCAATGCGGTAATGCTTACCTTGTGACGGCTGGCAATGGTGGATAAGGTGTCGCCACGACGAATGACATAGCGCGCTGCAGACGACGGCTGGTTTTTCTGTTGTTTTTTCATTGCCAGGCGAGTACCCAGGGGGGGTTCGCTGTGGAAGTATTCTCTGATTCCCTTGAAAACAGCCTTGGCCACTTTCCGCTGGTAGGAAGCGCTCGCCAGTTTGCGCTCTTCTGAAGGGTTGGAGATAAACCCGGTTTCTACCAGCATGGAAGGAATATCCGGAGATTTGAGTACCATGAAGCCGGCATTTTGCACCTTGTTGCCATGGAGTGTGCCAATTCTTCCCATTTCCTTGTGAACGGTACGCGCCGCACGCATACTCGCTGCCAGGGTGCCTGTTTGCGCCAGATCAAGCAGCACGGATGCCAGCACATTGTCTTTTCCCTCTAGGCTGACTCCCCCAACCAGATCCGCTGCATTTTCCTTTGCTGCCAGCCAGCGGGCAGCTTCGCTGGAGGCACCACGATTGGAAAGTACGAATACTGACGCCCCCTTTGCCTTCTTGTTGCGGAATGCATCTGCATGAATGGAGACAAAGAAGTCCGCATGTCCACGGCGGGCGATTTTCATACGCTTGCGCAAGCCAACATAGTAATCACCGGTGCGCGTCAGCACCGCACGCATGCCGGGTTCCGCATCAATCAGCTTCTTCAGCTTGCGGGCAATGGCCAGGGTTATTACCTTTTCCTTTGTTTTCAACGCGCTTCCCAGTGCGCCGGGGTCTTCACCGCCATGCCCGGCATCAATGGCGATCACTACATCCCTGGCACTTCGCGAATTCTCGTTCTTCTTTACTTTTCGCACCACTGCGGCACTGCCTTTTTGATCATAGAGATCAATGACCAGACGGTGGCCATACTGCCCACTGGGTCTTAGCATGAAACTGCGGGGACGTATTGCCTGTTTCAAATCCAGGACAACACGCAACTTGCCATCCGGCTGTGGCGCATAACGCAAAGTGGAAATATGCCTGCTCTTGAACTGGTCGGCTTTCAGCCTGGTCTTGAGGTTGGATTTCTCGAAATCGATCACCAGCCGATGGGGATCTTGCAGGGAAAAGAGACGATGCTGAACTTGTTTGCTGACATCAAACACCAGCCGGGTATGATCCGGAGCATTCCACATACGCACCCCATGAATGCTGGCATCCGCCATCGCAATAGCGGGCAGCGCCAGCCAAAACAGGCACAGCAAAAAAACAATTTTTTTCACGCAATGGATGTTCATCGCTCCACAAAATCCCAAACAGAAAATATCCCTTATTGATAAAAATAGCACAGGATAATTATTTTTTCTAGCAATTTCGGGAAGATAAACACTTTACCTAAGGCTTAGCTTCAGATAAGAGGGCGGCGCACCATGCCACCCGTTGCGTACAATCCGCCGTATTGCAGTGCAATTCTATGCTGCGTCCATGCGTATGGTGATGCAGGATCAGATGAAGATCCGGTTCCGGCAACCAGCCACTGCCTTTTTCCGGCCACTCAACCAGCACCTGATGAGTACCGCTGAAAATCTCCCTGCCTCCAAGAAATTCCAGCTCTTCCGGATCGGAAAGGCGATACAGATCCAGGTGATACACGATCAGATCCCCCAGGGAATACGGCTCCACCAAGGTGTAGGTCGGGCTGCGCACCGCTCCCCGGAAACCCAACCCCCGCAGAAATCCCCGCACCAGTGTGGTCTTGCCAGCCCCCAGATCTCCATCCAGAAAAATCAGCAGGGGCTTGTCGGCAAAGACCTCCGCCAGACAGGAGCCCAGCAGCATTTGCTGCTGCTCGGAGGCACAGAAAATATCCTGTTTATTCATTGTCGGGATTCGCCAGCCGTCTGATATGCGACATAAGATCACTGGCCAGCATGCCTCGTTCACCCGCCCGCGCCGCTCTGTCGCCGGCAGCTGCATGCAGGCATACGCCAAGCTCGGCGGCATCGGGCAAACCCCACCCCTGCGCAATGAAGCCTGCGATCACTCCGGTCAGTACGTCTCCCATGCCCCCGCTGGCCATTCCAGGATTGCCATCGGAACAGACAGCCGGGAAACTGCCATCACCATGGATTAGGGTTCCGGCACCTTTTAATACCGCCACGCCGCCATAGCGCTGCTGCAGATGTTCGACGGCGGCAAAGCGGTCTGCATGAATTGTTGCCGTACTGCAGCCCAGCAATCTGGCGGCTTCTCCCGGATGGGGCGTGAGCACCCGGTTGTTCCCGTGCCCGGGAGATTGGGCAAGTAGATTCAAGGCATCTGCATCCACCACCAGGGGCAGTTCTGTATTCATCAGCTGCCGCCACAAGGATCTGCCCCAGCCAGCTGTTCCCAAGCCAGGCCCCAGGGCCACCACTGTTGCTTTTTCCAGCAAAGCCTGTA
This sequence comes from Sedimenticola sp., assembly GCA_027068915.1. Lineage (GTDB taxonomy): Bacteria > Pseudomonadota > Gammaproteobacteria > Chromatiales > Chromatiaceae > Thiolapillus. The sequence continues at coordinate 50,291 of JAMOLT010000055.1, read as the reverse complement.
GCTCTGCTGGCTTGCTCACCCCATGGGTCATGATTTCCGGTCGCGCAGCCAGCACTGCACCCACATGCTCGACCCGGGTAGCCAGGCTGACCAGCCCGGCGCCGGTACGCAACACCGCTTCTGCACACAGGCGGGCTGCGCCTCCAAAACCAAGATCGCCCCCTACAACCAGCACATGCCCGTACATGCCTTTGTGAGCGGTGCGTGAACGCGGCCGGAGGAGCTGCCGCTGGCGGGGCCAGTCCAACCTCCTGGCGAAAGGCAATTGGCTGGCAACCACCTGCGGGGGCACGCCCAGTGCGTCAAATTGTATGACGCCACAGCAAGCCGGGCCATCTCCGGTAAACATGCCTGCCTTCAGGCCAATAAAAGTGATACTTGCATCCGCCTGCACTGCTGCACCCAGCACCTTGCCGGTATCTGCATGCAGCCCGGAAGGAATATCCAGCGCCAGCACCGACGCGGGCAAGGCATTCACCGCCGCCATTGCCTGTGCCCATTTTCCTTCCACCTCGCGCTCCAGACCGGTGCCGAATACCGCATCCACGATCAGATCCACATCTTGGGGCAGCTCACCGGCAAAGGGGCGCCATGCACCAGAAAGAGCGTCATAGCGCAATGCATTGGTCAGTGCATCTCCTTCAATCCGCTGCCGCTCGCCCAGCTGCAACACCTGCACCTGCAACCCTGCCTGCAATGCAAGCCGCGCCACCACAAAGCCATCACCACCATTGTTCCCCGTACCAGTGAGCACCAGAATCTTTTTTGCTTCAGGCCAGTTCCGGCGCAATAAATCAAATGCTGCCTGCCCCGCCCGCTGCATCAGCTCATCCCCGGGGATGCCATGATCTTCGATGGCGAGGCGATCCATCTCGCGCACTTGTTGCGCACGGTACAGGGCAGCAGGCAGATGGGGCTTCCCGAGCATGGAACGACTGTGGCTCATAGGTGGAGACGGCTAAAGGAATTTGCTTTATTCTACCGCCATGTCTCGTCTGGATGCCAAAGAACTTGCTGCCCTTGCCACCAGCATCAAGGACTGGTCTGCTGCCTTGGGCTTCCAGCAAACGGGCATCACCGATACCGACTTGCGGCTGGCCGGGGAGCGCCTGGAAAAATCTGTAGCGGAAGGACGGCTTGGCGATATGGACTACATGTGGAAGCATGGCAGCAAGCGTTTCCGGCCTGAAGAGCTGGTGCCGGGCACCTTGCGCATAATCTCCGTGCGCATGGATTATCTGCCGCCGCAGGATGATGCCAAAGCCGTACAGCAGGATCCTGCCAGCGCCTTTATCTCACGTTATGCTCTGGGGCGGGACTATCACAAGCTCATGCGCAAGCGCCTGCAAAAGTTAGCAGTGCGCATTCGCGAAGACATTGGCGAGTTTGGCTACCGGGTGTTTGTCGATTCCGCACCGGTACTGGAAAAACCCCTGGCGGTAAAGGCGGGCCTGGGATGGATGGGAAAGCACACCAACATCATCAACCGCCACGCTGGCTCCTGGTTTTTTCTGGGAGAACTGTACACCGATCTGCCCCTGCCGCTGGACAACCCCGTATCGGCGCACTGCGGCAGTTGCAATGCCTGCATCGACATTTGTCCAACCCGCGCAATTGTTGCTCCCTACCAGCTCGATGCCAGGCGCTGTATTTCCTATCTGACCATCGAGTTGTCTGGCCCGATTCCCGAACAGCTGCGCCCGCTGATGGGCAATCATATCTATGGTTGTGACGATTGCATGATGGTCTGCCCCTGGAATCGCTTTGCGGCCCCCACCCCGGAAACAGACTTCCTGCCCCGCCAGGGGCTGGATCAGGCCAGCCTGCTGGAGCTTTTCTCTTGGGATGAAAGCACTTTTCTGAAGCGCACGGAAGGATCTCCTATACGCCGCATCGGCCATGAACGCTGGCAACGAAACATTGCCGTGGCCCTGGGAAACAGCCGCCCGCAAGCTGAGGTTATTTCGGCATTACACCATGCCCGCCCCCGGGCCAGTACCTTGGTAAAAGAGCATATCGACTGGGCTTTGAATCAGCTGGGCAAGCGAAAAAACACCAAAGATCAGCGCGGCTGAAGCACAAACCAGCCGTCTCCCCCACTCTGGCGGAGCATCGAGATGCGGCCGGACAGCGTCTGGCATACCGCTTCCAGGGATTGCCTCACCAGATCCGGACAATTGTTTTTTTCACTCAAGTGTCCGGCCACCAGATGCTGCAGCCTCCCGTGGTCGATTTGCGAGAGCAGCTGCGCCGCCTGATCGTTGCTCAAGTGGCCGTAGTTTCCACCCACCCGCTTCTGCAAACGTGGTGGATACGGGCCATCGCGCAACATTTGCAGGTCATGATTGCATTCCAGCAACAAGGCATCCACATCGCAAATTGCTGCAATAACATGGGGCGTAAAGCTGCCTGCATCCGTAAGAATTCCGAGCTTCATACGCTGATAGGAAAAGGTGAACTGGGCTGGCTCACGGGCATCGTGGGGCACGGCAAACGGGGTCACTTCAATATCACCAATGGCAAAAGCCGGAGTATGGGTGCCAAACAATCGCAGTTCCGGCACATCCCCACAGGGGGTCTTGCGCCAGGTTCCGTGGGTCATCCACACGGGCATCCGGTACTTGCGCGCCAGGGGGCCGATCCCCTTGATGTGATCACCATGTTCATGGGTCACCAACACCGCATCGATATCGCCTGGATGACAATCCAGGCGCGCCAGCCGCAGCTCCAGCTCGCACAGGGAAAAGCCGTTGTCCAGCAGCAGGCAAGTGCCTCCTGCCTGAATCAGGGTGGCATTGCCCCGGCTGCCGCTACCCAGGGAAGCGAACTTCAGCACAGGAGTAAAACAGCGGCTATTTCAGCTGTTCCTGGATCAGCGTCAGGATGCGCTTTGCTGTATCGCCATCCAGCAACTTGCCCTGTTCATCCGCCACGCGCAACCGCGTGCCGTCATCTGCAGATTCCAGTTGCACCTGGTACAAGGCAGCTTCATCCACCTTGTCGCCACTGCGCCAGAATGCCAGTTTGGACAACCATCCGCCTTCACTTTCTCCGGCCATGGGATCGTTGTAGCGAACATAGTAGATGCCGCGGGAACGGTTGCGGTCTTCCACCATGAAACCAACACGATCCAGCGCCAGGCCGGCCAGACGCCAGGCGCGGGAGAAAGGTTCGGAGATGAGCAGCTCCACACCATCACGCCCCTTGATCATCCGTGACTTTATGCCATCCAGCTCTTTTTCCGCAGTCAAGGCCGCCTTGGCTTCGGCTTCCGCCAGCCCCAGATACACCATCAGCTTGTTCAGCATGATCGCCTCCAGACCTGGATCGCGGGGGCGGATCTTCCAATAGATCTGGTCGTCTTCGTTGTTGGTGGCGGTAATAAAATCCTGCTCCATGCCAAAATGCACCAGATACAGTTCGGTGATCCCCGGCTCCTCACCATGCTCCAGGCGAATCCGAAAGCGATCCCGAATCCCTGCATCATAGGCGCCTTCGAAAAAGCCCTGGATAAAATCCGTGATGAAACCAGTGCTTACGTTGGCCTTGTTTTCCAGCCAACTGGTTTCCATAACACCGATGGTAGGATCCTGCTGGTCGAGCAGGATGCCGTTTTCCTGCCAGAAATCCAGCACCTTGTCCCACACGGCATCTGTCGGAGCCTTGATCACCAGCCAGCGATCCTTGCCTTCCCGCATTACCTTGATATCCGGATTCTCCGGCAATACTGCCTGATTGGTAATGCGTGAACCGGCACCTGTCGTCCCCTTGCGCACCCCTTCGTATTCAGAATACATAGTAGTGCCACCTTCCAGGCCGGGAATCCTGTTTTCAATGCGACTGGAAGTGAGGTCGGGAGGCACTTCGAGATGCCTGTCAGCAATAACTTCCTTTTTGTATTCCACTTTCTTGTCCGGCAGAATGTTGTCAAGCCCGGTGGAACTGCAGCCTCCGAGCGCAAACAGAAACAAAGACAACACCAGAATGAAAAAGCGTTTGATACTGACATTCATAGACTTGTTTTTCCCAGCCATCAACAGACGACTACGTTGTGACTCAAATGAGCCCTGCCTGGCTCATGGCCTGGCGCAAAGGTTGGTGGTATCGGGCGGACAGCCAGGTAAGCGGCAGGCGGATACCCTTCTGGATCATGCCCATTTCCGACAACGCCCATTTCACCGGAATCGGGTTGGACTCCAGGAACAGATCCCGGTGCAAGGCCGCCAGTCTGGCATCAATAGCTTCTGCTGCTGTGCGATTGCCCGCAAGAGCGGCCTTGCACAACTGCGCCATAAGCGCCGGCGCAACATTAGTGGTCACTGAAATGACGCCGTTCCCGCCTGCAAGCATGGATTCACAACCCGTGGCATCATCACCGCTGTAGATGGCAAAATCCTCTCCTGCCAGCGCACGAATGGCGGCGATGCGATCCAGATCACCAGTGGCTTCCTTCACGCCCACGATATTGCTGATTTCTGACAGGCGACCCACGGTCTCGGGAAGCATATCGCAAGCGGTCCGGCCCGGCACATTGTACAGGATCTGGGGAATGTCCACGGCTTCGGCAATGGCTTTGTGGTGCAGATACAGGCCTTCCTGGGTCGGCTTGTTGTAATAGGGCGTTACCAACAGGCAGGCATCTGCGCCAGCCAGGGATGCGCAGCGCGTGAGGCTGATGGCTTCTGTAGTGGAATTGGCTCCCGTACCCGCTACCACCGGGATGCGGCCGGCAATGTGCTCCACCACCAGCCGGATCACCCCGCAATGCTCTTCTTCATCAAGAGTGGCGGATTCTCCCGTGGTGCCCATGGCGACAATCGCATCCGTGCCCTGCTCCACATGCCAGTCCAGCAGTTTGTACAGCGCAGCCTGATCGACAGTTCCATCCACCATCATCGGCGTAACCAGCGCCACCACATTACCCTGAATCATCGCTCACTCCACGCTTCACCCCGGAACACCGGTGCCGACATTCCTCATAAGAGCGGTATTCTATCCTGCGGCAATTTTCGCTGACAAGAAAAAAGGAAGATTTCCCTCCACTGATTTACCCCGCACGCTTCACCAGAATCCGGAGTTTCCCCGGTCAGGTTTTCGTTCGGGTCTTTTGAACCGGCAAAAGCCAATGTCTCTCATCGGTTTGCAAGCGGTTCTGGGGTTGGAATGTTCTGGTGAAAAATCCGGGTGAATATTGTTCTGGAATGCACTGTGTAATAGGATAAACTCTGACCCATGGCCAAACCAAACAACCAACTTGTGCTCTCGGCGCTGGGCAAGGATCACCCCGGCATTGTTGACGAGCTGTCCAAAGCTGTTTTTCTCCTGGATTGCAACATCTGCGACAGCCGCATGACCGTGCTTGGGGGCGAGTTCGCCATTTTGTTGCTGGTGGAGGGCCCCTGGAACCAGCTGGCCCGCCTCGAAAGCCAGATTCCGGAACTGGAAAAAAATCTCGGCCTGACCATCATCGCCCGTCAGACAACAGGAGCCAGCAACGGTGCGGACGCCATGCCCTATCTGGTGGAAGTGGTTGCCCTGGACAATCCCGGCATCGTACACAAACTTGCCAACTTTTTTTCCCGGCGAAACATCAACATCATGGATCTGACTACCAGCAGTTACGCCGCCCCACACACCGGTACAGCCATGTTCGCTGTACAGATGAACATTGGCATACCAGCTGGCACCGCAATCAGTGAGCTGCGGGATGAATTTCTGGAGTTCTGCGACAGCATCAACCTCGATGCAGTGCTGGAGCCCTATAAAAAACAGCTTTAGCAGGTTGTTGAAAAAAACTGAAAGAAATTCATCTTTTGGCCGAATAAAAGCATAACGAGGGAATAAGCATGGTCGAGGTCGGAAAAAAGATCCCTGATATTGAGCTGCTCCTTACCGGCGACAAAACCGTCAGGTTGTCAGACTATCGCGGCAAATGGCTGGTTTTGTATTTCTATCCCAAAGCCAGCACACCTGGGTGCACCCAGGAGGGCCTGGATTTCAAGGAGGCCATCTATAAATTCCGCCGCCAGTCCACTACCATCCTTGGCGCTTCACGGGACAGCCTCAAGGCCCAGGAGAACTTCCGGTCCAAACAGGGTTTTCCTTTTGACCTGGTCGCAGACAAGGAAGAAATCCTGTGCCATGCATTTGACGTGATCAAGATGAAAAACATGTACGGCAAAAAGGTTCGCGGCATCGAACGCAGTACTTTCATCATCGATGACGAAAATGTACTGCGCCATGAATGGCGGGGCGTAAAAGTCAAAGGACATGTAGCAGAAGTGCTGGAAACCCTGAAGTCCCTGAAAAACCCCTGAGGAAAAACAGCAACCATGGTTGAATCTTCCGAACAAAAAAGACTGTTCGTGCTGGATACCAACGTCCTCATGCACGACCCCACGGCGTTGTTCCGATTCAAGGAACACGATATTTTTCTGCCCATGGTCGTACTGGAAGAGCTGGACAGGGGCAAGAAAGGCATGTCGGAAGTAGCCCGCAATGTCCGCCAGGCCAGCCGCTTTCTCGATGACATCGTTGCCCATAGCAGCAAGTCGGAAATCGACCATGGCCTGCCGATTCCCAATTTCGGCAGCAACGAACAGCAAAACCAATCGGGAAGGCTGTTTTTTCAGACCAGGAGCATGATCAATCACCTGCCGGACTCTCTGCCTGGCAACACTCCCGATAACTCCATTCTGGCGGCAGCGCTGGCACTTCAGGAAAAAGTGCCGGATCGCCATGTCATGCTCATCTCCAAAGACATCAACCTGCGTATCAAGGCCGCCATCGTCGGCGTTCCCACGGAAGATTACAGCAATGACCAGGTGCTGGACGACGTCAGTCTGCTGTACAGCGGCACCCGGGAGCTGCCGGAGGATTTCTGGAACAGACACAGCAAGGACATGGAATCCTGGCAGGAATCCGGCCACACCTTTTATCGTATCAGCGGGCCGGAGACCCGGGAATGGTATCCCAACCAGTGTCTGTACATGGAGGGAGACCAACCCTTTACAGCCATTGTGCGTGAAAAGGAAGACGATGATGCCGCCCTGATCGAACTGGCAGAAGACTTCACTGCCCCCAAGCATTCCGTATGGGGCATACAGGCACGCAACCGGGAGCAGAATTTTGCCCTCAACATGCTGCTGGATCCAAATATCGATTTCGTCACCCTGCTGGGTAGCACCGGCACCGGAAAAACCCTGCTGACCCTGGCGGCGGGTCTGGCGCAGGTGCTGGACAAGAATCTGTACAAGGAAATCATCATGACCCGGGTCACGGTTCCCGTGGGAGAAGATATCGGCTTTCTGCCCGGCACGGAGGAAGAAAAAATGACGCCCTGGATGGGGGCGCTCATGGACAATCTGGAAGTGCTGACCCAAACCGGCGGCGGCGACTGGGGGCGAGCCGCTGCAGACGACCTGCTACGCTCGCGTATTCGCATACACTCCCTGAACTTCATGCGCGGACGCACCTTTTTGAACAAGTACATTATTCTCGACGAGGCGCAAAACCTTACCGCAAAACAAATGAAAACCCTGATCACCCGGGCCGGGCCGGGCACCAAGGTCGTCTGCCTGGGGAATGTCGGCCAGATCGACACCCCCTATCTTACAGAGACGACTTCCGGCCTGACCTACGTAGTGGATCGCTTCAAGCAATGGCCGCACAGCGGACATATCACCCTGCTGCGTGGCGAGCGATCCCGACTGGCTGATTTCGCCTCGGATATTCTTTGACGGACAACCATGACTCACAGCGCTCCCGAACATAACATCAAACTGATGCGCCTGATGAAACAGGCCATTGACGACGATCTGCTGGCGCCGGTTTTCCATCCGGTATTGCAAACCCGCTTCCCGGATCGCAAAACCTTTTTGCTGCACTGCCATCTGAAAACGCCTGCTGGCCAGCAAATGCCCTACAAAAGCCTGCGCAAGCTGGCAGGCATGACCGACATGGCGTCCGCGCTGGATCGCTGGATGATCAAGACCGGCCTGCAGACGCTGAAGCGCATGCACCTGGAGCAACCGGAGGCCAACATCATCATTCCCCAGTCCATCGCTTCCCTGCACAATCCGGAATATCCGCACTGGCTGGATCGACAGAGCGCCCGCGAGGACGTATCGACCCAGGGGCTGATCATTTCCTTTCGCCTTTCCCAGATCGCCAAGAACCTCAAGCGTTCCCGCAACTGCATTGCGGCATTGCATCAGATGGACACCAGCACCATGATCGACAGTTTTTCCGAGCACCCTGCTGCGATCAAAATCCTGAAAGCTATGGGCAGCCGCTATATGAGTGCATCCACCAGCCTTCTCGGCGCGGATGATGATGTTATTAAACGAATCATCAATGTATGCCACAGGCGCAGCATCCTGATCCTCCTTCCGCAAATCAATCACGCCGAAGAAATCAACCTGTGCTGGTCCTTTGGTGCAGACCTCCTTGAAGGAGCCTATATACACCCAGCCGCCAAAGATACCAGCTTCAATTTTACGCCGGTTATCGTCTGAGCCTGCTTCGCGATGGAGCTACAACAAAGATTTGAGCGCCTGTTTCCTGACTTGGGAAAGGATGAGCCGTTCCTCCAGTCTGTACTGGCCAAGGGGCAGCGGGTATCTCTTCCCGCCGGGCAGCATATCTGTCTCGAAGGCAGCAATTGCAGCCATCTGGCTTTCGTCCTTGCAGGTACCGGCAGGGTATACAAACTCTCCGAATCCGGGCGGGAGATCACCTTATACCGGGTGGGAGCGGGAGAATGCTGCATATTGACCCTGTCATGCATCATCAGCGAGAAGCGTTTTCCCGCTTTTGCCGTGAGCGAATCCGAGCTGGAAGCCATCGTGATTCCCGCCGCTGTTATCCAGGACTGGATGGACAACAACCGCAGTTGGCGGCGCTACGCCTGGGATCTAATCGCCGTCCGCCTCGGTGACGTGATCAGCCTGGTTGAGGAAGTCACCTTCCGGCGTATGGATGAGCGCCTGAGCTTCTACCTGAATCAGGAAAAAATATTCCCGTTGGGCGAGAAAACAGCAATCACCCACCAACAGATCGCCGCCGAACTCGGCACCTCCCGCGAGGTCATCAGCCGCCTGCTCAAGGATCTCGAGCAGCAGAAAATCGTCGATCTCGGTCGCGGCTGGATTCGACGCCTGCAATCCCCAATGTGACTTTGTCACAGACAGCCTTGATAAATTCCTCTATCTTTAACCTAACGTGGTTATTTTTCCGGAAACATCCGGGCATTGAGGAGAAAGAGCATGAAAGCAAATGTTGGTGGTATCGATAAAATCCTGCGCATTGTCGTCGGCCTTGCGGTTATTGGCTGGGGTGTATATGCACAAAACTGGTGGGGCGCACTGGGTGCCATCCCCTTGTTCACAGGGCTGATTGGCTGGTGCCCCTTCTATCCACTGCTGGGTATGAGCAGCTGCAAGCGATAACAAAAAAAGCCGGCGTTCCGCCGGCTTTTTCATGAACTACTCAAACGTTTTTCAACGATTCCTGATAGCGCTTGTCCACTCTTTCCCGCAGCTCACGCCCCGGCTTGAAATGTGGAACATACTTTCCTGCCAATGCCACTGGCTCTCCGGTCTTTGGATTACGCCCCATGCGCGGCGGACGATAGTGCAGTGAAAAGCTGCCAAAGCCCCGTACTTCAATGCGCTCTCCACCAGCCAGAGACTGACTCATCTGTTCCAGTATGCATTTCACAGCCAGTTCCACATCCCGATGAGCAAGATGGGCTTGCTGGCGTGCAATAGCCTCGATCAGTTCAGATTTTGTCATCAGTTACCTCGTTGCTAGCAGGCGGCCGAAGCCACCCTGTTTGTGTAGATTTACTCGCTGCTTTCCTTGCTGGCGGACAACTGGTCTTTTAACAGATCACCCAAAGAAGCGGATCCGGCTGAAGCACCACCTGTCTTGTAGCTCTCGATAGTTGCCTTTTCCTCGTCAAAGTCCTTGCCTTTGATAGACAGCATCAAGGCACGGTTCTTGCGATCGACGCCGGTGAATTTGGCTTCCACCTTTTCGCCTTCCTTAAGGACAGACCGGGCATCTTCCACTCGATCACGGGAGATCTCTGAAGCACGAATGTAGCCATCCACGCCCTCGGCCAGCTCTACGGTGGCGCCTTTGACGTCCACTTCCTTGACAGTGCCGGTTACGATGCTGCCCTTGTCATGGGTCGCCAGATAGGTGGAAAATGGATCCTGATCCAGCTGTTTGATGCCAAGAGAGATACGCTCACGCTCAGGATCCACAGACAACACCACGGTTTCCAGTTCCTGGCCTTTCTTGTAGTCACGGATCAGGTCTTCACCCGGCTCGTCCCAGGTAATATCAGACAAGTGCACCAAACCATCGATGCCGCCATCCAGACCGATAAAGATGCCAAAATCGGTAATGGACTTGATCTTGCCGGTGACATGATCGCCCTTGTTATGGTTGTCCGCAAACTCATCCCAGGGGTTGGCTTTGCACTGCTTCATGCCCAGGGAAATGCGGCGGCGCTCTTCATCGATGTCCAGCACCATGACTTCCATTTCGTCACCCAGCTGCACCACCTTGCTGGGGTGAATGTTCTTGTTGGTCCAGTCCATTTCGGAAACGTGCACCAGACCTTCGACGCCTTCCTCGATTTCCACGAACGCGCCGTAATCGGCCAGATTGGTAACCTTGCCAAATAAACGGGTGCCCACGGGATAGCGGCGCATGATGTTGTCCCAGGGATCTTCGCCAAGCTGCTTTAGCCCCAGGGAGACACGCATCTTCTCCTTGTCGAACTTGAGTACGCGAACATCAATTTCATCGCCAATTTCAACTACTTCTGAAGGATGCTTGACCCGCTTCCATGCCATGTCGGTGATGTGCAGTAGTCCGTCCACGCCGCCCAGATCCACGAATGCGCCATAGTCGGTAAGGTTCTTGACGATACCTTTGACCACCACGCCTTCTTCCAGGTTTTCCAGTACCTTTTCACGCTCTTCGCTGTATTCCTGCTCCACAACCGCACGGCGGGAAACCACCACGTTGTTGCGCTTCTGATCCAGCTTGATGACCTTGAATTCCAGGTCCTTGCCTTCCAGGTAGGCGGTGTCGCGCACCGGGCGGACATCGACCAGAGAACCTGGCAGGAATGCGCGCAGATCCTGAAGATCCACGGTGAAACCACCTTTTACCTTGCCGGTAATGCGGCCGGTAACGATTTCCTCGCTATCGAAAGCTTTCTCCAGCTTGGCCCAAGCGTGATGCCGCTTGGCCTTCTCACGCGACAGGCGGGTCATGCCGGAACCATCTTCCACAGCTTCCAGGGCGACTTCCACTTGATCACCGACGGAAACTTCGAGTTCTCCATCGTGATTCATGAACTGGTTCTTGGGGATAACGCCTTCGGACTTGAGTCCGGCGTTTACGATAACGCTTTCATTGTCGATGCCGACAACGGTGCCGATTACAATGGCACCAGGTTTAAGGTTGGTATTGGTAAAGCTCTCTTCCAAGAGCGCCGCGAAACTTTCAGTCATTGGTTAAAATACTCCGACCTGTCGAGCAGGCCACCCATGTAGAGTCCAGAGAGTAAAGACTCATTGGTTCAAGTTAAAATTAAAGCCCCATGCCAGGCATGGAACCGGTTAAATACTGCTTTTGCACCCCGTTTCAGGGTAGGCCTCGTATACCGCCTGCAATACGCGATCAACCACAGTATCCACATCCAGCCGTGTGGAATCAATGACCTGCGCATCTTCCGCCGGCAACAAAGGCGCCACACTGCGGTTCCGGTCACGGTGATCCCGCTCTTCGATTTCCGCAATGAGACCGGAAAGTTTAACATCAATACCCTTATCCTTCAACTGCTTATACCGCCTCCGGGCGCGCTCATCGGCACTGGCATCCAGAAAGATTTTCACCCCTGCATGGGGGAAAACCACTGTCCCCATATCTCGACCGTCCGCCACCAGCCCTGGTGGGCGGGCGTAATCCCGCTGCCAACCCAGCAGCGCCGCCCGCACCTCGGGAATTGCGGCCACCTTTGACGCATTGTTCCCTGCGGTTTCCGTGCGAATGGCCAGGCTCACATCCTCACCATCGAGAAAGACTTTTCGATCCACAAATTTCACTGGCAAGGTACGCGCCATTTCCGCTATGGCAGCACTGTCGGACAGGTCCATGCCTGCCTTCTGCGCCGCCAGCCCCACCAGGCGGTACAGGGCCCCGGAATCCAGAATATGCCAGCCCAGCACCTGGGCCACCTTGGCGGCAACTGTGCCCTTGCCCGAGCCACTGGGGCCGTCGATGGTCAGTACGGGAGCCTCAGCCATTTTCGGTCACAATATGCAATCCCGCCTCACCGGCAAGCCGGCCAAAATCCGGGAAGGATGTATTTACATTGGCGCAATCGCGAATACGGATATCACCATCGGCGCGCAGGGCGGCCATGGCGAAGGACATGGCGATACGGTGATCGCCGTGGCTGTCCACTTCGCCACCACGCAGTGCTCCGCCCTGGATGGTCATGCCATCCGGCGTGGGTCGGGCATCGACCCCCAAGGCCTGCAGGCCATCTGCCATGGCCTGAATGCGATCCGACTCCTTGACGCGCAATTCCTCCGCGCCGGTGAGCACGGTCTCGCCCTCGGCACAGGCCGCCGCCACGAACAGGGCGGGAAATTCATCGATGGCCAGGGGCACCTGGTCTTCGGGGATGTGGATGCCATGCAAGGCGGCGTGGCGCACCCGCAGATCGGCCACCGGCTCCCCTCCCATGCTGCGCTCGTTGCTTACTTCAATATCTGCGCCCATGAGACGCAGAATATTGATGACGCCATCCCTTGTAGGGTTCATTCCCACATGCTCCAGCAACAGATCCGAGCCCGGCGCAATGCTGGCGCCGACCAGAAAGAAGGCTGCCGAGGAAATGTCCGCCGGCACATCGATATCACAGGCGCGCAACCTGCCGCCACCCCGAAGGCAGATACGATTGCCTTCACGCCGCACCTCATAGCCAAATCCCTGCAGCATGCGCTCCGTATGGTCGCGGGTGGGGGCGGGCTCGGTGACGCAGGTTTCCCCGTCCGCATACAACCCCGCCAGCAACACGCAGGATTTTACCTGTGCGCTGGCGACGGGCAGCGCAAAATCGATCCCATGGAGGGCCTCCACCGGTCTGATATGCAACGGCGCGGTACCGGCATCCGTGGCCTCTACCCTGGCTCCCATCTGCGCCAGGGGCGCTGTCACCCTGCGCATGGGACGACCGGACAGGGAGGCGTCCCCGGTCAGAACCAGATCCAGCCCCTGCCCCGCCAGCAGGCCGGCCAGCAAACGCATGGAGGTGCCGGAGTTCCCCAGATCCAGGGGCTGAGCGGGAGCTTTCAACCCCTTCCTGCCCACGCCGTGGATCACGACCCGACCGTCATGCGGCCCTTCGATCTCCACCCCCATGGCACGAAAGGCGCCCAGGGTTGCCAGGCTGTCTTCTCCTTGCAGAAAACCACTGACCCGGGTTACGCCATCCGCCAGGGAACCGAGCATGATGGAACGATGGGAAATGGATTTGTCTCCCGGCACGCGAATACGCCCGCAAAGGGCACCGCCGGGAGAAACATGAAATTCCGTTAGCGAATCAGACAAAATACAACCTCACAATAATTTACCCGGCAACAATATACATCGCATTCAGGTAGTGGAATTATCGTCCAGACCATCCACAAACCGATCCCGCGCCGCCTTGGCGCTGGAAAACACTTCCAGCAGATGCTCTCCATCCCCTTCGGCAATGGTTTGCGCCAGCTCATTCATTTCTTCGGCAAATGCCGCCAGCATCTTGCTCAATGCCGGGCCATTGGCCACGCAGATATCCCGCCACATCACCGGATTGCTGGAGGCAATGCGGGTAAAGTCACGAAAACCACCCGCTGCGTAGCGGAAAATCTCGTCATTTTCTTTCATTCTCGCCAGCATATCCACCAGACCAAAGGCCAGCATATGCGGCAGATGGCTGGTTGCCGCCAGCACTTCATCATGATGCTCCACCGACATTTCACTCACCTCGGCGCCACAGGCCTCCCACATGCGGCGCACCCTGACCACAGCTTGGGGATCCGTCTCTTCCATGGGGGTCAAGATTATGCGGCGATTCCGGTACAGTGCAGCAAACGAAGCCTCCACTCCGTTTCTCTCTGTGCCGGCGATAGGGTGTCCGGGCACCAGCATGGCGGGCATTTCCCCGAACACGGCCCTGGCGTCCGCCACCACGCTGCCCTTGCAGCTTCCGCCGTCGGTGATCACTGTTCCGGGGGCGAGATGCCCCTGCATGGCGGCGAAAGCATCTTTCATGGTTCCCAGGGGAATCGCCAGAAAAACCATATCGGCGCCTTCCACGGCCTCGCCAATGTCATGGGTGCAAAAATCGATCACCCCAAGTTCCACGGCCTTTTCCAGGTTCTCCCGGCTGCGCCCACAGCCGATGATTTCCCCGACTTCCCCCGCTTCCCGCAAGGCCCGCGCCAAAGAGCCGCCGATCAGGCCCACGCCGATAACCGCCAAACGCCTGATCACGCCGCCAACACCTCTTGCAGCGCCTTGATAAAGCGCTGGTTTTCCACCTGTGTGCCCACCGTCACCCGTATGTGTTCCGGCAAATCATAATTTGCCACCGGGCGCACGATGATCCCTTGCTCCAGCAGATGCTGGTACACCTGGGCGCCGCTACGCCCCAGGTGTACGGTGAGAAAATTTCCGATGGAAGGAATCCAGGCCAGGCCCATTGCCGTAAAAGCGGAACCAAGCTGAACCAGCCCGGCGGCATTGGTCTCCCGGCTCTGTTGCAAGAACTCCTCGTCATCCAGCGCCGCTTCCGCAGCCGCAAGGGCGGGCGCATTCACGTTGAAAGGGTGCCGCACGCGGCCAATCAAATCGATGAGCGCAGCGCTGGCCATGCCATAGCCAATGCGCAACCCCGCCAGCCCGTAGATCTTGGAAAAAGTACGGGTGACGACAAGGTTCGGAAACATCGCCAGCCAATCCACTCCGTCGGGAAAATCCTCTTCTGTGACATATTCCGTGTAGGCCTCGTCCAGCACCACCACGACATGTTCCGGCAGGTCTTGTATAAACCGTTGCAGCTCGCCCACCCGCAGCCAGGTTCCCGTTGGATTATTGGGATTGGCAATGAACACCACCCGGGTATCATCGTCCACCAGCTTCGCCATTGCTCGCAGATCATGGCCGTAGGGCATGCTTTCATGATCGGGAGGATATGCGGCAGCCACACGGCATTCCGCCCCCGCCGCTGTGGTATAGATGGGATACATGGCAAAACTGTAGCGGGAAAACACCGCATTGCTTCCCGGAGAAAGAAATGTCCGCGCCACCATGTCGATTACATCGCTGGAGCCTGCGCCCAGCAACAACTGCTGCGGTTTCAACCCGTACTTCTCCCCGAGCCGGGCTTTCAAGCGGTAGCCGCTGTCATCCGGATACAGATTGACCCCGGCAATCATCCGGGCAGCCGCCTCCCTGCCCAAAGGGCTGGGCCCCAGAGGGTTCTCGTTGGAAGCCAGCTTGATGGTTCCCGACAAACCCAGCTCACGTTCCAGCTCTTCGATCGGTTTGCCCGGCACATAAGGGTTCAGGCGATTGATGCCAGGTGCGGTAAAAGCAGAAAAATCAGTCATATTCTGACGGTGCGCTCAAAAAAACAGCTGCTTATTCTAACCCGAACCTTGGCACATAGCTGCATGGAAATACCCACAGGTTAGCCTTTTCTGGTTTTTTTCACGATGATGGGATAGGATCGGAAACACCGGCAACATCACCACAGTCAGAGCAAGACCATGAAAAAAATCATCGTAGCTGCCACTCTCTTCTCTCTCATCTCTCTGCTTGGAATCACTGGCTGCAGCACCATGGAAGGCGTTGGCAAGGACATCCAGAAAGGTGGAAAAGCAATAGAAAAAACGGCCAAGAAATATTGATCAGGGTCTACAACCCTGCTTGGTTACGGCCTGAATACCAAATTTGAGTCTGGCCATGGAAGGATCGGGTGCGGCGCGGGATTGCAAGACCTGATGGATCCCGTTTCTCGTTCTTATCTGGGTCGTTTTTTCCTGGCGGGATAACCCAGGCCGTCCTGTCAAGTCAGTCGAGACGGATAGGTAGTTGTGATTTAAGTAGAAAACGTGGTCTGCACCCTATTACCCTTTACTCCCTATTGCCCATATTTAGTTTTTTCCGTAAATATAACTACTATCGTTAATCCGCTTAAAATAATCGCGAACAATGGTATAATGATCCTATAAAGAATACTGCCTTCATCTCCAAATAGTATATAAAGAAAAATATAGACAAAGAGAAAAATAGAAACCAATAAAAGAGCATTACTTGCTCCTTTTTTACCCAAAAAAAATGATATTGATGAAAAGAGCACTACCGCACTATATCCAAAAACAATTAAAAACAATAATAACCTATTACTGTTTATCCCAAACCCCTGAATATAATAAATAAAATCCACAGAACTTCCGCATACACCTAATATCCCAACCCCTATCCATAACAATGAAATATACTTTCTGCAATCATACATTATGGATCATAATGCTTCGTCATCATCATAAGGTTTCACCAAACAAGAATCATAAATTAATAAGGGACACCCATTAGCCTAATTTCCCCTGAACATATGCCCCAACTATTGATAGAACCCCATAAAATGGTGCAAAAAAAACTAGTGAAACAACTACTCCTACAACCAACATTTTGTCAAACTCGCCGACAACTAAATGTGCAATAATTGAAACACCCCCACCCCAAACTAACAAAAAAATACCATAAGTAAGTATTTTCCAATACTCTATGTTTATTTTTTTCAACCGATAACCCATAACCATAACATTTATAAACGACAGTATATTAGTAGAAGCCGCCAAAACTCCACTAATTGGAGCAATCATAATTATCATTAATGATATTATTGCCTCAAATAGAGCTGCTGACACAAGTATTCTGATTATAGATGGCATAACAATTATTTACATCCACAAGCATTACTAGCCTTGCTATTTTGTGGCACACAAATTATCAAACTAACTGTACCCAATGAACATTGATAGCAAGATTTTCTATCAGCCCCCTCTTAGCGCAATACAAATACCACAATCAAAAGAAGCGGCGGATCCTTCTGATAAAATGCATTCATATAACCCGACTCCATCACATGTTATGCAATCAAAATCTGGCTCTAGTTCTCCGGAATCAGGAAAATGCTCTATCAAATATACATTCAGCCAAATCATCTCCAGACAAATGCAAACAATCCATGATGTTCTTTCCACGCAGATCCACAAATCTTAATGGATTTACCAATACATAGACATACACATTCATCCCCAACCCAATCGGATCATTCTCAATATACCTTCCGGTCATGTGGTCATAATCCTTGAACCAGTTCTGCCAAAGCCCCGTCTCCCCATCGAAGCACTGCCCTGGAAACCCAAGGTTATTCGCTATGGCACTGGTCACGACATTCCGCTCACCAAACACCTTGTATCTGGCTTCCCAGACCACGGCATTGCTCTTGTCCGTCAGCACGATAGGGGTGCCCAGGTGATCCCGGTGGTAGTAAGCATACCCGTAGTGGGTCTTTTTCCATAGGGGCGTTGTCTGGTATTCACTTTGCGGGTGGTGGCAATGGGTGCCGGTGGGGTCATATTCGCCGAAGAGTCCTTCATCGCTGCAAAGGTAGTAGACGGTGGTGTCGGGGGTTGCCATTGGCATCAAAGGTGGTTTTTTTGATGCGTCTGCCCAGGGGGTCGTAGCGGTAGCGGCCGGTGTGCGGTTTTGGCTATCTGCGGCGGCATTGAGGCGGTCGCTGCTGTCATAGCGGAGGATTCTGTTTCTGCCAGGCTGGCCGTTGGTGATGCGGGTCGGGCTATCGTATTGATCGTAGTTGTGGGTTTCCACATCCGCTTTGACTGATAGCGGGAGCCGGCAGAGCCGGCCCCCGAGATCATTCTTCCAGGTTGAATTGCCTGCTGCATCCCGCTGACAGGCAACCTTTACCCATGACTGTTATTGCTCTTATGAGTACTGGTTGTTACCCTGCTTGCCGGACAGCAAACAAGCGGAACAAGGCGCCATAGGCAGGCAAGGGTTATTCCCTTGTCAAGCACTGCAACGCAGGGCCGGTGCATGCCTGACGCCCTGAATATGGCATATATTGTTGCCGGGTTAATAACTTACATGAATACCAAACCGACTAAAACCAGCACTGAAAAACAACAACATACCCCAATGATGCGGCAGTACCTGCGCATCAAGTCCAGCCATCCGGATATGCTGGTGTTTTATCGTATGGGAGATTTCTACGAGCTGTTTTTTGGCGATGCCGAGAAAGCCGCCCGCTTGCTGGATATCACCCTCACCACCCGGGGCAAGTCAGCTGGCAAGCCGATTCCCATGGCGGGCATTCCCTACCATGCTGCTGAAAACTATCTGGCGCGGCTGATTCGCCAGGGCGAGTCCGCCGCCATCTGTGAGCAAATTGGCGACCCCGCCACCAGCAAAGGGCCGGTAGAGCGCAAGGTGGTGCGCATCGTCACCCCTGGCACAATCACCGATGAAGCGCTGCTGGAAGAGCGTCAGGACAATCTGCTGGCCGCAATATGGGAGCATAAGAAACGCTATGGCGTGGCTGCCCTGAACCTGGGTAGCGGCCGTTTTACGGTGCAGGAGCTGCGCGGTGATGAGGCACTGTCTGGCGAGCTGGAAAGGCTCAAACCCGCGGAACTGCTGCTGGAAGAAGACTGGCCATTGCCTGCCGGGGCGCCGCAATGCCGCAGCCTGACCCGCCGCCCGGCCTGGCATTTTGATGTTGATACTGCCCGACAACTGCTGAGGAAACAGTTCGGCACCCAGGACTTGTCCGGGTTCGGGGTGAACAATATGAATTTGGCCGTTATGGCAGCCGGCGCTCTGTTGCAGTATGTGCAGGATACCCAGCAGGCCGCCCTGCCCCATATCACTGCCTTGCGGGTGGAGCACCGTGAGGATGCCCTGGTCATCGATGCCGCTACCCGACGCAACCTGGAAATCGACCAATCCCAGTCCGGGCAAAAACACCATTCCCTGGCCGGCCTTCTGGATCAGACCTCCACCGCCATGGGGGGAAGGTTGTTACGGCGCTGGATGAATCGCCCCCTGCGCCAGCCAGACATCATTTGCGCCAGGCATGACGCGATTGAAGAATTGCTGGAGCGACATCAACTGCCTGACCTGCAGAAACTGTTTTCCGGCATTGGCGATATCGAAAGAATTCTGGCACGCATTGCCCTGAAAACCGCCCGCCCCCGGGATCTGGCAACCTTGCGCGACTCCCTGATGTTGCTACCGGATATCCAGGCGCTGGTTTCAGGCTACCGCTCTTGTTTAATGCGGGAGCTGATCACCCAGGCAGGGGAACAGCCTGACCTGGTGAATCTGCTGCAGCGGGCGGTACAGGAAAACCCGCCGGTGCTGATCCGCGATGGCGGCGTACTGGCAAAGGGCTGGGATACGGAGCTGGATGAGCTGCGCAGCCTTTCCCGCAATGCCGATCGGTTTTTGCTGGATCTGGAAAACCGCGAAAAACAGCGCACCGGAATTTCTTCGCTCAAGGTCAGCTACAACCGGGTGCATGGCTACTACATCGAGATCAGCCGCATACACTCTGATGCCGTACCCCAGGATTATGTCCGCCGTCAGACGCTAAAATCCGCCGAACGCTTTATCACCCCGGAGCTGAAGAAGTTTGAAGACCAGGTATTATCCGCCCGGGAACGAGCCTTGGCGCGGGAAAAAATGCTGTACGAAGCCCTGCTCGATCAGCTGCAAGGGGTAATTCCGTCCCTGCAGCAATGTGCAGAAGCACTGGCCACCCTGGACGTGCTGACCAACCTGGCAGAACGCGCCCTGAGCCTGAACCTGAGCCGCCCCCTGCTGACCCCGGAACCCGGCATACGCATCGAAGAAGGCCGGCATCCGGTGGTGGAACAGGCGCTGGATGAAGCCTTTGTTCCCAATGACCTGCATTTCCATGAAAAGCGGCGCATGCTTGTCATTACCGGCCCCAACATGGGCGGCAAATCCACTTACATGCGCCAGTGCGCGGTCATTGTGCTCATGGCCTGTGCGGGCAGTTTTGTTCCCGCCCGCAGCGCCAGCATCGGCCCCGTGGATCGCATTTTTTCCCGCATCGGTGCATCAGATGACCTGGCCGGAGGGCGCTCCACCTTCATGGTAGAGATGGAGGAAACCGCCAACATTCTGCACAATGCAACCGAACATTCGCTGGTTCTCATGGATGAAGTGGGGCGTGGCACCAGCACCTTTGACGGGCTTTCCCTGGCCTGGGCCTGCGCTGTGGAGCTGGCGGTGCGCATCAAGGCATGCACTTTGTTTGCAACCCACTATTTTGAATTGACCACCTTGCCGGAAGAATATGCGGGTGTAGCCAATGTGCACCTGGATGCGGTGGAGCATGGTGAAAACATTGTTTTTCTGCATGCGGTAAAGGAAGGCCCTGCAAACCAAAGCTATGGCTTGCAGGTTGCGGCGCTGGCGGGCGTACCAAAAACTGTCATCATACGCGCCAGAAAACGTCTGCAGGAGCTGGAAAATGCCGCCCTGCACCACGCGGAATCACACATGCCGCAGCTTTCCCTGCAGCTGGGACAGGAACAGACGCCAGAGGATAACCCCCTGACGAATGCAGTAGAAGAAATCGATCCGGATGAGCTTACGCCAAAGCAGGCGCTGGACGAACTCTATCGGCTGAAATCGCTATTAGGCTGAGTGTTTTTTCAACATTCTGCTAATCCGCCGCTCCCAGCATGGGGCGAGCCAGCACCACCGAGATATTGTCCCTGCCACCAGCATCCATGGCGGCCTGAACCAACACTTTGGCGCGGCTCTCCAGGGACAGCTCTTCCCGGCTCATCAGCTGCTGGATGTGTGTCTCCTTGAGCGGCCCGGTCAAGCCATCGCTGCAAAAAAGAAACAGGTCATCCTTGCAGACCGTTGCCTCGTTTACATCCACGTTGATTTCCAGGGTAAATCCCAGACTGCGGGTAAGCACGTTCTCCCCGACACCTGCCTCTCTGGCTTCTCCCCGGTTGGGAAAAATTCCATGATCCAGCACTTCCTGTATCAGGGAATGATCCCTGGTCAGTTGCATCAGGCGATTGCTTCTGAGCAGATAAATACGGGAATCACCCACATGGGCATAAAAGATGTGGTTGTGGTGAAACAGTGCCAGCACCAGGGTAGTGCCCATGCCCGTAAGTTCGGATTTGCTTTTCGCCAGGGTATAAACAGACTGGTTTGCCCGCTCTACCGCCTCACCAATATGCATCAAACACTGCATGGTATCCATATTGCCAAAGCGCTGGGCATGGCGCAGCTCCTCAATCGCCACTTCAACCGCCACTTCGGCAGCCACTTCACCAGCCAGATGGCCACCCATGCCATCCGCCAAAGCGACAATTCCCTGCTCTGCCATGACAAACAGATAATCTTCGTTGGTTGTCCGCACCAGCCCCACATCAGAGGCGCATGCTACGTGCAGTGGAATTGCGCTCATGAAGCTCCGTTACTTGTTCCCTGTCTTTTTGGAATCCAGCAGTTGCCTGAGACGGGCAGGCGGTATGTAGCCGGGGACCAGTTCTCCGCTCTCCAGCACCAACGCGGGTGTTCCGGTCACACCGACAACCCCGCCCAGTGCCAATTGATCCGCCACCGGGTTGGCGCAGTTTTTCGACACCATGGATTTACCCTGCTTGGCTTCGTCCATGGCCTTTTTTCGGTCGTCAGCACACCAGACGGAAACCGCCTTGCGCCCGGAATCACTGTTGACTCCAGCCCGCGGATAGAACAGATAGCGCACACGAATACCCTCGGCATTGTATTCATCCATTTGGGCGTGCAGTTTCCGGCAGTAGCCACAGTCAATATCGGTGAATATATCGACGGTATGTTTCTCGTCCCCCTTGCCGTAAACGATCATGTTGTCTTCGCCCACCTCATCGAGTAGTTTCTTGCGCACTGTAGCCACTTTGGCCTCGGTAAGGTTTTTACCGGTTTCAATATCTGTCATCTGCCCCTGGATAAAATAACGGCCATCCGCAGATACATAGTACAAGCGCGCACCAATCAGCACTTCATACAAGCCGGGAACGGGAGAGGTTTCAATACGATCTGGGGTAATGCCATCCAGCCTTCGGGACAGCTCCGTGCGGATTTTTTCTATGGCTGGATCAGCCGCAGGGGCAGCCGTAGCCACAACCGGGAAGGCCAGGCACAAGGAAACGGTCAAAAACAGTATACGAACAGAAAATGAGGAAAAATGCATAACGCTTAAAGATATCCGCTGGTAATGGAGCACTATTTGAGCTGCATTGTAACCGGAAGTTCCCAAGATTACCTGCACCAGATCACCCTCTGGGGTGATGCATGGCATGCATTCGCTTAAGTCTCTCACGGGCTACATGGGTATAGATTTGCGTCGTGGACAGATCGCTATGCCCCAGCAGCAGCTGCACCACACGCAAATCCGCCCCATGATTGACCAGGTGTGTGGCAAACGCATGACGCAGGGTATGTGGTGACAGATGCTTGTCGATGCCTGCGGTGGCAGCATGCTTTTTGATCCTGTACCAAAATGCCTGGCGCGTCATGCCACTGCCCCGCCGGGTGGGAAACAGGGCATCACAGAGACGGTCTCCAAGCAGTTCCTTTCTAGCATCCCGCAAAAAAAGCTGAATCCACTGTTGCGCCTCATCCCCCATGGGTACCAGTCGTTCCTTTCCTCCCTTCCCGGTTATCCTCACCAGCCCCTGGCTGAAGCTGATCTGGTCTGGCCTAATCCTGACCAGTTCCGTCACACGCAGCCCTGTGGCATACAATAATTCCAGCATGCTCCGGTCACGAAAACCTTCCGCTGTTTCCGGATCGGGGGCTTCCAGCAGCGCCTCCACCTCTGCTTCCGTCAGGGCTTTGGGCAGTGAGCGGCCAAGACGCGGCGCCTGGATATCCAGGGTAGGGTCCTCTGCAATCCAGTTCTCCCGCAAGGCATATTGAAAAAACTGGCGCAAGGCAGACAGGCGCCGGGCACTGGTGCGGGCACTGTGCCCACGCAAGGACAAATCAGAAAAATAGGTCAGCAGCTGTTCCCTCCTGGCGGCAATCAATCCTGAACGCTGCTCTGCAGCCAGCCATTTTTCCACATGCTGAAGATCAGATTGATAAGAGTCCAGGGTATTTTTTGACAATCCTCTTTCCAGCCACAGCATATCCGCAAACAACTGCATGCCTTGCGCATCATTCATGACGAAGGAGCCAGCGTTTTATCTCCATCCTGCGGCCACCCGTGTGACCGGCGAAGCCCCCGTCTCCATTGGCTGCAACCACACGATGACAGGGAATAAGCAACGGCACCGGATTGCGGCGGCAAGCACCGCCAACAGCTCTGGGGCCACTACCCAGCTTTCTTGCCAACTCGCCGTAAGTAAGGGTTTCTCCAACAGGGATTTGCTGCAGGGCACACCAGACCTTCTTCTGGAACACGGTTCCTTCGGGCGCGACAGGAATATCAGCTGGCCATACGCCTCCGGCGAACCAACGCTGCAATGCCGCACAGACTTCTTCGGCCAAGGGATCAGCGGCTGCTGTAGTTCCGGGTTTTTTCTGCTGAAAAATATCAACTTCACAGACAGCCCCGTCTCGCGTGGCGACGGCGACCCAGCCAAACGGCACCTTGCAGGCCGCCTGGAATACCGGGGGTGTTTCAATATCTGCCATAATCGGGCCTGCAGAACAATTGGAATGAGTAGCACATGAATAGCGATTATCAGGAACTTTCCCTGTATTTACAACGCCTGGAAAAGGAGCTGCGCCTACAGGGATGGTGGTCAGATACTGCACCTCCAGCAGATGCCCTGGAAAGCACCGCTCCTTTCTGTCATGACAGCATGGCTTTCAAGCAATGGCTGCAGTGGGTATTCCTTCCGAAACTCCAGGAAATCATCCGCAAGAATGCCCCTCTGCCCGGGAACTGCGCCATTGCGCCCATGGCGGAAATAGCCTGGCGTGAAGAAGCTGCGGACACAGTCGCAACACTGATCAAGCTGCTGACCGCGGTCGATTCCTATATATCTTCACAACCCTGACGGGCTTTCCTGCACAAGCTGTGGATAACCCTGTGAAAAAGATGCGAAAAGCCACACCAGCCACTGCCAAAGCCGGAAAGCCGCCGCATTGATCGCATTTTGAAAAATACAGACAAATACTTTTATATTCCGTAAGTTACATTGCATTTATCATGCCTGACTTCCAGCATTAACACTAAGTGCCAATACATTTCCCAAGCAGATGCGGCTTGTGCATAACAATCTGTTTTGCGCATTATTTTCCTTGACACAGGAAGCATCTGGAGACATAATCTCGCGTCTTTTTACTGAACAACTCAAGATTTTCAGGAGTACAAGGTGGCCAATTCACTGCAAGCACGCAAGCGCGCCCGTCAGGCGGAAAAACGCCGTACACACAATGCGGCTCGTCGCAGCATGCTGCGCACTCGCATCAAAAAAGTGGTTTACGCCATTGAAGCTGGCGACAAGGAAACCGCCAGCGCGGCGTACAAGGCCGCGGTGCCCGCTCTCGACAATGCTGTCAGCAAGGGCCTCATCCACAAGAACAAGGCTGCCCGCCACAAGAGCCGGCTGAACGCCCATATCAAGGCCATGTAAGGCCAACCTGAACACAGATCTTCCAGACAAGGACCGGCTATTCGCCGGTCTTTGCGTTTGCCACCCTCGGCCCAATACATGCCCTGCCCGCCGCCTTGGCAGCATACAAGGACATGTCCGCCTGTTTGAACAGCTCCGCCATGGACATCCTCTGTCCCGACAGGCATTCGGCAATCCCGATACTCACCGACAATACCTGCGCTTTTTTTTCTGTTGCCGAAATCAATAACGGATTCAGCTTTTCCAGAAATTGCCGCGCATGCCGGTAATTCAGGCCGGGAAGCAATATCAGGAATTCATCCCCGCCAAAACGACCAATCAACCCGCTTTTTGGTAACACCTGTTGCATCGAGCTGCATAGCAACTTCAGACAATCATCACCAAAGCCATGCCCCATGGTGTCATTCAGTTTTTTGAAATAGTCTATATCCACGAAGGCCAGCGCCAGCTCTTTCCCTTCTTTGTGGCATTGCACCAGCGACCGGGAAATATGGCTTTCCATGGAAGCACGATTGAGCACCCCGGTCAGATTGTCATGGCGCGCAGAATGACGTATTTGCTCTACATTTTCCGCATCCATCAACGCATGCACCGCTTTTTCTATGAATTCACGCAAACCTGAAACCAAATCCCTGTCCAGATACTGTTGCTTTGGAACGAGCAACAACAGGCAATAATTTGCTTCTTCCCGGTTTTTCACGGGTATCAACAAGCATTGATAACGCTCCCGCGTATCAGGAAACTCCGGGATACTCCTGCGGCTAATCAACCCACCACGGCAATCTTTCATCAGTTGCGGCAGCTGTTTTTCAAGAATCTGAGTAAACAATTTTCCCAGAATCCTGTTCCCTCCCAGGCAGCGATAGCGGGCGTTCCCATCATGCCCGGTCAGCACCATCACCTCCGCCACAGGCAATATCCGGTTGATGCTGTCGAACAGGAGTCTGTCCATGGCTCTGGATACATTGGAATGACCATCATCCGCCACCCTGATTTGCAACTTGCGCACAAAGGTCGCCAGCAACTGCTCGCGTTGATAAGCGGTATCCACCCGCACCAGATCCACCTTGGCCTGATCCCGCTCTTTTTTGATGCTTAAGGTGCGGTCAGCCAGCGCTAGAGACAAAAGAATGGCATCGATCGCCAGCGCGATTTCAAAAGCATGGGTTTGCCAGTAGGCGTTTTCCGCAACAAAATTGAAGGCATAGGCGATTCTGATCAGGGTTGCGCCAATGAGCAGGAAATTTGCGACAAACAGGTAGCCAGCCAGCCTGTGCCCCTGGATCCAGTAGTGCAATGTCAATATAAAAACACTGACAGCGCCCAGCGCAAGAAAACCATTGAACAAATCCACCCAGAGATGCCGGACATGTATACCCGACCAGAAACTGTCCAGCAGCGCCAGGGAAATGATCGCAACGAAGCCAACCTGGAAGCCCAGAAGAATTTTTCCACCCAGAACCTTTCTGTCCAAGCCCAGATAGGCCCGATAAAACCAGTAGAAAAACACAATGGGCAGCATGCTGAAAAAATGCAGGGAACGATCTACAACAATCGAGTCCGGCAAGTAGAAGATTTTGCCAATCCATCCTTCCTGCCAGAGCAACGCATGCAACGCCAGCACCATGTAAATGCTGTATAGCAAAAACGGCTTCTCACGGATGAATGCATAAAAGATCAAATTGATGAGCGCCAGCACCAAAATGACCGCATACAAGGCAATGGTATTGCGGGAATAGGCAACATCATCCAGCAGATACTCCTGGCGCTTCACCAGAGTCACATTCAGCGGTTTCGACAATCCGTTGTCCCTGATAACCAGGTATATGGGCTGGGAACGATCCAGCTGTCCGCTCAGTTCATAGACGATATCCTGGGTAGAGTAGTAAGAAGGCTTGTTGGCGAGCAGGCGCCCCCGTTTCTCGTTATGCCATTGCGGGTCATTGGCCAATTTGAACCAGCCGGTGACTTCCAGCAGGTACTTGGGGCGAAGAACCAGATTGTATTCCGCCAATTGCTCTGGCGAAGGCGGGAGTTGCACACGCATAACCATCCCGTAGGGGTGGTCTGCAAATGGCAACCGGGTTTCCGGTTCATAAGCACTGAAAACCAGATCAGCCGCCTGATCCGGATGAAAGGCCTCATTGGCAACCGCATAGGAAAGCGGCAGCTGCTGGTGATTGCCGGCAATTGAAGCCTGAACCCAAAGCAAAAGAAAGAGCAGCAGCCAGCCGGACAGACGGTTCAATTACACTCCTCGCTCCAGGTTCAAACTGGTAGACTGGCCTTCAAACCTGAATCCGCAGGCCCATCGGGGTATTTTGCACAAGCGCTTGATCCCTTCTGAGCCCACGGATTCAACTTCAAAACCAATATATTTATTCACCATGAATACTATCAAAAAACCTAGCGGAAAAAATCAAGTAATGACCACTTTTACCAAGATCAGCAACTCCATCCATTGCGGTGATGTGTTTCTTTTTCACGGCCCGGGATCGGAAAGCGAGATTATTGAGGACATCGACGGTACGCCTTTCTCTCACGTTGCATTGGGAATACGTTTACCCGGCCACGACCGCCCCCTGCTGTGGACCAGCGATGAAATCACCACCCTGACGGACATACTGGATCACGGCGAGCGCTCCGGCGTACATCTGCTGGATGCGGAATCTGTATTTCAGCTGTGCATGAAGCGGAAATACAAAAACGGGCAACATTACCGCTTCGCCTGGCGCCGCGCTCACGCCAACCGTGACGAGCGTTTCATGAGTTCTCTGGAAAATTTCATGCGGGACGTGGATGGCAGGGCATTCCCGTCCCTGGAGCAAATGGCTGAACATTTCATTGAAGGCAAGATGGACATCAGCACCAACACCCGAACCTTCTACTGCAGCGAGCTGGCAACGGCAACCTATGTACATCTGGGGCTGCTGCCCAAAGATACGCTGATCAACAGCCTGTCACCCGGCGACTTTTCCAGCAGCAATCACTTGCCGCTGCAAGACAACAGCAAGCTGGACAAGGAAGTCTGGTTTATCCTGTAGCGCCCAGCACCTCTGCCATGCGCACACCCATGGCGGCGGGTGAGCGCACCACATGCACTCCCGCCGCCTCCAGCGCCTGGAACTTAGCTTCGGCAGTGCCCTTGCCACCGCTGATGATGGCTCCGGCATGCCCCATGCGCTTGCCCGCAGGCGCAGTCACCCCGGCGATATAGGCCACCACGGGCTTACTCACATGATGCTGGATGTATTCTGCAGCTTCTTCTTCGGCAGAGCCGCCTATCTCCCCCACCAGGATCACGCCTTCCGTCTGACTGTCTTCCTCGAACAACGCCAGGCAATCAACAAAACTGGTGCCATTTACGGGATCGCCTCCCAGGCCAACACAGGTGCTCTGCCCCAATCCGGCAACCGTGGTCTGATGCACGGCTTCGTAAGTCAGGGTTCCTGAGCGGGAAATAATGCCGATACGTCCAGGCTGATGGATGTTGCCGGGCATGATGCCGATCTTGCAGGCGCCCGGCGTGATGATGCCGGGGCAATTGGGACCGATGAGCCGGGCACCCGTAGACACCAGCGCAGCCTTCACCTTGACCATATCCAGCACAGGTATGCCTTCGGTAATGCAGGCGATCACCCTGATGCCCGCATCGGCTGCCTCCAGAATGGCGTCAGCAGCAAAAGGTGGGGGCACATAAATCATGGTGGCGTCTGCGCCGGTCTCATGAACCGCCTCATGCACCGTGTTGAACACCGGGCGATCCAGATGCACCTGCCCCCCCTTGCCAGGCGTTACCCCACCCACCAGCTGCGTTCCGTAGGCGATGGCCTGTTCGGAATGAAAAGTTCCCTGTTTGCCGGTGAAACCCTGGCAAAGCACTTTGGTATTGCTGTCTACAAGAATACTCATCGGCGGCTCCTGTCAAGCTCCAGCGGCGGCTACGGCTTTCTGCGCGGCTTCGGTAAAATCTTCAGCGGTAATAAAATCCAGTCCACTCTGTTTCAGCATTTCCAATCCTTGCACGGCATTGGTCCCCTGCAAACGCACGACCACAGGCACCTGCATGCCAAGCTTGCCAACCGCGGCAATGATGCCCTGGGCGATCAGGTCGCAACGCACGATGCCGCCGAAGATATTCACCAGCACCACCTTGACCTTGTTATCAGAAAGAATCAGTTTAAAAGCCTCGGTAACACGCTCCGCCGTGGCTCCACCACCAACATCCAGGAAATTGGCGGGCTCACCACCTTCCAGCTTGACCAGATCCATGGTGGCCATGGCGAGTCCGGCACCGTTCACCATGCAACCGATGTTCCCATCCAGGGAGATATAGTTGAGATCATGCTGCGCCGCTTTCGCCTCCCGTTCATCTTCCTGGGAGAGATCCCGCAAAGCCCGAATGTCTGCGTGCCGGTACAAGGCGCTGTCATCGATGTTGAGCTTGGCATCCAGGGCCACAAGCGCGCCCCCGGCGGTAACGACAAGGGGGTTGATCTCCACCAGGCTCGCATCCTGTTCCGTATACAGGCGATACAATGCAGCCAGAATGCTTCCAAATGCTTTTATCTGTTCACCCTCCAGCCCCAGGCCAAACGCCAGATAGCGCCCCTGGTAAGGCTGCAGGCCGGCGGCGGGATCCACCATGGTGGTCAATATCTTTTCTGGTGTTGTCGCAGCCACCTCTTCGATATTCATCCCCCCCGCGGCAGAGGCCATGAAGGTGACCCGGGAGCGGGACCGATCCAGCAACATCCCCAGATACAGCTCCCGTGCAATCTCACTGCCTTTTTCCACCAGTACTTTTCCTACCGGCAGCCCTACCGGCCCCGTCTGCCGGGTAACCAGCTGCATACCAAGCATGTCAGCGGCTGCTGCTGCAACTTCATCCGGGCTTTTCGCCAGCCTCACCCCACCGGCTTTCCCCCTGCCCCCGGTATGCGCCTGCGCCTTGACCACCCACAGATCACCGCCAAGCGTTTGCGCAGCCGCCACAGCTTCTTCGCTGGTTGTCGCTACCTGCCCTTCCGGTACGGCAATGCCATATTCAGCGAAAAGC
This sequence comes from Sedimenticola sp., assembly GCA_027068915.1. Lineage (GTDB taxonomy): Bacteria > Pseudomonadota > Gammaproteobacteria > Chromatiales > Chromatiaceae > Thiolapillus. The sequence goes on along the minus strand of JAMOLT010000055.1, from coordinate 20,438 downwards.
GCTTTGGCCTGATATTCATGCAGATTCATGCATAGTCTCCGGGAAAATTTATTTGATTCTTGTTCATTTTAGCGCCAATTTAAATCAGAGGGTCAGCCAATAATCAGTTTTATGCCAACCAAAACAGAGATTATCTCAAATGACCGCTTGATCCAGCGGTTCCCCTGGCGAATTGCAAGGTGCGCACCGGCGTAACCACCAATCAGGGAACCTGCCAGGAGCGCGGGAAGCCAGTCCCACTGAATGCTGCCGAGCATTCCCAGGGTAAGAGCGCCCGTACCGTTCCAAAACAACCCCACCAAAACCAGGGTATAGGCAACTGCCCTTTTATAATCCAGACCAAACCAGCGCACCAGCCACAGGGTCACAAACAACCCGGTGCCGGAAGTCAGGGAGCCATTGAGTATGCCCAAAAAGAACAATCCCGCGCCACCGGCAAGCATTCCGGCCCTGTCCCGATGATCCGGCTGATACTCCTGTCCCAGCTGCTTCCTGCTCCCCGAGTACAGCCCCAGCCCCAACGTCAGGCAGCCCAGGGCAATTTCTGCCATACGGTCGGGGATATAGAGAATAATACTGGCCCCGATCACGACGCCAGGAAGCCCTGTCGCCAGTATGAATAAAGTAAACCGGCGCTCCAGGGTGCTTTCCCGCATATGCCGGGCAGTAGCTCCTACCCCCAACGCTACAGAAGCGACCTTGTGCGTAGCCAGCGCCACGCCAAACGGCAGCCCGAGAAAGATAAGCACGGGAAGCTGCAGCAAACCGGCGCCACCACCGGAAAATGCAGAGAACAAGTTTGCTATCAGCGACACAAAAAAGAGCAGCAGTTGATCCATTTAGGTGTATTTTCCCACTAAATTGATTATCCTCTACCGGTGTTTCTCATCATAAGGCAGTAAAATTATGCGTATCTGTTTTTTCCTCGCTTTGTTGATTGTTATCAGTCACTCTGCCAATGCCAAACTCTACAAATGGGTGGATGAGCAGGGAAATGTACAGTATTCCGACAAACTACCCCCCACTGCGGTGAAGAAATCTCATGAGAAGCTGGACAGGCGCGGGCTGGTAATCGACAGAACAGGGCGAGCCAAAACTCCAGAGGAAATCGCCGAGGAAGAGAGGGTAAAAAGGCTCAGGGAAGAAACCCAGCGACAGATCGCTAAACAACAGGCCAAAGACCGGGTTTTGCTGAACAGTTACCGCAGCGAAGATGACATCATCCTCGCCAGGGACGGGAAACTGGCAACCATCGATTCACAGATTCGCATTACCTACACCAACATCACCCGGCTCAAAGAACGCCTCTCCGGCTATAAAAAAAGAGCCGCCAATCTCGAGCGCCAGGGCAAGCAAATTCCCGCGCAACTACAAACCGGCATAGATAACACGCGCAAGGAAATCAATGACAGCTATGCCTCTATCCTGCGCCAGGAGAAAGACAAGGACACCATTCGCAGCAAGTATGCACAAGATCTGGAGCGTTTCCGCACCCTGTCAAAACTGAAAGCGGACAACCGCGCCCAGGTTCTGGCGGAAACCGAGCACAAGAATGACGACGCCATTGTCAAAACCGTTGTGCATTGCGAGGATACGGCGCACTGCAACAAGCTCTGGAAAAAAGCCAAAGCCTATGCAAAAAAACACGCAACCACACCGGTATATGTGGACTCTGACAAAATCTTCATTACCCAGCCTCCGAGAAAGAACGAAGATCTGAGCATCACCGCATCCAGGCTGCGCCCACGTAAGGATCAGTCTGAACTCATCTTCCTGGACATTCAGTGCAGGAAAGAAGTCGCCACGGATACCTGGTGCAATCGTCCGGAGGCGATAAAAATCCGGGAGAACTTCCGCGCAGCAATTCTTGGAAAAAAATAGCGTTTCCGTTTAGGGAAAAAGACCAGCGTCCAGTATCTTCCATTCCGCTTCCCAATTGGAAAGCGGAGAAACCTGAAAGCGAGTGCGAAGAAACTGGCGCATGCGCCCTTCAACATAAATGACCAGCATTTCGGCTGCCGCTTCCGGTGCTATGGACAGTTTTGCATCTTCACGCATCTGCGCTTCACGCAACACCTGGCGCAACTGCGTTTGCAAGCGTCCAAAAAATGTTTCGATACGATCATGCAGCCGCTCGTGCTCCCCCATAAGCGCATCGCCCAGCAGCACCCGCACAATACCGGGGTTGCGCTCGGCAAAAGCCAGCATCAGGTAAAGAATGCGCGCACAGCGCTGACGGGTCTGGCGGTCTTCTTCCAGAATCTGATTGATGCGGGTAAAAATACCATCTTCAGCAAAACTGATCAGTCCTTCAAACATGCGTGCCTTGCTGGGAAAGTGACGATACAGGGCAGCCTCTGACACACCGACAGCTTCCGCCAGCTTTGCGGTGGTGATGCGCCCGCCAGGTCTGCTCTCCAGCTCCCGGGCCAGCGCTTCCAGAATCGCCTGCTTGCGGTTGTTGCTGTTCAACGAATCAGCGTCCCTATGCCTTCATCGGTAAACAGCTCCACCATTACCGCATGTTTTACCCGGCCATCGATAATGTGGGAGGAAGTCACTCCGCTACGCACCGCTTCCAGCGCACAACGAATCTTGGGCAACATGCCCCCATGGATGGTGCCATCAGCAATCAGCTCATCCACACGCACGGTTGTCAGCCCGGTAAGCAACTCACCTTCCTTACTCAGCAAGCCCTTGGTATTGGTCAGCAGAATCAGTTTTTCCGCCCGCAGCACCTCTGCCATCTTGCCTGCCACCAGATCTGCATTGATGTTATAGGAACGCCCGTCTTCACCGACGCCGATGGGTGCAATGACCGGAATGAAATTGCCATGCACCAGCATGTCCACTACCGAGGCATCAATGCTTTCCACTTCGCCCACATGGCCGATATCAATTGCACCATCTGCAGCATCAGAAGCATTGATGGTCAGTTTTCGCGCCCGGATCAAGTCACCATCCTTTCCCGTCAGGCCGACTGCAGAGCCGCCATGGCGGTTTATCAGGTTGACGATCTCCTTGTTTACCAGGCCGCCCAGCACCATTTCCACCACGTCCATGGTTTCGGAATCCGTGACCCGCATGCCGCTTACAAACTGGCTTTCCTTCCCCAACCGCGCAAGCAGGCTGCCGATTTGCGGCCCGCCCCCATGTACGACCACGGGGTTGATACCAACCGTCTTCATCAACACTACATCACGGGCAAAGCTCTGCTTCAGCTCTGCATCCACCATGGCGTTACCGCCATATTTGATCACCACCGTCTTGTTGCGAAAACGGCGGATATAGGGCAGGGCCTCGGTTAGTACGCGAGCCACATTGGTGGCGGCATCTGGAGTCAGACTCATGGCATACGGCTACTCAGGAAACGGTGGAATCATACAGAAGGAAACACGGCATCAGAAAGGCAAGGGCAATTCTGGCGCCACCTGCGCAAGCAGGGTGCGGAAGTTATCCTGGATCTCGGCCAACGCTTCTTCACTGGTGGCCTCGAAGCGGAAGATCAATGCCGGCTGGGTATGGGACGCTCGCACCAAGCCCCAGGCTTCGGTATATTCCACCCGCAGGCCATCCAGATCAACCGTATCGGCACCGGCAAAATCCCCGAGTTGGCACATCGCGGCAACAACCTGTTCTGCCCGCCCCTCCGGGGTTTCCACCTGCATTAACGGAGTTGAGAATTCAGACTTGTATTCAGCAAAAGCCTCCGAGACCGGCACAGACTCCAGGGAGAGTATTTCCAGCAAGCGCGCTGCGGTATACAGGCCGTCATCAAATCCGTACCAGCGCTCCTGGATGTAGATATGCCCGGACATCTCGCCTGCCAGCATGCCACCGGTTTCCCTCAGCTTTTGCTGCATTTCCACATGGCCGGTTTTCCACAGAATGGGGCGGCCACCGCTCGCGAGAACCATCGCCGGCAGGTTGGCGCTGCATGCCACATCATAAATCACATCTGCTCCGGGGTGACGATGGATAATATCGCTGCCAAGCTTCATGATGATCTCGTCTGCTGCGATCACCCGGCCTTTCTCGTCCACAATCGCCAATGCATCTCCATCCACGTCCAGCGCAATGCCAATATCCGCTTCCTGCGCCTGAACCTCGGTACTCAGCGCCACCAGGTTTTCCACATTTGACGGATCGGCCGGACGATTGGGATAGGAACCATCCGGCTCGCAAAACAGTTGGATGACTTCACAACCCAGCTCTTCCAGCAAGTGCACCGCCAGGGAACCGGCAATACCATTGCCGCAATCCAGCACCACCTTCAAACCATCAATCAGCTGCACATCTTCGCAGATCGTACGAATATACTCTCCACTCATGTCCCCCGAGGCTAGCTGCCCCACTCCCTTGCGGCAGCTTCCGGCCAAAATACGCTCCCGAATCTCCAGCAATTGCTGCTGCGCCAATGGTTGCCCGTCCACGATGATCTTGAACCCGTTGCTGTCCACCGAACCATGACCACCAGTCACCATTACTGCTGAGCTACTGGACGACACCCTGGTGCCAAAGGACAGCAACGGCATGGGCGCAATTTCCACGTCAACCACATCACAGCCGGATGCCAGAACACCCGCAATCAGGGAAGCAGTGTATTCACTACTCGCCGGACGATTATCCCGTCCAACCAGTAGACTCTCCCCGCCCGCTTCCTGCACCATGCTGCCCACAACCAGGCCGACCGCCTGGGCAATGTCCGCATTCAGATCCATTCCGCCGTGCCCGCGTATCACATTCTTCCGGAATATGGATTCAGGCAACTGTTCTGGAAGAATCTGGCGAATCTCCTGCTGCTGCTCTTTGTCTCTCTCCAGATCATCGACCCTGACACGAACCTGACCTGCCTTATTTTCTCTGTGCCCTGCTTCTGACGAGGCCGTGTGCGCAGCCTGCGCATAACGTGTCAGCATCTCTATCGCGGGTACGGACTCCAGAAGGTGCGGCTGCCGGGCAGTGGAACCCAGACGCTTCAATGTGGCATCCACCAGGGTGACTGTCATGCCCATGTCCACCTGATAGTCTTTTCGCAAACGCCGATAGCTCCAGAATACAATCAGCGCCAACAGGGAAATGGTGGCAGCAGCCAAAGCCGCCAGGATAGGAATAGGCAGGCCAACAGAGCCGGTATGGGCATAGGTTATATGCCACAAGGTGCCTGGCACGGGCACTCTTTCACCAGCACTTTCATTGACCGGACCACCCAAAGCAACCAAAGGCATGCCAGTATCTTGCTCCAGCCGTATGCCGACATCCTGAATGTACAAACCCTTCAAATCGGCGGAGAGAAGTTGAAGAGGAAACGTAACGAAAAGAACCCCTGAGAGTTGTTCCGCCTCTTTCACAGGCATGGCAATCAGGAAATATACTTTTCCGTCAGCGCCCTTGAGCGCCTCTACCGGTACCGATTCAGCCTTGGCACGCACCCGCTGAAACATATCTGCGGCTGCATAGCTGCCAAACAAAGTCGCCTGCACTTTGGCATCGTCCCAGTCTTTTGCCGGCAGCAGTCTGACAGAAAGCGCATCCGGCAATCTGGCCTCAAGCGCCTTGCCCGCATCCAGCATTGCCTGTTCCCCGGCGCTCACCGCCTTCAGCACAACCGGCTCAACAGTTGCCAGCCGAACCAGCTCTGACTTGCCCTGCACTACAGCGCCGACATATTTCTGCACAGCATTTACAAGGGATTTCGCCGACTGCTCCAATCTGGAATCAGCTTTGTATTTACCCAACCAGCTTTGCCCCGCTACCAATGCAGAGATCAACACCACCGCAGCTACAAGCACGGGGACATAATAATGAAACATCGAGCGCGGCTTGGCGCTGCCTGGTGGCAGTTGCCCAGCACTCTCTACTGCGGGAGCTTGCTTTTTTTTCCCAATCATTTAATCCCTATTTCCCACCGGTAATCCCTATTTCCCACCGGATAATGTGTCAGTTCCAAAAACCAGAGAAAATCAACTCCCTTTGACATGACCAACATGGGCCTGGTATTGCTGCCCCAGTATCCCGAGCAGTGATTGCGCCAAGGCCCCCTTGTCTTGCACAGGCAATTGCTTTTCACCACCAGGCCAGATGACCAGCAACGAGTTGTCATCGCGCTCAAAACCCAGGTTGTCGCCAACCGGGTTTGCCGCCAGCATATTCAGTTTCTTGGCCAGAAGCTTTGCCCTGGCATTTTCGGCCAGATTTTCTGTTTCCGCAGCAAACCCCAGCGTATAAGGTCCGTCTTTCAGCGCAGCAACCTCCGCCAGAATATCCGGGTTCCTCACCAGATTAAGAGCAAGCCTTTCTGACGTCTTTTTTATCTTTTGCTCTTCAGGCAGCTCGGGGCGGTAATCCGCTACCGCTGCACAGCTTGCAAATATATCTGTTTTTTTGATGTTCTCAAACACGGCCCCGTGCATCTGCAACGCAGTTTGCACATTAATGCGCCGTACCCCCGGCGGCGTACGCAATGCAACCGGGCCAGACACCAGCACCACCTCTGCACCTTCTCGCACGAACGCCTCCGCCAGGGCAAACCCCATCTTCCCCGAGCTTCTGTTGCCAACAAATCTTACAGGATCAATGGCTTCTTGAGTAGGACCCGCTGTAATTAATACCTTGTTTCCGGCAAACATTCCCCTGCGATTCAAAGAACCAAGCGCCGCCACGATATCCATGGGTTCCAGCATGCGACCAGGGCCGGCATCACCGCAGGCCTGTTCTCCGGAATCCGGCCCGAGAATATTCACCCCCCGGGATGCAAGTACAGAAAGATTCTGCTGAACCGCTGCATGCCGCCACATATGCACGTTCATTGCCGGCGCCACGCTTACCGGCACCGCGCTGGCAAGATACAGGGTTGAGAGAAGATCACCCGCCAGACCCTGGGCCATACGAGCCAGGAAATCAGCAGTGGCAGGGGCTATCAGCATCTGATCCGCCCAGCGTGCCAACTCGATGTGGCCCATTGCTGCTTCGTGCTCTTCGTCGAACAAATGACAACGCACAGGGTTCCCGGTTACCGCCTGAAAAGTCAGGGGGGTAACGAACCGGGTCGCCGCTTCTGTCATCACCACCCGAACTCGGGCACCTGACGCAACCAGAAGCCTGGCCAGTTCCACACTTTTGTAGGCGGAAATCCCCCCCGTTACTCCCAGCAGGAGGCATTCAGTACCGGTATTCGTCACTTTTCACCAAAGCGTATAACCTAAGAATACCCAAGAATAACTCATGCGGGAAGCCATGCAAAGGAACTCAACCACTGGAATTTCTACTGGAAAATGCGCTAAGCTTGCCATTCCGATCGAATGCTTCATGGATGAAGATATGGCAATTTCAGACTGGCCGGAACAGGAACGTCCCAGAGAAAAACTGCTGCGCTCCGGAGCACAGGCATTATCTGACGCAGAGCTCCTCGCAATTTTTCTAAGAACCGGCACCCCGGGAAACAGCGCGCTGGACCTGGCACGCAACTTACTGCAGCAATTCGGCAGCTTGCGCTCCCTTCTTGCCGCCAGCCGCACAGAGTTCTGCTCCATGCACGGCCTGGGGGATGCAAAGTTCTGCCAGCTACAGGCGATTATCGAGATGGCTCACCGCCACTTGCGCGAATCTCTTGAAAGGGGTGATGCCCTAACCTCTCCCGAGCAAACCCAACGCTACCTGCGCCTCAGACTGCAATCCTACCCGTATGAGGTGTTTGCCTGCCTGTTTCTGGACAATCGGCACCGCATCATCGCTTTCGAAGAGCTGTTTCAGGGAACGATCGATGGCGCCAGCGTTTATCCTCGGGAAGTTGTACGCCGGTCTTTGCATCACAATGCTGCAGCAGTCATCTTCAGCCACAATCATCCCTCCGGAGTAGCGGAACCCAGTCAGGCTGACGAACAAATTACCCTGCGCTTGAAAGAAGCATTGGCTCTCATCGATGTGCGGGTGCTGGATCACATTGTGGTGGGATATGAAAACAGCATATCCCTGGCGGAACGCGGGGTAATATAGGATCCTATTCGAGCATCCCTGGTGTACTGCGTGTGACGAAAACCGAATTATTCGAAACGCCCTATATTGATAGTCTCCGCAATGACGGATCAGCTTCGCTTTTCTCCCATTCCAGCAGGAAGTCATCCACCAGGTTCCGCACCACAGGGGGTGCATTGTAGTCCAGCCGGATATTGCCCAGATCGCTCCACATGTTTCTCAGAATGTAGCCACAGCCATCGGCCAGCATGAAACTGCGCTGGTTGCCCCTGAACTCTTCTGCACGCCGCCGGATTTCCACACTGCTGGCCAGATCCTGTGCAAGCTGCACCAGCCTGTTTCCCCCTTTTCCCAGCTCACTGGTTTCTGCAACCAGGATCTGAACACGGGTGTTGGCGTGGCGTATAATCAATTGCCGGGTTGCTTCAACAAAACAGCGCTGGTTATAAACTTCCGGATTGAGCCGAAAACTGTATATCACCAGGCGGCGACGACATTGGGCCACCATCTGGCAACTGTGTTTGCGCAATGCGCCCAATCCATCAGCATGTAGCGCGCCATGAGTCTCACCCAGTACTGGTTCGGAAATATCATCGTCCACAAGCACATTTCTCCTTACAAACCATCATTCTATATGCAAGTATAGTTGGAAACAGAAGCTGTGCCCCAGCTCTTCTGTAAGCATGTGCACAGCAAGAAAATTTGCCAAGAAGGTGCGGCTCTGGTATAAATGCGCGTCTTTATTGCGGCCCAAGCCGATTTCTTGGGTCTGTTGAACCAGAATTTGAGGCCAAGACCATGTCCAAAGTATGCCAGGTAACAGGCAAGCGACCGGTTTCCGGAAACAATGTTTCCCATTCCCACAAGAAGACTCGCCGTCGTTTCCTGCCCAACCTTCATTATCATCGCTTCTGGGTAGAAAGCGAACAGCGCTGGGTTCGCCTGCGCGTTACTGCCGCTGGTATGCGTACCATCGACAAGAAAGGCATTGACAGTGTGCTCGCGGAAATCCGCGCACGTGGCGAAAAGGTATAAAGGAGTAGATCATGGCAAAAGCAGTTCGTGAAAAAATTCGTCTGGTTTCCAGCGCCAATACCGGGCACTTCTACACCACCACAAAAAACAAGCGCACCCAGGCAGGGAAAATGGAAATCAAGAAATATGATCCCAAGGCGCGCAAGCATGTAATGTACAAGGAAGGCAAGATCAAGTAAGCCTCTTTAAGATAGCACCCCACACCCTTAAACCCCGCCATGTGCGGGGTTTTTTCTTTAGCAGGCCGTTGAAAAATATCCTGTTAGGCAATGCGGGACTGGGTCATTTACGAGCCTCCCTGCGGCACGGGGGAAGCCGTCATCTGCGGTGTTGCGTCTCTTGCAAAGGGCGTGCCACTCCCTGTGAGACGCGCCTTGCAGCTGACGGCTTCCCGCCACGCTGATATGTGCCCTTTATACGTCACATCATACTGGTATAACAATGTTAATATATTATCAGTATCCTCTTCCGGGGAAGGAATAGTGACCATGCATACCCTGTTTATCCGAACCATATTCACCAAATAGAACCCATATGGACATGATCCAAAACAGTTACAGACTTGCGCCCGCAAAAGGCAACCAAAAAGACATTGCCACCATACTCCATGGGGCATACGGAGATTACTTCGAACAGCTGTTATGTATCGTCGACCTGGCCAGAAAGCATCCCGAAAAGAGTTTCCATTTATTTTTTGCAAACCGCTACCGTATGGAAGAATTTTTAAAACTGGATTTAAGTTTCGCAAAAACAGTGGCATATGTAGATAAAATTAAAGATATTTCAATTGATTCTTTTTATCAATTTCAGGTATTTGATGAAGAGCTCAATGAAGAAGTCCTATCTACACTAAACCCAGATACACTTGCCAAGATTGACCGCAAGAACAATTTACTGCCACATATTTATTTGAAGCACATGCGGCCAGAAGACATTCAGCGCTCGATACTGCCGTGGTCGGAAACAGGTATCAAAAACTTCGAAACCATTCTCTCCACATTACCCACAGGAGTGTTTTCCGGAAAAACAATTGGGTTCATGTGGCGCTACCGAAATGCCGGAGGCGCAATTAACCCTCTATTTACACCAGATGAAAAAACACTGATTAAGAAGTACTCTCAGGTGCTACATCAAGCCATCGATGATTGGAATTGCCATGTAATTGTCGCTGGCATGAAAGTAAAAACCACCGAGGAAAATAAATACTATGTGGATGCAAAATTTCCGGAATATGGATTAAATTTTACCCATGAAAATCTTCACTATCTTCCTGGAAAAGGCTGGCTGGCCGAAATTGAGTTGATATCTCAGTGCGATATAATAATATGCAATCCTTCCGGGTTTTCTGAAGCGATTTTTCTCAAGGGGAAAAACTGCATTGTTGTTGATCCTCCTCTCCACTATGTTCTAAAGACCATAAAAAATGGTTTTCCACTATTTGGTATCGGATACAGAACTATCGGGCAGATCCGCCTCCTGCTTAGATGCATTTTTTGGATGCAGGGTGCGCGCTATCTACAGAAGAAAATCCACTCTTGTTTTTCCGCTTAGCAGGATGTTGAACGCACGCAGGCAGGTCAAGCAATCACCTCCATCGGAAAACCAAGCTGGCTCCTACTTTCCGGATAAGCGGTATTTTTTCAGGTACCCGCGTAGCTGGTCATAACTCAGCCCCAGCGCCTGGGCTGTCTGGCGCTGATTGTATCTGTTCTGCTCCAGCGCACGCTGCAACAACATCTGCTCATAATCCCGGATATGTACCTTGAAATCTCCGGGAATTTCCGCTGAGTGCCGCTCTTCACAGTCCGCTTCAAGCTGCTGCCCTGTTTCCTCTTCATTCTTCTCATGCGGTTGCCACGGTGATGCAAAAGGGTCGAACTCCAGCTCCGTAACCGACTCATCGGCAGCCGCCCGGTATACCGCCCGCTCCACCACATTCTTCAGCTCCCGGACATTGCCAGGCCAGGGATATGCTTTCATCCGCGACAACGCAGTATCCGAAAAGCCTGCAAAATACTCCCGCTGCAATTCCCTGGTCATTCCCAGGGCAAATTGCTCGGCAAGCAAGGGGATATCCGATTTGCGAAATCGCAACGGCGGCAGGGTAATGACATCGAAACTGAGCCTGTCCAGAAGATCGGCACGAAACTCTCCTCTTTTCGCCATCGCCGGCAGATCCACATTGGCCGCGCCTACAACCCGCACATCGACGGTAATGGTGGTATTCCCGCCTACACGCTCCAGTTCGCCGTATTCCACCACCCGCAGCAGTTTTTCCTGCAAACGCAATGACATACTGGCAATTTCATCCAGAAACAGCGTTCCTCCATGGGCGCGCTCAAACCTTCCCGCATGGCGCTTGCCAGCGCCGGTAAAAGCGCCTGGCTCATAACCAAACAGCTCCGATTCCAGAAGCGTTTCCGGCAACGCCGCACAATTGAGCTTGACCAGTATGTTCTCCCACCGGGGAGAAAGGAAATGCAGCCGCTCCACGGTCATCTCCTTACCTGTACCACGCTCACCGACAATCAATACCGGCCTGGACAAAGGCGCAACTTGCGAAACCCGCTCAAGGGTTTCGAGAAAAGCCGAGGATTGCCCAACCAGTTTCTGCTGATAATTCATGCCAACAACAATAAAGCATTATGGTCATTTATATCAACTATTAGTTATTTTAGCCGATATATGGAATTATAGACCAAAAACAAATGATCAGAAGAAGGATCAAAAAAACTAATTATTTCATTTAATAACAATAAGTTAACTAAAAATTACCAACATTGGCACGAATCCTGATTGCTCACTGGCAAGGATTACAAAATTTTACCCGAATATCAGGAGGCCACAGATCATGGGAAACACAGGCACAACATTCAAGAGACTTATTATTGCTTTGCTTTCGCTGTCCCCGATGATCATGAATGTTTCTGCGCAGGAACTACAGGGTTCCAGCCCGGGACAGGAAAGCCTCATGCCAGGCAAGATGCAGAAACATCAAGCCTGGATGGATTCAGCCACGAAGCAACTAACCAGACAATTGTCTGAAAAACTGACCATGCAACTGGCCCAGCAGCTGAGCGGACAGTTAAACAAGCAGTTTTCCGAGCACATGGCTGAGCAGGCAGAAGATCAACTCTACAACCTGAAAAATACCGCAATCACAGCCCATGATGAAACAGGACTCTTTCTGGGAGAAAAAAAAACACCTGTCATCGCAGCAGTAATTTCCGGGCAATCGGAATGACGCCCTGAATTTTGAAAGAAAACACCAAGGCCTTCATTCTGGCCATTGGCATCGACCCAACAACCCTATTCAACCGAGGATTACAGACATGGGAATATTCAGCCGCCTCCATGACATTATCAACTCCAACATCACCACCATGCTGGACAAAGCGGAAAACCCGGAAAAGATCATCCGCCTGGTGATCCAGGAAATGGAAGATACCCTGGTGGAAGTGCGTTCAGATGCAGCGCGCACCATTGCCGATAAAAAGAAATTGCTGCGCCATATCGATATCATGCATGGAGAAATAAACGAATGGCAGCGCAAGGCCGAACTTGCCCTGTCGAAGGATCGGGAAGATCTGGCCAGGGCCGCATTGAAGGAAAAGCACAACCTGGAAAACACCGCCTCACACATGGAAACCGACCTGGAATCCCTGGAAAGCCAGCTCCTGCAACTCAACCAGGACACCGCACAGTTGCAGAAGAAACTGGATGATGCCAAGGCGCGCCACAAAACCATGATGATGAAGCACGACACCGTTTCCGGACGTTTGCGCACCCGGGAAAAGCTGCACGACCCCCGCATCGACGATGCCCTGGCCCGCTTTGAAAGCGTCGAGCAAAAAATGGAGAACATGGAAGGACGGGTGGAATCCTTCGACGTAGGCCGCGACCCCAGTCTGGAAGATAAATTCGCCGAGCTGGAGGCAGAGGATATAATCGAAGACGAATTGAGCAAGCTGAAATCCCGCCTGTCGGAAAAGAAACAATAAGCGGAAGAGGATAGACCCCCATGAACCCATTTGAAATGGTCGTCATCATCGTTGCCCTGGGGATTCTGGGCGGGGTGCTGAACAGTTACTTCAGCAGCGGCAAGGATAAGCAAGCCATGCGCCAAACAAACGAAGAGCTTGCCGGCCGCCTCGCCCAAGTGGAAAAACGCCTTGAGGTGCTGGAGCGCATCGTCACCAGCAACGACTACGAACTGAAACGCCAGTTCCGCGACCTCGAAGATGACTGAAGAACACAGGCCAACAAAGCAAGGAGTAAACCATGGAATTTGATACGAACCTACTGCTGGCCCTGCCCATCGTCTTCATGGTTATTGTCGCCCCCTTGTGGCTGGTATTGCACTATCTGTCCAAGGCGCGTGCCGCAAAGAACCTTTCCAAGGCCGATGAAGAAACCCTGGCCGATCTCTGGACACTGTCGGAGAAACTGGAAAGACGGATCGAATCACTGGAAATCATACTCGACCGGGAAGCGCCCGGCTGGAGAAACAGACAATGAGCTGCGACTGGGGTTGCCACAACCGATTCTACCGCGACACGGAAAACGGCAAGATCGCCGGCGTCTGCGCGGGTATCGCCGACTATTTTTCCTGGGACGCGAATGTAGTGCGCATACTCGTTATCATCTCCGCCTTCGCATTCACCTTCGTTACCGTGGGCCTGTACATCTTCGCCGCCATGTTTCTGCCGGCGAAACCACGCGACCTTTACCGTGACGACAAGGAAGAAAAATATTGGCGGCAATACCGCAAATCCCCCAGAGAAACACTCTCTGCCGCTAAATATCGTTTTCGCAGGGCGGAGCGCAAGCTGAGCAAACTGGAAGCCTATATCACCTCAGATCGCTATCAACTGGATCGGGAGTTGCAGGAGCTTGATCGAAAATCACCTCGCTGACTCATCATTTGAAACGCACCGGAACGCGCTATGCTCAGTAAATACCCATGGATCCTGTCAATCGCTCTTGCTGTCGCACTCACCGCCTGGCTCGCTTCCGGCAGCATCAACGGCGAGACGCAAACCAGCGAAAAGACGCAGCAGGTGGAGACACCGCCACCGATCAAGGTGCGGGTGAAAGCCATACACGCCCGCCCCATCGATCAAAACATTACGCTGTACGGCCGTACCGAACCCAACCGCCAGGTCATCCTGAAGGCAGAAGTAAATGGGCGCGTGGAGGAAATCCTCAAGCAGCGCGGTGAAGCCGTGCAGGCTGGCGAGGCATTACTGAAGATTGCACTCAATGACCGCCCACAACTCCTCCAGCACGCAAGAGCCGAACTGGCGCAGCGGCAGCTGGAATACCAGGGCGCCTCCTCCCTCAACACCAAAGGCTTTCAGGGCAAGGCGGAAGTGGCCCGCAAGCTGGCGCTGTTGAAAGAAAGCCAGGCGCGGGTCGCCGCGCTGCAGCGGGAGATAAAGAACACCACCATCGAAACACCCTTTGCCGGCACCATGCTGGAGCGGAATGTGGAAGTGGGCGACTACCTGAGTGTGGGCGCACCAGTTGCCACCATCGTGGATCTTGATCCCCTGGTGGTGCGAGGCGACGTCACCCAACAGGATATTCAGCACCTGCATGTAGGTCAGCAGGCCACCATGACCCTGGCCAACGGCGAAAAACACCAGGGAAGAATCCGTTACCTGTCCAGCGTGGCCGATGAGCACACCAACACCTTTCGCGTGGAAGTCGCCCTGGACAACGCCGATGGTCATCTTCTGGGCGGGCTGAGCGTGGAACTGCAGATTCCCCTGGAGCAGATTCGGGCAGTCAAGATCACTCCCGCATTGATGGCCCTCAACGAGGCCGGCATTATCGGCATCAAATGGGTAAAAGACGGCATCGTGCAGTTCACCCCCATCGACGTGGTACGCAGCGATGCCGACGGCACCTGGATCCAGGGCCTGAAAGACGAGACCCAGGTCATCAGCGTCGGGCAGGCTTTCGTCCGCGAAGGCGACACAGTGGAAATCAGCATCGACGCTTCCGGGGATTCCTGAGCATGAATGGCCTTATCGATTGGGCGCTGGTGCACAAGCGCACCATGACCCTGCTGCTCCTGCTGCTGCTCGCCTCCGGCCTGTCCGCCTGGCTGAGCATCCCCAAAGAAGCCGAGCCGGACATTACCATCCCTTATATTTATGTCTCCATCTCTCACCCCGGCATTTCTCCCGAAGACGCCGAGCGCATGCTGGTGCGCCCCATGGAAAACGAGCTCAAGGCCATACAGGGGGTGAAGGAAATGACCGCCAACGCCGGGCAGGGACACGCCTCCGTAACCCTGGAATTCGTGGCGGGATTCGCCCCCGACAAGGCCCTGGCGGATGTGCGCGACAAGGTGAATGTGGCGAAAGCCAAGCTCCCCGATGAAACCCGCGAACCCACGGTGCACCCCGTCACCATGGCGGAGGAGAACCCGGTCATCACCATCAGTTTGTCCGGCCCCGTGCCCCAGCGCGCACTCATCGAACTGGGGCGGCACTTGCAAGACAAGCTGGAAGGACTCAAGGAAGTGCTGGAAGTGGAGCTGGGTGGCGACCGCCGCGACCAACTGGAAGTGGTGCTAGACCCCTTGGCAATGGAAAGTTACGGACTGGATCAACAGGACATCTATTCCCTGGTCTCGCGCAACAACCGTCTTATCGCAGCAGGCTCACTGGATACGGGAAAGGGCAGTTTCGCCATCAAGATTCCCAGCGTATTCGAAAACCTCGAAGACATCCTGAACCTGCCGGTAAAGACCAGAGGCGACCGGGTGGTGCGCTTCCGGGACGTGGCCTCGGTGCGCCGCAGCTATACCGACCCACACAGCTTCGCCCGACTCAATGGAGAAAGCAGCGTCACGCTGGAAGTAAAAAAACGCGCGGGAAAAAACATTATTGAAACCGTGCAGCACACACGCGAGCTGGTGGAGAAAGAGCGCAGCAAATGGCCGGAGCATATTCGCGTCACCTACACGCACGACAATTCGGAACAAATCAGCTCCATGCTCCGCGACCTGGAAAACAATGTCTTGTCCGCCGTGTTGCTGGTGGTCATCGTCATTATCGCATTCCTCGGCGCACGCACCGCCCTGCTGGTGGGGCTGGCCATTCCCGGCTCTTTTCTCAGCGGCATCCTGATACTTTCCATCATGGGCTATACCGTCAACATCGTGGTGCTGTTCGCCCTGATCATGGCGGTGGGCATGCTGGTGGACGGAGCCATCGTTGTCACGGAATATGCAGACCGCCTGATGAGCGAGGGAACCACCCCCGAAAAAGCCTATGGCGCTGCGGCAAAACGCATGTCCTGGCCGATTATCGCCTCCACCGCCACCACCCTGGCAGCCTTCGCCCCCCTGATTTTCTGGCCGGGAATGATGGGGGAGTTCATGAAATATCTGCCTATCACCCTCATCGCCACCCTCACCGCCTCCTTGTTCATGGCGCTGCTCTTCGTACCCACCCTGGGCGCCACCATCGGCCGGCCAAGACCCATCAGCAACAGCGCCAGGCAGCGCCTGCTGCAAATGGAGCAGGGAGATATCCTCTCTCTGAGTGGCTTTTCCGGCATTTATGTACGGATACTGCACAAGGCCACCCGTCACGCCTGGAAAGTCTTGCTGGCGACCATTGTTTTCTCCGCCGGCGTTTTCGGCGCCTACTCCGCCTCCAACCTGGGCATGCAGTTCTTCCCTGAGGTGGAGCCGGAAGGCGGAAACATCGTGGTGCGCGGTTACGGTGACTTGTCGATCTACGAAAAAGACAAGCTGATGCGTGAAGTGGAGCTGGCGTTGCTGGACATGCCGGAAATCGAAACCCTGTATGTGCGCACCGGCGGCCAGAACCGCATCGGCCGTATCCGCTACGACCTGGTGGACTGGAAGCAACGCCGCAAGGCGGTAGAGATCATCGAGGAAATGAAGCAGCGCACCGCACACATTTCCGGCATGGAAATAGAAATCGGCAAGGATGAATCCGGCATGGGCGGCGGCAAGGACCTGCAAATCCAGCTCAGCTCCCGTTTTCCCGAAAAACTCGATGCCGCCGCAGCCAGCATTCGTCGGGCGCTGGAAGGCAATGCAAAAATCACCGACATTGAAGACAGCCGCCCCAAACCCGGCATCGAATGGCAGCTGCAAATCAACCGCGCCGACGCCGCCCGCTTCGGCACCGATGCCGCCAGTATCGGCAGCATGATACAAATGGTCACCAACGGCCTGAAGGTCGGTGAATATCGTCCCGATGACGTGGACAGGGAACTGGATATCCGGGTGCGTTTCCCCACGGACAAACGCTCCATCAACCAGATGGATCACATCCGCCTGCTCACCGACCGGGGACTAGTTCCCATCAGCAATTTCGTAGAGCGCAAGGCCGTCCCCAAGGTGGACACCATCCGGCGCGTGGATGCCCGCCGGGTAATCACGGTAAGCGCCAACATGAAAGAGGGAGAGCTATTGAGCCTGGAGCTGCCACACCTGAAAGAACAGCTCAAGACCCTGAACCTCGACCCCAGGATAGAAATCGAACTCAAGGGAGAAAACAAGGAGCAGGAATCATCCGAGGTGTTTCTGGAAAAAGCCTTTCTCGTCGCCCTGGTGGTCATGGCCATCATTCTGGTGACCCAGTTCAACAGCTTCTACCAGGCCTTCCTGATCCTCAGCGCCGTGCTTTTCTCCACCGTTGGGGTGTTTCTGGGCCTGCTGGTATTTCAGAAGCCCTTTGGCGTGGTCATGTCCGGCATCGGCGTCATTTCCCTCGCCGGCATCATCGTTAACAACAACATCGTACTCATCGATACCTACAACGTGCTGCGGCGCAGCGGCATGGAAACCACGGAAGCCATCCTGCGCACCGGCGCCCAGCGCCTGCGGCCCGTGCTGCTGACCACAGTCACCACCATACTCGGATTGCTGCCCATGGTGCTGGAGATCAACATCGACTTGTTCAGCCCCAACATCGACATCGGCGGGCCATCCACCCAATGGTGGTCACAACTCGCCACGGCAGTAGCGGGAGGACTGGCATTCGCCACGGTACTGACCCTGGTCATCACCCCCTGCATGCTCACCCTTGCGGCTCGCAGGAAGCAGAAAAAGGGCGTTATAATAGCGGGATCAACGGCACTGCCAGTTGAAAAGCCTGCCGTAACTTAATGTACGGCGTTCAGCAGACAGCTCGGAAGTAGCTCTGCTGGCTTTTTGGTAGGCGCTGGCGAAATAGACCGATTATGATGAACGGATTACCTCAGGGCGTGTGTTAGCTGTATTTTCTTTCTCTACCTTCCCTGATTACATCTACTATTTCTGCGGAGGTTACACCAAGATCAACCCCCTCAACATCGAGAGGGGACTGTTTCGGTGTGACTGGCTTGATATAAAACGCCTCACCATTCCGTTTTTTGACACAGACTACCCCTTCTTTCTTCGCTTCTTCCAGAATAGATGCAAAATGTTGTCTTGCCTCAGTAAAGCTGTACTCTCTCATGATTTTATCTCCAGGACTGAAATTCCCATTCTTTCTGCTATGACCTTTAGCCCTTTATCCAAGGTAAGCAATGATGTACTCGTTTGCTGTGCGCACTGAATGAGATAGGCATCATAGGCATACATATTGTGTGTATGGGTGATTTCCAGTGTTTTCTCAAGCGGCACATCAATAAATTTAATGGGTATTTCACGATAAACGGCAAGTGCCTGTTTCGCCAGCTCAATACTGATTTTTCTTCTCTTGAACATGGCAGAAAAGGCATTGCCGATTTCCCAGTGGACAGAAACCGGCGAACAGAGCGAGTAACCTTTTGTTATTTCAATTATTTTGTATTTTGATGCTTCGTTACCGATAACGGCTATCAGTGCTGAGGTGTCTATAGTGATATACATCTAATACCGCCTATTTTGTACATATGTACATAATGGTAGCCGGTATGTCTGGTTTTGTACAGTATTGCAGTAGGATCATCAGTTACCCAAGAACCCCTGCACAGATCCCGACGTGCGATTTTCCCACACCGGGGGGCCCTTCAGACAACCTCACGCTTGCAGAAGGAAACGTCAATATGTGGGTGTCTTCCATTATTTTATTGTTAATTTTTATTTAGCAACTCTTTCTCAAAATCTGGATTAGTGCATTTTGGCGTGTTATTTTTAACATCTACATATTCCTTAAGGCTGTCTTTGTATTTTCTCTGATTAAATAGCAAGACGGAATACATTGCTCTTATGCAACAGCAATCATTATTTGTTGATATACTCTGTCTTCTCGGTTTTTCTAATAATTTCTCAGCTTTCGTCAACAATTGATCATCTTTACTCTCCTGTCCATCCCAGTAATTTATTAATGAATGAGCAAAATCAATACTAAACCTAGATAACTGTCCTTCTTTTGTAAGACTCTGATTTTCATTATTGAGTGTCTCTGCAATAGTGAAAAGCCTTACGGACTCTTCTAGCCTGTTAAGCGTACCTAATGCAGATGCAAAACCCCAATAAACCATAGGTTTCTTAGGGGAAATGAACCATGCCCAAGTTAACCGCTCAATAGCTGATTGAGGATTGTCGTACTGTATCCTCTTCCAGCCTATCTTTAGCAAAAACCACGTCTCTCTATTATTTTCACTTTTACTAAAATCGAGGACTATTTTTCTGACAAATGGATCAGCCTGCTTCAATGCAGCATCCCTAACTTTTATCGCATCAGCAATAGATTGTATAGAAAGAATTTTGGAACTGTATTTGTCATAACCTATTTCCCACTCCCAATACTTGTCTTCTATCTGCTTTTGGGAAGATGCCGTTCCCGCTATTCCTAACGTGATAAAACAGAATAGAAGTACCCCTGGCAACAAATAAATTCCATATCTCATAGATTACTACTCCCTATTTATACATAACGACCAAGCTGTGCGGCGCAAACGAAGCACAGCGTAGTTTGCGTCCGAACGAGCGATTTTATAGATAGTCCGTCCTGCCTGTTCATGGTTTTTATCCTAAGCTGCTCATGTGGGACAGGCGCCCGCCGGGGACGACTATGGAGCGCCAGGCATCTGATACTTTCTAACATACTGCCGCCCCGGCAGGTGTTTTCGGTTTCGACAACGAACACTCAGGGATCGCCTCACTAAGCCTTCCTATAATGCCTTCGCAGAAACCGTTTTCCTGACCCTTATTCAACTCTAGCAGATCAGGAGACACAACATGAACCCCTTCTCTGAATATGCCACCATCATTGGCATCGATTGGGCGGATCATAAACACGATCTTTGCCTAGTGAAATCAGAAACAGGAAACCAGGGAAACCAGGACACCCACCCATTGACCTTATTACCGAAAGCAGGCAATATAGAGAACATTAATAGAACCACATGGAAAAGGATTTCTCATGCCCAAGCCCCGAAAAGCCCTCATCAGTCTGGATGACACTCCC
>JAMOLT010000054.1 GCA_027068915.1 Sedimenticola sp. | reverse complement strand
ACGGCCTTGATGCGGGCAATCAGTTCGGGTGGGGAAAAAGGCTTGGTGATGTAATCATCTGCACCGAATTCCAACCCCTTGATCTTGTCCTCCTCCCCCGCCCTGGCGGTGAGCATGATTACGGGAATGTCCCGTCTGTCCTTGTCCTTGCGCAAGCGCCGCAGCAATACCAGACCGTTCTCATCCGGCAGCATCCAGTCCAGCAGGATCAGATCTGGCCGCCTTGTGATCAGCAGTTCCTCTGCCTGCTGCACAGTTTCCGCATCCAGCATTTCCATACCCGTGCGCGACAAGGCAAAACGCACCATATCGCGAATCGGCACCTCATCTTCCACCAGCAATATTTTCGGCATGGCTGTTGGCCTCAATCTCCCTTGTGACGGACATCTTTCCCTGTGGCCAGGTAAATGACATGTTCACCGATATTTTGCACATAGCGCAATCCCCGTTCCATGGAGCGTAGTATCAATACCAGGTTTACCGCGTGAGACACATCACCACCTTCGACCAGCGTACAGGCTGACAGCTTCTGCATGCGTTGGTGTATTTCCCCGTCAGGGCCGGTTTTACCCTCGGCCAGCTCCTTGGCCACCCGGTAATCGTAGTCCCTGAATGCGAGCATGGCCTGGTCGAACATTTCGATCAGCAATGTCAGCAGTTCCCGAACCTCATCTTCCACCGCACGCCCGTTGCATTGGCCGAGATTACCATATTCCCTGCTCAGAACCCGCGCCATTTGCACGGTTTCATCTCCAAGACGCTCCAAATCCGTCACTATTCTTGAGGCTGTCACGATAAACCGTAAGTCCCCCCCCACCGGAGAGCGCCGTGCCAGCAGGCGGATAATGAACTTGTCCACCTTTACCTCCAGCAAGTCAACAGAACGATCGCTTTCAACAACCTGCTCGGTAGAGTCCTCACTATCTCCACCAAACGCCGCATGAAGACCATTCATTTGCTCGCGCACCAGCCGCCCCATTTTCAGCACCCGCTTTTGCAGCTTGCGCATGTCTTCATCAAAACGCCTGAGGATATGCCCACCTGGCTCGGTGACTTTCATATCATTTTCCCTCATCCGAATCGCCCGGTGATATAGGCCTCTGTCAAACCATGGCTAGGGTTGGTAAATATCCTGTCGGTCTTGTCCACTTCCACCAGCTTGCCCAGGTGAAAATATGCCGTACGCTGGGAAACCCTTGCCGCCTGTTGCATGGAATGGGTGACGATGACAATGGTGTAGCGCTGGCGAAGTTCATCAATCAGCTCTTCTACGATGGCGGTGGCGATGGGATCCAGGGCGGAACATGGTTCATCCATGAGAATCACCTCGGGGTTGATGGCAATCGCCCTGGCAATGCACAAGCGCTGCTGCTGGCCACCTGACAATCCGGTTCCAACATCGTCGAGGCGATCTTTCACTTCCTTCCACAAACCTGCACGCACAAGCGAGGTTTCAACAATTTCATCCAGCTCTGTCTTGTCCCTGGTAAGGCCATGGATGCGGGGGCCGTAGGCGATATTCTCATAAATGGATTTGGGAAACGGGTTGGGCTTCTGAAACACCATGCCCACCCGCGCACGCAGCAATTCAACATCCACCTTTGGGTCATAGATGTCCTCGCCATCCAGACGGATACTGCCGGTAATCTTGCAGCTGCTGATGGTATCGTTCATGCGGTTCAGGCAGCGCAGGAAAGTTGACTTGCCACAGCCCGAAGGCCCAATCATGGCCAGCACCTCATTTTTCCCGATATCGAGGGAAACATCAAAAATCGCCTGTTTGTCGCCATAGAAAACATCCACTTCCCGGCAATGCATGCTGATCTTTTTTTCCAGCAACGGTTTTCCGATGGTATTTTCAATACTCAATTCATCCATTTTCATGGAGTCGGGCTCTCCCACCCTGGTTTCAACTACAGACATAAATGCCTCTCTTTGATCTACTGCCAACATGATTCGTTCCTCAAAGTATATTTACCCGGCAACGGTATATGTCGTATTCAGCCGCCGGGTTAATCCCAACGCCTTTCAAATTTCCGGCGCAGCCATATGGCAAAAAGATTCATCAGCACCAAAAAGGCCAGCAATACCATAATGGCGGCAGAAGTTTTTTCCGTGAATGCCCGTTCCGGGCTGTCCGCCCAGAGGTAGATTTGCACCGGCAGCACGGTTGCCGGATCCAAAATGCTACTGGGGATATCCACAATGAACGCCACCATGCCGATCATCAGCAAGGGCGCAGTTTCACCCAGCGCCTGTGCCAGGCCGATGATGGTGCCTGTGAGCATTCCCGGCATGGCCAGGGGCAGCACATGATGAAAAACCATCTGCATCTTCGATGCCCCCATCCCCAATGCCGCTTCCCGAATGGATGGTGGAACAGACTTCAACGCAGCCCGACTGGCGATAATGATGGTCGGCAACGTCATCAGCGTGAGCACCAACCCGCCCACCAGAGGAGCCGAGCGAGGCAGCTCGAAGAAATTAATATATACAGCCAACCCCAGCAGACCAAAGACAATGGAAGGCACGGCCGCCAGGTTGTTGATGTTGATTTCAACAAAGTCAGTCCAGCGATTTCTCGGGGAAAACTCTTCCAGATAGATGGCAGCCGCCACGCCCAGGGGCAGGGAAAGCCCCAGGGTGATCAAAATCACAAAAAATGAGCCGACAACCGCACCACGGATGCCGGCCAGCTCTGGCTCCCGGGAATCACCAGCGGTAAAGAAATTGGTATTGAAGCTGGTTTTCAGCGCATCCTTGGCCCGCAGCTGCGCCATCCAGGCAAGTTGCCGCCCTTTCAGGCGGCTTTGGTTCTCACCATGTTTGTAGTATTGATCCACATCATCATCGGCAATCAACCACAGCTTTTTCCGAGTGCCAATGATCGCCGGATCACTCAATACCAGATCCCGCAATTGCTGAATGGCACCAGTACTTACCAGTCGGTACAGCTTGCGTTTTCCCTTGCGTTTCTTGACCTCTGGATATGCCTTGCGCAAAGCAGCTTTCACCAATTTCCCGTATGTCGCAGATGCCAGCACGTCGGGGTTGCGGGCGCCCTGCGGATCGATAACTTCGGGGTCAAAATAGATCTCCAACTGGATATCCGTGCGCACGAAAGCACTATAGCCCTTGCTGATGATGCTGGAAAACATCATCCCCAAAAACAGCATCCCAAGAATAACCGCACCAAGACCCAGCATTCGGAAACGGCGGTTCCTTTTGCGCCGCCTGATCAGGCTTTGCTCAATTGCCTCACGCACCTGCCCACGCTTGACCGTAGCTTTGATTCGATCAGTCATATTCTTCTCTGTATCTTTTCACCACATGCAATGCCAGCACATTGAGCAGCAAGGTAACAATGAACAGGGCCAGCCCCAGGGCAAATGCCGCCAGTGTCTTGGCGCTGTCGAACTCCTGGTCACCGACCAGGAGGGTAACAATCTGTACGGTAATCGTAGTAACGGATTCCAGTGGATTGGCGGTAAGGTTGGCGGTAAGTCCGGCCGCCATGACTACGATCATGGTCTCGCCGATGGCCCGGGATACCGCCAGCAATATGCCACCAACAATACCTGGCAACGCCGCAGGGACAATGACTCGCAGGATGGTTTCCGCATGGGTTGCCCCCAGGGCATAGGAGCCATCACGCATGGTTTGGGGCACTGCATTGATTACATCATCTGATAATGAGGATACAAAAGGAATAATCATGATCCCCATTACCAATCCCGCCGCCAGGGCGCTTTCCGAGGAAACGTCCAGACCGATCATGCTTCCGCCATCGCGCAGCATGGGCGCCACTACCAGGGCTGCAAAAAAACCGTACACCACGGTGGGGATGCCCGCCAGAATCTCCAGCAAGGGTTTGGCCCAGGTACGCAGGCGCTGCCCTGCAAACTCCGCCAGATAGATTGCCGACATCAGCCCGATGGGCACAGCCACAGTCATGGCAATCAGCGCCACCAGCATGGTTCCCGCAAGCAGAGGTACGAAACCGAATGCACCGCTGGCCCCAACCTGGTCTTCACGCATGGCCACCTGGGGGCTCCAGTGCAGACCAAACAGAAAATCGGTAACAGGAACCATCTGAAAGAAACGGATGGCCTCAAACAGTACCGATAGGACAATTCCCACGGTAGTCAGTATTGCAATGGAAGCACTGATGACCAGCATCCAGCGCACCAGGGTTTCCACCCGGGGACGAGAACGGAATTCTGGATTGATCTGGTGCAGCGCGAGTGCCGCACCGGCAACAACCATGCCGATAAGGCTGGCCAGCAACGACATGTCAGACAGGGTCTGTAAATGCTTGAAGTGATTTGCTGCAGCCTGCATGGTTGCATCTACATCCGCTGATGTAATACTTCCCTTTGCCAGATTGACCACATCGTTGAGGTAGAGGTGCAGTTCAGCCAAGGGCAGATTGCAAATGATATCAGGCAGCTCTGCCGCCACCATGCCGACGATCAGACCCTGATCCAGAAACTGCCACAACAACAGCAGGAACACCGCAGGCAATGCGCTCCACAAGGCAACATAATATCCATAATAGCGCGGCATGGAATGCAACTGCCGTCTGTCCCCGGCAACCTGTTGCATACTGTAGCGACGACCAAGCCAGTATGCGGCCATGGAAAGCAGCAACAGGAAAATCAATAGAACAACAAGATTCACGATCGCATCTCAAACAGCATCTCTGGAATCAAGCAAGTTTCCAACCGGAAAGTGCAGTAAAAAAGTGCTGCCCCCAATTACCGGGGGCACTCGGGAGCAGCACGAGGTTTGCATCGATCAGAACTTCATCGGTATCAGTTGTGTCGCAGCCTTGCGGTATTCTTCACGCTCTTCCTTGGGCATGGGGATAAGCCCCTTGTCCACCAGATAGCCTTCATCACCCCAGGCCTTGTCACTGGTAAATTCCGCCAGAAACTCCCTGATTCCCGGGATCTTTCCTACGTGAGATTCCTTTACATACATGTAGAGAGGCCGGGAGACAGGATACTGTCCGCTCGCAATGAGTTCGAATTCCGGCGGCACTCCATCAACCAGGGATCCCTGAATCTGATCTTCATTTTGCTCCAGGTAGCTGTAACCAAATACACCCAGCGCCTTGGGATTGGCCTCCAGTTTCTGCACAATCAGGTTGTCATTCTCACCTGCTTCAATGTACTTTCCGTCCTCACGCACGCCATGACAAATGGCCTTGTACTTACTCTTCAGCTGTTTGGCAAGCTTCTTGTCACCGGCCTTTTTGGCTTTCTTGGAATCACTTTTTATCTGCTTGATCCAGGCAAACTGCTTGCATCCCCCTTCCATGGCCAGCTCGGCAAAGGCATCACGGGTTCCGGAAGTTGGAGGAGGCCCCAGCACTTCAATCTTGTAGGCGGGTAGCGCCGGGTTCACCTCTTTCCAGGTGGAATAGGGATTGGGAATCAGCTTGCCTGACTCCGGATCTTTCGGATCAGGAACATCTTTCGCCAAAGCAAGAAAAATATCCTTGCGGCTCAAATTGAATTGAGGAGCCTTCTTGGAGTTGGCAATGGCAATACCATCATAGCCAATCTTGATTTCTATAACTCCTTTCACCCCATTCGTCTGGCATTTTTTGAGTTCTGATTGCTTGATACGCCGTGAGGCATTGGTGATATCAGGGTGCTTTACACCAACTCCCTGGCAGAACAGCTTCATGCCGCCACCAGAACCTGTGGACTCAATTTTTGGCGTCTTGAATTTGGTGCTTTTCCCGAAATTCTCTGCAACAACCGTAGCAAACGGATATACCGTGGAAGAACCCACAACATAAATGTAATCCCGGGTGCCAGCAGTTGCACCCCCTGCTGCGAAAACCAGGCTCATGGCAATAGCGGAACGGAACTTCTTCATTCGTATTTCCTATGGTTTCATTGGACTCGGGTGAAACTATAGGGGGGGAATGTTACGGCTTTATGACAGCAAATCTGCACATCTCTTTGTCCTGAGAAAAACTCTTCTAGATAAACAAAAATGTCACGCCGGACAGGAAATTACCCGTATAATTCAGAAAGCTGGGGATGATTTCACCACCCGGTTTTTCTGCATCCGTATGTACCAGAGCCTATGTATTCAAAGCTATACAGAAACTTTCTAGAACCTTTGTGGGAAGAAAGACTCAGAAAGCGAAAAACCCTGGAATATGAGAGGAAACTCAATAAAACACAATGGCTTGGCACGCCTGAAATACTTTCCATGCAATGGCAGTCCCTGCTGGATCTGTTACGGCATAGCGAACAACAATGCACTTACTGGAAAACAGTTTTCAAGGATCTTCAACTGCATGCCGATGACATTTGCAGTTACGAAGATTTTCGCAGTTTGCCCATCACCAGCAAAAGTACGATTCGTGAAAACTATAACGATATGCTTGCATCCTCATTCCGGGGAAAAACACTGCAAAAGGCCACCGGGGGATCCACGGGTGAACCACTGCGATTCGAATATACCCACACCAGCAATGAGTGGCGCCAAGCTGTAACAAGACGCGGCTACGGATGGGCTGGCGCCTATGGGGGTGTAAAGCAGGCATACATTTGGGGTGTCGCACTGCAAAAAGAATCCCTGTTTCGCAAGCTCAAACAGGAGTTGCACCACAGGGTCTTACGCCAGAAGTATTTTAACAGCTTTGATTTTGGAGAGCAGGAGATGGCACTCTGCCAGAGCGCGCTTGAAAAGTATTCCCCTGATATCATCGTTGGATACACCAACCCCCTGTATAACTTTGCACAATATATTAACGCCAAAACCCCCGCTCCCCGCATCCGGCCACGCAGCATCATCACCGGTGCCGAAAAACTGCACGAATTTCAACGCCAGGAAATAGAAAACGCATTCCAAGCAAAAGTCTTCAATACATATGGAAGCCGGGAGTTCATGCTGATCGCGATGGAATGCGAGCAGCACAACGGACTGCACATCAGCGCCGAAAACCTCTTTGTCGAAATACTCCGGGAAGATGGGTCGCCTGCAAACCCGGGGGAATATGGCCGCATCGTCATTACGGATCTGCACAACTATGGCATGCCTTTCATACGCTATGAGATTGGCGATCTGGCCATTCAATCAGACCGTGCCTGCAGCTGCGGGCGGGGCTTGCCAATGCTTGACGATATCATCGGCAGATCACTGGATATGATCAAAACTCCTGGTGGAAAAATGATACCCGGTGAATTCTTTCCCCATCTGTTAAAGGATTTTTCCTGTATACAACGATTTCAGGTTGTCCAGGACAAGCTTGACAAGCTTACGATCAAAATCGTTTCCCGCTGCAAAATGGATACTGGAGAGCTTAACTTACTAAAAGCAGAAGTTCTTAAGGTGATGGGAACAGGTATCGATATCAACTATCAGTTTGTGGACAACATACCTCTTACCAAAACCGGAAAGCACCGGGTAACCATTTCAAACATAGAAAATTTCTGATCCAGCCATGGCTTATATTGTGCTCAGGATACCCTGGCCACAATCACCCGCGCATTTCCTTCAGCATCGCTGACAATTTCCACACTGCCATACTCAGGCATGTTGCTCATCTGTTTTTCCAATGCCGGCCCCTGCCCCAGTCCCACTTCAAACAGCAGGTATCCTCCATCACAGATGAAATCCGGCGCCTCACTGATAAGCCGTCTCATCAAGTTCACGCCAAATACACCACCATCAAAAGCCATCTGCGGTTCATGGCTGGCTATTTCATTCGCCATGGTAGGAACTTTTGCCGAAGAGATGTAAGGAGGGTTGCAGGTGATCATATCCACTTCCCCCTTCAGATCCAGGATCTGGAAGGGATCGAGCAGGTCACCAGAATGTAACTGAATACGGTCAACTAAGCCGTGCATCTCACAGTTCTGGGATGCAAGCACCACGGCTTCTTCAGACAGGTCTCCTGCATAAATCCGTGCATGTTCTATCTCCATGGCAATGGCCACCGCCACATTTCCTGCGCCGGTACAGACATCAATCACATGCACTGGCCCACCAGCATCGTACCCACGCAATACATCTATTGCGGCCCCTGCCAGCAATTCTGTTTCCTTCCTTGGTATCAAGGCTTCCGGGCCCGCAATCAGCTCCAGCCCCATGAAACATTGTCTTCCAGAAATATGCGCAAGCGGCATCCCGGCCAGGCGTTGTTGAACGCAGGCTTTCAGCCGTGCATACTCATCGTCAGCAAGTTCTTCAGGTTCGTAGTCCCTCGCAAGTTCAGCAGATACCGGCTTTCCCTTCGCCAGAGACCAAAGTGCTTTCAGAGTATTTTCTGGTGTTTCCTCCGGCTTATCCGGAAGGATGCTTAACTCACTGGAAAGGTTCCGAAGAAAGGTCTCATACCATTCGCCTTTCATCAGGAAAGCCCTTTCTTGCTGATTTTTCCGGTATTGGTTTTTGGCAAAGAGCCGACAAACTCAAAATACTTAGGAACCATAAAATTCTCCAACTTTTCCACACAGGCTTTTCGCACATCTTTCACTGTCAGCTCCACACCTTGCTCGGGCGCCACAAAGCATTTTATGGCCTCACCAAGTATCTCATCCTCTACACCAACAACTGCAACCTCTCGTACTCCTGTTACAGAAGCCACCACATTCTCTACTTCAACAGGACTGACTTTCTCACCACGGGTTTTGATGATGTCATCACTTCTTCCCTGAAAGTACAGGTCCCCATCTTCATCCATCTTGAACCAATCCCCAGTACACAGCAGCTTTTCACCAGGCAAAGCCGAGTCCACCAAGACCTTGTCAGTACGCTCCGGCGCATTCCAGTAGCCGAGCATAATATGGGTTCCGCGAACATAGAGCATGCCTATTTCCCCCGGCTTTGCAGGCTCACCCTGCTTATTCAGAATAAAAACTTCTGTGCCGGGGATTGCCTTCCCTACAGAGGAAAGTTTGACGTCGATAAGCTCAGGCTCCAGATAGCAAACCCGCTTACACTCAGTGAGTCCGTACATTTTATAAATCAGCGCCTGGGGAAAGATTTCTTTCAGTACTGGAATCTGATGAGCAGGCAGCGTGGCCGCCGTATTGGTTACACGGGTAATGCTTGGAAATGTAAAGGGCTCTCGACGATTCATGGAAATAAGCAGAGAAAAGATGGTAGGCACACCAGGAAAGACAGTAACCTCATGCTCACGAATACGCTGAAATATGATTGCTGGGTATGTAAAAGAGCGCTCCATCACCAGCGTCGCGCCCAATTGTACACTCATCAGCAGCTGGTAGAGCCCATAGTCAAATGCCAGAGGCAGCACCAGCAAAATTTTGTCCTCTACTGAGAGGCGCAGGTATTCAATCAGGCTTCCCAAGGCAAAAGTCATGGAAAGGTGCGTATGCATGACCCCCTTGGGGTCGCCAGTACTCCCAGAAGTGTAGATAAGCGCAGACAGGTCTTTTTGAATAGCTGCAAGATGCAAGGCATCAGCTGCTGTCTGGCTTGCTGCTTCAAACGAGATAATATTCAAGTCTTCATGACAGGAAATATCCCCAGAGACAAGAATGCATTTCAAGGTAGCCGTCTTGGCAATCAACGGATCAAAAACACGCTGTAGATGGACGTCCGAAATCAGCGCACTGGCGCCGCAATCTGCCAGAATATAGGCAAGTTTATCCTGTTTTGTTTGTGGATTAACAATGACAAACACCGCGCCAGTGGCGAGTATCGCATATATGGATACTGCACATGCCAGGGTGTTGTCCATAAAGATTACGCAACGGTCGCCTCTTTCTATCCCCTGTTCCTGGAGATACCCCGCTAGGTTTCGAACCATCTCCTCAAATTCTGCATAGGATGTTGCCTTTCCTTCAGCGGCAATTGCCGTCTTCTTCGGATAGAGCTTTGCAGATTGAAACAGGCCTTCATGCAGCAAGCGTTGTGGGCGCTGGATATCCATGCTTTCTTTCATTCAAAAAACCGCCACTGGTACGACAGCACACAACCCAGAAGTGTGCTTAAAAAATATTCAATCTTCCTTTCGATGGACAAATGCTACGATTTTATCTACTGAATCAAGATTGTCAGGAATCATTTCCTCATCCTTTATTTTTATTTTAAACTCGTCTTCAATAAAGAAAATGATCTCCAGAATGCCGGTTGAATCCAGAATTCCCTGATCCAGAAAAGAATCATCATTTTTCAGTTCTGACTGGTCATCTGTAAATAGATAGTTTTCGAGAATAAACGCTCGTATTTTTTCTTCAGTAGACATTTTCTATCCTACAACCAATGTATATGAATGAATGGATGGACACCGACCATCTATTCGAAGGCAGATGCAGGGTATCCTTGAATAAACATCTTATCAAGCAGCATGGTGGACAATATGCCCACAAAGGCCATATTGTCCGAAAAACCAATTACCTTCCCGCTTGCACTCTTGTGCAACAGCTTGCTGACAGCAGCGGGATTAAAATACCCAGCCTCGCGCAAGGCCTCTTCGCCAAGCAGCTCCTGTACATAGCCAGCAGGCTTTCCACCAGAGAAAAATGACTGGCTGTCGGGTGCGCGATAAGGCTGCTTGCTACGCCTGCGAATGCTCTCGGGAATCAGTCCAGCCATGGATTTTTTCAGAATATACTTTTCATTCAGAACCTTGATCTTGTAGCGCGCCGGTATTTTTGCGGCAAACTCCATGACTCGGTGATCCAGAAATGGAAATCTCCCCTCTACCGAATTCGCCATAGCCATTCTATCGCCCTGTGAGTTCAACAGATAGCCGGAAAGCAGCGTATGATTCTCGATATATTGATCCCGGTTGAGCGCATCCCATTGCTCGATTTCCGGAGGCAATATCCGCTCAATGGAGTCATAGCCTACTTTTCCCTGCAACAGATCTTTCATCTCCCTGGAGAAAAACCTCCAGCTGCGCCGGGTGGTACTCCAACGGGGAATATGGGCAAAATAGGGCTTATCGATATATTCCATGCCCTGCTGAAAAAACCGCTTGCCAAAATCCCCCCCCGCCGTGGGGGAATGCTTCAGATAAGGATAGAGGTTTTTCAGAATCAGCGGTCGCAACCTGGAATTCGGAAAGCGCTGGCAAAAGCGCCGGATTTTTGCTTCCTTGAAGATATCATAGCCGCCAAACACCTCATCAGCACCTTCACCGGTCAACACGACCTTGTAGTTACTTTCCCGCACATGCTGGGATAGCAGCATCATTGGCGCAGGAGCCGTGCGAAGAATGGTTGATTCCGCATGCCATACCACTTGCGGAAACAAGCGGCTGATGTCTTGCGCCTTGCAGGTAACGTGAGTATGGTCCGTTTGCAGATACTGAATCAATTCTCGCTGAAAAACACTTTCATCAAACTCTCCATCTTCAAAACCGATAGAGAAGGTACGTAGCGGAGTATTGGTGTAGTTGCGGATGAGGGAAGTGATAACCGAGGAATCCAGACCGCCACTGAGATAAGCTCCAACCGGCACGTCTGATCGCAATCGCAGCCTTACTGAATCGACCATCAATTCACGAAGTTCTTCAGCCCAGTCATTCGCACTTCGGTGGTCGGGTATGCCATCCAGCGGAAACGTCCAGTCCCAATACCTTGAACAGCGAATCTCCCCCTGATCCACAACCATCTGATGTCCTGGTGGCAATGAATACACATCTTCAAACAGGCTGTTAGGCTCCAAGGTGGACCAGAAAGTAAACACTTCGCCCAACGCCGTTAGGTTGAGACTGCGGGTAACCGCCGGTTGCGTAAACAAAGATTTTACTTCTGAGGCAAAATACAGACGACCAGCCGCTATCGTATAGAAAAGAGGGCGAATTCCGGCCCTGTCCCTGATCAGGAGCAGGCGCTGTGCTTTGCTGTCCCACAGTGCAATGGCAAATTGCCCCACCATATGCTTGACGAATGCATCCCCATACTCTTCATACAAGTGAACAATCACCTCCGTATCCGAGCGGGTATAAAACCGGTGCCCAAGTTTCTGCAGCATACGGCGCAGCTCGAGGAAATTAAAAATCTCCCCATTGAAAACCACCTGTACGGCCCCATCCTCATTATGAATAGGTTGATCTCCGCCTTCCAGGTCAATAATGCTCAACCGGGCATGCGCCAACCCAATCCCAGGCGCGGAGAAAAAACCAAAACCGTCTGGGCCTCGGTGTCGGAGCGCCTGAATCATGCGCTCCAACTCATCCCTCGACGGGGTTTCCCGGTGCTTTAAATTCACTATCCCGGATATGCCACACATAGTCTATATTGAGGAAAAATAAGAGTAGTGGATTAAGAAAATTACGGTTGTCCAACACATATTTTCTCATCATAACATGGTTTTGTTCTTTTCCCGGACAACCGTTTTTGACATTTTTGGGATCGGAATTTTCAGTCAATTCCTACACAAACTAGTATAGTTCTGAACGCAAGAATCTGGCAATATAGCGAGATCATCAGCATTCAATCTGATACTCCTGAGAACCCAGCTGGGGAGAGTATCTTGATGAATAACAAAGCAGGGGATACACACCGGTGAACAACGATAGCCTGGAAAATCGCATTCAGGCGGGCCTGGATCTGGATCTGGAAAACGAAGCCCAAAGGATCAGCGCATTTATTCGTCAGGTTTTGCGCACCAAGCTGCATCGGCGAGGTCTAATCGTAGCAGTATCAGGGGGCATAGACAGCTCTGTCTGCCTGAAACTGGCCGTGCGCACCCTAGGAGCCGACCGGGTTTTCGGCCTTCTCCTTCCGGAAACCGATTCATCTTCCAGCAGCATGGAGCTGGGACTGCAAATGGTAAAACATGCTGGCGTTTCCTATATAGAAAAGGACATTGCGCCAACACTGGAAGCCATTGGTTGTTACAAGCAACGAGATGCCGCCATCCGCGAAGTTTTCCCAGAATATGACGGGAGCTGGAAAAATAAGATCGTCATTTCCGGAGGAGCTGCTGGAACTATCAACCATTTCCACTTGGTCGTAGAAACGCCGGAGGGTGATTTACTCAAGGAACGGCTGGCACTCAAGCAGTATCTGCAAATTGTTGCTGCCACCAATTTCAAACAGCGTATCAGAAAAAACCTTGAGTACTATCACGCCGACCGGCTGAACTACGCTGTCATCGGCACGCCGAATCGCCTTGAATATGACCAAGGTTTTTTTGTCAAGAATGGCGATGGCGCTGCCGATATAAAGCCTATCGCTCACCTGTACAAAACCCAGGTTTACGCCATGGCCAGACACCTGTGCTTACCCAACAACATATGCAGCACCACGCCAACTACCGATACCTACAGTCTGGATCAGGGACAGGATGAGTTCTATTTCGCCTTACCCTACCGGCAAATGGATGCAGCGCTATGGTGCTATAACCACGCAATACCAGAAATTCAGATGGCAGAATATCTGCACATCACATTGGAGCAGGCACAAGCAGTGTATCGTGACATAGAGGCCAAACGAAGAGCTACAACCTATCTGCATACGCCGCCATGCATCCTGGAAGATATCTTTTAACCCGGAACCAAACATGCACCTGAGCAACACCACCCCCACCCATATCATTCTGCCGCTAGTTCTTCTTGAAGCACTGATATTTGGTGGCTCTGTATACCTTGCCATCGCCTTGCGCTTCATCGGTGAAACCGAACTACACAGCAACAGAGGAGTCAATTCAGTTCTGGCCAACGCTATCGCCTATGCATCCGTCATGCTCCCCTCCATGGCAGCCATGGGACTCTACCAGGTGCGATCACGGGAAGACCCTATTGGTATGTTTTCCCGTGTACTGGCGGCATTCGCCCTTGGCGGCATCTTTTCAATTATTTTGTTCTACATTTTTCCCAGCCTGTATCTTGGACGGGGTGTATTCTTCCTGACTATGCTGTTCTCCCTGTTAGCGGTTGGAACCCTGCGCCCCCTGTTTTTTCAATTCCTTGATGAGCGCGCCCCTGGCTTGCGTGTTTTGATCTTGGGCGCAGGAGAAAGAGCTGCCAACATACCAAGCAAGTTAAGACGCCGATCTGATCGTCGTGGCATTCAGATTGTAGGGTTTCTCTCAACAGAAAATGAAAAAATCGAGATCGACAAGTCGATGCTTATTTCGCCCTCCAATACGCTATTGGAAACTGCAAAGACGCAAGCCATTGATGAAATCGTTGTTGCACAGGATGAACGGCGCGCAAGCATGGACATGCAGGAACTGCTGCAATGCAAGCTTGCCGGTATCAATATTATTGATTTGCCCACACTTTTCGAGCGCCAGGCAGGCAAGCTCAAACTGGATCTGCTAACACCCAGCTGGCTCATATTTTCTGAAGGCTTCCGCCTTGACCCCATCTCGCAGACGATCAAGCGCACATTCGATCTGACGATGAGCATAATTATATGCATCCTGTCCTCACCAATAATGCTGCTTACAGCAATAGCAATCTGGACGGAAAGTGGCTTCAAAGGCCCCATATTATTTCGTCAATCCCGCGTCGGAGAAGGAGGTCAACTGTTTAATGTTCTGAAATTTCGCAGCATGCGAACAGATGCGGAAGCGGACGGCAAAGCACGCTGGGCACAAAAAAACGACGATCGTGTTACGCGGGTTGGCCGGTTCATTCGCAAGACAAGAATTGATGAACTTCCCCAATGCTGGAATGTCATCAAGGGAGAAATGAGTTTTGTGGGGCCGCGCCCGGAGCGGCCGGAGTTTGTAAAAATGCTTACCCAGAACATACCGTATTACGACATACGGCATATCGTAAAACCCGGCCTCACTGGCTGGGCGCAACTGAGCTACCCATATGGTGCAAATGAAAAAGATGCTGCAGAAAAACTGAAGTTTGATTTGTATTATGTAAAGCACCAATCCTTGCGCTTTGACATGATTATATTACTCAGGACGGTGGAAATCGTATTGTTCGGAAAAGGTGCACGCTGAACCAAATCAATGTTTGCTTCTGGGTTTTTCATCGACGATCAGGGGCCTAAGCACCGAGCTATACCAGCCAACAACTTTCCCATTATGAAATTCAATAAAAGATGCGCCATAGTCCCAGCGACGTTTGGATTTCATTACCGGAATCCCTTGTATGGCCAGAACTTCGTCCATACTCATCCCCACGTCAATCCGCTTTTGCCCCTTTCCAGGCAGAACCCCACTGGTTTGCAAGGGAGTATCTTCGATATACCAACCAACGACATATTCCTGCTTAAAATCCACTCTGGATTTTCCGTAAAACCATGAATCACCAGATATGCGGGTAGGGTTACCCTGCACCGCCAAAACCCGCTCCCTGGAATCCCCAAACCGAAAGGTAGAAACAGGTTTTGCACCGGCAGCAGCCAGCTGTGGAGTATTTGACACCAAATACCCCTCTTCCTTGTTTACCTCAGCCTCACCTTTACCGAATTGGCTCAGAAGAAAAGCAAAGACCAGCACGATCAAACCTAGAGGAACACCGAGAACCAGCCATTTGGAAACAACTGCATTGAATACCGACCATTTTCTCGCCGCCCGGTACTCCTCTTCCCTGCTTTCAAGGCCGGAAGTATTCTGAAACTGCCAGCCGGAATGGGTCGCGGCCTTCCCCAGAGGCAATCGATGATGAGATTTGTAATAACCTGAAAGCACCTGATACGCATTGTTAAGTGCACGCAATTGAACCTCTGCCTCCTCCCTGGCGACTGGGTCTTTCTCAAATCGATCCGGATGGCAGCGCTGAACCAGATGTTTGTAGTTTTTTCGCAAATCTTCCCATGTGGCATCCGGGTTGAGCTGCAAAAGATCATAACAATGCCGGTAATTGACACTCATTTGTGAAAACCATCACGCAATTGTTTTTACTTCATTATCTGGTGTAACGCACCAGGAACACAACCCCCGCACTATCGTATTCTGAAGCTGACACTGAACTGTCTCTGCGCTCCCAGTTCACGCCGAGACTATAAGTCAAATTGCGCGTTCCCAAATACTCTGCCCCCGCATACAACAGGTAGGTGTCATCCGAGCGGCCATCTTCATATTCCGCCCAGCTTATCCTGCCAGAAAGGCGGCTACTCCATCCCCCGCCAAAACTTCTGCTCCAATGGATAGCAGCACTAGCCAAGTCGCGATCCAACTCCCCAACAGCTATGTAATCTTGTTTTTCATAATTAACAAGTAGCTGTATAGCAGAAACCGTTAAGTCGTATCTGAAGGAAGCATCAACCGCATTTACCTCATACACTTGTCCGGAAATCACGTTCGTACCAATACTTTCCGGGTCAACAGCAGCCGCGATAGACAAAGCCGAATCTGTAAACCCGTGGCGAGCATTTACAACCAACGATGAACTGCTGGAGATAATATGATTCCATTCCACCAGCCCGTGCCATCCGCTTTCACTATCTGACTTATCAAAATCCATATTGATCAGACCAACTTCAAAACGCAAAGAAGAAGGTCCATTACGCCTCTCCCAGCCAGCAAATACACTGCTGCGCCTGTAGTCTTCTACACCAGCAACCTGATCCTGGTCAAAACCCACGTCATAGAAAGTAGCACTCAGGGAAATATCGGTTGCATTTGCACTTCCGTAGACCCAGCTCCCCCCCAAAAACCAGCGGTCAGAGTTGAAAGTATCTATTTCCTCAGCCCAGGAATTCATATACCGCATGTCAGCCTGCACCCGATTCGCCAAATCAAATTGGTACAGCAAACTGGGCCCGGTAGCGAATACATTGGTCTGCTGCAGATTTGCCGGAACATTCGGCACTCTGGAATTGATTGGCTCATTTGTCAGTGAATCAGTAACCACCCAGAACAGCCGGTCGCGAACCAGCGCCCAACGCAAGTCACCATTCAGATAGAGGCGGGTTTGATCGTCGAACACGTCATTTGGATAATGGACATATGCGACACTGCCATCAACGCTCGCATCCAGGCGGGTGCCATGCTCTTCATATCCAACTCCGGCAGAAAGTGTATGGTAAACCCCGGACGTACCTCCTGCATTGATTTGCTCTATATTATCCGAATAATCCAGTTGATAGGATCCAAAATACCCCCAGGTTCCAGCATTTACAGGCAAGACAAACAAGGAAAAACCAAGAGAAAAAACACCAGCCAATACCAGTCGCATACTCATGCCACTCCCTCAGTAAAAATCACACCAGCCAGCTTCTCATCACCAAACTCTGCTGCCACCTGTGCAATTCGGTTCAGCGTTGTTTTCCCATATCCTACACAGAGCACGACCATATCGCATAAATCTGCCAAAACCATGGCATCGGGAGACTCTGATATAGAAGGCGCATCAACAAAAATGAACCTGTCAGGATAGCGATTTCTCACTTCTGCAAAAAAAGCTTCCATATGTGCAGAGGCAACATACTCCTGGGATACTTCCCGCCTTTTTCCTACTGGCACCATAGAGACACGTTTTATGCCCGTAGGATAAATGATATCATCCACAGACCAGCCTTCCGGATCCAACGTATCCGGGTTTTCAATATAGTCCGTAAGACCTATCAACTCCCTGGTGCCGCCAACACCAAACCGTTTGTGCTGAACCGGATTGCGAAAGTTGCAATCAACCACTAAAGCAGTTTTGGTATTGTCCAATGCGAACGCCACAGCCAGGTTTGTAGCGCTGAAGCTGGCTCCATTGCCTGGCACTACCGGCGTCAGCATCACAATAAAATTGTCGCCAGCACTGATCTGTAAAAGCTTTGTTCGTAGTCTGCGAAATGTATCCAGAACGTCCCGGTCTTTCATTTCGGGATAAATGATTTTTCTTGCCCGAAGCTGGGAAACGCTCTGGGGCAATGGTTCTTTCATCAACGCAATCTGTTGCGCCGACTTTAACTTCACTTCAAGACTGCTACCATGTGAATCTGGCTTTCCATGTGCACGATCTTCAGGGACACGCCCATATTTATCTTTATCCAGATTATCTTCCATCAGAGAATTCATCAATATACCCGTCAATTAACCAACCGCCAGCAGGGGAAAAATTAGCGATTTCGCCCTCCGGCAACAGCGCCATCTATACTCAGGAAATCCCCAGGGGAGGAACCACCAGATTGTGGGTATACCGCAAATACCCCACATATCCATAAGTAACAAAAACTGCCAGAACCAGCACCAAAAGAACTGCAGTTACTATGCGATTCATCACATGTTGCGTCGGCGTATAAAGCGGTGGAATTGATGCCAGAACGCGCAAGCCAAGATCCCTCCGAATTGCGAGTGCCACGCGAACCCGCGGATCAACCTGCATCAAAAAGGCTACATAACCCACAGGAATCAAGATACCCAGCAAAATCCCCGCTGCTGCAAAATGCCTCAAACCCAGTCCTTTCGGCTTGATCGGCAATGCCGCCGGCTCCTTAATGATAAACGCGAGGCTTTGCCCTTTCATATCCATATCCATGGACACGCGCGCACTCTCCCTCCGCTGTAGCAGATCCTGATAAATATTCCGGTTGACTTCATAATCTCGCGTAAGTTCAGCCAGTTGTGCTTCCGAGTTTGCAACTCTCACGCTACGTTCCATTTCTTCTGACAAGCTTTCTTCCGTCAAGCGCAATCGGGTTTGCAGAGTGGCAATCTGGGTGCGTGTGGCAGCCAGCTGGCGCCGCAGCTCCTGATACAATGGACTACGCTGCATCAACTTTTCTACGGCCTCCCCATTACTGACGGCTTGTTTCCGCTGCCTGATTTCTTCTTGTAATGTTCGCTCCAGCTCCTCAATCTGGTGCGTCAATCGCATAACATCCGGATGCGTCTCGTAGAAACTAAGCAGCAGATTTCCCTTTTGATTCTGCAGTTCCAGAATACGGTCCCGGATTTGCTCTTCTTTTCCAATATACATGCTGAACACAGCCTCACCCGAAAGCTGTCGTAGCAACGATTTTTCTTTCTCTCTCTCTTCACTCAACTGCAAACGGGTTGCCCCGATTTGCTGGCGAAGCTGACTGATCATTGAATCAACATCGCTCTGGGAGCCCGGCCTGGCATCGGCATTCCCACCACGAAATTCTTTCAGTTTTCTCTCTGCGTCCAGAAGCTTCTGGTGATACCGTTTAACCTGATCATCAATGAATTCATAAGCTTCACGGCTTTCATTTTGCTTTGTTTGTGTGCTCTCCTGAATAAACAGCTCAGCGAGCCTTCGAGTTACCTTGAAGGCTCGCTGAGGGTCTGTATCAGAGTAGGAAATCTTAAGCAAATTCGCCCCTACATTTTGTACTCTGGTCTGGTCGAGAATCTTCTCCATCAGCATTTCAATTTGCATGGGAGAGAGCTTTCCCAAATCCCATTCGCCATACTGCATGACGTCTTCGATTACTCTGCGGCTATTCAGAATTTCTCTGGCATTGCGGCCAAAGCTCCGCACATCTGTTTGAACCGCCCTTCCTTCCATCAGAGGTTCAATGATATTCTTCTCGCCAATCAGGATTGTTGTAGAAGACTCGAAGCGCTTTGGCGAGTATATGCCTGCCGCCAGCATTACCAGCGCAATTACAACAAACATCAAAACCAGCTTTACTTTTTGTCTGCGGAACTCCGTATGAAGCCCCCGTATCCATTGCTCAAGAGTGAGTTGCATCAGTTCCCTCCCCGGACATTCCAGCTACATTCCAAACGCACTACGGTATTAATCAGAAACTTCTCTCGGGAATGGAAATAATATCTCCCGGCAACAACCGGTAGTTTGTAGAAAGATCCCCTTTTTGTAAAATCTGCTTCAGAAATACGGGGTAGGCTTTGACCTTTCCATCAACCTTGCGATAAAGCCTGGCCTTGTCCGGAGCGGCAAATTCGGTAAGCCCCCCTGCTTCCAGCACTGCATCCAGAACCGTCATGCCTGGACGGTGCGCAGTAGAAACAGGCTGTGTTACCGCACCAGTAACCCTGACTCTGGTCAAATAGGCGCTGCTGACCAATCCTGTAACGCTGACCGCGACTTGAGGAGATCGAATATATTTGGAAAGACGTTCACGGATATCGCTGGCAATTTCCTCAGGGGTACGTCCGGCGGCAGCCACATCCCCAATGACCGGCACGGTGATCATTCCATCAGGGCGAACAATAGCACTGACAGAAAGCTCCTCATTCCTCCAAACAGAAACAGAGAGCGTGTCATCAACACCAACCAGGTATTTCGCCACAACACCTGCCCCTTCCGGGGGGCGCTCCATTGTCAGCCGTTCCTGGGTAGCGCAACCAGACACCCAAAAGACAACAACGGCCAAAACCAACAAACCATAACCACGTAATTCCATTTAAATTAACCCCCTCACACACCAACTTCGCAAGCCTAACCAACAGCTAAATATTAACACAAGAATCAAGGTAGTATAGTGTATAATCAAAAGGTGCGCCTCCCCAATCATTCACGTTTTCGCCAGGCGGCAGGTTTGCTCTGGCATGAACGGAAATGACCAATTTTTTAAATAGTAGCGCTTACTCTTTAATGGTAAGCAAATAGAGCGTACCCGCGCCATCTGAGGGACTTAACCGCAACCGCGCCAAACTATAAGGATCGCTGCTAAAAAGTTTTTTGATCTGGCCACCAACTTGTTGATTGCACACACAAAAATAGTCACGGACAGCAACAGTATGCATTCACCAAATACGTTTTCGGTACACGG
Organism: Sedimenticola sp.; assembly: GCA_027068915.1. Lineage (GTDB taxonomy): Bacteria > Pseudomonadota > Gammaproteobacteria > Chromatiales > Chromatiaceae > Thiolapillus. The sequence continues at coordinate 42,628 of JAMOLT010000054.1, read as the reverse complement.
CCAGTATCCGGCAAATTCCCCAAAAGACCAGCCCGCAACCGCAGCTTTCTTTTTTCTCGTTATCTATATCGTGATAGTGTTCGTTCGTCCCCAAGGATTTGTCCCGGCAATTTTACACTGGCCGCTTGTTCCTGTAACGCTCATTGTTTCATTTTTGCTCTGGAGCATTTCTGCAAATAAAATACTGGATGCACCCCAGTTTGTACTGCTGGCTCTGTTGTTTCTGTTCGCACCGTTTACTGTAGCAGTTGCGGGGGCGGGAATGTCTCTTGCGCTGGATTCCCTTGTTGAGCTGGTTCCACTCTACCTGACATTTCTGCTGATAGCAGCCACAGCTTTGTCACGCAAACGCATGCATATCATGATGTGGCTGGTAACGGGCGGCGCCGTACTAATGAGTGTTCATGGAATACAGCAAATTCACAGCGGGGTTGGCTGGACGGGCGAAACTGCCGAAAATGGCCGCATTCGCTACATAGATATCTTCAATGACCCAAATGACGTGGGACTGTCATTGGTAGTAGCAATACCCTTGGCAACATACCTATTCCGCCACTACAAACCATTCATGCTCAAATTATTTTTGTTGGTCTGCATTGGGATCATCCTTTATGGAATAAAACTGACAGATTCCCGGGGTACGGTGCTTGCTCTCGGCGTTGTCCTCGGAATATATTTCTGGCATAGATTCGGCATGTTCAAAACCCTGTTTATCAGCATATTGGTATTGCCACTCCTGTTTCTAGCCAACACCAGAATGGATACGATTTCCCCTGGAGAAGAATCTGCCTATGGGCGTGTGGATGCCTGGTACGAAGGCATTCATATGCTCCTGGACAATCCCATTACTGGCGTAGGATCCCGCATGTTTATCGAGCATCATCCCAGAACAGCACATAATTCATATATTCTCGTTCTTGCCGAACTGGGCATTCCAGGGTACTTCCTTTGGTTTTCGTATTTTGGCACCTGTTTTATGATGATGTACCTACTGCAAAAAAAGGCCAAGCCAAAGAAAATTCCGGCTTGGGAGTTCCTGGTAGAAGACCGTCTTGCAGGTGCTGCCAAACCCTCCAGCGAAATCCCCCCTCAAGAGAGTAGCCAGGTAGATCCCCAGGACCAAGCTATCGCCGGAGCGCTGCTGCTTTCTTTTGTCGGATTTACCACGGCAGTATTTTTTCTCAGTCGCAGCTACTCCATGCAGCTGTTCATACTTTGTGGCATGGCTGTAGCACATTTTCAGGGAACCCGCCTGCGCAGGCCTGACATCCCTGCTTATCGCTTTCTGGAGCATTTCTGGTTCTGGGCTTTTCTCTCAGGCGGCTCAGTAATTGCCCTGTATTTGATTGTGACCATCCTATTGAACATCGTATAATCCGCAATCCAAAATGAAACCTCGACTGCTCGTTATTACCAATCTGTACCCCACCCCGTGGGATTCCCAGCGGGGAATATTTAATTTTCAGCAGTTTAACTATCTTGCCGAACATATGGACATTCGGTTGATTGTCCCTGTCAGCTGGAAGGAGCGACTACAAAACAGAAACATTGATACATCGCCTCTTCCCCCGCATCCATTACAAAACAAGGTTGTATACCCTTGGTACTGGTACAGTCCGGGGATTTTTCGTGGTTCATATGGGCTTAGCATGTGGGCATCCATTCGCACCCAGTGTAATACCTGGATCAGGGAGTTTAAGCCCCAACACCTACTATCGTCCTGGGCATATCCGGAAGGGGTCGCTGGCACCATGCTTGCACGACAACTGGGCATACCCGCATATGTCAAGGTGCATGGCAGCGATATAAATGTCATTGCCAATATACCATCGGTTCGCCGCCAAATAATCAACTGGGGGAAACAGGTTGTCGCTGTGGCCGCAGTAAGCGCAAATCTGGGCAAAAAACTACAGGAAATCGGCATTCCAGAATCCAAGGTCAAGGTCATCTATAACGGCGTCGATCACCAGCTTTTTTATCCCTTGCCTCCAGAGCAGCTCCAAAATACGCTGCCAATAACCAACTCCAAAAAAATCTTCTTTATAGGTAACCTGAAAAAAGAAAAAGGCTGCATGGATCTGCTCGAAAGTTTTATACAATTATCCCCCCATCACCCAGAACTCAAGTTGTATTTTGCAGGAACCGGTGCAATGCTGCCCATCATGAAAAAACACTGTACCGATGCGCAGTTACAAGACAGGGTTCAATTTCTTGGCCAGGTCAAACACCAAGAGCTCAATTATTGGTATAACATCGCCGATATTGTTTGTTTGCCTAGCTACAACGAAGGAGTACCGAACGTATTGCTTGAAGCCATGGCCTGTGGCACCCCCATAGTGGCTACCAATGTTGGCGGAATCCCGGAGATCATTACTGACGATACCGGACTGCTGGTGCCAGCCGGAGATATCCACGCTCTCAAGGACAAGCTGGATGAGGCCCTGCACAGGGACTGGGATCACGATGCCATCAACCGGCATGCACAGCAGTTTTCATGGGAAAAAAACATTCAGCAAATGTTGGATATATTTGGCTGCTCAAATTCTATGGAGAGAAGATCATGACATTATTTCTGGCCGGAATTTTCCTCTTAATTACTGTACTTGCCCTAGCCTTGATCAGGGAGCTCCGCACGAAAAACATGCTCATCTGGCTGCCGACCTACATCCGCAGAAAAAAATGCCCCACACATGCCGGGCCTACTCACATTATGTTCTGCTTCGTCGATCATTTTGAACCTCGTTGGGGAGGAGCAGATTATGATTCCGAGGTCAGGCGTGTAGACCGCTGGTCGGATGAATATCCAAAATTAGCAAAAAAACACCGGGATGCAGATGGCTGCCATCCCAAACATTGCTTCTACTATCCGGAAGAAGAGTATAGAAAAGAGCATCTGGACAAGATCGAAGCACTGTGCCGCCAAGGCTTGGGGGAAATAGAAATCCATCTGCATCACGAAGATGATACCGAAGCAGGATTACGGGAAAAACTTTCCCGTTTCACCCAGACGCTGCACAACACTCATGGCGCCCTGAGCAAACACCCGGAAACAGGCAAACTTGCCTGGGGATTTGTGCATGGAGACTGGGCTCTGGACAACTCCGAAGCAACCGGCGCCAACTGCGGAATCAACAATGAGCTCATCATATTGCGAGAGGAGGGTTGCTATGCCGATTTCACCCTGCCCTCCGCCCCCAGCAATACCCAGACCACAAAAATCAATTCCATTTACTATGCCAAGGACGACCCCAACAAGCCAAAATCGCACAACCATGGAAAAGATGTCAGCGTAGACGGAAAGCCATGGGGAGATTTAATGATCGTCCAAGGCCCCCTCATGCTTAACTGGAAAAACCGCAAATGGGGCCTGTTGCCCAGGATAGAAAACTCAGACATCCGCGGCAACTCCCCACCTTCACCAAATCGTATTGCACTCTGGGTAAAAGCGGGTATCCACGTCCAGGGACGGCCAGAATGGGTATTCATTAAAATTCATACTCATGGAACCCAGGAAAATGATATGGACACCCTGCTAGGGGAACCAGTAGATGCCATGTTTACGGAACTGGAAAACAACTACAATGATGGCAGAAACTATTCACTACATTATGTTTCTACACGGGAAATGTACAACATAATCAAGGCAGCTGAAGCAGGAAACGCGGGGAATCCACATGAATTCCGTAATTACATATTGCCACCACCGGAGAATTGTTCTGGCCAGCACATGTAGAAGGGCGCGGAGTTAAGCCATGAACTCGTATCTTGCAGCCAGATCTTACGGGAAACCCTGAACGTGGATTTTTCCAGGTGCATTCTGAACTTTCGGAGCAAGGACATGTCAATATTTTCGGCTTATACAAAATATGCTGGACGCTGGCCAAAATTACTGAACACGTTGGGAACCCTCTAATTCTTTAGTATATTAGCATGCTTTACATATTATGAATAACCATCTGTATATGCTGGACTTTTTTGATCGAATAGTAAAAAATCAAGCAAACAGCCCACACAAACTACCAATATCAGGTTCGTAACGTGATTCACCACGCATTTGTAGCAAACTACCCCCTACCCCTAAAGAGAAGCGGAAATGTGTCACAGACAGACATAAGCCCGTGAAGCTAACATTTCCACCACACATGCTTGTAAAGACATAAATTCGGCTGTATGGCGATTGGCCTTTACATGACAATCAGTTTCCAAATACATGGAATACGTTTTTCTACACCAGTTTTTGCACCCATCAATTACCTTGTTGGCCAGCTAAAGTGTTAACTGCAAGCTACAACATATTATTTGATACAAACAGGCTCATATATATGACTTCCCGATTTTTCCTAACTGTTTTTTCACTCGGCTTACTAGGCTGCAGCGCCGCACCAAGCCTGGCGACTATTAATACAGAAAGTTGTACGGGTGACAATGTGCTCATTCAAAGTGATAGCTTCGATACTAATGCACCCGTTGAATGTGTTGCGCAGAAAGGAATCACGACCCAAGGTGAGGTCAATGTTAACTCGGGAGCAGACGTAACACTTATCGCGGAAGAGGGTGTGAAACTCAATAGTGGATTCCGTGTTGCGGCAAATGGCAACTTCAAGGCCAAAGCTGGCGCAAACCGAGTCCCGGTAAACGAATTTTTCGTAGATTTGCCAGATACAGGCAAGGTTCAGGTTACATTGCATCCTGGATCTACTGTAGTTCCGGGAGAAGTAACCAAAGTTGCATTTGGTATCCCTTTCCCCCGTGCGACGGTAAGCAATATAAACCAAGTAATCGTAGCTGACAGCAATGGCCAGGAAATCGCTTCCCATATTGTAGAGCTGGCCAGATGGAGGTCACTGAGCGCAGACCCATCCGTTGACTCTTTGCGCTCCGCGCTCATCTATATCGATGTGGTTTTTCCCAGCACCAGCCCAATGACGATGATTATCAAATATGGGCAACCCCGTAAACGTGAGCTGGGCTCTCAACCTGACTCGAAAACCACCTGGGTACCCATAAGCAATGGCCCATTTCCAGATGAATACCCTCCTGGCTCAGACGCGATCATGGAGCCTGCTGTCTATGCCACATTTCCCTCAGACTGGTTAAGCGCCACCCTCATCCGTGGCCGTACCGTTCCAGCGAACAGCATTACCCAGTACCGTTGGTTCGACAACGCATACCTTAACTTCTCGAAGACAGCAGTAAACGATGTAAGCGAATATGTTTATGATGAAAATAAAGTAGCCTACATTGATGAGTACGAGCCATGGCTTTTTGACCGCTCCATGACATTGTTCGGGATTTACATTCGAACAGGCAATGTAAAGTGGCTGCGCCACGCCCACCGCTCAACGCAGTATTACGCAAACCACATCACTCCAACAGGGTATTTTGACAAAAAGTCCGGTGATGATTTCAAATACAGTTATGGGCAATCAATGCTTGTCGATTTGATGCTGACGGGTGACACATCTCTCATACAGAAAATTGAAAATGTTGCAGCAGCCGGGGAGGATTGGAACGAAACCTATGACATCTCTACCCGCTTCTGGACAGAACGCCACCAAACATACGCCCTATTGGCAGCACTATCCGCCTGGGAGGCAACAGGATTGTCCAAGTATGCTGACAGAGTAAACCAGGTAGTGGAAGCATCATTCAATCATGCGCTAAACCCGGTCAATGGCTGGGTGGCAAATGGCGCCATGCCACATGCAAAGGAGGCTCATGAAGGCTGGGGAGGGGATGAGCCGGTAGCATCCCCATGGATGAGCGCCTTAATGGCAGACGCAGTTATGCGCTACTACATCCATTCTGAAGATCCGGATGCCTTGGTTTTTCTTTCCAATCTTGGCGACTTTATTTTAGAAAGGACTACCACACATGAAGGCAGAAGAGATGATCAAACCCTCCTGATGCCTTATTACTTGATTGCTCTGGATTCTAGCACCCAACGCGAACAATGGGAGGATACTGAGCACGCATGTGATGTTGCGGGACTCGCAGCAAAAACCGCATGGGCGCGGAAAAAACTGGGAAGAGACAATACAGCACTAGTAAATATATCTAAAAGGTTAGTGTCTTCATGCCAATGGAATCTCGATTACAAACACAGGGAAGGAGCCGATATCAATTATGGAAAGACGGTTTGGAGGCTGGGACCATCGCGCCAGTATAGTTGGTGGTTTGGATCAACCCATGACATGCTATGGATGTTGGAAAACCATTAACCAATCATTGCCAGGAGCCTGCCTCTGGTTGACGCTAATGTAGTAATACTATCTCCCATTAGCGAAAACACCAGGGGCTCCAATATAAACATCCTCATACCGACGACACATCCCTTGTACCGCGCCCTCTTTCTCAATCCATGCACGCGAATTACTGCCATATTTCTGCCTTTTTCCGGCACTATGGAGAATCGCAATAATACTATCCGCAAATGAACCTGCATCTCCATTCTCCACAAGCAACCCATTTTCCTTGTGGCGGACTATTTCCGCGTTTCCCCCTGTATCTGTAGCTACGATAGGTAGCGCACTAGCACAAGCCTCAAGCAAAGAAATGGAATAGCCTTCCTTCATAGATGAAAGAGCAAACACATCCACACCCGACAAAAGGGACGGTACATCCCTACGATCACCAAGAAAGATAATTTCTTCTTCTATCCCCATCTGCCGCACTTCAGATTCAAGCGCAGGACGGAGTTCACCATCCCCTATTACCGCTAGTCTGGCCGTCGGAACTACTTCCAACACCTTTTGGAATGCATGAAACAGCATGGAGTGGTTCTTTACTGCACTGAGCCGCGCAACAATAGCAATCAACAGCGAATCTTCAGGCAATCCCATTAGTTTACTAAGCCATAAATGGCTGGTTTTGTTGCGTTCTTGATATTTTTCCAGAACAATGCCATTTCGCACTGTAACTATTTTTCTGGAGAATACTGGAAACTGCCTTCGAAGCATATTGCTTGTAGCATCACACACACCTACTGCACAGCTAGTTCGCAATAAAGAAAGTCCGTATAACCAATTCTGTCTTCTCGGCATATCACCTATACCATGACGGGTATTCACAAGCGATACTTTAACATTGCCCATCAACGCCATAGCGGCATAGTAATTACAGATAACATTGTGTGTGTGCACGACATCTGCTTGAAAATCCTGAATAAATCCCGAAAGCTTTTTGATGGCCGCCATGTCCAAACCACTATTCTTTGAGCAGGTTTGAACAGGTATTCCTTCTGCCTCAATCTCATTCGCCAAAGCACCTTTTTCGAACAGGCACACGACCCCACATTGAGCACCCCGAATGATTTGCTCCTTGGCAAGGTCGATAACAACCCGCTCTAACCCACCAACATGCAGCGTTTCAACGACGTGCAGAATTTTCATTAATCACCAAGGTATAAGATAATAAAGTCATCAGGCTTTTTACCAGTGGCAAGGATATGAGAAATTTCATGTTATACCCAATTAGGACACCTCGAATAATTCGGTTTTCGCCACACCGGCATACGAAGCCATCAAGGGGCGAAGGTAGAGCAATACAGGAGCAATTGCCAAGGCCAGCGTCCAAAATTTTCAAGGACTTATGGATTCCAGCCTGCGCCGGAATGACCATTTATAGAGACGCCCATATGCCTCCACATACATGAATCACAAAACCAAATGCTTTCTGAGTCCATAATATAAGTACCAAGAAATATAATATATCCTCTTATAAATATTTAACTTTAGTACATCTCGATAGATAGCCCACTGCCACTGTGCAGCTTTTATTTTATTTGATGATACAGAGCCCTTCAATATTCTGTATTCCGCCAGAGGGTCTACCATCCCTTTTGTTGCACCAACATCCCTCAATATCTTCAGCCATAAAGTATAATCTTCATGCCCCACATTATCCATGTAGTACTTACCCAACTTTTCTGCATCATACATCCCTGTAAGATTTCCTATATGATTTGACTTTAACATATCATTATAACTAATGTATGGTTTTGCATTTCTGGTGCCCATACGCCTGCCATTTTCATCTATAGTATAATAGGATCCATAGGTTAGCACTAACTGATTATCTCTCATAAAATGTATTTGTTTTTCCAGTTTTACTGGAAGCCAGATGTCATCACTATCCAGGAATGCAATGTATTTTCCTTTTGCATTTTCTATTCCAATATTTCTAGCGATCGCCGGACCAGAATTTTTATTTAGTGGGATCAGCTGTATACGGGGATCTATATTTACATACTTTTGAATTATCTTATTTGAATCATCCGGAGACATATCATCAACGATAATCATCTCCCAATTCTCATAAGTCTGACTTATCACTGAGTTAATGCTATTAGATATAAATCTACGAGACTTATACGATGGCATTATGATTGACACTAGCTCTTTCACCTCGCACCCCTGGAATCTCTATATGAACATTCATGGAAAACATATCTGTTCACTAATTCCGCAGCTGAATAACCTCTTGAAAGACTGATCTATTAAAAGCCCAAGATACAGAAACATACACCATCGCGCCAACAATAATGCTAGTGATGAGAACAACAAGAGGAGAAAACCCACCCATAATTATCTCCACCAACTCCACACTTCCATACATTACCAAACCAATAATAAATGGCATCCTGATAGCTCGTACATAATCTGCAAAAGAAATACCCAACGTACGGGTAACCCTGTTAACAATAAGAAAAAAGGCCACGGGAAACCCACATACCCATGCCATAGCCAACCCATCTATTCCATACCTAACCCCTACAAGAATGGAAGCAAGCATTATTAAGAATATAATTGTTGTATTTGTCAACAAAACACCCGTCTTACCCGTAGCTTTTAGCGCTGGCGAAAACAGCTCTTCGCTAGCCCTCAGCGGCATAATAAGACAAAGCAGAGTCAAAGGAACAATCGCCCCCTCCCAACGATTCTCGAATACAACGGTAACCAACGTGTTGGCAACACTGGATAAACCAAAAAATATAGGAACCATCAGGAACATGGCTATACGTTGGCTTTTAAGGCAATATTTTGCAACAACTTTAATGTCTTTATTTACCTTTGTATAGGCTGGCATCGCCACCTGCTTTACCGATGGCATAATTTTTGAAAGAGGAATTGCAGCTACCAGCATCGCAACAGAATATGCCCCTATCTCGGATGTCGCAAGAATCAGTCCGGCAATAGCAACATCCATCTGTGTATAGACATGAAAAACAACACTTTCTACAGACACCGTGCCGCCAAATAAGACCATTTTTTTCGCCTTGCGAAGATGAAGGTTAGGCCATACATGCATCGGGCTATAAATATTGGAAAGCAGTGTCATAATTAGCAATCTTAGAATTTGGCCATAAACCAGCGCCCAAAACCCCATCCCTAGATAAGCCATATACAGCGTTGAAAATGCACCGGAAAGTTGGCTCACTATTTCTATATATGCTAATTTTTTAAAATCCATCTCCTTGGCAATCAACGCGGAAGGAATGATATGAAATGCAATAATTAGAAAACAAAATGCAGAAACCGCTATTACATCAGTTACGTCCAGGTTATTGTAGTATCCACCGATATACCCAGAGCTACCCCACAACAGTAAAAACAGGAAAAAATTAAGAATTAAAATAACCGTGAAAAAACCACCTAGTGATTCTTTCGTCAAATCATGTGATTTAATGACCGCTGTTCCAGCACCCGCTATACTAAACAGCCACAGAAAGCTTATAAAAAAATCAGCTATCGCTATTACGCCGTAATCTGAAGGAACAAGCAGGCGTATCACCAGAAATGTTGTTGACCAACGAATGATCTGCGTGATGGCTTTTCCAAACGCCACCCACTTCATAGAGTGAATTACTTGCTCTCGTAACATTATTTTATTTTATTCCGTTTCTATACTGCGATATCCAATCAACGCCATGAAGAACCAAGTGTTCACTCACGCACCCGTTGGCGCTTTAGGGATTTACCTTGCCAGCACTGTTCAAGGACTGACAGGGATTCATCTCTATGATATACATTTTATTCTATTGAAAATACACAACAATCTCTCCGCATTCTTTCCCCATGTATGTCTTCTCCGGACCATATCAAAACCAGAATTCCCGATGCGCTCACGCAACTTTTGATCTTCCACCAAATGCTTAAGCTTGCTGCGAAACTCTTTGCGATCTCCCTTGGAAAACACGCACCCATTTACTCCATCCACGATGATATCAGTCACCGGCCCCACATCCACTGCCAAAACTGGCTTTCGCATTGCCATGTACTCGAACATGGCAATAGGAGAGCCAAATGGATTCGAGTGAGGTAGCACACATATATCCATCGCATCAATATATGCTCGCACTTGACCTCTATCTACTGCCCCTGTAAAAGTTACGATATGCTGCATAGAAAGGTCTTCTACCGTACGTTGCAACTCTTCCATGAATCGACATGGGCCAACGATCAATAGACGAACAGCTGGCAAGCCTGCAACATCTTCAATCAAAAGATCTATCCTGTCCCAGTGAACTATCTGCCCTACAAACCCAATTACAACATAATCATCCAATCCGAGCTTTTTCCTTAAGGCCTTTCCGGGGCATTCACCGTTTTCAAGGTGGTCACCACGAACAGCATTGGGGACTACATGAATTTTCTGCTCTGACACACCTCTTTTCACTAAACTCGTTTTAAGGAAACTGGAGACAACCACAATGGCATCAGCTCGCTGGAAAATTTTTTTCTCGATATACTTTGCCGCTACAGGCATCGCTTGAGCTCTCGCTCTCTCTACACCTGCCACCTCATTCACTTCAAGAACAGAAGGCACACCAAACCGATGTGCCAAGAAGATCCCAACGAAGCCAAAGAATGCATATCGTTCGTAGTAGATATCTACTTTCTCATTCCTTAACTTTTTGGAAAGAGGGAAATACGCCCACACATTATAGGATAGCTCTGCCACCTCAAAAAGAAACTGGGGCGCTCTCAAGCTGAGATATTTGAACAGGCGCATTACAATGGGGCGCACACCAGAAACAGGCTTTGCCTGATCCTGTTTTTCATCTGGGTGCAAAGCATCTACTCCGGGAGCTTCCTGCATTTGCACTTCGCACCCAAGCTCTTGCAAAGCCATAACAACTTCACGAATATGCACGCCTTCACCTCCCCGACCCTGCGTTCGGTGGTGATATAGAATTCGTGGTTTTCTCATTGGGTCATCACCTTTCCTTGGGACTCCATTTCCCCTTACTGAGCAGATCAGATTAGATACCAGCGGTGATGTTGAAAAACGACGTTTTTCAACATCCTGTTAGACACCATAATAAGTAAAAGGCACCTCTAATAATCGTCATTCCGGCGCATGCCGGAATCCATAAGCTCTTGATATTTTTAGACGCCGGTCTGCGCCGGTGTGACGAAAATAGAATTATTCGAGATGCCCTGAAGAACATGATTGGACAGCAAAGTTAAACCACTACAATGAATACCTGCACTCAACCAACAGTGCCAATCCTATCAATACACTTTTACAGATCGAGCCCCCCATCAGGTATATACCAATCATATTCCTGCAGAATCATTTTCCAGTCAACTGAGGTATTCTTAGAAACCAAAATCACCCCGTCTCGATCCATTGCTCTGGGAAGGAACCCTGCTTTACGCATCAAATCTATAATTTTCCCATTAAAAACCAATCCTGTATTGATTGCTTCCACCCCTTGATTTCGCATCTCCCGCCAAAATTTAGCAAATAACTCAGGCGCCCATTTTTGGTCAGAAAATCTAAATTCTTCAATAAGAACTAGATTATCATGTAATGAAAAAATCAGGTATGCAAGAAGCTTTCCTTGCGGGTCAAATAACTGACAAATGCGATAATCTCGATACGGACAACGCTGGTAGCGCCATCGTACATAATCATCCCCCAGATCCCCTGTAAAGCCTGAACTCGCAGCAATCTTTTCCCATAATCCCCGCCATTCTCTAGCGATCTCGCCTTCTATTACAAGCTCTGTTCTAGAAGAAACACCACCAGCCATGGTGTTTCGTAACAGTAACCCCGCATCGAGAATGTGGCTGCCACTATCAATGAGCCAATTTGGAAATATAGCTGGCAATTTATCCCGTAGTTTTTTATTGCTTCTAACTATTTGGGTAAACCGCGCCTTCTTGCCCATTCGCTCATATCCAACACGCCTTACAACCCCTTGGGCAGCTTTGTTAGGAAAACCGATTATGAATTCCAAGCCTTGCTCCCAAGCTTGTTCCATCAGGGATCTTTGCAGCAACAGCGCCGGGCCAAAAACACGAAACTCAGCATCGACCACAAAATCAATTGCCAGGCCAGCATGGTATATCTTTCCATCCAGGACAAAATCCCGACGCATAATAGAAGCACAGCCAACTATTCTATCCTGCCCTTCATGAACAGCCAGGAGTGAAATAGTACCCCCAGCAGGATTATTCGCATATAACCAATCATAACGATCATTGCAGACCAATCGCAGATTGCGCCTCCATAAGCCCAATATGGCTACCTTATGAATGGAATTCCCAGGTTCTGCTACGATAAATCGGTACGTCAACTTTCAGCACCCTTCTTTAGTTTGTATAGCGATTAATAGGCCTTAGACTAAAGAGCACCTCTATAAATGTCATTCCGGCGCACGAACCCATGGATGGACTCATGCGCCGGTGTGACGAAAGCCAAATTATTTAAGACACCCTAAAGTTATCTGACTATTCTTAGCAATTGAGCTTGCCCCGGCACTTCATATCTAGCCTTTCAGAAAATAATAATCCTTTTTCCAACAAAGAATAGGCTATCAGTTTTCTGGTAATAGATGTTGCATATACCAATTTGTAGCTTGATCAAGTCCTGTCTCAATAGAAAATATTGGAGTATATCCAATCAGTTCCCTAGCCTTGCTGATATCCGCCAAGGAATGCAATACGTCCCCGGCACGAAAATCTCGGTATTCCGGCTTGAGCCTTCCAGCCGCCGGGAATGATTTCTGTACCCGCGAACGGATCAGTCCAAACAACTCATTCAGCGAAGTTCGCTCTCCAAAAGCCACGTTGTATACCTGATCCAGCGCCCTGTCATCATTTACGGTCGCCGCCAGCAGATTCGCCTGCACACAGTTGTCAATATAGCAAAAATCACGGCTGGTACTGCCATCACCATTAATGAATAGCGCTTCCCCCTTGATCATGCCCGCAAACCACTTGGGAATGACTGCAGCATAGGCGCCGTCTGGATCCTGCCGCTGGCCAAAGATATTGAAGTAGCGCAAACCGATGGTTTTAAAATCATAGGTACGGGCAAATACTTTTGCGTATAGTTCATCCACCAATTTTGTCACCGCATAGGGTGAAAGTGGGTTACCGATTTTGTCTTCAACCTTGGGCAGATCGGGATGATCACCATAGGTAGAGCTTGAGGCCGCGTACACAAAGCGCTTCACACCAGCATCCCTGGCAGCAATCAGTATATTCAGGAAGCCTGTGATATTGTTAGCATTGGTCAACGCCGGATCTTCTATGGAGCGCGGCACCGAACCCAGGGCTGCCTGATGCAGTACATAGTCCATATTATTACAGGCTTTGCTGCAATCTTCCGGGTTGCGGATATCTCCTTCTATAAAGCAAAAGTTCTGCCATTGCGCCTCAGAGACCAGCCCCTGCACTTCATCCAGATTGTGTTGGAATCCGGTGGAAAAGTTATCCAGCCCGACGACTTTCTGATCCAGCTTGAGCAGAGTTTCCAGCAGGTTGGAGCCAATAAAGCCGGCGACGCCCGTAATCAGCCATTGCGCCTGTTCGGATTCCAGGCGGCTTCGCAGCCGGTCGTACGCTGCTGGATTTTCCTTCGCTTTGCTCTCCATGATCACAAGCGCCAAAAGATGGTGCTTTCCGGTATTTTATCCTGATCCAGCATGGATTTCACATCCAGCAGGCATCCATCTTCAGATAGCATGCCCACGAAATCACTCACATCCCTATCCTTGAACTGCTGATGCGGCACGGCGATAATTAGCGCACCGAGATTGGCAAAATCCTTCAGGTCAGTCATTCCCTGACTCATGTAAGCCTCAGCCTCGGAGCGATCTGCAACCGGGTCGAAGACAATGGGCTCAATGCCATATTCCTGGAGTTCATTAATGATGTCGATCACCCTGGAGTTTCTCAGATCAGGACAGTCTTCCTTGAAGGTCAATCCCAGAATGCCTACTTTGCTAACACCTGGCTGGTGATTATTAGACAACATGAGTTTGACGGCTTTCTCAGCAACAAACTTGCCCATGTTGTCATTGATTCGTCTGCCCGCCAGTATCACCTGGGGGTTGTAGCCAACAGATTCCGCCTTGTGGGTCAGGTAATACGGGTCAACACCAATACAATGCCCCCCCACCAAACCAGGACGAAATGGCAGGAAATTCCACTTGGAGCCTGCTGCTTCCAGAACATGCAGGGTATCAATATCCAGCCGGTCGAATATGATCGCCAGCTCATTGATCAGGGCGATATTCAGGTCACGCTGGGTATTTTCGATCACCTTGGCGGCTTCCGCCTCCTTGATTGAGGCGGCACGGAAAACCCCTGCTTCGATAACGGATTCATATAAACTTGCAACCGCATCCAGACAATCATCATCATCGCCGGACACGACTTTTACAATGCGGGTGAGGGTATGTACTTTGTCCCCAGGATTGATGCGCTCCGGTGAATAGCCCACATGAAAATCCTGCTTCCATTTCAAGCCAGATTCCTGCTCAAGAATCGGCACGCAGATTTCTTCTGTAAGGCCAGGATAAACCGTGGATTCGAATACGACCGTTGCCCCCTTCTTCAGAACCTTTCCCGCCGTATGGGTCGCACCAACGAGGGGCGAAAGATCTGGCTGATTCGCTTCATCGATAGGCGTGGGAACAGCCACGATCAAAAAATCCGCCTGCGCAAGCTGTGCTGCATCTGTGGTAAATTCAAGCTGTGTGGACTGCTGAAACTTTTCGTCCTCCACCTCACCAGTGGGATCAGAACCATTCCGGTAGCAGGCAATCACCTCTTCTTTCAGATCCAGCCCTATGGTTTTGTACTTTTTTCCAAATTCTATCGCCAGGGGCAGACCTACATAGCCCAGGCCAATAATGCCGATTTCTGGGGTTGGCTTGATATTCATTTCCAAGTGCAATCCTTTATCCATATTAAGTATGTTTGATGATGAATCAGCTGCCCGCTCATTGGGCTAACTAACCCCATATGTTCGCACATATGCCGCATAAAACCCAAACCAAACTGCCTCTTCTTCGCTTTCGGAAGTGCTTGTAAACCAAGAATCCAGTAATATAGGGCGGTTAGTAAACTCAAGAAGGCATAGACTGAATGAAAAAGGCATTGATCACAGGCGTTACTGGCCAGGACGGCGCTTATCTGGCGGAGCTCCTGTTGAATAAAGAATATCAGGTACATGGACTGAAGCGCCGGTCTTCTTCGTTCAATACCGACCGGATCGATCACCTTTACCAAGACCCACATGAGAAAAATCAACGATTTATACTACACTATGGCGATCTGACCGATTCTTCCAGCCTTATACGCATCATCCAGCAAATTCAGCCTGACGAAATATACAATCTGGCGGCCCAAAGCCATGTTGCCGTATCATTCGAGTCGCCTGAATACACAGCCAACTCGGATGCAATGGGTACATTGCGAATATTAGAAGCGATCCGCATACTGGAACTGACGGAAAAAACCCGTTTCTACCAAGCTTCGACTTCAGAGTTGTACGGAAGAATACAGGAATCTCCCCAGAACGAGAAAACACCGTTCTATCCCAGATCACCCTATGCAGCAGCCAAGCTCTATGCATACTGGATCACTGTTAACTACCGTGAAGCCTATGGAATGTATGCCTGTAACGGCATCCTATTCAACCACGAATCCCCGGTGCGGGGAGAAACCTTTGTCACGAGGAAAATCACCCGGGCTCTGGCTCGCATCAAGCTAGGCACCCAAAATCTGCTGTATCTGGGAAACATAGATGCAAAACGTGACTGGGGGCACGCCAAAGACTATGTAGAAGCTCAATGGCTACTGCTGCAACAAGACCATCCCGATGACTACTGCATCGCTACAGGAGAACAGCATTCCGTACGCGAGTTTGTGGAAAAATCAGCATCTTTTCTGGGCATCAATATTCGCTGGGAAGGAACGGGAACAGACGAAATCGGCATCGATACCAACACAGGTAAAACCATCATTTCTGTGGATCCCCGCTACTTTCGACCAACAGAAGTAGAAACCCTACTGGGGGATGCCAGTAAAGCAAAAAAAGAGCTGGGCTGGAGCCCCAGGATCAGTTTTGACCAGCTGGTGGAAGAAATGGTCAGAGAAGATCTGGCTATCGCAGAACGGGATCACCTGCTGAAAAATGCTGGATACCGCACCTACAATTATCATGAGTAAAGTACAGCGCGTATATGTGGCCGGACACCGGGGACTGGTTGGGTCCGCCCTGCGCAGACATTTGGAGCAAATACCTGGCACTCAACTAATCCTCCACACCCATGCGGAGCTCGATTTAACTAACCAGCAAGCTGTGCAGAATTTTTTTGCCGAAGAAAAACCTGATCAGGTTTACCTGGCTGCGGCCAAAGTCGGGGGGATTCATGCCAATAATAGCTATCCAGCAGATTTTATCAGGGAAAATCTGTCTATCCAGTTGAATGTCATTGATTCGGCCTATCAGTTCGGTGTGGAAAAGCTGCTTTTTCTTGGCAGCTCCTGCATCTACCCCAGGAAAGCACCGCAACCCATGCAGGAAGACGCTCTGCTGACTGGCCCCTTGGAGCCAACAAATGAACCCTATGCCATGGCGAAAATCTCTGGTATCAAACTTTGCGAATCATACAACCGTCAGTATGGCACCCATTTTCGCAGCGTGATGCCGACAAACCTGTACGGGCCTGGAGACAACTTTGACCTGGAGAACAGCCATGTTGTTCCGGCACTGATTTGGAAGTTTCACGAAGCAAAACAACAAGGCTTAGCAGAAGTCGTGGTGTGGGGCAGCGGCAGGCCCATGCGGGAATTTCTCCATGTGGATGACATGGCTAGCGCCTGCATCCACATCATGAATCTCGAACAATCCTTGTATGACAAACACACTCGACCAATGCTTTCTCACATCAATATTGGAACCGGCCAAGACATATCCATCCGGGAACTGGCCACTCTTGTAGGAAAGATCACCGGATATGAGGGCAGTATTGTATTCGATACCAGCAAGCCAGACGGGGCTCCCCGCAAGCTTCTAGATGTTTCCCGGCTCCATAATTTAGGCTGGCAAGCAAACATTTGCCTAGAAGATGGCCTGAAATCCACATATAACTGGTTCCTAGAACATCGCATGGAAATCAGAAAATAACTATCCATCACCCACAGGACACCAAGCATGCACATTGGGCTGATACACAACTGGCCGGGATCAAAAAACTCCGAGCTCGACCTCATTCAGCGAATCGGACTCCTCCTCAGCCGCTGGGGACATGAGGTCTCCGTTCTTGACCCAGCTGGGAAAAAACTGGATCTGATAACCGGCGATCACATCGAAGACTGCCAGCTTGATCCTCGGCAATTGCACTTCGTCCTGTACCTGCACTACCTGAACCCGAAACTTATCGATACATTTTCCTATGTGGTCAACTGGAACCCCATCAAATACCTGGTTTTCGACCCGAGTAGCGGAGAGCCCCTATCCCGGGGAGAGATCGAATTCGTGAGAAATTCCTTGCTTTCCCACGACCACATGCTCTCCGCATCCTCCAATCAGTTGGATGAATTTCAATATGCCCAGTTTGGGGAAACCCGCTGGGCTCCCAGGATGGATGAATTGAAGCTTCACACCAGCTGCCAGATTTTTGAAGACCTGCTGCCTGTTGATTTGAGCTCCTTTAGAGTTTTCTACATTGGCGCAAACTGGGAAAAAATCACCCGTGAAAAATTCCCCGAGTCCAACGCCAAAGTTCGGCACGAGGGCCTACTGGAATCCCTAGATGCTACTGGTGATTTTGTTTTTTATGGCATTCGGGAGCAGCATGGGATCAACCTGTGGGAAGGGTTCCAAAACTACAAAGGAGAATTACCCTTCGATGCCGGAGATAGCATTGTAAGAACCTGCCATGAATATGGTGTCGCACTGGTATTGTCTTCTGACGCCCATCGTGATTCCGCAGTGGTTTCAACCCGGATTTTCCAGGCATGTGCCGCACGCTGCCTCATCATTACCGACAGAAACCCCTTTATCGAAAGAGAGTTCGGGGACAGCGTGCTCTACTTCGATTATGAAGAAGACACCCAAGGCACGGTAAACAATATTCTGAAACAAACAGAGTGGATCAAGGCCAATCAAGAACTTGCCCAACAAAAAGCAGGGTCCGCTCACGAAATATTCAAAAACAGGTTTTCATTAGATGCAGAACTGCAAAGCCTGCTATCTCATTATGGATCATATTACGAGATACATGATATTCAGTTCGCAAAAGTTCAGGATCACAAGGTCGCTGCCTTCTACCTGTGTACTGAAGAAAACGAAGAATACGCAATTGATAGCTGCAGATATTTTCTTGAAAACATCAAACTGCAAAGACGGGCTAGAGTTACCGCAGTATTGGTAATCTCCCCCCAGATTGAAGAAACAATAAATGGACTTCGGGAAGAGTACCCTGAAATCGAATCTGTCGTCTTCGCAACCCTTGATCCATCAGAACACCCTGCCGGTACATTATTCAGGGCTGCATTCAGTGAAATCACCGACCGCACCTTCTTTGCCCTGTGGGATCCACAAACCTACTGGCATCACGATCATCTGGCCAACCTTGTTCTCGAAAGCCTGGATAGCGGCAACCCGGTGGTTCAGGCAAGCACCTACATCAGCAATGAATGCTTTGATGCTCCATTTACAGACTCCTACTACCTGCGCTACAGCATATCCGCCATACCACCGATAAAACTGCATGAACTTCTACACTGGGATAAGACGCGGATAAACTTCTCCTCTTTCCTGTTCAACTCCAAAATGATAGCCCAATACTGGAACAGCATGTCACTGCTGCCCCTGCTGGACTCCTACTATCCATTCATCCTTCTGGCAACCGCTTATCTTCATACACAACGACTGCCAGCCTTTGTGCCCAAATATACATGCCGCCACCACATGCCCTTGGGCTTGATCGGTGATCTCGACACTTACCCTGAGCCCGCCAGTTTTTATCTTACCTACAAGGATCCAGACACATTCTTCTCCAGCGAGCAGCAAAGGGCTTTTTTAACAGGCGCAATGTCCAGCAATGAACGCTATCGCATTGCCCGCGATATGTGCACCAACGATGCCAGCCAGATCCTTGTTGAAGAAACACCATCAAATTTTTCAATCCACAATTACATGACAAACCTTTTGCATCGACGACCCTGGCTGCTGAAAACATGGAATCTGCTATTCAAAGCCATGAGCCGCTTCCTGAAACTGGATTCTGCACCTGATGCCTGATATCACCATGGCAATCTCATGCACCAACGGCGAACAGTTTTCGCTGATACTGCCAGAACCAGCCAAGCTCAATAGCTTCTATGCATTTTCCATGCACAAGGCGGGCAGTAGCCTCATGGAAAAAATGCTCATCGACATATGCAGCAAGCTCTCCATTCCTGCCGTCAACCCTCATGCCAGCGCATGGCTCAATGGCATCAGCACCGGAGTAATCAGCCCAGACCTGGCAAGAGCGCTAAAACCTGTTGGGTATGCTTACCTGGGCTTCAGACATGTTTTTCCCCTTGGCATGGACGTGGACCTCGATACCCCAAAAAAGATACTGCTCGTCCGGGATCCTCGGGATATGCTTACGTCACTATATTTTTCCCACAGGCACAGCCACCCTACCCCCCGGCAACAGGGAAGTGAAAAAAAGGACATGGCAGACAGGCGGAGAAATGCAGAAGAACAACACATAAATGATTTCGCCATCAAATATGCTGCCCACTACGAGAATCTGTTTACCGGATACAGGGATCACTTGTTGTCGCTCCCAAACACAAAAGTCTTCCGTTATGAGAATATCATTTTCGACAAGGAAAACTGGCTGTTATCCATGCTGGACTTTTTTGGCGTGCTCGACAGCTACCCAGAAAAAACCGTCCTGAAACATGCCAGAAAGATTGCCAGAAAGCACGATCTCAGACCCAGAAAAGAAAACCCCGGCAAACATGTTCGACAGGTTACCCCTGGCAACTACAAAAAACATTTGTCACCCGATACCATCAAGTCCCTGGATAACTCCTTGGCACCCTTTCTCGACTATTTCCACTATTCCTGACAAACGAGTGTAACGTGATTGTTTTCTGTAATGGGCTCGCAAAATCCGGAAGCAGCTTTTTGTTCCAGATAACAGAGAAGCTGGCAGAAGCTGCGGGTTTCAACCAGGATGCACTGCGCAAGCAATTTGTCCCCGACCAGTTCGTTCCCTATAAACCTCATCCACACTTCGTTTCTGTTCCTCCGGACAAGCTTTCCCAATGGGTGCGAGACATTCCCGACTCTCAATTGATTGTCGTCAAGACACATGACCCTTGCTGCCCCGAGGCAGCAGAATTGCTGCGTCAAAAAAAGATCAAGGTCATCAATTCCTACCGAGACCCCAGAGATGCCGCAGTCAGCCTGTGGGACTCCGGACTCAAGGAAAGGCTGACAGTGGATGAGAAATACCGGCGGTTCAATATACCTTCCTTTCCTTCTGCAATCATGATCCTGGCCCATCTTGCAAACACCAATGCTGAATGGATACGTAACGAGGATACCTTGAACCTCGATTTTGAAGAAATAGCCGGAGCTCCCTATGATGTTGCAATTGCCATTGAACAATACCTGCAACTGGGTACAAACAGCTTCTCCATCGTGTCCCACTATTTGAAAAATCGAGGGAACATTCGGGAATACAATATCGGTGTGTCAGGAAGATACAAGACCTACATGAGTCTTTTTGAAGAAGGTTGGTGCAACCAGCTGTACAAGCAATACGACAAGTTGATTGAAAAGATGCAAGCTACCACCAGCAACTAACCATGTGTCAGCGCTCGCCAATACCCCCTTCTATCAGCATCATCATCCCTTCCTTGAATCAGCATCAGTGGATATCAGCCTGTATCAATTCCGTGTTGATGCAAAAAACAGACTCGGATCAGCTCATCGTTATTGACGGAGAATCCACCGATGGCACAATAGATTTGCTGAAGCAGTATTCCAAGGATATCGACATCCTGGTTGTAGAAGCGGACAACGGACAAGCAGACGCTCTTCACAAAGGGTTTGCAATGGCGGCAGGCGACATCCTTGCATACCTGAACTCCGATGATATGCTTTTACCTGGAACATTCTCATTCGTAAAAAAGTATTTTGAAAAACACGAACATGTAGACGCCATATACAGCAATCGCGTATTCATCGACCCGTCAGGCAATCCTGTTAACAACTGGGTGATCCCCTTTCACTCGAACTATTGCCATCGACGATGGGATTATATTCCCCAGGAAACCTGTTTCTGGAGAAAAACATTGATGGAAGACGCTGGATCAATAGATCCTGATTTACAATTCGCCATGGATTATGACCTCTTCGTACGCATGATGAATGCTGGCACATTCAAACACACGCATCGCTATCTGGCCTGTTTTCGAGATCACCCTGATTCAAAGACCAATACCTTGTACGAAACCGTCGGCAATCAGGAAATTCTCGCTATAAAGAGCAGATACGGAATACATACACACTGGTATGACCGGATAATCGGCAACATTTATGGCCAACTGGTGCTGCAACTTGGCCGACTGGCTTTCACCATAAGCCGTCTGACCGGACACAAACGACTGTCCCGACGAATAGCTGTTGCAAGCAAATGAGTAATCCGGCCTTCTCTGTCATCGTACCCGTTCTAAATGGAGAAGCTCATCTGGAACAATGCCTCAACAGCATCATTGACCAGGCAGAGACACCGGAGTTGATCATCATCGATGGCGGCTCCAAAGACGCAACCCTGGATATTGTTCACAACTACAACAAGCATATTTCCTATTTGGAAAGCGGCAAAGACAGCGGAATAGCCAATGCATTCAATCGGGGAATCATGCATGCACATGGGGATATAATTTCCATCCTTAACAGCGATGACTACTGGGAAGCGGACGCCCTTGAAGTCATCGGGAAAGCAGCAGTACATCACCCCGGGAAAGACATATTCATAGGCAATTGTCGTATTCATCCGGAAAATTCCAAACCGTACATAAAAAAGCCGAACCTGAAAGCGATGAAGCGTTACATGTCGGCATACCATCCCTCCACTTTTGTAAAAAGAAGCGCCTATGAAATGATCGGCCCATACAATGAAAGCTATGAATTGGCCATGGACAGTGACTGGATACACCGGGCGATCAAAATGCACGCCAGTATTCATCAGGTACCACACACACTGTCAAACATGCGCCTGGGAGGCATCAGTGACGAATTATCCATCAAAGCCCTGAGAGAGTACCGGCAATCCGTCATAGACAATGACATTGCCCCCAGATTCTATGCCAATTTCTTTTTCTGGCTGCACCGAACATCCAAGACGCTGGATAAATTTAATCTCGCAAGAAAACTCAGGAAACTGATAAACAAGACCTTTAATAAAACTGTTGAATACCCGGAATGAACATATATCTCGAACATATGTGTCCCGTTATTCCCACATATTGATTTACAATACAGGATTGCCAACCCAAGGATTCCAACATGGAACTGCAGACAAGAATCACAAAAAAAACATCTTTGAAGATGGTTCAGAACATGCTCCCTGCACCAGCCACGGTCATTGACGTAGGCGTACAAAAAGGCACTCATGAGCTATATGAAACCTTTCCAGCCGCGCATCACCTGTTATATGAGCCCGTGCAAGAGCATGAAGAAGACCTAAAGCAGATAGCCACAAAATTGCAACACTGTGACTATGCCATCACTGCGGTAACCAACGTGGACGGTGCAGTAAACCTCAGCGTTACTCCCAACCGCATGTATGCCGCCGTAACCCAGGAAAAGCAGGTGCCCAACCGAGAGGTGAGAGTCGTCCGAGCCGCACGCCTAGACACCTTGGTAGCAGAAGCAAAAGCTCAAGGCCCCTATCTGATTAAAATTGATACGGACGGCCACGAAATTGCGGTGCTGAAAGGCGCCAGACAAACGCTGAAAAACACAGCCTGTATCATCATTGAATCTACGTTATTTATACAGTTTCATGATGTAATAGACTTTATGAGGGGGGAAGGGTTTGTAGTATACGACATACTTGAGCCTCTTTACCGATTACTGGATGATGCACTATGGCAGGTTGATCTGGTTTTTGTACCCGAAAACAGCCCACTGCGCACCCAAAAATGTTATGCCAGTGCTGAGCAATTCAAAGCAATGACTGGCATGGCCTGATAAGACTTCTCGTTCTCCGGCCGTCAGCAATGCGAATACTCATTCTCCACGATTTCTTTTCCGCCAAAGGCGGTGCAGAAAAAGTTATTCTTACGCTCCTAAAAGAGCTAAAAGCCAAGCATGACGTATCTCTAGTTGTTGGCTACATTAACTACGACTTGTTTCCTGAACTCAAAAACAGATCGGACATTCAAACTCTCGGCAGCCCAACAGATACTACAGGCTGGGAATCGCTAAAAATGATCTGGTTATTCAAATACCATACAAAATTTATCGCTAATTATGATGTATGTATATTCAGTGGTATTTACAGTATCACTGCCTCACTCAAAACCACTACTCCCCTATCAATTTACTATTGCCACACTCCACCCAGATTTGTCTACGACTTGAAACAGTACTACCTAGAACAGGCAAAACTTTGGCAAATTCCATTGCTGTCTGCGTTGCGGACTGTCGTTCGTGTACATTTTGAACAAGCCATACAAAAAATGGACCATGTTCTTGCAAATTCAGAAAATGTACAGCAACGCCTACAAAAATTGCTGTTTATTCAATCTAGTGTTCTTTATCCACCGGTAGCAACAGAAGAATTTCAGTGGATTGGAACATCGGACTACTATCTTTCTACAGCCAGACTAGAACCATACAAGAGGGTAGACCTCATTGTTAAAGCCTTCATGCAAATGCCAGACAAGAAGCTGATTGTATCCTCATCTGGCCGTATGCTGCCGTATCTGCAAAGGCTAGCAGAGCAGCATGATAATATCAGTTTCACCAGATGGACAACTGAGGAACAACTAAGAAAATTGATAGGAAGCTGTATAGCAACCATCTATATCCCTCTAAATGAAGACTTTGGCATGTCTCCTGTGGAATCAATGGCTGCTGGCAAGCCCGTTATTGCTGTAAATGAAGGGGGCATCAAAGAAACCGTTATTCACAATGTAACAGGAATATTGATCCCATCCCCACCTTCCATTGCAGACATAACAAAAGCGGTTCACAACTTTAGCCCAGAAAACACACACAAATTGAAAAAAAATTGCCAAAAAAGAGCATCTACATTCAGCACTGAAATTTTCTTAAAAAAGATAGCCCAACTAATCGCCAAACGCAAGAGCCACCCATCATGAATAGCCTATCCCTGTTCCGTTTTACCGTCATTGGCCTATTGCTCGCCAACATCTTCACAACGATATATTTTTCAAACAATGCTACAAATTATAATTGTGGCAAGAAGGGGGCTGCCCAAAGTCAGAAAACCCAGCCGACGCCCAGCTTCCCCCAAGGTCTTGACGAAACAGTTATAACGGAGATATTTTTTTCCGTCTCAAAACCATACAGCACGAAAAAATTTGAAGAATTATTGATTCTACTTGATCCAGAAATGGTAGCTAGTATTGGCAAAGAAAACATAAAGGAAGAATTCAAAAAAATATACACCATATTTGGCCCTATTACCGAAGGGTTCTTCTCTAGAGTCTACCCTGTCAGCAGCACAGACAAAAAACTTTACAAATTGGACTACGACATTGGCTTAACGCCAGACAGCAAGATCGGGCAAAAGGCTACTCTCTCCATTACCGTTCATCTAGCTAATGGAAAATATCAGATCAAGGGCATATTTTTAAATGCTCCCACTCGTCAGAAAGAATAGCCAAATACATTCAATGCATTGGAAAACTTGGTATTTAAGTGGGCTACGCACGCGTCAGAAAGATGCTTTTTGTAGTTTCCTGGCGTAACCTGTCGAACATGCGATCCGACATTTTCTACTTCTGGACGAATATCATGCTTAGTTGCTATCCTTATTGCTTCCCTCTCAGGCAGCCCAATATCAACCAAACACAACATAGTGTATAGCCAGTTATATTTGTCAAAAATAACATCCTCATACCGAAATACATGGACTTTTTTGTACTGGAGTAGTTTCTCGATATAACCCGCATATATCCCGACATATTTATCCGCGACACTTAATACAAAACTATCTATCCCAACGCTTGCAATCCGATCACGCTCACCTTTCAATTTGTGATATGCAGACCCTTTCTTTTCTGGCAACACATGACTATATCTGACAGAAAAATAGAGTGAAGTTAACATGTCTCTCGGATCTCTAACCAACAAAAGGATCGGTACCGCGGAAAAATCGAAATTAGATTGATAAGGAAGGAAGTGGCGAAATCCCAGATAGGCATAGCCTCTAGGGTAAAGAATATCATCCAAATCATTACCAATAGAATTGGTAACTATGCCATTGGTAAACGCGGTGCTGTAAGGAGAAATCACCGGGATTGCAGCTTCAACACAGCAATCCTGTAACATGGAATTGAGAAGTGTGCTTCCCGCCTTCGGCAGGGAAAAAGCAAAAAAACTTTGGATATTTGCAGGGGATGGAACCTCTTGCAAGAAATACTCATCTTCTGCACATCTGATTTTATGTACCCTTGTAAGCTTCATACCTAAATTGCCTGCCTAGCAGTAGCCAGCAACCCCTCACCATTCATTGGTACTCTCATAACCCAATGTTATTAAGCAATCACCAAACATATCTAAGAACAAATCCTTATGCATTGGAGAAAAGTACTTACGCCATTTTGAGGTTTGCCTAGAGTAAACGTGAACCATACTCTGAACCTCTTCTTCCGTTTTGCAATTTATGTTATGTTTTCGCGCAATCCGCATTGCCCCATCCAGTTGCTTTTTCGTCAATCCCAAATGGAGGAATATGCGCCTAAAAGTGGATTCATAGTCCATCATGATTTCCTCAAAACCAATTTCCAACATATTATTTTTGCGGAAATCCCATTCCATCATGCTTTCTATGGTCCACTTACCATAGTGCTGCATTTCGAAGGCAATGCCATCTTCTTGGGATAGGGATCTGAGTTTTTCCTGATAAGAACAACCGCCCAAAGAAGCGATATAATTTTTCTTCCACTCCTCTGCACGATGTCGCTGTGAAAAAGGCACATTTGGATAATCAATGGGAGGCGACACATCAAAGTCCTTATGAATGCACCACAATTCCGTAGTACGTATATGATAAAGATAACCGGAAATAACTATATCCCTAGGATCACGCATCACATGAACACCAAAAAATTCCACGGGCTGCTTTTGTATCTCAATGGGAGAATGTCCAAATAGTATAAAATCTACTCCCTTAGGTATCTCATACTGCTTCCCCATCCGCACCTGAAAAACCAAATTGTTTTTATTGCAAAACTCTTCAAATACACTCTTCAGGAGAATTGTGCCACTTTTGTGGTAACAAAAAATACACCTGGGCTTCATGCCTTACTCGTCACAACATGTACCCATATTGAACAGTTCATAAAGAGGAGCGCACAAAAAAGCCCCGCAATTGTCGACACAATGCGGGGCATACTAGCTGAGAAGGATACAATTACAACAGCTTAGGGATATACTTGAGCCCCAGCAATCTTCAGCACACCTGTATCCGTAACTTCCAGCATTGGCCCAGAGCCAACCTTGGAAATTAGAAATGAGCGCGCATCAGCTGTCATGTCAAATGTCCATGCTCCGCTCGGATTCCTCATAGAAAACCGAATTTTTTCTACTGTTTTGTGCTCCAATTTCAGCAACGTAGGACTAGTATCATTAACCACATGAAGAGCCTTATCTGGAACATTTGTTCCGACCCCTACATTGCCACTAGCATCAACATACAAGCTATCTGCAGCAACCATACCTGTTGCGCCTGCCAGCATCATACCCAACACCAAATTCAGTTTTTTCATGATTTATCTCCATATTGAAAAGGTGGATTGGCCTGCACCGACAGTACTTCATCCACTAAAATTTACACTTGCCCTGCAAGTATAGACTAGCTATCCAGCAAAGCGAGAAAAATGCTCTTTTTCTTTGACCCCCTTCGGACTATAAGTTCAAAAAACTTACCGATCAAACACGGGGCTTAATGATAATAATCTCACACTCTCAAACGGCTTACAAACTAAAAGTAGTCGATTCTTCCAGGAAGATCAAGTTTTTGTGGGAAATGTCTCAATTCAGACGGATGAAGAAATAATATCCTTCATAAACAAATAGTTAAACTCACTTGAGAATATTATCTTCATATTGTGAAAGCACCTCTTTGGTATCCCCGACAGCTATCGCCTCACCATTTTCAATCCACACAACACGATCACACAATGCCCTAATTTGGTTGGCATTGTGAGAAACCAAAGCAACCGTTTGATTTGATACGATTTTTTCTTGTAAAGCGGCGAAAGATTTTTTTTGGAATTCCACATCGCCAACGCCAAGAATTTCATCGATCAACAGAACATCCGGCTGCAGAAAAATACCAGAAGAAAAGCCCAAGCGGGCATTCATACCCGATGAGTAGGTTCTCACAGGCTCATAAATGGCCTCACCCAACTCGGAAAATTGGACTATTTCCGGCAACACCCTTTCTGCCTCCCTGAGCGGCATCCCCAGTAGCAATGCACTCAAGATGGCATTGTCCACACCGCTCAGATTGGGATCTAGTCCTAAATTCAGTGACAATAACGAAACTGTCTGCACATGCCTCACTACTTTGCCGCTATTTGGCCTAAGGATATCTGCCAACACCCTCAACAACGTGCTTTTTCCTGCGCCATTTCTACCGATTATGCCCAGGGTCTCCCCTTTTTCCAGATCAAAACTTACCCCAGAAAGCACGACATGCGGCTCGGTGCGGCGCAAGGACAGCCTCTTCCTGTAGCTAATACACAAATTTTGGGCAGATATCGCGACCGTCATATAAATCAGGTTTCAAGCACAAGGCGGGCATAGGTAGTTCTCCGCTTATGCAAAAACAGCACACACATGCCTAGTGCAATAAGTGAAAAAATAAATATGTTTCCCAGCACCACCCAGTCGGGCCAGTGCTGATACATGAATACCTCTCGGTAGTTCTTTATCAGGCTGGCCATTGGGTTGAGAAAAAATATTCCCCTATGTTCTGGCAGAATCAAATCATAAGAGTAAAAAATACCGGAACCAAACATCATCAGCAGCAAACCAGTTTGGACGAGATACCTGAAATCTGGCAGAAAAGGCACCAACATAGCTACAAAAAAGGAGGCTGCCAACACAAAGGTCAGTTGTACCAGCACCAGCGGAATAACCGCCAACCAATGAATACTGGGCTTCATGCCGTAAATCAGCAAAAAAACGATCAATAGCGAAAAAACCAGCAACTGTTTGACAAAATCCTGGGCAACCACTTCCGCCGGAAAAAGCACAACAGGCACACGAGTTTGCATCATGATGGCCCGCCCAGAGCGGATGGATCCGGTTGAATTACTGATGCTCTTATTGAACCACAGCCAGGGAATCAGGCCACAAAGCAGGAAAACCACAAAGTTCTCCGTACCTTGGTTCATCAGTATGGAAAACACCAAGTAAAAGGTGGCCATATGCAATATTGGCTCCACCACCCACCATCCATAGTTCAGATAGCTGGTACTGGCTTCTGATTTAAGTCGGCACTTGACCTTGAAAAACAACAGCTGCCAAAATTTGTTCATTCGAGAAAATAGGGCCTTCCTGACACGGGCAGGGATAGTAGCACTTTGGCATTTGAAAATCTTCTCCGGAGTAGGGTTTACCCAAACATTTCCGGGGGGGATGCTATGATTCCAGCCCATGAAAATCCTTCACGTCGGCAAATACTATCCCCCTTTTCACGGAGGCATGGAGACCTTTCTGCATGAGCTGGCGCGGGCACAGGTGGAGTCCGGGCTGGATGTGCGGGTACTGGTGCACAATCATCAAGGCCGTACCACAACCACAGATCAGGGCGACGATAAGGAAATTATCCGGGTTGGCAGCTTCGGCACCCTGTTCTTTACGCCCGTAAGTCCAGCTTTTCGTTCCCGGCTAAAACAGCAGATATCTCAATTCCAGCCGGATATCGTTCACCTGCATATGCCCAATCCATCAGCGTTCTGGGTGATGACGGTGGCGGCAGCCCACGGCATTCCCTGGGTCGTACACTGGCATGCAGACGTGGTGTCATCAGCGCTTAACTGGCGGGTAAAACTGGCATACCGGTTTTATCGCCCCATGGAACAATCTCTGCTGAAATGCGCCCGGCGGATTATTGTTACCTCTCCTCCCTATTTGAAAAGTAGCCAACCCCTGGCTCCATGGCAGGACAAGTGCCGGGTCATCCCCCTTGGCATGAAAGATCAACCGAACATTCCATCCAGCGGGGAGAAAAACACCTGGAATGCGGATGCTCTGCGGGTACTGGCTATCGGGCGGCTTACCTACTATAAAGGTTTTGAATATCTGATTCGTGCAGCCGGAAAGGTCGATGCCATTCAGGTCAATCTTGTCGGCGATGGTGAAAAATACGAAGAATTGCAACGATTGATTCGCTCTAAAGGTTTGGAGCAAAAAATAAAACTCCTGGGAAAACAATCAGGTGACGCACTCTCCCATCTGCTGCAAGGCTGCCACTGCCTGTGCCTTCCCTCCATCGAACGCACCGAAGCTTTCGGCATGGTGCTGCTTGAAGCCGCCCGGGCCGGCAAACCGGCGGTGGTGACTGATGTGCCTGGCTCCGGCATGAGCTGGGTGGTCGAGGAAGGAAAAACCGGCATAACGGTGCCGACCGGCAATGTAGAAAAACTGGCAGCTGCCCTGCAATATCTGGCAACGCACGAAGCGGAATGTGCGGAAATGGGAAAGCGCGCCAGGAAACGCTTTGATACAATGTTCAGAATCGAGACAGTTGAAAAGCAAATCTTTGAATTATATAAAGATATTGCACCCACCACCGTGACAGGAAATCATGTTCCACTCCGTACTCATACTCATTCCCGCACACAATGAGGCGGGGTCTGTCTCGGCAGTAATCAGGGAGGTCATTCATCGTACCGGGTGCCGGGTGGTGGTTATCGACGATGCCAGCACAGACAATACGGCCATCATTGCCAGAGAAGCCGGCGCTATGGTGCTGACGCTGGCCGTGCAGTTGGGTGCCTGGGGCGCCTTGCAGGCGGGCATGCGCTTTGCATTGCAACAGGGATACCGGTTTGTCATCACCATGGACGCCGACGGCCAGCACGAAGCCAGGGATCTCACCCGGCTGTTTGCACCTGTATACAATGGCCTTAGCGATGTCAGCATCGGGGCATGCACCAGCCGCGGCTCCAAAATGCGCAAAATCGCCTGGGTGTTCCTGAAATGGATTTCCGGCCTGGGCATGGAAGATATCACCTCAGGATTCCGTGCTTACAATACCGCCGCCGTACAGCTGCTGGCCGGAAGGGATGCGACGCTGCTGGAATACCAGGACATCGGCGTACTCGCCCATCTAAAGAGAAACGCCCTGGCAATTACGGAAATACAGGTCGAAATGTGCTCACGGACTTCAGGGCGCTCCCGGGTGTACAGTTCCTGGCTGATGGTCGCCTATTATATGGTGCAGGCCAGCATCCTGGGGTTCAGCAAGCGTGGCCGGAAATAGCTCGCAACAGATCCCCCCACAACTTGCTAAAATAGCGCCAATTATCGCCAAAGAAGCCCTGGTCAAATCATGTCGCATGTTAATTGGATTTCCGCCACCATTGGCCTGCTGACCGCGGGACTGATTTTCTATCTGGTTCGGCGGGATCACCTGCACACCCGATATGCCCTATGGTGGGTTCCTGTGGCAATGGTGATGGCCATACTGGGGGTTTTTCCACAAATCGCAGACTGGATAGGCCGTACCCTGGGCATCAGCTATCCCCCGGTAATCCCGCTGTTGCTGGGCCTGGTGGCCATGGTAGTCAAGATTCTGGTGATGGATATCGAACGCTCCAGAAATGAAGTGAAACTTACCCGCCTGGTGCAAAGAGTAGCGATACTGGAGAAACGCCTGGAAGACAGGCTCTCTAAAGGCGGCAAAACCGACTGACCATCACCGCCCTTCGAGGAAATCGCGCCCCGTGCTGATATTTGCCTACCTGCTTCCCTGGATAACCGGCACGATATGGCTGGTTTGGCTGGAATCCTTTTCCGCACAACGGCTGCAGGTCAATCTGCCCAGGGCTTTGGGTTATGGCTTCTTCCTGGGATACTTTCTCTGCTCGACAGCCATCTGGCTCCTCTACACCATGTTTGGACAGCTATCCGCCACCATGGTCAGCGGCCTACTCCTGCTCTTGTCTGTACTGGGCTTCTTTTTGAGCTGGCGGAAACACCACCACGGACAGCTCACGATTTCCGGCAAAGCTACGGACATCAAGGGATGGGACAGATGGCTGGCGCTGTTGCTCCTCACCCTGATTATCATTCATCTGGCGGCCGCCGCTTATGATGCATACAGCCGCCCGCTGCTCCCGTGGGACGCCTGGACCACCTGGACTTACCGGGCAAAGATCTGGTTCCTCAGTCAGGAATTGTCGCCATTCGTCAGCACGGATGCCTGGCTGAACACCACAAACCCTGGCGTCTACACCATTCCCGCCCACAACTACCCTGCCATCGTTTCCCTGATGCAGTTGTGGCCGGTGATGCTGCACGGGCAGTGGAATGACGCCCTGGCCATATTTCCCGGCCTGCTTGCCGGCGTCGCACTTGTCCTGGCGCTGTACGGCCAGGGAAGATCCCTGGGCTGGCCACCCCTGCTGCTCATCGCCGGCGTTTACCTGCTGATTTCCATACCCTTGCTGGATACCCATTTGGCCTTGCCCGGGTACGCCGATCTGTGGCTGGGCGGTTTTGCCGGCCTGGGCTTTATCGCCCTGCTGCAATGGTCACAGTCACGGGACAGAACACAGCTACTGATCGGGCTGCTGTTTCTCGGCCTGGGCATATTTGTCAAACGGGAAGGCAGCCTCTGGCTGATGATGGGGCTGCTGTTTGTCACTGTGCAAGTCTTGTCATGGAAACTCTTGTTGGCCATGACTGCGAGCATGGCACTTGCCATCCTCAGCGGCTACAGCCTGGTGGATCTACCATGGCTGGGGCAAATAGGGTATGCAGACAGCACCTTTTATCTTTCCCGGCTGGGCACGATCACATTACGCCCCCAGGACGTTTCTTCCGCCATCATCACCAACCTTTTTTCCAACAGCAACTGGAATCTTCTGTATTTCTATCTTTGCGCCTCGCTGCTGCTTGTACTCCTGCGTGGGAAGCAGGGTGCAAAATGCCCCATGATGTCTTTCATATTGTTGCTGACGGCAGTCATCACCACAGTGTTTTTTCTGTCAGCAGAAGGCGAGTGGGTCAAGGACAGCACCGCATTTGGCCGCCTGCTGTTGCAGGTGCTGCCAGCGCTTATCTTTGTATTGCAGCTCAACTGGCAAGCCCTGTTTCGCCAGCCAGCGACCGCACAGGCGGACGAAAAAAGATGAAATGGGTCTTGCGTCTGCCGATGCTCAGTTCCTTGCTTCTGGCTACCCTGGTGCTTGCCGGCACGGCCACGATATTCCTGTATTTACAAACATCCACAGAGGCAATAACCGGAAAGACCACCCCCATTGCCGTTGACTCCTTTCGCTTTATAAAAGGCGGAGGGAAACAGCAGCCTGGCCTGCTGACCATCGAGCGGTACACCAATGGCAAGGCCATCATTAGCAATCTCCAGGGGCTGGAAAACAGCGGCCGCTTCCGCTATCTGCAGTTTCAGCTGACCCCGGCAAAACTGATGGATGATTTGCCCCTGTTCTTCTGGCGCTCCGCCAAAACCGGCCGGTTACACACCATGGCGCTGGAAGAAAACATACTGGATCACCTCGATCTGAAGCACCACAAACAATGGGGTGGCCCTGTCTCAGAATATGGATTCATCTTTTCAGAAAAAAACGGCCAGCACTGGATCCTGCGGGAGCTCAGTTTTTCCCCGGACACCCTCGAACAGACCTATCTGAGCATTTTCTCCGACTGGCTGGAATTTGAAGTGTGGTCCCAGCATTCCGTTAATTTCCTCTATGGCGGCGCCCATAGCCGCCTGCCCGCAACCGTTGTGGTCGGCACCTGGGTGCTTCTGGCCCTGCTGTTTTACAGTCTGCTGATGCACCGGAATAAGCAAGCTCTCAACATCAGGAAAATCGCTGCCGTGCTGCTGTTCGGATGGATGCTGCTGGACGCCCGCTGGCTGTTCAACCTGTTTCAACAGACTCAACTGACCCACAACATCTACGCAGGAAAATCATCGTCTGAACAATACGAAGCAGCGCTGGATGCAGACTATTACCGCTATTTCCAGCATCTGAAAAAAGAAGTGCTGCCTGCCGAACCCCAGTTCATCTATGTGCTGGACAAGAACAGCAACTATTTTCGCGCAAAAACCCCCTGGTGGCTGGCGCCGCATAATGTATTCAATCAGGACAGCTATCCAAGGCCGGAATACGGCAATAAAGGAGGCTATGTTCTGATCCTGCACCCTGTTCCCGGGCTGCAGTTTGATAAACGCACCCAAACACTACGCTGGGGCGATGGCGGCAGTTTGCCCGTTACTCCGGCATATCTGGATCCCCTCGGCACTTTGTACAAGATCCGGGAAAGCGGGCGTTGGTACGAATGACACTTACTTAAGCCAAAGAACTTGTTGCTTGTCATTCCGGCCTGCGCCGGAATGACCAGAGTTATTGGCTCAAGCAAGCACCATTCAGCGCTGATAGTAGTAACCCTGTGGTACTATAAAATCCCAATCAGGCCAGGTTTACAAACAATGATTCCCGTTATTCTCTCTGGCGGCTCAGGCACAAGGCTGTGGCCGGTTTCCCGCAAAACCCACCCCAAGCAATTCTGGCCGCTGCTGTCTGAAAACAGCATGCTGCAGGAAACCTGCAGCCGCCTCGAAGAGTATGCCGGCATACAGGAGCCGATCATTGTGTGCAACGAGGAGCACCGGTTTTTTGTTGCCCACCAACTGCAAAACAGCGCGCTAGGCAATGCAGCGATCATCCTGGAGCCCATGGGCAGGAACACTGCGCCCGCCGTCGCCGCAGCAGCTTTCCACGCCCTGCAAAATGCGCCGGATGGTGAAGATCCCGTCCTGTTGATACTACCCGCGGATCATGTAATCAAAGACATCACCCGCTTTCACGCAGCTCTTGCAAAAGCCGGGCACCTCGCCCAATCAGGACATCTGGTGACCTTTGGCATCGTACCCACCGCAGCGGAAACAGGTTACGGCTATATCCAGGGCGGCAATAGTCTGGATGAACTGCCGGAAGCCATGCGGATCAACCGCTTTGTGGAAAAACCGGATCAGGAGACCGCTAAACACTACTTGAATTCCGGAGAGTACTTCTGGAACAGCGGCATGTTTATCTTCCGCGCCAGCACCTATCTGGAGGCACTGGAGCAGTTTGCTCCGGAAATTCTCACAGCCACCCGCAAGGCCTGGGAGCAATCCCTCACCGATGCAGACTTTATCCGCCTCGACAAGAACGCTTTCTCCGGCTGTCCTTCTGATTCCATCGACTATGCCGTCATGGAGCACACAGGCAACGGCGTTGTGATCCCCCTGGATGCGGGATGGAGCGATGTGGGCTCCTGGTCAGCCTTGTGGGATATTGGCGACAAGGACGAGAACAAAAATGTCATTGTCGGTGACGTGCTGGCCCAGGATTCAAAGGGTTGTTATCTTCGCTCCGACAATCGATTGCTGGCCACGGTTGGTATCGAAGACGTCATGGTTATCGACACCCATGATGTGGTACTGGTCGCCCACAAGAGCCAGGTGCAAAAAGTCAAAGACCTGGTGAACCGGCTCAGCACAGAACAGCGCCAGGAAATCGACATCCACGCCCTGGTTCATCGCCCCTGGGGCAGCTATCAGGGCATTGACCGGGCAGAGCGTTACCAGGTAAAGCGCATCAGCGTCGCGCCCGGCGCAGCCTTGTCGCTACAAATGCATCACCACCGGGCGGAGCATTGGATCGTGGTGAAGGGCACGGCCAGAGTCACCCGTGGAGAGGAAAGCTTCATCCTGTCCGAGAATCAGTCCACCTACATCCCCATCGGAGAGCTGCACCGCCTGGAAAATCCCGGGAAAATCCCCCTGGAAATCATTGAGGTTCAGTCAGGAAGCTATCTTGGCGAAGACGACATCAAGCGCCTAGACGATGTTTACGGACGCCAGGGAAGCCAAAAATGAGCCATGAAGCGTATCCCAAGTGCCCGAATCGAATCGCCTTATTTTGCTTTTGTGATCGTGGCTTTTTCAATCAATAGCGGATAAATATAGCCAGAACCGAAATCGACATCGGTCGAGACGGTTCCAACAATAACTACCTGATCACCAACCCCGGCGGTTTCCTGGCTGGTGACAGTGAGGTCATTGCTGCCTTGTTTGCCGGTGCCATCCCGTAGATGCAGGAAGTTACGCCCCATGATCTGGTTGTTCACCTTCACGATCTCGCCACTGACCCGCACCTGCTTGCCCGCCAGTTGCGTTTTTTCCCCGTAGACGGCGCCCACGGTTTTGGTGATGGCTTCCGAGGCCAGAGTAACGGTTGATCCAAGGCAGAGAAAAACAGCCAGTAGAAAAATTGTGAGACGATTCATAACGCAGGTTCCTGATAGAAAGATGTTTCGGGAATTTTACAAGCCAACTGTCCCGGTGTAAATTGGAAACTGACTTGAACAAAACAAGCCGTATCGGCGCAAACCTGTGTGCCCGCCTTGCCTGGCTGAGGATTCCTGGGGAACCATGAACAAAAAAACCGTATCCTATGTGATTCCTTGTTACGACGAAGCAGCGGTACTACCCGAGTTTTATCGGCGCATCTGTACAGTTGCCGGTGCCAGAAGTGATTATGAATTCGAATTCGTCTTCATAAACGACGGCAGCCGGGACGAAACACCCCAGCTCCTCAACGAGATTGCGGACAAGGATTCCCGGGCAAAAGTCCTGCATTTCGCGAGAAACATGGGACATCAGGAAGCGATTACCGCCGGCATGGATTTTTCATCGGGCGATATCATCGTGACCATTGACGCCGATCTTCAGGATCCTCCCGAACTGATCGACGAAATCCTGGAAAAAATAGCCCATGGTTATGATGTGATTCACATGCAACGCCGCGAGCGACCCGGTGAATCCCGGTTCAAACTGGCATCCTCATCTGCATTCTATTGGCTGATGAAACATGTGGGCAATGCTCGCATTGTGGAAAACAGCGGTGATTTTCGCGCCTTTACCCGGCCAGTACTCAAGGCCATGGGGCAATTTCGCGAAAAACACCGTTTTATGCGCGGACTATTTGCCATGATCGGTTTCCGCCAGACCACCCTACAATACGACCGTGACCCACGTTTTGCCGGGCAGACAAAGTATCCCTTGCGCAAAATGTTCCGGCTGGCATCGAACGCCATCCTGAGTTTTTCTGCGACCCCGTTACACACTATCGCCTGGCTGTCCGTACTGCTTTGGTTCGCCAGCCTAGTCTATCTGGTCAAGGCACTTGTCGATCATTTCTTGCTGGAAATCACGGTGCAGGGCTGGACATCGATCGTCATCCTGATGACTTTTTATACCGGCATCGTGCTCTTTTGCCTGAGCATCATCGCCACCTATATTGGCCGCATCTTCGAACAAGGCCAGCGCCGCCCCCTTTATTGGCTGTACGATGCAAGGAACATCGACCTGCGGGAGTTCAGCGGCGTTTCCCGTGAAACCAGAATATCCAGCAGCATCCTGGACAGCAAATAGTCTTTCCCATGCACCGTAAAACGACTGCAGCAGCTCTGGAGCGGGAACGACAGCACCATGATCAATGGGCCGCCGATCTCGACATCGACAAGATTCTGGTAAAGGAATCCTTCGAGGCATCCACGGCGCCAGAAAATCGTTTCATCCTGGAACAACTGGGCAGCCTGAAGGGAAAGAAACTCCTCGATCTTGGCTGCGGCGCCGGGGAAAACAGCGTGTATTTTGCCCTCAAGGGCGCCCATTGCATCGCCGCGGACTACTCGCCCGGCATGCTGGAAACAGCGCAACTGCTGGCCCGAAAACATGGTGTTGCAATAGAGACAAAATGCATCAACGCCGAGGCCATCGAGTTTCCGGACGACAGCTTCGATTGTGTCTACGCCGCCAATCTGCTGCACCACGTCTGCCCCGAAACCGCCCTGCGCGAAATGCACCGCGTATGCAAGCCGGGCGGCAAGGTCTGCTTCTGGGATCCGCTGAAGCACAATCCCCTGATCAACCTGTACCGGCGCATGGCCACCGAAGTCAGAAGCGAGGACGAAGCCCCCCTTTCCATTGGTTTCGTCAAAACCGTGGAAGGGCTGTTTTCGCAAGTTTCGCACGAGACTTTCTGGCTCTCCACCCTGTGGATCTTTCTGCGCTTTTACTTGATTGAACGGGTATCGCCGAACCAGGAGCGCTACTGGAAAAAAATCATCTACGATGAACCGCGGTTGCGCAACAGCTACCAACGCCTGGAAAGACTGGATCATTACCTGAAAAAAATCCCCCTGGTCGAGCGATACGCCTGGAATCTGGCCGTCGTCGCAACCAAATAGCCACAACGCCGAGACCCTATCGATGCTGCCCGACAAGCCCACTGCCGCGCCCCGTAGCCTGATTATCGCCCTGACCCTGGCCATCGCCTGCTTCGCCGCCCTTTTCGCCATCGAGAAAGTGTATAACTACGACATCTGGTGGCACATCAAAACCGGCCAGTGGATTCTCGAGCACGGCGCAGTGCCCGCCGTGGATTCTTTCAGTTTCACCACCGCCGGGGCGGCATGGGTTCCCCACGCCTGGCTGTCGGATGTCATTTTTGCCTACCTCTACGACCTGGTGGGAATCGACGGACTCATCCTGTTCAAGGCGGCCATTATCGGCGCGGCATTCGGCATCTGCTACCTGCTTGCCGTGCGCATGGGCGCCAATCCTTTTCTGGCGGCGTTCCTCATTGGCGCGGCAGTGCCCATTGCGAGGTTCCGTTTCCTTCTCCGCCCCCATGTACTCACCTTCCTGCTTTCGGCGATCTTTTTCTATCTGCTCTGCCGTTACAACCGGCACAAACCCCGGCAACTGCTGGTTCTGCTGCCCCTGATGCTGTTCTGGGTGAACGCCCACGCCAGCTTCATCCTTGGCATACTGTTCGTCGGATTTCTTCTGATCGAAGCATTGATCTCCCGGGTTCTCGCCCGGCGCGGCGGATCCTACCCGTTCCAACTGCTTCCAGCCGGCGTTCCCGGCGCAAAGGCAGGCCCGGGCAGCGCCCGGGAGGATCTGTCCTCCCCTGGCGCAATCGCCTTGCTGCTGGCGGGCATGGGACTGATAGCATTCGCCACGCCCCATGGACTGGCGCTTCCCGAATGGATCATCCAGATCTTCATCACCACTTCGGTCAGCTACGATCTCGCCATCGAAGAACATGCCGCCCTGGTCTGGGGGGAACACAGGGGCTTCTGGGCCTTGATGATTGCAACCGCAACGAGCTTCGCCCTCACCTGGCGTCATCCCAGAATCTTCCTGCTGCTGGTTTTCCTCTCCACTTCTTATCTTGCCGTCAGCTCAGTTCGCTATGTAGGCTTTGCCTCGATGCTTCAGGCCACCATTCTCGCAATCAACTTGCAGACGCTGTTCGATACCACCGCTTTCGGCAGGCTCCGCCTGCCCATGAAGATACAGGCGGCGCTCTTCACCCCCCTGTTGCTCCTCGGCGGCTGGTACGCCTACAGCACGACCTTCACCGAGACCAAGGTCTACCAGCCCGGGCTGGGCATTCAGGAGAGCCGGTATCCGGTGCAAGCGGTAGAATTTCTCCGCAAGGCGGATTTCACGGGAAATCTGTTCAACAGCTGGAAGTTCGGCGGTTACGCCCAATTCCACCTGCCCCAGGCAAAAACTCTTGTCGATGGGCGCGCCCTGGATGCCCAAGTCGCCCTGGTGGAGAAACTGGCGGGCATGAACTCCATGGCCCTGGCGGATTTCGTCCGTGAACAGCAGGTGCAGGGCGCGCTCATTGCCCAGACGGATCAGCGCTACCTGGACTTTTTCAACATCTCTCCGGCGTTCGACCTGGTGTTTTCCGACGACCAGGCCGCAGTCTTTGCACGCAAGGATTCCCAGTTTGCCAGCAAAGCCGCGCAGAAGAGCAAGGTGTTCCGGCTCATCCAGCCGAACAGCACCGATTTTTCCTATCTGATTCCCCTGGCAACCGGGCCACAGGCCGCAGAGGCGGAAGCAGAACTGCGCCGCGCCATCGAACTGGCGCCGGACAGCTTCGCCACCCATTTCTCGCTCGCCGTTTTTCTCCAGGCATTGGATCGCATCGAGGCGCTGGAATACTATCGCTCCGCCGCCGACATCAACCCCGCCCTTGGCTTCATCCACTTCAACCTGGGCTTGCGCGCCGCGAAATTTGCGCTGAAGCACAAACAATGGGCCAAGGCAAAGGCATTCCTCCAGCAGGCCAAATCATTCGGGGACAACGCCGAAGTCGATTTCCTGCTGGCCACCGCCTTCTATCTATCCGGGGATCTGGAACAGGCAGAAGAAGCGTTCAAAAACATACTCGCCGCCCAGCCGGATCAGCTCAGTGTGCTGATCAATCTCGGCTTTCTCTACATCGATTCCGGTCGCTACGGCAGCGCAATTCCATTGTTCGAGAAGGCGCGAAAGCTTGCGCCAAACCTGGAGAGCGCGCTATACGGATTGGCCCTGGCGCTCCAGGGCGCCGGGGATGGGCGCGCTGCAGCCCATTGGCGCGAGTTTCTGGCGCAGTTCCCCCAAAGCAAATGGGCGGCAAAAGCCCGTTCGCACATTACCCCCCCGTGAAACCACCCGCCGCCTCACCTCCGAACAGGATCATCAGGCGGGGCAGAAACCGGGTCAGCTCCCCGGCCATGAGAGCGTAGTCCGCATCAAAGCATTCCGCTGAAGTTTCCGCGCCAGACTCTCCAGCTTCATCAAGCACAGCGTCCTGAAAGCGCAAACGCCTGAGTTGAAGCTTTTCATCCAGCACAAAGCTGATCCGCTCATCCCAGGTCAGCGCCAGCCGCATCACACGTTTTCCCGCATCCAGATGGACGCGGATCTCATCAGAGAACAAATCTTCACGACGCACCCGAACAATGGCACCATCCTCTACCAGGTCACGCAATTCACATTCATCCCCGATTTGCATCTCCACAGGCGTTAGCCGCTGTTTCAGCCATTCCGTCAGAACCGCATCCGGCGCCTCCTCCACCTGCAGAGGTACAACCGGAAAGCTTCCCAGACACTCACGCAATAAATCGATCAGCTCTTCTGCACGGCTGGCGCTTGCGCTATCCACCACCAGCCAGCCGTTCTTGCTGTCGATATAGGCATATTGGCGGCGGCTTTTGCTGAATGCACGGGGAATCATCTCCAGCAACACGATTTCCTTTAGCTCCCGACGCTCCCTGGCGCGCACTTCACGCCCTTCCCTTTCCTCGATCTCTGTCGCCCGCACCTCCACCAACTCACGCACGGCCGCCGCGGGCAGGATTTTCTCCTCCTTGCGTGCACACAGCAGCATACAGTTTCCAGATGTATGCACCAGCTGCCTGCCTTCTTTTCCCAACGGTTCCACCCAACCGGTAAACGCAGGCTCCATGTCACCAATCGGGCGGTATGGTTTTTCCCCCAGCTTCTCTTCCAAAGCCTCCGGGCTCAAGTCAAATGGCTGGGTAAAACGATACAGGATGAGGTTTCTGAACCACATGGAATGTTCCTAAGGAGAAAGAAAAGGGCAGTGATTGTAGCACCGCAGCCACATACCGGCATTCCCCCGGGAAAACAGCCCGGAAGACAAAACTGAGGCTGGAAAAACCTGGTGTGCTGCACTGGAATCAAAGGCTCTTTCAGTGCCCCAACACCGTCCTGGCGTTTTTTGGGGCTCCCTTCGGGCGAGCCACAATGCGGCCACCTGCTGTGTTGTACTCGCCTGAAAGAGGGTGACTTTTCCTGCGCGAGTACACCTTGCATCTAGTGTACTTTCATTGGCAAGCGATCAGCTTGGCACGCAACGGGACTGAAGATGGCCTGCTGTTGGTGTCGAAGTAATTAAGCTACACTTTGCGTTGATCAATCCGCAGCAAAACCTAAACGGTGAACACCCATGGGAAAACATCCAACACAGGCAGCTTTGCTTGCTGCCGCTCTTTCGAGTTTCGCATTCACCACCGGAATCGCCTCAAAATTTCCGGAAGCTTCCCGTGCCGAATACCCTGCTGCGCAAGAGAAACCAGCAACCATTATCATCGCAGAAGCGAAAACCGGAA
This sequence comes from Sedimenticola sp., assembly GCA_027068915.1. GTDB lineage: Bacteria > Pseudomonadota > Gammaproteobacteria > Chromatiales > Chromatiaceae > Thiolapillus. The sequence goes on along the minus strand of JAMOLT010000054.1, from coordinate 874 downwards.
TAACCGTGATCGACGGACAATTTGTGCTGGATCTGCCTGTGGCAGAAGAAGGAGTCAACTTCAATGAGCGCCGGGAATATGTCGGTATCGACAACTGCAAGCTGTGCCATTTGCCTCATTTTGAATCCTGGGCAGATACCAAGATGTCCAAAGCCTTCGAACTGTTGAAGCCGGGAATAAGAACCGAAGCAAAACGCAAGGCGGGGCTGGATCCGGAACAGGATTTTACCAATAACCCCGAGTGCGTAAGATGCCATGTTACCGGCTTTGGCCAGCCAGGCGGCTTTATCAGCATGGAACAGACGCCGGAAATGGCCAGTATCCAGTGCGAAGCCTGCCACGGGCCTGGCAGCATCTACGCAGAAATGATGCTGAAAAAACAAGGGACATACACCCTTGAGGAATACCAAACCAAAGGTGGGCTGACCATGCCATCTCCAAAAAACAATGTCTGTGCAGCGCAGTGCCACAACCCGGCAAGCCCCTTCGTCGGCTCCGGCTACCAGTTCGATTTCGAGGACAGAAAGGCAATCGGCACACACAAACACGATTTGAACTACATTTATCTGCCATTTCAGCTATGATGAAAAACTGTCGCCAAACCTTTTCAACTCCTGGAAGAACGGCTCAATAACTCCGCTGAAAGCACATACAGGAGCCCCGTTCATCGGCCTGAAAACCCCGCTCGTCAGCTTGTTGGCACTCCAGGCGCTTTATTGGCACCGCAACCAAACAAATTGCTTGACTTGTGACGGATTTTTGTCTACTTTTCGTATCAAGCACATGAAGTAAGTTTATTCATGCACATAGTATCTATCATTCTATAGAGCGGCAGTTAAGAAGACTCTATAATGACAATGCGGGAAACCGCAAT
>JAMOLT010000053.1 GCA_027068915.1 Sedimenticola sp. | reverse complement strand
GTCAATTCTTGTTATTTGCATTCACTATCCTGCTGGCGCAAGAATAGTGCAAATGAAAAAGACGGCTACCGCGACCGGCCCGGATGCTTTACCAGATAATTCATAGCCTTCAGGCTTGTCTTTGGTTGCTTCACAAAGGAGCTGCATCAGGCATCCGGGCTTTTTTCATCGGTTCGCATCAAGATGCGCTGTCCACAGTTCCAGAAGGGTCGATGTGCCTGCAGCTACGGCGGAGCGGGATTCCACGGAGTTGGATGGAACCTGTTCAGCATCGAGGGTGCAGCTGGCGCCGCCCGCTTCACTGAAGATGAGCTGGCCGGCGGCATAGTCCCACAGCATCTGGCCACCGTGCAGGTAGAGATCGGCGCGGGAGGCGGCCATCCAGCACCAGTCGAGTGCTACGGTGCCAAGGTTGCGCTGGGAAGCAAAGGGGGGCGCCTCCACCAGGGCCACCGCCAGGGCTTGCGGCAGGCGCTTGTAGTCCACCAGCGCCAGGGAAGCATCCAGCGAAACGGATGTCCCGGAAATGCGCAAAGGCCGCCCATCGAGTTCGGCGCCCAGGCCACGACGGGCGGCAAAGGTTTCGTCACGCACGGGGTCGTATACGATGCCGAGCACCACCTCGCCCCCTATGGCCAGCGCCAGGGAACAGCTGAACAGCTCGAAGCCATGGATGAAGTTGGTGGTGCCGTCCAGGGGGTCGAGAATCCAGCAGCCTTGCTGCTGGGCCAGCGCCTGGTTCTGGATCTCGCATTCCGATTCCTCACCGAGGAAGGCGTACTCCGGCCACTGTTCATGCAGGAAGTGCTCCACCGCCTGCTGCATGGCCCGGTCAGCTGCGCTAACCAGGCTGCCATCGGCCTTGTGACTTGCCGATACCAGATGGAAGCGGCTCATTACCTCTTTCCTCGCCAGCATCCGCATCATCTCCTTGAGGCGGTTCCAGGTCGGTTCAGCAGCAAAAGGGGTGGTCTCGATCATTGCAGGTTGCGGGTAATAAGGGCGTAGTCAATTACGGGCGATGGCAGGGGGATGCGCACCTGCCAGCCACTGCCCGGAGCCACCTCCAGGGGCTCACCTCCGGTACTGCACATCTGCTCCAGGCGAAAATCATGACTGCCCTGGGGGGTGATCAGGGCCAGGTCGTCACCCACGGCAAAACGGTTCTTCACTTCCACCAGGGCCCAGCCTTCCTGCGCTGCTTCCAGCACCTCGGCCACGAACAGGGATCTGCTGGAGAGGGAAGCGCCCTGGCGGTAGTTCTGCAGTTCATGGCTTTCATGGCGCTGGAAGAAACCATCGGTGTAACCCCGGTTGGCCAGGCTTTCGAGCGTCCCCATGAGGGTTGCATCGAAGGGGCGGCCCGCCAAGGCATCATCAATGGCCTGGCGGTAGATTTGCGTTACTCGTGCGGTGTAGTAATGGGACTTGGTGCGCCCCTCGATTTTCAGGCAGTCTACGCCGATCTCCACCAGCCGCTGCACATGCTCCACCGCCCGCAAATCACGGGAATTCATGATATAGGTGCCGTGTTCATCTTCTTCGATAGGCATGAACTCGCCAGGGCGATTTGGCTCTTCGATATAATATATTTGATCTGCCTTGGGATGGCGGCCGACCTCTTTCAGGTCGATGCCGGGAGGTTCATTCATTTTGTACTCCCAGCGGCAGGCATTGGTACAGGTTCCCTGGTTGGCATCCCGGTGATTGAAATATCCGGACAACAGGCAACGCCCGGAATAGGCAATACACAGGGCACCGTGAACAAAGACCTCGATTTCCATATCCGGGCAATCCTGGCGAATGGCCTGAATTTCATCCAGCGACAATTCCCGCGACAGGATCACCCGCGTCAGCCCCAGTGACTGCCAGAAATTCACCGACCAGCTGTTCATGGTATTGGCCTGCACCGAAAGATGGATGGGCAGCTCCGGCCAGGCCTCGCGTACTTTCATGATCAGACCAGGATCCGCCATGATAAAAGCATCCGGCCCCATTTCCACGATGGGGCGAATGTCTTCCATGAAAGTGCCGAGCTTGGCGCCATGGGGCATGATATTGGTCGCCACAAAGAATTGCTTGCCTTGCTCGTGCGCTTCGCGGATGCCGATACGCAGGTTATCGTGCAGGAAATCATTGTTGCGTACCCTCAGGCTGTAACGAGGCATGCCGGCATATACAGCATCTGCACCATAGGCAAAGGCATAACGCATATTCCTCAAGGTACCAGCCGGGGACAGGAGTTCTGGTTTTTTCACGGACAGATTCATGGAAGAAGGGAAAAACACATTGTACCGGAGTTGCCCGGTGAAACCGGGTAGGTCTTACACAAAAATGGTTTTGAAAAGCTTGGGCTGAAGCAGCCAGATCAGCTCTCCGGAATCAAAATGCAGATCCTGCCAGTGCGCTCCGGGGAATTGCATGGCAATCATCGACGCAGTAGGAACGCGCACCCTGGCACCGGAAAATCCATATACCAGGCCCGACCAGGTGGGCTCGTGTCCGACCAGCATGACTTCATCGTCCGCATCCGGCAGCTGATGCAAAAACGCCAGTATTCTGGCGGGAGAAGCGGCGTATAAAACATCGGAGAAATGCAGCTCTGCAGTCCACTGCCCTGCTTCCATGGCCAGCTCTGCTGTCAATTTGGCGCGCACCGCCGTGGAAGAAATGATCAGCTCCGGCACCTGGGAGGAAGCAGCAAGCAATTTCCCCATCTGCTTCGCCGCCCTGACGCCCCGCTCGGCCAAGGGCCGGGCGTGGTCATCAGGGAAGCGCACATCCCAATCGGATTTGCCGTGACGAAAAAGAATCAGGCGCTTCACTACAAATGCCCTCCCCGACTCCCCATGAGTCAGAGAGGTTTGTATTCGTATTTTTGCCCGGCCAAAGAAGCTTCATACATCAAACCGGCCTTGGCGATAGTGAAGGTCGCCATACCCTTGTTGTAGCCAGAGCCTCTGGTGGTAGCGTCATGTTTTCCACCACTTATTCCGGTAGAGCTGCCTGCGGTGGAAGCGGTTGCAGATGCGCCCGCCGTAATGGCCACGGCTCTGGCGTTGGCGCTGAACTCGAAATTACCACTGGTGAATTCATTGAAAGCCCGCTGGTCCTGGAAAAAAATGATCTGGGTATAAGCTTCGCCACCAAGCTGAAAACCCAGACTGACTTGCGTCATGGTGGCATTGCCCATGTGCCGGCCCTGTGCATACACACAACCTTTGCCATAGGCGCCACCCACACCGATAGCTCCCTTTCCTATATTCGGGAAGATCGCATATCCATAACTATGGTTAAAGAACTCGGCACTGGCACCTGCTTTCTTAAACAGCGCAACCGCATCCTGGCAATCATCCGCCCACGCCTGGCTTACAGGAAAGACCAGCAGCAACAAGGCCACAAGAATTGCTCGTACTTTTATTGCTGTCATCTGAAAAACTCCATCATTCATGGTGGAAAAGGCAGATCTCGAACCCGGAACCGTGAGGAATACCGAAGATCACTTAAACAGGCTGTTGAAAAACACCGTTTTCCAACAGCCTGTACGCCATACAAAGACGTGCGGCTATTTTTAATGACCATAAGCCATTGAAAATAGAGAAGAGACAAAATCATATTTTTGTCTCTTCGGGCTGAAAAAAGCCATAAAAGGCATTTTTCAACATCCTGTTAACTGAGACAAATCCATCCTGGCTAAATTCCGTCTGGCAAACGAATAAACCAGCCAGCTGCCGCTATGCCATCGACTGATAATACAGGTTTTGCGGATGCCGGGCTTCAGCGAAGAAATACCAGCGCTCTGCCATTAAACCAAGGTATTGCACGGCAAAGGCAGCCACAGGCAGGTAGGGTGACGCCAGCCAGTAAGATGCACCCAGCAACAACACTGGAAATACAAAAACCATGCCCAGAAAAAACCAGTACACCAGGCGCAAGGTGCTGTCCGATGCGCCGTGAAAGAACTCCCTGGTATTGAACGAGCCACCCATGAACCCCTGAGCCTTCTGCACTATCCCCTTATGACGGATACCAATCGCCGTCTGCAGGGTGCTTTTGTGAACCAGGTGCGTATTGCGCTGTAACGACATACCGCGACTCACCGCCGCCATAAGGGTAAACACCACCGCCCAGGCGCCATAGAATCCCACCAGATCCACGCCTTTCCATGCAGAAAAAGCTGCCGCCAGCATAAATCCGGAAGCCAGACCAAACAGGGTAAAGTTGATCACGGTAAGGGGGCTATGCCATTCCTCAATAAACTTGATGCTCGCATATATCATTGCGGTACAGATATACAGGGCGAACGCCGCTACAGCCCCCAGTATCCCCAGAAGCAGACTGGCATCCACCTCAATTACATCCTGCAGCGCAAACAAGGGCTTGGTCAGACCGAGATAGTGTACTGTGGCATAGGCTGCAACCAGGAGCATGAACAGGGGAAGAACGATCACTTCCCTGGAGAGCCAGGAAGTGCGCCAACAGGCGGCAGAACGCCAGGCGCGTTCGGGGTGCCCCAGATGAAAAAACGACGCCAGCAACCCAACCACCAGCAAAAGCAGACTCAAAGACGAACCAGTGGCATAAAAAGACAGGCTGTCCTGGGGCTGCAGCAGGTTTGCCAGGGAATACACCTGGCCGGTCACCAGGGCCAGGAACAGTCCCTGACCCACGCCGATCAGTGTGGTAAGAAAAATTACCGAAAATGCTGGATGCATGAATATCTCCGAATCAGAAGGACACGTCGTCCAGAGTCTCGCCTTCCGCTGCTGGCAGCGGGGCTTCCTTGCGCAAGGGATTGTCTGCTCTTTCCAGCTCATCCTCAAAAATCTGAATGCGGGTCTTGCGCCGGGGCAGATAGTGATTGGCGGGTTTGGTGCCCCACTCCGGCATCAGCTGATAGCCGCCCTGCTCGCGGATGGCCATGGATACTTCCGAATCCGGATCATGCACATCGCCAAACAGGCGCGCACTGGTGGGACAGGCCAGTACACAGGCCGGTTTGCGCTCGACCTCGGGCAAGGCGTCGTTGGCGATACGGTCGATGCACAAAGTGCATTTCTTCATTACCTTCTGGTACTCATCCAGCTCGCGCATGCCGTAGGGGCAGGCCCATGAGCAGTATTTGCAGCCGATGCACTTGTCATAGTCCACCAGCACCACGCCATTGTCCTTGCGCTTGTAGGAAGCCCCGGTAGGACACACAGGCACACAGGGAGGCTCTTCACAGTGCAGGCAGCTCTTGGGGAAATGCACGGTTTCTGTTTTCGGAAACTCGCCCACCTCGAAGGTCTGCACCCGGTTGAAGAAGGTTCCCGTGGGATCTTTGTCATAGGGGCGGTGATCCGTGAGGGGGCCGGCCCACCCGGAGGTATTCCACTCTTTGCAGGAAGTAACACAGGCATGGCAGCCCACGCACACGTTCAAATCAATTACCAGAGCCAGCTGCGTCATTTGGAAATACCTGCTTTCTTGCGGAACACACCGGCAAAAAAGGCCTGCCAACGTCCCTTGCGGAGCTGCTGTCCCGGCAGCCCACGCTGGGGTGCAAACTGGGGAGAGGTCATCTCCGGCTCATTCGCTCCCGCCTTGTACACCTTTACCCGCACGTCGAACCAGGCTGCCTGGCCGGTGACGGGATCGGAGTTGGACATATGCTCTCCTGCTTCACAGGCAGGCAGCTCTTCGGAAATAAGATGGTTCAGCAGAAAACCCTTTTGCGATTCATTCGCCTTGGGGGTCAAGCCCCAGGCGCCTGCCGCCTTGCCGATGGCGTTCCAGGTCCATACCGTGCCAGGCTCCACGGCATTGGAGAAGCGCGCCATGCAGCGCACCTTGCCATGGGGTGATTCCACCCAAATCCAGTCGCCGTCATGAAACCCGTTGGCCTTGCCCAGACGTGGATTCACGAACAAATAATTGTGGGTGTGAATCTGCCGCAGCCAGGCATTCTGGCTGTCCCAGGAATGATACATGGCCATGGGCCGCTGGGTAAGCGCGTTCAGGGGATAGGCATGGGTATCGATGAGCCGCGACTCCAGGGTTTCATGGTAGAAAGGCAGGGGATCAAAATACATCTCCACCCGCTTGCGCAAACGCTCTGGCGGCTGCTTGCCGGGGCGCTTGCCCTGGGCCGCCAGACGGAATTTCTGCAGCACCTCGGAATACAGATGCACGGTGATGGGCTCGGCATAACGGGTCATGGCATGGGCACGCGCCCACTCCAGATAGCCCTTATTCCAGTTGCGCATATACTGATAGGAACGCGGCAGTTTGTAGTGGAAAACGCAGTTGTTCTGGGCATACATTTCCCACTGGCGCGGGTTGGGTTCACCCTTGAGAAATTTCTCACCGCCCTTGCCCCGCCAACCGGCGAGAAAGCCGATACCAGAGCCTGGTGAAGTTTCGAAGTTGACCACGAAATCCGGATAATCACGGAATTTGCGCTTGCCTTCTTCATCCACAAAGGCCGGGAGCTTCAATCGGCCGCCCATTTCGATGAGCACCTCTTGAAAAGGCTTGCACTCTCCCCGGGGGGGCACCACGGGAATGCGCACGGAATCCACCGGTCCGTCATATTCGGAAATCGGCCGATCCAGCATGGACATGGCATCATGGCGTTCCAGGTAGGTGGTATCCGGCAGCACCAGGTCGGCAAAGGCCACGGTTTCCGACTGGAAGGCATCCGCCACGATGAGGAAGGGAATCTTGTACTCGCCGTTCTCATCCCTGTCGGTCAGCATGTCCCGCACCTTGCTGGTGTTCATGGAGGAATTCCAGGCCATATTGGCCATGAAGATCAACAGGGTGTCGATCTTGTACGGATCACCGCGCCAGGCATTGGTGATGGCATTGTGCATGAGTCCATGCACCGACAGCGGATATTCCCAGGAAAACGCCTTGTCCAGGCGCACCGCCTCCCCATCCTCATCCACAAACAGATCATTGGGGTCTGCCGGCCAGCCCAGGGGCATGCCGTTGAGAGGGGTTTCGGGTTGTACATCTTCCGGCCCTTTCGGCGGCTTGGGGCAAGGAGGGATGGGGCGGGGAAAGGGCGCCTTGTGGCGGAAACCGCCGGGGCGATCAATGGTTCCCAGCAGCGTCATGAGGATACCCAGGGCACGGATGCTGTGAAAACCATTGGAATGGGCAGCCAGCCCCCGCATGGCATGGAACGCTACGGGGTTACCCTTCACCGTATTGTGGTCGTTGTCCCAGCAATCGGTCCACTGGATGGGGAGCTCGATGGTCTGGTCCCGGGCGGTGATACCCATTTCATGGGCCAGGCGGCGGATGGTTTCCGCCGGAATGCCTGTAATGTCTTCGGCCCATTCCGGGGTGTAATTCTCTACCCGTTCTTTCAACAACTGGAAAGATGGCTTTACCGGCGTACCGTCTTCCAACTCAAACTCACCCAAGAGGCGGGGATCACAGCCGGGAGTGTGGGTGCCAACAGCAGCATTCAAATCACGATCCCACCACAGCTTGTTCTGCGGATCGAAACAACCTTCCTCCACAGGCTTTTCCACCCGCTTGAACAGACCGTGGTCCTCACGCTCCGGGTCATTGATAACCAGCTCCGCAGCATTGGAATAGCGCACCAGAAATTCCCGGTCAAACAGTCCCTGCTGGATCAGTTCCCGGATAATGGCCAGAATCAGCGCGCCATCGGTACCGGGCTTGATCGGCACCCACTCATCAGCGATGGCGGAATATCCGGTGCGTATGGGGTTGATGGAAATAAAGCGCCCGCCCCGGCGCTTGAATTTGGACAATTCCACCTTCATGGGATTGGAATGATGATCTTCCGCCGTGCCGATCATTACGAACAGCTTGGCCCGCTCCAGATCCGGTCCACCGAATTCCCAGAAAGAACCGCCAATGGTGTAAATCAGCCCTGCGGCCATATTAACCGAGCAAAAACCGCCATGCGCGGCATAGTTGGGAGTGCCAAACTGCTTGGCGAACAAGCCGGTAAGCGCCTGCATCTGATCCCGCCCGGTAAACAGGGCGAATTGCTTGGGATCGGTCTTGCGAATTTTTCCCAGGCGCTCTTCCATGATCTCGAAAGCCCGATCCCAGGATATTTCCTCGAACTTCGATTCCCCTCGCCCGGCATCCGCCTTGCGCAGCAAGGGTTTGGTGAGCCGCGCCGGGGAATATTGCTTCATGATGCCGGAAGCACCTTTGGCGCAAATTACCCCTTTGTTCAAAGGATGGTCGGGATTACCTTCGATATAGCGAACTTCCCCATCCCGCAAGGTAACCCGAATGCCACAACGGCAGGCACACATATAGCAAGTGGTGTTCTTGACCTCCACCCGCCCCATATCCTGGTCGTTGTAATCCATGGGATCCAGCATGATTCCAACCCGTTAGAAAAATCAGCATAATAATTAGCAAAGTATAATATTCGCTGGGGCTAATGTATACCGACACCGAACCGGTATCGGCAAGAAATTTCTACAGAATTCCCGAGGAAAACGCTACTTTGGGTGTGATAAACGTCTGGTGAGGAACATTCTGTCCAGAGATCTATTCAGCGAAAAAATCGATTTCTTCTGCCTCCGGAGGATTGCCATCGAACACCAGGTGGTGGCGCCGCTGCAAATAGGAATCCCGTACAAAGCTGTAAGGATCCAGGGCGGCAGATTGCAAAATACGACTTGCCTTGAGCAAATCCGCCCTCCGGTCAACATAGCGAACGCCATACAAAGACCAGCTAACGGCAGCGTTATCGATTTCAACGAAGATGGGATTCACCATCCAGTCCCCGGCAAACCCTACGGCATCGCGCGCACTGCTTGGGCCCAATACCGGCAATACCAGGTAGGGGCCACTCGGGAATCCCCACCTGCCCAGAGTCTGCCCAAGATCTTCTTCATGTTTTTCCAGCCCCATGCCGGTGGCGACATCCAGGAACCCAAGCATCCCGAGAGTGCTGTTGATGCCAAACCGTCCGACATCAGACAAGGCGGCACGAAACTTGAACTGCAGCAAGTTATTCAGGGCAATCTGCACATCATCCAGATTGGCGAAAAAGCGTGTAACTCCCCGGTCAACTGGTGCCGGGGTAACAGCCTGATAGCCTCGGGCCAGCGGTTTGGCCACATACTTATCGAGCTTTTCATTGAAAATGTACATGGGACGGTTAAACGATTCCCAGGGGTCTGTTTCCTCTGCACCGCCAGTGGCGCAGCCGGAAACCAACAGCGCCAATACGACTGTCCACAACCAGTTGAACTGACGTCCTTTTATCTTCGACAGTGATCTCATTTGCTTTCCTTATGCCTGTTCCAGCGGGTTCAAGTTTAGCAACCGCGCGGAAAATTGTATCAGCAAACCGATTTTCAGTAGCGCAATAATCCCGGGAATGAGATTCTTTCGCCAAATCAGGAAGCATGCTTTATCCTTCACCAATGACTCCAGATCAGCCTTCACAAACCATCAATCGCCGCTTTCGCGGTTTTCTTCCCGTAGTGGTGGATGTAGAAACCGCGGGATTCAACGCTTGTAGCGATGCCTTGCTGGAAGTCGCTGCCGTCATCATCAATATGGATAAAGACGGCTTTGTTCACCCGGGCAAAACCGTAAGCTGCCATGTGGAGCCTTTTCCCGGCGCCAATCTGGACCCTGCAGCCCTGGCCTTCAACGGCATCGATCCCGAGCACCCCTTTCGCTTCGCCAAACCAGAAAAAGAGGCTTTGGAAGAAGTTTTCAGCCCCGTTCGCCAGGCAGTGAAAAAACATGCCTGCAAACGGGCCATCCTGGTTGGACATAACGCATTTTTTGATTTGGGCTTCATCAATGCCGCCGTGGAAAGAACCGGCATCAAGCGCAACCCCTTCCATCCCTTCAGTACCTTTGACACCGTTTCCCTGGCGGGCCTCGCCTATGGCCAGACCGTACTGGCAAAAGCTGCGGTGGCGGCAGGTATCGAATGGGATGGCAATGAAGCCCATTCCGCCTTGTACGATACGCAGAAAACAGCAGAGCTGTTCTGCGCCGTAGTCAATCGCTGGCAGGAGCTGACGCTGCTGGCAGATGCCGGGTCAGGTGCAGAAAACGCCACACCAGCCAGAACGCCGACAGGGTAAGGCCGGCAACCAGCCCCATCCACAGCCCCTGGGGCCCTATCTCCCTTACAAACCCGAGATACCAGGACAGAGGCAAGCCCAGCAACCAGTACACGATCAGGGTTACCATCATGGGATAGAAAGTATCCTTCATCCCCCGCAACGCTCCGTTGGCACTGATCTGTATACCATCAGATAACTGAAATATGGCGGCCATAAACAACAACTGAACCGCCAGTTCACGCACCTGCATATCCTGGGTGTAGACACTGACGATTTGCTGGGGAAAAACGAACAGTACAGTCGCGGTCAGCATCATGCAGGCAGCAGCAAAACCGATGCCTACCAGCCCGCGAAACCGCACCAGCCAGGCGCGCCCTTCGCCCAGGGCATGCCCTACCCGTACCGTGGTGGCCGCACTGATACCCAGGGGAATCATGAATGCCATGGCCGCCACATTCAGCGCTACCTGATGCGCCGCAACCTGGGTGACACCCAGGGTCCCCATAAGCAGCGCCACCGCAGCAAACATGCCCACTTCCGCGACCAGGGACACGGCAATAGGCGAGCCTACACGCAGCATCTCCCTGGTCTTCTGCCAGTCTCTTTTCACAGGACGGGCTACCCACACGAACCGGTAGCGCTTGTGCCTGGCTATATATCCCAGAAGCAGAAACAGGGTTATCCACATCACCAGCGCCGTGGCCCATCCGGCCCCCTCTGCCCCCATGGCCGGTACGCCCAGCTTGCCGAACATGAACACCCAGTTTGCCAGAATATTGATCAACAAGCCGATGACCTGGATGATCATCATCGGCTTGGTATAACCAATACCTTCACTGAGGAAACGCAGCGCCAGATAGCCAATAACGGCCGGCAAGCCAAAAGATACGGCTTTAATATAGGCGGCCGCCACTTCTGTAATGCCCTCATCCAGGCGCAGCAATGACAGTCCTTCCGCCATGGCCATGACACTGCCTACCGCCAGCACCGACAAGACCAGCACCACCCAGCCCACTTGCTCCATGAGATCGCGTATGGCCACAAAACGCGCCGCCCCGAAATAATGCGAGGTCATGCTGGAAACCGCCATCAGCAGCCCTGTGCAGAATAAATAGGGCAAAATCCACAGGTTTACGCCAACGGCAATGGCTCCCAGATCCAGGGGGCTGAGCCGTCCGGCCATAACCGTATCGGTAAACCCCATGGCAACCTGGGCCACCTGGGCAAACACGATAGGCCCCGCCAGTTTTGCATTGAGGCGTACTTCTCGTTTTATGGACTGGTAGTTCACACATTCAACCAATAAAAAAGGCGGGAAAACCCGCCTTTTGATTCTGCCTTCGAGGGGGATATGTCAGTTTTGCTGACCTTCTTCCTCATCAGGCCATTTCTTTGCGGCTTCCTTGAGCATTTTCTGCAATTCTCCACTGGCGTGAAGTTCGAGGGTGATGTCACATCCCCCGATCAGCTCACCATCCACATACACTTGCGGAAAAGTCGGCCAGTCTGCAAACTTCGGCAGATTCTCAAAAATCTCAGGGTCCGCAAGGATGTTCACATAGGCAAATTTATCTCCACAGTCCTGCAGGGCCGCCGCCGCGCGAGAGGAAAAACCGCACTGGGGAAACTGGGGCGTTCCTTTCATGTAGATAATGACGGGATTGCTCTCGATCTGCTCTTTGATTCTGTCTAATGGATCCATGATTCTGTTCTCACTGAAATATTGTACAAGTGCGTTTCCGAGCAGGCATTTTACTCCTGCCATCCCGAACAGCCAAGCCGGTTATGCACCTTGATCGATCAATCGGTTCTTCCGCCACCCAGCAATGCGGCTCTTTCCCCACTCCGGGCAGAACGCCTGCGGCCAGGCTGCGCCTTTGCTCCTGGGCCAGCAGCCTTTCTGGCCGGTTTCCGCGGCCCTCGCTTTTCTCCAGAAGGAGATGTCTGCCTTTTTGCGGATGCGCCACTCCGGCGACCCTGGGCCTGTTTCTGCCCTCCACCTTTGGCGCCCCTGCCTTTCTGTATGGGTTCTGCCTTGATACCGGGATCGGGCTCATAGCCTTCCAGCACCACACTGGGGATATCCTTTTTCAGCAATCGCTCGATATCCGCCAGCAGCTTGTGCTCATCCACGCATACCAGGGACACGGCTTCGCCTTCATTTCCGGCACGGCCGGTACGGCCAATACGATGCACATAGTCTTCCGGGACGTTGGGCAATTCAAAATTCACCACATGAGGCAATTGATTGATGTCCAGCCCCCGGGCCGCAATATCCGTCGCTACCAACACTCGTACACTACCGTTCTTGAAGCCCGCCAGGGCCTTGGTGCGCGCACCCTGGCTTTTGTTGCCGTGAATGGCCGCCGCGCTCAGGCCATCTTTTTCCAACTGCTGGGCAAGGCGGTTCGCCCCGTGCTTGGTGCGGGTAAAAACCAGCACCTGCCGCCAGTTGCGCGAACCGATCATATGGCTGAGCAACTCACGCTTGCGGCGCTTGTCCACGGGATGAACCACCTGGTCGATGCGCTCTGCGGTGGTGTTACGCTGCGCCACCTCGATCAATTCCGGGTTGTTGAGCAGGCGATTGGCAAGCTGCTTGATGTCTTTGGAAAATGTGGCCGAAAACAAGAGATTCTGGCGCGCACCGTTCTCCGGCAACAGCGCCAACACCTTGCGGATATCATGGATAAAACCCATATCCAGCATCCGGTCAGCCTCATCCAGCACCAGAATCTCCACTTGAGACAAATCCACGGTTTTCTGGCTGACGTGATCGAGCAGTCTGCCCGGTGTGGCAACCAGCACATCGACACCACGCCGTAGTTTGTCGATCTGGGGATTGATCTTGACGCCGCCAAACACCACCGCCGAACGCAAATGCAAATGGCGCCCATAGGTTTCCACACTGGCGCCAACCTGTGCGGCCAGTTCACGGGTGGGTGTAAGCACCAGCGCCCGCACCGGGCGACGCCCTTTCGCCAGAGGATTTTCGCAGAGACGCTGCAGCAGCGGCAGGGTGAAACCCGCTGTTTTTCCAGTGCCGGTCTGGGCGCCGGCCATTACATCTTTTCCCTGAAGAATCAAGGGAATGGCCTTGCATTGTATGGGAGTTGGTTGGGTATAGCCCTGCTCGCTGATCGCACGCAGGAGTTCAGCCGAAAGGCCGAGGGTATCAAATGACATTGGATAGTTGCTCCAGTCTTGCCCTCCCTGCAGCAGAGTATTCTGGCGGGAGCCGGTCCGGGCTGGATAAGGGTTCTTTCAAAGCGGGAATCGCCCTTCGGAAAAAGGGACGGACTGCTCAAGAGTTTTCCAGTGATCCCCAAGGATCACAATGGGCGCTAACCGGTCAAGCGCCCGAAAGCGAGGCAGTCTAGCAGAAACCACCCCGGCCTGCACGAATTTGACGCTATACTGCGGCGACTACTCTCTCATCCAATCTTTACATACATGTCTATTGGTCAAATCTGGGTTGATGCGGATGCCTGCCCGAAAGTCATCAAGGAAATTCTGTTTCGTGCTGCCAACCGGGTGGAGCTGCCTTTGATTCTGGTTGCCAATCAGCCCATGCAGACACCGGGCTCCCGCTTCATCCGCTCGGCGCAGGTAGGGGCAGGATTCGATGTTGCAGACAACTATATCGTGCAACAGGCGGTTCCCGGCGATCTGGTGATTACCGCAGACATACCCCTGGCGGATGAGGTGATCAGCAAGGGCTGCCTGGCGCTGAATCCCCGTGGCGACCTGTACACGAAAGAAAACATTCGCCAGCGCCTCAACATGCGCGATTTCATGGACAGTTTGCGCAGCAGCGGCATCAACACCGGGGGGCCGGCACCGCTTGGCCAGGCGGATCGGCAAGCCTTTGCCAACCAGCTGGATCGCTTGCTGGCAAGATACTGACAGGGTGTTGAAAAACGACCTTTTTCAACACCCTGTCAAAACCCGGCCTGCCGGAGCAAAGGAGTCAGTCCACAGCATCCTGGCGCAGCCTGCCACGCACAAAATCTATATGCAGCCGCAGATGATAAAGCTGATGGGAAAATGACAATGGCACCTTGACGTCCCTGACTTCCTTTTCCAGGTCATCAAGTTCTTTCAGCAACGACTTTCTGCTCTTCTTTCCCTGCCGGGATAACTCCTTGTCCACTTCTTCCAGTTGTTCATACCAGCGATAGATACGGGCGCGCATACGCCATTGATACAGAGGCGGCACCACTTTGAACAGGGGAAACAGCAAACCGAGCAGGGGCAAGATCATGATCTTCATGCGATCAAGCAATGAAGCGGCCCAGAACGGCAGGTAACGTTGCAGGAATGGGGGGCCGTGCCGGTAATAGCGATCCGCCTCATCGTTCAGTGGAAAGCTCATGTATCTGGTATTGGGGAACTCTCCCTCGGAACTGAACCATCCCGCCGGGCGATGCACTTTGTCTATCACCTGCATCATGAGGCTGACCAGGCCGGGATGAAGATCTGCATGGGTCACCAGCTCACTGGTGGTCGCCAGCAACCGTATGTCCCGTGGAGGAATGTTCTCCGCCAGGTTTTCCGCTCCCTCCGGCAGAGTCAAAACACTGAGAAAGCCGTGACGCCGGGCATAAGCGCCGGCCCGGTCAAAACTGGCCAGGCGGATGGACGGGTCATGCAGCAATCTGGAAACCAGCTTGCTTTGTGGTGATGCAACAAAAAAGGCTGCGTCGATTTTTCCTTCCTGCAGAAGAGCGGCCGCCCCGGCAGAATCGGGCATCAGCAGCTCGACAGATCCATCCTTGAGCGCATTTTCTTTCAGCAGCAGCTTTACCAGCGCCTGGGTACCGGAGCCTTCCGGGCCAATCGCGATGCGCAATCCCTGCAGATCAGGCACGCGATGCAGTTCCACAGACACTTGGTGGAACAGCCACAGCGGTTCGTAGTAGAGGCTCCCCAAGCCCTCAAGCAGCATCGGGGATTCGCTACCTGCCTGCGCCACTCCGCCCTGAACAAAAGCGATATCCACCTTGTCCTGGCGCAGCAGCTCAAGATTCTCCACCGAACCACGGGTGCTGATGATCTCGAGATCGATCCCCTGTGGTTTCAACAATTCCTGATAGCGCAGGGCAAACGCATGGTAGGCGCCATCTTTCTCACCACTGGCAATGACGATATGGTCCGGCGGGGCTGGCTTGATATGCTGAAATGCCCATACAAACCCCAACACCACCAGTAACGCCAAAGGGCCGTACACAGGTAGCAGTTCTTTCCAGTTGCGCTCGTTTCTATTCATAAATGGTTGGCAGCCATGAACTGGGATGAAAAATACTGTATCAGTATTTCAGGTACGCGGGCTGTTGAAAAGCCGAAAAAAAGCGGCTGCCTTGTCCAGGCTTTCCTGATATTCCTCATCCAGCTTCGAGTCTGCCACGATTCCCCCGCCAGCATGGTAACTTGCGCTGCCATTGTGGATCTGCAGGGTGCGGATGGCGATATTGCTGTCCATGTTTCCATCGAAGCCGATCCGCACAACACTGCCACAGTATATCTGCCGTGGGTGAGCCTCCAGTTCCTGGATAATTTCCATGGCCCGGTATTTTGGCGCGCCGGTGATCGAACCGCCGGGAAAGCAGGCCGCAAGCAAACTCAAAGCATCTTCACCTTCTGCCAGCATGCCGGTAACCGTGCTTACGAGGTGATGCACTGTGGGGTAGGATTCCACTTTGAACAGCTCCGGCACAGCAATGCTGCCGGGGACGCAGACCCTTCCCAGATCATTGCGCAGCAGATCCACAATCATGAGGTTTTCAGCCCGATCCTTTTCACTGTTTTCCAGCTCTTCCGCCAGACGCTGATCCTGCAGGGGATCCTCGCTGCGGGGACGCGTGCCCTTGATGGGACGGGTTGTCACCATCCCCTTTCTCACAGCCAAAAACTGTTCTGGTGACGAACTGAGAATTTGCGCGAAGGGAAAATGCAGATAGGCGCCGTAGGGGGATGGATTGGCCGCACGCATGGCGAGATACAGAGGCCAGCTGTCACCCGTGAAAGGCACGCTGAAGCGCTGGGCATAGTTAACCTGATAGCAATCCCCTTCATGCAGATAGTGCTGGATGCGCTCGAATGCACGGGCATATTGCTGTCGACTGGTTTCATATACAGGCCTGCCCGCCATCGTTCTGCCTGGGGGAACAGCGGATCGCCCCCCCTTCCTGCATATCAGGGCAGAAAGCTCATCGGGTATGGTTCCCGGTTTCCCTGTCAGCCAGCAGTTGTGCTGCTGCTCGTCAACAATAATTGCCCAGTCAAATATCCCCACAGCCACTTCAGGAAAACCACCGGATGCCACTGGCAGACCTTCCAGGCGAAGGCCAAAATCATAGGAAAAGTAGCCAACGGCTCCACCGGAGAAAGGCAGCTTGCCGCTGGAAGCCTGCTCAGGGCCCATGGCTTCCCGAATGACATCCAGCACCGCTTCCCGGCTTTTTTCTACCCTGCCATCACGATAATGC
The DNA here is from genome assembly GCA_027068915.1 of Sedimenticola sp. GTDB lineage: Bacteria > Pseudomonadota > Gammaproteobacteria > Chromatiales > Chromatiaceae > Thiolapillus. The sequence goes on along the minus strand of JAMOLT010000053.1, from coordinate 4,901 downwards.
AGCCAGGTAACTCCATCCTGACTGAGAATACGGATGCGCGGATCGGCAACCAGAAGATGGTAGCGGCCTCCATAGCCCAGGTGCTCACCATTGCCGCTATCAAGCCAGAACGCCCAGGGAAGATGGCGCAGACTTTGATAGAGACGGGATACATCTGTGCAATCAGGAAGCTTGTGAATCTGCATCAGCGTGATTTTACAGCAGATGCAGCGGTGCTGCGCGAACACGCAGCGCCTTTGGGCGACAAACTATTGCAGGTCTTTCACCAGTGAGGCGGCGGCTTCTGCGGGGATGGGAGAGACTTCAACAGTAAATTCAGCGTGATCCACACCCATGCTGATGGGAGCACCCTGCTTTGCCGCCACGGTCATTTCATCAGTCAGCTCGAAACGCAGGAAATGTACGCTGGAGGTCTTGTGCTCGTCGGAGCGCTCCAGATCTTCATCGGCAATTGCAAACACCTTGCCAAGATCGCCAACCTGTACCCAGGTCTTTTCCTCGATGCCAATCAGCTTTGCCAGCATTTCCTTGCGCTGTTCAATATCCGGGTACTCCAGCATGAAAGTGGCCTTCCAGTTACTGCCATCGGGAATCAGAGGATTGTAAACATCCAGCTCTTCCTGGATGCCGTCTGCCTCGAACACTTTCTCGATGCGCAGCATCTCCTGAATCTGATACTGCATGGTAAGCTGGTCTTCAAAATACAGGGCTGCATGTTCGTCAAGACGCACCAGGCGATTCTTCTTGTGCGCCATCACCTGATGACGAAAATCACCTCGCACAAAGGAATACTCTTCCAGGCTCATCAAGTCGTTTCTGCTCAGTTTGCTCATTTCACTATTCTCCAGTCAGATCCCGTAGGCCTTGCGCAGCAGGGCAAGCGGGTGCTCGGCTTTGTAGTTATCATCCAGCGCATGGGCGATATGATGCCCGGCCATGATGCAGTCGCTGGTGAGGTGATCCGGCTCGAATTGCTTGACCTTGTTCGCCACCGGACGCACCAGCTTCATGGAAATGGCATGGAATTCCTTTTTCACCGCATAGGTGCCGTCATGGCCGGAACAGCGTTCGATGGCGTGGATTTCCGTATCCGGAATCAGTTGCAGCAACTCGCGGGTTTTCATGCCCATGCGCTGCACCCGCTGGTGGCAGGCAACATGATAGGAAACCTTGCCCAGGGGATTTTTGAAATCCGTATTCAGCTTGCCTTCACGGTGACGCAGCATGAGGTACTCGAAAGGATCATAGATATGATCCCGCACCTTCAGTACCTGTTCATCTTCCGGAAACATCAGGGGCAGCTCCTGTTTGAACATCAGCACACAGGAAGGAATGGGAGCAACGATATCCCAGCCATCGTCGATCATTTTCACCAGTGCCGGAATATTCACCTCCTTGGCTTCGGCAACAGCTTCCAGGTCGCCCAGTTCCAGTTTGGGCATGCCGCAGCAGCGCTCTTTCTCGGCAATGGTGACAGGAATACCATTGTGTTCAAACACGGCAAGCAGGTTCTCCCCCATATCCGGCTGGTTGTTGTTGCCGTAACAGGTAGCGAACAGCGCAACCTTTCCCGTGGTATGGCCCGCGGCTTCTCCCTGGGCATCCGGTTTGGGGCTGATGCGCTTGCGCAGTGGCTTGCTGGTGTATTGGGGAATCACCGCATCGTGATCCACCCCCAGGGTTTTTTCCAGCAATTTGCGGAAAACCGGGGTGCCATTCATGGCATTGACCACACCGGCAACGATGGGGATGCCCGCCAGTTTGGGCACGGTATCCGTAGCGGACAGGATCCTGTCCCGGAGGGGCGCGCCATGTTTCTTGAAATGCACCGCCTTGGCCTGGAGCATCAGGTGCGGGAAGTCCAGATTCCATTCGTGAGGCGGCACATAGGGGCATTTGGTAAGAAAGCACAGATCACACAGGTAGCAGTGATCCACGATTTTCCAGTAGTCTTTCTTGTCCACACCATCCATTTCCATGGTATCGGACTCATCCACCAGGTCAAACAAGGTGGGAAACGCATGGCAGAGACTGACACAACGCCGGCACCCGTGACAGATATCGAACACCCGTTCCATTTCTGTCAGCAGCTTTTCTTCATTGTAATAGTCGGGATTCTTCCAGTCCACGGCATGGCGTGTCGGCGCTTCCAAACTACCTTCGCGTTGGTTGCTCATGTTTCTGCCTCCTCTCAAATACCGGGCCAGAAAGCCGGCCCGGAATCTATTTCACTCAGCTGTCCAGGGTGTCCAGCGCCTTCTGGAAACGGTTGGCGTGGGAACGCTCTGCCTTGGCCAACGTCTCGAACCAGTCGGCAATCTCGTCAAAGCCTTCATCGCGGGCATCCTTGGCCATACCAGGATACATGTCGGTGTACTCATGCGTTTCACCGGCAACTGCCGCCTTGAGATTGTCAGATGTACCGCCGATGGGCAGGCCGGTCGCGGGATCACCCACTTCCTCCAGATACTCCAGGTGACCGTGGGCGTGGCCGGTTTCGCCTTCGGCAGTAGAACGGAATACGGCAGCCACGTCGTTGTAACCTTCAACATCTGCCTTGGCGGCGAAGTACAGGTAACGGCGGTTGGCCTGGGACTCGCCGGAAAAGGCGTCTTTCAGGTGTTGTTCGGTTTTTGAACCTTTCAGTGACATGTCAGTTCTCCTCATAAAATCACTATTGGCAATATACAAACACCCTTGGGAAACCCTGAACAAGCTCATTTGTGTCATTCCAGCATAGGCCGGGATCCAGCAATATCAGGATGTTGGATCCCGGCCTGCACCGGGATGGCGACTTGATCAGAAGCTCCCCTGTGGGCGTCTCCACATTCCGGAATGGACTTGCCATCCTCACTGCTAAATATAGACGAAACTGGGGGCATATTTGAAATTGTTTATCACAATCTATCCGATAGGCGCTGCCTATGGACTGGGATAACAATTATGATTAGCTATTCACTTCAATTGTTTGATACAACTGAGTTTACTTGCATGCACAGCCGCGCAAAGTACATCGATAGCCTGGGGCCTGGGGAAGCTTTTGCGCCAGGCCAGCGCTACCTGGCGACTGGGGCTGGTGTCGGCAAAGCGTTTGATGCTTACCAGGCGCTGGGAAAAGCGGTCAGCGCCAGCAGCCGAACAGGGCAGAATAGTCACACCCATGCCGCTGGCAACCATATAGCGAATGGTTTCCAGAGAACTGCCTTCGAGATCTGCCATGGTAGTCCTCTCTGCCAGGTTGCGTTTGCGAATACAGTCCGGACACACTTCCAGCACCTGATCCCGAAAGCAGTGTCCGGAGCCTAACAGCAGCACTTTTTCGTTGCTGATGTCTTCCATGCTCAAATACTTTTTCTCATTCAGGGCATGGGAGCTGGGAATCAGCGCCACGAAAGATTCCTCATACAGGGGCAGGGTCAGGATGCCATGTTCCTCGAACGGAAGGGAAATAAGGATGGCGTCTACCTCACCTTGCTTGAGCTTTTCCGCCAGTATATGGGTGTAGTCCTCCTCGATAATCAGCGGCATTTTCGGAGCGCGTTCTGCGAGTTCGTTAATCAGATGAGGAAACAGATACGGCCCGATGGTATATATCGCACCAATACGCAAGGGTGCAACCAGCTGATCCCGGCCATGCTCGACAATCTCCCTGATTGCCCCTGCCCCTTCCAGCACCCGCTGAGCCTGGGCGACAACCTGCTCGCCCACGGGGGTTACGGTCACTTCCCCCTGGCGTCTTTCAAACAGCTCCACGCCCAGCTCGGTTTCCAGCTTGCGCACAGCCACACTCAGGGTTGGCTGGCTGATGAAACATGCCTCTGCCGCCCGGCCAAAATGGCGGGCTCTGGCAACAGCAACAATGTATTTCAGTTCATTCAGTGTCATGGATCAGTACAGCCCGGGATACTAGCCCGCATTTCTCACCGGGGTTCGGGAATTCCGGTCAATCCGGCGGAACCCCGAACAGGATAGGGTGAAGATGTTGGCAATTGTCTGGTCATTGGTAACAAACTGGATCATAAATCTTTTTCCATAGCAGGCTTTCGGCCCAGTGAGAAACGCGGGCTAGATGAAGATTCGGCCAGGGAAATCATGGCGGACACATAACGATAGCATGTTCCAGTGGTGCTGGCTCAATGCAAAAAATCAGTTCTCCGGTTCCGGGAAACTTCGGGATCTTGGATTGTAGATCATCCCACCCTGCTGACGGTACTCATCCAGCACTGCAACTGCTTCACTGCGCAATACTTCCGGCACCACATCTATGCCCCGCCGGCCCAATTCCTGAATCCAGTCCCGGGGTTTTGGTCCTTCATCGAAACCCAGCTTGCGCGCATCCGCATCAGTGGCACCACTTACCACCCGGGTCACCCCCGACCAGCACACGGCGCCAAGACACATGGCGCAAGGCTCGGCACTGGTGACAAGCTCATGGGCCGGCAATCCCTTCCCTCCCAGATCATATTCATGCAGCCTGTGTTGCGCCAGAGCCAAAGCTACCATTTCACCATGCAGCATGGACAATCCCTCGGCAGTCACCCGATTGACTCCCAAAGCAACCAGCTTTCCGCTATCCAACTCAAACACGGCAGCCGCAAAGGGACCGCCGGTTTCTCTGCGAACATTTTGCCTGGCCGCCCCAATCACCATCGCCATACGCTCCCCCGGAGATTTCAGGGCGCCACAAGAGGCAATGTAGCCGCTTGCCCATTCTGGCAGGGAAAAACAAAGACGCTCGGGTTGCTTGCACATATCGCCTCCACTATCCATGGATACAGACTCAGGATACCATTTCCCTTGACCGATTTTCCAAATACCACGGAATACCGGCTCCCAAGCCCGCACGACATGAGACGAACTGCCAGCCTGATGAGATGGTCTCCTCCCCCCTACAAACCGGC
>JAMOLT010000052.1 GCA_027068915.1 Sedimenticola sp. | reverse complement strand
TTTCACTCAGGAGTCCGATGATCGTGCTGAGATTGTCGTTCAGAGGCGGATTTCCGATTGAATCAATAGCCCAAGCTATTGATGATTGAGGAAATACCGTCTCTGGGCGGCAAGATCAGTGCGAGGGCGGACGCAAGCCGTGACCCGGTTACACTTTGTACTTTGCTAATATTCCAATAATATCCACAAATAACAACCGCTTATCTTTATTTTTTTGTGACTGGGTGAAATATCCGGGCTAAATGCCTAATTCATTCTTTCTCTGTACTATTTTTTTTGCAATATCAATACAATTGCTATTACTTCCCGACAAACCCATGTTTTCAGCCTCAACCAACCTCAAGTATTCAGCAATTTCCCGGGCGGTTTCACCCTTCATTGCTTTGCCGAACACTTGGGGTAAATATCCATAATATTCATCTCTTGCTTCCGGCACATCAGACACACCAATTGGATCCCACTCATTGAACAAAACCTGATCAATGAACTCATACAATTTTTGTTGTTCAGGTTTAAGTTTCTTTCCCATATGTTTTATTAACCTGGCACCAATATATACCATGTTCAGGGCGTCAGGCAGGTGTCAGAACAAGGCGCAGCGCGCAGGCAAGGGTTGTTCCCTTGTCAAGCGTTGCAACGCCGTACTGGCGCCTGCCTGACGCCCCTAACTTATTGTTATATATTGAAAGGTCGTCGCCTGCTGGCCCGCGGACTGCGTTAGATCCACTGGCTTTAGAATGACTAAAGCGGCGTGGCTCCGCCTTGCCGCGAACCAGCAGGCGACGACTGAACATGATATCTATTGATGCCAGGTTAATAAATACAAGGTGCCTCTAATAATCGTCATTCCGGCGCATGCCGGAATCCATAAGTTCTTGATATCTTTTAGACACCGGCCTGCGCCGGTGTGACGAAAATAGAATTATTCGAGATGCCCTACACATAACATTGTGCATGGAGAGCCTGAGCTTACTTCTCCGCTGGCTTGTCAAGCGGAGGCAGGCGCAATGTCTGCGGTCTGGCTATTGCCATGCCGGATACGAAGGGCGAAGATGCTTCCTTCGCCTGCGATGGAGAAACATTCGGCGCTGGCTCTCTCATCACTGGCTCAGTCCTTCCCGCAAACTCGGGAGCAACGGCTGTTTCCTCCAGGGGTTCTGGCTGCTGCTTCTCTACCGGCCGCCAGGCGCTTTCCGGTTTTTCCCGCGAGGGGGCGCTCACTTCTTCAGCAGGAATACCGGGTGATGGAACAATTCCCACCGGCACACCTTTGCCCGCGGGCGGGCGATGCAGCGGTGGCGGCATTTTCCCCGGCGGTTCGTAATACGCCGCACCTGGCCAGTCGGTTCCCGGCGGCTCGATCAGCTCGCTGTTGAACCGCTGGGCGGGCCGATAGTGGTAAGGCTGGATTGGCCAGCTATCCGGATAGGGGTAGTAACCTGGGGCAAGAGGTGAAACGTATCCAGGCGCTGGCGGTGGGAAAACGAATGCTCCTCCCGGGGGCGGCCAGTTGACAGAACCAGGGCCATCATTTTCTCGAGGGTAATAGCCGTCCGCCATCGCTATTGCACAAGTCAGCAGGCCATACCCCAAACCAAGTTTGATCAAGCTACGCATTGTCATCTCTCCAGGCAGGGTCAGGATTCAGAAGCCGGTTGGTTTGGCTCCAGTCCCAGTGGGTTCTCCGGGTCTACACCTTCCATGAACGGCAAATGTCTTTCACGGTGCGTTACCTGATAGACGAGGCCGATCCAGTTGGCGATGACGGCTTCCGCCGTATCATGCCAGGTATTGTCCAGCTCTGTGGCCACCAGTTGTTCCGGAAAGTCCGGGGGCTCTTCTCCGGCAGCACGGGCACGGTGAAGATGCCATGCAAATTCCTCGAAAATCGCTTTCTGCTGCAAGCCGAAGTAGTTGTCTGGCATGGGCGGATACTGTTCCAGCTCACCGGAAACAAAGAGCGACACCTCGCGCTTGTATTCCTTCAGCAAGGATACGGTGTCATATTCCGGATGCCCCTGACAAAATACGAAGCGCAGCCCGTCTGGGCTGGTGGCCAGATGCACCCCGATATCCTTGCTCTCCACCAGCACCCGCAAGCCTGCGGCATCGAACTGTTCCCGGGTGACGGCATTCCAGCGCGAATGGGGAACATGGAAGCGGCTGTTGACATCGCCGACCAGGGGATGGGAGGCATCCACCACCCGATGCGGAAACACACCCCAGATCTTGTCCGGTTGGGGAATACGCTGCTGCCCGTAACGAAACTGCATTACGGCATGGGTGGTCAGGCAGGAACAGAGTGTCGATGTCACATGCTCGGCGGCCCAGTCGATGACCTTGATCAGGGGATCCCAAAAGGGTTCATTCGACAACTCCGGATCCATGGGGGTGGCGCCGGTGATGATCAGCGCATCCAGGCCTTTTTCCTGGATTTGCTCGAAGGATTCATAGTATTTGTCAACATGCTCCCGGCCCTGGGCGCTTCGCTCCAGTTCCGGCAGGGAAAACGGATGCACGAAAAACTGGGCAATGGGGTTGCTCTCCCCCACCAGGCGGAAAAACTGGCGCTCCGTCGCCTCCAGCGCCTTGTCCGGCATCATGTTCAGCAGGCCGATATGCAGCTCGCGGATATGCTGATGCATGGCGCGCCCGGTGGGCAGCACCAGCAAGCCTTCCCGTTGCAGGCGTGCAAAGGAAGGCAGATCATTGTGTGCGACCAGCGGCATGGCTAATTCTCCCGGGCGATGGCCGTTTCCAGCAATTCAAGAAATTCCTCTTCCGTGCTCACCTGGGAAAGTTCCTGCGAAGTCACTGTGTAGCCTTTTTCGGCGATGGCCTCATAGCGGGGAATGCGTGAGTGGAACAGGCGTGGAAAAATCCAGCGGGTAAAATCGTCTGGATCGATCTGCGCCGCATATTCCAGGCCGTTGTCCTGCAGGTAGACTTGCAGTTCCTGCATCAGAAATTCCGGGCGGTAATACAAAGGCTTGGGCGCAGACTGGGCGCGGCTGATAAGCTGCTGCTCCTGTTCCTCATCCGTGACCTTTATGTACAGGATGAGGGTATGCTCAGCCAGCAGCGCAATGACGCCGGGATCATCCAGCTCACACAGACTGCCCCCCATGTCATTGATAAAGTGCTTGTAGCCATAGACTTCCCGGGCCTTGCGGATGAACTCCGGCACGTCATGCACGGCGGCGATTTCCGCTTCCCTGTATTGCGCCTGACGGCGAACAAAGTCACCCAGGGGCACACCACCCTGTTCCGGATTGCCCAGCTTGCCGACAAAGCTCAACACCGGGCCAAGATCATCCACCTTGATGTTGTTTCGGATGTAGATCCAGTCACGGCGCAGCAGGTCACGCAGAAAAGGCTGCTGCATGGCCTGAGCCTTGACCAGATCCAGTATCAACTCATCCAGGTAACGGGTGCCGATGCGGTAGTCCCCCGAATAATGGAACCAGTCACGCTTGCGCAGCATGTTGGAGATATAGGTCTTGCCCACACCCGACATGCCCAGCAAAGTGATTTTCTTGTGCTCCCAGGCACGAAAAGATTCAACAGTAAACTTCACATCCGGTGTCCAATTGCAAGGCCGATGCCTTATTATAGCGGGGTATGCCAAAGCAAGTGAATCCATACCGGAAAATACACGGCTGGTTCAGCGCCCAGCTGGAGAACACTCGTCTGCATCTGGCTCGCCCCGACGCCATGATTCAGCTTGCTGTCATTGGCTTGCTCACCGGCGCTCTGGCGGGGCTGGTCATCGTTGCCTTCCGTCTGCTGGTGGAACAAACCCAGCTGTGGCTGCTTCCCGGGAACAGCCCGGAAGCCTACGAACTACTGCCTCATTGGGCAATACTGGCATTGCCTTTGGCAGGCGCAATCTTGCTGGCGCTGATGTTTCGCTGGCTGGCCAAAGGGCTGTATGTTCTGGGCGTTGCCCGGGTGCTGGAGCGCATGGCTTATCACCAGGGCCATCTCGGCCCACGGGAATTCCTGTTGCAGTTCTTCGGCGCCGCCATCGCCATCGTCAGCGGCCACTCCGTAGGCCGTGAGGGACCGCATGTCTACCTTGGCGCCGCCGCCGGCAGTCTTCTTGGGCAATGGCTCACCTTGCCCAACAACGCCATACGCACCCTGGTGGGCTGTGGAACGGCAGCGGGGATTGCCGCCTCTTTCAACACTCCTCTGGCCGGGGTCATTTTTGCCCTGGAAGTGGTCATGCTCGACTATCATCTTGCCAGCTTTATCCCCGTTATTCTGGCGGCCGTGACCGCCACCATGGTTTCCAACGCCATGCTCGGCAGCGAGGCTGCATTCACCATGCCCGCCATGGCGCTGGGGGGCTTGTCCGAGATTCCGCTGGTGATTCTATTGGGGCTGATCGCCGGCGTAGTGTCCGCCAGTTTCACTCATCTGGTACAGGTTGTGGCGACAAGTACCCGCAACCTGGTGATTTGGTGGAAAGTACTGCTGGCGGGTATTATCACCGGCCTGTTGGGGCTGGCGGTGCCGGAAATCATGGGCATCGGCTATGACACGGTAAATGCGACCCTGTTGGGGGGCTACAGCGCGGTTTTCCTGCTGTTGCTGATGAGCGCAAAACTCATCGCCACCAGCGCCTGTGTGGGGCTGGGCGTGCCCGGCGGCATGATCGGCCCCGCCCTGTTCATCGGCGCCACCTTGGGCGCGAGCATGGGGCAACTGGCACAACTGTGGATGCCCCACCTGGATACCCAGGTGGGTTTTTTCGCCATGCTGGGCATGGGCGCGCTCATGGGCGCCAGCCTGCAAGCACCATTGGCAGCGCTGACAGCATTGCTGGAGTTGACCAACAATCCGCAGATTATCATGCCGGGCATGCTGGTGGTGATCATCGCCGGGCTTACCGCCAGCCAGGTGTTTGGCCAGGAATCACTGTTTATTACCATGCTCAAGGCCAGAGGACTGGACTACCAACAGAATCCGGTGCTGACCGTATTGCGGCGCATGGGTGTCGCCAGCATCATGGACAAGCAATTTGTCCGCTCACCACGAGCCATCAACCCTGAAACAGCCTGGGAACTGTTGAAATCCAAACCGAAATGGATCGTGGTGACGAAAGACAACACCCCGGCATTCATCCTCTCCGGCATCAGCCTTGCAGGATATCTGGAGGCAGAACAGGAACAGGAAGAAATCAACCTGATGGAAATCCCCGGTACCCGTCTGCAACTGGCGCCCGTTCATCTGCATGAAACATTGCAGGAAGCGCTGGAAAAGCTGGACAAGGGAGAGGGCGAAGCCCTGTACGTCCGGCGCATGTCCGCCCCCGGCATCTGGCGCGTCTATGGCATTCTGACACGGGAACAGATCGAATCTGCTTATCAG
>JAMOLT010000051.1 GCA_027068915.1 Sedimenticola sp. | reverse complement strand
ACGCAACTCGTTGCTGTTCTCCTGTTTATCCCAGTGTTTCTGCCCAGCTTACGTGCTCAAGCCACCCCTGCGCCTTTATGACGCCGCTTTTTTGCAACACTGGCCTCCTCTTTCTCGGCTTTCATCCCGACGATCCGCCAGCAGGTACATTACCAGTGATCCGATGGGTTGGGTGGGGGGGGGTGAAAGGAAACTGGGCCAGGTCCTTGAATTATGATTGCACCCAAACCACCATCAGATCGATATGCGTGATTGCAAGACCTAATACTACGCCCCTTCCATGGTCAGGCCGCTGGGAATCGAGCATGCAGGCGCGATCTATCATGTAACTTCCCGTGGAGATCGCCGGGAAAACATCTTCCATTTACATGTGCCTGATGAAACCGGGAGACATCAGCGCTTCTTTCTGGTGGCTTTTTTCTTTGCGGCCTTTTTTCTGATCACTTTCTTTTTCAGCGGCAGTTTCTTGCTGACTTTTTTCTTGCTGGTTTTTTTTGCCGTTTTTTTGCTCGAAGATTTCTTCTTTACGGTAGCTGCGGCTGATTTTTTTACGGCTTTCTTTTTCGCCACTTTTTTAACAGGCGCTTTCTTGGCAGCCTTTTTCTTGGCGGTCTTTTTGGCTGCGGCTTTCTTTATTACCTTTTTCTTGGCAATTTTCTTTCTGGTAGCGATTTTTTTCTTCCCCACTTTCTTCGTCACAGCTTTCTTCGCTGCCTTTTTCACCACTTTTTTTGTCGCTTTCTTTGCTACCTTCTTTTTGCCGGCGCTGGCAGGCTTTTTCGCTGGCGCCTTCTTCACCACTTTTTTCTTGCTGACTGCTGTAGCCTTTTTTGCTGCCACCTTCTTTTTGGCTGCAGGTTTCTTTTTTGCCGCCGCTTTTTTGCTGGGCGGGGATTTTTCCCGGGCTTTTTTGGCCACGGTTTTTTTGCTCGCTGCTTTTTTTGCCCCCTTCTTTGCCACGGACTTGCTTTTGGCGGCAGGCTCTTTGCTCACCGGTTGCTCTTCAGGCAGGTTTTCGAGGGACGCGGGCTCTGTGGCGTCAATGGTGGCCTGTACTTCTTCCCATAGCTGTTCTTCCATACCATTGGCATCCACACGGCGTAACTTGCCGAGTTGATTGAAGAAACCGAGTACCGGCTGTACCGCCACATCATATTCACGCAGCTGATTGGCAATGTTCTCTTCGTAGCCACGAGGTCGGCGACTGACGCGGGAACCGCACAGGTCACAGATGCCTTCGACCATGGGAGGGTTGACGTACAGGTTGTAGTGGGTGCCGCAAGCGTCGCAATCAATGCGTCCGACCCGGCGCTCCATGAGTTCGTCCCGGTCGATATCGATCATCAACACCAGATCCAGGGGGCGCCTAATCTGATTCATGGCGGTTTCGATATACTCCGCCTGAGCCGCATCCTTTGGATAGCCGACCAGAACGAATCCCCGCGCCAGCTCTTCCTTGCCCAGAACGCGTTTCAATACCGTATTGCAGACATCATCCGAGACGCGCCCCGAGCCAATGGATTCTTTGGCCAGGCGCCCAAGTTCGTCATTCTGCTGCGCCATGGCGGACAGTTCTTCCGCCACTTCTTCCACACTTACTACAGGAAAACCGTATTTTTCCGCGATTTTCCGGGAAACTACAGACTTTCCCGAACCCGGCGGCCCCAGTAAAATAATCCTCATGCCAAAGTTTTTCCTTGCTGTTGAGCCCGAATCTGTACAGCCTGGATTCAGGTTCCATTCCACATATTGACCAGATATATCCTGCCCTGCTTTTTTCCTTTATAATTAGCGGGATCACCCAGACTACCGAAAAATTTGCTACATAGCTAATCGCAGTTAGCCCGCAATGTCAACCGGGTATTACGCAAAGCTCCTGATTTTCTATGCATTTTTGGCAAATTAAGCGTTTTCAGCAGGCGCATGCAGACTATGGCGACAATCTCCGACTACGGAAAAAGCGAAGAATGGATCATCAAGACCACCTTGAAGGAACGATATGGCGAGGATGTGCCTTTCCAGTATGCAGATGCTGAAATCCGCCTGGCACCCGCAGACAAGGAACTGAGCAACTGCCCGGTGGTGTACTGGGAGGAGGGCGGCTGTAATTTCGTCATCTTCAAAACCGGGGATCGCCGCTACCGCTGCCAGTTTTTTTACCGGGGCTACCAGCAATACGGCACAGGCGTGCATGAGTACGATGACCTGAGCGAATGCATGGTTTCCCTGCTGCAAACCCAGGCGGACCACGATGCCAAGGAGCGGGGAGAACTGTAGCCCGGCCTTTCTACCCCTGCCCAAACACCAGATTCTACACCTTTAACCAAAATCCTTAATAAAATGAGGGAGTTATTATGACAGCAAAGAATGCTTTCTACGCACAATCCGGTGGCGTAACCGCCGTTATCAACGCATCCGCCTGCGGTGTGATTGAAACTGCTCGCAAGCACAGCGACAAGATCGCTAACGTCTATGCGGGCCGCAATGGCATCATCGGCGCCCTGACCGAAGACCTCATCGACACCAACCAGGAGTCTGCAGAAGATATTGCCGAACTGAAAAACACCCCCTCAGGCGCCTTCGGCTCCTGCCGCTACAAGCTCAAGAGCCTGGAAGACAACAAGCGCGAGTATGAACGCCTCATCGAGGTGTTCAAGGCCCACAACATCGGCTACTTCTTCTACAATGGCGGCGGTGACTCTGCCGACACCTGCTTCAAGGTTTCCCAGCTGTCGGAAAAAATGGGCTTCCCCGTACAAGCCATTCATGTACCCAAGACCGTGGACAATGATCTGCCCATCACTGACAACTGCCCGGGTTTTGGCTCCGTAGCCAAATATATCGCTGTTTCCAGCCTAGAGGCCAGTTACGATGTACGCTCCATGGCCAAGACTTCCACCAAGGTCTTCGTCATCGAGGTAATGGGGCGCCATGCAGGCTGGATCGCTGCCGCAGGCGGCCTGATCGATGATTACGATATCCCTGTTGTGGTTCTGTTCCCCGAAGTGGAGTTCGACCAGGGCAAATTCCTTGCCACCGTCAAGGCCAAGGTAGAGCAGTACGGCTATGTAACCGTGGTTGTCTCGGAAGGTACCCACTGGCCGGACGGTCGTTTCCTGGCAGAACAAGGCACCCGTGACGACTTTGGCCACGCCCAGCTGGGCGGAGCCGCCCCCGTGGTTGCCAACATCATCAAAGACGCCTTGGGCTACAAGTTCCACTGGGCCGTTGCCGACTATCTGCAACGCGCCGCCCGCCACCTGGCTTCCAAGTCCGATGTGGAACAGGCCTATGCGCTGGGTGAGGCCGCCGTAAACATGGCCCTGGAAGGCCACAACTCCATCATGCCTACCGTGGTGCGCGAATCTTCTTCGCCCTATAAGTGGAGCGTCGGCATGGCGCCCTTGTCAGAAGTCGCCAACGTGGAAAAGATGATGCCCATGGATTTCATTACCGATGATGGCTTTGGCATCACGGATGCGTGCAAGGAATACCTATATCCCCTGATCCAGGGAGAAGCCTATCCAGAATATGACGACAACGGCATGCCTCGCTATGTAACTATGAAAGGCATTGCGGTACCCCGCAAGCTTGCCGACTTTGCAGTCTGACTGGCCTGACCCACCCCGGAAGGCGGATCACCGTTTTTCATGAACCTGGACAGAGCCCGAGCGTTGATCGAGGTGCAGCTGCAGTTTTCCAGCGGCTACAATCGCAACTCGGTGCGCATGATACTGGCGGAAGTGCAGAAGCTGCATGGCCAGGGCGCAGTGGATCAGCTCATCCGGGATCTGGGTCTGGAACAAAAATTTGACTTGGAGCCAGGAAGTAATTTCTCCGGCCTCAGGTAATACAACAACCAAAGCAATATTCTAGGAGAACAACATGTCCGTACTGGTAGGCCGCGAGGCACCTGACTTTACCGCACCAGCGGTACTTGGCGATGGCAGCATCGTTGACGATTTCAACCTGAAGAGCCACACCAAAGACAAATATGCGGTGATCTTCTTTTATCCACTGGACTTTACCTTCGTCTGCCCTTCAGAGCTGATCGCCTTCGATCACCGTCTGGATGAATTCGCCAAACGCGATGTAGAAGTGATCGGCATTTCCATCGACTCCCACTTCACCCACAATGCCTGGCGCAATACCCCGGTGAATGAAGGCGGCATCGGCCCGGTTCGCTACCCCCTGATCGCAGACATGACTCACGGCATCTGCAAGGCGTACGATGTGGAAACCCCGGATGGCGCTGTTGCCTTCCGTGGCTCTTTCCTTATCGACAAGGAAGGTGTAGTACGCCACCAGGTGGTCAATGACCTGCCCCTGGGCCGCAACATCGACGAAATGATCCGCATGGTCGATGCCCTGCGATTCCATGAGGCTCATGGTGAAGTCTGCCCCGCTGGCTGGAAAGAAGGTGACGATGGCATGAAAGACACTCCAGACGGCGTAGCAAGCTACCTTTCCAAACATGCCGAAGAGCTGTAAATACATTTTTGAACCTGACACCAAGCCGGCCTTGGGGGGCCGGCTTTTTATGTTCTATCCAAATCAACTGCAATAAATATAACCGACACCTTTAAGGAGGAAATACCCAATGAATCTTGACCGCGTAACCCGAGGCAACAATGTTCCAGACGAAATCAACGTCATCATCGAAATACCCGCCAATGCCGAGCCGGTAAAATACGAAGTAGACAAGGCCTCCGGCGCCATGTTCGTAGACCGCATCCTGCGCACCGCCATGCGTTATCCGGTGAACTACGGCTATATTCCCCACACCTTGTCCGATGATGGTGATCCTTGCGATGTGCTGGTGCCAACCGCCTTTCCCCTGATCCCCGGATCCGTCATTCGCTGCCGCCCTGTCGCCGTGCTCATCATGACCGATGAATCCGGGGATGATGCAAAAGTGGTTGCCGTGCCTGTAAACGACATCACCGATCGCTGGTCTCACGTCAATGATGTGGATGACATGCCCAAGGAGCTCATGGAGCGCATGGCACATTTCTTTGAGCACTACAAAGACCTGGACGAGGGAAAATGGGTGCGGGTGCAAGGCTGGGACAATGTAGAGGCCGCCCGTAAAGAGATCACCAACTCGGTTGCCATGTTCGAAAAAGCCCCGGAAAAACCGCACTTCTAATGAAAATCTGCATCCTGTCTGACAGCCATGACCACATCCCCCTGCTAGAGGCAGCAGTGCGGGATGCCAGAGCGCTGGGAGCGAAAGCCGTGCTGCACTGCGGCGACGTGGTCGCTCCCAGCACCCTGCATTGCCTGGAACAATTCCAGCTGCCCGTGCACATTATCCACGGCAACAACACCGGGGACCTGTATGCCCTTACCCGCCTCGGCCACAAACCAGGCGGGGTGTTGCGCTATCACGGGATGGATGCCGGCATAGAGCTGGGCGGCAGGCGGATTTTTCTGGTGCACTACCCGCATTACGCCCGGGCCATGGCCGCTACCGGCGACTGGGATCTGGTATGCTGCGGACACAGCCACACGGTAGACATCGAATGGCTGCCCCATGTAAGGGGCGGCAAAGCCGCGCTGGTCAACCCCGGCACCATTGGCGGCGTGGGGCAAACCCAGGCCACCTGGGTGATGGGTGATCTGCAAACCATGCGCTTTGATGTGCATGAGGTCTCCAAATCCATAGAATTCGATCAGGTTGGCGAAGCATGAGCAAACTCACCCACTTCGACGAACAGGGCCAAGCGCACATGGTGGATGTCGGCGCCAAGGACTACACCCACAGAATTGCCGTCACCAGCGGCCACATCAGCATGGAGCCGAACACCCTGAAGCTCATCATGGAAGGCGGCCACAAGAAGGGCGATGTACTGGGAATTGCCCGCGTTGCCGGCATCATGGCAGCCAAAAAAACACCAGACCTCGTACCCCTGTGCCACCCCCTGGCTCTGACGCGCATCGCCATTGACTTCAGCATCGATACAGATGGTAACCACATTCATTGCCGCGCCCAGGTGGAAACCCGGGGGCAGACCGGCGTGGAAATGGAAGCCCTGTGCGCCACCCAGGTGGCCTTGCTCACCATCTATGACATGTGCAAAGCGGTGGACAGGGGCATGGTCATCAACCAGGTACAGCTGGAGGAAAAAGCCGGAGGCAAATCCGGCCACTGGAAACGCAGCGATGACTGACAACTATTTCCGTCAGGCCAGATTCCTCACCAGCGCCGCCAAATTCAGCCAGTGCCCGCCTGACGAAGGCTACGAGATCGCCTTCGCCGGACGATCCAACGCCGGAAAATCCTCCGCCATCAATGTCATCTGCGACCACCGGGGTCTGGCGAAAACCAGCAAGACCCCCGGGCGCACCCAGCTGCTAAACTTTTTCGAGCTGGATGACGAGCGGCGTCTGGTGGATTTGCCGGGTTACGGCTACGCCAAGGTTTCCATAAGCATCAAGAAAGACTGGCAGGGCAACCTGGCCACCTATCTGGAAAAACGCCGGTGCCTCAAAGGTCTGATCCTGATGATGGACTCCCGCCACCCTCTCAAGGATTTCGATATCCAGATGCTGGAATGGTCGGCGCATATCAACCTGCCGGTACACATACTGCTGACCAAGGCGGACAAACTCAAGAAAGGGCCTGCTTCCGCAAGCTATCACAAGGTTAAATCCGCACTGGAAGGCCTGCAGGGAGAGTTCTCGGTGCAGTTGTTTTCTTCCCTGAAACGCACTGGCGTTACCGAAGCCCACCAGCGGCTCAACCACTGGCTAAACAGACAGTAAAACCCCGAACTTGCCGCTTCTGCACATAAGCAGGATGTTGAAAAACACCATTTTTTCAACATCCTGTACGCCGCGCAAGGGCGTGCGACTATTTCTAATGACGTAGAGTCATGGAAGGTTTTTTTCAACATCCTGACAAAGAAAAACCCCGAAGCCAGAGGGGGGGGCAAGCTTCGGGGTTTGATGCCGGTTGACCGGCGGGCCGTCAAGGGAGGGGGACGACCCAACGTTTACAACGTCTGGTAAATAGGACAGAGCAAACCCGCAAAAGTTTCCTGACTGCTTGGCAGCCACGCCCCGGTCTCTGTCAAAAATGTGATTCTGTTCCGGAATTACTCAACATCAAAATTCTAACTTATTGATATGATAAAAAAATAATACACTCTCTTCCGGAGATTTGCTCCTTTCCATTGAAATATTATGGGAATATATATTTTGGAACAGAAGACGGGAGGCTTTGGCGCCGACTGAGCAGCATCACCATGCTGGGCAGATCCCAGCGCCTTTCAGCCTCCTTTTTTCCGGAAGCGGTTTTCATGCTATATTTTGCACAGGAAGCCAGAAGAATATCTTGCTTGTATTATTAAAGTCAGTTACTTACAGCAGATAGTATTATGCTGAATGGATGCCGGGTTTTTTTGTGGCCTCCCGAAGTTCTCCATGCCACATAGGGGTGCACATGAATATCAAGAAAAGACTAACCGTTAATTTCCTTATACTCTGGCTGTTGTTTGTTGGCAGTGCAGTAGCCATAACCTACCTGATCAGCAAGCAATCAAGCACGGTTGACCATACCATCGCCAAAAGCACCAATGCCGTCTCCAGGCTCAACGATTTACTGATACAGCTTGAAAAAACCCGGCGCTATGAAAAGGAATACTTTATTTATGTAGGAAACCTGACCAAAAAGAAAAAATATGTCCGAGAATGGACAGAATCCATGAATAATGTTTCCAAAATGCTTGGATTCCTTATCGAGGAGAAGGAAGGTTTGTTTACTGATGCAGAACATGCATCATTTCGCCAATGGGGCGAAGCCGTCAAATTCTATGGCTCGGAATTCAGGAAAATCATCGATAGATACAAGGACATGAACTATGTCGGCGAAAAATCGGAAGCGGCATCAAAAGAATGGACCATCAAAGCCAATACCGCCATCAAGGATGGGAAAAATGCGCTGAGACCGGTGTTCTCGGGATTAGCAGAAATCAGAAAGAAAAAGGAATCCCAGCTGGTCTGGGGCCGGAGCAACATGAGGGAACAAGCCCGCTTCATGATCTACCTGACCCTGGGAACCACAATCTTCGCCGCCATCGTGATGCTGTTTTTGATGAGGAGCATCAACAAATCCATCGTGCAAAACTTGCGGGATATCAACGAAGGTGCGAAATCACTGACTCAGGGCGACTTTAGCGTCCATTTCTCCCCCACAGGGATTGAAGAGCTGGACGAACTGTCCGCCACGCTGAATAGAATAAAATCAAAGCTGCTGGTAAAACGAACGAGGAAGACATGATTGATGCTATGCTTTTCCCTGCAACCCCAAAGCGAGGAACATGGCCGATATTCTACCTTTTCGCAAGCCAAAAACCAGCGACAAGCACCGTGGCAATACCCTCTGCCGGCATGGACACCACAAGTGGGTGACCGATAAGGAACGGGTATTCGATACCAAACGGGGACAACTGGTTACGCGCTTGTGCTGCGAGCGTTGCGGTGCGGTAAAAACCAAACTCCTTTGAATTGAAAAAAGCCCCGGCACACCGGGGCTTTTTTCTGATCATGCTGAAACAGCATTACTTCATGGCGTTTTTCACCACCATATTGGCTGATTGGATATAGGCGAGTTTCCGGGACAGTATTTCCGTTTGCGCAGCCAAACGATCGAGGCGCGCCATTTTGGCTGACAGCTGTTGTTCCAGGCTGGCGATACGCTGATCCTGCTTGCGCATGTAGGCATAGGCATCGCTGGCACCGAAACCGACAGCCGTATCAACCAGTTTGATACCCTGGTCATCCGAAGATTCCCAGGCACGCCCGACCATCATGCGAAAGTCTTCGGGCATCATCTTGTCGGCCCGTATTGCGATACCGGTGCCATCATTCTTGCCTGAAGCCACAATATAGTCACCGGCTTTGACTGCGCCAGAAACCTTTACCGGTACTTGTCCCATCATGGCGACCAGGGCGTACTGGTCAATTTTGTCGTCTCCCGGAGCATTCCCGGCAAACCCGGGCGCGGTGGAAATCACCTGGATATGATCAAAGCCCTTCAGGTTGCGGGACACTTTCCCGCCTGCAATGCTCACGACATCACCCGTTTCGATTGATTCGTCCAGGTTTCTGCGCGGAATCCACTCGGCAAAGTCTGCTCCACTGGTTTTGTAGACAACGCCGCCAGCGCTATTTCCTTCAATCGATCCCACCGCATCAGTCTCTGTTTCTCCACCTGCATAGAAAGTGATGAAATTGTCAGCGACACTTGGAGAAGTCCCATTTGGCATGGACAAGGCCAACACATGGGCATTACGCCCACCTGGCACTGTATTTTCAATAATGGCCACATGGTTGTCCATTGCTCGTATTCCCCCGGAAGTGTAAAGCCCGTTTATACTGCCGGTTGCAAACAATGCCACTCCCCCACCATCGTTGGCGGCATCCCCCTGGGGAGCGGTATTGATCGCATAAACCCCGTAACCGGCCGGCTGATTGGTGGTGCCGTAAACACCATAAGTGACTGCAGGAAAAGGTGGTGGCCCAGCATCCGCTCGACCATATACACCATAGGCCTCAAACTCTGCATCCACCGCCAACTTGGCTTCTATCTGGTTGCTGTGAGAAGAACCCCAGAGCGCCATGTTCTCATAGGAAATACCGCCCAAAATACTCGAATAGTTCAACAGCACATCAATGCCCGTAGCCGTAAACCTGCCTCCGGCGGACTTCAGGTTGAAGAAGGTATCTTCATAAATCTTTGCCTGACCAGTCACCTCAAATCTTGCGGGATATATAGCAACCGCCTCTCGCACAACCGCATCCCGCTGGCCGGAATCCACGACGTCCGTTATTTCAGGATGAGTCGCCAGCATACGCTTGATTGTTTCCGGCGTCAGGGTGATTCCGGCATGATTTGCCATACTTACCAGCGTCCTTACATCATCATTGTCCATCCCGGTTTCTACGCTTTGCTCATGAAAAACCGGCATATCCTCTTCTACGGTTTCCTCAGCAACAGCAGCCGTCGCAATTGCCATGGCAGCCACCAGGGCGGACGTGGCAGTTTTGTTCAGGAACAGCTTGTTACAGACGTTGCCGCACTGTATTGTTCTATAAGGCATCTCTTTATCTCCTGCATCGTGATTTCAATCAGACAATCTTCTATCTTCCAGATTTTCATATATTGATAGAAGCGCCACCAACATACTAAGACAATCAATAGTAAAGCCGTATTCAGAGCAGCCTGGATGCCCCGGATCAAGGCGCGGCTTGACGTGGAATAACCATACCGACGCCGGCACCTTGTGGCTGAACACCCGAAAACCCGCTGAATGTGGTTTTGCTGTTGATTGTCTTAGTAAAACATAGACCACCCTCACCAAGTTGCACCACCAATTCAGGTTTATTTGCCCTCTATCAACAGTTGATGAATAAACAAGCGGGCGGCACACATGCTATGATTCGCGGGAAAATGAATAGCCGAAAACCACCTGTGAAACCCTTGCCCGAAACCAAAGAACCCGAAGCCCGCAAGCTCAAGGAACTGGGGTTGGCCGTTATTCGCACGGAAGCCGGGGCGGTCAAGGATCTGGAAAGGCAGATAAATGCGGATTTTGTACATGCCTGCGAGTACATGTTGCATTGCCAGGGGCGGATTGTGGTCACGGGCATGGGCAAGTCCGGCCATATCGGCAACAAGATTGCTGCGACCCTGGCGAGCACCGGCAGCCCGGCTTTTTTCATGCATCCGGGAGAGGCCAGCCACGGCGACCTGGGCATGATTACCACTGGCGATGTGGTGCTGGCCCTTTCCAATTCCGGCGAAACAGCGGAAATCATCACCATTCTGCCCATCATCAAGCGCCTGGGCGTTCCTCTGATCAGCATGACCGGCAATACGGATTCCACCCTGTCACGGGAAGCGGATGTCAGTATTGACGTGAGCGTTTCCCGCGAGGCCTGCCCCCTGGGGCTGGCTCCCACCGCCAGCACCACGGCGGCCCTGGCGATGGGTGACGCCCTGGCGGTGGCCCTGCTGGAAACCCGCGGTTTTACCGAGCTGGATTTCGCCCGCTCTCACCCCGGCGGCAGTCTGGGACGCAAACTGCTGTTGCATGTGGGCGATATCATGCACAAGGGCAGCAAGATTCCCCAGGTCAGCGAGCAGGCCACCATCAGCCAGGCGCTGATGGAAATGACCGCCAAGGGACTGGGCATGACGGCGGTGGTGGACGAGGAGCAGCGCATCAGCGGGGTATTCACCGATGGCGATTTGCGCCGCACCCTGGATCGCGGTGTGGATCTGCGCAGCACACCGGTCACCGAAGTCATGACCCGGGGCGGCGTCACCATCCAGAGCCGGAGTCTGGCCGCAGAAGCGCTGAAACTCATGGAAGACAACAAAATCAGCGGTCTACTGGTTATCGACGATGGCAAGAATCTCATTGGCGCACTCAACATGCACGATCTGCTCCGCGCCGGTGTGGTCTGAGAGGAAAACAAGTGATGCAGGATATTCTGGAAAAAGCCAAGCAAATCAAGCTGATCATCTTCGATGTGGATGGTGTTCTCACGGATGGCAGCCTGTATCTTGGCGATGACGGGCAGGAATACAAAGCCTTCCACTCCCTGGACGGCCATGGCATGGTGATGCTCCAGCAAACCGGGGTACAGATCGGCATTATCACTGGCCGCACCTCCAAAGTGGTGGAGATCCGCATGCACAGCCTGGGGATCAGCCATCTGTACCAAGGACAGCGGGACAAGCGCCCTGCCTACATGGAATTGAAACACCAGCTAGGCCTGGATGACAGCCAAATCGCCTACGTCGGCGACGACGTGGTGGATTTGCCGGTTATGAGCCGCGTGGGGCTGGCGATAGCCGTACAGAACGCCCATGCGTTCGCCAAGCAACATGCCCACTGGATCACTGCCTCGGCTGGCGGACAGGGGGCAGCCCGCGAGGTCTGCGAGCTAATCATGGAAGCCCAGGGCAAACTGCACTCTCATCTGGAAAGTTACCTCAGCTGATGCGCATCCGGCTGTTGCTGGTGGCACTGCTGACGCTGCTGGGCATTACCTGGTGGGCCTCGCGCCCGGATCCTGTCATCATTGGCGGAGAAACGGTAGACAAGGCACAGATTCAGGACTATTTCGTCTATCAGCTGGAGCTACACCAGTTTGACGAACAGGGCAGACTCAGCCATTCATTGCAGGCGCAACAACTCCGGCATTATCTGGAATCTGGCATTACCCGCCTGGAGCAACCGGAATATGTGCTCTATGCCGACAAGCAGCCCAGCCTGCGCATCAACGCAGCAAAAGGGATGCTTTCCCGGGATCAGTCCCTGCTGCAGCTCCAGGGTGAAACTATCCTTCACTGGGAGGGCGATGAAACCCAGCCCCCCATGCGCATACTCACTTCCGACCTGAACGTACAGCCACAACGCGAATATGCCGAAACCGCAGCAGCGGTGACTGTTACCAGTGCCGAAAACTGGATAGAATCCGTTGGTATGCAGGCCTGGCTGAAGTCCCCGGGCAGAATCCGCTTTCTGGCTCAGACGAGGGCCCATTATGTTGCTCAGTAAATGCCACACGCTTGTCTCATTGACCCTGGTTTTGCTGCTTGTGGCGCCAGCAACCACGCTGGCGCTGCCTTCCGACAAGGATGCACCGGTGGAGATCGAGGCAGACAGCGCCGATATCGACCAGGCCAGCCACACCACAACCTATCGTGGCAATGTAAAGATACAGCAGGGCTCCCTGCAACTGCAGGCTGGCAAAGTGGTAATCACCTACAAAAACAGACAGCCCGGCAAGCTCATCGCCACCGGCAAACCAGCCACATTCCGGCAACGGCCGGAAAAGGACAAGCCCTGGGTGACGGGGCAGGGCCAACGCATCATCTACGACTTCAACAGCGAAGAGCTGACGCTCAACGGTGATGCCGTACTGACCCAGAACAATGACAGCTTCCGCAGCGACCGCATCGTTTATGACCGGGTCAAGGCCCAGCTCAAGGCGGGCGCCGCAGCAAAAGGCTCAAAACGGGTCAAGGTCATCATCCATCCACAAAACGCGCAATGAGCTTTCTCAGCGCCGAAGGACTGGTAAAAAGATATCAGGGAAAACCCGTGGTGAATGGCGTCAGCCTGCACGTGGATGAAGGCGAGGTGGTGGGGTTGCTCGGCCCCAACGGTGCAGGCAAAACCACCTGCTTTTACATGATCATGGGGCTGGTCCCGGTGGATGCCGGCAGCATCAGCCTCGGCGGCAGAGACCTGACCTCCCGCCCCATGCACATCCGCGCCCGGCACGGCCTGGGCTATCTTGCCCAGGAGCCTTCCATTTTCCGGCGCCTGAAAGTCGAGGAAAACATCCTCGCAGTGCTGGAAATCAGCAAACAGCTGCAAAAAAA
This sequence comes from Sedimenticola sp., assembly GCA_027068915.1. Taxonomy (GTDB): domain Bacteria; phylum Pseudomonadota; class Gammaproteobacteria; order Chromatiales; family Chromatiaceae; genus Thiolapillus. The sequence continues at coordinate 8,908 of JAMOLT010000051.1, read as the reverse complement.
GGAACGCCAGGAGCGCTGCGATGAACTACTGGCCGAATTCGGCATTTCCCACCTGCGCAAGAACCTGGCCATCAGCCTTTCCGGGGGCGAACGGCGGCGCCTGGAAATCGCCCGCTGCCTAGCCTCCGGACCCAGCATTATTCTGCTGGACGAACCCTTCGCGGGAGTGGACCCCATATCCGTCTCAGACATACAGCAAATTATTGAAAATCTTGCAGAAACCGGAATTGGCATATTAATCACGGACCACAACGTCCGGGAAACCCTGGGGATTTGCCAGCGCGCCTATATCGTTTCCGAAGGTGCGGTACTGACCCAAGGGGATCCCCGGGAAATACTCGCCCACGAAGAAGTACGAAGCACCTATCTGGGGGAACATTTCCGCCTATAACCTGACCTGCATCAAGCATTGGCATTTCAGAAATTGCCCCGGCTTGCGCTAAACTATAAATAAAAGGAGCCTGTATACTGAACCCATGAACTCATACCTGACGCCCGAAACACCCCGGAGCCACCACATTACAGTTCCCGCCGACAACCTGCTGTCGGCTGTGGCTCCTGCCTTATCCTCAGGGCTGCGGGAGAGGTTCTGCCTGATCCAGGAAAATTCAGCAGCGCCCCAACAACAAAACAGAGGATCATCTATCCACTAATGAAAGCTTCCATTCAGCTCCGCCTGGGTCAAAACCTCACCATGACCCCGCAACTGCAGCAGGCGATCAAGCTGCTGCAACTTTCCACTCTGGAGCTCAAGCAGGAAATACAGGAAGCGCTGGAATCCAACCTCATGCTGGAAATCGAGGAGGATGGCGGCGAGGATGCGCCTGCGCCCGGTGAAAAACCCGCAGAGGCCGAACCTGCCCCCGCCCGGGAAGAGGCGGAAATCCAGAACAGCACCGAAACCATCCCGGACGAACTGCCTGTGGATGCCAACTGGGAAGATCAATACGATATTCCGATCACGCGCACCCAGGTGAGCAGCAACGAAGAACATACCGATTTTCTCTCCCGGGAAAGCAACGCCGAAACCCTGCAGGACTATCTGCACTGGCAGCTCAATCTGACGCCTTTCAGCGAGGAAGACCGCGCCATCGCCATCGCCCTTATCGATGGCATTTCCCCGGACGGCTACCTGCATGCACCCCTGGAAGAAATCATCATCGACATGAATGATGAAGAAATCGGCATAGAGGAAGTGCTGACCGTGCTGCATCGCATTCAGCATTTCGACCCGCCAGGGGTTGCTGCACGCAACCCCCAGGAATGCCTGCTGCTGCAACTGGAACAGCTGCCGGCAGACAAGGCAGTGAAAAACAATGCGAAAAAGCTGCTTCGGGATCACTTTGATCTGCTCACCACCGGCAATGAGCCACGTATCCGCAAACTGCTGCGCCTGAGCTCAGAACAGGTTCAGGCGGTGTTCGATCTGATCCGTTCCCTCAATCCCCATCCCGGCTCCAGCATTTCTCCGGCAGACACCCGCTATGTGGAACCGGATGTATTCGTCGAAAAGAAGGAGGGGCGCTGGCTGGTATCCCTGAACCCGGAAGCCATGCCGAAACTGCGGGTCAACCCCGAATACGCCGCCCTGGTCAAACGCGCTGACAACAGCAGTGACAACACCACCCTGAAAGACCATCTGCAGGAAGCACGCTGGTTCCTCAAAAGCCTGCAGGGTCGCAATCAGACCCTGCTGAAGGTGGCCATGCGCATCGTGGAGGTTCAGCAGGGTTTCTTCGATCACGGCGAAGAAGCGATGAAGCCCCTGATCCTGAAAGACGTTGCCGAAGCGGTGGAAATGCACGAATCCACCATTTCCCGCATCACGACGGGAAAGTACATGCACACACCAAAAGGCGTACTGGAGTTCAAGTATTTCTTTTCCAGCCACGTCAGCACCAACAGTGGAGATCAGGCATCAGCGGTCGCCATTCGCGCCTGCATCCGCAAGATCATCCTTGCAGAAAACCCCAAAAAACCCTTGTCTGACAACAAAATCGCTACCATGTTGTCAGATGACGGCTTCAAGGTAGCGCGACGCACCGTCGCAAAATACCGCGAAGCAATGGCAATTCCGCCATCCAACGAACGTAAACGTCTCGTTTAATCAAGGAGAATACTATGCAACTGAGCGTAACCGGTCACCACATAGAACTCACAGACGCCCTGCGCAACTATGTAGAAGAGAAGATCAAGCGCATCGAGCGCCACTTTGATCACGTCACCAACGTACATGTCATCCTCAGCGTGGAAAGGCACATGCAGAAAGCGGAAGCCACCGTCCACGTCAGTGGCGCCGATGTTTTTGCAGAAGCGAGCGAAGAAGATTTGTACGCGGCCATCGATGGCCTGGTGGACAAGCTTGACCGGCAAATCCTCAAACACAAAGAAAAAATCCAGAAACGTGCCCGCGGCAACGGCGGCGTCAGAGCCATACTGGCCGAAATGCCGGAATAAGCCGGAGCCTGCATCAGGGAACCCTGCTGCATTCAACTCAACCTGCTGGAATCTCCCGAAGTGCTCCTTTCAGGCTCGGGAGATTCCCGGAATAAATACAACCATCATGTTACCCGAAGATTTGTTGCAGCCGGATCAGATCAAGCTGTCCAATACTGCATCGAGCAAAAAGCGCGCTCTGGAAACCGTGGCCGAGCTGCTCGCAGCCGGCACCAACACGCCCAGCGCAGAAACCATCTACGAAAAACTGCTGGATCGGGAGCGCCTGGGCAGTACCGGCATGAACCACGGCATTGCCCTGCCCCATGCCCGCATCAAGGGCATCAGCAAGCCTACCGGCGCTTTCCTGCATCTGGCCACCGGCGTGGATTTCGACTCCCTGGACAGCAAGCCGGTAGATCTGGTATTCGGCCTGCTGGTGCCGGAACAGGCGACAGAAGCCCATCTGGAGCTCCTCGCGGAACTGGCCCGGCTGTTCAACAATCCCCAGCTGTGCGCCCAGATCCGCCGCGCCACCAGCGAAGAGCAGGTGTTACAGCTGCTAAACCCGCCACCCCTGGCCGATGCAGCATCAGATCACAGTTAACGACCTGATCGACGCCCTCCAGGAGCGTCTCAGGCTGCGCCTTCTGGCGGGCAAAAAAGGCCTTGGCAACGTCATTTTTGACGCCGAAATCGAAAAATCCGACCCCATCATCGCCGGCCCGTTGAACTACATTCACCCAAGCCCGGTGCAGATCATCGGCCCCAAAGAGAAAAAATACCTCACCAGCCTCAGCAATGACGACCAGCATGCGGCGCTGATGCGCCTGTTCTCCGCCAAACCCGCCGCCATCTTGTTGAGCAACCGGCTCAAATCCATCAAGGCCCTGGAAGAACTGGCGGAAAAACACAACACCCCCCTCCTCGCCTCCTCCCTCAAGGACGCACAGGTGCTGGATAACCTTCAGTATTACGCCACCCGGTTCTTCGCCAGAAAAACCAACCTGCACGGCGTGTTCCTCGAGGTGCTGGGAATGGGCGTACTGCTCACCGGACATTCCGCCGTAGGCAAAAGCGAACTGGCCCTGGAGCTGATCATTCGCGGCCACCGGTTGATTGCCGATGATGTCACGGAATTTCGCCGCATTGCCCCGGATATCGTCAGCGGCAGCTGCCCGCCCCTGTTGCGGGAGTTCCTCGAAGTACGCGGGCTAGGCATTCTGAACATCCCCGCCATGTTCGGAGACAGCGCCACCAAGCACAACAAATACCTGCATTTCATCATGCACCTCAAGCGCATGAAGCTGCAGGAAATCGCAGACATGGAGCGCCTGCGCGGCGTGGGCCGCTACCGCAACGTGCTGGGGGTGGAGATACCGGAGATCACCGTGCCCGTGGCGCCGGGGCGCAACCTGGCGATCCTGGTGGAAACCGCTGTGAGAAATCATATTTTGAAGCTGAAGGGCTATGATGCTGCCGAAATATTCATCCAGCGGCAGCAGCAGGCCATCGAAGAAGACAACTCATGAGCATCGGAATCCTGCTGCTCACCCACCCCGGCATTGGCGAAACACTGCTGAAAAATGCCAGTGAGCTGGTCGGCTCCTGCCCCCTGCGCATACGCTGTCTGAACATTCCCCTGGAAAGCGATACTGACGATCTGCAGCAACTCGCCTACCAGTCGGCACAGGAACTGGACGATGGCAGCGGCGTGCTGGTGCTGACCGATGCATTCGGCGCCACCCCCAGCAATATCGCCTGCCAGCTTACCGGGGAACTGCAGGCGAACGTGGTTTCCGGCCTGAACCTGCCCATGCTGATCCGGGTGTTCAACTACGCCAGCGACGACCTGCAGGCCCTGACCCACAAAGCCGCCGACGGCGGCATGCGCGGCATTCAGGTTGCCCGTGCAAAAGGAGCTTGCGAATGAAGTCCACACAGATCGTCGTCCCCAACAAACTTGGACTACACGCCCGCGCCGCCGCCAAACTGGTGAGCACCGCCACCAAGTTCTCGGCAGAAGTCTATCTCGAAAAAGATGACAACCGCATCAACGGAAAAAGCATCATGGGGGTGATGATGCTTGCCGCCAGCAAGGGAACAAGGATCACCATCATTACCGATGGAAAGGATGAAGAAAAGGCGCTGAAGGCGCTGATCGAACTCGTCCGGGACGGCTTTGGAGAAGAGCGATGACACTGGCGATTCAGGGTATTGGCGTCCACACCAACATCAGTACCGCCATCGGTAAGGCATTGATGCTCTCCAGGGGAAGCATCCAGGCCAAACCCGGCATGGTTCCGCACGGCAAAATAGAAGCGGAAATTGAGCGTTTTTTCCGTGCCATCGAGCAGGCCGCCGGACAACTCCAGGACGTACGCAAGCAGATTCCCGAAGATACCCCCGCTGATATCCTCGAATTCATCGACACCCACCTGCTGATGCTGGAGGACAAGGCCATCTCCGAGGCGCCGGCACAGACCATCCGCGAGGAAGGCTGCTCCGCCGAATGGGCGTTGCAGCTACGGCGGGACCAGATGATGCGGGTGTTTGAAGACATGGAGGACGCCTACCTGCGCACCCGCAAGGATGACCTGGATCATGTGATCAATCGCATCCTGCACATATTGCAGGGCGGGAAAAACAGTGACCCCACAGAAATTTCCGGACACATCATCGTCTCGGAAGACCTCACCCCGGCAGACGCCATCATGTTGCATCACCGCGGCGCAACCGGATTTGTCACCGAGTATGGCAGTCCCATGTCCCACACGGCCATTCTCGCCCGCAGCCTTGGCATTCCCGCTGTGGTGGGCGCCCATGGCGCTACCAGCCAGCTGCGTTCCGGGGAATTGGTTGTCATCGACGCCCGGCACGGCAGCGTGCTGGCGAATTGCGACGACAACTGCCTGCTGTTTTTCCACCAGCGGCTGGAGCAAGAGCTGGCGCGCCGCCATGCCCTGCACAACCTCAAAGATGCACCGGCAGTTTCTCTGGACGGACAGGAAGTCGAGCTGCTGGCAAATATTGAACTACCCGAAGACACCGAAACCGCCATCGAAGGCGGTTGCCGTGGCGTGGGGCTGTATCGCACCGAATTTCTGTACATGAACCGGGAAGAGCTGCCCACCGAAGAAGAGCATTTCCAGGCATACAAACAGGTGGTCGAGGGCATGCGGGAGCAGCCCGTTATCATTCGCACCCTTGACCTGGGGGCAGACAAGCAATGCGAGCACCAGCCACAGCCTGCTTCCTGCACCAACCCGGCGCTGGGTCTGCGCGCCATTCGCCTGTGCCTGAAAGAAACCGGCATTTTCCGCATCCAGATTCGCGCCATCCTGCGGGTTTCCGCACTGGGAAACGTGCGCCTGATGATCCCCATGCTCACCAATTTGTGGGAGGCCAGACAGGCCAGGCAAATCATTGATGAAGAATTGCAGTCGCTGCTGCACCAGGGTATCGAGATCAACCCGCAGCTTCCTGTGGGAGCCATGATTGAAACCCCGGCCGCGGCACTGACCGCAGAAAGCTTTGCCCGGCTATTCGACTTTCTGTCAATCGGCACCAATGATCTTATTCAGTACGCCCTGGCGGTGGATCGCGCAGACGATGGTGTCAACCACCTCTATGACGCCCTGCACCCTGCAGTCATCATGCTTATCCAGCAGGTAGTGCAGGCCGGCATCACCGTTGGCAAGCCTGTCGCCATGTGCGGTGAAATGGCAGGCACGCCAAAATACATCCCCTTGTTGCTGGGCATGGGCCTGAAAAGCCTGAGCATGCACCCGGCATCCCTGCCGGAAGCAAAGCAATTGATCCGCAGCCTGAATATCACACACCTGGAGCAAAAAACGGCTGTGATCCTGCAAAATCTTCTGCACGAGGATCTGGAACAAGCCGTGCAGGAACTGGAGGCGGATCAGCCCGCCATCTGAGCTTATCCCCCGGAAGGTGATTCCGGCAGGCGGGACTCCCGGCTAGTGTACTGCGTCGCAACCGTTCCGGAATCCAGCCAGCTCATGTCATAGCGATGATAGGAGCGGCCATAATCCTCGACAATCTGCCGTACATAGCGGCGGGTTTCCCGAAAGGGCGGCACCCCCTGGTATTGCAGCACCCGATGCTCCCCCGCATTGTAGCCGGCCAGCACCTTGAGCAGGTCCCCCTTGAAATACGCCAACAACCAGCGCAGGTATGCCATTCCACCACGAATGTTCTGCTCAGGATCCCAGATGTCCACCACGCCAAAGCGCATGGCGGTGGCGGGAATCAGCTGCATCAATCCGGAAGCACCCTTCGGGGAACGCGCCCGGGTATTGAACCCGGACTCCACACGAATCATGGACAACACCAGATTCGCATCCAGGTCATGTTCCCGGGACAGTTTTTCCACCAGGCGAACAATAGCCCGGCAGTCCGGATCATTGCACCATTCCTGCAACCAGGGCAGGGTCGCCACATGGGAACAGCCGTTCTCCATGGTCTGCCCGCCTCCGATCATCTCCAGTATCCTTGCCGCCTGCTCGTCGCCAGAAGCCGCTGCCTTTTCCAGCCAGTAGCGGGCGATATCATCATTTCGGGGCACACCCCGCCCGTTGGCATACATCCATCCCAGGTTGTGCCAGGCTTCCATCTGCCCTTGCGCGGCAGCCCTGCAATACCAGTCTCTTGCTTCCTCCGGAGATTTATCCACCCCTTCCCCGTACTCCAGCACCACTCCAAGGGAAAATTGCGCCTGAGCATCTCCTTGGGCGGCAAGGGTGCGCAAATCCTCCACTGGCAGCAACAGCTCCGCCGTACCACCAGCCCCTGACTGCAAAAGCAGCAACAACAGCAACCAGCTTTTCCCACTGCACAAGCCATTCATTCTGATAGTGAAAATCATTTTCTTGCTCCCGGCTTTCCTTGTCTCTTTATAGTATAGAGCAACCCTACACCAATGGCATCTGGCTCGAACGCTACTTACTAAAAGATCTCATTGTTCGTCATCCCGGCACACGAACCCATGGATGGGCGAAGGTAGAGCAATGCAGGAGCAATTGCCGAGGCCGGAATGACCATGGTTTTTTAGCTTAAGTCAGCGGCTTTCATGGTTCCGGGCGATTCCAAACACTCCACCGGCATTGGTCACTATTTCATCAACACGTCGCCCGCCAGGGTACTTATTCCCGGCAGTTGTTCAAAGCAAGTCACCCGGGCCTGCTCGATAAATCCGTTCATATAGGGTTTATCGCTATCACTCCGGCGCGTCACTACATACAGGGTTCCCCATACGCCCTGCTCTCCCATGGGCAGGAAGCACAGGCGGGGGTTCCCCGCGTATTCGCCCAGCGCCCAACTGGGGAGTACCGTCACACCGCGATTACTGGCAACCAGCTGCAGAATCATGGGGGTTAGCTCCACATGGCGCACCGCCATCGGCTGAACGCCCGCCGGATGCAGGAACTGGGAGAATACATCCAGCCTGCCCTGCTCCACGGGATAGGTGATCAGGGTTTCCGGCTGCAAATCCTGGGGGCATACCCGCTCCCTCTCCGCCAAAGGATGATCCGCAGAAACGGCCAGCCACGACTCGTAGCCGAACAGGGGCTGAAACGCCAGGGCAGGCTCGGGCAGCAGATCCGAGCTGATCACCAGATCCACCCGCCCGGATTTGAGGGCGGGCAAGGGGGTGAAGCTATGCCCAAGAGTCAGATCCAGCTCCACTTCCGGCCAGCTTTCCCGGTACAGATCCAGGGTGGGCATCAGCCACTGGAAGCAACTGTGGCACTCGATGCCAATGTGCAGCCGCCCCGCCACTCCCTGGGCCATGCGCAACAGTGAATACTCGCATTCCTGCAACTGGGGAACAATGGCGCGGGCCAGGGCCAGCAGCTTCTCCCCGGCGGCGCAAAATTGCAGGGGGCGGCTTTTGCGCTGAAACAGCTTGGCGCCGAAATGCTTTTCCACTCCCTTGAGCTGGTGGGACAAGGCAGACTGGGTAAGGTGCAACTGCCTGGCTGCGGCGGTGAGGCTGCCGGTTTCCGCCAGGGCGAGAATGCTGCGCAGGTGGCTGACCTGGATATACATGAATATCTCTCATGTTCTTGTGATTATTTATCAATTGTACTCTTGTTTTTTCTGAAACAGAATGCAGCCTTTCCCATTCTCACTACCGGCACAGCCACATGAACATCATTCACAATCTTGGGTTCCCCCGCATCGGCCATCAGCGCGAGCTGAAATTCGCCCTGGAAAGCTACTGGCGCAAGGACTGCACTGCGGACGAGCTTGTCCACACTGCAACACAGTTGCGCCAGAAACACTGGCGGCTACAGCAGCAGGCGGGGCTGGATTATCTGCCGGTGAATGATTTTTCACTCTACGACCACATCCTGGATCACAGCCTGCTCCTGGGTGCCATACCCGGGCGTTTCGGCGATCTCAGCCGGCACAGCCACGCGGACGCCGCTTTCTGCATCGCCCAGGG
>JAMOLT010000050.1 GCA_027068915.1 Sedimenticola sp. | reverse complement strand
ACCGGCGTAGGCCGGTGTCCAAGATTTTCAATAGCTTATGGATTCCGGCCTGCGCCGGAATGACAATTTATAGAGGTGCCCACTATTTGTTGCCCGCTCTTTCTTCCAGGCGCTCCACCAACCACAGCTTGATCAACGACTGGCACGTTACGCCAACCCGCCGGGCCTCCCTATCGAGGGATTCGATTACCCAGGAAGGAAAATCCACATTCACCCGTTTTTGCGCCTGGTTCGGATGTTTCAGCGTGGATGAATCCAGATCATCAATGATGTCTTCCTGATTGGCATGGAACTTCCTGTCAAAATCTTGCGCTTTCATACAATTCCACCATGACTTCACGAATCATGCCACCGGCCGTAGCTGCACCAACATCATCACGCCAAACAGAATCACCAGCCCACCGGCGATCTTGCGCGCCAGGGGCTTGCGCAGCAGGCTGCCCATCCAGCCGGCCGCCGCGCCCATGAGCAGCAGGTTGGGCAGGGTGCCCAGGCCGAACGCCGCCATGAGCAGGGCGCCTTCCGCCATGCCGCCCGCCGACAACGCCCAGATCAGCACGCTATACACCAGGCCGCAGGGCAGCCAGCCCCAGACCATGCCCAGCAGGAACGCCTGGCCCGGCGAGCGCACGGGCAGCAGCTTGCGGCCCAGAGGTTCGATGCGCCTCCAGACCACGCCACCGGCTTTTTCCACCCGGACGAGCCCCATCCACCACCCCCCCAGATACAGGCCCATGAGAATCATGAACAGCCCGGCCACTACGCTGAGTATCTGCTGGGTATAGTGCAGGGGGCCGGCCTGGGCCAGCAGTAGCCCTAGGCCTCCGGCGATGATTCCGGCCAGGACATAGCTGAGCACTCTTCCCGCGTTGTAGCCCAGTTGCAGCTTCCAGAAAGCGGATGTGGCTGCGTCTTGCTGCGGCTGGCCCAGGGTAAGCGCCCCGACGATGCCGCCGCACATGCCCAGGCAATGCACCCCGCCGAGCAGACCGACGAGAAAGGCCCCCGCCAGATTCAGGTCAATCATTCCGCCGCTCCCCGTTTACCGGCACATAGCGCCAGGCCAGGGCGACCAGCACCAGCACCGGCAAGCCCATGGCTGCGGTGAGCATGAAGAAGCCGGTATAGTCGATGTTTTCCACCATCACCCCGGAGAACCCGCCGATAAACTTGGGAAACAGCAGCATCACCGAGCTGAACAGGGCATATTGGGTTGCGGAATAAGAAACATTGGTCAGCCCGGAAAGATAGGCCACGAAAGCCGCCGTCGCCAGACCGGCGCTGAGGTTGTCCGCAGCCACCACCAGCATCAGCATGCCAACTTCCGGCCCGGCCTGCGCCAGCAGGGAAAACAGTATATTGGTGCCCGCCGCCAGCAAGGCTCCCAGAAACAGGATGCGCATCACGCCAAAACGGGTGACCAGCACACCACCCAACACCGCGCCCAGCAAGGTCATGATGATGCCGAACACCTTGGTCACATCGGCAATCTGGGTCTTGGTGAATCCCATGTCGATGTAGAACACGTTGGCGATCACCCCCAGCACGATATCGGAAATGCGGTAGCTTGCGATCAGCGCCAGCAACAGCACCGCCTGCCAGCGGTAGCGGCGGATGAAGTCGGCAAAGGGGCTGATCACCGCCCGCCACAGCCAGTCCAGCACATTCAGCGCCCAGGCCGGAAGCCAGGAAATCCGATGGATACGCCGCACACCGGCCTCCTCCACCGCATTCTCCTGCAACACCACCTTTGGCTCCGCCACGACCAGGGTCGTCACCAGCCCCACCAGCATGACTGCCGCCATCACCATATAGGCCACGGACCAGGCGTGGAGGTCATATTTTACATCTGCGGCCTGCACCCAGGCGGCGATCCACAGCACCCCGGCAGAGGAAAGGATCATGGCCAGGCGATATCCCACCATGTAGGCGGCGGCCAATGCCGCCTGCTTGGAACTTTCCGCGCTTTCGATACGAAAGGCGTCGATGGCAATATCCTGGGTTGCCGAGGCAAAAGCCACCAGCACTGCAAACCACACCAGGCCGGTCAGGTTTTCTGCCGGATTGCTGAAAGCCATGCCCAGCAATCCACCAATCACGGCAACTTGCGCGAACAAAAGCCAGGCCCGGCGGCGGCCCAGCTTTTTGCTCAGAATCGGCAGGGGCAGCTTGTCCACCAGGGGCGACCACACCCACTTGAAGGCATAGGCCAAGGCCACCCAGCTGACAAAACCGATGGTGGCGCGACTGACGCCGGCCTCGCGCAGCCATACGGACAGGGTGCCAAACACCAGCAACAGCGGCAGCCCGGAGGAAAACCCCAGAAACAACATCACCCGCACCTTGGGATGGCCGTAAATCTTGAGGCTGTCCAGCCAGCGCCTGCCCCGGGAATCAGAGCGCAAGATCGTAGTCCATAATCAGGGGCGCATGATCGGAAAAGCGCTTGCGCTTGTAGATGGAGGCGTCCAGCACCTTGTCCCGCAAGCCGGGGGTGATAACCTGGTAATCGATGCGCCAACCCACGTTCTTCTCCCAGGCCCGGCCCCGGTTGGACCACCAGGTATATTGCTCCGGCTCCTGGTTCACCACGCGGAAGGCGTCCACGAAACCCGCCGGGCCAAACAGTTTATCCATCCAGGCGCGTTCTTCGGGCAGAAAGCCGGAATTCTTCTGGTTGGCGCGCCAGTTCTTCAGGTCGATGGCCTTGTGGGCGATGTTCCAGTCGCCACAGATGATGTATTCCCGCCCGCTGCTGCGCAGTTCAACAAGATAGGGCAACAGCTTTTCCATCACCCGGAACTTGATGGCCTGGCGCTCCTCGCTGTGGGAGCCAGAGGGCATATACAGGGAAATGACACTTAAATTCTGGTATCTTGCCTCGATCCAGCGGCCTTCTGCATCGAACCACGGCCAACCGATACCTTCCACCACGGACTCCGGCTCTTTGCGACAATAGATGCCCACACCGCTATAGCCCTTGCGTTCGGCAGGGTGATAGAAACAATGGAAGCTGGGGGGCCAGAATTGTTTGTCGGTAATCTGATCCGCCTGGGCCTTGAGCTCCTGCAGGCAGACCACGTCCGCCTGCTGGCGGCGCAGCCAGTGGAAGAAGCCCTTGCGGGCGGCGGCGCGGATGCCGTTTACGTTCACAGAGATTACACGCATGACCGCAGATTATACTCCTGATACCATGCGCCACATACTTCAACAGGAAACCCAATACAATGCAGGACTACCAAAAAGAGTTTCTCGAATTTTCCCTGGACGTGGGCGTGTTGCGCTTCGGCGAATTTACCCTCAAATCCGGGCGCATCAGCCCCTACTTCTTCAACGCCGGCCTGTTCAACACCGGGGCCGCCCTGGCCCGCCTGGGCAGGTATTACGCCCAGGCCATCGAGGATGCGGGGATTCCCTTCGACGTGCTCTACGGCCCCGCCTACAAGGGCATTCCCCTGGCGGCAGTCACTGCGGCAGCGCTGTATGAGCAGCACCACAGGGATGTGGCCTACGCCTTCAACCGCAAGGAGGCCAAGGATCACGGCGAAGGGGGAATGATTGTGGGCCATGCCCTGGAAGGGCGGGTGCTCATCATCGACGACGTGATTTCCGCCGGCACTTCCGTACGCGAATCCATGGACATTATCGAGCAGCAGGGAGCGCAGGCCGCAGGCGTGATTATCGCGCTGGATCGCCAGGAAAAAGGACAGGGAGCACTGTCCGCCATCCAGGAAGTGGAGCGCGACTACAATATTCCGGTCGCCAGCATCGTGCAACTCGATGATCTGGTGACATTTCTGGCAGAAAAAGGCGATTCGCCACAACAGTTGGCCGCCATTCAGGATTACCGGGGAAAATACGGTGTAAGCTGATTCCGCCCATCGGATCATCGGCAGTTTTCTGAAAAAACAAATTCCTTTGTAAAAATATGGTATTTTATTTGAGCCAGATCAATATACAAATCTGCAGAGCGAGTACACTGCGTTTCAAGGTCTTGGAAACAAAACCTTATGGATAAGTTTAAAGTTATCCAGAATGTTCTCACTCCTCCTGACTATTGTCAGATTTAGCCCACCGGCCTTCGGTGGGCTTTTTTCTTTTCCGGCAAATCCTATTCCGTCAGGGCGGCAAGATTCCAGTAGACACCGCCGGTGGAAACGATCACCGTCAGCATTCCCAGCGCCAGATTGAAGGCGATCAGACGGCGGATCGACCCCAGAGCCTTTCCTCCCGCCGGCCAGTCTTCCCCGGCTGTGGCCCGCTTCAGCGCCCGGTAGGGCATGAAGTAGACATAGAAAAATACCAGCATCATGACCAGCCCCAGGCTGAACATGATATGCACATGCAACGCCAGCCCGCCCATGCCGCCATAAACGCTGAATATCATCCAGTATCCGCTGCCAAGGATCAAAATGATGCAAGCCCACACCCAGGGGAAAAAGCGCCCGAACACCTCTGTCCACAAACGCAGGCGCAAAGGCGGCTCGAGAACACTGACCGCAGCGGGGCGCAGCGCCACATACGCGAAAAACATGCCGCCCACCCAGATCACCACGGACAACACATGCAGGGGTATTGCAATATTCATGCTTGAAATTCCTTCGTTAGCCTGTCAATTTAGACGCATTCTACCTGATATAGCGATTCGGATACCCCCAATCGCCTGAGGAAACGAGTATGGACACAGCAGATCATCATGTCGTGGTGCTGGGCGCCACCCGCAAACCCGAGCGCTACGCCAACCAGGCCATCCGCCTGCTGCGGGAAAAGGGCTTCCGGAACATTACTCCCGTACACCCGAAACTGAAGGAAAGCGAAGGCCTGGCGGTGACCAACAGCCTGGTGGACATCAAGCAGCCTGTAGACACCCTCACTCTCTATGTCGGTTCCGCCCGCCTGAACGCCATGATCGATGGTATCCTCGATCTCGAACCTGCCAGGGTGATCTTCAACCCCGGCACGGAATCCCCCTTGCTGCAGCAGGCTCTGGACAGCGCGGGCATTCCCTGGGAAGAAGCCTGCACCCTGGTTCTGCTGCGTACCGGCCAGTTCTGAGCCATGGCCGGAAAATCCCCCTACATCACCAAGGCTGGCTATCAGGCACTGCACGAAGAATTGACGCAGCTATGGAAGAAGCGCCGGAAAGTGGTGAAGATCCTGGCCGCCGCAGCCGCCGAAGGAGACCGCTCGGAAAATGCCGAATACATCTATAGAAAAAAACAACTGCGGGAGATGGACCGGCGCATCCGCTACCTGCAAAAACGCATGCCGGAGCTGAAATGCGTTGAAAACCCGCCCCAGGATACCGGGCGCATTTTCTTTGGCGCCTGGGTAACCCTGGAAGATGAAAACGGCGAGGAAGTCACCTACCGCATCGTGGGTGCAGACGAGTTCGTCCCGCAGAAAAACTGGATCAGCGTTGACTCGCCCATGGCCAAAGCCCTGCTGGGAAAAACCCTGGACGAAGAAATACAGGTGCAAACCCCTTCCGGCAGGAAAGAGCTGCTGGTGCTGGAGATCAGCTACAGCGCGGTTGAAAGGTAAAAGAACACGAAGCGCCCGTCTTCAATGTCGATCTTGAGGGTGGCGCCATGAAACAGGCCATAGTCCACATAACCAGGTATGGCGCTATCGGCGTGACACTCGCTGGCGTGTTGGGGAGACTCAAAATCCCGATCCCGGTCATACCAGGAAAGCAGCATATAGCCACCCAGACGTCGCTCCGCTTCCGCATTGGCCAGTTGCATGGCCTGCAGATAATCCGCCAGCGCGGGCCTGGGCGACAGGGGTACTACCGTTATCCCGGAATAGCCAGGCTCCTGGGGCAAGGCACAGGCGGGCGGCCTCCGTTCCTCAATCATCATCCACCAGATGCTTGTGTGAGCCATCGCAAAAGGGAGGTTTTTTGCTACGCTTGCATGTGCAAAAATAGTAGTCGTCGTCCTTTGGCGCAACAAACACCAGGGGTTGAAATTCCGTATCTTCATGCGATCCATCGCAGGATGGCTGTGACTGGCTGCGGCCACAACTGCACCAGTACAGGGTTTCGCCCTTTTTGAGCGCAACAATTGCAGGTTTGGTGCCTGCCACCAGAGGGATCGCCAAAGTCTTTCTCCTGTTGATTTTTGGAAATATGGCACTATCTTAAGCCACAATACCACTAACACGGTAACAACCCCATGAATGAATGGCGCTTAACTTAAGCACAAACCATGGTCATTGCGGCGCAGGCCGGAACCCAGGATCGGGAATATGCGGCCACCCTGGATCCCGATCTGCGCCGGGAAGACGAATGACAAGGCCTTTGGCTTGAGTAAATGCCATTCCCCATGAATATATTTTGATCCCGCAGCAACGAAAGGGATTAAAGGAAAGACGGAAAATATGTTACGAATTATATTGTTTCTCGGCACCAACATCGCCATCCTGGCCGTACTGAGCATCACCATGCGCATTCTGGGCGTGGACGATATGCTGGCGCAGCAAGGTGGCGGGCTGAACCTGAACGCCTTGCTCATCATGTCCGCGGTGATCGGTTTTGCTGGCTCATTCATCTCCCTGTTCGCCTCCAAGTGGATGGCGAAACGCAGCATGGGAGTGAAAATCATCGACCAGCCCATCAGCTCCACCGACCGCTGGCTGTTGGATACGGTTGCGCGCCTGGCGCGGGAGGCCGGCATAGAAATGCCGGAAGTGGGCATCTTCCCCAGCGCCTCCCCCAATGCCTTCGCCACCGGCTGGAACAAAAATGACGCTTTGGTGGCGGTAAGCCAGGGTTTGCTGCAAAACATGAACGCCGACGAAATCGAGGCGGTGCTGGGCCATGAGATCAGCCACGTCGCCAATGGCGACATGGTGACCCTGACCTTGATTCAGGGCGTGGTGAACACCTTTGTGGTGTTTTTCTCCCGCATCATCGGGCATTTCGTGGATCGCGTCGTGTTCAATACCCGGGAAGGCTATGGGCCGGCCTACTGGATCACCTCCCTGGTGGCGCAGTTCGTACTGGGCATACTGGCGTCTATGATCGTGGCCTGGTTCTCCCGCTGGCGGGAGTTTCACGCCGACGCAGGTGCCGCAAAACTTACCAGCAAACACAAAATGATCAGCGCTTTGCAACGCCTCGGGCAGACCAAGCCCGAACCCCTACCCGACGAAATGGCCGCATTCGGCATCGCCGGAGGTGGACTGCATGAGCTTTTCGCCAGCCACCCGCCACTGGAAAAGCGGATTGAAGCGTTGCGCGAGGCGGCTTGAGGAAAAGCGCTTCGAGCGCCGGAATGGGGGCTTGACCAGAAAAACGCCGCCTGCTGCAATCAGCAGGGGTTCTTACCGCCCCGCTCCCTGGAGAGCTTTTCCGCCGCCTCGGCATCCACGGCCCAGAGCTTTTCGAGCTGATAGAAATCCCGCACCTTGGGCTGCATGACATGCACCACCACGCCATTGAGATCCACCAGCGCCCATTCGCCTTCCGTCAGGCCTTCCACCCCCAGGGGCGGCTCGCCAGCCAGCTTGGACTGGAAGGCCACGGCTTCCGCCGAGGATTTTACGTGCCGATCCGAGGTGCCGGATGCAATCACGAAATAATCGGCAATGCTGGTTTTTTCCCGCACGTCCAGCACCACCACATCGGTGGCTTTCATATCATCCAGTACGTTGACGACCAGATCACGTAGTTCTTCAATTTCCATAAATCAATATCTTCACAAAATAATTGGGAGTAATGATACCACTTGACGCAGGATTGCTAGCCGGAAAAACAGGCGCTCAGCCCCTCCTCCAGTGTGGGGTAGCGCAGTTTCACCCCCAGCTCCCGCAACATTTTACGGTTGTCCACACGGCGCGATTCGGCCAGATAGGAACGCAGTCCGGCAGACAACTGGCCCTCCCCCGCATCAGGATCAATCACTGGCGGGCGGGGCAATCCGGCGTAATCCGCCACCAGATTGAAATAGTCAGCCATATTGCCCGGTTGCCCATCACTGACATTATAGATTTCTCCATTCCCCCCACGCACCATTGCAGCCAGCAAGACCTGAACCAGATCATCGGCATGAATGCGATTGGTCCAGGGCGCACACTGTTCCGCCACCATGGGCTTGCCGGCGCGCAGCCGTTGCAGGGGCAGTTTGCCCGGGCCATAGATGCCGGCCACCCGTAGAATCACCAGTTCCCCACCGGAGTGCCCGGCCCAGCGGCGCAGCTGCTGCTCCGCATCAAGGCGGCGCAGGGCACGATCCACCCGGGGGTGTACGGGCGCATTCTCATCTACCCAGCTTCCTCTACAATCCCCGTATACGCCGGTGGTGCCGAGATAGAGAATCCGCTCAGGCTGTCCATTGGCTTCGAGGCTCTGCAGAAAATTTTCCATGAAGGCATCCACCACGCCGGTTTTTGGTGGCGGCAGCAGATAATAGATATCGGCTCCACTGGTCGACAGAGGAATAGTTACCGGTTTTGCCAGATCCCATTGCAGCGGCTGGATACCCAGCTCCGCCAGCTTGTCGCGGCTTTCGCTGCTGCGAACCAGCCCGCTAACGCCTCTTGGGATAAGCTCCATGGCCAGACGGCGGCCGATATAACCGCAACCCGTAATAAGTATTTTCTTGTTCCCCATCAATCCAACGGTTTTCATACAGCGCCAAATCGGCGACAATCTGGCTCAGAGTCTAAAGGAATACAAAGATACGCGCCTATGAGTTTTACCATCACACTCTCCCCCAGCGGACGCCAGTTCCATGCGGAAGCCGGCGAAACCATTCTGGATGCCGCCATTCGCCAGGACGTTGGCCTGCCCTATGGCTGCCGCAACGGGTTTTGTGGCGCATGTATCGCCACTCTGCTGACCGGCAAGATCGAATACCCGGAGGGTGCGCCGGACAAACTCCTGGACGCATCTGACGACGCCTGCCTGCCTTGCCAGGCGGTGCCTGTTTCCGATGTGGAAATCAAGGCCAGAGAAATCAAGACGCCGCACGAAATAGAGCCGCGCATTATGCCGGTAAAAGTTGCAAAAATTGAGCATCTTGCCGACAATGTGGTGCGTCTCTATCTAAAGTTGCCAGACGAGCAACGGCTGCAGTTCCTGGCTGGCCAGTACCTGGACTTTATTCTGGAAGACGGAAGACGCCGGGCCTTTTCCATTGCCAATGCACCACACAATGACGATTTCATCGAGCTGCATATCCGCCATATAGACGGTGGCGTTTTCACCGACTGGGCCTTCACGCAAATGAAGGAAAAGACCATCCTGCGCATCGAAGCGCCCCTGGGCGGTTTCACCCTCAACGAAGAATCCGGGCGTCCCATGCTGTTCATCGCCGGCGGCACAGGTTTCGCCCCGATCAAATCCCAGATCGAACATGCCTTTCATGGGAACATTGAGCGTCCCATGGAGCTCTACTGGGGAGTGCGCGCCCAAGGAGACCTCTATCTGCCGGACTTGCCGCGTCAATGGGAAAAAGAGCATGAGAACTTTACCCGCTTCGTTCCCGTGCTGTCAGCGCCGGAACAAGGCTGGAACGGCCGCAAGGGCTGGGTGCACGAAGCGGTACTGGAAGATCATGACAACCTGGCCGACTACGACATCTACATGGCCGGTCCGCCACCCATGATCAAGGCCGCAAGAGATGCCTTCCATGCGGTTGGCGTTACAGATGAGCAGATGTATTACGACTCCTTCGAGTACGCCGGGGACTGAGCAGGATCAGGGTTGCTCCTGCAACGGTGCTGAAGTCCACATTCCACATTGACCACCACCGCAAACCCGGGTAAATAACCCCGGTCAAAACGAGGCCTGCGCCTTTCTTACCTGGGCAAGTTGGAGTGCCCCATGAGGTATTCGTCCACGGAGCGGGCGCATTGGCGACCTTCGCGGATAGCCCAGACCACCAGCGACTGGCCGCGGCGCATATCGCCTGCGGCAAACACGCCGTCAACGGATGTAGCATAGGGCTTCTCGCCCTCGGTAGCGCCTTTCACATTGCCGCGGGCATCCAGCTCCACGCCTGCCTGTTCAATCATGCCTTCATGTACAGGATGCACAAAACCCATAGCCAGGGTGACCAGATCAGCTTTCAGCTCGAATTCAGACCCTGCTACTTCGGACATCCGCCAGTTGCCGTCACCGTTCTTGTCCCATTGCACTTTCACGCAGCGCAGGGCTTTGACATGGCCATTGCCGTCGTCGATGAACTCTTTGGTCAGCACTTCCCAGAGACGCTCGCAGCCTTCTTCCTGGGAGGTGGAGGTGCGCATCTTGTTGGGCCAGCCGGGCCAGGTGAGTTCCTTGTTCTCTTTCTCGGGTGGCCTGGGCATAAGCTCCAGCTGCGTGATGGACGCCGCACCATGACGCGCAGATGTGCCCACGCAATCAGACCCGGTATCCCCACCACCGATAACTACCACATGCTTGCCTTCGGCGCTGATGAAGCCTTCATCGGCACCGGCAACACCCTGCACCTTTTTTGAGTTGGCGATGAGGAATTCCATGGCGAAGTAAACACCACCCAGATTACGTCCTGGAACAGGCAGATCCCGGGGCTCTTCGGCACCGCCGGTCATTACCAGAGCATCGAAATCCTTGCGCAGTTCCTCCACGCTGATATCTTCACCCACACAGGTGTTGACGTGGAATTCCACGCCTTCGGCACGCATCTGCGCCACCCGGCGATCAAGAAGCACCTTGTCCAGCTTGAAATCAGGAATGCCGTAGCGCAGCAGGCCGCCGATGCGGTCGGCTTTCTCGTACACCACCACGTCATGGCCGGCACGCGCCAGTTGCTGGGCGCAGGCCAGGCCCGCAGGGCCGGAACCTACCACGGCCACACGGTTACCAGTGCGGTGTTCGGGGATCAGGGGCTTGATCCATCCTTGTTCCCAGCCCTTGTCCACGATAGCGCATTCAATGGTTTTGATAGTAACCGGCTGATCCTGAAGGTTCAGGGTACAGGATTCCTGGCAGGGCGCCGGGCAGATACGCCCCGTCACTTCCGGAAAATTATTGGTGGAATGCAGCACTCCCAACGCAGTTTCCCAATCGTTGCGGTACACCAGGTCATTCCACTCGGGAATGATGTTGTTCACCGGACAACCCTGGTGGCAGAATGGAATGCCACAATCCATGCAGCGTGCGCCCTGTACCTGCAGCTGCTCTTCAGACAGGGGAATGACAAATTCATGATAGTGCGTGACACGATCGGCGACCGGCGCGTAGCTGCGATCCAGCCGTTCGTATTCCATGAAACCTGTTGGCTTACCCATAGGCCCTTACCCTAAAAAACTGGTTACGAAAAAACTCAACCCGCTGCACGGACGGCCTCCTGTTCGGCCTGCATTTCCTGCAGCGCACGGCGATATTCTACCGGCATGACCTTGACGAACCTGTCCAGGTACAGATCCCAGTTGTCCAGAATCTTCCGCGCCATTTCCGAGTTGGTGTAGCGCAGATGATTCTCGACAATCTGCTGCAAACGAAGGGCATCAAAACGGGTCATGTCATGGGACAGATCCACTCGCCCCTTGGTTTCCAGGTCACCCCCAAGATGCTCCAGACGCTCCAGGGCATCATCTTCCGCCTTGATGGGTTCGAGCTCGACCTGCGCCATATTGCAGCGTTGCTCAAAATCCCCAGCCTCATCCAGAACATAGGCGATACCACCAGACATGCCTGCTGCAAAATTGCGCCCCGTATTTCCCAGCACCACCACGATGCCGCCGGTCATGTATTCACAACCGTGATCGCCCACCCCTTCCACCACAGCGGTGGCTCCGGAATTGCGCACGGCAAAGCGCTCGCCGGCCACGCCCCGGAAGTAACACTCTCCGGCGATAGCGCCATAGAGCACGGTGTTGCCGACGATGATGTTCTCTTCCGCCTTGCCGATGGCAGAATCAGCTGGGGGATAAATCATCAGGCGCCCGCCGGACAGCCCCTTGCCCACATAGTCGTTGCCTTCACCAGACAGTTCCACGGTCACGCCCCGCGCCAGCCACGCACCCAGGGACTGCCCGGCGGTGCCGGAAGCCTTGATATGGATGGTGTCATCGGGCAGGCCGGCAAAACCGTACTTCTCGGCCACCCGCCCGGACAGCATGGCGCCAAAACTGCGGTTATGGTTGTGGATATCCACTGCAATCTGCACCGGCGCACCTGATTCCAGCGCTGGTTGCGCCCTGGCGATAAGCTCATTGTCCAGCGCCTTGTCCAGGCCATGATCCTGAATGTCGGCATTGAACACCTTGTCACCAGGGGCCGCTTCCGGTTTGGTCAGCAGACGGCTGTAGTCCAGGCCCTGCGCCTTCCAGTGATCGACAGCATGGCGCATGTCCAGGCGATCCACCTGGCCGATCATTTCCTCCACAGTACGGAAACCCAGCTTCGCCATAATCTGGCGCAGCTCTTCCGCGACGAAAAAGAAATAGTTGATGACATGCTCAGGTTTGCCCATGAAGCGCTTGCGCAGTTCGGGATCCTGGGTGGCGACCCCCACGGGACAGGTGTTGAGATGACATTTGCGCATCATCAAACAGCCTTCGGCAATAAGAGGCGCCGTGGCGAAGCCGAATTCATCCGCACCCAGCAATGCGCCGATGGCCACATCGCGCCCGGTGCGCATACCACCATCCACTTGTACGCAAATGCGCGAGCGCAGGCGGTTGAGCACCAGGGTCTGGTGGGTTTCGGCCAGGCCAATTTCCCAGACGGAGCCAGCGTGCTTGGTGGAGGTCAGGGGCGAAGCCCCGGTGCCGCCATCGAAGCCGGATATGGTCACATGATCCGCATGGGCCTTGGAAACCCCCGCCGCCACGGTGCCCACGCCCACTTCGGAGACCAGCTTCACGGAAATTCGCGCCTTGGGATTCACGTTCTTCAAGTCGTGAATGAGTTGAGCCAGATCCTCGATGGAGTAGATATCGTGGTGCGGCGGCGGTGAAATCAGACCCACGCCGGGGGTGGAATGACGCACCCGGGCAATCTGCTTGTTTACCTTGTGGCCAGGCAGTTGTCCGCCCTCGCCGGGCTTGGCGCCCTGGGCCATCTTGATCTGGATGTCGTCTGCGTTCACCAGGTATTCGGTGGTCACGCCGAAACGCCCGGAGGCCACCTGCTTGATGGCGGAACGCTCGGGGTTGGGCGAGCCGTCCGGCAAGGGGTTGAAGCGCTCGGGCTCTTCGCCACCTTCGCCGGTGTTGGATTTGCCGCCGAGGGTGTTCATGGCCACCGCCAGGGTGGAATGGGCCTCGTAGGAAATGCTGCCGAAAGACATGGCTCCCGTAGCAAAACGCTTGACGATTTCCTTCGCTGGCTCCACTTCATCCAGAGGCACGGGCTGCTCCGCCCACTTGAATTCCATCAATCCGCGCAGGGTCAGCAGCTTCTCGGTCTGCTCATTGATCAGACGCGCATACTCCCCGTAAGTCACGGCATCATTGCCACGCACGGCATGTTGCAGCTTGGCAATGGTATCTGGCGTCCACACATGGGCTTCGCCGCGTTGCCGCCAGGCATAGTCACCGCCCACATCCAGTTGCTTGCGGTAGATCAGGGCGTCACCGAAGGCATCTTCATGCCAGCGGACAGCTTCTTTGGCCACTTCTGCCAGACCGATGCCTTCAATGGTAGTGGCGGTGCCGGTGAACCAGGCATCCACAAACTCCGTGGACAACCCTACGGCATCGAAAATCTGCGCGCCACAGTACGACTGGTAGGTGGAAATGCCCATTTTTGACATGACCTTGTGCAGGCCTTTGCCCACTGCCTTGATATAGCGTGTTTGCGCCTCGTCAAAATCCAGCTCTTCGGGCAATTCAGGGAGCATGTCCTGAATGGTTTCGAACACCAGATAGGGGTTGATGGCTTCTGCACCATAACCTGCCAGCGTGGCGAAATGATGCACTTCCAGCGCCGCTCCGGTTTCCACTACCAGGCCGGCCTCTGTGCGCAGGCCCTGGCGAGTCAAATGATGATGCACGGCAGAAGTTGCCAGCAACATGGGGATGGCCAGGTTGTCTGTATCCACTCTTCTGTCAGAGAGAATAAGAATATTGTTCCCCGCCCGAACCGCCTGCTCTGCCGCATCGCACAGCGCCTGCTGTGCCGCTTTCATACCATCTGGCCCGTTGGCCACAGGATAGGTGACATTCAGGGTACGCGTACGGAAAGCACCGTCGCTGTTGTCTTCGATCTGGCGGATTTTCTCCAGATCGGCATTGGTCAGTACCGGCTGTTTCACTTCCAGGCGCATGTTCTCGCCGCCGGACCCCAGGCCCAGCAAATTCGGGCGCGGACCGATCAGGGAAACCAGGGACATGACGATTTCTTCCCGGATCGGGTCGATGGGCGGATTGGTGACCTGGGCAAAATTCTGTTTGAAATAGGTGCTCAAATGCCGCGCCCGGTTGGACAACACGGAAGGTGGATTGTCCGCTCCCATGGAGCCTATGGCTTCCTGACCAGTGCATACCATGGGGGTGAGCAGGAATTTCAGGTCTTCACTGGAATAGCCGAAAGCCTGCTGCCTGTCCAACAGCACATCCTCGTCCGGCGCCATGGTGCCCACGGCGGGCGGCAGATCGCCAAGGTGGATCTGGGTCTTGTCCAGCCACTCTTGGTAGGGCCTCGATGCCGACAGCGCTGACTTGAGTTCTTCATCATCGATGATACGCCCTTGCTCCATATCGATGAGGAACATCTTGCCCGGCTGCAGACGCCATTTCTTGACGATTTTTTCCTCGGGAATATCCAGCACCCCCATCTCCGAGGCCATCACCACCAGGCCATCATCGGTAATCAGATAGCGGGCGGGACGCAGCCCGTTGCGATCCAGAGTGGCGCCAATCTGGCGGCCGTCTGTGAAAGCTACAGCAGCAGGGCCATCCCAGGGCTCCATGAGGGCGGCGTGGTATTCATAAAATGCCCGGCGCTTTTCGTCCATGAGCTTGTTGCCGCTCCAGGCTTCGGGAATCAGCAGCATCATGGCGTGGGCCATGGAATAGCCTCCCATGACCAGCAACTCCAGAGCATTGTCGAAGCAGGCCGAATCGGACTGGCCCTCTGGAATCAGGGGCCAGATCTTGTCCAGATCATCGCCCAGGATATCCGAGGCCATGGAATGGCGGCGCGCCGCCATCCAGTTCACATTGCCGCGCATGGTGTTGATTTCGCCATTATGGGCGATCATGCGGAAGGGATGGGCCAGATCCCAGGTGGGAAAGGTGTTGGTGGAGAAACGCTGGTGCACCAGCGCCAGCGCCGATGTCAGTTTTTCGTCCCGCAAGTCAGGATAGTAGTCACCAACCTGTGCCGCCAGCAGCATGCCTTTGTAGACAATGGTGCGCGATGAAAGGGAGGTGAAATAGAAGTCTTCCTTGCCCGCCAGATCAGCGTTGCGAACCTCATTCTCTGCCTGTTTACGCAACACGAAGAGTTTACGCTCAAAAGCCTCCTGCCCGGCACCGGCACAATTGTCGCCACGGCCGATGAAGACCTGACGAATAACCGGTTCTGTGGGGATGACGCTTTCGCCAAGGTCAGCATTGTTGACCGGCACATCGCGCCAACCCAGCAGCTTCTGGCCTTCCTGGGCGATGTATTTCTCCACAATGCCCTGAATAACCGCGCTACTTTCAGCCTTGGCTGGCAAGAAAACCATGCCAACGGCATAGGCACCAGCTTCCGGAAGGTCGAAATCTATAGCCGAACGAAAAAATGTATCAGGAATTTGCAGCAGGATGCCGGCACCATCACCCGCCTTGGGATCAGCACCCACAGCACCACGGTGCGTCAGCCTGTCCAGAATAGTCAGACCCTGGGCAACGATGGCATGACTGCCCTGCCCCTTGATATCAGCCACAAAACCAACGCCGCACGCATCGTGCTCGTTTGCCGGGTCATACAACCCCTGTTTCGGCGGCAAGGCACCGTAACTCATCGCAAACCTCTTCATCTTGTTGGGGGTTGCAAGCCAGCAGTACCTGCAACCGGATCAGAATTCAGCCCCGAACACATTTATGCATTTATGCGCCCGCAAGGAACCCGCTAGGATACTGCAGTATGGCGTATCAGGCCAGTATTTTTCTTTGATCCTGAGGGGATCAGGCTGTGTAGCTGGCCAACGTCTGGTTCAGAATATCAGATGTAAATTCATCGGTAATCAAAGTCTTGCCGATGCCTTTGAGCAACACCAGACGCAACTGGCCGGCCATGACTTTTTTGTCCACGGCCATCAGCTCCCTGAAGCACGCCAAAGACAATTCGCGGGGGGGAGAAACTGGCAAACCAGCTGCATCCACAACGGCGACGATGCGTCCCTCATCCTCGCCATCGAGCCAGCCCATCATGCGGGACATGCGTGTGGCCATGCACATGCCGGCGCCTACGGCTTCGCCATGCAACCAGACGCCATACCCCATGCCTGTCTCTATGGCATGACCAAATGTATGGCCAAAATTCAGTAACGCCCGCTGCCCGGCTTCTTTTTCATCTGCAGACACCACGCATGACTTTATCCTGCAAGAACCCTCTATGGCATGAGCCAGCACTTTTGGATCAAGATTGCGCAATTCCTGGATATGAGCCTCAAGCCAGGAAAAATAGCCTGCATCCTGGATAATCCCATGCTTGATCACTTCAGCAAGGCCAGCAGACAGTTCGCGCGCTGGCAGGGTATTCAGGGTGTCGATATCGATAACGACGGCATTGGGCTGATAGAAAGCGCCGATCATGTTTTTTCCCAGAGGATGATTGACGCCGGTTTTACCACCAACGGAGGAATCCACCTGGGAAAGCAGGGTAGTGGGGATCTGTATGAAATCCACACCCCGCTGATAGCAGGCTGCCGCAAAGCCGGTCATATCACCGACGACCCCACCGCCCAAAGCGACGAGCGTGCAGCCGCGGTCAAAGCGCTTGCGCAACAACTGATCAAAAATGGTATTCAGGACATCCAGGTTTTTGTATTTTTCCCCATCGGGGAGAACCACCTGTTCCACCTGCAATCCCGGCAGGCTGCGCAGCACTTTCTCCATATAGAGCGGGGCGACGGTTTCATTGCTGACCACCAGCACCTGTGTGGATTTGATATGCCGGACAAGCAGCTCTGCATCGTCGAGCAGCCCTTGTCCAATATAGATCGGGTAGCTGCGCTCACCCAGGTCAACCTGCAACGTGGACAACAACTCAGACATGACGATCAGGTGCCTTCAAAATGCCGGACGACTTCCTTGACCACGGCCTGGGCTGAGCGGCCTTCTGTAGAAACCACCAGATCAGCAATCTCACGGTACTGCGGATCCCGCTCTTCATTGAGTGACTTGAGCATTTCCAGCGGATCTTCTGTTTGCAGCAGAGGGCGATTCTTATCTTTGTAGGTACGCTCAAATTGCTGTTCAGGAGAGCAGGACAAGTAGATAACATAGCCTCTTGCCGCCAGCAGACGCCGGTTCTCGGGCTGGGTAACTGCGCCTCCCCCTGTGGCGAGAACCACGTTATCCTGCTCAACCATATCCGCAATGGCTTTCCTTTCTCTGCGGCGAAAACCATCTTCCCCTTCGTATTCAAAGATCGTGGGGATGTCTACACCCGTACGCCGCTGGATCTCCTGATCCGTGTCTTCAAACTCCAGACCAAGAGATTGGGCCAACTGCCGGCCGATGGTTGTCTTGCCTGCCCCCATGGGACCAACCAGAAAGATACGACTGGGTTTCAGCATATGTCAATCACCTGATAAAAAAACGCCGATTATACCTGAATAATGCTTCTGAGCGCGCTACAACAGAAAAGGCACAGCCTTGGCCGTGCCTTTGTCTGTATTACTCAGGAAAACCAGACCTAGCGCACGGTCAGGGTATCCTTGATGATTTTCGGTGTGATAAAAATCAGCAGTTCTTGTTTCCGGTCTTCATCCAGTGTCTGTTTAAATGCGCGGCCAACGATGGGTAAATCACCAAAGAACGGCACCTTCTCCTCGCCCTGTTTCTTTTCTCGCTCAAACACACCGCCAAGCACAACCGTTTCCCCATTGTCCACCAACACCCGGGTTTCAACTTCACGTTTGTTCAGTGGGGGCACACCCAAAACCGCTCTGGTGAAATCCGCATCATCCTTGGATACCAGCAGATCCATAATGATCCGGTCGTCTGGTGTAATATGCGGAGTCACCTCAAGCTTCAGCACCGCCTCCTTGAAGGCGACGGCAGTTGCGCCACTGGATGTGGCTTTCTGATAGGGAATTTCCATACCCTGCTTGATGGTTGCCTTGTTCTGATCAGAAGTAATCACTCGCGGACTGGATACGATCTCGCCTCTTCCTTCCTGTTGCATGGCGGTCAATTCCAGCTGCAGCAGGTAAGAGCCGACCTTTCCGACCAGGAAGTTGATCGCGCCACCTCGCCCTTGAGCAAGCTGCTGAGGTAAATTGACCATTAATGCTTCAGGACCTGTTCCATCTTTGGTTCCCGGGTTCTCGATGCCTGGAGCGAAGCCGAAGGTGCCTTCGGTATGGCCAGGCAGTCCGCCAGCGGTCAGTATACTGGCATTGCCGCCAAGACTGTTTTCACGATTGAAGCCGAAACGTACGCCGATATCCCTGGCAAAATCATCGTTGGCGATGACAATACGGGATTCCACCAGCACCTGGCGCACGGGGATGTCCAGCTTTTCAATCAGCGCCCGGATTTCACCCAGCTTGGTTGCAGTATCCTGCACCAGCAGTGTATTGGTACGCTCATCGATGGTGACATTTCCCCGCTCCGACAGCAGCTGGTTTTCTTCAGATTTCAGCAAATCTGCCAGCGCTTCCGCCTTGGCATAGTTGATCTGGATGAGTTCTGAATGAAGTGGTGCCAGCTCTTCCACCTGCTTTTGGGATTCCAGCTCCAGCTTTTCCCGTGCGGCAATCTCTTCCGTCGGCGCTACCAGAATGACATTGCCGTTTTGCCGCTTGGACAGGCCTTTGGTTTTCAGAATAATATCCAGAGCCTGATCCCAGGGAACATTTTTCAGCCGCAAGGTAATTCTGCCGGAAACCGAATCACTGACCACCATATTCAAGCCAGTGAAATCCGCCAGCAACTGTAGTACAGAGCGAACTTCGATATCCTGGAAATTCAATGACAGTTTGTCACCAACATAAGATAGCTTCTTCTTCCTGCGCTCTTCTTTTTCTTCCTTGCTGACTTCGCGGAATTCCAGGGTATAAAGGTTATCCGCCTGGTAAGCAAGGTGTTCGAACTCACCCTTGGTACCAATAATCATGCGGGTATTCTTGCGATGAGGCTTGGTGACAATACTTTGCACCACCGTCGCAAAATCAGTAACGTCCAGCTCACGGGCTTGCTCAGGATCTACCTCCGCACCAAGAAAATCCAGAACGATGTTGGTTCCTTCCCGGCGCATATCGACCACCACATCCGGATCGGAAAGTGATACTTCTACGCGGGCAACACCTTTTCCGCCCCGGCGGAAATCCACATGGGTGATTTCCGTGCGACTATCGGCAGGAGCTACCGCGCTGCCACCAGCCCCGGCATTCACCGCAGGTGATTCAATAAAGCCGCCATTGACCATTAACAGGATCTTATTACCCTGCTCAAGGATTTCATAAGGTAGCTTACTCGTAAGATTGACGACCACACGGGTTTTATCGCCCGCTTCAATTGCAGTCACCGAGCGGACACTACCCGAACCTATGTTTCTGGTCCTTGTTTTCAACTCGCTCTTGGTATTCGGCAGATCAACCGCAATACGAGCCGGATTGCCTGTAGCAAAACTCGTTGCTCCCTGCACTGGCCCGGTGGTCTCCATTACAATCTGTACGCGCCCGCCAGAAAGGATGGAATATGTAATATTCTCCAGGGTGTTGGCCACCGCATCAGACATGTAAAACAGCCCGAACAACAACCCCCACAGGAAAACCTTTTTATCAATACCCATTTTGCCACCTGCCATCACGGCCTCTCCTTAACTTGAATCTCGCTCACCCAATGTCAGTGACGCCTGTCGCTCCAGGTATCCGCCACTACCGTTCGGAATCAGTTCTTTTACATTGATCTTTTCTTCTTCGATGCCGATGATCTCGCCATCATTGTGTCCCAGATAGTTACCCGGCCTGACCCGGTGGATCGTTCCGTCCGGCGACTGCACCAAGGCCCAGACCGCATTGTTTTGATCCAGTGTGCCCACCATCTTCAGGGCATCCAGGGGATAGGACTCCAGCTCTTCCTTGCGCCGGTTTGGATCCGGACGTGGCCCGGATGTATCCTCGTTCACCAGCATCTCTGTTCCGTCTTCCGTCGGAACAAACGGGTTGCGCCGGTTATCACCCACATACAGATAGGTTTCAGCCTGCTTAATCTGTGGGATCGGCTCAATGGGCGTTGGCGGCCTGGCTTTTACTTCAGCAATAAAATCATGCAAATCAGCCTTGTCCTGTTTTGCACAACCGACAAGGAGCAGCATCATGACAACTGGAACCATATATTTCATCAGCCCGCCTCCTCGAGATAGCGGTAGGTCTTTGCTGTCGCTTCCATGACCAGCTGCCCACCATCCTTCTTCTGCTTGGTGATTTTCACATCATGCACAGTAACAATACGCGGCAGGGCGGCAAGTCCGCTGACGAACTCTCCAAATTCATGGTAATCGCCCACCACCCGGATCTTGATCGGCAATTCCGCATAAAAATCCTGCTTGATTTCCGGCATGGGCTGGAACAGTTCGAATTCTAGCCCTGCCGCCAAACCGGTCTGGGAAACATCAACCAGCAATGCAGCCACTTCGGTCTTATCCGGCAATTGACGCAACATGGCGCCAAAAGATTCCTGCATTTCCTTGAGCTGCTCCCGGTAAGCGTCCAGGTTAACCGCCTTGGCCTGCTTGCGCTCCAGTTCGGCACGTAAATCCAGTTCTGTTTTTTCCACTTTTTCCAGAGCCAGGTATTCTTCCTTTACGAAGTAATAATACCCGGCGCCGGCGATGGCGCCACATAACACCAGTACCGTTAACAATTTGATCAATACCGGCCATTCACCAATATTGTCAAACGTCAGGTCATTGAAATCGCTCAAATCCATGCCGCTATACCACCCTGTTGGACGTAATGCCAGTCAGTTTGCAACCTTGAAACCAGGCACTCATTCTTTTTCCTGCGCATTGGGGTTTGCCTGCTGGGCCACCAGTTCAAATTCGCTCATGCCCGTTTCTGTCTTGTCCTGGCTCTTGATTACCTTCAGCTCAGCGCTCTTCATCCAGCCACTACCATCGATTGCCCGCATATAGGCGGAAACCCGTGCGTTGGACTGCGCCTGACCTTTCAATGTCACTCCCAGTCCTTTCTGCTGCAAACTCTGCAGATAAACACCTTCCGGAATGGTTTTGACCAGCTCGTCAAAAAGATGAACGACCATCGGACGGCTGGCCTGCAATTCCTGGATAACATTCATGCGCGCAACCAGCTCTGCCCGCTGCTTTTCCAAATCTTTGATTTCCTTAATCTTTTCATCCACTCTGGCAATTTCCGTCTTGAGAAGACTGTTTCTGCTTTCCTGAAACTCAATTTGCTGCTGCACCTGCATATACCAGAGAAACACGCCAAGCGCGGCCACTATCACCGCACCCAGAACCTGAACACCGAAATCATGCTTGCGCTTCTTGCGCAGGGTCTCACGCCATGGGAGGAGATTGATATGTGCCATTATCCGAAACTCCTCAGTGCCAGACCACAGGCGATCATCATGGCCGGTGCATCATTGCTCAAGGCCTCTGCATCCACCCGGGAGCCTATGGACATATTGGTAAAGGGGTTGGCTACGACGGTATCCACGCCGAGCCGATCCTGAATCAAATCATCCAGACCCACGATGGAAGAAGTGCCACCGGCCAGAATAACAAGATCCACATGATTGTAGGGCGTGGCGCCCAGGAAAAACTGAATGGCGCGATTGACCTGTTGCGCCACCGCCTCCTTGAAAGGATCGAGCACTTCGGCTTCATAACTGTCCGGCAAGCCGCCGTTGCGTTTGGCCATGCCGGCTTCTTCAAAAGAAAGTCCGTAACGACGCTGGATTTCCTCGGTGAGCTGCCTGCCGCCAAAATTCTGCTCCCGGGTGTAAACCGTGGTATTGCTGTGCAGGGCATTCAGCGTAGTGGTGGTGGCACCGATATCGAGCAATGCCACTGTGAGCCCTTCCCCGCCATTCGGCCAATCTGCAGCCAGTTCCTGGCAGGTACGCTCCATGGCATAGGCTTCCACATCCACGATTTCACACTCTAGGCCGCCCAGCCCCACAGCGGCGATGCGTTCATCCACCGTTTCCGAACGGCAGGCGGCCAACAGCACATCCACCATTTGCGGGTTCTTTTCACTGGGACCCAGCACTTCAAAATCCAGGTTTACCTCTTCCAGAGGATAGGGAACATATTGATCAGCTTCCATCTCGATCTGCGCTTCCAGCTCCTTGTCGTTCAGGGACGCAGCTACCGAGATCGTTTTGGTGATAACGGAAGAGCCCGAAACAGCCAGTGCCGCAGACTTTGCCTTGGTGCCGGATTTTTTCACCACCTTCTTGATGGCCTGCCCGACAGCCTCGATGTCCACAACACTGCCTTCAACCATGACATTTGGCGGCAGGATTTCCACGCCATAACTCTCGACACGGTAACGACTGCCACCGCGCCCCCCCTGGCGACTCAACTCCAGCAATTTAACCACCGAGGAACTGATGTCCAATCCCAACAGGGGTGCATTTTTGCGACTAAAGAGACTCATTATTCAATATTCCGGAATATCCTTGATTATTATTCAGGATGGGTTCTGTGTAGTGTAAGCAATGCCCCGTTGCTTTAAACTCCGTTAAACAGATCCCTTCTTTCAGTCTTCCAACCGACCTGGGTATAAATTTAGCAAAAAATTGAAGGCAATGCTTTAATTCTTTCGCATAAGTTACTACTTGAACTATAATTTAATGTGATCGCCCTCGCAATCTGACAGCTCTGCACAAAAAATACTTAACCAGGCCGATTCTTAAAGGAAGCTTCATGCAGAGTATCCTGCAAGCCTGGTACCGAATTACAACGTGAATCCATGAACTCGGTTTACAGGTATGATTCTGGTGCTATTTTCATACCGGGTCAATGCTACTTTTTAGCAACACCGCACAATACTGATATAAACTCTACCCCCTGACCTGAATTACAACTACTTCGCATGATCCTGTTTGGAAAAATCCTAAAATATACTCTTGTTCTGCTTTTACTGGGCGCAACACTGGTGACCCTGGTTATTGGTGGCACCTACCTGCATTTCCGTAGCGAACTCCCTTCTATTGATAATCTTCAGGAAATACAGCTGCAGATCCCCATGCGCGTATTCAGCGCCGACGGCAAACTGATCGCCCAGTATGGCGAAAAGCGGCGGGACCCGGTTCGCTACGAGGATATACCCGAAAACCTGGTACATGCTTTTCTGGCCGCAGAAGACCAGAATTTTTTCCGCCACTACGGCATTGACCCCGCAGGACTGGCGCGTGCTGCAGTAACGCTGGTGCTCAGCGGGAAAAAACGCCAGGGCGGCAGCACCATCACCATGCAGGTAGCAAGAAACTACTACCTGACGCGTCAGCGCACTTTTACCCGAAAGATTCGTGAAATATTCCTGGCACTGCATATTGAACAGGAATTGAGCAAGGAAAATATCCTCGAACTCTATTTGAATAAGATTTACCTCGGACATCGCGCATACGGCATCAAGGCTGCGGGCCAGGTCTATTACGGCAAGCCTCTTGAGCAACTGACCCTGGCGGAAACCGCCATGGTTGCCGGGCTGCCCAAAGCGCCTTCCCGCTACAACCCCGTGACCAACCCGAGACGTGCCCTGCAAAGACGCAACTACGTCATCCAGCGCATGCTGGCACTGGGCTACGTCAGCAAAGAACAGGCAGACGTGGCCCTCAATGCCCCGGTCACCGCCGAACTGCACCGGGCGAAGGTCGAGCTGGAAGCGCCCTATCTGGCGGAAATGGTGCGTGAACAGCTGGTCAGGGAATACGGAGCAGACGCCTACACCAGCGGCATCAATATCTACACCACCGTAAGCAGCAAGTTGCAGCAGGCCGCCAACCGGGGGTTGCGCAAGGCGCTGGAAGACTATGACAAACGCCATGGCTGGCGGGGTGCAGAAAAACACTATGCACCGCTCCCTGAAGACAATGACTCACTGGATCAACTGCTTGCCGAAATCCGCCCGGTGCAGCAATTGATCCCGGCAATCATTACCGGCCTGGAAGAGAAAAGCGCCCAGGCCTATCTGGGCAAGGGACAGCACATTCAAATCGACTGGAAAGGACTGAGCTGGGCACGGCCCTACGAAGATGAAAGCCATCGCGGCGCAAAGCCCAAAACTGCCTCGGATATCCTCAAAACCGGCGATCTGGTGCGCATCCTGGAGCAGCAGGATGACGAGGGAAACAGCTACTGGCAGTTATCGCAAATCCCTGCGGTGGCCGGCGCCCTGGTATCTCTGGATCCCGTTGATGGCTCGCTCAATGCACTGATTGGAGGCTACGATTTTTACAGCAGCAAATTCAATCGTGCCACTCAGGCGAAACGCCAGCCAGGATCCGGATTCAAACCCATTATCTACTCTGCCGCACTGGAAGCAGGCTACACCGCCGCCAGCCTCATCAATGATGCCCCTGTAGTCATGGAAAACAACGGTGATGACGACACCTGGCGGCCAAAAAACTACAGTGGCAAATTCTACGGCCCCACCCGCCTGCGTTGGGCGCTGACCAAATCACGCAATCTGGTATCCATTCGCCTGCTGCGCGCAATGGGCGTTGCCCACGCCCTGGAACATGCGCAGCGCTTCGGCCTCGATCCGGATCAACTCCCCCACACCCTGTCTCTGGCGTTGGGAAGCGGGGAAGTCACCCCCCTGCAAATGGCCCGGGCATATGCCGTGCTGGCCAACGGTGGCTACCTCATTGAACCCTGGTTCATCCAACGCATTGAAAAGAACCGGGAAACCATCTTTGAAGCAGAACCCTTGATTGCCGGGGAATGCGAGGATTGCCGCCAGGCTCCGCGCACCCTGCCTGAAGAGAACCGCTATATCATGTATTCCATGATGCAGGATGTCATTACCCGCGGTACAGCCATACGCGCCCGAGCCTTGGGGCACAGCGACCTGGCGGGCAAGACGGGTACCACCAATGAACAGCGCGATGCCTGGTTCACCGGCTACAACCAGCATATCGTGACTACCGTATGGACCGGGTTTGATGACAACAGCAGGCTGGGAAAAGGTGAGGTCGGCGGTCGCGTGGCACTGCCCGCATGGATAGAATTCATGAAGGTGGCGCTGGAAGACATCCCTGATGATCCACCCGTGATGCCATCTTCCCTGGTAACGGTGCGTATCGACAAAAACACCGGCCTGCAGGTAGCGGGCAACAGCCCGGACAGCATGTTCGAGATATTCCGTCCCGGCAACGAACCGCCGGTGTCGGAAGAAGAAGTCAGCGCCGCCACCCCGGCCGAAGATACCGAAAGCAGCAGTGGGCCAAGCGTCAGGCCGGATGACCTGTTTTAGCCTCGCTCCCCGATCGGGGAATAATCCCGCTTTGGCGCACCATCATAAATCTGCCGCGGACGACCGATCCGGAACTGGGGATCGGAGACCATTTCCGTCCAGTGGGATACCCATCCCACGGTGCGGGCGATGGCGAACATCACCGTAAACATGTTGTCAGGGATGCCCAGGGCGCGATAGATGATGCCGGAATAGAAATCCACGTTGGGGTAGAGCTTCCGTTCCACGAAATACTCATCATTGACGGCGATTTCTTCCAGCTTCAGGGCCAGCTCGAACAAGGGGTTATTGCTGTCTGCAAGCTTTTCCAGCACCAGATGGCAGACCTCACGGATGATGCGCGCCCGTGGGTCATGGTTCTTGTACACCCGATGCCCGAACCCCATGAGGCGGTAGGGATCATCCTTGTCTTTGGCCCTGGCAATATATTTATCGATATTTCGCACACTGCCCATCTCTTCAAGCATGGTCAAGACAGCCTCATTGGCGCCCCCATGGGCAGGCCCCCACAGAGAAGTAATGCCGGCAGACACACAGGCAAAGGGATTGGCACCGGAGCTGCCCGCCAGCCGTACGGTGGAGGTAGAGGCATTTTGCTCATGATCCGCATGCAGGATGAACAGCAGATCCAGTGCCCGCTCTGCCAGGGGATCCACTTCGTAACTCTCACAAGGCGTCCCCTTGAGCATGTGCATGAAGTTGGCGGAATAGCTCAAATCATTGCGCGGATACATGACCGGCTCGCCGATATTGTGTTTATGGCAGGCCGCGGCAATGGTGGGAATCTTGGCAATCAACCGGTGGGCGCAGATATCACGCTGCCGGGAGTCAAAAATATCCAGAGAATCATGATAGAAGCCGGCCAGAGAACCCACAACCCCCACCATCATGGCCATGGGGTGGGCATCATAATGATAGCCTTCAAAAAAGCGCAGCAAGGCTTCATTCACCATGGTGTGGCGTGTGATGATTCCGTTGAAGTCGGACAACTGGCCGGCATTGGGCAGCTCGCCATACAGCAGCAGGTAGGCCACCTCGACAAAGGTGCTTTTTGCAGCCAGTTGCTCTATCGGGTATCCGCGGTATCGGAGAATGCCTTCGTCACCATCTATATAGGTGATAGAACTGTGGCAACTGGCGGTGGAAACAAAACCCGGATCGTAGGTGAATACCCCAGCATCGCTGTACAGCCGAGTGATATCGATGGCATCCGGTCCTTCTGTCCCAGAAATCACGTCGAGCTCATAAAGCGCGCCGGAAGGCGGAAGGATAAGGTTTGCTTTCTTGTCGGTCATTACACAACTCCGAATCTTGTTGTTGTTCTGACCTGAACCCAGACGGGTTCAGGTTCCAAGCCGGTCAATGTCCTGGCTGACTGCAGCGGCAGAACGCTGGAACGAGACAGATTCCTCTGTGTTCAGATCCAATTCCAGGACTTCGGCCAACCCCTGTTCATTCAGGACACAAGGCACCCCCATGGCAATATCCGCCTGCCCGTATTCGCCCTGCAGAATAGCCACACAGGGAAGCAGACGCTTGCGGTTGTGGCTGATGGCATCCACCATTGCCGCCACAGATGCCCCGGGGGCGTCATAGGCGCTGGAGTTTTTGCGCAGCGCCAGTATTTCCGCCCC
Source organism: Sedimenticola sp. (assembly GCA_027068915.1). Lineage (GTDB taxonomy): Bacteria > Pseudomonadota > Gammaproteobacteria > Chromatiales > Chromatiaceae > Thiolapillus. The sequence continues at coordinate 38,414 of JAMOLT010000050.1, read as the reverse complement.
GCCTTCGCGGGTGCGCTGAATTATATCCTGTATTCGCTCCGCACTGATAAAATGACTGATGGGAATGCCGTTGATTGTACAAAATCTTGGCACGGGCACCATGCTGTCACCGTGTCCGCCCAATACCAAAGTGGTGATGTCACGGCTGGAAAACCCGGTTTCCATGGCAATGAATGTGGCCATACGCGAGGCATCCAGCACCCCTGCCTGCCCGAAAACCCGCTCTCGGGGCCATCCTGTGCGCTTCCATACCCGCCAGGTGAGTACATCCACCGGATTACTCACCACCAAAATCATGGCATTTGGCGCGTATTGCAGAATATCATCCACAATACCATCGATAATGGCCACATTGGTTTCCAGCACATCGGAACGGGACATTCCGGGCTTGCGTGGAATACCGGCGGTAATCACCACCAAATCCGCGTCCGCAAGATCGGCGGCATCGTTGCTGCCTCCCACCCGGGTATCGAAATTGAAAAAGGGCGACGTTTGGATAATGTCCAGCGCCACCCCTTGGGGAGCATCCTCACGGATATCTATGAGTATGATTTCTCTGCATATTTCCTGCTTTGCAAGAATCAGCGCCGTAGTCTCCCCCACCCGGCCTGCCCCCATTATCACTACCTTATTCATTGATTTTCCTCCTGTTGCCTTGTCCATCAAGCATAGCAGGAGGAGAGGAAACCGTTCAGGCAAGACTGTCCATGGGTGGATAATGGGCGGGCCAGGAACTGCGGGCCACACCACTTTCAATGGCTGCTTTGGCGACTGTAGGGGGAATGACCTCACGCAATCTGCTATCCAGCGGCTTGGGCAGAATATAGTCCACTCCGGCACTGAGCTGACTCAGGTCATAGGCCGCCAGCACATCCTCGGGAACAGGCTCCCGGGTGAGATTTTTCAGCGCCTGCACCGCCGCAATCTGCATGGCCTCGTTTATGCAACTGGCCCGCACATCCAGCGCCCCGCGAAAAATGAAGGGAAAACCCAGCACATTGTTGACCTGGTTGGGGTAATCGGAGCGGCCCGTGGCCATAATCAGGTCATCCCGCACCTGCCAGGCTACTTCCGGGCGAATTTCCGGCACCGGATTGGACAGGGCGAACACCACCGGCCGCTCCGCCATGGAGGCCAGCATCTCCGGCGTCACCAGATCCGGCCCGGAAACCCCGATGAACACATCCGCCTCCACCATGGCTTCGGCAAGAGTACGCCTGTCCGTATCCGCCGCCACGCTGAACTTGAAGGGGTTGAGGTTCTCGCGCCCGGTGTGAATCACGCCCTGGCGATCCAGCACCAGAATATTGTTGCGGCGGGCGCCCATGGTACAGAGCAGGCGCACGGCGGCAATGCCGGCAGCCCCGGCGCCCAACACCACTACCCGCGCATCTTCCAGCTTCTTCCCCTGAATTTCCAGGGCGTTCAGTAATCCCGCAGCGATGATGATGGCGGTGCCATGCTGATCATCATGAAACACGGGGATATCCAGCTGATTCACCAAAGCCTGCTCGATCTCGAAACAATGGGGCGCCGCGATATCTTCCAGGTTGATGCCGCCAAAGGTTGGGGCGATGCGCACCACAGTATCGATAAATTCATTGGCATGTTCTGCATTCACCTCGATATCAAACACATCGATGCCGGCAAAATGCTTGAACAGCACGGCTTTGCCTTCCATTACCGGCTTTCCGGCCAGTGCCCCGGTACGCCCCAGCCCCAACACTGCAGTGCCATCGGTAATCACCGCCACCAGGTTTCCCTTGGCGGTGTATTTGTAGGCATCTTCCGGGTTCTCGGCAATACGTCGGACCGGTTCGGCCACGCCCGGGGTATAGGCCAGGGCCAAATCCCGCTGTGAGACGGTGGATTTGGTCAGTTCGACACTGATTTTGCCCGGCACCGGATACTGGTGGTACTCCAGGGCAGCCTGGTTGATATCCGCATCAGCATCTTTGCTCATGTGTTTTTCTCCTGATGGCGGTAATTACGCGGCAACCGAAAAATGCCTGGCCAGTAACCCGCCGCTTGGAAATGCACCGCACCGCCATCCCTGGCTCTTGCGGTATACACTCCGTCCCTGGAAATAAAAAGGCGCCACGAGGGCGCCCTTTTGCTGGCGTGTTGCTCCGATCAGCGCGCGTAGCGCTTGCGGAATTTGTCCACGCGACCTGCGGTATCCATCATCTTCTGCTGCCCGGTATAGAAAGGGTGACAGGCAGAACATATTTCAATGTTCAGGTCTTTACCCAGGGTAGAACGGGTTTCAAAGGCATTACCGCAGCTGCAGGTAACCTTGATGTCATTGTAGTCAGGGTGGATGTCCGCTTTCATGTCCGTCTCCGGCCTCTGGCCGCTTTAAAAATTTCGATAAAATAGCGCAACGGCGCTACAGAACCGCGCATTTTAGGGAAGCACCGGGCAAATTTCAAGTGCTAATTTCCCAGCCAACCGCCCCTGCCGGCTGCTTTGTAAAATCACCGTACCGTCAGTTGCGCCCCCTCTTCCACCGCAAATTCCAAGCCCAGGCTGATCGACGGTGATACCAGCATCAAATGCGCCCCTTCATCCACCAGCACACCGGGGGCAACAATGGCGCTGCTGGCGCTGCAGGTGCGGGCATCCACGAAGATCCAGTTGCTGATATCCGCATTCACCCCGTCACCGTTGCAATCTGCAGGCGTCCAGGTGGTACTGGCCATAACATGGGGCTCCGCCATGCCGGTATGCAACCAGGCTTGCAGCAGATTCTTCCCTTCATCCTTGAGGAACTCCACCGTGCCGTCATTGGACAGATAGAGAAACTGGATATACTCCCAACTGGTAGGCTGGTACATGAGTTTGATTTCCGCCCGGACGGCCCCCACAGGCGGGCTCAGGGGAAATACGTCGAAATAACGAAATGCCTCTTTCGGGTTTCCATCGTACTGCGCAGCAGGTACGGGGAGGATATTGCGTTGACGGGCTGCCTCATAGGCCATTCCCCAAGGCGGAATACGATTGTCTTTCAGCACCGCATTGTTCAGCACGAAACGGAAGCTTTCTGCTGCAGCGCCCGCTGGCCGGTTACGCAGCTGCCCCAGGGTAAGGACAGGATCGCCGCTGAGCCGGTCATACTGAATCACCAGACCATCATCCGCACCCAGATCGTGCAATTGCTGCGCCCATTCCCGGGTCAAACCATGGTGCGCTTCATAGATGCGCGCATGGGGATCATGCAAATCCAGTAACGACTGCACCTGAATGCGGGTCAGGCCATCCGCAGGATCCACAACCGTTACCGGAGCACCATTGCCATCGTCCAATGGCCCATAGGCGCCATCTTCACGTAACAGGGCATCCGCCCCATCGAACCATTTGATGTTGAGCCACATCCGCCGCCCTTCGGGATAGCCGGAAATCAGCTTGTGGCCGGTGAGGTTGATCACTTTGAGCACATTGCCCGTCACCCGCAAACCGGCGGCGGATTCCAATTGCCCCCGGGCGCGTTGCGCCCCTGCCCGGGTCGCTGCAATCTGGCTTGCATTCAGACCGCCCCCCAGACGCAGTTTACTCAGCCCATCCAGGTATTCGATTGCCTGGGGAACCCAGTAATTGCCCCCGGTCAGGTCATGCAAGGGCAGGTCCGTACGGGTAGGCGGACCACCGGGAAAACCAGCCCCTTCCCCCACCACAGGAGACATGTGGCAGCTCTGACAACTGAAGTAGCGCGGGCTGCCATCGGCATAGTTGCCATTCTGGCCTGCCAGCAGGGCGGCGGTGCGGGCATTGGCAATGGATCCGGCCTGCAGCTCGGCGGGTAGCTGTGGATATTGGGAAACCAGGGTCTGCGAAAGCAGGCTTGCCTTGTATTCACTGAAGGTGCGCTCAACTACGCCATACTTGTAGGGAAGATTGTTGAATGCCGCCTTGCCTTCCACAGCACTGCCGGGAGTGCCGTCGGCAATCACTGCATCCGCGGTTGCCTGGGCGCCATGGTTGTGCGCCAGATCCCCCACCACCGGGTTGGATACATCGTGGCAGGTGCCGCAAAAATCCACAGAGCGGTGAAAGCGGGATTGCTGCGTGGGACCATGGGCGCTGAGGTCGATACCGGCGAAGGGGCCAAGTATTCCCACGGTGTCCAGCAAGGACGCCATGCCCGTTCCATAATATGCCTTTACCTCACCGGGCGTACTGCCGGGATCACCACTGTCATTGGCCAGATACGGTGGGTTCTGCACGCCCTGGTGTTCGGAATCATCCGGGTTGGTCAACCGATGGCAATAGCCACATTCCACGCCATCCTGGTCACCAGGCAATAAGGCCGATCCGTCTGTAGGAGTGGAGCGCCCATCGAGCCAGCCCTTGGGCGCATGGCAACGCAGGCACAAATCACCGGAGCCGTCGAAATCCTGCTCCGCAATCGCCATGGCAGCCCAGAACAGGGGGTCGCGCCCGGCATGAGACATCATGCTTCCCTGCCAATTGTACCAGGGCTCCGCCCTTGGTGTAGCTTCGTAGTTGCTATGGCAACTGCTGCAGTCATCCACGGGCACGATGGCATCGGTAAGTTCTTCCGGCTGCGTCCCCGGCTGCTCGACATCCGTGGGCACCACAGTTGCAGCCTGTACGCCGACCACCAACCACAACAACACGGGAACAACAGACAATCTATTTACAGCAATCATCGGATTTCTCCTCAGCTCATGGCATGACACGCAAAACCCCGTCTTGCTGCACCGATATCGGACTCATGGCATCGGTAACAAACCGGACTTCCGGCGCCCGCAAATAGGCATGGCCGCCGGCTTCCACGGTAAAGTCTTCCACCGTAATGCTTTCAGCAGCGGTGCAATCGAATACCTCACCATTTCGCACCACACCAACCACGGTCTCATTGACAAGGCTGCAGTCGTTACTGGATGGGGGCGCATCGAACCTGTATACCTCCCCTCCCAGATCCACGACATACACATTTCCAGCTTCATCCTCTCCGAAACTGGAAATGTTCAAGGTGGTATCCCGCCAGAGAGAGGCGCTCCAACTGCCGTTTGCAAATTCTGCAAACCAGATCCTGCCTGTGCAGTAGTCACCATAGATGTAAATGCCATCCATCCCCGGAATAGAACCACGGTAGCGATAGCCTCCGGTAATGGAACAATCACTGGCGGAATGGTCGTATTCAAGGATTGGCGCAACCATCGGCGTATTATCGCAACGATCAGCCCGGTACACATGATTGCCCTCCATGCAGCTCCACCCGTAGTATTCTCCCCCAGTACTGCTGGAGGGCTGAAAGTCCACCTCTTCCCACGCGCCCTGGCCGACATCACCGATGAGCATATCATGCGTGGTGCGGTCAAAGCTCCAGCGCCAGGGGTTACGCAGCCCATAGGCCCAGATTTCATCACAGGCATTGCTGTCACCTACAAAAGGATTGCTCGCAGGGATCCCGTAGTTGCCGATCAGTCCACAGGCGCCACTGCCCGACGAGCTGCCGTTGACATCAATCCGCAGCATCTTGCCCAACAGATCCCCAAGATCCCGGGCGCGGTCTTCCGGATCACCACCACTGCCGCCATCCCCCATGCCGATGTAAAGATACCCATCCGCACCAAAATGAATATCGCCGCCATTGTGATTGGAATACGGCTGCGCCACTTCCAGCAAGATGTGTTCTGAAGTTGCATCCGCCACATTCGGCGTTGACGCCGGCACCTCAAACCGAGAAATTCGGGTGCGCAAGCTTCCCGGCGTGGAATAGTTGACATAGAAATAGCGAGTATTGGGAAAATCAGGATGGAAGGCCAGCCCCAGCAATCCCCTTTCCCCACCGGCCGAAATCCTGTCAGAGATATCCAGAAAAGGCATGGAAAGCAGCTGGCTGCCGTCATGAATAAATACTTTTCCCCTTTGCTCCACGATGAAAATCCGCCCCGAGCCATCACCCGCATGACGGACGGCAAGAGGGCTTCCCGGCATGCCGGCGACCAGCGTAAGATCCAGCGTTGCCGGTGGGGCGGCCACCGCGGGGAAGAAAAAGAAAAACGAGAAGCCCGCGACTACAAGACGTGATCTGAATGAGCGAAAATAAACCATAAGCTACACCTTCCACCTGTTGCTAATCAGCGTCGCATCACCCTCTCCCGCCGCCGGGGATCCAAGCTGTCACCAACTATCCTTTGTCAAACAGGATCAGCAGGTCATTGAGAAACGCCTGCCCTCTCACGGTTGGCTGCAATCGGCTTGGTTGCGTTTCCAGCAACCCCGACGCCTGCGCCTGCTTTACTTCCTTCCCTATCCGGGCGAAAGGCAGGCCGGTACGCGCCTCAAACAACGCTATAGCGACACCCTGGCGCAAACGCATGGCATTCATCATGAATTCCAGTTGTAGATCACCGGCTTCCAGCACACGTCGATTTGCCTTTGCCCCCGGCATTTGCATATATGCCTGCGGATGGCGCTCCCTGGAATACCGGATCACTCCGTCTTCCATACTGATCTTGCCGTGCGCGCCAGCGCCCATCGCCAGGTAATCACCAAATGTCCAGTAATTGAGATTATGTCTGCCAACCATTTTCGGCTTCGCAAATGCGGAAACCTCATACTGAGCATAGCCCATTTTCCGCAAATAACCCTGGCCTTTTTGCTGGATTTTCCATAACAGCTCCTCATTGGGCGTCGGAGGCGGCTGGTGGTGGAAGCGGGTGTTGGGCTCAATAGTGAGTTGATACCAGGAAATATGTGCCGGAGCCAGTTCGACAGCCTGTTGCAGATCCGCCAGGGCTTGCTGCAGACTTTGCCCCGGCAGGCCGAACATGAGATCCAGATTGATGTTTTCGAATCCGGCATCTGAAGCCGCAGAAACGGCCTGGCGCACCTGCTCCGGGCTGTGGATTCGCTCCAGCGCCTTCAGATGCATGGTATGGAAGCTCTGCGCCCCGATGGAGAGCCGGTTCACCCCGGCGGCGCGGTAGGCGGCAAAATGATCGGCATCGGCAGCGCCGGGATTGGCTTCCAGGGTGATTTCGGCTTCCGGCGCCACCGTCAACTGCTGCCGAATCCCCCGCAACAGATCGTCGATGGCAACGCCGCTGAACAAGCTGGGAGTGCCGCCACCAATAAAGATGCTGTTGATTTTTCGCCCGAAAGCCAGGGGCTGCTGCCAGCGCAAATCCTCCAGTAACGCCTGTACATAGGCCTGCTCCGGCAATTCTTCCTTCAGGGCGTGGGAATTGAAATCACAGTACGGGCATTTGCGCACGCACCAGGGAATATGCACATACAAGGAAAGCGGCACATCCCCCGGTTCGGGACATGTCATCCGGCATCCCGCGCCTTGAGGTAGGCGAGATCGGAAATGGCGCTGTATTTCTTCGACGCATTGAGGAACTGCATATAGCTGTCGTAGATGCCTTTCGCCGCCTTGTTCTGCCCCGCCAGGTCCGCCGCCACTTCGGCGGAAACCTTGCGCAGTTGCGCCAGTACATCATCCGGATAGGCGCGCAGTTGCACCTTGTGCTTGTTCACCAGTTGATCCAGGGCGCCGGGATTGCGGGCGCTGTATTCCGCCAGCATGTCCTGATTGACGATCTTGCAGGCATTTTCCACGATGGATTGCAAATCCTTGGGCAGGGCCTCGAACGCCTTGCGGTTGATCAGCGCTTCGAGAATGGTGCCCGGCTCATGGAAACCGGGGTAGTAATAGTATTTGGCCGCCTTGTACAGGCCAAAGGCCAGATCGTTGTACGGCCCCACCCATTCCGTGGCGTCGATGGTGCCGGAGGTCAGGGCGGTGAACAGTTCGCCGCCGGGCAGATTTACCGGAGTGCCGCCCAGGCGCTTGAGCACTTCGCCCCCCAGGCCGGGAATGCGCATTTTCAGCCCTTTCATGTCTGCCAGGGAGTTGATTTCCTTGTTGAACCAGCCGCCCATCTGCACTCCCGTATTGCCCGCCGGGCGGCCGATGACGCCAAAGGGTTTGTAGGTCTCGTCCCAGAGCTTCTGGCCGCCGCCGTAATAGATCCAGCCGTTCATCTCGTTGGCGGTCATGCCAAAAGGCATGGTGGAAAAGAACTGCGCCTCCGGCACCTTACCCTTCCAGTAGTAGGCGGAAGCATGGCCCATTTCCGCGGTGCCGCGGGAGACGGCATCGAAGACTTCGAACGCCGGCACCAGCTCTTTGGCCCCGTAGACCTTGACCTTGAGCCGCCCGCCGGACATTTCCGTGATCAGCTTCGCCAGATTGTTGGCTCCGGTGCCCAGACCGGGGAAGTTCTTCGGCCAGGTGGTGACCATTTTCCACTTGATGGTGGACGCGGCATTGGCCACCGTACTCGCGCCCACACCGGCAACCGCGACAGCCGCACCGGTTTTCTTCAGAAAGTCTCTGCGATCCATAAACACACCTCTGTTCTAATTGGTTGATCTACACGCGCTGCAGATTGGCATAGGAAACGACAAGCCACTTGCTGCCAACCGCTTCAAAATTCACCTGCACCCGGGCACTGCTGCCCTGACCCTCGGCGTTGAGCACCACGCCTTCGCCAAATTTGGGATGCGCTACGCGCTGCCCCAGATCGAAGCCCGTGCTTTCCATGGCGTCATTCAAGGCGCCGCCCCGGGCGGTAAACGGGCGGGCGATGGCGGGACGGGCGCGCACTTCTTCGGTCACTTCGGTTGGAATCTCCCGCAGAAACCGCGATGGCAGGGGATAGGATTCCTTGCCATGCAGACGACGGTTTTCCGCATAGCTCATGTACAGTTGCCCCATGGCGCGGGTCATGCCCACATAGCAGAGCCGCCGCTCCTCCTCCAGTCTCGCGGGATCTTCCGCCGACATGCTGTGGGGAAACAACCCTTCTTCCACGCCCACCAAAAACACCAGGGGGAACTCCAGTCCCTTGGCGGAATGCAGGGTCATGAGCTGCACGCTGTCTTCGTATTCTTGCGCCTGATTGTCACCGGCTTCCAGGGCGGCATGCGAGAGAAAGGCATCCAGCTCGGAAATATCGCCGATTTCCTCCGGCACATGCTGGAAGTGCCGGGCGGCGTTGATCAGCTCTTCCAGGTTTTCCACCCGATCCTGTCCCTTGCCGTCCCTGGACTTCCTGAAGTGTTCAGGCAGGCGGCTGTGGTGAACCACATGCTCGGTCTCTTCCCACAGGGGCAGTGCCTGTGTAGCCGCCCGCAGCTCATGGATGAGATCCAGATAGCCCTGCAGGGCTTTTGCCGCCCGGGGGGTCATGCCGCCGCCACGCAGCAAATCTTCCGACGCTTGCCACAAGGAACAATTGAAGTCCCGGGCATGGGCGCGCACCGCATCCAGGGTCTTGGCGCCAATACCCCGGGGCGGCTGGTTCACCGAGCGCTCGAAGGCGGCATCGTCATGGGGATTGGAGAGCTGGCGCAAATAAGCCAGGGCATCTTTGACCTCCGCGCGCTCGAAAAAGCGCAGTCCGCCATATACGCGATAGGGGATGGCCGATTGCAGCAAGGCTTCCTCGAACACCCGCGACTGGGCGGTGGTGCGGTAGAGAATCGCCGCCTCCGCCCGCAAATGCCCGTCGTCGATGAAGCGGCGAATGCGATCCACCACGAAGCGCGCCTCGTCCACCTCGTTGAATCCGGCGTAGATGCGGATGGGATCGCCATCGCCATCTTCCGTCCACAGCTCCTTGCCCAGACGCTCGGGATTGTTGTTGATTACTGCATTGGCGCCGCGCAGGATGTTGCCGCTGGAGCGATAATTCTGCTCCAGTTTCACCAGACGGGCATCGGGAAAGTGTTGGGGAAAGTCCTGGATGTTCTCCACCCGGGCGCCGCGCCAGCCATAGATGGACTGGTCATCATCCCCCACCACGAACAGGTTGTCCCTGTCTCCGGCCAACAGCCGCAGCCAGGCATACTGGATAGCGTTGGTGTCCTGGAACTCATCCACCAGCACATGCTGGAAGCGCTCCTGGTAGTGCTGGAGCACATCCGGCCTGTCCCGCCACAGTTCGTGGGCACGCAGCAGCAATTCGGCAAAATCCACCGCACCCGCCCGCTTGCAGGCCGCCTGATAGCCTGTGTAAATGCGGATCATCTGCCGCTGCCACAGGTCTCCGCCGTCTTCCAGATGCTGGGGGCGGCGGCCTTCGTCCTTCTGCTCGTTGATGAACCACTGGGCCTGGCGCGGCGGCCATTTGGCGTCATCCAGATTCAGCTCACGGATCACTCTTTTGACCATGCGCAGCTGGTCATCGGAATCAAGAATCTGGAAACCCTTGGGCAGGCTGGCTTCTTCCCAGTGAGCGCGCAACAGACGATGGGCCAGACCGTGAAAGGTGCCCACCCACATGCCACCGGCGGGAAAGCCCAGCAGCTCCTCGATACGCTGACGCATTTCCTTCGCCGCCTTGTTGGTGAAGGTCACGGCCAGAATCCCCCAAGGGGATACGCCTTCCACCTGGATCAGCCAGGCGATGCGGTGCACCAGCACCCGGGTCTTGCCGGAACCTGCTCCCGCCAACACCAGAGTGGAACAGGGGGGTGAGGAAACCGCCTCGCGCTGGGCGGCGTTCAGGCCATCAAGAATCGTTGAGACATCCATCGGATGATTGTATCAGCTGCCCATGACCTCGGTCTGCAGATCCTCATTGTCCGGGGTGCTCCCCTTGTCCAGGCGGATGCGCACCCCAAGATTGCTCTGGGATTCGGCAAACTCCATGGCTTTTTCCTCACTGATGCGCCCTTCCTTGAACAGGCGATACAGGGACTGGTCAAAAGTCTGCATACCAGGTTCGCTGCTCCTTTCCATGGCCTCACGAACCTCATCGATCTTTCCCTTGGAAATCAGGTCACGAACCAGGGGCGTAATCATCATCACCTCCACCGCCGGTACACGTTTTCCTTCGGTGTCACGCACCAGACGCTGAGAAACAATGGCCGTCAGGTTGTGCGCCAGATCCATGAACAACTGGGCGTGCATGTCCTTGGGAAAAAAGGTCACAACCCGCTCCAACACATGGCTGGCGTTACTGCCATGCAGGGTAGAGAGACACAAATGCCCGGTTTCCGCATAGGCAATGGCGTGCTGCATGGTGGAGCGCTCACGAATTTCACCGATGAGGATCACATCCGGCGCTTCGCGCATGGCATTCATCAGGGCATCTTCATAGCTGACAGTATCCAGGCCGATTTCCCGCTGGTTGACCACGGACTTTTGGTAGTGATGCACATATTCCACAGGATCTTCGACAGTCAGAATATGGCTGCGGCTATGCCTGTTGCGATAGTCGATCATGGAGGCCAGGGTAGTGGACTTGCCGGCACCGGTAGCGCCCACGGCCAGAATCAGCCCCCGCGGCTTCATCACCAGCTCCTCCAGTATCGGCGGAAGATGGAGCTCGGCTATGGTCGGTATCTTGTCCTTCAGGTAGCGGATCACCATCGCCACCTCACCCCGCTGGCGAAATACATTCACCCGAAAACGGCCATGACCATCCAGCTCCAGACCAAGATTCATTTCCGGCCGGTTTTCAAACGCCTGGCGCTGCTTGGCCGTCATGATGCCGTCTGCCAGCACAGCAATGCCTCTTCCTCCCAGGGGTTTGTCCTTCACCACCGAAAGCACCCCGTCAACCTTCATGTGCAGGGGAGTACCCGCGGAAAAAAACAGATCCGATGCGTCATTCTTTACCATTAGTTTCAGAAAATCATTTATCTCGGGCATATTCCCTCCAATCTGGAATCCAGGGCGATGGCACGCCAACTTTGTTCAACCTCACAAAAACGCAATTTCAGCTAGAACTTTTGTCAGGTAGTGTTGGAAAAAGCTTGTTTTTTCTACTATGCTTGGCCATGTCTGCATTGCGGCAAGCATTGCGTGGTAGCTTCTGTCCCCAGAACTTGTTTGGAACCCGAGCACCACCGTCAGCATCATTATGGAGGAATAAGGTGAAGAATTCACTACACAAGACTGCCCGCTGGTCTGCCCTTGCTGTGGCAATGGGGGTCATGAGCGTCCAGAGCCAGGCAGCTACTAACTGGCCAGGCGGAACCGATGATTCCAATAAAGAAGCAAACACCTACAGCGCCACGGATCCAGCCAAGCCCTCCAAAGACTACAGAAAAGGCTACAAGACAGGAGTGGCGGACTGTATCAAGGAGCCCAAGGGCTGTGGCGTACTCCTCGAAGATGTTGTGGCCAATCCCGGCTGGGGGGAAACCGAGCCCAACGATCACATGGCCGCAGCCGATCGCCTGCGTCTCAATCGCTTCTACAAAGGCAACAGCCTCGACAAGTTCGACAAGGACTGGTACTACGTAGGCGCCACCAAGCCCAACCAGAATCTGATCATCAGTTTCCTGGGAGACCAGGCCAACTACACCATCACCGAAGGTTGGGTCGTGGAAGTACGGGACAGAAACGGCAATGTTCTCGCCGCTTTCAACAGCACCACCAGCGGCACAGGCAATGTCTACCGGAATGGCGACAAGGAAGAGGACGTTGTCGACCCCAGCGAGCCGATACTGGCCAAAACCCCCTTGAGTGACGCCAAGATTATCCTTGCCACTTTGGGAAATGCCGGACGCTACTATATTTCCGTAGCCTCCCTGGAAGACAAGGGAGAACAGCGGGCCTATCACATCGCTGCCATGATCTCTGAATCAGATCAGATCTCTCCCAATCCCGACACCAATTTCTTCGATACCGAAACCGAAATCAATGATACCCAGGAAGCGGCAGATCCGTTGCGCTCCAACGTGCATATGTTTGGAACTTTCGGGCGCAAGATGGTGAAGTGGTTTGTCCCGCCGGAGGATAACATTGACTGGGTTTACCCTGATCCGGTCACTGGAACCTATTGCAACCCTGCCGACATAGCAAGCATCCTTAGGTCCGCCCCCCCCGGGCAAGGCGACTGCAGCTGCGATGTGGATAACACCCCCGCCGGAACCTGCATGGCCAGACCAAAAAATGATGGAGGAGGCACTTGGGAATACGCTTATAACTATGACAACGACTGGTTTGAATACCGCTCGGAAGGCAACGAGCAATTGCATTTTGAAATGTGCGCCAAGGGAAACTGCGATTTTGCCCGGGCGCATTTGCGCATCATCTATGTCAACGACTCTGTGGTTTTGATCAATGGTCCCATACAGCCGGGCTGGTCATATGATTTTGGTGTTGTCGGGCCGGGAACCTACTTTTTTGAACTTTCCCCGGAACCTGTGGATGGCCCCCGGGTAGACCCGGAAACCGGCGTACATACCGTTGACGACCTGACCGGGCCGTACAACTTCCTGCTCAGAAGCACCAAATTACCCCCAAATGGGAATTGATATGGCCGCTCAAATAAACAACGAACAGATACCGTCATCAGCGCGTGATTGCTACACGCCCTGCAGCATGAGTTATGGAGAAAGCAAGGTGAAAAATTCGCTATTAAAGACTGCCCGCTGGTCTGCCCTGACGGTTGCAATGGGGTTCATGAGCGTTTCCGCCTTTCAAGCCCAGGCAGCCATCTTCTGGCCCGGTGGCAGCGGAAACCCCAACAAGGATGCCGACTACCAGGAAGGATATACAGCGGGTCAGGAGGACTGCCGAGCCGACCCACGATCCTGCGGTGTGCGGATTTATCCCATGACCAAGAATCAGGGCTTTGGCGAAACCGAACCCAATGATCACATCCTCAACGCCGACGGCCTGCTGCCTGGGCAATTCTATCATGGAAATACCCTCGGCCAGTTCGATGAGGATTGGTATCACATCATCACCGACAAACCCAGCCAGAAGCTCACCATCTATTTCCTGGCCGATGCCGGGAATTTTACCGAGACCGCCGGCTGGATCATCCAGGTGCGCGACCTCAACGGCAACATTATCGCGGCATTCGACAGCACTACCCCGGGCGGTGGCGGCGATGCCGGAGGTGAGGGAGAAATAACCGGGGGCGCAACGCCAGCACTCGCAGAAGCCTCTCCAGTAGATTTCGCCAAAGTTACGGAAGTCACCCTGGGCAAGGTAGGCACCTATTACATCTCTGTCAGATCCAAGGAAGACAAGGGGCAACTGCGAGGTTACAACATTGCAGCCAATCTGGAGAATACCGGGCAGGTAACCGCCAATCCGGATGAAAACCGTTTCGATACGGAAACAGAACCCAACAATGACAAGGCAAATGCCGACCAACTGCGCTCCAATGTGGCCATGACCGGCGTTTTCAACCGCACCCTGATCAAGCGTATCGAGGTCGAAACCCCCGCAAAAACCGAGTACATCTACTTGTATCAGGGCTGTGATACGAGAGACCCGAGTACAGTACCCACAGGCCAGACTGATTGCGTATGTAATATCACCAACAACCCTGTCACGCCTGACAATCCCAACACTGCTCCCAATCAATCACCGGCAGATGCCTGTGAGCCAAAGGCGGTCATTACACCTGCCGAAACCAAATATGTAGGCATCTTCAAATACGACAACGATACTTTCGTCTACCACTCCGAAGGTAACGAGCAGCTGCGCATACAACTCTGCACCCGCACAGATTGTCAGTTCGATAAGGTTCATCTGCGGGTCAACAAGGACAATACCGGCATCGTCCTTATGGAAGGGCCGATTGAACCCGGACAGGTCATCGACCTGGGTGCCGCCTTGCAAGGGGACTATTACTTTGAGCTCACCGCAGAAGAAGAAGGCGTGATATCGGGTACTGGCGATTCTAGAGTGTCCGAACTGGTCGGGCCTTACGACATACTGCTCATGAGCACCAAGTTCAAACCCGGTAACTGACCAGCCATTGACAACGCTTAAAAAGGGGCGGTTGAACCGCCCCTTTTTATTTGCCCTCCTCAGGGAAAACCACAATCCGGGCGAACATACTGCCGCCCTTTAACCGGCGCTCCCCATACATAAATCTCTGTGGTCATCGGATCACACTGAGAACAAGCAGAACCACAGGAAGCCGCCGCCTGCAAACGCTGCACCTTGCCCTTACTCATCCATACCTGCAGCATATCCCGGGCTACATTGGCATCTACATCGAAGTGGTTGACGACATCAGCCAGGGTCACCTGCCCCCGCTGTTGCAGATATTGTTTCAGTTCCGAAAGGATCATGGCTGCCCTTCCGTCGCCGGGCTCACCACTTCCGGCTTGCCCCGGTTGACCCAGCGGCTCAGGCCAAGAATGACCAGACCAAGGTATCCCAGCAACAGCAAAACCCACATCAGGGAAGTGCCCGGATGCTGGGACCAGGTAGCCACCTGGTAATAGACGCTCGCAGACACATAGGCCACGCTGGTGGTCCAAAAGGCGACAAACGCCGCCCAGCTGCCACCAGCCTCCCGCTTGATGGCGCCGATGGTCGCCACGCAGGGAAAGTACAGCAACACGAACAGCAGATAGGCGAAGGCGCCCACCTGGCCGTCAAAACGCTGCACCATGGCACCAAACACATCCATACTCACTTCCTGTTCGGCTGCTACCTCTGCAATATCCTTTACATCTGCAGCCCCCAGGCCCAGGGGATCAGTCAGCAGTTCCGCCACATCCGCCAGATTTTCCGGCACGGTGGCCACCGCGTCCCCAAGCGCCTGCCAAAGATCAAAACCAGCCCCGTCGATCTCACCGCCAGAAGCTTCCACCGCCAGACGGCTGTACAAGGTGTCGAGGGTGCCGACCACGACTTCCTTGGCCAGCACGCCGGAAACAATGCCCACCACTGCCGGCCAGTTGTCTTCCTGAATACCCATGGGGGCGAACACCGGCGTTACCATCTGGCTGGCTGCGCTGAGTACGGATTTATCCGAGTCCTCATTGCCGAAGGATCCATCTGTACCAATGGAGTTGAGCACATTCAGCGCCAGCACCATGACGATGATGATCTGCCCGGCTTCCTTGATGAACACTTTCACCCGATCCCAGGTTCGCAGCAACACACCTTTCAGCGTCGGCACATGATACGGCGGCAATTCCATCATGAAACCTGCGCTCTCCCCCGGCAGCAGGGTCTTTTTCATGATCAGCCCGGTGAGTACGGCCACCGCGATGCCGATGACATACAGACCAAACACCAGGTTCTGTCCGTTATCGGGGAAGAATGCAGCGGCAAACAACACATATACCGGCAGGCGCGCCCCACAGGACATGAAGGGATTCATGAGTATGGTGAGCTTGCGTTCACGCATGTTCTCCAGGGTGCGGGTCGCCATGATCGCCGGCACATTGCAGCCAAAGCCGACGATGAGGGGCACGAAAGCCTTGCCTGGCAGGCCGATGCCGCGCATGAAGCGATCCATGACGAAGGCGGCCCGGGCCATGTAGCCGGAGTCCTCCAGGGCGGAAAGAAACAGGTACAAGGCGGAAATGATGGGGATGAACGTCGCTACAACCTGCAATCCGCCGCCAAGGCCATCCGCCAGCACCACCCGCAACCATTCGGGCGCCCCCCAGGACGACAGTAGATGAGCAGCGCCATCCACAGCAAAGGCGCCCACCACGCCATCGAAAAAATCGATAAAGGCGCCACCGATGTTGATGGTGAACATAAACATCAGATACATCACAAACAGGAAAACCGGCACTCCCAGCCAGCGGTTCAATACCAAGGAGTCGATACGGTCCGATACGGTTTTCCCCAGCTTGCCACGCTCCTTGATCACGGTTTGCGCCAGAGCATGCGCATGGCTGAAGCGGCTGTCACTGATGTGGATGTCCGGCTCCTCGCCACTACGATCCTCAATCATTTTCCGCCACTGCAGGACGCTTTTCCTGACCTGCGCGGAAAGATCCGCGGGAATCAGCTCATCGGATTCGAGCATCTTCAGGGCCAGCCAGTGGCGGTTGGCGGGGTTCTCTTCCGGCAGGTATTGCTCCAGGTCGGCCACCGCCTGCTCCACCACCTCTTCATTCGCCAGGACGAAACCACCGCATTCCGCACCGATCGCCACGGCCAGCATGCGCGCCTTGAGTTCCGCCGTGCCTTCACCCGTGGTCGCAACCACGGGCACCACCGGACAACCCAGTTCCTCTGCCAGCTTTTCCACATCGATACGAATACCGCGCTTGCGCGCCACATCCATCATGTTCAGCGCCAGCACCATGGGCACGCCCATTTCCAGCAGCTGAACGGTAAAATAGAGATTGCGCTCCAGATTGGAGGCATCCACCACGTTGATGATCAGATCCGCCTCGCGGGACAGGAGATAATCCCGGGTGATCTCCTCGTCCATGGAGGAGGCGTCCAGACTGTAGATGCCCGGCAGGTCGATGAGCTTGACCTTGTACCGCTCCAGTTCGAACTGCCCTTCCTTGCGGTCCACGGTTACGCCGGGCCAGTTGCCGGTGCGCTGGCGGATGCCGGTAAAGGCGTTGAACAGAGCGGATTTCCCGCAGTTGGGGTTGCCGGCAATGGCAATGGTCAGGGAATAATCACCCCGCAGGGGCTGCGCCTGGTCACAACAACCGTCCATCAGGACAGCTCCTTGATCAACACCCGGGCAGCAATATCGTGCCCCAAAGCCAGCCGATTGCCATCCCTGCCCACTACCACATCGCCATTGCGCCGATGCAGCACTTCCACCTCATTGCCCACGCTCAATCCCAAGGCAAGCAGGCGGCGCGTGAGGACGCGATCACCTTCTATGGACACCAGACGTACACGCCGACCTGGAGCAACCTGGGATAAGCTTTGCTGGTTCATGGATAGACTAATGTAATGAGAACTATTCTCATTATAGTATGCTTGCTCAAGATTTGCATCAGTAATCAGGGCTGGGGGCGCACAAACACCCATTGCCTGTCATCAGAATCCTGTGCCGAATAGCGGTATCCTCCCCGGTCAAAAGCCTTGATCGCTTCGGGCTCTTCCAGCCGGTTGCGGATAATATAGTCTGCCATCATGCCCCGCGCCCGTTTGGCGAAGACCGCGATAACCCGCGCCTTGCCGTTCTTCTCCTCCTTAAAGGCAATATCCAGCAAGCGGCCGTCCAGCAGCCCGGGCTTTACCGCCTTGAAATACTCGTTGGAGGCCAGGTTGATCAACACGGGTTCCCTGTGGCTTTTCAGCTCGGCATTCAGGCATCGGGTGATGCGATCCCCCCAGAACCGGTAGAGATTCTCACCCCGAGGATTTTTCAGTTTGGTCTTCATCTCCAGGCGGTAGGGCTGGATCAGGTCCAGGGGGCGCAAGCAACCATACAACCCGGACAATATACGCAAATGCGCCTGGGCAAAATCCAGATCATCCTGGCCGTATTCTCCAACGGGAATGCCGCGATATACATCCCCCTTGAAGGCAAACAGCGCCGGACGGGCATTCTGGCTGGTGAACGGCGTGGCGAAAGATTGGTAGCGTTCCACATTCAGCCTGGCGATATTCTCGCTTACCGACATCAGCTCGCGGAGCCGCACGGCGTCGTATTGGCGCAACTCTTCGATGAGCAGCAGGGACTCGTCCAGCATCTGCGGCTGGGTGACACCCCCTGCCGAGACCGGTGTTTCAAAATCCTGCCCTTTTGAAGGCGAAAGAGTGATGATCATTCTAATTAGTGGTTCCTGAAGCAAGAAACAACGGGGACAACCCCTTGGATTTCGACTAGAATAGCACGCTTTTTTCCATTTCCCACAGGGTTGTCTGTGCAGGAATCCCACCACCCGGCTCGCGCCACCAGGGAAGACACGATCACATGTTCGATATCATCTCCAAGCATTCTCCCCAAAATGCAAAAAACGACATCCTGTCCGGGCTGACCGTCGCCCTGGCGCTGGTGCCCGAAGCAGTCGCTTTCGCCTTTGTCGCCCATGTCGCCCCTTTGGTGGGCCTGTACGCGGCCTTCATCATGGGCCTGATTGCCGCCGTGATCGGCGGCCGTCCGGGCATGATCACCGGCGCTACCGGCGCCATTGCCGTGGTGATCGTATCCCTGGTGGTGGAACATGGTGTGGAGTATCTGTTCGCCGCCGTGGTGCTCACGGGCGCCATCCAGATCCTGTTCGGGGTGCTGAAGCTGGGCAAGTTCATTCGCCTGGTGCCCCATCCGGTGTTCCTGGGCTTCGTCAACGGGCTGGCACTGGTAATTTTTATCGCCCAACTGGATCAGTTCAAACTCCGGGATGCCAGTGGAAACATCCTCACCGATGCCGCCGGCAGCGCCCAGTGGATCAGCGGCGAGGCATTGATGATCATGCTCGGGCTAATCATCCTGACCATGGCGATCATCGAATACCTCCCCAGGCTGACCAAGGCAGTGCCTTCCACCCTGGTGGCGATTATCGCCGGCACCCTGGTTGCGCTCGGGTTTGGCCTGAACACGGCAACCGTGGGCGATATGGCGTCGATCCAGGGTGGCCTGCCCAGCTTCCATATTCCGGATATTCCCTTTGACCTGGAAACCCTGAAAATCGTATTTCCCTATGCCCTGATCATGGCTCTGGTGGGATTGATCGAAAGCCTGCTGACCCTGAACCTGGTGGACGAACTCACCGAAACCCGGGGCCAGCCCAACCGCGAGTGCATCGGCCAGGGCGTTGCCAACGCCACCACCGGTCTGTTCGGCGGCATGGGCGGCTGCGCCATGGTGGGACAAAGCATCATCAACATCAAATCCGGCGGCCGGGGACGATTGTCCGGCATCAGTGCCGCCCTGTTCCTGCTGTCCTTCATCCTGGTCGGCTCGCCCCTCATCGAGCAGATCCCCATCGCGGTGCTGGTAGGCGTCATGTTCATGGTGGTCATCGGCACTTTCGAGTGGTGCAGCTTCCGGCTGATCGGCAAAATCCCGCCCGCAGACACCCTCATTGGAATATCGGTTGCCGCAATCACCGTATTCTACGACCTGGCGGTTGCGGTCATCATCGGCGTCATCCTGTCTGCGCTGGTTTTTGCCTGGCAGCATGCAAAGCATATCAACGCCACCAGCCGCAGCAACCGCATGGGCGGCAAGGTCTATGAACTGAATGGCCCGCTGTTCTTCGCCTCGGTGCATCATTTTCAGGAAATCTTCGATCCAAAGAATGATCCGGATGATGTAGTGGTGGATTTCAAGAACGCCCGGGTCGCCGATCATTCCGCCATCGAAGCCATCGACAAGCTCGCCGAACGCTATCTTAGGGAACACAAACGCCTGCATCTCAAACACCTCAGCCCGGAATGCCGCCAGCTGCTGAAAACGGCAGGCGACCTGGTGGAAGTGAATGTAATGGAGGATCCCACCTATCATCTGGCGGTGGACAAGAAAGACTTTGAAGCAAAAGGATAAGGTTTCATCCAGGTATATACCGGCAATATGGCATGGTAGACTTTGACCGCCCGAACCATGGTTATTGATACAGGAAAAGATCAGGTGTAGTAGTTCAGACTTCCACCTCCGTCTTCACCTTATTCTCAATAGCGGAGTAAATCTCCACATCGACTTCTGGTGCACGAATGGAAACGATCAGGGAATACCTCGCAGGCAGGTCATACCGATCTAGTTTTGGTCGCATCTTCCATCACCCTGAAACAGGGGATACCACAATCACTCCACGGCTAGCCAGATCAGCAGCCGGCCCCTCCAGGTATCGGAATGGATCGAGCCCCAATGCTGAGTCCGGGTTCCAACCACCCAACTGAGCCTTCTTGTGCGCCTGCTAAATGCCTGCGGTGCGCAAATCGTTCAGAACTGCCTATCTCAGGCCCTGTGTGTCAACCTAAGCCTGAGCCATGCTATTGTGAGATAACATCGATTTCAGGGCGAAAGGAGCTTGAAGATGCCAAAACCCGATACTGCCAAGACCCAGGAAGTCCGCCCTGATCCCCAACTGGAAAAGCGCACGCGCCGCACTTTCACTGTGGATTACAAGTTATCCATCTTACAACAGGCCGCAGCTTGTAAACATGGTGAGTTGGGTGCCTTGTTGCGTCGTGAAAAGCTGTATTCCAATCAACTGGCCCAGTGGCGACGGGAATTTGAAAACCAAGGCGTAAAGGGCTTGAGCAAGTCCCAGCCAGGGCCTGCTGCCGTCAAAACGCCGGAGCAGCGCCGGATCGAGCAACTGGAAAAGGAAAATGCCCGTCTCAAAAAACAATTGCTCGTGAAAGACAGTTGCCTGGAACTTCAAAAAAAAGCCTTGGCACTGATCGAGCAGGCCGAACGCGAGGGCTCGTCATGAGTCTGTTGCAGCAGGATTTGCCAGTACATCTGTCACAACGGAAGGCATGCGATGCCTTGGCTGTTTGTAGAAATACCTTGAGAAATCAGTTGCATCGCGCCGCCTTCTGCGGGCCGCCCAAACCGCTGTCACACCGACGAAAAGCCACTCAACAGGCGCGGGCATTGGACTTGGCTGAGCGGCAAAAGGTATTGTCACTGATGAACAGTGATGCGTATTGCAACCAACCGCCCGCAGAAATTTATTATGACCTATTGGACCAGGGGCGGTATCTGTGTTCCATCAGTACCATGCACCGCTTGCTGCGTAGCGAAAACCAGCAGGGAGAGCGCCGACAACAGCGGCCTAGCCGGTCAACTCATGCTGGAAGCGGCACAACGCTATGAAATTTCATCAAATACACTCACCCTGCATCAGGATCGTGGCGCCCCCATGACGGCACATTGCTATCTGGATCTGTTATCCGAATTGGCCATTACCGCCAGTCATAGCCGCCCTCGGGTCAGCAATGACAATGCCATGAGTGAAGCCCAGTTCAAGACGCTGAAATATCAACCGGATTACCCGAGAAGGTTCGACGACTATGCACACGCGCAGCATTGGTGTCAGGACTATGTGCGTTGGTACAACGAAGATCATCACCACAGCGCACTCAATGGCTTTACACCGCAGCAGGTATTTACCGGAGAGCACCAAGTGCTTGCCAAACGACAGCAAACTGCAATGGATGAGGCTTACCGGCGTCATCCGGAACGCTTTGTCCAAGGGCCGCCCAAGGTGAAGATGCCCCCGGAGCATGTGTATATCAATCCGGTGATCAAGGAGGGAAACCACACACCAGAATCCGGTGTGAACTTTCCAACCCTACCCAGGGCAAATATACGTTAATTGTAAAAGAGCTGGTTCAAATTAGGTTGACACGTTCCGTATCCACACGGAGGGATGGAACTTCTGGAAATGTCGCCTCTATCAATGGATAGACCAAACCGATGGTTCAAATTTAATTGAGCTATGGTCCAGTATTGAAGACAATCGGGGTGACACTGATGCATCAGTAATCTATGGTATTTGATCCACCACCAGAACAAACATACAGCTATATCATCAAGTCGCAGAATCCAGTATTAACTCCAAAGAACTCATTAAACCAGGAACATCCAAGTGCTCAGGTATTTCTGGATCTACCCCTAAATTTGATAGACGCTGGCGGAAAGTAAATTTACTGGTGTGAGGATCACTGTCATTGGCTCGGAAAGTAGCGAGGATCTTGGCAAGACTTAGTTTACGGGAACCGATGGTCTGGCAAAGGATATCAAATTCATCAATGGCAATAAAATAGATATTTTCTGCGAGAATGGCTGGATAGTTTTCATGTTTAGCGTAAATCTGATCCATATCTGATTTGGCAACTGCATCATAGTAGGTTGCGCCATTCCGCAAGAAGAATTCCTTGTATGTGATAATAAGCAGATAGTTATGCTTATCCGCAGCCAGACCTTGCCCCGTCGAATCAGCCATTTTTTTTAGCACAGCGTGTGCTTGCTTAATCGCTTTCAATATGGAAGTTTTCGTGGCGCTTCTAATGGTGGATGGGGAGTGGGTAGTTTGCCCTTTGCGGGACATTTCCACGCCCTTGGCATCAATAAAGATATTTGCCGATTCTTCTTCCACAAGAAAGTCAATCTGCAATCCGGAAGGCCCCAGTAGTTGCATCAATTGAATTTCTGTACGATAAGGCAGATGGGTAAGTTTCAATACCCTTTCAACATAAGCCTCAAATATCCTACCGAACTTTGCCATAAATTTATCCGCATTCCACTCCCTTAACGTGTCATAGACAAATGATTCAGCACATCGGTATAAGATAAACTTGGAAGTAATCAGATGATCATTTTCAGCAGTAATTAAGGGAAACCTGACAAATGGCGTAACCTCATAGTATTCATTCGCTAAGCGCCTGCCGTTGTCCAGTGCTAATAGCGCCTGCCTGACGTCGTCAAGATCTTTGGAGATGGTAAGAAAAAACCGCTCCAGAATTTCCTGGGGGTATTTGGACCCAAGAGGTTCAAACCACTCTGTCTTGATTAACGGATCATCAATACTCTCATGCATTTGAACTAATAGAGCTGCCATCAACTCTACATATTGTGGAATATGAAGACCCGTAATATTGAAAAACATTTTTCCGATTTGGTGCTTCTCTGGCAAACCAGAAAACAGTATTTTTTCTCTTGCCAAGCAAGTAAATCGCATTTCTTCCTGATACAGTATCTGTTGATTCGCTAGCTTTCGCATGAAAATCACATGATGAGCATATTGGCTGGGCAGTCCCGCTTTAGTAGACAGATGATGGATATCTGACAGTAGGCGATCAAGAATTGCTTGTGAAACAGTTTTCCCTCGAGAGTTAGGGTATTGATCATCCAACAACATCCATTTAAACAACAACATAACTACCCATGGTAGTTTCTCTATGGCCTGAAGGGAACTCTTGGATGGTGAGTGAAGGTGATGTAACCCTAGGTGAAATAGATCAACATATCGATACTTTCTAAAGCGATTGCGAATCTTCTTGTATTCAACAAAATACCTTTCCTCGCTGAACATGATATACGCCGATTCCCACCATAGTTTATATATATATACTTTTTATCAATATCAATCTATCTGCCACAGTATCACGCATACCGATATTGCTAGCTCTTCCAAACTACAAGGGCACACCCATTTTTTGGGAAATCTGATATTACGACTTTATTATTCCCTGTGGATAACTCTCTTACGACTTTATTCTCACCAAATAATTCTCACCAAACAACAAAACCAACTACTCCACCGTCACTGATTTCGCCAGATTGCGTGGCTGATCGACATCCGTGCCCTTGAGTACGGCGACGTGGTAGGCAAGCAGTTGCAGGGGGATGGTATAGACGATTGGTGCGGTGCTGGGGTTGATGTCCGCCAGGGTAAGGGACTGGTATTTGTCCAGCCCGATATTCACGGCCTGGTCGCTGAACAGGAACAGCTCCCCTCCCCGGGCGCGCACTTCCTGCAGATTGGACAGCACCTTGTCCAGCAGGGGGTCGTTGGGCAGGGCGCAGACCACTGGCATTTTTTCGTCCACCAGGGCCAGGGGGCCATGTTTCAGTTCGCCGGCGGGATAGGCTTCGGCATGGATGTAGGAGATTTCCTTGAGCTTTAGCGCTCCTTCCATGGCAATGGGATAGAAAGGCCCCCGCCCCAGAAACAGGGCGTGTTCCTTGTCGGAAAAAGATTCCGCCATCTGGCGAATGGCATCGTTCAGGCGCAAGGCCACTTCCAGTTGCCGCGGCAAGGCGTGCAGCTCTTCGATGAGCAGCCGCTGCTCTTCCACGCTCTGTCCCATGCGTTTGGCCAGGGCCAGTACCAGCAGACGCAGGGCCACCAGCTGGGTGGTGAAGGCCTTGGTGGAGGCAACGCCGATTTCCTTGCCGGCGCGGGTCATGAGCGCCACATCGGATTCCCGCACCAGAGAGCTTTCGGGCGCATTGCATATCACCATGCTGCCCAGATAACCTTCGTCCCGGGAGCCGCGCAGGGCGGCCAGGGTATCGGCGGTTTCACCGGATTGGGAGATGGTGACAAACAGGGTGTTGGGGGGAACCACGACATTGCGATAACGGTATTCGCTGGCCACCTCGACCATGCAGGGTATGCCGATATCTTCAAACCAGTAGCGGGCGACCAGGCCGGCATGATAGCTGGTGCCGCAGGCGATGATGTGCACCTGTTCTGTTTTATCCAACAGGGCGGTGGTTTCGTGGCCGAAACTTTCTACCAACAACCGTCCCTTGTGGATGCGCCCTTCCAGGGTCTCTGCCACCACTCCGGGCTGCTCGAATATTTCCTTGAGCATGTAGTGGCGGTAAGAACCCTTGTCCACTGCGCTGGCATCAAGTTGGGAAGAGCTGACGGGCCGCTCTACCTCCGCACCATCCTGGTCAAAAATCCTTACATGATCCCTGTAGATTTCGGCCAGATCGCCTTCTTGCAGAAAGATAAAATCCTGGGTTTCCGGCAACAGGGCGAAGACATCCGAAGCGATAAAATGTTCGCCTTTGCCCACGCCGATAACCAACGGACTGCCGGCCCGCGCCACTACAATCCGGTCGGGATCATCCGGGCTGGAGGCGGCCAGAGCGTAGGCGCCGACCAGACGTGAGGTAACCGCACGGAAGGCGCTGGGGAAATCAGGCTCGGTTTTCAGCGCCCGCGCCAGCAGGTGGGCAATGACCTCTGTATCTGTTTCTGAAACAAAGCGATAGCCGTCTGCTTCCAGTTCAGCACGCAGTTCTGCATGGTTTTCGATGATGCCATTGTGCACCACGGCCACGCGCTCGCCGCTCATATGCGGGTGTGCATTGCGCTCTGCGGGGATGCCGTGGGTGGCCCAGCGGGTATGGGCGATGCCCAGCTCGCCAACAATGGGGGCTTCCGCCAGGCGTTCCTGCAGGGATGCGACCTTGCCTACGGAGCGAATGCGTTGCATGTGCCCATTCGCATCCCGGATGGCGATGCCGGCCGAATCATAGCCGCGGTATTCCAGGCGCTTCAGCCCTTCCATGAGTACGGGGGTAATATCCCGATGCCCGATGGCGCCAACAATTCCGCACATGCTACTTCTCCTTTACAGGCCGCTTCCAGCCCTTGATGGTTATCTGTTTGCCTCGCGCCACAGCCAGCTCACCCGCTGCCGCATCTTTTGCGATGACGGAGCCTGCACCAATGGTAGCATTTTCACCAATACACACCGGGGCCACCAAAGCTGCATTGGAGCCGATGAAGGCTTTGTCTCCTATGGTCGTCTGATGCTTGTAGGCGCCATCGTAATTGCAGGTGATGGTGCCTGCGCCGATATTGACGCCAGCGCCCATTTGCGTGTCGCCAATATAGCTCAGATGGTTGATTTTGGAGCCAGGTCCAATGCTGGAATTCTTGATTTCCACGAAATTGCCCACATGGGCGCCATCGGCAAGGCGGGTACCGGGACGGATGCGCGAAAACGGCCCGATGGTGCTGCTTGTACCGATAACTGCATCTTCTATCACGCAGTTCTCGCGAATGCACAC
Source organism: Sedimenticola sp. (assembly GCA_027068915.1). GTDB lineage: Bacteria > Pseudomonadota > Gammaproteobacteria > Chromatiales > Chromatiaceae > Thiolapillus. Next base: position 12,183 of record JAMOLT010000050.1, on the reverse strand, counting down.
GTTGTCAGCCACCTGCACATTGCGCAGGACGGTGTTTGCGCCAATGGAAACACCACTGCCCAACACGACCTGGCCTTCGATGATCACGTTTACATCCAGAGTCACATCTGTTCCTGCTGCCAGGTTGCCACGCAGATCAAAGCGGGCGGGATCCAGCAGGGTTACGCCATCACGCATCAGCGCCTCTGCCTGCCAGCGTTGCAGCACCCGCTCCAGGAAGGCAAGCTGCGGGCGGTCATTGATGCCCTCCGCCTCAACCGCATTCCCGGGCTGGGTGACATGCACGTCCACGCCATCGCGCACCGCCATGGCAATGATGTCGGTGAGATAGTATTCACTCTGGGCGTTTTTCGGGGAAAGTTCCTGCAGCCACTGTTGCAGATGAGGGGTATCCACCAGCATAATACCGGTGTTGATTTCTTTGATGGCCAGTTGTTCCGGAGAAGCATCTTTCTGCTCCACGATGCATTGCACCTTGCCGGAGGGATCGCGTTGGATGCGCCCATAACGGGCTGGGTCTTTCAGGGTAAGTGTCATCAACCCCACGCCGGATTGCGCATTGCCGATGAGCTTTTGCAGGCTTTCTTTCCGGATCAGAGGCACATCGCCATACAGCACCAGCACCTTGTCCATGTCCTGCAACAACGGCATGGCCTGCTGTACTGCATGGCCCGTGCCCAATCGCTCACTTTGCTCTACCCAAAGCACATCAGGTTCATCGATGGCATCCCGAACCTGCTCCCCGCCATGGCCATACACCACCACGGTTTTCTCCGGCTGCAAAGACAACGCGGTTTCGAGTACATGAGCAAGCAGGGGACGCCCCGCCAAAAGATGCAGCACTTTGGGCAGGCTGGACTTCATTCTTGTGCCCTGCCCTGCTGCGAGAATGACGATGCCCAGTTTCATGAAAACCCCTGTTTAATTGATACTTGTCGATCCTGGCGCCTGAACGGAATGAATGCCACTGGTGCGTTCCTCTCCGGGCTGTGCGTCACGCACTTCGAGGACTTTTACTTGCACCGTCAGTGTTTTTCCCGCCAGGGGATGATTTCCATCAATGGTCACCTGGCCATCTTCGATCTTTGAGATGAAGAAGGTCTTGGCCTCTCCAGCCTCATTTTGCATCTGCACTTCTGCGCCCACATGGCGAAATTGCGGAGGGACATTGTCCAGCTCATCGGTAAAAGTCAGTTCCGGATCACGCTCACCAAAAGCATCCTGGGGAGCAAGGCTGACTTCCACTTCTTCACCTGGCGCTTTGCCAACAATGGCCTTGTCCATGCCACCGATCAGCTCCGTATCCGATCCATACACGAAGCCGATAGGCAGATCGTGTTGCTCGACTACATTGTCCTCCTGGTCACGGATGGTGTAGCTGATGGAGACATACTTTCCGGGTTGTACAGTTTCTTTGGCCATAAATACACAATCTATAAAAAAGGAACAGCCCTGACGGTGTTCACCGCCAAGGCCAGAATTTGGAACCAGATTCGTTAAGCTACTGTTATTTTTTCACTTTGCGCAGTTTTTCAATCGTTCTGAGCTGCGCCATGGCCTCGACCAGTTCCGCCTGCGCCTTGGCCAGCTCCATTTTACCAGATTTATTTACCAGGGCTTCCTCGGCACGCTGCTTGGCTTCTTTTGCCGCCAGTTCATCAAGGTCTGCAGCCCGAAGGCCGGTGTCAGCCATAATGGTCACGCGGAAGGGTTGCACCTCGATAATGCCGCCAGAAACATAAAAATGCTCCATGGGCTTGCCTTGGCCGGGATCAACACGCACGTCACCCGGCTTCAAACGGGTGACCAAGGGTGCATGGCGGGGAGCAATACCGATTTCGCCCATAACAGCAGGCGCGTAGATCATCTCGCCCTGCCCGGAAAACAGGCTGCCTTCAGCACTGACGATATCCACATGCACAGTCATGGCCATGATTTATTCTCCAGCTTGGGCTCAGCTTTGCTGAGCGCCTCTCTCGATGACATCTTCGATACCGCCACACATGTAGAAAGCCTGCTCAGGCAGGTGATCATACTCACCGGCAACGATGGCCTTGAACGACTTGATGGTGTCTTTCAGGGATACATACTTGCCCGGTGCGCCGGTGAACACTTCTGCAACGAAGAAAGGCTGGGACAAGAAGCGCTGAATCTTGCGCGCACGCTGTACGATGAGCTTGTCATCTTCGGACAGTTCGTCCATACCCAGGATAGCGATGATGTCTTTCAGTTCCTTGTAACGCTGCAATACGCCCTGTACCGCACGCGCTGTCTCATAATGCTCGACACCCACAACGAGGGGATCAAGAATCCGGGAGGTGGAATCCAGCGGATCCACCGCAGGATAAATACCCAGTTCGGCAATCTGCCGGGACAGCACCAACGTCGCGTCCAGGTGGGCGAAAGTGGTTGCGGGAGAGGGATCAGTCAAATCATCCGCAGGCACATAAACCGCCTGGAAGGAGGTGATGGAACCTGTTTTGGTGGAGGTGATGCGCTCTTGCAACACGCCCATTTCTTCCGCCAGGGTGGGCTGATAACCTACCGCAGAAGGCATACGGCCCAGCAGTGCAGAAACCTCGGTTCCCGCCAGGGTGTAACGGTAGATGTTGTCGATGAACATCAGTACGTCACGGCCTTCATCGCGGAAGTATTCCGCCATGGTCAAGCCGGTCAGCGCCACACGCAGACGGTTACCGGGAGGCTCGTTCATCTGGCCATATACCAGGGATACCTTGTCCAGTACGCCGCCTTCGCTCATCTCGTGGTAGAAGTCGTTGCCCTCACGGGTACGCTCGCCCACACCGGCGAATACGGAGAACCCGGAGTGTTCCACGGCGATATTCCGGATCAGCTCCATAAGGGTTACGGTCTTACCAACACCGGCACCCCCGAACAGACCGACCTTGCCGCCCTTGACGATGGGCATGATAAGATCGATAACCTTGATTCCGGTTTCCAGAACATCTGTAGTAGTGGCCTGGTCTTCGAGTTTCGGCGCCTCACGATGGATGGGCATCACCACATCGGCTTTCACTGGCCCGGCATCATCAACCGGCTTACCCAGTACATCCATGATTCGTCCCAGAGTACCCTGGCCCACTGGTACGCTGATAGGCGCTCCGGTGTTGGCCACGTCCAGCCCCCGCTTCAAACCGTTAGTTGATCCCATGGCAATAGTACGAACCACGCCGTCACCCAGTTGCTGTTGCACTTCCAGAACCAGGTCATCCGATTCGATTTTCAGTGCATCATAGATCTTTGGCATGGAGTCACGTGGAAACTTCACGTCTACCACAGCACCAATGATTTCCACCACATTACCCGTACTCATGTGCGGATCCTCTTAAAATTTAATGTTCGTGTCGCCTCATTGGCGACGAATAACAAAAAGTCAAAAATCGTTATACCGCTGCCGCGCCACTGACGATCTCGGAAATTTCCTGCGTAATCGCCGCCTGCCGCGCTTTGTTGTACACCAGCTCCAGCTCATCGATCAGGCCGCCCGCATTGTCGGAAGCAGATTTCATCGCCACCATACGTGCAGATTGCTCGCTGGCGCCGTTTTCTACCACAGCCTGGTATGCCAAGGATTCGACATAACGGGCCAACAGATCAGACAGCACTTCTTTCGCTTCCGGCTCGTAGATATAGTCCCAGTGATGCTTGAGCTTGTCCGCTTCTTCTTCATCAGCTTCCTGCAAAGGCACCAGTTGCTCCACGATAGGCTGTTGGGTCATGGTGTTGACGAAACGGTTATAGGCGATGCGCACTTCGTCCACTTCACCATTGGCGTAGGCATCCAGCATTACTTTTACCGTACCAACCAGGTCATCCATATGCGCTGACTCGCCCAGTTGGATTGCCTGCGCCAGAACATCACCACCTACCCGGCTGAAAAAGGCAACGGCCTTGCTACCAACCAGGCAGTAACGCACTGCGACATCCGCTGCATGCAGTTTTTCCACATCCTTCACCAGCCGACGAAACAGGTTGTTGTTCAAGCCGCCACACAAGCCCCGGTCGGAAGAAACGATGATATAACCCACCGCTTTCAACTCCCGCTTTTCCATAAAGGGGTGCTTCACCTGGGGGTGAGCCAGAGCCAGATGCCCGATTACCGTACGCATTTTTTCCGCATAGGGGCGCGATGCCCGCATGCGATCCTGCGCCTTGCGCATCTTCGCTGCCGCAACCATCTCCATCGCACGCGTGATTTTTTGCGTGTTCTTGATGGAGCCGATCTGTGTGCGTATTTCTTTAGCGCCTGCCATGATTCAACCTTGTGTCAGTGAATACCGTAGTCACGGAATTACCAGCTGTTGTTCGCCTTGAAATCTTTCAGCGCTTCATGGAATGCTTTTTCAATTTCATCATTCCAGTCACCACTCTCATTGACCTTGTCCATCAACTTGCTTTGGCTACCGGCCATGTAGGAAAGCAGGGCTGCTTCAAAATCAACGACCTTGTCTGCTTCCACATCATCCAGATAGCCTTCGTTGGCGGCAAACAGCGAGATCGCCATTTCTGCCACGGACAAAGGCGAATACTGCCCCTGCTTCATCAGTTCGGTTACGCGCTGACCACGCTCCAGCTGCTTGCGTGTTGCTTCATCCAGATCAGAAGCAAACTGGGAAAACGCCGCCAGTTCACGATACTGCGCCAGCGCCAGACGTACACCACCACCCAATTTCTTGATGATCTTGGTCTGGGCGGCACCGCCAACACGGGATACCGATAGGCCGGCGTTGATCGCGGGACGCACACCGGCGTTGAACAGATCCGACTCAAGGAAGATCTGGCCATCTGTAATCGAGATTACGTTGGTCGGTACGAAGGCAGACACGTCACCCGCCTGGGTTTCGATGATCGGCAAGGCGGTCAAAGAGCCCGTTTTACCTTTCACTTCACCGTTGGTCAACCGCTCCACTTCTGCCTCGTTGATGCGCGCAGCACGCTCCAGCAGACGGGAATGCAGGTAGAATACGTCACCGGGATAAGCTTCACGGCCGGGGGGACGACGCAGCAGCAGGGATACCTGGCGGTAGGCCCATGCCTGCTTGGTCAGATCATCAAAGACGATCAAGGCATCTTCACCACGATCACGGAAATACTCCCCCATGGTGCATCCGGCATAGGGCGCCAGAAACTGCATCGCAGCAGAATCCGCAGCCGGTGCAGCAACGATAATGGTGTGATCCATGGCACCATGCTCTTCCAGCTTGCGCACCAGTTGTGCAATGGTAGAGTTTTTCTGCCCCACAGCCACATAGACACATTTTACGCCAGTGCCTTTCTGGTTGATGATGGCATCGATGGCGATGGCCGATTTACCGGTCTGGCGATCACCGATGATCAGCTCCCGCTGACCGCGCCCGATGGGCACCATGGCATCAATGGACTTGATCCCGGTCTGCACAGGTTGATCAACAGATTGCCGCTCGATTACACCTGGAGCAATCTGCTCCATGGGAGCAGTTTTCTCGGTCTCGATGGGGCCTTTCCCATCCAGAGGATTACCCAGGGTATCGACCACGCGCCCGAGAAGTTCCGGGCCGATGGGCACTTCCAGCACCTTGCCGGTACATTTTACCGAGTCACCTTCAGTAATATGCTTGTAATCACCCAGCACTACGGCACCGACGGTGTCGCGCTCGAGGTTGAGGGCCAGACCGAAGGTATTCCCGGGAAATTCCAGCATTTCGTAGGACATGGCGTCTGCCAGCCCGTGGATCTGAACGATACCGTCTGTAACGGCGGTCACCGTACCTTCATTATGAGCTTCTGATTTCAGATCGAATTTCTCGATTCTGCTCTTGATCAGCTCGCTTATCTCAGAGGGATTGAGTTGCATGTCGCTTACCCGCTTAAATTCCTAATTCGTTGGCCAGCTGGGACAACTGCCCAGCCACTGAACCATCAATAACCATATCGCCTGCGCGAATCTTTACACCGCCAATCAGCGCCGGATCCTTGCTGCTGCTGATGTTGACTTCCCGTCCCAGCTTTTTCTTCAAAGCGGTGACAAGCTCTTTTTCAGCATCAGGCTTGAGTGCGTAGGCAGAAATGACTTCCACATCAATGGCACCGTCATGTTCGCTTTTCATCTGGTGAAACAGCGTTGCAATATCTGGCAGGGTCGGCAGTCGATCATTTTCTACCAGCACTCGCAGCAGATTCTGCCCTTCTTCCGACAGCTGCTCCGCGCCAATATCCAGCAATAACTGCAACCTGCGCCCGTGCTCCACCGCCGGGTTGACGATGATGTCGGCCACAGTTGGATCCGAGACTACTGCGGACAGAAAGTCCAGCGTCTCCGCCCAGCTGTCCAGCGCATCGGTCTCTGTCGCCCGGGCGAACACGGCTTCGGCATATGGCCTGGCAATGGTAATCAAATCAGACATGATATCGCCTAGATCTGCTTGGCCAGGGAGTCCACAATATCCTTGTGAGCTTCGGCATTGATTTCCTTACGCAGAATTTTCTCTGCACCCATAACCGCCAGCTCCGCTACCTTGGTACGCAAAACCTCGCGAGCCTTGTTGGCTTCCTGATCGATTTCTGCTCGCGCCGCTATGAGCAAACGCTCACCTTCGACCCGCGCCTGACCTTTGGCTTCATCGACGATTTCTGCAGCACGCTTTTCTGCTCTGGAAACAATTTCCGCAGATTGCTGCTTCGCTTCATGAAGTTTTTCCAGAGCGGCCTGTTGCGCCAGCTCTTTTTCATGCACACCACGCTCGGCGGCGGCCAGACCATCAGCGATGTGCGCCTTGCGCTCATCCAGTGCCTTGATCATCGGCGGCCAGATATATTTCATGGTGAACCAAACGAACACCGCGAAAGATATCAATTGGGCGAAGAGAGTCAGATTGATATTCATCCCGCTACCCCATTAAGACGAGAGGTTGTAAAGATCACCCGAGGTCTTAACCTGCAAGGGCGAACAGCACGTACATACCAAGACCCACAGCGATCATGGGTACGGCGTCTGTCAGACCCATGACGATGAAGAATTGCGTACGCAACATGGGAATCAACTCCGGTTGGCGAGCGGCGCCTTCCAGGAAGCGTCCCCCGAGAACACCGATACCGATAGCGGCGCCAACGGCACCCAGCCCCATCATGATAGCGGCGGCGATAACCAGCAGTGCTTGTTCCATGATTGTCTCCAGTTTTTAAAGCAAAAGTTAAGTTAAAGTGAAATAAAAATCAGTGTTCATTATGAGCCATGTCCAGATAAACAATGGTCAGGGTCATGAAGATGAACGCCTGCAGGGTAATGACCAGAACATGGAACACCGCCCACACGAACTGCAGCGCCCCACCAAACAGCCCCATAGCGATGCCGGATCCGTACATCAACGCGATCAGTATAAAAATCATCTCGCCCGCATACAAATTGCCGAAAAGCCGCAGTGAAAGGGAAATCGGCTTGGCGATGAGATTGACACCTTCTAGAAACAGATTGATGACGAAAAAGATGGGCTTGAGAGCCGCATTGCTGGTCTGGAAAGGCATGCCGGTAAGCTCGTGGATAAACCCTCCGACACCCTTGATCTTGATACTGTAATAGATGATCAGCGCAAATACGCCCAGCGCCAGACCAAAGGTAATATTGGGATCAGTCGTGGGCACGATCTTCATGTGACCAATGCCGATTTCCGCCGCAATGCGGGGGATGAGATCCACGGGCACCAGATCCATGAGGTTCATGAGGAACACCCAGCAGAAGACTGTCAACGCCAGGGGAGCGATCAAGGGGTTGCGGCCGGAGAAGGATCCCTTGACGCTGTCGTCAACGAAATCCACCATCATTTCCACAAAGTTCTGCAGATTTCCGGGAACGCCGGCGGTTGCATTTTTCGCCGCCTTATAAAAGAAGTAGGAAAACAACACCGCCAGCCCCGCGGACCAGAGCAGACTGTCCAGATGCAGCGCCCAGAAACCCATCTCCTTGGCCTCTGCCGCCGAATGCGCGATCCCCCAGCTCCCATCGGGAAGGCGCCCGAAAGTCAGGTTGGTGAGATGGTGCTGAATATATTCACTGGAAGTAATCGTGTCGCCGGAAGCCATCGTTTCTACTTATCTCTGTGCCTCACCTGTCAGCCAGTGCGCCAAAAGCGGAGACACCACCTGAACCAGAAAAAAACTCACAAAAAGAGCCACTGCATTCAGCGGCCTTACCCAAATAAAAATCACTGCAAAGGCACAGGCCACCAGTAGCAATTTGCCAACCTCTGCAATATAAAATCTTGTTACCAGGACGCCCGGTTGCTGCGCTCTGTAGGGTGCAAATACCAGAAAAGCGAATAAAGCGCTTGCCCCCAGCGCAATGCCACCCCCGAGAAATGCCGACAATGCCGCCACCTTCCCAAATACCATGCCAGCCACAGTGGCCAAAAAAACCAGCCCCGACTGAATGACTAACAGCTGTTTGAGACGCCGCCAATCAAGTGGCTTGCCTATCAATTTTCCACGTCTCCTTGCAAACCTCGCGCATCATAATTATTTTTGCGCATAAGGTCAACCGATATAGTCATTAAATTTTGCCGCAACGGCAGAAAGGAATTCATATTACAAAATCACTGGTGAAAATCACTTGATATGCGCCATGATCCCTTCGAGTTCATCGAGATTATTGTAGCTGATCACCAGCTTCCCCTTGCCGCCGGATGCCTGCTTCAGCTGTACCGGCGCGCCCAATTTGTCGGTGAGATCCTGCACCAGACGGCGCACATCCGGGTCTTCCTCCACCGCCGGTGCGGTAGAACTACGGACAGGCTCGCCGCCATGCTCCTTAAAGCGGCGCACCAGCGCCTCGGTTTCCCTTACCGACAGGCCTTTCTTCACTACCACCCGGGCAGCCTGGCTTTGCAGCTCATCTTCCAGCGCCAGCAATGCCCGGGCATGGCCCATCTCAAGACTTCCCTCTTCAACCTGCTGCTTTACGTCCTGATTGAGCTCCAGCAGGCGCATCAGGTTGGTAACTGTGGTGCGTGACTTGCCCACAGCCTGTGCAATCTGCTGGTGTGTGAGTTCAAACTCCTCCAGCAGGCGATGCAAGGCCCGGGCTTCTTCCAGGGGGTTCAGGTCATCGCGCTGGATATTTTCGATCAACCCCATGGCCATGGCGGCCTGATCATTGACATCCCGCACCACCACGGGGATTTCCGACAAGCCTGCCAGCTGCGCCGCACGCCAGCGGCGCTCACCAGCGATCAGTTCATGCTTGCCACCTCCGACAGGACGCACCACCACGGGCTGCACCACGCCCTGGGCGGCAATGGAATCGGCCAGTTCCCGCAATTTGTCTTCATCAAAATGCCGCCGGGGCTGAAAGCGCCCGCGCTGTATCAGATCTAGCGCCAGCGATGCCGGTTCACCAGCGGCGACTGCCCCTTGCGCCTCGTGGTTGCTGCGGGGGGAGGCTGACTGCGTACTGCCCAAAAGAGCATCCAATCCCCTGCCTAATCCTCGTTTCGCCATAATATTCAGTCGCTAGTTGATTGTGACTCGTGCCGACGCACCATTTCACTCGCCAGGGCCATGTAACTTACCGCGCCCCGGGAGTACCTATCATACAGGAGAACCGACTGCCCATGGCTGGGCGCTTCGGCAACGCGCACGTTACGCGGGATAATAGTGCGGAATACTTCATCACCAAAGTGCTCGATGAGCTGCCGGGAGACCTCTGCCGACAGCCGGTTGCGTATATCGTGCATGGTGCGCAGGATGCCTTCCAGCTTCAATTCCGGATTATAGTATTCACGAATCTGCTCAATGGTATTGAGCAACCCGGAAAGCCCTTCCAGGGCATAGTATTCTGTCTGCAGGGGAACCAGCACGCCGCCACTGGCAACGAATGCATTGATGGTCAGCATACTCAATGAAGGCGGACAGTCGATGAGGATGTAGTCATAGCTGTCCTGCACCGGCTTGAGCGACAGGATCAGGCGGCGCTCTTTCATGGGATGGTTCATCAGCCCCACTTCGGCAGCGGTCAGGTCGGTATTGGACGGCAGCACATCGAATTCATCTCCCGTGCTGCGCTGCAATACGCCGCGCACAGGCGTGTTCTCCAGCAACACATCGCAGGCGGACACTTCCAGCTCATGCTTGTCCACCCCGCAGCCCATGGTGGCATTTCCCTGGGGATCCAGATCCACCAGCAACACGCGCTTGCGCACTCCCGCCAGCGCTGAAGCAAGGTTTACCGCCGTGGTGGTTTTGCCTACACCGCCCTTTTGGTTGGCTATGCTGATGATCCGCACCATATGACGCTCGTGATCCTGAATGGAAAGGCGCCAGTTTACCAGCCTGGGAGACAAGGTGGTAGAAAGGTGCTCACGAGGAAAAGGAATTACCCGGATCAGGCAATAAGCAAACGATGCTGCTCATACATCCCGTCTGCGGCGAACATGCCCGCTGGCTTGGTCGAAGCCTTGCCTCCCCCCGCTTTGCGCGGAGAACCAGGCTCATCATCAGACAACACCTCATCAGGCAAATGCACGATCACGGTATCACTATCCGGCAACAGCGCACCGCCAAAATAATTTCGCAGCCGCAACCGCCATTTTCCTACACCCGCACCATCCCAACAGGCCAGTACACCGGCAACATTCTCATCGAAAGGCAGGTATTCAAAGCGACCAGTTCGCGGATCAGGCCGGTGGCAACGGACGCCGCCATATGCATCTGTAACCACCACCTCCTCCAGGAGCGGCTTCCAGTTCCGACCGTCCGCACTGACCTCTACTACATAGCTGTGTCTTGGTAACGGTACGCCCTGAACCAGGAACCCATCAGGAGCAGCCTCCATCCCCGGCAAGGAAATCTCACCGGGTTCTGCTGTCTTTGCCGGAGCACCACCAATGACGGCGATCGCCCCTGGCGCTGCATGCGCCCGTGGTGCAACAGTAAGGCAGACATCCACATATCCCCGCTCTGCAGGAACACACCAGAAGTCGCTGCGGGAGCCGGATTCGCTTCCAGACAAAATTCCCCGTACCCGCAACACCCGGCTGTTTTCGGCGCAATCCTGGCGGTAGGCTTCAAAATCAACTGGCAGGCGCAGCACATAATCTACCCCACCGACAGGGATCTCCCCCAAGGCAGATACAGGCATGTCAACTGCGCCCAGATACGTTTCAAATGCGCCACTGTCATCACCATCCAGCCAAAAGGTAACGTGATGGTAGCAGGAAAGGCATTTTTTCCTCTCGACATGCACCACCGCCAGCAATGCATTATCCTGCATCGTCAACCCGATACCGCGCAACTGCTCGCCCCCGTCACCTGCTATCGCAACGACAGCCGATTCCTGATCCGGATCAGGCTGGGAAGAAAGGCAAACCTGCGTTTCAATAACATTGCCAAACACCGGCTTCCAGTCCGGAGCCCCGGCAGGAGGCATATCATTCCAGGAAAGTATGGCTCTGAGTCTGGCCTGGGGTGCGGGAAAACTGTCTTCACCCTTTGCCAGCTGCAGAAAAACGGCATACTGCCGATCCATCACAGCGGCCGCATTGTGAACCTCCACACTGGCACAACCCTGATCTTCCCAACACTTTCCCCCATCAAATGAGAGATAAAACCGCACAAATTCTGGCTCACTGTTGATTCGCGTACCCATTGCATAACCACCGGACTGGTGAAGACAAACCACCGCCCCCAACAGCTTTTCCCGGGGGTTATACCCCAGGCAGCAAATTTCTTCATACCAGGTATTGCAACGGACGGGCTTTCTTGCAGACAATGGGCTGGACAGGGCATTGCCAAAATAATTGGGATTGCTTTGCAGCAGCAGCCGGAACATGCGTCGCTCCCGCAGGCAAGGCTGATTGACCGCCAATGACTCTGTCTCCAAAACTTTTCTGTTCTGCTGCGCCATGCCGAACATCCCTACTGCCTGATTTTGCTCTTCGATAATTTCACTATAGGCGCAATCAGGCATGGTGGATATGGACAAACGCCCCGAGTGTCTGTAGGAAAATTCTCACAATACCAGGCGAAGCACGATCCCATGCCGCTGCCCGGCCTCGGCAGGAACCGCGAGGGGATGGATTTCATAGTGAAATTCCTGCTCCAGGATTTTCAGTTCTTCATCGGGCACACTGCCTTTCATGGCCAGCCAGCAACCACCAGGAGCGAGTAAATGCCGGGTAAGCCGGAGCATGTCCG
>JAMOLT010000049.1 GCA_027068915.1 Sedimenticola sp. | reverse complement strand
GGTGACAATGTAAAGATGACGGTGAAGCTGATTGCACCGATTGCGATGGAAGAAGGTTTGCGCTTCGCCATTCGTGAAGGTGGCCGTACGGTTGGCGCCGGTGTTGTTTCCAAGATTATTGAGTAAAGCTAGAATCTGACGGTATCCAGGTAGCAGGGTGTGGCCGCATCGCCGGGCACACCCGCTGCCTTTTCAAGTCAGAAGAAGGTTGGATTTTTTTAGGCCAGTAGCTCAATTGGTAGAGCAGCGGTCTCCAAAACCGCAGGTTGGGGGTTCAAGTCCCTCCTGGCCTGCCATTTCACAGGGCTTTGGTTCTGGTGGCGATGATGCCACAGGGCTGGAGTACTGAAGTAGGCAGGATGAACACAAAAACTGAAACTCAAGGTTCCGCTATGGATACGGTGAAGCTGCTGTTATCTGTAGCTATGCTGGTAGCAGGCATCGTTGGCTTTTACCTGTTTGAGGCGCAGCCCCTGTGGGTGCGTCTGCTCGGGTTGCTGGCGGTTATCGCAATGGCGGTTACCGTTGTGCTGCGGACTGATCAGGGGAGGCGCATGAAAGCCTTTTTCTCATCAGCCCAGACAGAAGTGCGCAAAGTGGTCTGGCCTTCGCGTCAGGAAACGCTGCAAACCACGCTGGTGATCTTTGTAGCAGTGTTATTGACTGCACTCTTCCTTTGGGGCGTGGATTCAATTCTGTTCGTGCTGGTGCGCATGTTTACAGGGCAGGGAGGCTGACGTGGCGAAACGCTGGTATGTGGTGCATGCCTTTTCCGGGTATGAAGGCAAGGTAAAGGCCTCGCTGGAAGAGCGTATCGAGCGCATGGGAATGCAGGATTATTTTGGTGAAATTCTGGTGCCCACGGAAGAAGTCGTGGAAATGCGTGGCGGGCAGCAGCGCCGGAGCGAGCGCAAGTTCTTTCCCGGCTATGTGCTGGTGAACATGGAATTGACCGACGAAACCTGGCATCTGGTAAAAGATACATCCCAGGTGCTGGGCTTTATCGGTGGAACCGAAGACAAACCCGCACCGATCACCCAGAAAGAAGCCGATGCGATATTGCAGCGGGTTCAGGAAGGGGCGGAAAAGCCGCGTCCCAAGGTGTTGTTCGAGCCTGGTGAAGTCGTGCGCGTCACTGATGGGCCATTCAACGATTTCAATGGAGTGGTGGAAGAGGTGGATTATGAAAAGAGCCGGCTCAAGGTTTCTGTTTCCATCTTTGGGCGTTCCACGCCTGTCGAACTGGAGTTCGGCCAGGTAGAAAAAGCTTAGTTCGTCCGGCTGGCTTCATGCCGGTTCCAGCGTGCCAGTGGCGCGTTTGTGTTTTTTCGCACAGGAAGTGCGGCGCGGGGGCAGCAAGGCCGCGCTTTTTGCGAAACCAAGCCGAGAAAGGGTGGAGAAAGCCCTTTTTCCGCATTTAAACTTAAGGGGAGCCTGGGTGAGAGTCCTGGGCGTTTGCACCCAGGAGAAGAGGTAAATCATGGCCAAGAAAATCGAAGCCTATATCAAGCTTCAGGTTCCTGCACAGGAAGCCAATCCCAGTCCCCCTGTCGGTCCTGCTTTGGGCCAGCACGGTGTAAACATCATGGAGTTCTGCAAGGCGTTCAATGCCCAGACCCAGAGCCAGGAAAAAGGTCTTCCTGTTCCGGTAGTGATCACCGTTTATTCCGACCGCTCTTTCACTTTCGTGATGAAGACGCCACCGGCCTCCATTCTGCTGAAAAAAGCCGCGGGCATTAAATCCGGCAGTGGTCGGCCCAACACGGAAAAGGTTGGTAAGGTCACTCGTGAGCAGCTGGAAGAAATTGCCAAGACAAAAGAGCCGGATCTGACAGCAGCAGACATGGATGCTGCAGTGCGCACCATTGCCGGTACTGCCCGCAGTATGGGTCTTGATACGGAGGGTGTGTAAATGGCCAAGCTGAGTAAACGTTTGAAGGCGATTGCTGAAAAACTGGACAGATCCAGGCAGTACGATGCTGAACAGGCTTTTGTCCTGCTCAGGGAAGTATCCAGCGTCAAGTTTCCCGAGACCGTGGATGTTGCGGTTAATCTGGGCGTGGATCCACGCAAATCTGATCAGGTTGTGCGTGGCGCCACCGTGTTGCCAAACGGCACTGGCAAAACCGTCCGTGTGGCGGTGTTTACCCAAGGACCAAATGCTGATGCAGCCAAGGAAGCTGGCGCGGATATTGTGGGTATGGATGATCTGGCGGAACAAGTGAAGGCGGGCAACATGGATTTTGACGTGGTTGTCGCCAGCCCGGATGCCATGCGCGTAGTCGGCCAGCTGGGTCAGATTCTTGGCCCCCGCGGCCTGATGCCCAACCCCAAGGTTGGCACCGTGACCCAGGATGTGGCCCAGGCAGTAAAAAACGCCAAGGGTGGCCAGGTGCGCTACCGCACAGACAAGAACGGCATTATCCATGCATCCATCGGCAAAGTGAATTTTGATTCCGCTGCGCTGAAGGAAAACCTGGAGGCGTTACTGGCAGACCTGAAAAAGGCCAAGCCCAGTGCAGCCAAGGGCGTGTACATAAAAAAAATCACCGTATCCTCGACCATGGGGCCGGGGATAGTACTGGATCAGGGCTCACTGAGCCTCTGATCAATAAATGTTGTGACGGGAGAAATTCCGTCGCGCAACAGGCTTTGGGGCAGTGATCGCAAGATCACCTGCCGTCAAAGACCGCAGGTGCTCCGTTACACAGGAATGTGGAACGTCGCGAGAGGCAGGATGCCGGAAGCGACGAGGAGCTTAATCTGCCTGCGCAGACGGGGCTCCGAAATCAGGGCGATTCCTGATGACGGGCACCGGAATAGGTGGAATGAATTGTTTTCATTCCTGGTGTAATCGAGAACGGGAAACCGTTCCTCATCGTTGTCGGGAGGTGACGACTTTGGCACTTAATCTTGAACAAAAGAAAGCCATCGTCGCCGAAGTTGCTGACGTAGCGAGTAGTGCTTTTTCCGCTATCGCCGCTGAGTATCGTGGACTGACCGTGGAAGATCTTACCGAACTGCGCAAAAATGCGCGGGGTTCTGGTGTTTATCTTCGCGTAGTCAAGAACACGCTGGCCAAGCGAGCTGTGGAAGATACGGATTTTGCCTGTATGCAGGATGGCTTTGTCGGCCCCCTGTTGCTGGCTTTCTCTCAGGAGGATCCGGGCGCTGCCGCACGTGTGATCAATGATTTCGCCAAAGAGCATGACGAACTGGTTGTAAAGATGGTTTCCATTAACGGGAAACTGTTGGAGCCATCAGAAATCAGTGTTCTGGCGAAGATGCCTACTTATGACCAGGCAGTCAGTATGTTGATGGGCACCATGTTGGCGCCCGTCCAGAAGCTGGCGACCACGCTCAATGAAGTTCCGAGCAAGCTGGTTCGTACGGTAGCAGCAATTCGCGACGCTAAAGAGGCTGGTTGAATCCGGCCCTTTAATCCCACTTTTAACTTGAAGATATGTAGGAGCCCTGAAAATGGCAGTTTCTAAAGACGATATCCTCGAAGCAATTGCCAGCATGTCCGTAATGGACGTGGTTGAGCTGATCGAGGCAATGGAAGAAAAATTTGGTGTAACCGCAGCCGCAGCCGTAGCTGCTGCTCCTGCTGCGGGTGATGCTGGTGGCGATGCTGCCGTCGAGCAGACCGAGTTTGACGTAGTATTGACTGGTTTTGGCGAAAAGAAGGTTGGCGTAATCAAAGCCGTTCGCGCGCTGACTGGTCTGGGCCTGAAAGAAGCCAAAGACGCAGTAGAAGGCACTCCTTCTGTATTGAAGGAAGGCGTAAGCAAGGACGAAGCTGAAGAAGCAAAGAAAACGCTGGAAGAAGCTGGCGCATCCGTCGAGATCAAGTAAGACCGATCTTGGCTGGCGTTTACGCAAAGCCGGAAATGGCTGGCGGCTCAAATGCCGTCGGCCTTTTCCTGTTTGTGTAAGATTTTGCCCGCAAGGGCGGCCGGTGTGAAGCCGGTGGTAATGACTGGACTAAACTGAGGGAAGGCAAGCATGGCCTATTCGTTTACTGAAAAAAAGCGCATCCGTAAGGATTTTGCGAAACGCGGCAGCGTTCTCGAAATACCTTTTCTCCTGGCGACGCAGATCGATTCCTATCGCAAGTTTCTGCAGGCGGACAAGAAGCCGGACGAGCGGGACGCGCACGGATTGCATGCGGCATTCAGCTCGGTTTTCCCTATTGTCAGTCATAACGGCAGCGCAGCACTCGAGTATGTGAGCTATCGCCTGGGCGAGCCCATGTTTGACGTGCGTGAGTGTCAGTTGCGTGGTGTGACCTATGCTGCGCCTCTGCGCGTACTGGTGCGCCTGGTCATCTATGATCGTGACGCGCCTGCCAATGTAAAGCGTATTAAGGACGTGAAGGAGCAGGAAATCTACATGGGCGAACTGCCGCTCATGACCGATACCGGCACCTTCGTCATCAACGGTACAGAGCGGGTCATCGTATCCCAGCTGCATCGTTCTCCCGGCGTGTTCTTTGATCACGACAAGGGCAAGACGCATTCCTCGGGCAAATTGCTGTTCTCTGCCCGGGTGATTCCCTATCGCGGTTCCTGGCTGGATTTCGAGTTTGATCCCAAGGACGCGGTATTCGTGCGCATCGACCGTCGCCGCAAGATTCCGGCGACCGTACTGTTGCGCGCCCTGGGGTACAACACCCAGGACATTCTCGACTATTTCTTCGAGACCGACACTTTCAGCTTCAAAGGCGACAAGATCATGCTGAACCTGGTTCCCGTCCGCCTGCGCGGGGAGACGGCTGGTTTTGATATCAAAGCCGGAAGAAAGGTGATTGTCGAAGCGGGCAAGCGGATTACCGCCCGCCACATCCGTGCCATGGAGAAAGAAGGCGTTAACCAGCTGGAAGTGCCGGCCGAGTACCTGGTGGGCAAAACCCTGGCTCATGACGTCATTGATCCCGAGACCGGCGAGCTGCTGGCGGGTGCCAATGACGAGATCACCGAAGAAATGGTGACTGCCGCCAAGGAGAAGGGCATCAAGGAGCTTAAGACCCTGTTCACCAATGATCTTGATCATGGCCCCTATATTTCCGAGACCCTGCGTCTGGATCCCACCTCCACGCGCCTGGAAGCGCAGGTGGAAATCTATCGCATGATGCGTCCCGGCGAGCCGCCCACCAAGGAAGCAGCTCAGAATTTGTTCCATAATCTGTTCTTCACAGAAGAGCGCTATGATCTGTCTGCGGTAGGCCGCATGAAGTTCAACCGTCGTCTGGGACGGGAAGAAACCGAAGGCCTGGGTATCCTCTATGATGGCAAGTATTTCAGCCGGCGTGATGATGCCATCTCCAAAGAGCTGGTCGCAAAAAATGGCGACAAGTCCGACATCATCGATGTGCTCAAGACCCTGGTGGATATTCGCGACGGCAAGGGTACTACCGACGATATCGATCACCTGGGCAACCGCCGTGTGCGTTGCGTGGGCGAGATGGCGGAGAACCAGTTCCGGGTTGGTCTGGTGCGCGTGGAGCGTGCGGTCAAGGAGCGCCTGACCTTGGCGGAGGCTGAAGGCCTCATGCCTCAGGAAATGATCAACGCCAAACCTGTGTCTGCAGCCATCAAAGAGTTCTTTGGCTCCAGTCAGTTATCCCAGTTCATGGATCAGAATAACCCCTTGTCCGAGATCACGCACAAGCGCCGTGTTTC
>JAMOLT010000048.1 GCA_027068915.1 Sedimenticola sp. | reverse complement strand
CCAGACTGATGAGGGCTTTTCGGGGCTTGGGCATGAGAAATCCTTTTCCATGTGGTTCTATTAATGTTCTCTATATTGCCTGCTTTCGGTAATAAGGTCAATGGGTGGGTGTCCTGATTTCCTGCGGATTTCCTGCGCCCAATCGATGCCAATGATGGTGGCATATTCAGAGAAGGGGTTCATGTTGTGTCTCCTGATCTGCTAGAGTTGAATAAGGGTCAGGAAAACGGTTTCTGCGAAGGCATTATAGGAAGGCTTAGTGAGGCGATCCCTGAGTGTTCGTTGTCGAAACCGAAAACACCTGCCGGGGCGGCAGTATGTTAGAAAGTATCAGATGCCTGGCGCTCCATAGTCGTCCCCGGCGGGCGCCTGTCCCACATGAGCAGCTTAGGATAAAAACCATGAACAGGCAGGACGGACTATCTATAAAACCAATTAACGTTGACCGGTTTTACATACCGCGTCGCTAACGCTATGCTCTGTGTAAAACCGTCAGGTTGTTTCAAGTGTTAGGCCGTAGGAAAATGCGAATAAAAAATGCCGTAGAGTTTCGTAACTCGGGAGGACAACGGACCGAGATTGAACCTGAGAAATCAAGGGTAACCGGTTTCTGCGGGGGTGCTTGGCGCACTTGGTACATGGCACTACCCTATTATTTGGCGGTCCTGACCTTGCTCTCGCTGACTGGCTGTCAATCTGCAGTGAAGACCACCGGGGTTGGGTCAATCGTCCCGCGCCCGGTGCAAAGCAAGGCATCGGAGCCCCGCAAATCGGATAAAGCCGCGATTGACCACTACGGACTTCAGGTGAGAATCAAGCCAGCCGAGCAATGGCTTTCGGCAACGGCAACCCTTCGTGTTCAGGGATTGGAACCAGGACGGGTAGAGCTTTTTCTTAACAAATCTTTCCAGGTTTCGGCGGTTCGAGTAAACGGGCATGATGCGGAGTTTAGCTGGGGCGATCCGGAACGCAGGCTTCCCTATACTGAGCCTGCCCGTTTGCTCGTCGTGCATCCTGTCGAAGGGGTGCGCACGCCTTCACAAATTGAACTCAGCTATTCCGGTCATATCTCGGGAGTAATCAGTGATGTCAACCTCATCTCCGATGATCTTATCGAGCTGGCGTCGTATGCCGCTTATTACCCTATGCCCGCAGCCGTAGCAGGAGGATGCTGCTTTCCGTTTACGCTAACGGTCAGCCTTCCAGAAGCCTACACTGTCGTGTCACGCGGGGAGCGCACGGGTATTAACAATAAAAGCGGTGAACGCAGTGAAACCTGGACGGCACGCATTCCGGGGCGCGATATTCCGCTCTTTGCTTCCAACAATATTCTTCGAAAATCACAAAAAGCCGATGGAGTAGAGGTTTCGGTGTTCTTCCGGAACATGCGGCCTGCAGACGCCGACCTGATGCTTGGGGAAGCGGTCGCCAGCCTGCAGTACTTCACAGATCAGTTTGGTCTGGCGCGGGCCTCGACTCTGCAACTCATCTATTCCCCACGTGAAGGGTGGGGGTATTCGCGATCTGGCTTCATTGTCCTGCCCGAGGCTTATGCGATGAAAAAAATTGCGGTGAAGCCCTCCCGAGAAGATGGCAAGTCGGATGTAGAGCCTCCCGACTCGCCATTTCACGGACTAGCACATGAAATCGCCCACTTTTGGTGGTCGCTTGCGGAAACTACCACGTCCCACGATTGGTTGAATGAAGCACTGGCAGAGTATTCCGCAGCTCGCGATTCAGGCCGCCGTGAAGGAGATGCCGGCCTTCGGGCCTGGGTAAACACCTATGCGCGCTCACTTCGTCGGAAACCGCCACCGGTCGGTATTCTAGAAACCCGATCGAGTGATCGATACCGCTATACCAATTGGTATGAGCGCGGTGCATTGTTCTTTCTTTGCCTAGAGGAGAGGATCGGGCAACAGGCCATGAACCGCCTGCTGCGTGGACTGATTGAGAGCTCCTCTGCTAGACCGCTGACCACTGAGTTCCTCATAGGCAAGCTGGATGATTTTGATGGTTTGGAGACCGAGTGGATCCAGGGATGGCTCGAGAGCGCCGAGCTGGCACCCGTTCAGGCATGCCTCCGTCGTTTCCAGTGATCGGCAATGGGTTCCTTATGGGGCGACCCCTAAAACGATCGACACAGGATGCGCGATGAGGAAATGAAGGGGGCAAGTTTTCACTTGAAACTTGGAGCGGACTATCTATGAATGGCTCCAGCGGACTCAAGCTGTGACCCGGTTACACTTTGTACTTTGCTAATATTCCAATAATATCTACAAATAACAACCGCTTATCTTTATTTTTTGGTGACTGGGTGCAATATCCGGGCTAGGAGAGCTGCCACCCGTAAATGATGGTAATTGCAATGGTGTAAGCAGCGAGAATAAAGACATTGACAGGGTTCCCAGAAAGTTTCGGAGTCTTTATCTGAGATATATTTAAGGCTGCAAGTCCTACTCCACTTGCATAAAGAATGATAGAAAACACGCCATGGCTAAACATGCCTTCAAACAAGAATATAAAAACAATCAGTATGCTGTTGTTGTCAAGTGCGAGCCCCGTATATTTTGCCCCATCAGCAAGGCCAAAAGTACTGAAATAACTCAGTCGTAGTGCGCTGGCAGCAAGCATTAAAAATGCACCCGGTAGATAGATAAGATCAAAATTACCATAACTCATTAGCAGGATGGCAGGAGCGACGCCATAACTAACAATATCAATCAATACATCAAGTTGCCCCCCAAAAATGCGGTCACTACCCGTACGTCCTTTCATTCTGCGAGCGATGAGGCCGTCTGCCCAATCAAAGGCAACCGCCCAGATCATGCCAATCATTGCTGCCGCGTAAAGCCCGGATATGCTGAAGTAGATAGCGAGAAGGGTGCAGCCTAGTCCGGCTAAGGAGCAAATATTAGGCAGATCTTTAGCGTAGGAGAGAATAGAGCTAGGTTGCGGCTCTTGAGTTTCAGAGGATTCGATGGTCATTGTTTACTTTCAAACGCCCAAGTAGGTTTATAGTAAGTGTGTGGCGGATGCATGGTAACATGCTCGGTTTAGTCTAGAGTGAGAAGTTAATAATGCTCGTATATACCGTAGGAACTTGGGATTTACTTCATGTTGGACATTTGGCGTTACTCCAACATTGTAAAACATTAGGTGATACGGTTGCCGTTGGAGTTGCTTCCGATGAGGTCGTTGCAAGTTACAAATTAAGGCCCCCCGTCATTCCTCTAGAGCAGAGAATGGAAATGTTAAGAGCTTTACGGTGTGTTGATATTGTTCGCCCTTACCATGAGCTGGAATATGCATCAGCATGTAAAGAATTAGATGTGGGTATTTTTGTTGTTGGAGAGGACTGGGGGAAGAAACCTCATAACATTGAAGTAGAGTTTTTTTTAAAGGAAGCAGGTAAGTCTATTGTTCAGGTTAGCTATAATTCTCAAACTTCATCCACAAAAATCAAATCAAATACCATTGCCCAGCTTTCTATAGCCGTATAAAACCAATCGGCTAGAACTATGAGCATAATGCAAAATTAACAGTGCTTAAAACTGCCGGTGATTTTCGGCGTTATGTTGCCGAGTTACCCACGAAACCTAGACGTATGAGATATTTAAGGAAGTTAATAGAGCAATTCATTATCATAGATAATGAAGAATGGAGTTATATTTGCTCAAAGTTTTTGAAGACGGCTGTAAAGAAGGGGGAAATTATTCATCATGCGGGAGAAGTGTTCAGCGAAATCTGGTTTATAAAAAGTGGATTGGCCAGATCTTACTTTATGGATATGAATGGTAAGGAATTTACTTGGCAACTCTATTTTAGAGGTAAAAGTAAGCATGGACTGAATCATTTTATGGATGACAGCGTAAGTTATTATGAGAATAAAGGATCTATGCTGAGCTTTGAGGTTCTTGAGGATTCTGTATTTTATGTGGCGCAGTTGGATGAAATGGAAAATTTTATTTCAGCCGATAAAAAATGGGAGCATTTGGCGCGTATCTGGCTGCATGATACCTATTTTGCAGCAACTTATAAAAGAGTGATTTCTCTAATGTCCGAAAGTGCCGCCGATAGATATAAACGGTTGCTGGAAGAATATCCATCTATCTTCAGTAGGGTCAAATCCTACCATATAGCCTCTTATCTGGGGATCGCACCGCAAACACTGAGCAAACTAAGAAATGAATCTAGGTGAATGAATGGAGTTGATGAGCCGACTATAGTTCCGTCTTCACTAGAGAAGAGAGCTAACTATGGATCACTTTGAGAAATTTAAACTACTGCACGAGAAAAACTCTCCATTGTTGATTGGCAATGTATGGGATACCCAAAGTGCGTTAATGCTTGAAAGAATGAACTATAAAGCACTAGGCACATCAAGTGCGGCAATTGCCAGCTCATTAGGGCATGAGGATGGAGAGCAGATATCTTTTGAGGATCTTCATGCCATAGTTAAATCTGTTGCAGGAAAGGTAGCTACTCCACTGACAGTTGATATTGAAGCAGGGTACAGTAGAGATACTAAAAAAATAATTGAAAATATTGTCTTGTTAATCCAAGAGGGTGTGGTTGGAGTTAATCTGGAAGATTCTATAGTTGAAAATGGTAATAGAGAAATGGTTGATCCAAGGCGTTTTAGCGAAACAATAAAGTCAATAAAACGTCATTTGGCCAATAATGGACTTAATATTTTTCTAAATATACGGACAGACCCTTATATAATCGGCCTTGATGATCCCTTAAAAGAATCAATTGCACGAGCAAAGCTTTATGAAGAAGCTGGAGCAGATGGAATATTTGTTCCTTGTATTGTTGATGAAAATGATATCAAAAACCTTGTTGATAGCATATCCCTGCCTATGAATGTAATGGCAATGCCAAATTTGCCATGTTTTTCGACCCTTGAGGAGATTGGAGTAAAAAGAATAAGCATGGGTCCATTTCTATACAACAAAATAAATAAAAGTATAAAAAGTGTTTTGGCTGATATTAAGGAAGAGCAATCATTCAACTGTCTATTTCTAGAAGCATGAATAAAATTAGTATCCAATATTATAAATTTAGAATCGGCGAAATTATATTGGGCTCATTTGATCAAAAACTGTGTCTGCTTGATTTTAGATATAGAAGAATGAGAATGGCAGTAGACAACAGGATAAAAAACGGACTCAACGCTGAGTATGTCGAACGGAATGACAGTATTTTGGAAAATACAATAAGCCAGGTTAGCGAATACCTTGACGGAAATAGAAAGAAATTTGATATCCCGCTGTTGATGGTGGGAACGGAATTCCAAAGAAAAGTTTGGCATGCTCTAATGGAAGTCCATTATGGTGCTACATCAACATACTTGAAATTAGCGAGAACCATCAACAATGAAAAAGCTGTTCGAGCAGTTGCCGCTGCCAATGGAGCAAACTCCATAGGATTAATCATTCCTTGCCATCGTATAACCGGAAGTGATGGGGAATTGGTTGGTTATGGAGGAGGACTTCAAGTAAAAAAACGCTTATTAGAGTTGGAGCAGCGTGAAAGTGCCCTGACCGATGATGAGAAATACAATTTTATTGGTAATAAGGACAGCAAGATATGAGGGCTTGTTTTTTACCGCAGTGAAGACAGCGGGAACATTTTGCCTGCCATCATGTGGCGCCAAAAAAACGTCATTTTTTATAGCACAAAGGAAGAGGCAATAGAAAATGGATATAGACCTTGTGATGTATGTAAATCATCAATGTAACATTCTGATTATGGGTGACGCTGCCATTATAAAAAACATCACCTCCTGCTGATATTGACAGCCAGTCTTAATATGGTACCATATTAAGACTGGAGGTGATTTTTCTATGAAAATTTCTACTGATATCAAGCCGGTATCATTTTTGAAGTCCAAAGCTGCTGATATGTTAAAGCAGGTGAATGAAACTCATCGGCCCATCATCATTACCCAAAATGGTGAACCGAGAGCCGTGCTTCAAGATCCGGAAAGTTATGAAAATATGCGTAATGCCATAGGGTTAATGAAGCTTATATCCCTGGGTGAGGAAGATATCCTTAAAGGGAAATCAAAAACACAAGACCGGGTATTTTCTGATTTGGAGAAGCTGATTGGTTCTTAAATGATGGCAACAACGTATAAGGTATTTTGGGTAAAAGCTGCTGAAGAAGATTTAAAATCCATTATTGAATATATATATGCGGATAATCCGATAGCGGCTAGAGACAACCTCAAAAAAATAAAAACCAAGGCATCTGATCTTTGTTCTTTTCCCCAAAGGGGACGGGTTGTTCCCGAGCTTAAGGGGCATGGCATCCTTCAATACCGAGAATTAATTGTTCCTCCCTGGCGGATGATTTATCGTACTCTGGAATCGCAAATTTATGTACTATCGATTATTGATTCCCGGCGAAATGTCGAGGATGTTTTGTTTGAGAGACTGGTAAGACAAAAATAATGCTAACACATGCCCTGAGGTAGTCCATCAAGAAAAATCTGTTATTTAGCCAGCTCTTCAACGCATGATGATCCTTTGGCCTTCAAGGCCATAAAATACTGGGCTTCATCGTAGGGTTTACGATCCTGCCAGCAGCGTCAGAGGATGTGCATCCACTTGTAAGCCAGTGCGCGGATAGCCATCTGATGGGTTCTGCCCTTCTCGCGCAGGGCCCGCGCCCAGAAAGAAAAATGGATCGTCTTGTTGGTCCATTCGATGAGCGATTGTCGTAGGAGCTTGGGGTGGCTGGAGCGCAAATGCACCCAGGACTGGGATTCATGTCGTGTCCCCTGCTCTGCTAGAGTTGGACAAGGGGGCTTCTGCGAAATTGCGCTCCGCTTTACAGAATTCCGTGGGTAGTGTCGTTAAGAAAAAATGGTTGATTCAGGATTTTTATGAAAAGAGATTATAAAATAATTGACGGAATTTATCTTGTGCAGGATGAGCATGAGCTTGATCTACATAATAATTTTGATTTTGTTGGTTTAAATTATTCGATTGAAAATCAAGTTCTTCTATTGAAGTGGAGGCGCTCTAAAGGTGACTGGGTAAACAAGAATACACCTGCGTCTCTAAATATTGAGTTTCGAGAAGTTAGTGAATTTCGTTTTTCCCCGCGTGATACTAAGATTCCATTCACAGAGGACGGCTGTATAAATTCTTTTGGATACTGGGTAGATGAAGAGTGGGCTGAAGGTGTTGTTATGGTAGAGCCAAACCAGACGCCAGATCATGATTGGTTAACAGCTATAGATTTCATGTCTGGTGCTGTAATTGCTGTGCAAGCATCATCAACTCATGCACTTATCACAGCCTAATATACGTCCAGCGAACCTGTAAAGCTACATGCCTTTTTATGTGAGTCGCTATCGATTCATTGTCGCAAAAAAGGGCGCTACGCTTCACGGTTAGCTGATGTGAGGCGTTAGATTGATAAACCGAGATAAGAGTGTGCGATGAAATATTATTTTAAGGAAATATTAATATTCATATATGCATTAACCAGCAGCAACGCATATTATGACAGGATTGTTGACTTGGGCCTTTCATTGAAAGGTTTCTTGTTTATTGTGCTTTTATTGGTTTGTTTGCTTGGCATAGTTTTAACATCATACATAAAAAACCGTTTACTAAGGACATTTTATGCTCTAATCCTGTTTTTCTCATCGGTTGTTTATTTGGCGTATGAGAATATAACTGCGAACACACTGTCATATAATGCATTTATTTCCCTTGTTAATGCTCGAGGTTTTGCTAGCGAGGCTTTTGAGCAATTCCATACACAAATAGCTATTTCTGTATTAGTCAGCCTATTGCTTTTTATTGCTATACTATTAAAGCCAATAAATAAGCATGTGTTTCTGCATAAATTATCTATATTTGCCCCTGTATTTGTGTCCTTTTTTTTAGCCACTATCTTTTTTGTAAGAGGAGGTGATGGTGGGAAAGGGCTGCAATCTCCTTTTATTCCGCTTGCTTACGCCGGGTTAGCTGCATATGAAGCATCAAATTCTATTATTGTTAGGGAAAGAAAGGATGTGCAGATCAGGAGAGAGGAAAAAGTAATTGACCATGATGTGATATTGATAATTGACGAGAGTATTGCCCCGGCCTATTTGGATATTAACTCTAAGTATGGGGTGTTAACTAACCTGGATAATCATTACAAAGGTATTAGTATATTTAACTATGGATTTGCTGCTGCCATTACAAACTGTAGTTACGAAGCCAATGTGTCTCTTCGTTATGGGGGTACAAGAGAAAGTTACCTGGCCATTATCTCTACCATGCCGTCCATTTGGCAGTATGCAAAAAAAGCAAATTTGCATACTGTGTATATTGATGCTCAAAGGACAGGTATGCGTCTTCAGAATGGAATGACGGATGAAGAGTTGCGCTTTATCGATGAATTTATTCAGTTCGATAGTGTTCCCGTGATTTCCAGGGATTTGGCGGTGGCTTCAAAATTGATTGAATTAATAAATAATCGCACGCATGATTTTGTTATTGTGAATAAAATAGGCGCGCATTTCCCTGTTCATGACAAGTATCCTGATCAGTTTGAGCTATACAAGCCTACCCTGCCAAGAGGCAGGTATAAAAATATTTCTGATACAGGTTCCAAAGAGGGATTTTCGGGTGAGCCTGATACTTGGTTGTTATATCGTAATTCATACAGAAATACCCTTCTTTGGAATGTCGGAAACTTTTTTAATGAAATACTTACTAAATCGAATCTGAATAATGCGGTGATAATATAC
This sequence comes from Sedimenticola sp., assembly GCA_027068915.1. Taxonomy (GTDB): domain Bacteria; phylum Pseudomonadota; class Gammaproteobacteria; order Chromatiales; family Chromatiaceae; genus Thiolapillus. The sequence goes on along the minus strand of JAMOLT010000048.1, from coordinate 191,565 downwards.
ACTTCAGATCATGGGCAAGACCTGCATGAAAACGAAAAAGAAGGAAAGCATACACACTGTACTTCTGAACCAAGAATGGATGAGGGAATGGTTCCTTTGGTTGTAATTCAGGGTAGTGAACTCGAAACTTTAAACTGGAACGAACACCTAATAGATAATAAAGATAAATCAAGTCACTATAATATTTTTCCAACCCTTTTGTCTTTAATGGCATATAAGTTTACGGAGGTAAAGAAAATTTATGGTAATTCATTAAATACACTAACAGAGGATGAATTGACATTTAACACACTATTCCATGCCAGACTGGGAAAGAAAGCCCAATGGAAAAAAATCAATCCGGCGAATATTATTCTGCCTCCTGAGCATCGCCATGCCCAAGAAAACATACTTACAAAGTAAATCCTGATGACCGGGCGTATCACCTGCTAAACGTGCGTTTTATATTGGCTGCTGGACTTGCAGGTTGAAACCAAGATGTGGCGCCTCGACACGAATCGGCAGAAAGAATCAACCAGCCTGCAGAACAAAACGCCAGGGCTTTTGCTGATCTTCTTCACTGGCGTAGCCAATGCCCACACGAGGGGTGGCGAGGATCAGCTTTTCTTCCGGTAACCGTGCATCTTCCAGCCACAGGGCACTGGATTCCACTGACAGTGCGTTCAGCTTCCGGTCTACGGCCAGCGCCTGGCAGAGTTTTCCCGGCCCGTCGCAGAGCCTCTTTTCCGCCACGCTGCCGCGCAGTTCCTGCATGCGTTCCACGCCATGAACGGGTCGCAAGGCGCGAATTAGCACTGCCTGGGGGTGCCCCTGCTCGCCTGTGACAATATTCAGCATGTGGTACATACCATAGATGAGATAGACGTAGTAATGCCCGGCTGCATCGTACATGACCTTGGTGCGTGGTGTGCAGCCTCTGGAGGCGTGGCAGGCGCTATCGTCTTCACCCAGATAGGCTTCGGTCTCGACGATGATCCCGCCCAGGGTTTCACCATGATGGCTGCGCAACAGGGGCTTGCCCAGCAGGTTACGGGCGACAGTCACTGCATCTCTGCTGAAGAAGTCCTGCGGCAATCTGCTCATGTCTCGATCAGAACTTCGCCATTGATGACCCGGAAAGGGACTGGCTCCAGGCTGTCGCCAGTGCAGGGGCCGCGTAGGCAATAGCCGTCTTCCGGGCGAAACAGGGCGCCGTGGGTGGCGCATTGCAGGAACCCACCACCCGCATCGAAGAACTGATCCGGTTGCCATTCCAGGTTGATGCCGGTATGCGGGCAGCGGTTTTCGTACACAAAGATATTGTTATCCTTGCGCACGACAATCAGCGAAACAATGGTGCCATCCTCCCGGGGCAGGCTGTATCCTTTGGCATCTGTTGCCTCCAGGTCATTCACTCTGCATATGGGTCGCCTACGCAATCCACAGCCCCTGTCTGGCGCATTTCCCGGACGCCAGGTGCACGGCATGGGCCAAAACACCTTTCAGGGGCAGCTCCTGTGTCATGGCATGAATCACCCCGGCATTGAAGACATCCCCGGCGCCCAGGCTATCCACCACGGTGATCCTGGGGGCAGGCTGATGAAGTATTTCGTTCTGGGAAGATGCGCACCAGGCGCCAGCCTCTCCCCAGGTAACAAATGCGGGTCGGGACGGCGACAGCAGCCGCAAAAAATCCGGGGGATGCTCATGACCGCAATGCTGCACATAGCTTCGGGAAAACAGTAGTACGTCAGGCAGGCCGAACAAGGCTTCAATGCCCTCGCGGGGTTTTTCCACTTCCACAGAGCAGGGGATACCCGCCTGCCTGACCTTTTTCAGCATCGGGCCAAGGGCGGCAACATGCCTGCCTTCGAAATGAATCCAGTCATAGTCATCGAGATGGAGCTGATCAAAGGATGGAAAATCATATTCCGGCAGATCACGGTAGTGCATGATGGTGCGGCTGCCGGTGTCGGTGCTGAGAGCGATATAGGAGGTTGGCAGCTTTCCTGCCAGGGGACGGTGCACCGGTGCGAGATCCACCTGATGCCTCTCCAGGTCTTCTGTGACAATCTGTGAATCCGGCTCCCGGGGCAATACTCCCGCCCAGCTGCAGGTATGCCCCAGCTGGCTGAGAATCACCAGGGTGTTGGTTGCATTCCCTCCCCGTACCCGGCGCTGCGCCAGCACACGCACTTCTGCATCTTCAGGGGGATAGGAAGCCAGGGTGTTGACAATATCCACAGTGGCTATGCCAACTGCCAGAATACGGGCCATGGGACGGATTACAGATTCAAGTCAGTTACTGGAGGCGCTTGTGAGCAGGGAGATCAACTCTCCCTTGCCGTTGAGCAGGGCATACAGCTCCAGCGCCAGGAGCAGCGCCACTGCGCCAAGCAGGATCCCCAGGAACAATCCTTTGAGATAGGGCCCCCGGGTTACGGAGTCGATGCCAAGTATGCCCTGGCGGCGATGCATGCGCTCATCACGCAGGTCTGTGACCTTGGAGCTTTCCACCCCTTCCTGCATGGAATAGAGCGTATTCTCCAGCTGCTTGCGTGCATTTTCCGACTCCTGGCGCAGATACTCCGACTCCTCTGCCTCTACCACGGTCTTGTCCAGTTCGCGGCGCAGGCGGTCGATTTCGGTATTCGCGTCTTCCAGCTGATCTTCCAGATCCTGCTGGGCTTCCTGCATGGCTTTCAGTCCTTTCTCCCGCTCTTGCAGGGATTCCAGATACTCATCCAGCTCCTGGCGGGCAGACTCCTGGTTAACTGCATCCAGATCCGTATCGTTCAAATCACTTTGTTGTTCTTTGTTCCTGTTGCTCACCAGATGCTCCGCTTCAGCGGCCTCCCAGCAATGCTTTTTTCAGCTTTCCGGTAACCGGCTCCGCTCCCAGCCAGACGCCCAACAATGCCTGCGCAAAATCTGCGCCTGCAATTATCCCCTGTTGCGCGCCCTTTACGGTGACGGAAACCCCTTTTCCCGGAGCATATGCCAATACAACTACATCCTTCTTGTGCAAGGTAGGGAACATGTTTTTGAATTGCTGAAGTCGCTCCCCGAGCACCGCCCGATCTGTTGCCGCTGTATTTTCCTCAAAGCCCTCATCCCAGCCCTCGTCGAGCTTTTTCTTGCTTACCTCGGAATACAAGAAGTGCATGTCGAGGCGCCAGGGCTGGTCAGTGTGCAGGATTTTGTTCGCATCGGTGGTTTTTGCAGGCAGATAAAGGGCTGCCACGTAGATATCAAAGAACAGTTTTTTCCGAATGCCTGCGCCATTGAGCACCAGCACCCTGCCATCCATGTTTACCTGCTCGGGCAGGTTGACGCCTTCCATGGTTTTGGCCGTCAGTACGGCGGGCAGCAGCCCGATCACCAATACAATTAGCCAGCGCATATGCTCTCCAGATATTTGTTGCTATCCGTAAATACGGAAAACCGTTTTGAAACAACTTGGTCAGAGCTTCCTTTATGCACCACTTTCACCGCAAGTTCAACTAAATTAACGCCATTTCAGGACAAAATGCGATAGAAAAACAAGTCCCGGTAAGGATTGTCCCCGTGACCCGGCTTTCCAATACCGGTCAGGTCTCCAGCCAGAAAGTCACCGGCCCATCATTGATCAAAGATACCTGCATATCTGCGCCAAAACGCCCGCTGGCTACAGGCGCATGGCGGCGGACAGCCTGATCCAGCAAATAGTGGAACAGCCTTTGGCCCTCCTCCGGCGGGGCGGCAGTGGAAAAGCCGGGGCGGGTGCCTTTGCGTGTATCCGCGGGCAGGGTGAATTGGGGAACCAGCAGCAGGCCGCCGCCTGTATCTTTCAGGCTGCGGTTCATGCGGCCTGCTTCATCGGCGAATACGCGATAGCCGAGCAGGCGCTCCAGCAGTCGCTCGGCGCGGCGCTCGTCATCGGCTTTCTGCACCCCGACCAGCACCAGCAGGCCCGCGCCGATCTCGCCGGCGGTTTCGCCTTCTATCTCCACCGCGGCCCGGGTGACGCGCTGCAACAGTCCGATCATGCCAGACGGTCGGCAAAGCGGTCTGTCGCTTCCACCAGCGCGGCCCGGGTAGCCGGTTCCGCCGCCGAATGCCCGGCATCGCCAATGATCTGCAGGGTGCTGCCCGGCCAGCGCCGATGCAGCTCCCAGGCGTTTTCCAGGGGACAGATCACATCATAGCGGCCATGCACGATCACGCCGGGGATGTCCGCCAGCTTGGGCATGTCCTGCAACAACTGATCCGGCAGCAAGAAGGCATGGTTCATGAAGTAGTGACATTCGATGCGCGCCATGGCCAGGGCCACATGCGGCTGGGCGAAGTGCTGCTCCACGGCCTCGTCATGCAACAGGGTGGCGGTGCGTCCTTCCCATACCGACCAGGCCTTGGCCGCCGCCATGCGCCGCAATTCGTCACTGCCGGTCAGCAAGCGATGGTACGCCTCGACCAGGTTCTGCCGCCGCTCCGGCGCCACGGGCGCGATAAAATCCTGCCAGAAATCCGGAAACAGGCGGCTGGCCCCTTCCTGGTAGAACCACTGGATTTCCTTGGGGCGGCAGAGGAAGATGCCGCGCAGAATCATGCCGCTGACCCGCTCGGGGTAGCTCTGGGCATAGGCCAGGGCCAGGGTGGAGCCCCAGGAGCCGCCAAACAGCAGCCATTTTTCCAGCCCCAGCTCCTTGCGCAGCTTTTCCATGTCTTCCACCAGATGCCAGGTGGTATTGTCTTCCAGGCTGGCATGAGGGGTGGAGCGCCCGCTGCCGCGCTGATCAAAAAGGATGATGTGATAGCGCTGCGGGTCGAAGAAACGCCGGTGATAGGGCTCGCAGCCCGCACCCGGCCCGCCATGGAGAAACAGCACCGGAATGCCCTTGCGTCTTCCGCATTCCTCTACATACAGGCTGTGGACATCATCTACCTTGAGGCGCCAGTGATGGTAGGGCTCGATATCCGGGTAGAGATCCTTCAACGCCGGCCACCCAGCAGGGAACCGAGAATGCCGCGCACGATGCTGCGCCCCAGGGAGCTGCTCACGGAGCGGGCCATGCTTTTCGCCGCGGCCTCCCAGACGCTCTGGCGGTTGGAGCGGCGCGCCGGCGCCCTGGCTTTCTTCGCCGCTTTCTCCTGTTCGATGCGGGCCTTTTCCGCCGCCTCCACCCGCGCCTGTTCCCGGGCGCGCAGCTTCAGCATCTCGTAGGCGGATTCCCGGTCCACGGTTTTTTCGTAATACCCCTTGAGGGGCGAGCGGGACATGATTTCCTTGCGTTCCGCCGCCGTCAGGGGGCCGATGCGTGAACCGGGAGGACGAATCAGGATCTGCTCCACTGGCGTGGGCGCGCCTTTTTCATCCAGCACGGAAACCAGGGCTTCCCCCGTGCCCAGTTGGGTGATGGCCTTGACCGTATCCACCCCGGGGTTCTCGCGGAAGGTCTCCGCCACCAGGCGCACGGCCTTCTTGTCCTTGGGGGTAAAGGCGCGCAGGGCATGCTGGATCTTGGTGCCCAGCTGACCCAGAATGTCGCTGGGGATGTCCAGGGGGCTTTGGGTGATGAAGTACACCCCGACACCCTTGGAGCGAATCAGACGCACCACCTGTTCGATCTTTTCCACCAGGGCCTTGGGCGCGCCATCGAAGAGCAAATGGGCTTCGTCGAAAAACAGCACCATCACCGGCTTTTCTGGATTGCCCACTTCGGGAAGTTGTTCGAACAGTTCCGCCAACAGCCAGATGAGGAAGGTGGCGTACACCCGCGGGGAATCATGGATGAGTTTGGTCACATCCATGATGCTGACCACGCCCTTGCCGGAGAAGTCCGTGATCATCAGGTCTTCCAGGCGCAAGGCCGGCTCGCCGAACAAATGCTCCGCGCCCTGCTCCTCCAGAATCAGCAAACGGCGCTGGATGGCCCCCACGCTGGCGGTGGAGATATTGCCGTATTCCGCCGACAGCTCCTTGCGGTTTTCCGCCATCCAGTTGAGCATGCTGCGCAGGTCTTTCAGATCCAGCAGCAACATGCCGTTGTCGTCGGCAACGCTGAAGGCGGCATAGAGTACGCCCATCTGGGTTTCATTCAGCTCCAGCAGGCTGGACAGGAGCAGCGGCCCCACGTCGGAAATGGTGGTGCGCACCGGCTGGCCCTGCTTGCCGAACATGTCCCAGAAAACCACGGGATTGGGGTGCAGGCTGAAGTCGTCCATGCCGATGGTCTGAATGCGCTCATCGATCTTGGGATGGGGTTTGCCCGGCTTGGCCATGCCGGACAAATCGCCTTTCACGTCCGCCATGAACACCGGCACGCCGATGTCGGAAAAGCCCTCCGCAAGAATCTGCAGGGTGACGGTTTTGCCCGTGCCCGTGGCCCCGGCAACCATGCCGTGGCGGTTGGCCTTGTCGGCGCGGAAATGGACTTGCTTGCGGCCGTTGCCGCCAATCAGGAATTCAATGCTCATAGGGTTGTCGCTCTGAAGGTGTCGCAATCTTCCAGTCTGCCGTTGTTCACGCCCTTGCGGAACCAGCGCTGGCGCTGCGCCGAAGTGCCGTGGGTGAATCCATCCGGCCGGACGGTTCCTGTCGCCTGGCGTTGCATGCGGTCATCGCCGATGGCGCTGGCGGCGTTGAGGGCTTCATCAAGATCGCCGCTTTGCAGAAAGTTCTTGGCTTTTTGCGTATGGTTCACCCAGATGCCGGCAAAGCAGTCCGCCTGCAGTTCCAGGCGCACCGCGGCGGAATCCGCCCCCTTGCTGCCACGGGGAACCTGCTTGGTATAACCGAGCAGATTCTGCACATGATGCCCCACTTCATGGGCAATCACATAGGCCTGGGCCAGATCGCCCGGCGCCTTGAAGCGCCGCTGCAATTCATCATAGAAAACCAGGTCGATATAGACCTTGTGATCCCCCGGACAATAGAAAGGCCCCACCGCCGCCTGGGCCATGCCGCAAGCGGATTGCACCGCGCCGCTGAACAGCACCAGTTTGGGCTCTGCGTAGCGCTTGCCGTATTTCTGGAATTCCTGGTTCCAGACGTCTTCCGTATCCGCCAGCACCACAGCAACAAATTCACCTTTCTCCCTGTCTGCCTCCGTTGGCTGATAATCCGCCTGCTGCGTGGCGATCTGCCCACCACCCAACTGGCTGCCGACATCCATCACCAGCCGGGGGTCCACACCAAAATACATGGCCACCAAAGCCAGTATGATGGTGCCAATACCGATGCCCCCGGCCTTGCCGACCCGCATGCCCCTGCGGTCTTCCACATTCGTACTGCGACGACGTCCCCGCCATTTCATTGTCCCGCCTCCCTTGTCCGCGAATATCCAGGGAAGGATAGAGGTAATGAGCGGGGTATGGCAAGTCCGCCCTGCCCTGGCTGTAGTGGGCTAACGGTCTCGGCTCCAACAAACCGGTGTTGATGCAGGAAAGACTTTTGCCCAATGCGGTGCATATCTTGCGCACAGAAACGCCATTGCCATCGAACAAACCAAAAGCCAGAATAAGGAGTCAGTAAAGATCCAGGGGGTCGACGTCCACCGACCAGCGCACCCGGCCCGCATCGGGCAGGGTGGATAGAGCGGGCACGAAGGTGCTGAGAAACTTTTGCAGCCGGTTGCGTTGCCCGGCCTGCAACAGCAGATGTGATCGATACTTGCCTGCACGTTTCTGCATGGGGGCGGGTACGGGACCCCATGCCTGTATTTCCCGGCCCGCCAGTTTCTCCGCCAGGGCAGCTGCCTGTTGCAGGAACTGCTCTGCGGTTTCCGCTTTGGTGGCGCTGGCGCGAATCAGGGTCTGGAAACTGCAGGGTGGCAATTCTGCCTGTGCCCTTTCTTTGAGCGCTTCCCGGGCGAAGGCTGCATAATCCTCATTTACCAGGGTTTGCAGCAGTGGATGCTCGGGGTAGCGGGTTTGCATCAGTACCTGCCCGGGGTGCTCGCCCCGCCCCGCCCGTCCGGCAACCTGAATGATGAGCTGCGCCATGTGCTCGGCAGCACGGAAATCCGCGCCGAACAGTCCGCCGTCCACATCCACCATTCCCACCAGGGCGACACCGGGGAAATGATGCCCCTTGGCCAGCATCTGGGTGCCCACCAGCAGGCTGGCGCGTCCGTCCCGCGCCTGGGCGAGTAGATGATCGAGGCTGCCCTTGCGGCTGGTGGCATCCCGGTCGATGCGCACCAGGGGGTGGTCGGGAAAACGCTGCTGCAGTATCTGTTCGAGCTGCTCCGTGCCCTGCCCCAAAGGGTGCAGTTCGGGAGAGCCACAGGAAGGACAGTGGCTTGGCAGGGGGCGTTCGTTACCACAATGATGGCAGACCAGCTTGTGCTGGCGATAGTGCATGGTCTGGCGGGCATCGCAGCGGGGACAGTCGGATAACCAGCCACAGCTGTAGCAGCTGAGCACAGGTGCATAGCCACGTCGGTTCAGAAACACCATGGCCTGCCTGCCTTGGGTCAATACTTCTTCCAGGGCCTGTAGCAGCTGTGGCGACAGCCCGCCCTGCAGCCGCTGATTGCGTATGTCCAGCAGCCGCATCCGGGGGCTTTGCGCGGTTCCTGCGCGGCGGGTGAGTCTGAGCCACTTGTAGCGGTCGTCCATGGCGTTCTTCAGGCTTTCCAGCGATGGTGTGGCGGAACCCAGCACCACCGGGCAGCCTGCCCGCCGCGCCCGCACCAAGGCCATGTCTCTGGCGGAATAGCGAAAGCCCTCCTGTTGCTTGTAGGATGCGTCGTGCTCTTCGTCCACCAGCACCAGGCCCAGATCGGGAACCGGGGCGAGCACGGCGGAACGGGTGCCAAGGATGACCCGTGCCTGACCCTTGCGTGCCATCTGCCAGGCCTGCTCCCTTTCTCCATCGCTCCTGCCGGAATGCAATACCGCCATTGGCCCGGGCAGACGTTTCTCCAGGCGGCTGATCAGTTGCGGGGTTAGGGAAATTTCCGGCACCAGAAACAATATGCTGCGCCCCTGCTCCAACACCTGTTGGGCAAGGCGCAGGTAGACTTCGGTCTTGCCGCTGCCGGTAATCCCATCGAGGAGAAAGGCGTGGTATTGCCCCAGCCGGGAAGAAACGGCCGCAACGGCCTGCGCCTGTTCCGTCTCCAGTGCAAACTGTGGTTGTTGCAAAGGCAGCATGGCGTCATCCGCCATGCCCAGGGTGATCATGCCCTTGCTGCGCAGTGCGCGCATGACACCATGCACGTTGTCGAACCGGCTGCGCAGTTCGCTCATGCCTGCACTGCCGCCCCGGTCGCCAAGCCAGCGCAGCAATTGCCACTGGCGGGGCGCCCTGCGTTCCAGGGTTGCAAGGGTATCTGCATCTATATCGCAAATCCGGATTCTGTCAGGGCGCGGAACCAGGGGTGGCTTGCCCTTGCGCAGACGTACCGGCAGTGCAGACAGCAGCACTTCTCCCGGTGGGTGATGGTAGTAATCTGCAACCCAGCATAAAAAGGCCAGATGCTCCCTGCTCATCAGGGGCGTCTCGTCGAGGATTGTGTGGGCAGCCCGTAGTTTGTGTCTGGCAACCGAGGTCTGGTTGCTCAAACTGACCAGCATGCCGCAACGCTCGGTTCGGCCAAAGGGCACCAGTAGCCGCTGGCCCGGCACCAGGTTTTCTTCCGGCACATTTCCGGGCGGCAGGTAGTCGAACAGGCCGTATACGGGGGCCGCCAGGGCGATATGAAGAATGCTGCTCATGAAATCAATGTGTGACCTGTGGATAACTCTGTGAATATCCTGTAGGTAGGGAAGTTATGGTGTTGCATCGTCCGCCGGGAAGCTGCATCCAGAATCTCAGCAGAAAAAGAATTTTTGTCATTAATATCAACTTGTTGAGTAGGTAGCGCGCATCCTGTGCTTGCTCCAGGAGCGCATTTTTCCAAAGCGCAGCGGATCTGTGCATAACGGTATTCTGATATTGCGTTTCAGCTGTTGCGGCCAGGACAAAACAATGATCCGGAATTGACGATGCGCCTGCCTGGAATACCCTGCCGGTTGATAATCCATACACCACTCCGTATCATCTAGCCATGTCCCTGCCGGAGCTGAATTCCAATATGTTTACCCCTGTATGTGCTGCCAGATTGTTTGTTGTGTTTATTCTAGCATTGCTGATGGCTGGCTGTTCCTCCACCAGGCTTGCCGAAAGCTGGGAAGCGTCTGATATCAGTGGGCCACCGGCAAAGAAAATTCTGCTGGTAGCCATGATCAAGGATCCGGTAACCCGCCGGTTCTTCGAAGAGCATTTTGTGGCCGAGGCCAGAAAGAAGGGCGTGGAAGTAATTCCCAGCTCCGAACACATACCGAACGCCACGGATCATGATGAGAAAGAGGAAATCATCAAGGTCGTCAGGGAAACCGGGGCGGACGGCGTTCTGGTTGCCCAGCTCAAGGGCATAGAAAAAAAGCTCAAGTTTTCTCCGAGTCGTCTGGACTGGTTTCCCGATACCCACGACGATGCGGCGTTTTACGATTATTACTACCAGAATTATCGCGCCATCTATCGGCCCGGCTATGTAGGCGCAGACAATTATTTCAATATGCAGTTTCGCTACTTCTCCGTCCACTCGGAAAAAATGCTGTGGGCGGGGAATACGGTGACAAAGAACCCCCGCTCTGTTGTCAGCGCTATCGAGCAAATCGCTGATGAGGTTATCAGCGATCTCAAGGGGGAGAATCTGTTGGAAGGCGGCGGATTCCTCTGAGCATCTGGCAGCACATCGCCAATCATATCAGCGAGGAGACCGGCACAGATTTCCGCCCCCGTGAGCCCCGCAGTCTGGGTGGTGGCTGCATCAATACCGCCGTACAGCTGAGTGATCCTGGTCAACGCTGGTTCGTAAAGCTCAACCAGGCTGCGCGCTTGTCCATGTTCGAGGCAGAGGCGCTGGGGCTGCGGGAGCTGGCCGGGGGGAATGCGATTCGCGTTCCCCAACCCCTTTGCACCGGAACCGCCCAGGGGCAAAGCTATATCGTTATGGAATACATTGCCCTGGGGGCGGGTTGCGGGGAGGCAGCCGCCAGCGCCGGTGAGCAGCTGGCGCAACTGCACCGGAAACAGGCCAAAGCCTTTGGCTGGCAGCGCAGCAATACCATCGGCTCTACCCACCAGCCCAACGACTGGCATTCAGACTGGATTACGTTCTGGAAAGAGCAGCGCCTGGGTTTCCAGCTGGCCGAAGCGGCGCGCAATGGCCTGGGAAACCGCTTGGGGCAGCTGGGTGAAAAATTGCTGGAAGCCTGCCCTGCCCTGCTGGATCACCAGCCTCTGCCTTCCCTGCTTCACGGCGACCTGTGGGGTGGCAACCTGGGTTATGACGAAGAGGGTCAGCCAGTGATCTTTGACCCGGCCACCTACTATGGTGATCGGGAAGCGGAGATTGCCATGACCGAGCTTTTTGGTGGCTTCGGCGCGGACTTTTACGCAGCCTACAACAGCGCCTGGCCCCTGGATTCCGGCTATGCCACCCGCAAGACTCTCTACAACCTTTATCACATCCTCAACCATGCCAACCTGTTCGGAGGCGGCTACACAGGACAGGCGCAGCAGATAATGGAGCGGTTGCTGGCGGAGTTGGGTTGATTTTGTTCAACGCATGTTTTCTTTATTGAGCCAAACTTCATTCGATGATCAAATTGCAGAAGAAAGCCTATATCATATTCACCATACTGCTGGCGCTGTTGGCGACAACTACTTTTTGGGTTACCCAGGAGAACAGCACAGTTTATGTAGCGATCCCGATTGCTTCATTGGTGCTTTTCACACTGCTACTGATTGCATTCAGCCTGGCCAAAGAGAGCTGGTTCGATGGTGAGCAGTTCACATGGAAGGAACTGCGTGCTGCCGTCCTGGTCGTACTGGCAATCAACCTGGGCAGTGCGGCATTGCTGTTGATCGCGGCAGAAGCATCCCACATCGACAACACCCTTAACGGTTTGAACATGCTGCGCATCTGTCTGCTGATTGGCGCGCCAATAGGCGTGATGCTCTGGGTAATGCTGTCAAAGATCTTTGAAAAGAAGAATATCGTAATGCTGAAGGTTTTCCTGATTTCGTTTGCATTGCTATTTGCGACCGGGGTGTCTCAGCTCAACAGGAAGTTGGCAGATGCCGGGCTGTCACGGCTGACGACAGACATCATCAGAAAAGAAAGGGGTGGCGTTGGGCTGGCTTCATTTTTGAACAAACAGGAACCTCCCCTGTTTGTCTTTGTCCAGATCCATGATACGGAAGAGCGGCTTGTGGTGCCGGAAGCGGTTTGGAGTGCGACTTTCCAGAATGCGAGTATGGAATTGTCGGTCAGGGAGGGTTATCTCGGTTACTCCTATGTTTCGCACTTCGATGGCAGGGCCTTGAGGTGAACCATGATGCCGCCCATGCCTATCTCCCCTCCCGCAATATCTCCAGCACCTTTTCCGGCACCAGATAACGCACGCTTCGGCCCGTTGTCATCCGCTCCCGGATATCGCTGGAGGATATGTCCAGTCGGGTGACGGGCTGGAACAGGATATGGCCGCCGGGTTTGTTGTTCAGATCTGCAATCTTTGGGGTCATGTGCTTGTGCATCAGATCGTGTAATGGGCCTTCTGTGGGCATGTCATGTCCGGGCCTGTCCATAACGACCAGATGAGCGAGTTGCAGGATGGTTTCTGGTTGGTGCCAGCCGGAAAAACCCAGAAAGGCATCTCTGCCCAGCAGCAGGCACAGGGGAACGTCTGTGCCCAGCTCCTCCCGCAGCGATCGCAGGGTATGTACGCTGTAGGAAGGCTTTGGCTGGTTCAGTTCGCGCTCATCGATAACAAAGCCGTCCTGTCCTTCGGTGGCGACCCGTAGCATGGCCAGACGCCGGTTTGCCGGAGTTTGCGGCTGATCCCGATGCACTGCCTGGCCAAGGGGAATGAAGCGCAGCTCTTCCAGCTGCAATGCTTCCAACACGTCCAGGGCGGTGCGCAGATGCCCGTTGTGTATGGGGTCGAAGGTGCCGCCGAAGATGCCGATCATGATTCCTGACCAAGCCAATTGGGCGTCTCGCCATCATCCCGACGCACGACGCCATGGGCTCGTGCGCCGGAATGACGTTGAAAAGCATCAGGTTCGTATCTGTCCATCGCCCAGCACGATGAACTTCACCGAGGTCAGCCCTTCCAGCCCCACGGGGCCGCGGGCGTGGAATTTGTCGGTGGAGATGCCGATTTCCGCACCTAGCCCATATTCGAAACCATCGGCGAAGCGGGTAGAGGCATTGACCATCACGGAGCTGGAATCCACTTCCTGCAAGAAGCACCGTGCCTTGGTAATGTTTTCAGTGATGATGCTTTCCGTGTGGCGCGAGCTGTGTTCCTCGATATGATCCATGGCCTGGCGCATGTCATCCACCACGCGAATGGAGAGGATAGGGGCCAGGTATTCGGTGTCCCAGTCCTCGGTCGTGGCGGGCATGCAAGCCTCGCCGAGAATGGTGCATGCCTTGTCGCAACCGCGCAGTTCCACACCTTTTTCCCAATAGGCCTGCGCCATGGGCGGCAGGAAATCCCCGGCGATGGTGTCGTGCACCAGCAGGGTTTCCATGGTGTTGCAGGTACCGTAGCGCTGGGTCTTGGCGTTCAGACATATATCGAAGGCTTTTTGTGGATCGGCTTCATCATCCACATACACATGGCAGATGCCGTCCAGGTGCTTGATGACCGGCACTCTTGCATCCTTGCTGATGCGCTCGATCAAGCCCTTGCCGCCCCGGGGGATGATGACGTCGATGTAGTCCGGCATGGTGATCATGGCGCCGACGGCCTTGCGGTCGGTGGTTTCGATCACCTGCACCGTATCCCCCGGCAGACCCGCCTGCTCCAGCCCCTGCTTGATGCAGGCGGCGATGGCCTGATTGGAATGGAACGCCTCGGAGCCGCCGCGCAGCACCGTGGCATTGCCGGATTTCAGACACAGGGCTGCGGCATCCGCGGTCACGTTGGGACGGGATTCGTAGATGATACCCACCACGCCCAGAGGCACGCGCATGCGCCCCACCTGGATGCCGCTGGGGCGATAACTCATGCCGAAGATCTCCCCCACGGGATCGGCCAGGGTGGCGATCTGGCGCAGGCCTTCGATCATGCCATCGATACGCTCGGGGGTAAGCTCCAGGCGGTCGAGAAGGGCTTCCGACAGGCCTTTTTCCCTGCCTGCCTGCAGATCCTTCTGGTTTTCTTCCATCAGGGTTTTTCGCCCATCATGCAAAAAATCAGCAATGCTGTTCAGCGCCAGGTTCTTCTGTCCGCTGTTGGAGGCGGCCAGGGCGCGAGAGGCGGCGCGAGCCTTGCCGCCCACTTCCTGCATATATGTGGCTACGTCGGTAATGGTCATGGTTTGCTCTCGGTGAATTTTCCGGTATTGGTCAGCAGTTTAGCAATTTCTTGTCCGGTGCAGGAATACCGGCGATTCCCAGGGTGATTTGCTCCAGCAGCAGCCAGGGGTTGCCAGGGACGGCACCTTTGATGGTCGCATCCGCCAGCTGGCACTGTTGCAGCAACTCCGCCCATTGCCGGGCATCGAGGCGCTTCAGCCCGGTGCTCACCAGAGGAATGCGGTTTTTCCATACTCTGGCCCGGCCCAGCGCCTGCTGTACAGAAGCGCCAGTGGCGATATCCTGGGCCATGGCATTGAGGGCGCGCACTTCCCGCGCCAGCGCCCACAGCACGACCGGCAGGGGAATGCCTTCCCCCGCAAGGCCGGCAATGATACGGGTGCAGCGTTGGGCCTTTCCCGCCAGTGCGGCATCCACCAGGGAATACACGTCGAAGCGGGAGCTGTCGGAGATGGCGGTTGCCGCCTGTTCCTGGGAGATTTTTTCGTTACCGAACAGCAACGCCAGCTTTTCGATTTCCTGGCGTGCGGCCAGAAGATTGCCTTCGGTCTGCGCGGCGAGCATTTCTGCCACACCCGACTCTGCCTGCAACCCGGCCATGCGCATACGCTGCTGCACCCAGCGCGGCAGTTGCCGCTCGTCCACCGGCCATACCTGGATCACCACCCCTGCCTTGTCCAGGGCTTTCATCCATTTGCTGGTGAGGGGCAGTTT
Organism: Sedimenticola sp.; assembly: GCA_027068915.1. GTDB lineage: Bacteria > Pseudomonadota > Gammaproteobacteria > Chromatiales > Chromatiaceae > Thiolapillus. The sequence goes on along the minus strand of JAMOLT010000048.1, from coordinate 176,509 downwards.
GGGAACGGTGAGCAGCAGCAACGTATCTGCAGGAAGATTCTCGCAATATGTCGTCAGCGCCTTGCTGCCGGTGGTGCCTGGTTTGCCGGAAGGCAGGCGCAGATCGATGATCTTCTGCTCGGCGAACAGGGACAGGGCATTGGCCTCTTCCTGGAGACGGTTCCAGTCGAAGCGTGCATCGGCCTCGAAGATTTCGCGGCTCAGATAACCAGCCTGGCGCGCCGCTGCGCGAATGGCATCTGCGGCCTCCCCCTGTTGCAAGGGTTCATCGCCGCTCACCACATACACGGGGGCAAGATCGCCACCCAGGTGGGACGCAAGCTGCTCCAGACGCAGGCGCATGGGCGTTACGGAAGCTTGCCCAGGCGCGTCACCAGGCGTCTGGCCAGCTCGCGGTAGGCATCCCGGGTGCGCAGTTCTTCTTCCCGGGTGCGCCCCAGCAGCTCGCCCCCCGGGTTATAGACGATGTAGCTGGTACTCAGAACCTGGTCGTTCAGCAGCTTGTTGCCAGGTGGGTGCTCTACGCGGAAGCGCAGGCTGCGATGAACCTCGTATTCCACGGCCTTGTTGTTGGCGTTTACGGAGAATACGCTGCGCTTGCGATCCGGCTTCCCCAGATACAGGATGGTTGCCGCCTGGGAAGCATCCGCTGCCAGGCTCACGCCACTGCGCTCCAACTGGTGACGCAGCTCTCTCACGAAACGATTGCTATCCGGCAGGCCAGCGATGAAAACCGGGCTGATGGCAGCAGCCGGACGTGCGGTTTCTCCGCGGGGATGGAAGCCGCAGGCGCTGAGAAAGGCGAGCATAAGCAGAAAAAACGCCCCCATCGTACCGCCCGATACAAATCGAACACCGTCATCCCGGTGGAGGCTGGGATCCAGGAGCGCCGTCTTTCTGCATCCTGGCCGATGCCGGGATGACAGCAGGGATTCCTTAAAAAATACGTTTCTCATCATTTCGCCACGATGTTGACCAACTTGCCCGGCACCACGATAACCTTGTGCACCGCGGCCTCGCCAATAAAACGCCGGGCATTTTCGTTATCCAGGGCTGCCTGTTCCACCGCGGCCTTGTCTGCATCTGCGGGCATGCTTACCTTGCCGCGCATTTTGCCGTTGACCTGCACCACATAGTCGATGCTGTCCTGGCGCAGGGCGTCTTCGTCCATTTCCGGCATTCCGGCGATCAGCACGTCCTCCCCATAGGCAAGCTCTTTCCACAGTTTGTGGCTGATATGTGGTGCGATGGGCGCGAGTAACTGCAGTACGATGCCCAGCCCTTCGCGCAGCAATGCGGCATTTTCCACCTTGCCGAGAATATTGACCATGCTCATGCAGGCCGATACCACGGTATTGAACTGCTGGCGTTCGTAGTCGTACAGGGCTTTTTTCAGAATGCTGTAAATCTCCCGGCGCGCGGCGCGCAAGGCATCGTCTTCGGGCAGGTCATTTCCTGCGGCATTGCGTATATCATCTGCCCGTTCCAGAGCCAGATTCCACACCCGGCGCAGGAAGCGGAAGGAGCCTTCCACCCCTTCATCCGACCATTCCAGGGATTGATCCGGTGGTGCGGTAAACATGGTGTACAGGCGCACGGTATCCGCACCGTAGCGTTCGATCAGGGGCTGCGGATCCACGCCATTGTTCTTGGATTTGGACATTTTCTCCACGCCGCCATGAATGACCGGCTCTCCATCGGACTTGAGCACGGCGCGCAGTACACGACCTTTTTCGTCCCGCTCGATTTCCACATCGGTGGGGTTGAACCACTCCTTCGAGCCATCGGCGTTTTCCCGGTAATAGGTATCGGCAATCACCATCCCCTGGGTGAGCAGACGGATAAAGGGCTCGTCGCAGTTGACCAGACCTTCATCGCGCATGAGTTTGTTGAAGAAACGTGCATACAGCAAATGGAGCACGGCATGCTCCACGCCGCCGATATACTGATCCACGGGCAACCAGTAGTGGGCGCGCTCATCCAGCATGGCTTCGTCGTTGTCCGGACAACAATAGCGGGCGTAGTACCAGCTCGATTCCATGAAGGTATCGAAGGTATCGGTTTCCCGCTCCTCGCCGTTACCCAGGTCATAGAATTCGGGCATTTTTTTCAGGGGCGAGCCGGAACCGTCCACGATAACATCTTCGGGCAGGATGACCGGCAGCTCATCAGCAGGGCGGGTACGGCCATCGGCGGTACGGATCACCGGAATCGGGCAGCCCCAGTAGCGCTGGCGGGAAACCCCCCAGTCGCGCAGGCGGAAGTTGACCTGCTTGCCTCCCTTTTCGTGTTCTTCCAGCCAGGCGGCGATGGCGTCGAAGGCCGCCTCCGAGGTCAGGCCATCGAAGGGTGCGGAATTGGCCAGTACGCCCTTCTCGGTGTATGCGGCCTCGTCGATTCCCGCCTCGGAGCCATCCGCCGGATAGATCACCTGCTTCTTGGGGATGCCGTATTTCTCCGCGAACTCCCAGTCCCGCTGATCGTGGGCGGGCACGGCCATGACCGCGCCGGTGCCGTAGCTCATGAGCACGAAATTGGCAGCATAGACGGGCACCGGTTTGCCGGAAACCGGATGCAGGGCATTGATGCCGAGGGCAAAACCTTTCTTTTCCATGGTTTCTATTTCTGCTTCAGACACACCGCCCTGTTTGCATTCCTCGATGAAATCGCGCAACCCCGGGTTGGTCTTTGCGATCTGCAGTGCCAGGGGGTGTTCGGCGGCCACCGCTACATAGGTGACGCCCATGAGGGTATCCGGGCGGGTGGTAAATATGTCCAGGCGTTCATCCCAACCCTGGATAGCAAAGTGCATCTGTATGCCTTCCGAACGGCCGATCCAGTTGCGCTGCATGGCGACCACTTGCTCGGGCCATTGATCCAGCTTGTCCAGATCATCCAGCAGCTCCTGGGCATAGTCGGTGATCTTGAGGAACCATTGTTCGATATCGCGTTTTTCCACGAGTGCGCCGGAGCGCCAGCCCTTGCCGTTGATGACCTGCTCATTGGCGAGCACGGTCTGATCCACGGGATCCCAGTTCACCGTGGCGGTTTTGCGGTAGGCCAGACCTTTTTCCATGAGGCGGGCAAACATCCATTGTTCCCATTTGTAGTAATCCGGCTGGCAGGTGGCGAACTCCCGATCCCAGTCGTAACCAAAACCCAGCTCCTTGAGCTGCTCGCGCATGTGTTCGATGTTCTGGTAGGTCCATTTGGCCGGGGCGGTCTTGTTCTTGATCGCGGCATTTTCCGCAGGCAGGCCGAAGGCATCCCAACCCATGGGCTGGAGTACGTTCTTGCCCAGCATGCGCTGGTAGCGGGCGATGACATCACCCAGGGTGTAGTTGCGCACATGCCCCATATGCAGCCTGCCGCTGGGATAAGGAAACATGGACAGACAATAGAATTTCTCCCGCGTGGGGTCTTCCACCGCCTTGAATGCCTGGGTGTTTTCCCAGTGGCTGCGGACTTCCGCTTCGATGGTTTTCGGGTCGTAGGGGTGATCCATGACAAAGGGTTACACAAAATACAATCCGGTAAGGATACAGCACCAGAGGAAATACATAAATGCGCAGTGACATCAGCCCAGCCACAAGGTACCCTGCTATCTTTTCCAGGTCATCAGATGTGAATCCGGCATGAAAAATCTCCTGTTTCCTGTACTCTGCATTTTGTTTCTCAGCGGCTGCTCGCCACACCCCAGTTCGGGGATATGGAACGCCGAAGGAGACAACAGCTTGGGAATTGCAAGTTTGACGGTGGATTTCGGGGGAAAAGCCGTTTTCACCAGCAGCAAGGTCAAGCCCGCCACCTGGCACTGTTTCTGGAGCAATGCCGGTGAACAGACCGCCCATTTCGATTGCACACCCTCCACCAATACGGAAACGGAAGAGCGCTTTGTGTTTACAGTAAAGGATGGCGACATCGCCGATTTGAGTCAGGACGGAAAACTCATTGGCAGGTTCTTGCGGACGGAAGGAAATCCGGTAATTCCCTGAGGAGGGACTCTTCGATCAAGTTGCATGTTCGCAACCCGACCAGAGAGCCCAGCCCATTACCAAGATGTTGAAAAAAGCTTTCCATGGCTGTTTTCAAGCCGGAAAGACAAAAACGCGATTTTGCCTTTCCTCCATTTTCAATGATGTATTACAGGCTAAACTCGGCAACCCACATATCGTGCTTGTTGCAGAAACTCGTGGCGTACAACACCGGATGCTTGCCCTCCACCTCGAAAACGGAAGTCGCCTCTTCATCTGAAGGGTAAAACGTTTTCTCTCCCAGCACTTCGCCGTCGCCGGTGACCAGGGTGTGCCTGACGATGTAGTGCTTTTCAGACATGCCGTGATCCGTAGTAATGGTTACCTTGTTGCCCTCCACGCTAACGACAGGAAGGTGGCTGCCCACCTTTTTTGCCCATTTACCTGGGTTTTCCTTGGTGTAAATCAGCCCTTTTGGAAGAGGCGCGGCGCCTGCGAACGCAGAAGGCGCGCTTGCGGCCATGGCTCCCGCTGCGGCTGCAAATGAGGTTTTGATAAAGTCCCTGCGGTTTTTCATTGTTTTCTCCTGATTATTGAAATGATGCGCCAACCGGGTCGGCACCCCCGTGAGACTCAGCGCCGAAGGCAATAGTTCCCCTCAGCCGATTTCCCTCATGGACGCCGTGGCCCGGGTGCTTTCCACCTCCGCCCAGCCCCTGGAGACCCTGTTGTTCAGTGACGGGTTTGAAGGGCCGTAGCAGGCATCGGTCATTGGCCGCCAGGCCAGCTGTCAATTGTATTTCCAGATGCGTATTCGGATTTCGCTACAACTGGTATCGGAAAATGCGCGGTCAAGCTCTATTTTGGATCCGTCCAAATTCCAATAATATGCGCCTTCTATTGTGAATCCGGTGCCTACGTCATATATAAACTGCCCTATATTCATATTATTTATATGTACACCGAATGGCCCCCCTTTGCATTGCATATCAACGACATAGTTATCCACATTGCCGCCCAGATTGTGGTTCCAGGTGACATTTGCCCCTTTGGCAACAGCCACCCAGCCACTGTCATAAGCAGGCCGGGGAAAGGCCGACAGGCCCGGCCCGCCATAGGTCAGGTTGCCGTCCTTGTCCATCTGGAACAATTTGGCCCCGTTCCTTTCCACGCTGAAGCCCGCCGTCGGGTTGCCGCTGTTGTCCGCATCGAGCTGTATGGCCAGCCAGTCATTGGTCTGGATCAGCAGGTCACTGTCGGGGCGGGCAGGGTCGGACGCCAGCACGCCATCGTCTCCCGGAGCGCTATCGCTTCTTCCCGCCAGCACCACATCCGGCTGGCCGTCTCCGGCGGAAAAAATACCTCCCGCAGCATCGCCCGACCCCGTTACGCCAATATCGTCTACCGCCAGGCCGGCGGATGATTTGTTTTGATTGTTTGTGAAATTTCCTCCGATAAAGCCCCGCGCCTGAATGGCCTGGCCACTCAAACCGGTGTTTTCGATAGTGAGAATTGTTCCTGAAGCATAATCCGCCGACAGGCCCAGGGGTATTTTCACTCCCAGCGTCGTATTTCCGCCGGCGCTGCTGGCCTCCAGCCCCGTGCCGGGAACGACGGCGTTGGCAGCCTTCCTCTGAAAACTGCCATCGGGAAAGCGGATGCCGCCGGTTATACCTTTGGTTTCGATTTCACCCTCGATGGTGAATTTGGTTATGGGCGGCGGGGCGATCGCCTGCACCTCGAAGCGATCGCCAACCGGCTGGCCGTCCATGCTGGCTTCGGCCCACAGGGTATCGCCGGGCTGGATGCCATCTTCATCGGCGGTATACAGCTGCATCCGGAAGCGGATATCTCCGGATTCCGGCAGGCCCTGATCAAGATTCCGGCTGGCTTTCCATTCATCCGGCGAAAAATGCCGGATCAGCAGGGGACTGCTGTCATCCGGGGTATCGAACAGGCTGATGGATATGTGCTCCGGCGCGCCGGACAGGGCTTCGACCGGAACGGCAGGGTGCAGAGGCACCATGGCTTCACCCGCCACGAGGGCCGATGCAAACAGAAGGGCGTTTGCTGCCAAGGTCATGGGTAGATGCTTGTTCATGTTTTTTCTCCTTGGTTGTTATTTCCTGATGATTCGTTACGAGGCTCAACAGCCTGTATGCCGCGCAAGGACGTGTGGCCATTTTCAATATCCTGCTAAAGTTTGGCGACCTGCTTCCTCACTCGTCACCCCGACGCAGGCCAGGATCCATTGTCCACTATGGATCCCGGCCTCGATTCTGGCTTCCTGCTAGAAACGCCGTCCACCCAGGCCGAGCAATCCCAGTAAGCCCAGCAACAGAGACAGGGCGAGTACGTTGTAAAAAGACAACAAGGGCACGGCCATCGGTTCATTGCCGACTGCCCGGCAGACAATGCGGATATTGTTCACGTTGCCTCCAGACACCGTGCCACTACCGTTGTCTACCACACAGCTTTGCCCTGCTGGCTGGGCAGCGATGGTCACGGTGTAAAGGCTGCCATCAGCCAGGGAAGCGGGGAAGGTAAAGGGGCCGTTTGCGTTCAGATACAGATCATCCAACATGCTGCCCCGCTGGCTGATGACAAGTATCAGCTCCCCCATCAGGCCAGTTACGCTGCCACCTATGGTATAGGTCGTGGCAGGAGCAACGATACAGCTCACCTGCACATTGGTGATATTGGCGCCGTTGATAACACCACCGCCATCAGTCACGGAACAAGTCTGTCCGGCAGGCGAGGATGCCACTGTCACATTGTAGGCGCTGCCGTTGGCCAGGGCCGAGGCGAAGGTGAACACGCCATTGGCACTCAGGTTCAGATCATCTGCCCCGTTATTCTGCAACACAAGGTTGCCCATCAGCCCGGAAACACTGCCCCCCACGGAGTAGCTGGTGGCCGCACCCACAGTTACATGGATGCCCTCCCCTGCAACATGGGAGGCCAGTGTCAGGGCCGTTGTCACGGTGTTGGTCACCTCGTAGGTATAGAGACCGGCATCCGCTGTGGTTACGCCTGCCTTGGTATAGACACCTTGCGTTCCGGCCGGTGCAGCAATGGCCACTCCATCCTTGTACCACTGATAGCGGTCGTTTCCACTGGGATTGGCTGCCAGCTGAGGCGTCAGGGTCAGGGCGCCACCACCGGGAGCAGAGGCATTGCGATCTACGTCCACCTCCGCCTGGGGAGAATAATTCCAGGTTCTCAGGGTAGCGTAGGCAGTATGCTGGGGTTCGAAATCGGCGAAGACGAAATGGTTGGCCGCGATGACCATGTGCGTGAGACTGCCCAGACCGGACAGGTCGGGAAACGGCCCCTCCAACTGGTTGTTCCAGACATTGATGACCTCCAGACTGGACAGGTTGGCCAGCTGCGCCGGCACGTTGCCGGTGAGCTGATTACCCTGCAGATACAGGCGTTCCAGGTTGGTCAGGTTGCCCAGTTCCGGTGGAATGCTGCCGCTGAGTTGATTGCCGGACAGCCCCAGCCACACCAGGTTGCCCAGACTGCCCAGTTCCGGCGGGATGCTGCCGCTGAGCTGGTTGTTGTGCATGGTCAGGCTGGTGAGATTGCCCAGATTGCCCAGCTCCGGGGGAATGCTGCCGCTGAACTGATTCTCCTCCAACTGCAGGAAGGTCAGATTGGCCAGATTACCCAGCTCCGCCGGAAGGTTGCCGCTGAACTGGGCATTGGAAAGGGAAAGGCTCCTGAGGTTGGCCAGTTGCCCCAGCTCCGGCGGCAGGGCGCCGCCAAGGTGGGTGTCCCCCAGATACAGGAAGGTGAGATTGCCCAGATTACCCAACTGCGGTGGAATACTGCCGCTTAACCCCGTTCTGTTCAGGTACAGTATGTCCAGATTGGAAAGATTACCCAGTTCCGCGGGAATCGAGCCGCTGAGGGGATTGGTATACAGGATCAATATCTGCAAACTGGAAAGATTACCCAGTTCCGGCGGCAGTGGACCCACCATGTGATTGGTATGCAGGTCGATAGCCGTTACCTGGCCACCGGTCACGGTAATGCCGAACCAGGCATCGGCTGCTGTGAGTGTGTCCCAGCCCGTGTTGTCATTCCACTGCTGGAAACCGTCGGTGCTGGTCCACAAGGCCTCCAGGGCCTGGCATTCCACCTGGGGAATGCCCAAAGTCGCCAGATGCGCGGCATTGGTGCAATTTACAGTGGAAAAGGCGGCCTGCACAGCGGCAGTCTGCAGCAGCAGCGCTGCAACCAGCAAGTATCGTACAAAGCGAAATCCATTAAACATGTCTTTGGTTCTCCTTTTTATTTATCGTGATTGATTACAAAGCTCAGCAACCCGTCATTTCCGTGCAGGCGGGAACCCGGAATTACGGAGTGTCAAAACAGTTCAGTCGTATTGTTCACCGGATTCCTGCATTCGCCGGAATGCCGGCAGAGACAAGCACTCCCGTTGTCAGGGATTGTCGGCGACCAGGGGTTGTTGCTCGTCCAGCCGTGTTTGCAGCGCCTCAACCCGCGCCGCCAGATTTTCGTAACGGGACAGTGATGTTTTCAGGGCGAGGATTTCCTGCTGCTGCCGCTGCACGGTGGTTTTGAGCTGGCGAAACTGGGCCATGGCCACTTCGCTGCGGTCCAGCCCCACGGCGACCATGACCTTTTTCAGCTCCGGTTCATTCGAGGACTGCCAGGCGCGGCCGATGATCTGCGCCCTGTCCAGGCTGGCCACCCCGGCGGGCGATATGGCTATGGCGGTGCCGTCGTTGCGCCCGGAGGCGATGATCAGATCACCGCTGTTCACCACGCCCCGCACCTTGACCGGCACCTGACCGATGAAGGACACGGCTTCGTAGCCTTGCGCATCGTCCCTGCCCAGCGGGGCGTTGCCCAGCACCGCGGCGCGGTCGGTGATGACCATCACCTGGTCGGCATCACGGGTGTCGCGGGTGATGCTGCCGCCGTACACGCCCACCACATCACCGGCTTCCAGGCTTTCGTCAGGGTGTTTGCGCGGCAGGTATTCGGCGTAGTCGGCACCCGTGGTGTTGTAGGCCACCCCGCCGCTGCCGTTGCCTTCGATCTGGCCGATGAGCGCACCGCCTGCGTTGAAAAAGCCGATGAAATTGGCTGCGGTAGTCACGTTGCCCGTGGCGGAAGTCTGCAGGGCCAGCACATCACCGCTGTGGGCATTGGTGGTGAGCGTGTTTTTGATCAGCCCCACATAAGCCAGACGGTTGTCGCCCCAGGTGTCCGACGGCGCACCAAAGAAGGACATGCGATTGCCCGGCGTGGGGTTGCCCACGCCCAGGTTGCCGCTTTTGGTGAGGACCAGGGCGTTGGATCGATTGCTGACATCGGCGCCATTGCCCACCACGAAGTAGTTGTCGCCTGCCGTGTCGTTGTATTGGCCGATTACCAGGGAGTGGTCATCATCTGCTTCCGTGGATGAACCCATGGCAGAGGAAGCATTGCCGCTGGCAGTTGTAAAATACCCCATGGCAGTGGAATAACCTCCACTGGCCGTTGTACTTAATCCCATGGCAGAGGAACGATCGCCACTGGCGATTGTTTGAAATCCCATGGCAGTAGAAACATAGCCGCTAGCAATTGCATTCCGTCCTATGGCAACAGACGCTTCGCCACTGGCCTTGGTACCTATCCCCATGGCAGTGGAAACATAGCCACTAGCGAGCGAGGCATTGCCAATGGCTGTCGACACATCACCACTGGCTTTCGTAGCAGTCCCAAGGGCTGTAGAGCTCTCACCACTGGCTGTACCGGAATCTCCCAGCGCGGCGGAAAACTTCCCCACACGCACGATGCTCAGTGCCCCGGAAGCTGCCGAGCTTGCCGGTTTGACCAGCTCCAGCTCGGTGTCGCTGGTGATGCTCGAAACCACGTACTCATGCCCTCCCACTTTGATTCTGTCGCCATGCGACAGCTCGGTCTGAAATGCCGTGCCACTGCCCGTGACCGTGGTAGAGCCGTGGACCACGGTTGCTGTACCGTTCAGTGGGGTGGGCGCAGAATCCCACTCCTTTCCCAGGGCGCGACCGGCGCGAAAGGCCTGGTTGAAAGACATCCAGTGCAGGCGGCCGTTTTGTGCGGAAGAGGCATTACCCGACAGCACATCACCCCATAAAACCTGCAGTGTGGGAGCCGAATCAAAGAGCGAGGAATTGATCACCACTTTTCCCGTACTGCTCACCTGTATGCCTTCATTTTCACCATCACCTGACAGCCAGTTCCCGTCCAGCTTGATGTTGGCCGTAGCCCTGTGATCCCCCAGATTGTCACCGTTGGCGGCTAGATAGGTCTGCAGATAGGATAGGGAAACGGCATCACCGGGATTCGAGGGTGTGGGCAGATTGGAAATGCCATGATTGTTCATGTCCAGTGCCACACTGGCGCCGGTGCCGCTGACCAGGGGGCTGGCGCTGTCCTGAAAGCTGTTATCAGGAAAGCGGATGCCGCCGGTGGCGCCTCTGGTTTCGATCTCGCCCTCGATGGTGAATTTGGGCGGGGTGACGGCCTGCACCTGGAAACGCTCGCCCATGGCTTGGCCGTCCACGCGGGTTTCGGCCCACAGGGTGTCGCCGGGGTGGATGCCATCGCTTTCATCCGCCTCGATGCGCATGCGGAAGCGGATGCCGCCGGATTCGGGCAGGCCCTCGTCCAGGTTGCGGTCGGTCTGCCAGTCGTCTACTGAGAACAGCTGTTGCACCACGGGCTTGGCATCGTCTTCGTTGCGGTAGAGGCTGACGCGGATCTGCCAGGGCATGGCGCTGAGTGATTCGATGGCAATATCTTGCTGCAAGGATACGATAGCCGGATTGGCCACTGCAGTAGCGGCATGCAGTAATAAGGCGGTGGATAGCATTCTGATTCCTGGCATTTACTCTTCCTTTGTTGTATTTATTTGCGCATAGTCTAACAATCCGCCAAAACGTTGTATCTAGGCATCATTGCCTGTTAAATTGAGCACTTATACTTATAAAAGAGTCTCTGACAGGATGTCTGTTCTGATGCCACAGCCCAGATTCCGGCTTGAACCAAACAGCTCGCTCCGGGCCTTTTTTGAGCCGGAAGCACTTGCCTGTTTTTTCTTACAATCCACTCATTATGAATAGAGATAAAAAAACCCTTCTTATCGCCGATGACCACCCTATGTTCCGCCTTGGGGTGCGCAACGCCCTGTCCACAATTCCCTGGATCCACATCCTGGGGGAAGCGGAAACGGGTATTTCCGCATTGAAACTGCTCAGGCATTTGCAACCTGATATTTTGCTACTGGATCTGGAAATGCCCGTATTGGATGGTTTAAGTGTGCTGCAAGAGATCCGGAGGACAGAGCTAGACACGCTAGTGGTGATTCTCACCAGCTATGATGATGAAGCCTACCTTGAAAAAGCACTAGCGCTGGGTGCCAGCGCCTATGTGTTGAAGGACGAAGCAGGTGGCAGCCTGCTTTCCTGTCTGGAAGCTGTTTGCACAGGATCTTTGTATATAAGCCCCTCCTTCGGCAGCCATTTACCAATGGCTCCTGACAAGGGGAGTAAAGAGTTGCTGGCTTCCCTTACACAGACAGAACGGGCTATTCTTTCCTCAGTGGCGGCATTCAAGACATCAAAGGAAATTGCTGCAGAGATGAAGGTGAGTTACCGCACTGTGCAGAATCATCGCGCAAATATCTGCAGGAAGCTGGAGCTGACGGGCGTTCATCAGCTGGTGCAGTTTGCAAAGGACAATCTGCCAGAGTAGGGGATACTAGCCCGGATATTTCACCCAGTTGCCAAAAAATAAAGAAAAGCGGTTGTTATTTATGGATATTGTTGGAATATTAGCAAAGTACACTAGGGTGCTTCCTTTCAAGAGTGTTTTGGCGCCAGAGGGATCGTAAGGCAGACCTTCGTTCCCACATTCTCTTGACTATCCAGATCCAGTCTTCCTGACAGCAACTGCGTATGTCCTTTCATCATTTTCAGCCCCAGCCCACCAGCTACCGCCCCCTTACCAAAGCCAATACCATCATCCTTGATTTCCATGTGAACCTCGTGATTATTCACATGCAGTGAATAATAAACTTCACTGGCACAGGCATGTTTCAGGATGTTGCTTATTGCCTCCTGGGTGATCCGGTATATGGCCATTTCCGCCTCCTTCGCCATTGCCGGCAATTCCTCATCGATATCCGAATAACAGGTGATATTTGATGAAGAAAAAGCCCGTTTCAGTATGGAAAGCAGTGCCGTCCGCAAGCCCAGGTTCCTCAACAAGTGGGGGTGTAGATCGTGAGAAAGGCTACGCACTTCATCCATTACTTCCGTACACTGTTGTTTCATGCGCTTGATATCTCTGATGGCGGTGGCTTCGGTCTGTTTTTTTAAGAGGCCATCCAGGTGTTGTTTCAATACCAGCAGGCCATGTCCCACGCTGTCATGGAGAATGGAAGCATATTTTTTCTTCCCGGCTTCTTCTATGCCAATAATCTCCCAGGAAAATTGTCTCTGAATTTGGGCGTATTTGTTATCCAATGCCTGCTTTTCTTCCGCCAAAATCTTTATTCTGTCCGACAGTGCCAGAGACATGAGTAAAGCTTCTGCAAGTATCCCTATTTCCAGCACATGGTACAGGTAGCGGTCATATCTGATCAGGCCATAGGTGCTGAGATAGTAAAGCACCAAGGTCACTACCATGATAGACATTCCCAAAGCCAGGAACCGTGCCTGCCTGATGCCTTGGAAATAGGCTACGATGGAAATGCCGATATAATAGCTCGCCCCTAGCAATGACAGCCCATGCATCACATTGCCCGCAATAGCAGCCGGCGCAAGATATATATGCCAAGACAGACCGATTCCCAACGCTGCGGCATATGCGGTAGCCAAGGTAGATACAATATACAGCCACCGCTTGTGTGTTTTGATATCCAAAAAGCGGTTGACAAAAGCAACGCCGAAAAATGAAGCGATTCCCGCAACCATCAGAACATAAGTGGTGGTTTTTCCTGCCGGCCAGAAATATTCTTCTGAAAGGCCGCTATAAAACAAGACGGTAAACAACATGCAGAGCATGTAACCGACATAGTATAGATAGGATGCATCTTTCAGGGTCAAGGCCAAAAACAGGTTGTAAAGCATGAGCGCCAGCATCGCGCCAACAAACGCCCCATACCATGCACGCTTGTTGTGGGAATAGTGCTGCCATTGCTCCTCAGCCCATAACATCGCACTGAAGTTGATCGGTGTGCCTGTTCTGATGCGCACAACCAGAGAAATGGCATCCTTGCTATTTTCCGGCAGACGAAATGCCACTCCGTCATGTTTGAGCGGGCGTTCATTGTAGGGATACCATGCTCCGGCGTGCTGGTGAATCAACTTGCCGTCGAATGTCTTGAACCAGACATCCACCTTGCCGAGCATATACACGGGAAATTCCAGCACCGTTGCCACAAAGCCAATGGCCTGTGGATCCAATGTCGCCTTCAGCCAAATGTCATAGCGAAACTTGATGTCTTCCGGAGGAGCTATAGGTTTGAATTCCAGGCCATCCCGCCCGGACAGCAAGGTAAGCGGATCAAGGTTTTCATTCAGTGTATGCGCATACGCAAACTGATCGGAAATATCAGCAACTCCGCGATAGTCATGCCCCTGCGGCGTGCAGCCATAAACCCCTACCGACACTGCCAGAAAGAGAAGTGCCCAAGGCAGCGCGCAGACCGGCAGTTTTTTCTTGTGTTTGCATTCCATTCTTAGCAGATGCGTCTGCAGCATTCCCTGGTTGAGGCACTCGAAATTGCAGGCGCCCGCAGAAGCTGGATTCTTAGTAACCCGGCAGCAATATATTGGCTACTTTACATATTCGTTGAGCTTTTCCACCAATTGCGTTGGTGAGATGCCGTGGGCGAATTTGGTGATGAAGGTGCCGTCCGGCGCGATCAGGAACACGCTGGCGGTGTGGTCCATAATATAGTCGTCAGGCCCGCCTCCCTCTTTCTGCACTTTTTCGACCACCAGATTGTAGTTTTTGACGATCCTGTCAGTCATGGCCTGGCTGCCCCGCAGGCCGATCATGTCCTTGTGGAAGTAGGCAACATAGTTGGCCATGATTTCCTGGGTGTCCCGCTGTGGATCCACGGTGATGAAGTAGGGCTGAATCCTTTTCGCCTTTTCTCCAAGGCGTTTGAGGGCAGTGGAAATCACGCTTAACGAGGAGGGGCAGACATCCGGGCAGAACGTGTAACCGAAGTAAATCAGCTGGTATTTTCCCAGCAGGTCTTTTTCCGTCACTATTTTGCCGTGATGATCCGTCAGCATGAACTTGCCGCCGATCTCGCGGATGCCAGCCGCCTCGGCTCCGTTTTCCGACGCTCCTTTGGCAATGGGTTTTTTCTGTATGCATTGTTTGATCAGGCGGGTGTTGTTCTTCATCAGGTCGAGATAGAGATCCTCACCTGGCTGCAACTTGCTGCCAAAGCTGTCCAGCTCCACTACATCTGCTGCAAGGCCATCTGTGAGCAAGGACAGTTCTGGCATTGGCATATTTGCTTCTGTAAGCAGGCAGGCATAACGGTTTTCCGCTAGCAACGCCCTTTCTTTCAGCAACTGCGCCCCACTGACGGCAACTTCGGGCGAAGGCGTAAGCACCCCCGTCACCTTGAGGGCATAGGCCTGCTCAAAATATTGCTGGGTATCGAAATAGGCAAGCACCACGCCGCCCTGCAGTCCGCGATAGCCGTATTCGAGTTGGCGATCCAGCTTGGCGATTCTGTTGTGTACGGCATCGCGGTTGCGCTTGTATAAGTGGCTGCGCGCCGGATCGAGGATCATCAGCTCCCTGGTGAGCAGATCGATGAGAAGAATGGCATTGCGGCTGTCCAGCCAGAAATGCGGATCGCGGGCATTGTCGTCCTGCCGCTGTGGAAGAATTTTGAGTTCGGGGCGATCCAGCAAGGTAACGATGCGAGGATCTTCCGGCGCTTGCCCCAGGGGTTCCACCAGGAATTTTTCCAGCTCCGGCCCCACCCACACGATCAGGTCGGCGGTCTTCAGGCTTTGCTTTTGCCCTGGCGTCAAGGTCTGGCCATATGGCGTCTTGCCGGTTTCAACGAGCAGCTCCGGCTCTCCCACGCCTTTGAGCAGGCCACTCAATATGGAGTGCACGGGTTTGATGCTGACCACCACCCGCAGCTGATCCTCTGAGGAAGAAGCCGGGCCGGAGACAAAAAGCAGCAACAGCACCAGTGTGGCCGGAATGAGAAAGTGGCTTCTTTTCATACAGGTGGTTTCCATCACTTGTCGGGAGATTGCAGTTCAGGGGAGAAATTCCGGTTCAGATTCTGAATCGCGGCTTCCAGGTCCGTAGCAAATACGTCCGGCGAGGGGCAAGCCGCCTTCGAGGCGACAAACTCCCGGTAGGTCTGGTCCGTGACCGCCTCGAAAGTCCGGCCCAGTTCCCTGCGTTTGGGCAAGGCCTGCACCAAGGCTTTCTTAATGGCCTTGACCTGATCGAAATAACGGCAGCCCAAGGCGACTCCATTCAGTTGGCCCATTTTCTCCAGGCTTTGGGTTTGCTCCTCTGTGCTAGCCTGGGCCTGGAAGCTCCATAGCAGCAACAGCGCCAGGACAAGTTGTGTGCTCTTCAACATAGTTAGAAATCGCGTAGAATTTGATAGCCAGAAGTATACGCCATTTTGCCCCAGCCGGGCTGCAGACAGTCATTTACTTTGCGGAAAATTTGTGTTCTCCAGGGCTTCGGATCATGTCCGGCTTGCCCAACATGGAATGAGTCCGTAAGCAGCTGTATTTATGTGTGCTTTATTCATGATGAGATGAAAGCCATCATGAAAGCTTGACGAATTGATAACCGCAGAATAGCCGAGACAATTTCTGGAAGACACGCAAGCGGCAACCTTTTCTGCTGGCATCAACCTAAAGTGGCGAATCGAATAATAAAAAAGGTCCGTAAAAATCCATGCAACAAAATTCATGAACGGTTACTGAAAACCGATGGAGCCATGGCGGTACTTGCTTCTGCTTTCAGGCTCATTTGTGGGTGGGAAAATACCTCGCATTCAGCTGACCATTCCAAACACATCCCATTTTCGGCCAATCTGGCCGCTGAGTCTTTATTTCAGTAATGCGCGCATCTGCGCCAAACCCAGCTGCAATATGTCATGAACCCGATTGGGCGGTGTATGGTAACCCGATCTCTTGGTGGTGAACTGGCGGAGAACGAGAATCTCCACGCCGTCTTTTTCCTTGAATTCCGCTACAATATTTTCCGGCGGCTGCAGTTTTTCCGCCAGTGCCTTCAAACCCAGACCGGGTCGGGCCACCAGCACCGCATAGAAATACGGGTAGGATTTTCCCTGCACCGCATTGATCACCACCTGCCCGTACAGGCCCAGAAACTCCTCCGGCGCTTTTTCAGGCACAACCCGGATCTTGATATCTTCCGGCAGCTTGCTTTCCCCGCCCTTGAGCAGCATGAGCACATCCACCTTGCCTCCCGGCGCCCCGGAATCGATTTCATCCAGTACCTTCTCCAGGGTCTCGGCCTTGACCAGCAACCCCGGCATACGCAGAATCCGCCGGGTGCCGGTGAACCAGTGGGGCAGAAACAGAATGGCCATGTCCATAGGGATCACCACCAGCCCGGAATAACGGGTTTCGCTGGTGAAGAACAGGAACATCATCCACAGAACCAACAGCAGGACGACAAAGGTCGCTTTTCCAAAGCCATTGGTGATGTCGATGAAACTGCGGTCCCAGCGCCGGATTTTTTTGTCAAACTCTCCCAGTTCCCCCAGGCGGACATGCTCCACCTTTTGCCACTGTTGGCGGGGATCGAACCCCTTGAACTCCACGCGATTGTCATAGCCGCGTACCAACAGCAGGGCGTTGCCCGCAACCAGGGGGATCACCCCGCTGAAGATCTCCCCCGAATACCACTGCAACAGGAAGCCGAGGATGATCAAAGCAAAGCTGATGAACATGCGCTTGCGATACGGCATGTCACGCCAGAGCCAGAACACCACGGCGTCACGCGCATTGGCCACATTCATCCGCCTTCCTCCCTGTCCCGCACACGCACATAGCCCCTGGCTTCGGCCTTGGCGAATCCGTTATGTGCTTCCAGCTCGTCGAAACCCAGCTCCCGCCAGTACAAAGGGCAGGCGCCGTTGCAAATGTCGAACTGGCTGCATTCCCGGCATTGGGGATGGGCCAGGGCCTTGTCCCGGTAACCTTTGGCCTTGTTGCTGTTCCACACATCCACCAGATCATTATCCAGCAGGCTGCCCACTTCGTCATCGTAGGAGGCGCAGGGAATCACCGAGCCGTTGGGGGCCACGGAGATCAGTCCGTCACAGGCGCTGCAGCCATGGTTGCCCAGGCCGGCGGGAATGGGATTGAACATGCACATGGGGGTGGGGGAATACCAGAGAAACTCCACATCATGGGTCTTGCTCTGCGCCTGGATCTTCCCCAGCCAACCACCGATTTCGCTATAGCGCACGATGAGATCCGGATGCACCACGGCGCTGCCCGTGGGCACCAGCAGGTTCATGCTGAAGCGCTCGTTGTCCAGCACTTCGCGCACGAAGCGCGGCATGTCCGGCATCTCGTGGACGTTCATGCGGTTGATGGTGGTATTGGTGTGCACGCGGATGCCCACGGTCTTCAGGTGTCCCACCGCCGCAACGGTTTTGTCGAAGGATGACTGCCCCTGGGTGACCAGGTTATGGATCTCCGCGCTGGTGCCTTCCAGGCTCACCTGGGCCGAGTCCAGCCCGGCATCGGCCAGCCACTGCGCCAAATCCCCGTTGATGCGGGTGCCGTTGGTGATGAGGTTCACGCGCATGCCCAGATCCTTGGCATGTTTGATCAGTTCCGGCAATTGCTTGTGCAGGGTTGGCTCGCCACCGGTAAAGCTCACGGAAGGCACCTTGCCTTCATGCCAGAGTTTGTCCAGTACGGTTTTGATTTCGGTCACCGTCATGACCTTCTCATCGTTCACCGGCTGAGTGGTGCAGTTACAACCCGCATAGCAGAACACGCAACGCAGGTTGCATTTGTAGGTGATGGCCAGCTCGGAAAGGATGGGCAGATCGGAGAAACGCCGGTTGAACACCTCCACCTCCACCCCCGGATGGCCGGAATCAGCGTTGATATGGCCCTCCAGAAAACCACGCACCCCATGAAGGAACAGGGCCACCTGCTCCAGTTTGCTGTGATCGCCGTCCAGCCCTTTCACCACCCCGGCGATGCTGCCGCCATCGAGGAGAAATTTGAGTATCTGCGCTCCTTGGGCATTGAGCTTCTGCGCCTGGTTGGGACGCTTGATGAGGATGTTGTCTTCGGTTCGCACGAAGATATAAGGGCTGACGTTGCGGATGAACTCATCCACCCAGGACAGCTCGGGAAAAGGGGCATCCTCATTTGTGGACAGGCTGGTCTGCTCATCCGGATGCAGAAAACGCCGTGCTTTTTGCATCATCCTCATCAGTGTGATCCTCCACTGACACAGGCCGAATGGCAGGCGCTGTGGCAGGCGGAATGACAGGCCGAGTGGCAAGCGCTATGGCAGGCGGAATGACAGGCGTCATGGCAGACATTCAGCTCCATGGCGATATCCGTATCCAGGGGGCCGTGAATGATATGGTCGGTGGTCACCGGCATGTCCGTGGCATACCTGGCCGGGTCGCCCTGCTCCCGGCTCCAGGCATGGTGATAGTAGGGATGCTGGTTGTGATACCAGTAGTACCACCGATCCGCATCATTCATCTGCCCGGCGCCAACGCCTGCCCCTGCCACGAAAGCCTCGACCTGCCTGTGGTAGTAATTCTGGGTGGCTTCGATATCCGCATCCCAGGCCTTGAGCTGCACCTTCTTCACCGCCTCGTTCATGAGGTTCTCCAGTTCCGCCTGGGATAGCTCGCCATCATCTTCCAGGGCGGCGTAAAACATGCGCTCGTATTCATCCAGCTTATGCAGGTTGGGGGGCTGCAGCACCCTCACCTTCAGGGGCGACTCGGATTCGATCTTCAGAAATCCCTCCAGCACCATGGAATTGAGCATGGCGGAAATGATGAGCTTGAAGGGAATTTCCAGATAGAAGGCCGCTTCCAGGGGCGTCAGATCCTTGCAGACCTTTCCCGGCTTGCGGAACTCGGAAAGAATCAGTTTTGGCGGAGTCCAGTCCAGGTTCTCCCAGCGGATATCATCCAGCCCTTCCCTGGCTTGAATCATGGAACGCTGCTTTCCTTTTACCACGCCAAAGAAAGCACCGATCACCGCCAGGCCCAGAACCAGCAACAGGGAATTGGAGCCGGAATCAGCAGCTTCTTGTGGCATCATGGCGGACACCCCTTTCTTCGGGACTTCCGCCAGATCGAACCAGCCTGCGGGCATGTAGAACTGCACTTGCATAGGGAAGCGGTTGCCGGGGTCGTTTTTATGGAACACCAGCAGCAATCTGTTGCTCGGGCCGCGCTGATAGTCGATGAGATATTTTTCGTTCACCCAGGGCTCGGTGAGAATCAGGCGCTCCGTATCCACCACACTGCGGGGATTTACCTGTTCGTCGGGCAGCTTGTAGGGAGTGAGTATTTTCAGGGTATAGTGATCCTGATTGGCCGCTTCGTCCCACTGCACCGGCGCCCAGTTGAAGAACACCAGCTCCTGCCCATTTTCTGCCGTGGTCGGCCCCAGGTAGCCCGCACCATGAAAATCCGTCCTGAAAGGCAGGTTGAAGGTTAGCGCCTGCCCTGCGGGCACGCCCTGTTCATCTGCCAGCAAAATGTCCCACTTGCCGCCGGAAAGCTTGCGGATATCCAGCCGGTACTTGTTGCCGCGACTGTCCACTGCACCGGCCTGATCCACGGCCATGCCCACCTTCAGACGGTCATTGCCCTGAAAATAAAAGCCATGCATCGCCCCGGTGGTCACCCGCCACTGGACCTGGTATAGCACCACGGCACTGCCGTCGGCCTTGAGATCCACCGTGGTTTCCACGAAGCGTATCTCACCCTTTCCGGCCAGGGAGTAACAGGGCAGAAACAGCCCCAGCAGCAGAAGTATTCGCAGCAGTTCAGCCATTGCGAATCAGCTCATCCATACGCTTTCTGCTCTGCTCCCAGGCATCACCCCTGTTTTTTCCTTCCGCCATCAGCTCCATCAGGGAATACGCCAGCTGGCGCCCTTCCTGATCCAGATCACGTAGCTTGGTCAGCTTGAACAGGCAGCCTGCAGCTTCATGCTCCAGGGTATTTACCAAGGCGTACAGGGTCAGGGATTTGGCGCAATGGGGGGAAGATTCTATCTGCCGCAGTATCGCATCCGGTACAGAATTTGACATATTTGCTCCATATGGCCATGCTCGGAGTACAAATTACAGGATGTTGCGCCCATCATCCACAAATAATAGCCCTGGAGGAACCGGCAATGCCCCTATACAGACTCCTGGTCATTACCGCCAGCTTTTCCCTGTCAACTGGTGGCCTGATGGCTGCCACGCCGCAGGATGAAGGCCAATTTCAGCTGTTAACCAGAGAAGAGGCTTCCAGCCTGGCACAAAAGCTGTCCAGCGTGGAAGGGCAGGAGCGTGAGCGCCTGCGTCAGGCGGAATACGCCAGATTGAAACAAAAGGCGGAACAGGCCGGCTATGAAATGCCGGTGCTGGCAGTACCCGCAGCAACCCCGCAGCCGGCCCCGACAGATGCCGCCATAGTGGAAGCGGCTGATGCAAATGCGCCGGAAGTTGCAAGCAGTGCAGCAACTGCGGCGGCTGCCGACGTCCCGGCGCCTGCCGCCGCTGCAACAGAGACGCCGACCATTCACCCGGTGCCAAACCAGGCTCCCACCCGAACAAGCCCCTATAGCCGCAGCTACCAGACCGCCCGGCAATCACACAACGAGTTGGTCAAATCCATGGAGGCCCGGCGTGATGCCCTGCGCAAGCAAATGCAGAAACGCCGGGATGAGATTGCACGCCAGCGCTCGGCGCTCGCCGGGCAAGATCCCGGCTCCAGTGATGCCCGGCAGTTGCGGGAACAGGCGCAAAGAAGCCGGCAGCACCAGATGGAAATGGCGGCGCGCCACAAAAAGCACCAAGAGGAGATGCTGGCCTATCAGCAGGAAAGGGAAGCCCGGCGCAAGGCAATGGAAGCCCGCATCAACGACAGCATCAATGCCATTGGCCGCCCGGCTTCCCCACCATATTACCCGGCCCCTCCCTGGCCACCCCGTCCGGGTTACGCACCTCCCTACGGGCCTTACGCCTATCCGGGCAGATAATATCCCCTCCAGGAAAGCGCCTTTTCCGGGCGCTCAATCTTCAACATCTTGTTTCGGTGTTGCCCCGGTGCTCCAACGCCTTCGCCTGCTCCCCGCTCAGTCTCCTCCAGGGCAAAGGAAACAGGCCGGGTACCCGCTGGCGATACTCTCGGTAGGCATCACCGTAATAGGTCAGCAGCTTTCGCTCCTCCAGCCAGGAGCCCAACACGAAGTACAGGGTCATCATTGCAGATGAAACCAGCATGGCGGCAGTCATGTCCCGGGTCCAGATCAGTACCAATCCAAGAAAATACCAGGGATGGCGCACATGCTGGTGCAAAGGGGATACGCGGAACCGCTCCTGATCTTCCACCCGCTGTTCGCCATCCCGAAGCTGGCGCAGGCCAAGAAATTCCGAGCCGTCATAGTGACGCAGTGAATAAAGAAATCCGCCAAGGGCGGCAAGCGCCAGGCCATTTCCTATCCACCACCAGATGCCTTTCCAGGCAAATATGGTTTCACCGCCGATAGTCCAGGCAAGATATAGTGGCACCACCAGCAACAGGATCGCCACGGCATTGAAGAACAGCCGGTACCAGGGCATCAGCCGCGGCCAGCGGTGGGCAACCCGGCTTTTTATCGCCAGGGATGCCAGCAGGGAGTGAATAACAAAATACCCAGACCAGGCGGCTGCCAGCCATAGCAGAGACTCGCTCATCAGGGAATGATCCGGGCCTTGCAGCGCCAGTTCATGGCCGGATCAAAACAGTGTTTGCCGCTCCTATTTACCCTGCACATATTCCTCATCGCTGAATGACCCTACCCAGTGGGGCTTGAAGCCTACCAGAATGGTAATGATCCAGCCATTGAGCATGGACTCTGGAAACAGCATCATCGGTGCCAGACTCAAAAAATTATGCTGTACCTCGCCCCAGGAATAGCTGTCTGCCAACAGCAGGCCGCTGACGATCAGCCCCGCCATGAGAATAAACACCAGGCCTCCGGCAAGAAAGGCATTCACCAGCACAAACACAAAGAAGTGCTTTGGTGCATAGGCCCGCACCAGACCCAGTATGACCTGGGTAATGACGGCCGGCATCACCACGCACAGGATCACCGAAGGCAAATATCCACTCCAGTCGTTCAATCCTGCTGCCACAATGCCCAGGAGCACCATGCTGCCCCCGATAACGGCCAGGGACCAGCCGAACATCAGGGTGATGGTGACCATGCCGGACAAATGCCAGAAGAACCCCGGCAGCATTTCCACCCGCATATTCCATAAAAAAAACAGGCACACCAAAGCGCCCAGATACACATGCTGCTGATGTTTTTCCCTGAGACGCGCCCAGTTTGCCCAGCACCGGGCAAACCACAGGCTCGGAAAAAACAGCCCTGCAAACAGCAGCTGCCAGACAGGGTGGAACAAATCGCCTGATAACTCCATACCGCAAGCACCCGGATTATTCAGGCATGGGTTGCCTGTGTGCGCAAAAGTTCTTTTGCTTCCGCTGCCGGCAGCACCCGGCTGTAATAGTAACCTTGTACATCATCACAGCCCTCTGAACGCAGCAAGGCTTCCTGCTCACCCGTTTCCACGCCTTCGGCAACCACTTTCAGGTTGAGCGTTTTTCCCAGGGCAGTAACAGCCCTCACGATGGCTACATCGTCAACATTTTCAGAAACATGCTTGATGAAGGACCGGTCGATTTTCAGTTTGGTGATGGGTAGCAGCCTGAGGTAGGCCAGTGAAGAGTATCCTGTTCCAAAATCATCGATGGCAAGTTGCACACCCAGTTCCCGCAGCTGGTTCATTACAGAAACCGCCTGCCTGGTCTGGGTCATGATGGCGCTTTCGGTAAGCTCAAGCTCCAGCCACTCCGGGCGGCAACCAGTCTCGCGCAATATCTTTTTCACCACATCCAGCAGGGCATAGTCAGCCAGCTGGTGGGCTGAAATATTTACCGCCACAAAACCAGCCTGCATGCCTTCGCTGTGCCATTGGGATATTTGCCTGCATGCTGCGCGCAATACCCATTCACCCAGGGGCAAAATCAACCCGCTGTCTTCCGCCAGGGGAATAAATTGCTTTGGCGACAACATCCCCAGCTCTGGATGGCGCCATCTTGCCAGTGCTTCGAACCCGACAATTTGGCCATCCTTCAGGCCGATCTGCGGCTGATAGTGTACTTCCAGCCCATTGCCTTCCAGTGCTTCACGCAGGTCAGCCTCCAGCTTCGCCCGCTCGACGGCATAGCGGGTCATCTCTTCTACATAGAACTGAAAAGTGCCGCGGCCTGCCTCCTTGGCCTTGAACATGGCGGTATCGGCATTGCGCAGCAGAGTGTGGGCATCCGTTCCATCTTGTGGAAAAAGACTGATGCCTATGCTGGCACTCAGTACAAAATGCTGATCCTGTACCATTACCGGCTCCTTGAACACGGAGCTCAGCCTTTGTACGCAATGCATGGTATTTTCCGCCTCTTTCAGGGGCTCCATGACGACTGCGAACTCGTCTCCCCCAAGGCGGGCAATCGTATCTTCGCCCCGGATCTGATGCTCCAGCCTTGCAGCAATCTCCTTCAATACTTCATCCCCGATGGCATGCCCGAAACTGTCGTTGACTTGTTTGAACTGATCCAGATCGATATACAGCACCGCCAGCATCGTATCTTCACGTTCGGCCCTGCGCAGGGACTGTTTGAGGCGATCGAAAAACAGCTTCCGGTTGGGAAGGGAGGTCAGTGGGTCATGATTGGCAAGATGTTCGAGCCGGGCCGCCTTGTCACTCAGCTCTGCGGTTTTGCGCTTGATGAGGAAATGAAACAGGATGACCACGGCGGCCAGCAACAAACTGGCGAGACCGCCCAGCACCAGCACCCACAGCACCCATCGCGGGAGGTGTTTCTCACCGTCCGGAGGTGAAAACCAATGCTCCGTCAGTTGATAGTAAACCGATTGGCCGTCGCTTTTGTAGGCGGCAAGGTATTTGTCTATGGTATCGAGCAAAGGCTGCTGGTTCGAAGCTGCGGCAAAGCTCAATAAAGAAGGCCGCACCAGTATGCCGGTTTTTTTCAGCTGGTATTCGCTGGCGTGTTTTGTGCCAAAATAGGTGTTCACCAGCCCCGCATCGACCCAGCCAATCTTTACCAGCCGGAACACATCGCTGAAGCTGTTGACCTCATGAAACACTGGCGATATTCCCAGGCTCTTGAGCTTTTCCCTGATCGCCTGGAACTGGATGCTGCCTTTTACCACCGCCAGACTTTTGCCATCCAGCTCCTTGAGCGAGGGAATGTCATTTTCATCACGCACATACACCACGGACCAGCTCGACAGCACTACCTCGCGGCTCAACAGGAACTGCCGGGCACGTTCTTCCGAATACGCCACATCCGGCAACAGATCTATTGTTCCCTGCTCAAGGTTGTTCAGACAGGCAGACCATTTACAGGGAAGGTAATTCAGGGTCCAGCCTTCTGCTGCCGCAATCTTTCCGAGCAATTCCACGAAGAACCCGTCCGGCTGCCCCTGGGCATTGACAAAGATTTTTGGTTCGTTCTGATAGATGCCCACATCGATGACCTGCCCTCCTTGCCCAGCCTGCGCCAGGACAAGCAGTAATAGCAGCAGACAAAAACGAACCACAACAGCCAACGCGAACTCTCCTGTTTTTCCCTTCCAATTTTAAAGACAAAAAATCATGCCATTATTGCTCGGCCCGCTCCTTGATGCAGCCATGGCTGGCAAGGAATATCCGCACAGCTTGCATATTTTTCAGGTCACAAGCCCCAGGCAATAAAAGGTGTGCATCTCACAGTTTATCGCAAATCAGGGCGTGAAGCAGACCCAGGCAGGCAAAAAGCCCTGCCGAGGAAAATGCTTCTCTGGTGAAATTATCGGTATAATTCCACCAACTTCTGGCTGCCATATCCTTAATCCATTCCTATGCAACGCAAAGCTGTAGCACTGATTTCCGGCGGGCTGGATTCTCTGCTGGCCGTAAGAGTCATGCAAGATCAGGGCATCTATGTGGAAGGCATCAATTTTTTCACCGGTTTCTGTGTGGAAGGGCACACCCATGCGATCCGCAAGAAAGACCAGAAAAAACCCAAACGCAACAATGCCCTGTGGTGCGCCGAGCAGCTGGGCATCAAGCTGCATATCATCGATATCGTGGAAGAATACAAGGACATCGTATTCAACCCGAAGTACGGCTATGGCGCCAATCTCAACCCCTGTCTGGACTGCAAGATCTTCATGGTGAAGAAGGCGAAGGAGTGGATGGAGACCCATGATTTCGATTTTATCATCACCGGTGAAGTGGTGGGCCAGCGCCCCAAATCCCAGCGCAAAGACACCATGCCCGTGGTGCAGAAAGATTCCGGTATCGAAGATCGCCTGCTGCGCCCCTTATGTGCAAAAAATCTGCCGCAAACCCTGCCCGAGCGGGAAAGCTGGGTAAACCGGGAAAAACTCTATGATTTCTCCGGGCGCAGTCGCAAGCCGCAAATGGCCTTGGCGAAACAATTCGGTTTTGAGGATTACGCCCAGCCCGCCGGCGGCTGCTGCTTTCTCACCGATGCGCAGTATTCCGTCAAGCTGCAGGATCTGTGGAAGGCCCGGGGAGACAAACAATATGAAATGGATGACATCATGCTGCTCAAGGTGGGGCGCCATATCCGTCCGGCGCCGGAGTACAAGCTCATCATTTCCCGGGAGGAGGGCGAGGGCAAGTTCCTGCAGGGCTATCGCAAGCAGTATCCCAGCCTCAAGACCACCAGTCACCCCGGCCCCCTGTGCCTCATCGACGGGGATTTCGCCGAGGAACAGATCGAGCAGGCTGCCCGCATCGTGGCACGCTACAGCCAGGGCAAGAATGCCGATGCCGTGGAACTGGAATACCGGGATACAGAGGGCAATACCCGTCAGGTGAAGGTCGCCCCTCTGCCGCCCCATGAACTTAAGAAGGAGTGGGTGGTATGAATGGAAGCTGGATGTTGGGCACGGCCTGCGGCCTTTGCCCAACCTACCCGGGAAGTCCATGTAGGTTGGGCAAAGCGCAGCGTGCCCAACACCCCGAACGGAGCATCCACCCATGAGCCGTCATCAACTCGACTGCCGCCGCCTGCTCTGCCCCATGCCCGTGATCCGGGTGCAGAACAAGGTGGCAGAACTCCAGCCCGGTGATGAGCTCGAAGTCGTCTGCACCGATCCTGGGGTAATGCAGGACATCCCGGCCTGGTGCCGCATCAATGGCCATCTGCTGCTGGATCAACAGGTGCGGGACGACGAATACATTCTCCACCTTCGGGTACAGGGAGATCCGCACTGATGGCGGCACCGGAAATCGGCTCCCAGGAGCACCGGGATCTGCGCCGCCAGGCATCTGCAAAAGTGGCCATTGTCGGCGCCCTGACCAACGTCGTTCTGTGCATCGCCAAGATCGCGGCGGGCACACTGGGCCATTCTCAGGCGCTTATTGTGGATGGCATCCACTCCCTGTCTGATCTCCTGACAGACATTCTGGTGCTGGTGGCCTCTCACCATGCCTCCCACGGGCCGGATGAAAACCATCCCTATGGCCATGGCCGTTTCGAGACTGCGGCCACCTTGGCTCTGGGCGCATTTCTGGTGCTCATTGCTGGTGGAATCATGTGGGATTCGGCAGAACGGCTGATGCGCGGCGGTGCTACCCAGGCTCCGGAAAACATTGCCCTGTATGCTGCTTTGTTCTCCATTCTGGCGAACGAAGCCTTGTACTGGTACACCATCCTCGTGGCGCGGAACATCAAATCGGAACTGTTGCGCGCCAATGCCTGGCATCACCGTTCCGACGCCATCTCCTCCATCGTGGTGCTGGCAGGCGTGGGCGGCGCCATGCTTGGCGTTCTGTGGCTGGATCTGGTTGCCGCTCTCATCGTCGGCTTCATGGTGGCCAAGATCGGCTGGGATCTGGGCTGGGGAGCCATGCGCGAGCTGGTGGATGAATCCCTGGAAGAAGAAAAAGTCGGGCAGATCCGCAACCTGATTACCGCCATTCCCGGCGTCAGCTCCCTGCATATGCTGCGCACCCGCCGCCAGGGGCATGAGGCCATGGTGGACGTACATGTGCAGGTCGCACCCTGGATTTCCGTCTCCGAAGGGCACATGATCAGCATTGCCGTGGAAGAACAGATCAAGGCAAACATCGAGGAGATCTCCGATGTTACCGTGCATATCGACCCGGAAGATGACGAAACCGCCCCCACATGCAAGGGGCTGCCCCTGCGGGAGGATGCCGTGAAAAAACTGGCGGAGGCTTGGAAGGATCTGGACTGCCCGGACTGGGAAGAGCGCATTCTGCTGCATTACCTTGGCGGCAAAATTGATCTGGAGGTCTTTTTCCCCCTCCATTGTTATGGCAATGCGGAAATGGCCGGACAGCTCCATAGCAAAATGGCTCAGGCGCTGAAAAATTACCCGGAATTCGGCAAAGTTCAGCTGTATTTTGGGTAAGGTACGCACAAACAAAGTGCAATGGACAATGCCTTCCGCACGATTTTGGTGCAAGTTTTTCGCTGTCTTCTGTGTTCCAGGCCCGGCTCCCGCCAATATACTCCATATATGTACCAATCAAGCTTTTCCCCTTGACCTGCCCACCCCTTGAGTGGCATGGTTCATGCACTAAAAAACAGGACTTTCTGTGGCCCGAGACCCGTAAAGGATACTTGCCGGGGTGGGGCTGCATAGTATTTTATTAACTAAACCGGAGGGGCAAATGTCCGCAAAAGACGTCCTCAAGATGATCAAAGACAACGACGTTAAGTTCGTTGATTTCCGTTTTACCGATACCCGTGGCAAGGAACAGCACGTTACCGTGCCTTCCACCTTCATTGATGAAGACCTGTTTACCGAAGGCAAGATGTTCGACGGTTCGTCCATCGCTGGCTGGAAGGGCATCAACGAGTCGGACATGATTCTCATGCCGGATCCTGAAACTGCGATCCTGGATCCCTTCGCCGACGAAACCATGCTCAATTTGCGTTGCGACATTCTTGAGCCCTCGACCATGGAAGGCTATGAGCGTGATCCCCGCTCCGTGGCCAAGCGCGCCGAAGCCTATCTGAAATCTACCGGGATTGCCGATACCGCCTACTTTGGTCCCGAGCCCGAGTTCTTCATTCTTGATGATGTGCGCTGGGGTGCTGACATGTCCGGCGCTTTCTACAAGGTGGATTCCGAAGAAGCCGAGTGGAATACGGAAAAGGTCTATGAAGACGGCAACATCGGCCACCGTCCCGGCCTGAAAGGCGGCTACTTTCCCGTGCCTCCCGTTGACTCCCTGCACGACCTGCGCGCCGCCATGTGCCTTGCACTGGAAGATATGGGCGTAAAAGTGGAAGTGCATCACCATGAAGTCGCCACTGGCGGCCAGTGCGAAATCGGCACCGTGTTCGACACCCTGGTAAAACGCGCTGATCAAAACCAGATCATGAAATACGTCATCCAGAACGTGGGCCACGCCTATGGCAAGACCGTCACCTTCATGCCCAAGCCCCTGGTAGGTGACAACGGCTCCGGTATGCATGTGCACCAGTCCCTGGCCAAAGAAGGGGAGAACATCTTTGCCGGCGACCAGTACGGCGGCCTGAGTGAAACTGCCCTGTACTACATTGGTGGCATCATCAAGCACGCCCGCGCCCTGAACGCATTCACCAACGCATCCACCAACAGCTACAAGCGTCTGGTTCCGGGCTTTGAGGCACCAGTCATGCTGGCCTATTCCGCCCGTAACCGCTCCGCCTCCATCCGCATTCCCTGGGTATCCAGCCCCAAGGCGCGCCGCATCGAGGTGCGCTTTCCCGATCCCACCGCCAATTCCTACCTGGCCTTCGCTGCCATGCTCATGGCCGGCCTGGATGGCATCCAGAACAAGATCCATCCTGGCGATGCTATGGACAAGGATCTGTATGATCTGCCAGCGGAAGAAGCGGCAGCCATTCCTACGGTCTGCCACAGCCTGGATCAAGCGCTGGAATGCCTGGACGCAGATCGTGAATTCCTCACTGCTGGCGGCGTATTCACCGATGACCTCATCGATGGCTATATCGACCTGAAGATGGAAGAAGTCACGCGCCTGCGCATGACCACCCATCCGGTGGAATTCGATATGTATTACAGCCTGTAAAACCCGTTGGGATGAAAAACAGAAACGCTCCCTCGGGAGCGTTTTTTCTTTGTCATGACAGAAACCTGC
This sequence comes from Sedimenticola sp., assembly GCA_027068915.1. Lineage (GTDB taxonomy): Bacteria > Pseudomonadota > Gammaproteobacteria > Chromatiales > Chromatiaceae > Thiolapillus. The sequence goes on along the minus strand of JAMOLT010000048.1, from coordinate 147,026 downwards.
CTGCCGAAAAGCCTTGATGCCTGGGGAAGCCCGGATTTTCAGGCTATTCTGAAAAACGAACTGGAAGCCCTGGGCGTAGAAGGGCTGCCTTTACAGCAGGGGCTGTCCCACAGCAGTATCGCCCTGGACGGGAATATCCAGGCAGTCATTCTGACGGTAACGGAAGCAACCCTGCACCTCAGCATCAAGGCCGGCCTGTTCTATACCGGCATCATCGCCGGTTGCAACTGCGCCGATGACCCCAGCCCCGTGGAAGCACAGAATGAATACTGCGAAATCTTGGTGACGATGCAAAAATCCTCAGGGGTGGCAAGCATCGCCCTTGCCTGAGAAAAAGCGCTCCCGAAGGAGCGCCGGCAGCATCAGGAATACAGCTTGGGCACCTGCAGCTGCTCGTGCAGCTGGTTCACTTCATTCGCATCCAGCCCCAGCCCTTGCGCCAGCTGATGCAGATACTGCGCCTCGGGATTGGTATCCAGATCAATGGCCATCAGGGATGCCAGGTAGATCTGTTGTTCCATGCCCCGGGGAACGCTACGCACGAAGCCTTCCACGTCCAGGGGTTGGGCCATTTCCTTTTTCACGAATTCAACTTCGTCCGGCGTCACGTCACCCAGTCCCTCGACGATATGCTGCTGTTCTTCCTGATCCACCCGGCCATCCGCCTTGGCGGCATTGATCATGGCGCGGATCATGATGGTCGCCTGCTCGTTTGCCTGTTGCGGCTCGATAGCGGGTTCAAAATTTGTCAGCCCCATGCCTTGGGGTGCACTGCCAAACTGCTTCATTGCTGCACCCAATAGATCGCCCAGGCCACCACCGGATGACCTGCCGGCACCGCCGAGCAAACCACCCAGCATATCCGCCATGCCGCCGCCAGAAGACGAGCCGCCTCCCAGCAGCCCCCCAAGCATGCTTCCCAGCCCGCTGCCTGCCGAAGCGCCGGACTGGCCGCCGCCCAGCACCGAACCCAGTACCGCGCCCAGCACGTTGGAGCCGGAACCCCGGGAAAGCGCACCACTGTTGAGCAGGCTGCCAAGTATTTTCATTGCATCAATCGCCATTGTATCCCTCCATTTTTATTGAACCGGCAACCCGAAAAGCTGCCTTCTGTTGCTGCGCACCCATGCCCGAAACAGGGCGTGAAAATGCCGCCGCCGTCATTCTACAGGAAATATCGAAGGATCTTCCCGTCAGGGCGCCACCGGCTCTCCCGCCATGTTGGTGGCCTGCAGTTGGTAAAACGGGTCGGAATGTTCATCGATCCATGCCCCCAGTCTGCGGGAAAGTTGTTCCCGCACCCGGTTATATCCTTGATCATCGACCAGATTATGGATCTCGCTGGGGTCTTGCTGCAGATCATAGAGTTCATCCATCCCCACCAGATGATCGGCATACTTGTATCTGTCGCTGCGGATAACCCGTATGGGATGCACCCATTTCTGCTTGTTGTAGTATTCCACCACCACCTCTTTCCGCCCGCTATCATTTGACGTGCCGAGCAACAGGGGCTTGAGGCTGGCGCCATCACCCACAGCTGCGGGCAAGCTGGCAAAATCCAGGATGGTCGGCAGAATGTCCACATTTACGGTCATGGCGTTTTCCTTGCGGGGAGTGGCCGCTCCGAACCGGGATGGAACCCGTATCATCAGGGGCACACGAATGACTTGCTCATAGGCAAAAGGCCCTTTGAACACCAGACGGTGGTGGGTATCCATGTCACCATGATCCGAGGTGACGACAACGATGGTGCGTTCCCATTCGCCCGCATCTTTCAGGGCCTGGATAACCTTGCCCAGTTCAGTGTCGTATTGTTGCACCTTTGTACGATAGAAGCCCCGGTAGGTTTTCCATACATCCTCTGGCTTGTCCTTGAAACGCCTGCCGCCGTCGCGCTCCATGTACAGGGACTGCACCTTGGGCTTGCTGGCGAATACCTCCTCATAATAGCTTTGTGGCAGCACCACGCCTTGCGTCAGCGCCTCGACCGGTTCCGGATCTTTGGAAAAACCGCCGTACTTGTACACATCATGCGGGTCGGTGTAATTGAGGAACAGTGCAAAAGGCGGCTGCTTTTTTCCTTGCCCCATCTCCGCAAGAAACGCCATGGCGAGTTTTGACTTTTTGCTGTCGCTGGTGTTGTCGCCTCCCCTGAAGGTGTCGAAATGGCGCACGTCGTATCCTTGGGCGTGCCGTCCCACTTCACCCAGATGCCATTTTCCGATATAGGCGGTGCGATAGCCTGCCGGTTTCAGGTATTCGCCAATGGTTTTCAGGGATTCCGGCAACTGCCCGATCTTGTTGCCATTGGCGTCAATCGATCCGGTGTTGCCGATTACTCCGGTTTTGTGAGGATACAGCCCGGTGTACAGGCTGGAACGACTGGGCGAGCATTGCGGGGAGCTTACGAATGCGCGGGTGAAAAATACGGATTGCCCGGCCAGTGCATCAAGATTTGGCGTAGTAAAAAACGCATCCACCACACCCAGGGCCTGATAGTGTTGTTGATCCGAAACCACAAACAGGAAATTGGGTCGGTTGTCCTGTGTATCCTCACCGGAGCATCCACCGAGAAACGGCATGAGGAACAGCGATCCCAACAGGGAAGCCATGCGAAAAACCCCGTATGGAAGACGATTGCGCCTGTTTGTAGCCGCACGGGAGCAGCCAATATCATCTACCATTTTGCCTCCGCATCCCTGTCGCTGTGGCGGGCCTCCACCCAGCGCTCGCCATCTGCGGTGGTTTCTTTTTTCCAGAAAGGCGCGCGGGTTTTCAGGTAGTCGATAACGAATTCACAGGCGCGAAAGGCTTCACCCCGGTGGCGGCTGGCCACCATTACCAGCACGATGGGATCTTCCGGCAGCAGCTCGCCCACACGATGGATCACTCGTATGCCTTCCAGTTCCCAGCGCTGCTGCGCCTCTTCCACAATGGCCGCCAGGGCCTTTTCCGTCATGCCGGGATAATGCTCCAGGGTCATGGTGCTGACCTGGTCTTCCTCATTGATATCCCGCATCAGGCCCAGGAAGCTGACAACAGCGCCGATGCTCGCATTGTCTTTTCGTAACGCCTTTTCCTCTATGGCAGGGTCAAAGGTTTCAGTTTGTATGGCGATATAGGTTTGCATGGATGGAGCCTGAAGAATGTTCATCCGATTTCGGAATGCTACACTAGGAACCAGAATCCTTCACCCGCTACTTTGTATATTGTTTTCCCGCAACAAAAAACTTCCGCCGCTCAACAGTCCTCCCGGTATGCGCTATCTTGTCAATGGTCCGCCAAAATCAGGCACCCACCTGGCAAAGAAGATTCTCGGGCTTACCGGCCTGCAGCAACATCCATTCACACTAGCAGCCTACCACGCTGACCAAGCCATCCACACCTGGGATGCAAGGCAAGAAAAACTGCTTGGCCCGATGATTGAAATCGGTATGCAGCCCAAGCCCATCCACGACCTGTTGCTGCGACAGTCATTGCGCAGCATTCCTCCGGCAAACGTCTTCAATGGCCATTGCACCCATACCCCGGCACTCGTACAACTGCTGAAGGAGGAACAAATCCGGGTGGTTTCAGTGATTCGCGATCCTCGGGACATAGTCGTGTCATTGGCTGAATACCTGAAAAAACATAATCACCCTTCCTACCAAAATCTATCGTGGAACAAATGCTTGCGGCAGGCCATCCTCGGTTATTCTGCCGTGCATGTCACCAAGGTAGCAGCACTCGAAGAACGCAACTGGGGGCAGGTCTGGGAAGCATTTTTGCCTTGGGTGGAGGAGAAACAGGTGCTAACCCTGCGTTTCGAGGATCTGATCGGCCCCGAAGGCGGTGGCTCAGGGAAGGTGCAGCTGGAAAATCTGGAAGCTATTTTGGCCTTCCTTGACAAGGAAGCGCTACCTGCCTCCGAGATACAAAAAAAAATCTTCGGCGGCACGCGCACCTTCAACGTGGGTGACATCGGGCGCTGGAAAGAAAAGTTCACCAAAGATAACAAAGCATTGTTCAAGCAAGTTATTGGCAATCTGCTGGTCAAACTTGATTATGAAGCCGATGACGACTGGTGAGATAACGCTCCGAGCAATGAAGTGTCAAGTTCATGCGCTAGCAAAAGCATGTCCGGGTCGTTCGTAAGCGCCTGGGCGGTTCTTGTAAGTCGCTTCGAATACCGCCGCCTTAATCCCCGGCCGGTTTTTCAACCCGGAAAGACAAAAATGTGATTTGCCTTTCCTCCATCTTCAATGACTTATGGTCATTGAAGATGGCCGCATGTCCTTGTACGGCGTACAGCCTGTTTATAGTAGGGATCTGCTGAAAAAATATATTCTTCCGGGATCAGAACACGGGCATGCTGGCTTGCAGGCGCTCTTTGCTTGCGGGATTCAATGGCGCATAGTGTAGCGTGAAACACCTCTGGCGCGCTCACCTGTATGTGGGTATTTCCCGCTGCATACGGCGCATCTATTAGCATATTGGAAAATTCGATTATAGAAGCATGGCGATTCAAGGCGAACGAGAGTATGGTTATCAGCTTGAATGCGGGCTTCCTTGAGGTATTTTGCCCGTGCCAGATAGAATACCCGTAACCGAGATTCCCGGCGTTTCGATTCCGGTCGGAAAGCCAGTCATCCTAGATATTCCGCAACGGAGGTAATTCCATGACGGAGGTAGTAGCCACAAACCAGACGATCCTGGTGGTCGGTGGCGGCATCAGCGGCATGACCGCCGCCCTTGAAGCCGCAGAAACCGGCGCCCAGGTCGTCCTGGTTGAAAAACGTCCCTATCTGGGCGGTCGCGTGAGCCAGCTGTACAAGTATTTCCCCAAGCTGTGCCACCCAACCTGTGGCCTGGAGATCAACCAGCGCCGCGCCAAGATGAATCCCAACCTCACCATCGTTACCGGCGCCGAAGTCAGCAAACTCGAAGGAGAGGCGGGCAACTACACCGCTACAGTCAGGCTGTCTCCCACCTATGTGAACGACAACTGCACCGCTTGTGGTGACTGCGCGAAGGTTGTGGAAGCGGAATTTGATGACGAATACAACTACGGCATGAGTAAACGCAAGGGTGCCTATCTTCCCCATGTCATGGCTCATCCGATGAAATATGTGCTCGATCCCGCCATTATCGGCACCGATGACGCCCAAAAAGCGAAAGATGCCTGCAAATATGACGCCATTGACCTGGACGATGAAGAAAAGGAGATCCAGTTCCCCGTCGGGGCGGTGGTCTGGGCGACTGGCTGGAAACCCTATGATGCGGCAAAGATCCAGCCCTATGGCTACGACCGCTTTGAAAATGTCATCACCAACGTGGAATTCGAGCGCATGGCGGATCCGAAAGGGCCCACTGGCGGCAAGATCCTGCGCCCCTCCGACGGCAAGGAGGCCAAAAACGTGGCCTTCATTCAGTGCGCCGGTTCCCGGGATCGCAATCATTTGTATCATTGCTCTCGCATCTGCTGCATGGCGTCTCTGAAGCAGACCCATTATGTGGTGGATGCCTATGGCGACGATGCCGATGTGAGTATTTACTACATCGACATTCGTGCCATTGACCGCTTCGAGGATTTCTACGCCGAGGTGCAAGCCATGGACAACGTGAAATTCATCAAATCCAAAGTCGCCTCTGTTACCTTGGGCGAGAATGATAACCCCTGCCTGAACGGTGTGGATACCGAGGGCTACCACCGCTATGCCACCGAGCATGATCTGGTGGTGCTGGCCACCGGCATGGAGCCATCGGTCTCTGTGGATAGTTTCCCCGTGGACGTGGAAATCAACCGGGAAGGCTTTATCGAGCCTGCGGAGAAGAATGGCGGCGTATTTGCGGCGGGTTGCGCCAGCGATGCGCTGGACGTGAACCGGGCGGTGCAAAGCGCCACCGGCGCGGCGTTGAAGGCCATTCAGGTGGTCAATCGTGTAGCACGGGCGGAGGGCTGAGAAGATGTCTGAGCAAGTAGAAAAGAAATACGCAGCCTATATTTGCACCGGCTGCGGCATCGGCGACCGGCTGGATGCTGGCGAACTGGAACAAACTGCCTCCCGCGATGGTCGCATGAACCTGGTCAAGCAGCACGAAATGCTGTGCAGCCGGGACGGCGTACAAATGATTCGCAATGATATCGACAAGGAAGGCGTGAACCATGCCGTCATCATCGCCTGCTCCCGCCGTGCCAAGGTCGAGGCCTTTGGTTTCAACGATATTGCCATGACCCGCTGCAACATCCGTGAGGGTGTTATCTGGGCGCGCCCCGATACCGATGAGGCGAAGGAAACCACCCAGGAAATGGCGAACGACTACATTCGTATGTCCTGCGGTGAAATCAAGCAGATGGAAAAGCCCACAGCTTCGGGCCAGCAAAGTCGCAACCCCAATGTGCTGGTGGTCGGCGGCGGCATCACCGGCATGACCGCAGCTATCGAAGCTGCTGAAGCCGGTTACACTGTACATCTTGTTGAGAAAAGCGGTGCCCTGGGTGGCCATGCGGCCAGGCTGCACAAGCGTGTGCCCTTCAAGGCCGCGCCTGTGGGCACCCTCAATTCTCCCGATGCCAACCTGCCCATGCCCGAAGATACCGGCATCGCGGACATGATTGCCACCGTGGAAGGCAATGACAACATCAAGCTGTACCTCAACAGTACCGTGACCAAAACCTCCGGTGCGCCCGGTCGCTTCAGTGTGGACATCAGCACCGAGTCCGGCGACACTACTACCGAGAACATCGGTTCTGTCGTTCAGGCCACAGGATTCAATCTGTATGATCCCGAGAACCTGCCCGAGTTTAGCTACGCAGGCTCGCCGGATATCATCACCAACCTGGAGATGGAAGAGCTGGCCAACGCTGCCGGCGATGGCCCCATCAAGCGCCCCTCCGACGGCAAGGAAATCACTTCCGTACTGTTCGTGCAGGACGCTGGCCAGAACTCCACCGAAGAGGGCAGATTGCCCTATGACTCTGGTATTGGCGATCTCGTCTCCATCAAACAGGCGCTGTACTTCAAACACCACAATGGCGCCAGCTGTGACACCACCATTTGCTTCGATAACCTGCGCACTCCCGGCGCCCCTGGCGAGGACTTCTATCGCAGCGGCCAGAAGAATGGTGTGATTTTCACCAAGAGCGATGTCAGGGAAGTCACCCCTGGTGACGCCATCAGCGTAAAGATGCATGACAAGATTTTGGACGAAAACGTCGAAGTCAAAGTAGATCTGGTAGTTCTGGATCTGGGCATGGTGCCCAACTCCGGCCCCGACCCCTATGCGGCCAACGAAGCGCTGGAAGGCCTGAGCGACGAGGATAAGGCCGAAGAGCTGGAAACCCAGGCAGCACACGCCGCCGACGAGACTTCTGTCAAGGTCGAGTCCATCCTCAATCTGGACTACCGTCAGGGTACGGATCTGCCACATCTGAAGCACGGCTTTACCGATTCCCATTTCATCTGCTTCCCTTACGAGACGCGCCGCACCGGCATCTATGCTGCTGGCCCCGTACGTCGCCCCATGGACATGAAGCAGGCCATGGATGACGCCACCGGCGCCGCCATGAAAGCGATTCAGGAAATCGAGAATGCCGCCCAGGGTCGTGCCGCACATCCCCGCGTAGGGGATCTGTCCTACCCGACGTTTCGCAAGGAGGGCTGCACCCAGTGCAAACGCTGTACTGTGGAATGCCCCTTCGGCGCCATTGATGAAGATGAAGAAACGTACCCCGTGTACAACGAGGCACGCTGCCGTCGTTGCGGCACCTGCATGGGTGCCTGCCCGGTGCGGGTCATCTCCTTCGAAAATTACTCCGTCAACACCGTTGGCGCCCAGATCAAGGAATGCGATATCCCCGAGGAATGGGATGAAAAACCCCGCATCCTGGTGCTGGCCTGCGAGAATGATGCCTATCCTGCTCTGGATCAGGCGGCCATGAGCGGTGAAGAGATCAGCCCCTGGGCGCGGGTCATCCCGGTGCGCTGCCTGGGTTCCACCAGTCTGTCCTGGGTCACCGATGCCCTGAATAATGGTTTCGACGGCATCATTCTGATGGGCTGCAAACGAGGTGATGATTACCAGTGTCACTTCGTGCGCGGTTCTGCCATGGCCAACGAGCGTATGGCCAAGGTCGGTGACACCCTGGAAACGCTCAATCTCGAACCAGAACGGGTAGTAGTCCACGAAGTGGCTATTACTGATATTGAACGCGCACCGGCGCTGATCAAGGATATGGAAGAAACCATTGAAAAGATCGGCCTGAGTCCATTCAAGTTCTAACGGAGACAGGCGATGAGTGAAACAAACAAAGCAATGATTGAGCAATATCGCAACAGCTTCCTCAGCGAAGTGGAAGCCAACGTCGAAGAAGGCGAATGGGTGAAGATGTGCATGCAGTGCGGCGTGTGCTCCGGCTCCTGCCCTCTGGGCAAGCACTGGGCGCATCCTCCACAGGAAATCTTCATGATGATCCGTGCAGGCAAGCGTGATGAGGTGCTGACTTCTGACTCTATGTGGATGTGTACCTCCTGCTACAACTGCGTCGTGCGCTGCCCGCGGCAGCTGCCCATCACCCACATCATGCATGGCCTGGCGACCTACGCCAAGAAGCTGGGGTTGGCACCCAAGAACCAGCCCACGGCCAGATTTGCCGAGATCTTCTGGAACAACATGATGAAGAAGGGCCGGGTCAATGAGCTCAAACTGGGTCTGTCCCTGTACTTCAAGGACGGCTTCGGGGCCGGCATCAAGGAAAGCCTGCGCAACAAGGATCTGGGCATGAAGATGATGAAAGCCAAGCGTATGGCCGCCAGCGAGTTCTTCGGTGGCCATGGCGTGAAGGACATCGGCGGCGTACAGAAAATGATCCAGAAGGCGCAGGAAATTGAAGATGCGCGCATGAAGAAATTCGACTAACGGAGGCATCCCAAGATGGCTAAAAGAGAATATTCCTACTACCCGGGATGCTCCTCCCAGAAAGGCGCATCCTCATCCAACCTGATGAAATCCGTGGACACCATGTGCGAAGAGCTGGATATTCAGCTCAACGAAATCCCGGACTGGAACTGCTGTTCTGCTTCCATCGGCTACGCCAGTGGCTCCGAGCTGCCGCGCCTGACCCTGTCGGCGCGCAATATCGCCCTGTCGGAAGAACACAACAAGAACCAGGAAATCGTGGCCACCTGCGCCGCCTGCTGGCTGGCGACCAAGGAAGCTGCTGAGCGCCTGAAGGAAGACGAGTCCATGTTCGCCGAGGCCAACCAGGCCCTGGCAGAAGCCGGCTTGAAACTGCAGAACAATACCCCCATCAAGCACATGGCGGAGGTCATCATCGAGGACATCGGCCTGGAGCAGATCAGGGCAGGGGTGAAAAAACCTCTGGAAGGCATCAAGATTGCCGGCTATGTGGGCTGCCAGACCAACCGCCCCTTCGGCATTGCCGGGGAGTCCTTCGAGAACCCCATGTACCTGGACAACCTGGTGGGCTCCCTGGGCGCTGATGCCTGTACTACCTATGAAAAAAAGGTGCAGTGCTGCGGGGGCGCCCTGGCCTTTTCCGAACCGGAAAAGTCCCAGGAAATGATCAAGGGCATCATCGAAGCTGCCTACGACAACGAAGCCGACATGATCGCCACCCCCTGCCCCCTGTGCCAGGCAAACGTGGAGATCTATCAGGATCAGATCAACGAACGCTTCGGCACCAAGTTCAACATCCCCGTGGTGTACTACAGTCAGTTGATCAGCGTTGCTTACGGTCGTTCCGCATCCGATGCAGCCCTGGACGGACAGCTGATTGCAGCAAAGAAACTGGAAGACATCGCCAGCAAATAACCCCGACAGCGCTTTTTCATGGTGGACACCTATCCTGACAGAGGGAGAGGTTTCCCCATGCACAAAAAGCCAGCCGCGGGAGGTGATTCTTCGCAACCCGAATGTTCGGGATGCCGGTCAAGGGCGTATTACTTCGCCGCTGAGGGCATTTCTGATGGGAGTGGGATTGCGCAGTCCTCCCGTGGGGCCGTGCAGGATGGTATTCGTTCCCGGGCAACGCAGGCGTACTTCCAGGGCGTTTTTGGCGGGCGGGCGGGCGCTGCGGTTGGCGCTGGTGGAGGTGAGGGCACCGCCAAAGGCCAGACACAGGTTGCGTGTGACGGGATGTGCCGTGACCCGTACTGCCACCATGCCGGTGCCGCCGGTGATCCAGACGGGCGTCTGTGCTGATGCAGGCAGCAGCCAGGTATGAGGGCCGGGCCAGCTGTCCAGCACGGTTTGCATTTGTGCTTCCGGCGGCAGTTCGATGAAGGGCAGCAGTTGATCGAGGTTGGCGGTAACGAGGATAAGTCCCTTGGATAGGGGGCGCTGCTTCAGCGCCAGCAGGCGCTGCACCGCATGAGGATTGAGCGGGTCGCAGCCGATGCCGTAGATGGCTTCAGTCGGCCAGGCGAGGATGCCTCCCTTGCGCAGGGTTTCGGCCGCCAGGCGTAGCTGAAAGGGGCTGCGCATCAGTCCGTCGTGGCCTCTTCAGCGGCTTCCTTGTCCTCGTAAGGCTCAGCGAAGGAACAGTCCGGCTGGGGGCAGACTTTCTCCGTGCCCCGGCGCTTGGTCGTTTTGATGGTCAACACCGGCCAGCCGCACTGGGGGCAGGGTTCGCTTACGGGTTCGTTCCAGATGGCATAGTCGCATTTGGGGTAGGTGGAGCAGGAATAGAAGATCTTGCCGCGCCGGGATTTGCGCTGCATGAGGGTGCCTTTGTTGCATTTGGGGCAGGGTACGCCGGTATCTTTGGGCTTTTCCAGGGGCTCGATATAGCGGCACTTGGGGTAGCCGGAACAGCCGATAAACTTGCCGTAGCGACCGCGCTTGAAAATCAGGGGCGAGCCGCATTCCGGGCAGTCCCGGCCCACTTCCTGAGGAGCCTCCGCTTCGGCCTTGTCGGCGTTGAGGTCGCGGGTGTAGTCACACTCGGGATAATTGGTGCAGCCGATGAAGCGCCCGTGGCGGCCCAGGCGGATGGACAATGGACTGTCGCACTTGGGGCATTTCTCGTCCATCTTCTCCTGGGTAACGTCGGAGCGCTGCACGTTTTCCTGGGTGTGGTCGATACGCTCCTTGAAGGGCTTCCAGAATTTTTCCAGTAGCGGAATCCATTCTTCCTCTCCCCGGGAAACCGCGTCCAGCTCGTCTTCCAGCTTGGCGGTGAAGTCGTAGTCCACATACTGGGTAAAGTAGTTGGTGAGGAATTTGTTGACCACCCGTCCCACGTCCGTGGGATAGAAGCGCTTTTTCTCCAGCTCCACATATTCACGATCCTGCAAGGTGGAGATGATGCTGGCGTAAGTGGAAGGCCGCCCGATGCCGTGCTCTTCCAGCGCCTTTACCAGGCTGGCTTCGCTGTAGCGCGGGGGCGGCTCGGTAAAATGCTGTTCGGGACGGATGGCCAGCAGATCCACCTGCTCGCCTTCTTTCAGGGGCGGCAGCATCTTTTCATCGCTGTCTTTGGTTTTCTTGTCGTCCTGGCCTTCCTGGTACACCGCCATGAAACCCGCGTTGACGATGGTGGAGCCGTTGGCGCGAAAAATGTTGCCTGCGCCGGCCGCCAGATCTGCCGCCACGGTGTGCAAGGTGGCATGCACCATCTGGCTGGCCAGGGTGCGTTTCCAGATCAGTTCGTAGAGCTTCGCCTGTTCCTTGCTCAGGTGTCCGGCAATTTCCTTCGGATGATAGAGGATGGAGGTGGGCCGGATGGCTTCGTGGGCTTCCTGGGCGTTCTTGGACTTGGTCTTGAACACCCGTGGCTGCTCCGGCACCTGATCTTTGCCGTACTTGTCTGCAATATAGCCGCGGATCTCTTCCACAGCCTCGTTGGCCAGGGTTACGGAGTCGGTACGCATGTAGGTGATCAGACCCACCGCACCATTGCCGATATCCATGCCTTCGTATAGCTGCTGAGCCACGCGCATGGTGCGGTTGGTGGTGAAGCCCAGCTTGCGGGCAGCTTCCTGTTGCAGAGTGGAGGTGGTAAACGGGGCTGCGGGGTTGCGTCGGCGCTGCTTCTTGGTGACCTTGACCACTTCCAGCTTGCCACCGGCTTTTTCCAGCAGGGTTTTTTCAGTCTCTCTTGCCTGCTTTTCTTCGGTGATGGTGAATTGCTCCACCTTCTCGCCACCATATTGGGTGAGCCTGGCCTTGAATGCGGCGCCTTGCTTTTTCAGGTCGGCTTCCACGGTCCAGTATTCCCTGGTCTTGAACGCCTCGATTTCCTCTTCCCGTTCAACGATCATGCGCAGAGCGGGGCTTTGCACCCGGCCAGCGGACAGGCCGCGGCGGATCTTCTTCCACAGCAGGGGAGAAAGGTTGAAGCCCACCAGATAATCCAGGGCGCGGCGTGCCTGCTGGGCGTTGACCAGATCCATGGACAGCTCCCGGGGGTTGGCGATGGCCTCCTGCACGGCTTTTTTGGTGATTTCGTTGAACACCACCCGGTACACCGGCTTACCCTTGAGATATTTGCGGTTCTTCAGCAGTTCATACAGGTGCCAGGAAATGGCCTCGCCTTCGCGATCCGGGTCAGTCGCCAGGTACAGTGCGTCGGTGTTTTTCAGCTTGCTGGAGATTGCCTTGACGTGTTTGTCATTACGCTCGATGGGCTGGTATTTCATCTGGAAATCATGCTCGGGGTCTACGGCTCCCTCCTTGGGAACCAGGTCGCGCACATGACCATAGGAGGCAAGCACCTCAAAGTCCTTGCCCAGATATTTCTTGATTGTCTTGGCCTTGGCCGGAGATTCAACGATTACCAGATTCATAGTGTTCCATAGGTAAACGCCCGCGGCTTGCGGGCGTGGCGGTAGATTGTATGCGTCAGCAGGTATGCCCTGTCAAGACTGGCAGGCTGCTAAAAAGCAGCTGTTGTTGGCGGTCGGTATGCGATACATGGGGGCATCGCTACTATTGATGCGTGTTAAGTTATTGAAAATCGGTTAATTATAGGCTGTTTCCCCTGGTTCTCCTGCTGAGGCGCACCTGGGGCGGGTTTTTTCAATGCGCTGCCAGATTCAATGCAGTACTTCTGGGTTGCCGTTGTAGATCAGCTCTTCCATCAGGGCAAAGGCGCTTTCCTGCCCGGGCTGGTTGAGCAGCACCAGCAGTACGATCCATTTTACGTCATCGGCTTCCAGCTCCGGGGTGTCCAGGGCCATGGCCCGTTCGATCACCAGTTCCCGGCTGACGGGATCGAGAATGCCGGACTGCTCCAGGTACAGCAGCATGCCACGGGTTTCCAGGTCAATACGCTGCTGTTCCGAGGAGGTAAAGATGCGCGAAGACTGGCGGGTGCTGGAGGCGGCATCGGTAATGGCGCCCTGCCGCCATGCCAGCTCGTCCAGCCAGTCGAAGGCTTTCCTGATTTCATCTTTTTCAAAACCGGCCTTGGACAGTTCTTCTTCCAGAAGGGTTTGATCCTGGGGCTGGGTCTCTGCATCCATATAGTTTTCGTAAATGAAAATAAGAACATCGATAAGATTTTCGTTCACAGGTTTTGGCCCCGGAGTTGGCTGGTGAGAGAGTTCAGGTGGTGGTGTCTGTATCTGCCCGGATAAACAAGCCACCTGGTTCAGATGATACACGGCCTTCCATCTCCAACAATAATAACATGGAGGAGACGGCTTCGGGAGCCATACCGGTTCTTTCCACCAGGAGATCTGTGGAAGCCGGGTCGTATCCCATGGCATCCAAAAGCTGCTGATGTTCCTGATCCGGTGGGGGTTTGTCCATGCCGACATTTCCGCTGTTGTCTGGTTCTGGCGCCAGAATGAACTGGCGCAGTTTTGGGGCCAGCTCTTCCAGCACGTCGGTGGCTGTTTCCACCAGTTTTGCACCTTCGCGAATCAGCTGGTGGCAGCCTCTGGCCAGGGGGTTGTGGATGGAGCCGGGAATGGCGAAGACTTCCCGTGACTGCTCGCCGGCCAGTCGGGCGGTGATCAGGGAGCCGCTTTTCAGTGCGGCCTCGACCACCAGCACTCCCAGGGACAGGCCGCTGATAATGCGGTTGCGGCGGGGGAAATGTCCGCGCTTGGGGCTGGTGCCGGGGGGGAATTCGGATACCAGTGCGCCGTTGTCGGCAATTTCATGGGCCAGATCCCGGTTGCTGGCGGGGTAGACCCGGTCCAGGCCGGTAGCCATTACCGCCAGGGTGGGGCCACCGCCTTGCAGGGCGCCGCGGTGACTGGCGGTATCGATGCCCATGGCCAGCCCGCTGGTGACGGCGATGCCGCTGCGGGCGAAATGGCAGGCGAATTCCTGTGCGGTCTGCGCTCCGCCGCGGCTGGGGTTGCGGCTGCCCACCATGGCGATCTGTGGCGAGTGCAGGCTTTGGGGCTGCCCGAGAATAAACAGCCCCAAGGGGGCATCGGGCAGGCGTGCCAGGGGTTCCGGGTAGCCGGGAGAGGTGCAGGGCAGAAAATGATTGGCCGGGGCTTCCATCCAGCGCAAATCTTCATCCACCAGTTCCCAGGGTGGCTTGCGCAGGCTTGCGCGTATGCGCTCACTGAGCTGCGGTGGTGGTTGCCGCAGCAGCTGTTCCGGGGAAAGGCCGCTGTGCAACAAGGGGTTGAGTGTCGCGGGGCCGACGCCCGGCAGGCGGATTAACGCCAGCCAGTTGCGCAGCTCCGCTTCGGGCAAATCAGGGATTGACGATTCGGTCCTGTACATGCATGGCACGTTGTGCGTGCATGATGATGCCAAAGCTGACGCGCTCGAAGCTGCGGAACACCATCAGCAGGCCTGCGGCTTCGTCGGGCAGGGTAACGGTTTCCCAGCGCGATTTCTTCGCCCACTTCTCATCACTTATAGTATGGGTCAGCAAGCGGTCATCGATGTATTCAGCAACATCGGGAATCAGATTGCGGGCGTCTCTGGCGACGTGATCGGGAACGGTTTCCCCGCGATTGTTTACCTGCAGTACGGTGCCTGTATCCACGCCATCGGCAAGGCCGCGATCCAGCACTACAATGTCATACTGGCCGATCTGGCTGAAGCCGTTGAGCATGGCAATGATGTTGCCTTGTACTTCCTGCTTGGGAGCATGAGGGTAAAAATCCGTGGCCAGGGCTTCAGGCTCGGCGGGTACGACACGGTCGCCAAGCAGAACTTCTGTCTTGGTGGCATCGATGTAAACGGTGGCCGGGTCGCCAATGCGTTGCAGGGTGCCAATGCCGGTCAGCAGTGCTTCATAACCGAGTATTTCACCGGTGTCGCCGTCTTTATAGGCAGGGCCAGCGCGCAAAATATCGAATTTCTTGTTTTCCCAGGTGGGGATGTCGCGCACATAAATGCGCTGCCCGGCGCCGGCGACGATATGCTCATCTGCAAAGGCCACCAGATAGGGTTTGTGCTCCAGGCCGTTTTTCTCCACTACCATTGGCCGGGTGAGGAAGGGGGCGATAGCGTCAATGGGCACGGCGGGAATGGCCCTTCCCAGCGGGTGGGAACGAATGCCCGGAGACAGTTTGAGAGGGCCCTTGCGGGCGACCCGCAGGCGAGGCTTTCCGTCGATATAAACCAGTTCCAGCTCATCGCCAGGGTAGATCAGATGTGGATTCCGGATCTGCGGGTTGACCTGCCATATTTCAGGCCACAACCAGGGTTTGCGCAGGAATCTGGCGGATATATCCCATAATGTATCGCCTTTTTGCACCACATAACGATCAGGGTGTTTCGGATTAATGAGATCGTCTGCTGCCAGACTGATACCGCTAATGCCGGCAATCAGTATTGCGGTAAGAAAAAAACGGCTGATTCTCTTCATTGGGCTTCCCTTGTTGGTTTGTTGCCTGTAGAGCTGTAGAGCAAGTCGTGAACAGGTTTCTTGTATTTGGGCTTGTCTGGCTGCGCTTGTGCAAACTTCAGGCTTACCGTTTCCGGCTTGCATTTTGCGCCTGGCCATTCTAAACCATAATTACCCCTGTCCCGGCTTAAATCTCTGGAGCCCCCTTTACGTTTGTGTGGCAGTTTATGCCATTCTTCACGATAAACATCACTATCGTCAAATGCTTGCTTCATGTTTATGCCATAATATTCCCGGCATGCTCATTCAGAATTCAACATGACAGGCGCTTCGGCCTGGGACGTTACCGTGACCTTGCCTCCTCTCCTGAATCCGTGGATTCAGGCGGTTGCTCTGTACGCCAATCCTGAAAAAACATTTGCAGATTGTTCAGAATGATCTTCAAATACCAGGACGATAATTGGCAACAGTTCCTCTACTTACTATAGAACTTATTTGTAATCATGGCGATACTGGATATTCTTAAATTTCCTGATGCGCGTCTCAGAAATAGCGCAAAACTGGTCGATACGGTGGATAAATCGGTGCAGAAGCTGGTGGATGACCTGCTGGAAACCATGTATGAGGCGCCGGGCATCGGTCTGGCGGCCACCCAGGTGGGCGTGGCGCGCCAGGTGGTGGTTATCGATATTTCCGAAGAGCGTGACCAGCCTCTGGTGCTGATCAACCCGGAAATTCTCGAAGCCTCGGGTGAAGAAGAGATGGAAGAAGGCTGCCTGTCGGTTCCTGGCTATTTCGACAAGGTCAAACGGGCGGAAAGGATCAAGATGAAGGCTCTGGATCGGGACGGGAAAGAATTTGTCCGTGATCTGGATGGCCTGCTGGCGGTTTGTGTGCAGCACGAAATTGACCATCTGCATGGCAAGCTGTTCGTGGACTACCTTTCCAGGCTGAAGCGCGAGCGCATTCGCAAGAAACTGGAAAAAGAAGCCAGGATGGGAACCGGCGTGGCCAAGAAACCTGCCCAGAAAATCATCTGATGCCTGGTTCCCTGCGCATCGTCTTTGCCGGGACACCGGATTTTTCTGTGCCGCCGCTGCAGAAGTTGCTGGAATCCGAACATCAGCTGGTCGCTGTATACACCCAGCCGGATCGCCCCTCGGGACGTGGCCGGAAGCTGTTGCCCGGACCGGTGAAAACCCGGGCGCTGGAGGCGGGAGTGCCGGTCCGCCAGCCTGCAAGCCTGAAGGCGGCTGAAGAAATCGATGCTTTGCGCGCCTTACAGCCGGATCTGATAGTGGTGGTGGCCTATGGCCTGCTTTTGCCGGAGCCCGTGCTGAATATTCCGCGCCTTGGCTGCGTGAACATCCATGCCTCAATTCTTCCCCGCTGGCGTGGCGCCGCTCCCATACAGCGAGCCATACAGACAGGTGATACCGAAAGTGGCGTCAGCATCATGCGCATGGACCAGGGGCTGGATACCGGCCCGGTTTATCTGACCAGGCGCATCATGCTCACAGCCGACGAGACAGGCGGCAGCCTGCATGACCGGCTTTCCCTGCTGGGGGCGACGGCGCTGCTGGAGGCGCTGCCGGGCATTGCCGATGGCTCTTTGCGGCCGGTTGCGCAAGATGATGCGGCAGCCACCTATGCCGCCAAACTGGAAAAAACAGAAGCACAAATCGACTGGAGCAGGCCCGCCGTGGAAATTGAACGCCAAGTGCGTGCCTTCAATCCCTGGCCGGTGGCCTTCACCCGCTATGAGAACGCCAACCTGCGTATCTGGGATGCCCATGCCATCGCTGGCATGACAGCAGAACCGGGCACCGTGATGTCTGCCACCCGCAATGGCGTGGATGTTTCCAGCGGAAGCGGATTGTTGCGCATCACCCGTCTGCAGATGCCCGGCAAACGCGCCATGGAGGCCCGGGATTTTATCAATTCCCAGAACATTCAGGGGATTCTGCTTGGCTAGGCCATCGACCCGGAACGCATCTGGCACGCCATGGCGGCGCAAAGCCGGAAACCTTGAGAAAGGCCACGACGGCGCAGCCCTCAGAAGCAGGGCTGGCCTGGTGCTGGCGGATGTATTGCATGGACATTCCCTCACCGAGGCGCTGCGGGTGCATCAGCCACAAGTGGCAGAGCGCGATCGTGCGCTGCTGGCGGAACTGACCTACGGTGTCTGCAGGGAATATTTTTTTCTCGATGCCATTGCTGCGCAGCTGCTCAGGCAGCCGATGAAGAAAAAGGATCAGGACATTCATGCGCTGGTGCTGACTGGCTTGTATCAGATTATTTTTACTCGTATTCCTGCCTATGCGGCGATTGGAGAGACTGCAGGTGCAGCACGGCTGCTGAAAAAGAAATGGGCGGTGGCCGTGATCAACGGTACGCTCAGGCGCTTTCAGCGCGAGAGCCGGCAACTGACGGAGAAAGTCGAGCGGCAGAATTCCCCCGAAGTTCGTTATAACCAGCCCCGGTGGCTGGTGGATGCCATCTACAAGGCCTGGCCGCAACAGGCTGAAGCGGTGCTGAAAGGCCTGCAGTTGCGCCCTCCTTTCACTTTGCGTGTGAACCTGCAGCGGTGTGAATTGTCGGAATATGTATCCGAGCTGGCTGACGGAGAGCTGATAGCTGAGCCTGTGGCCGGAATTTCGTCTGCCCTGATGCTGGAAAAACCGGTAGTCGTTTCCCGCTTGCCGGGGTTTGGCAACGGGCAGGTTTCGGTGCAGGATGCGGGTGCCCAGCTGGCTGCCTTTTTGCTGGCTGCCCGGCCCGGCATGCGGGTGCTCGATGCCTGTGCTGCGCCGGGTGGAAAAACCGGACATTTGCTGGAGCATACGCCGGATCTGGAGTTGGTTGCCCTGGATGTAGATGAACAGCGGTTGGCGCGGGTGGCGGAGAATATGCAGCGTCTGGGGTTCAGCCCGCAACTGGTTGTCGGGGATGCATCCAGGCCGAAAGGAGCCTGGGCCAGGTCTGCCTATGACCGTATTCTGGTGGATGCCCCCTGTACTGCCACCGGGGTTATGCGGCGGCACCCGGATATCAAGTTGCTGCGTCGGCCCGGAGACGTGGAAGCGCTGGTACTGCGGCAGAAAGAGATTCTCGCGGCCCAGTGGCCATTGCTGAAACCGGGTGGCAGATTGCTGTATGTCACCTGTTCCCTGCTGCCGCAGGAAAACGAGGAACAGATCAGCGCCTTTTTAAGGGAACACGAGGATGCAAGGGCTGTTATGCTTGCATCCCGCACGGGCATCAACATGCATCATGGCTTGCAGCTGTTGCCGGATACGCTGGAGACAGATGGATTTTATTACGCATTATTGGAAAAGCAGGGGACATGAGGTGCTGGTGCGCTGCTGCGTGCTGATCTTCTGTGGCGCGTTTCTCGCACCTGCGCATGCTGCTGGTATTTCCTACAAAGCCGTGGCTATTGGTGAGGAAAATGGCTGGATCGTTCTGGATCTGCTACAAAATTACCAGTTAAGCGGCACCATGGAAGAAGCCCTGGAAAACGGTGTCCCCCTGACCTTCGAAACCGAAGTGGTCATCAACCACGAGGACGCTTCCTTTTGGCGCAGTGCCCTGATAAAGAAAAAGATCCGCAGACAGCTCAGTTACCATCCCCTGGCGGAAGAATATGAAATGCTGGACACAGATGCGGGGGTTCGACGCCGCTTTGCCACCCGGGATGCGGCTCTGGTGGCGTTGGGGGATCTGAAAGGGAAAAAAATCATTCCTGCCAGGGCATTGAAAAAAGAGGTTTTCTACCTGGTCAAAGTCCAGACCGCCCATGACATCGGCGCTTTGCCTTTGCCCTTGCGCCCGCGTGCCTATCTTTCCCCCGGTTGGCATTTGAGCAGTAAGGTATATGAATGGCGGTTGCAACCCTGAAGACCTGGAAATCCGGGGCATGGGCGGTCGCCCTGCTGCTGTTGCTGCTGTTGTTTGCGCTGCATTTTCTCAGTGGCGCGGTACTGAAATCTGAAGAACTGAGCCGCTGGTTTATTCCCCTGCTGGTGTTTATCGTCATCGGGCTGGTGGCGCTTTCCATTGTCGTCACCCTGAACCTGGCGCGCCTGCTGCGTGACTACCGGCGCAATGAAGCCGGTGCGCGGCTCATGGCGCGCATGGTGATGATGTTTGTGCTGCTGGGTATTGCCCCCGCAGGCATTGTCTATTATTACTCCCTGCAGTTTTTGATGCAGGGCATCGACAGCTGGTTCAATGTGCAGATCGATTCCGCCATGGTGGATGCCCTGGAGCTGAACCAGGCGACCCTCAATATGAACAAGCGTTTGTTGTTGCGCTATTCAGAGCAGATGCTTGAGAATATCGATGACAGCTCCCAGACGGCGCTGACCCTGGCCCTGAGTGATTTGCGTGCCCGTTCCGGTGCAACAGAGGTGGCGCTGGCCACGCCCCAGGGCGAAATCCTGGCTTCCAGCCATATCAATCCCGAAGTGCTGGTTCCCAACGCGCCGGATCCCTTGATTCTGCAGCAAGTGGTGAGTGGCAAGAACTATGTGCAGTTCATGTCTTACGGGGAATCTGGTGAACTGTATATTCGTACCCTGGTGGCGGATTTGTCCCGGGGGCTGATCTTCCAGGCGATTTTTCCAACTTCGGAACGCATCAGTGAACTAAGCGAAAACGTGCAGAGCGCCTATGCTGCCTACCGGCAGCGGGCCTATCTGCGTGAATCTATCAAATTCAGCTTCATTCTGGCCCTGTCTCTGGTGTTGCTGGTGAGTGTGTTTGCTGCCGTTTGGGCAGCATTCTATACTTCCCGGCGCATGGTGGCCCCCATTCAGGCCATCGCCGAAGGTACTCGCGCCATTGCCGATGGCGAACTGGACGGGCAGATACCGGTGCCCAGGTATCATGGTGAACTGGGTTTTCTGGTGGCATCCTTTAATGCCATGACCCGGCGGCTGGCCCAGGCGCGGGATGTGGCGGAACAAAGCAAGCAGGAGCTGGAGTTTCAGCGTGAATATCTGGAAGCGGTGTTGCATCATCTCTCCACCGGCGTGGTGGCTGTGGATGCGAATGGCAATCTGCGTACCGCCAACCGTGCTGCGGAACAGATACTGGACGCAGATGTGGCCCGCTATGTCGGTCGGCCCTTCGTCCAGTTGGCCAAAGACTATCCCGAACTGGAAGCCTTTGTCGGACTGCTTGCCTGTACCATGGAAACCGGTGAACAGGACAGGCGCAAGGAACTGGTGCTGAACCGGCCCAAGGGTCGGCAGTTCCTGATCTGTGGGTACACCCGCCTGAAAGTGGTAAAAAGTAGTGAGATTGGCTGCGTGGTGGTGTTTGATGATGTAACTACGTTGATCAAGGCGCAACGTGATGCGGCCTGGGGCGAGGTGGCGCGGCGGTTGGCCCATGAAATCAAGAATCCACTGACGCCGATCCAGCTGTCTGCCGAGCGTCTGCGGCGAAAATATCTGGACAAGCTGCCGGAAGATGACCGCAAGGTACTGGACAGCGCCACACGCACCATTGTCAATCAGGTGGAAGCCATGAAATCCATGGTAAACGCCTTTTCCGACTATGCGAAACCCTCGCATCTGAATGCCCAGCCGCTGCTGGCGGATGAGTTTGTGGCGGATGTGCTGGCGCTGTACGGTGGCAGCCTGGAGTTCGAGCCTGGAGCTTCCGGGGTGATGGTGGAAGTTGATCCGGTAAGATTTCGTCAGGTAGTGCATAATCTGATCAAGAACGCGCAGGAGGCACAGCAGGATGCTGAAAAATCCGAGATCCGCGTCAGTACCGGTGTTTATCAGCCCCGGGATCAGGAAGCCCTGTTCCTGGAGATTGTGGTGGAGGATAATGGAAGCGGCTTTCAGGAAGAAGATGCCGAACAATTGTTTGAACCCTATGTAACCCGCAAGGAAAAGGGTACAGGTCTGGGATTGGCGATTGTGAAGAAAATTGTAGAGGAACATGGTGGCAGTATTCGTGCGGAAAACCGCGCACAAGGGGGCGCCAGGTTTATCCTGCGTCTGCCAGCCAAGTATGCACAGGTAACAGAAGGAGCAAGGGGGTTATGAGTTCACCTTTCATCCTGGTAGTGGATGACGAGCCGGATATCCGGGATTCGGTCAAGGATATCCTGGAAGATGAAGGCTATGGCGTAAGCCTGGCGGAGAATGGGGAGGCGGCAAGAGTGGCGCTGCGTGAGCGGCGTCCGGATCTGATTCTGCTGGATATCTGGATGCCGGATATTGACGGCATCAGCCTGCTCAAGGAATGGTCGGAGGGGGATGGTCTGCCCTGCCCGGTAATCATCATGTCCGGTCACGGCACGGTGGAGACCGCAGTAGAGGCCACCCGCCTGGGAGCCTACGATTTCCTGGAAAAGCCCCTGTCTCTGGCCAAGTTGCTGCTCACCGTAGAGCGCGCCCTGGAAACCGAGCGCCTGGTGATGGAGAACGTCGGCCTGCGGCGGCATTTTCGCCCCATCATGGAGCCGGTGGGGCACAGCCAGGTAATGCAGCGCCTGCGCGAGCAGATCAAGCGCATCGCCCAGCACGACACCTGGGTGCTGATCTCCGGCGAGGCAGGCAGTGGTCGGGAAACTTTTGCCCGCTACCTGCATGCCCAGAGCAGCCGCAAGGAGCGCCCCTTTATCGATGTCAGCGTAGGCGCTACCGCCAGGGGTAACTTCTCCCTGGAGTTTTTCGGTAGCGAACAAAATGACAAGATTCACTATGGCCGCCTGGAGCAGGCCAATGGCGGCACCCTGTTTCTGGATGAAATTGCGGATATGGATCTGGAATCCCAGGCACAGCTGGCAGGCGCTTTCGAGACCGGTGAATTCCTGCGTGTCGGGGGCAGTGAGCCGGTGAAAGTGGATATCCGCGTCATTGCCGCCACCCAGAAGGATTTGCAGGTAGAAGTAAGCGCCGGGAATTTTCGAGAAGACCTGTTTTACCACCTGAACGTGGTGCCCCTGGAAATACCGCCCCTGCGGGAGCACCGGGAAGATGTACCGGAGCTACTCAACTACTATGTGGACTATTTCGTTACCCACGAGAAGCTCCCCTACCGGCATTTTAGCGTCAGTGCACAAAACCTGCTGCGCAACCATGACTGGCACGGCAATATTCTGGAACTGCGCAACCTGGTGCAAAGGGTGCTGATCCTGGGGGCTGGTGATGAGATCACCCAGGAAGATGTGGAAACCGCCATGGGGGGGATGAAAAGCGAATCTGTGCAGACCGGCCTTCCCGGCATTTCCTTTGACCAGCCGTTGCGCAAGGCGCGAGAGGATTTCGAGCGGGTGTATCTCGAATACCAACTGGACAAACATGACGGCAACGTGAGCAAAATGGCCCAGGAAGTGGGTATGGAGCGCACCCATCTGTACCGCAAGCTGCGCGGTGTCGGGATCGAGATTAAGGATCGGCGATGAAGATCATTATTCTCGGCGCCGGGCAGGTGGGCACCAGTGTGGCCATCAATCTCGCCAGCGAAGCCAATGATATTACCGTGGTGGACCGGGATGCGGGGCTGCTTCAGTCCCTGCAGGACAAGCTGGATCTGCGCACCATCCAGGGTTATGCGGCGCACCCGGATGTGCTCACCCAGGCGGGCGCCGACGATGCTGAAATGATCATCGCGGTCACCAACAACGATGAAACCAATATGGTCGCCTGCCAGGTTGCCTGGACCCTGTTCCACACTCCACGCAAGATCGCCCGGGTGCGGGCGCCGGCATACAGCAAGTTTCCCTCATTGTTCAGCCAGCGCGGTTTGCCCATTGATGTACTGATCAGCCCGGAAGAACTGGTCACCGAATATATTCAGCGCCTGCTGAAATACCCCGGTGCCCTGCAGGTGCTGAATTTTGCTGGCGGCCTGGTGCAGTTGGTGGCGGTGCGCGCCTATGAGGGCGGCCCGCTGGTGGGACAGGAGCTGCGTGAGCTGAACCAGCACCTGCATGGCGGTGAGGCCAGGGTGGCTGCGATCTACCGGGAAGGCCAGGCGATCCAGCCTGAGGGCGACACCATTCTCCAGGACGGGGATGAGGTGTTCTTCGTTGCAGCGGCGGAAAATATTCCGGCGGTGCTGAAGGAGTTGCGGCGAGAGGAAAAACCCCATCGCAAGCTGATTTTTGCCGGGGGTGGCAACATTGGCCGCCGTCTGGCCGAGCGTCTGGAAAAGGATTACCGGGTAAAGATTATCGAGCGGGATGCCGGGCGGGCAGCAAGCGCTGCCGAGCAGTTGCGCCACACCATTGTGCTGCATGGTGATGCGGCGGATGAGGATCTGCTGCTGGAAGAAAATATCGAAGAGACAGATGTCTTCTGCGCCGTTACCAACGATGATGAAGCTAATATCCTTTCCTCCATGCTGGCCAAGCGTCTGGGCGCAAAAAACGTGATGGCATTGATCAACCGGGCTGCCTATGTGGATCTGGTGGAAGCCGGCAGTATCGATGTGGCCATTTCGCCGCAACAGACAACCATCGGCACCCTGCTTACCCATGTGCGTCGCGGGGATGTGGTGATGGTGCATTCCCTGCGCCGTGGGGCAGCGGAAGCCATCGAGGCCATCGCCCATGGCGACAGCAATTCATCCCGGGTGGTGGGAAGGGCCATTGGCGCCCTCAAGCTGCCCAAGGGAACCAGCATCGGCGCTATTGTGCGGGGCGAGGAGGTGATCATCGCCCATCACGACACCATCATCAAATCAGAAGATCATGTGATCCTGTTTTTGGTGGACAAGCGACGCATCATCGATGTGGAAAAGTTGTTCCAGGTTGGAATCACCTTCCTGTGAAGCGGACGGAACCGGAGTAACCCCGCATGCATCTGTTCGTCGTGCAACGCATCCTGGGGCTGCTGCTGATGCTGTTCAGCGTCACCATGCTGCCGCCGTTGGTTGTCTCCCTGGGGTATGGTGACGGCGCCTATCAGGCGTTTCTGGTTGCTTTCGGCATTACCCTGGTGGTGGGTGCCCTGAGCTGGCTGCCGGTTCGCCATCAGCACCGGGAGTTGCGCCTGCGGGACGGCTTCGTGGTGGTGGTGATGTTCTGGACCGTGCTTTCCGCCACCGGCGCCCTGCCTTTTGCGCTGGCGGAATACCCCCATTTGTCCATTACCGATGCATTTTTCGAATCCATATCCGGCCTTACCACCACGGGCGCGACGGTCATCGTGGGGCTGGACGATCTGCCCAAATCCATTCTGTATTACCGCCAGCAGCTGCAGTGGCTGGGCGGCATGGGTATTATCGTGCTGGCGGTGGCGGTGCTGCCCATGCTGGGCATTGGCGGCATGCAACTGTACCGGGCGGAAACCCCGGGGCCGATGAAAGACTCCAAGCTCACGCCCCGCATCACCGAAACCGCCAAGGCCTTGTGGTACATCTACCTGGGGCTTACGGTGGCCTGCGGCCTGGGCTACTGGCTTGCAGGCATGTCGGTGTTCGATGCCGTGGGCCATGCCTTTTCCACCGTGGCCATTGGCGGCTTCTCCACCCACGACGCCAGCATGGGCTATTTCGACAGTACCGCCATCTATCTGGTCGGCGTGGTGTTCATGTTTCTCGCCGGGATCAATTTTGCCCTGCATTTTTCCGTGGTGCGGCAGAAAAGCCTGCGTGTGTACTGGCAGGATTCCGAGTTCCGCTTCTATCTTTTGCTGCTGACCCTGGTGGTGCTGGCGACCACTCTGGGCCTGCATTTCAGCGCCACCCATGAAACCTTCCATGAAAACTTTGTGCACGGCCTGTTTCAGGCGGTTTCCATCGGAACTACTGCAGGCTTTACTACTGCAGAATGGCATAATTGGCCGGGATTTGTTGCGATCTTGCTGTTATTTGCCAGTTTCGTGGGTGGATGTGCGGGTTCCACCGGTGGTGGCATCAAGGTGATCCGGTTTCTGTTGCTGATCAAGCAGGGAATGCGGGAAATCGCACGTCTGGTGCACCCCAACGCCCAGATCCCTGTGCGGGTGGGGGACAAGACCATTCCGCCGCGGGTGGTGGAGGCGGTGTGGGGGTTCTTCGCCCTGTATGTCGCCAGCTTCATCATGATGTACCTGATGCTGGCAGCCACGGGCATTGATCTGATGACAGCGTTCTCCGCGGTTGCCGCCAGCATCAACAATCTGGGGCCGGGGTTGGGCGATGTCGGTGCCAACTATGCCGGTCTGCATGATTCGGCCAAATGGATACTCTGCTTCGCCATGCTGCTGGGGCGTCTGGAAATCTTTACCCTGCTGGTGCTGCTCAGTCCGGTGTTCTGGCGGCGCTGACGCGGAAGGCCGCGCGCCGCTATGGGGTATCGAGGGGATTGATGCCATGCTGCATGAGCCAGTCCCTGTCCAGCTCCCACTGTACCCGTTTGACTTCCGGATCTTCCATGACGATGGCTTTGGCGCGTTTCTGGGTGTCGGCCAGTTTTGCCTGCATTTCCTGGAACAGGGGGGAGTTAGGGGCGGAGTTGCCGACACCGGGGAAGATTTTGTCCAGCACCCGGGCCACGGGTACGGCGCTGGAGCGCGGGGTACTCATGACGGCGACGCCGTTGCTGATGCGCAGCACGCGAAAGGCGTAGGGAAAGCTGCCGACTTGCGCGTCCGCTTCCAGCCTGTCGTTCAGGCGGGACACCTGGGGTGGTTCGTACAGGGCCAGAAAGATCAGCCCCAGTACCAGCGCGCCCAGTATGGCAGCGTAGACTTTCGTTCCCCTGTCCAGTTCAGGCATCAGTCGCGGAAGTTCTTGAACTGCAGGGGCAGGCCGTAGTCCTTTTCCTTGAGCAGGGTGATGACCTGTTGCAGGTCGTCGCGTTTCTTGCCCGTGACGCGCACCTGGTCACCCTGGATCTGGGCCTGCACCTTGAACCTGGCCGCCTTGATCTCCTTCACGATCTTCTTCGCCGCATCGGATTCGATGCCCTGCTGGATGATGATCTGCTGGCGGGTGGCATTGAGACTGGTTTGTGGATCCTTGATGTCCATAGCCTTGATGTCCACGCCGCGCTTGGCTAATTTTTCACGCAGGATGTCCAGCATCTGTTGCAGCTGGAACTCCTGCTCTGCCTTCAGCGTGATCTCGTTTTCCTTGTGCTCGAAGTTGGCATCCACGCCCTTGAAATCAAAGCGGGTTTCGATCACGCGGTTGGCCTGATCCACAGCATTGCGCACTTCCTGCAGGTCTACTTCGGAAACGATGTCGAATGAGGGCATTTCACAAAACTCTCTGTGTTGGTAACTAAAGGCGATTATTGCATATTTTTCCGGTTTGACGAGAAGCGCTTTGCCGCGTTGGCAGAACGGGCAGAAATAAACTATATTTCATATGAGATGTAGGGTTTTTGCAGTTGTGTAGTTGATGTATTCGATCTCGAATGATGCAAATCATGGAGTATGAGATGATGATCCAAGTGAGCAAAAAACCAGGGAAACGCCGGCTTGTCAGCTTGGTGTTTCTGTCCGGATTCACAGTGCAGGGGCTGGCGGCTGAAATCTGTTCCGGTGCGCCGGGCGATCTTCATGATGTAACCTACAGCGCCGCGCAAACGACCTGTACTTCCGATACCACGATTGAAGCCGGCCCGAATGTGGTCGTGATTGCCGATGCGTGGCTTTCCTTGTTTGCCGCTTCCCATGTGACGTTGACAGGGCCCTTTACGATCGAGGAGCAGGCGCGCTTGCGCATCGCCCCCCATTATTCTGCCCTGATCACGATGAACGACACGGGCATCGTCGCTTGCGCCGATGAAGACAACAGCGGCCTTGCCTGCCCGGTCGTTGCCTTTCCCGGCCAGGATGCTGAATCGGGTCGTGATGTTACTCGTGGCAACGATGCCGACGGTCATGCTGGTTTCAGTTTTACCAAGTTGAGTATGGCCGGTGGCCTGCTGCCGGCGAATGCCACCAATTGGTCTTGTGTGAGGGATAACGTTACCGGCCTGACTTGGGAAGTAAAAACCGATGTTGCGGGCATTCACTTCAAGGGCAATACCTACCGTTGGGGAGGTGAGACGGCACAGGGCAATGGTTTTGGTGCGTATTATGCGGACTGGAACAGTCTGGTCAATGGCAGTAATGCGGAGCAGCTGTGTGGTTTCTCCGACTGGCGCGTGCCCACGGTTGTCGAGCTGCAAAGCCTGGTGAGTTATAACCGGCTGGCTCCTGATCCTGTCATCGATACGGATTATTTCCCCAATACCATCAACACGCATTTCTGGAGTGCGTTGCCGAGTGCCGCTGCTTCGACCAATGCCTCGAATGTCGATTTTGGGATGGGATTTGTTGGCGCTCTTCCCCGCAATCTTACGGTGTTTGTACGCCTGGTGCGTTCCGGCAAGTGATTGTTTGCTGTTTTTTCACCCGGAGTAAGCTTATGTCAAAGTTTATTAACCTCGAACCTCGTTACCTGCTGGCGGCTGCTCTGCTGGCTACGGCATTTTCCAGTGAGGCACAAACATGCCGCGGTGACAGCGAGATTCCCTCGACGACACCGACGAGTGATTTTCATGACCATGGTGATGGTACCGTTACGCACAAGACAACAGGGCTTATGTGGACAAAATGTACGCTGGGACAAACGGGAAGTGATTGTTCTGGCGGCAGTGCGACCACTTATGACTGGAGTGGTGCCTTGCAGGCAGCCAAGGTCAGCCGAATTGCCGGCTACAGTGACTGGCGTGTGCCCAATGTGAAGGAATTGATTACGCTTGTGGAAAAGCGGTGTTTTGATCCAGCGATCAATGTGGCCGTATTCCCTGGGATACCCGTTTCAAATATATGGACTTCGTCTCCAACCACTGACTTCCCGAGTAATACGCCCACGTCCTGGGGCGTCAATTTTGCAGAATTCGGCTACAACTTTACTTATGAACGCACGGACCTTCTTTCCTTGCGGTTGGTTCGTTCCGGTCATTGATAGCCGGTAAATAGCGCTCTGATGCGCCTGGCCCTGATGTGATCAAGGGGCTCAGGCTTCGGCCGGAGCCACCAGTTCACGCAGCTTCTTGCGCGCGCGGAACAGTCGGGTGCCGGCCCCCGCCACGGAAATGCCCAGCTCTGCCGCGATTTCCTTTTGCGAATAGCCGTGAATGACCTGCAGCAGCAGGGGTTCGCGGTAGTCTTCGGGCAGCTCGGCGATGGCGTTGCGCAGGACGAAAGCTTCGGTAGAAGTGTCGTAGTCCCGGTGGCCATCCGCCAGGGTTTCCGTAGGCATGGTGCTGAACTGAGGTTGAAAACGCTCGAAGCGGCGGGCGTTCTCCCGGCGCAGGATGGTGATCAGCCAGCCTTTGGCGGCTTCAGGTTTTTGCAGCCTGTCCATGGACTTCCAGGCCCGTAGCATGGTTTCTTGCACCAGGTCTTCGGCGACGGCCTTGTCATACACCAGCCAGTAGGCGTAGCGGAACAGGTCGTTCATGTATTTCCCGAACAGCGCCTGGAAGCGGATTTCCCGGGCTGAGGGAGATTCCGGTGTGGAAATGGCGTCGGTGAAGGTGGTTGTCAGGTCGCTCATGAGCAGGCTTGTCCATCCCTTGATGTTTTTGTTTGTCTGAGTATGGCAAGCACAACCTGTGCCAATATAATAAATTACTGATTGGTAAGCATTTATTGCTTGTGCCAGGGGCGCTTTTGTAATGAACTGTCGTAACATTTTGTACAATGGCGCGCGTGAATGTAACGAAACATTATATTCAATGCCCTTGCCAGGTTGTTGAAAAACGCTGTTTTTCAACAACCTGTACGCTGCACAAGGACGTGCAGTTATTTTCAATGACGTATAGGGCATCTCGAATACTTCTATTTTCGTCACACCGGCGCAGGCCAGCGTCTAAAGATATCAAGAGCTTATGGATTCCGGCATGCGCCGGAATGACGGTATCTTGGGTATTGGGGCTTATCGCCCCGGCAACCAGATATTTGTACATTCAGGGCGTCGGGCCTGCAGGAGTGGATTTCATTTGTCGTCGAGCCGGAGCCGGTATTTTTTGATCTTTCGATCCAGGGCAGGCCGGGAAATGCCCAGTATCTGACAACTGTTGCCCTTGTGTCCTCCGGTGTGCCACAGCACTTTCTGGATATGCTGCGCTTCTACCTCCTCCAGGGTGGGCAGGGTATTGTTGTCTGGAGTAATCGGATCCTGGGTTCGGCTGTTCCGGGAGGGATGAAACCGGATCAGGTCGGCGCTGATGATGCCTTCCCGGGCCTGTACCAGCGCCTGGGTGAGGATGTTTTCCAGTTCGCGCACATTGCCCGGCCAGTCATGACGCAGAAGAAGATCCAGCGCCTCGGGGGCAATGGGGGATGCCGGACGCTCCATTTTTTGCGCTGCCCGCGTCAGCAGGGCTTCCACCAGCAGGGGAATGTCATCCCTGCGCTCCCGTAGTGGCGGCAGATGGATGTGGATGACATCCAGCCGGTAGGCCAGATCTTCCCGGAACAGGCCGTCTCTTGCGGCCTGAAACAGATCGCGGTGCGTGGCGGCGATGATGCGGGTGTTTACCGGGACGGCGCTATTGCCGCCCACCGGTTCCACCATTTGCTCCTGCAGTGCGCGCAGCAGTTTGGCTTGCAGCTGTTGTGCCAGTTCGCCAATTTCATCCAGAAACAGGGTGCCATCCTCGGCCTGCTGAAACCGTCCGGGCTTGCTGCTGGTGGCGCCGGTGAAAGCGCCTTTTTCATGGCCGAACAGTTCGCTTTCCAGCAGGGTATCGACGATGGCGGCACAGTTGATGGCGACAAACTCGCCGCTGCGTTTGCTGTATTGGTGAATGAGGCGCGCCACGATTTCCTTGCCCGTGCCGGATTCGCCGGTGATGAGCACCGTGGCATTGCTTTGCGCCGAGAGAGCGATTTGCTTGCTCACTTCCAGCATTGCATCACTGCGCCCGATCAGTTCCCGAATCTGTGGCGTGGTCTGCCCCTGTTCTGTTGCAACTGCTGGAGAGTAGGCAAGAGCCTTGTCTACTGCAGCCTGTAAAACGCTGGTTTTCACCGGCTTGTGGATGAAGTCGGCGGCGCCATTCTGGATGGTCTGGATAGCAAGTTCCAGGTCGTGCACGCCGGTCATCATGATGATGCGCGATAACGGGCTGTGCGCCAGCAGCCCGGTGATAAGCTCGTTCCCCAGGCCGTCGGGCAATTGTTGATCCAGCAGGATCAGGTCAGGGTGGAAATTTTCTGCCTGCACAAGGGCGCTGTTGCAACTGTGTGCAACCTGCACTTCCATGCCCTGATCTTCAAAATGCAGGGTGAGCATCTGGCTCAGGGAGCTGTCGTCTTCCACGATCAACAGCCGGTGTGTCATGGGGTTTTTCCCGCACTCCAGCTGCCGATGGCGAGGAGTGCCCATCCTGCGAGAAAAGACAGGCCGCCCAAGGGGGTGATCATGCCCAGGGAGCGGTTGGTTGTGGTCGCCAGCAAATACAGGCTGCCGCAAAACAGGAGGATGCCAAGGGTAAAAAAGCGCCCCGCCCAACGCAGGCTGGGGATGGGCTGTTCCCGCAGCAGTAGCCCGGTAGCCAGCAAGGCCAGTGCGTGGGTGCTTTGGTAATGCACACCCTTGTTGAATATGTCCAGCATGGCCGGTGAGATCATGTTTTTCAGGCCGTGGGCGCCAAAGGCCCCCAGGGCAACGGCAAGAAAGCCCGCCAGGGCGCCGATGAGCAGGTAGTTTCGGGCGCTGTTCATGTTTGGGTCTCCAGCATATCCAGTGATTCAGCTGCGATTTCGCGGACATCTTGTTGCGGATCCTGCAGCAGGGGGGTGAGCCACTCCCTGGCCAGGGGTGAGTGGCTCAGTCCCAGGTAATAGGCGGCATCTGCGCGAATGTTGGCTTTTTTGTCAAGGGTCAGTGCGCCCAGTTCCGGTGCGAGGTCTTTCAGCTCTTCGGAGCCTGCAAGTTCTTCAAAGATCGCGCCGATGCCAAATTTTACGCTGAGTGAGGCGTTTTCTTCGAGCATGAGTTTCAGTACCTGCGATAGTTGTTCCGGGTGATCTTGCAAATGGCGTATGGCCAGATTAAGTTTCTGCTGTTCCAGCAGCTCGCGAATATAGTCGGTAGATGCAGCGCCGGAGGCTGCCTTTTCTGCCCAGTCCTTCAGTTCGCCAGGCGAATAATTGCCACTTAGTTCATAGTTCCCGATGCGCATCCATGGCACGGTACGGGTGTTGACCTCTTGGGCGGCTTCAGGATGGACGGCGATGTTGACTGCTTCCAGGCGGCCGATGTTCCCGTTTTTCACCAGCTCCGAAAGGCTGTGGAGAACCGACTGGCAGTGGGGGCAGCCGGGAGCGATGAGTAATAATGTGTCTGCTGGCTTGTTCATGGGAGTTGATGTGGGTCAGTTCCGGCTGGATGCATGAGGGGGTAAGTATGCCTGTTATTGAATCTAATAGCTTGATTTACAAAGTCTATCAGTATTACAGATAAAGCCTGTTTATGCCTGCTAGCGGTAAAATTGTTTGGCGTTTTTGCCGTCAAGAAACTATTTTTACCGTCCCTGTATTGCCCTGGATGACTTTGTGCTGTGGTATATTTGCTGCCATCGAGTGCTTCCGCAAGAGGGTAACGAGAGATTTTTTGGAGCGGGCAAGGCCTAGGGGTTTGCTTGATCCGATTGAAAAGAAGACCGCTTCGGCGGTGAATATTCACTGCAGTGTAAACTTTAAGGAGAACTATCGATGCCTACATTTGTGCGTACCGATAAGTGCGATGGCTGCAAGGGTCAGGACAAGACCGCTTGCATGTACATCTGCCCGCATGACCTCATGAAACTCGATATGGACGGTTCTGAAACCGGACATGCGATGAAGGCCTTCAACCAGGAGCCTGATCAGTGCTGGGAATGCTATTCCTGCATCAAGATCTGCCCGCAAAACGCTATCGAAGCGCGTCCCTACGCCGATATCGTGCCTCTGGGTGCTTCTGTGCAGCCTCTGCGCGGTACGGATTCCATTATGTGGACCATCAAGTTCCGCAATGGCACCCTGAAGCGCTTCAAGTTTCCCATCCGTACCACTCCGGAAGGTTCTATTGATCCGTATGGCAACAAGCCAGAAGCTGATATTGCCAAGATTGGCGATTCCACCTTCTTCAACCACAACGAGCAAAACGGCTTCCGTGCTGGCGATCCCAGCGAGCTGATCTGCAAGTAATCCATAGTTCTGATCATTAGAATTTAATCTTTGAAAAGATAGAGGTAAATAAAATGGCTGAATTCGGTAATCCCGATGTAGTCGAAGAAGAGGTGGATATCCTCATCATCGGCGGTGGTATGGCTGCTTGCGGTACCGCTTATGAAATTGGCCCCTGGATCGAGGCTGCCAAGAAGGAAGGCGTCGATATCTCCGTGAAACTGGTAGACAAGGCCGCCATGGATCGTTCCGGCGCCGTTGCCCAGGGTCTGTCTGCAATCAACACCTACATTGGCCCCGAGCAGGATCCCGCGGATTATACCCGCATGGTATCCAATGACCTCATGGGCATCACCCGTGATGACCTGGCCTACGATCTGGGCCGTTCCGTTGACGAATCTGTTCATCTGTTTGAAGAGTGGGGTCTGCCCATTTGGAAGAAAGACGAGAACGGTGAGCGTTTCGACGGCGCCAAAGGCATGACTTCCCTGAAAGACGGCGGTACTCCCGTGCGTTCCGGCAAGTGGCAGATCATGATCAACGGTGAGTCCTACAAGTGGATCGTGGCGGAAGCTGCGAAGAAAGCACTGGGCGTGGACAACATCCAGGAGCGTATCTTCATCGTCAAGCTGGTCAACGACAAGAAAGACAAAAACCGCATCGCCGGTGCTGTCGGTTTCTCCACCCGCGACGACAAGGTTGTTGTTTACAAGTTCAAGGCCTGCCTGCTGGTAGCTGGTGGCTGCGTAAATATCTTCCGCCCCCGCTCTGTTGGTGAAGGCCAGGGCCGTGCCTGGTATCCTGTATGGAACGCCGGTTCCACCTACTCCATGGCTGCCGAGGCTGGTGCCGAGCTGACCCTGATGGAAAACCGCTTCGTGCCTACCCGTTTCAAAGACGGTTACGGCCCTGTGGGTGCCTGGTTCCTGTTGTTCAAGTCACAGGCTACCAATGGCGTTGGCGAAGTGTATATGGTGCGCAACAAGGAAATGCTGGACGACTACCCTCCCTATGGCCATGCGGCCGTACCCGCATCCTGCCTGCGTAACCACCTGATGCTCAAGGAGATGAAGGAAGGTCGCGGCCCGATCTGGATGGATACCGTTACTGCGCTGGCAAACCTGCGCGAGACCCTCTCTCCCCGCGAAGTCAAGCATCTGGAAGCAGAAGCCTGGGAAGACTTCCTCGACATGTGTATCGGTCAATGTGGTATCTGGGCGGGCGAGAACATCGAGCCGGAGAAGAAGAACTCCGAATTGATGCCTACCGAGCCGTACCTGCTGGGCTCCCACTCCGGTTGCTGCGGCATCTGGGTTTCCGGTCCTGATGATGTTGGCGCGCCAACTGAAGAAGCGCTGGGCGAGGGCATTCCTGAGCATCTGCCTTCTGGCTGGAACTGGGGCTACCGTAGCATGACCACGGTACAAGGCCTGTTTACTGCTGGTGACGGTGTTGGTGCTTCCGGCCACAAATTCTCCTCCGGCTCTCATGCCGAAGGTCGTATGTGTGCCAAGTCCATGGTCAAGTTCGTCATGGACAACAAGGACTGGGTTCCCGAGCTGGACACCTCTGTCGATGAGCTGGTGGAAGAGATCTATCGTCCCGTGCGCAACTTCCTCGAGCACAAGGACTACACCACCGCCATCGATGTCAACCCCAACTACATCACTCCCCGCATGCTGCAGTTCCGTCTGCAGAAGATCATGGACGAGTATGTAGCCGGTGTCGCCACCTACTACACCACCAACGAGCACATGCTCGACCTGGCGGAGCAGAAGCTGGAAATGCTGAAGGAAGACTCCCTGAAGATGCGCGCCAAGGATCTCCATGAGCTCCTGCGTGCATGGGAAAACTACCATCGCATCCTCACAGCGGAAGCGCATATGAAACACATCCAGTTCCGTGAAGAGAGCCGCTACCCCGGTTTCTACTACCGCATGGACAAGAACTTCGTTGATGAAGAAAACTGGAAGTGCTTCGTAAACTCTGTTTACGACAAGGAAACCAAGAAGTGGACCTGCTTCAAGCGCGCCCACAAAGACTTGGTGGACAAGTCCAAGCTGTTCAAGTAAGTCTTACTTGACGGTCTGAAGACGGGAATCCGGGCGCCGCGAGGCGTCCGGATTTTATTTTCTCAGCAGGAAGAGTCTGCATAAACCTTCAAGCCCACAATTGAATATTGAATGAGTAATGTCTTACTATTTGTCGATATTCATTTGATGGTTTCATGAACAACAGGTGCATCGATTGCGCTGAGGTTATCCCGAAATGAGTGATGAAAAATTCGATATCCCCTTCAAGAGCCCGACCCTGCCGGCGGTGTTGAGCCTCGACAGCAGGCTGAAATTCAATTGTCACAAGGGCATTTCCTGCTTCAACGCCTGCTGCAAGAAATCGGATATTACGCTGGTGCCCTACGATGTGCTGCGTCTGAAAAAACACCTGGGCATGACATCCGAAGAATTTCTCAATGCCCATACCGTGCCCTATCCCATGGATCAGGATCAGGTGCCTGGCCTCAAGATGAAAACCGATGAAACGGGCGCCTGCCTGTTTCTTGACCCCGAAAACGGTTGTACCATATACGAAAACCGTCCCACGGTTTGTCGCTACTATCCCCTGGCGGTGCTGAATATTCGGGAAAAGGATTCCAGCGAGCCCAGAACCCAGTATTCCCTGGTGGTGGAAGAGCACTGCAAGGGCCATGAGGAAGATCGGGAAATTACCGTAGAAGAATATCGGAAAGAGCAGGGCTGTGACGAGTTCGATTTCTACAATCAGGAATGGTACGAACTGATTTTAAAGAAAAAATCTGCAGGCCCCGGCGTGGGCAAACCCAGTGAGATGAGTCTGCAACTGTTTTTCATGGCGTCCTACAATACCGATATGTTCCGTCGTTTCGTGTTGAGCGACAAGTTCCGCGCCAGCTATGATATTCCCGAAGAAACCTACGAGCAGATCAAAAAAGATGATGTGGCTTTGCTGCAGTTTGGCTACAAACTCATGCGCCAGGCTCTGTTCGGCGAAAAAATCATCCCTGAAAAACCTGGGGCTTGGGAAAAACGCGTGGAAGAGCGACGGGAGATCTGGGAGGCGCGCACCCAGGCTGAGATCGAGGCGCGCAACAAGAAAGTGGAAGAACAGATGCGCGAGGAAAGCTGAATCCCTTAACTGACGTCATTCCGGCGCACGACTCCAGGGATGGAGGAGGTAGAATGAAGCAGGAAGCCAGAATCGAGGCCGGAATCCATTGTGCGAAATGAGTCCCGGCCTCGATTCTGGCTTCGCCCATCCATGGGCTCGTACCTCCTCCATCCCTGGAGTCGTGTGCCGGGGCGACAAGTGTGGCAACAGATCACCAATATGGCAAAAAGCCCCGACCACTTCCAGGTAATCGGGGCTTTTTTACGCTTGAAGTCTTTGAAACCCCTTTTCGACAAACTTCCTTGTCTGTCTGCTCTTCCTGAGCGTTGGTCTTCAGCGATGGGTTTATTCTGCCGATCGTCGGTCTTTTTAGATATGGCAATTGTCTGAGTATAATGTAGGAAATATCTGAGGGCGTTGATTCAGGTGTGTTTGCTATTCCTGGTCCCGTGATAAAAGTATGAATTGAGGGCGCCTCTATAAATTGTCATTCCGGCCAGCGCGGGTATGACGAAAATCGAATTATTTGTAGAAGCGCTGTCTTTAACTGCTGCGGGATCATGGGCAAATGGAATTGGCTGCAAACGGATTGCAAGTCCTGATTTGCAAGGGTCGCAATAATCGTAACGGTCAATGCATGGCATCGAAATCAACTCGGCACCATAATGTACCTCACTATAGAATGTAGTGAAACACACACTGGACTGCGTTGGTGCAATTCGCAAGCTTATCGCATAACTTCAGGTCATTTCTTTAAGATGGTTTAATGGCGAACCACTGAAAGGGAAAGATCATCGTTCCTCTTGTCTGGATATCCAATGTATTGATATTGCTGGAATCAAACCAGTTTTCAAAGCTTGTGAGTAAAGCCTGCCGCTTCAAGCGTATGGCGCTATAATAAAGACAAGGAAGTAAAGCTCTGGGTATGTTTTACTAACACTCACTACATGGACGCTATTTCAATGCTTTCCTCATTTTGCCGCGGGCCGAAACCAGTTGAACAGAAAAAGCCTCTTAAATCAGTAAAGCCCTGAATGTCCGTTATCAATAAAGCAAAACCAGATTCCAGCAATAGAGGTTTTCTGCGCGCACTGTTTGCCGCCATAGTTTTTATGCTCATCAGCAGCGTGATCCTGGTAGTGGGATTCCTCGCATGGCATTATCCGCAGCTGGCAGCAGGGACGAAGATAAAGCCCATCACGCTGACCGGAAAGGACTTCTATATTGCCATCGGCAAAGGTGATCATGAAGGTGGCAAGCTCAGGTTACTGGAGCTGGATGAAGCGAAATCCGCCGTTATCTCTTCAAAAAGAGCCAAATTCAATGCTTCCCAATATCCCGTCGTGGAGTACAAAGTAACCGGTCGCACCCCAGGTGCCACAGTTGTACTCTACTGGCGGACAGTTACCCACAATCATAAAACCCTGTTCGCAAAACTGCATTGGAATGGGGATTACCTTTCTGCTTACAACATGGGCAATGAGCCAGAATGGAAAGGTGCGGTTACGGAATTGGGCGTCAGTGTTTCTGGTGACTTGCGTGATCAGCCGATTACCATTGAACAAATTACCTTCAGCCCTTTGACAGTGAAATCACTGCTGCTATTGGTGTGGACAGAGTGGAATGCATTTGAAGGCTGGAGCCAGAAATCCATCAACGCCATCAAAGGCATGCCCGAGAATGCGCTGATATCGCCCGTAGTGGTAGCTGCTGCTTGGTGTGGATTGGCGATGGCGCTCTATAGCCTGTGGCTGTTCTTCTATAGAACGCCAAAGGTACGATTTGAATTAGAAATGGAAGATGTCCGCCGCCCGGTCAGACATGCTGAAGTTAATGGCGATGCTCCTGGTGAAGGCCAGCACCCAATTGCTCCAAAACCCAACTCCCTCCACTCCAGCAAAGGCCGGAATTCAGACCTACAGGCACCTGATTCCCGTCATTCCGGCGCAGGCCGGAATCCACAACCCTCAACCAACAAAAAACCCCAAAATACCCGCCTCTCGATAACCCGCCAGATCTGGGACTTCAAAACCATCGTCACCATGTTCATGATCGCCTGGTTTGCACTGGACGGAAAATGGCAGGTGAATTTGTGGCGGCAGTTGGCGGATACCAAATATCTATTTGCGGGGAAGAGTCACCATGAGCAGCATTTGGCGGCGGAGGATGCTGCAATCTACATCTATGCAAAAAGGCTCCGCGAAAAAGTTCTTCCAGAAAAACCAGTGCGTATTTTCGTGTTTAGTGAATCACACAGAAGTTTCTGGCGTGTAAGGTTGATGTATTACTTGAGTCCCCACAATGTGTACAATTTTGGAAAGTATTCTTCATCTCGTTGGCTATCTAAATATTTTACACCAGGTGACTATGTAATCATGCTACAACCTTCTCCAATTCCTGTTTTTGATGAAAAATCTGGAATATTGCATTGGGGGCCAAAACAAAGGTTTTATGCTCATCATGTTGATCATGACAGATTCGGTGATACGTTTGTCATAAATAAAACTAATTGACCCAAGCTTTGCCCAAATAAATCTCGTATCTACCTGTGTGGAGCTAAGCTGGTTGGTAAAAAAGATCGTGCAATTGATGAGGATCAAAAGGCGGGGAAAAGCTTTACTATCTATCCATGCTTTCAAAATAAAATACCGATACTGGTCTATATTTAAAGTGAAGGGTTTTATCCGATTTGGATGATTGCTCTGGATAGGAAATACTTCCAATCAAGAATTATTAAAGACTACGAAGATGTATGCAGTCAATTCCATTTATAGGATAATCTTTGTAAGTCTTTGATGTGTGGTT
This sequence comes from Sedimenticola sp., assembly GCA_027068915.1. Classification (GTDB taxonomy): domain Bacteria; phylum Pseudomonadota; class Gammaproteobacteria; order Chromatiales; family Chromatiaceae; genus Thiolapillus. Next base: position 108,185 of record JAMOLT010000048.1, on the reverse strand, counting down.
GAATTGTATGTGATGTGGAGTAGGAAGATAAAAAGTGACCCCAAGATTATCATAATAAGATCTTTAGTGTCTGTAGTGCTGGCAATGAGTTGCAATAGCATTTTTGCAGATGATGATGCAATGATGGATGTAGATGATAATGCCGCATCTTTTTCAGGGCCGTGGCCGACATCTACCAACCGTATTCTTTACTATGGTGATGATTATCAGTTTGCAAATGGTACTAATTCATCAGCCATAACAGCTGAAACTGTTTATACAACAGCGGCCACGCTTGATGTAACGGGTAGGTATCAGGTTTTTGTACGTTGGACAACGCATCCCAATCGCGCTTCAAATGCACAATACTGAATATATGATGGATCAGCAGATGTAACTGTTAATGGTTCTTGTGTTAAGGATCAGCGAGTCAATGGAGGCGCATGGCAATTCTGTAGAGAAGTTTCGCTGACAGCAGGGAAGAAAGCGGTCGTGAAACTAGGAAATAATGCCAATGGTGTAGTTGTAGCTGATGGTGTACGACTGCTTCGGGTTTCAGTCGATGGTGGTGATATCATAGATAACAGTATCACAAGTGCAGATATTCTCAATGGTACTATTAGAGATTATGATGTTGGCGATGAGCCTGGTGTCGAGTGGAGTAATTTGGGAATGCATAATGCTGCAGGAATAGCTCAGTGCTCTTCATATAGTGATCTTGCATCCATTACTATTTCTGCCCCCACACCGGGCTATATTGTGGTTCAGGCAAGTGGTGTAGTTAATAATACATTTGCGGGCAATTACTGGAGAGTTTGTCTTGACGATGCCAGCGGCGGAAATACATGTGATGGCTATTCGTGGATAATTGAATCAGAAAACACGGCTTATTACAAAAATGAAAAAATGTGGCATTTACAAAACGTCTATAGTGTAGGATCAGGAAATAAAACTATTTATCTAAAAGCCTGCCATAGTGAGTTTGCTGGTGGAAGAATCAGTTGGAACAGGGTAATTGGTGCATTCTATCCTACGCGTTATTGATCTAGTTGCCTTAATAGCGTTTATGCCAATTTTTTTGGCATAAACGCTATCTCGTAGAGGAGGATTTGACGATGTTTAGCCGGGGTATTTTGCTGATGGTAAGTGTCAGTGTATGTGTGGTAGCTCCTGCCAATGAGTTTGCTGTATCTAAGCATCAAGGTAGTGTTATTGCAGCCACACAAGTGGAGAATGATATTCAGTACAAGAAAGGTCTATTGACCGGGGTAGCGCTCGATCAGCCGATCATGCAAATGCTTGCGGCCATAGGTAGATCCGCGAATTTGGAGATTGAATATCACTACAAACCAGAGAATAATGAGACAGTCTCCTATCAGCTGAAAAATGTGCGGTTGCGGGTAGCATTGAAAGATCTGCTAGAAAATTACAGTTATCTGTTTATTCCCGCAGAGGAGGAAAAAGCGCCGGGCAAACTTATTTTGCTGGATAGGAAAAATGGGGGTAATGGGTCGCGATATCATTTGCAAACTGATATCAATGTCGATGCAAAACATAAAGAGAGGGATGCAGTGGGCGAAGTGCAGGTTCCCTCTGAGGAGGGAAGAAAGAATACACCTGGGCTGAGAAGTCTGGATGATTTCTTGTCGCTGGAAGAACTAGCCCCGAAACTGGCTTATGGGGCTGAATCGGAAGAGCAGCGCATGGAGAGGGAAGATCAGGAAGCGCGCTATGCTGAAGCCCTTCTACAAAGGGCCTTGGCAGTCTTGGAAACTAGCTATGATAACCTATATGGGCAAGCCTTGGCTGCGTTGCAAGGTATGGATGCTCCTGAGGCTGTCGCGGCGTTATTGGAGGCAGCGCAAGGTGGCTATGCTAAATCTGCTGATTTACAGTTTTTCGCTGCAGAAGCACTGTCACACCATGCTGCGGATCTTGGTTACAAAAATCAACTGGCAAATGATGCATTGAAGCAACTAAAAGACAGCAAAATACCTGCCGTCAGAGAAGTGGCAGCAAAGGCTTTGAGTGATATGCGCTACGCCCAAAAGAAGCAGGACGGTATAAATGACTGAACAAATTGGCTTGCTCAGGGTGAATGCTGGGAGCTTTCCCGTATTTATGTCGGGCTTTGTGAGGTTGTTGCCCGCGAAATGCAGTCTCATTCAAGCTTCTGGCTGGTAACATACTTCATGTCCGCTAATGCTTGGAGAGCAAGTTCATCTACTCCCGGCACCTTGATGCTCTGTAGCTTAAGCAGAGCAGCATTGGCCGCTACATTGTCGTACTGTAGATTTGCAGCATGTTCCCACAAGGCTTTTGCAGCATTGTATTGCAGGTCGACTGATTCCCCATAAGTGCCTGATGCTACTTCCAGTAAGGCTGCAGTTGCTTCAGGGAGACTCATGTCTTTCAGCTCTGCCAAGGCGTCCTGATGAAGATTGTCAAAGTCGGTTTCCAACGCATCTAGGGCGCGTTGCAGCCTCTTCTCTTCCAGCTGTTGTTTTGCCTGCTTTTCGTTTTCATTGCCCGCAGTTTGCTCCTCATACAGTACATTGGGGTCAAGATTCGGGAGTGACTTGAATTCATTCAGCCCTCGGGGACGAGGGCCAAAAGGTTTCTTTTCCATGATTTCTCCTGCTTCTTTATTGGGGGGTGGTTCGCTGATATTTACCGGAGTAGCAATAATGTGCGCATAAGCAGGCTCCGTGGATGCCCGAGTTTTCTTGTTAAGCAAAATCAGTTTTCCGTTATTCTCTGTTGTGTCAGAAGATGGTATCAGCAAGTAACTGTAATCTCGAAGTAATTCCTTCAGTCCAGTTTGTAGGTCAAGGCCGCTGAATTGATAGGAAATAGTATCCTTTTCATTTGGTCGGTAACGCTGTTCAATGTCGAGCTTGACTGCTTTTCCAAGTGATTTTAGTGCGGTCTTGATGCTCTGGTTGCGGGCGCTTCCACTAAGCACACCATTATTATATGAAAGCACTTGCTCCGCGTTTTGCTGTGCTGGTGAGGCGATGCTTGCAGATACAAAGAAGCTTGCACTGATGCCTATCACCAACAGCAATAGTTGTTGATGGTACATGATTGATTGCTCCATCTTATTGAAAATAGTTATAGCATTCTAATTCTGCACCAGTGCTGGGTTAGCACTGGTGCGAAAACCATCTTGGTTACAACTCAGTACCTGGTAGGTACGAATATTCCATAGAAGTCCCCCCATGCAATCGTCCCGGTTGCAGAAGCACTTCTATAAGCTTTTAGATAGTAGGTGCTGCTACCAGCGCTGACGGTATAGACATTGGTCAATGCATAGCGCTTTTCATTTTCATAATCTGCTGTAGTATTTGATTCGATGATTGGTGCCCAGCTATTGCAGCTAGCTCCACCGGAGATGCTGCTAATGCAAGGCCTCACCCAGTGCTGAGCGGTTTCGGGATCAACCCACCCTACTGCATGGACTATGACATACCCGCTGGTAGGAGCCGTGAGGGTAAATGAGGTAAGGTTTGTCCTCGAGTTTGGATTAGTACTGATTGTTGCAATATTTCTACTTGATGCAGCCGCATACTCAACGCCTGGTTCATCACCAATATCATAATCCCTAATAGTACTATTGAGAATGTCTGTACTTGTGATGCTGTTATCTACGATATCACCACTATCCACAGAAACCCGCACCAACCGCACACCATCAGCCACCACTACACCATTGGCATTGTTTCCCAGTTTCACAACGGCTCTATTTCCTGCTGTTAACGATACTTCCGTGCAAAATTGCCAAGCGCCGCCGTTAACTCGCTGGTCTTTGAAGCAAGAACCATTGATGCTTGTGTCAGCAGGGCCATCATAGACTCGATAGCTTGCATTTGAAGCGCGATTGGGGTGTGTCGTCCAGCGTACAAAAACCTGATATTTTCCGGTTACATCAAGCGTGGCCGCCGTTGTATAAACAGCTTCGGCGGTAATGGTTGATGAATTTGTACCGCTTGCAAACTGGTAGTCATCACCATAGTAGAGGATACGGTTGGTGGATGTTGGCCATGCTCCTGAAAAAGATGCAGCATTATCATCTACATCCATCATCGCGTCATCATCTGCCAATGCAGAACTGCCAATGGCATATGAAAATATCGCAACAGTGGATACAGCTACAAATAGACTGGTTGTCTTCATTTTCTATTTCCTCCAAATTCATTTATGTCTTGCCTAACAGCCCCAGTGATTGTGTACTGGTCGCCACAATGGAATTTAAGTATTTGAATTATATAATCATTCTCCTTCTCTCCAAGAAAGAAAGGATAAGTTAAACATAGACCAGTTTTCCAAATAGTCAAGAAATGTATGGAATAATTCTCTTGCATGCGTGTTTCAAAGCATGCCAAGTAGTATGAGGGGTGCTATTGTTTCATGACAATTGTTATGGCTGGTTGGCCACGCCAGATGCGTGTGGCTTGTTTTCCCGTTTACTGAGAGCTCGGTTCCGATATTTGTCAGGACAGTTTCTGTCTAACACACTGTTCCGGTTTGAGGCGAAGTCATTTGGCTGGGAAGTTTATAAATTGTGAAGGGAACCGACTATAATAAGCCATTGCTTAGTTCTTTCTGTTTGTTTAGGTATTTATGATTGGATTGACTATTTCAGCATTATTGCCTCTGCTGGTAGGAGGCGCTTGGTTAAAGTGCTTCTGGAAAGATGCGCACTGGACTGCTGTGGTGGGTTACGGGTATTTACTGGGGATCTTCTTTACAACGCTGGCTATCAGATTACTGGCTTGGGCTGGATGGGATCTATCATTTCCATTGATTAGCCTGGTATTGTTTTGCATCGGAGTGCCAGTTCTGGTTCGCGGGCACTTGTACCATGATGCCAACAGTATTGACCAGCGTGTGTCACAGCCCGTTCATTCCTTTAGCGGGAGTGATGGAAGCTGGCAGCGTATATTGGTTTTCTTGTTGCTTGCATTTTTGATGTTTCGTTTTTACAGCCTGTTTCTGGAGGTGCTATGGCGTCCTCTGTTTGCTTGGGATGGATGGATGAATTGGGCGCCAAAGGCCAGGGTCTGGTTCGATTTAGGTGATTTAGTGCCGTTTGTGGATCCGGTAGCGTGGCGTGGGGATGCCTCCCTAAATGGCGCATATACGCTGGGCAACTGGGTGGCTTGGGATTACCCAATAACGGTGCCATTGATTCAGCTGTGGACGGCCTTGGGCTTGGGGCACTGGCGGGACAACTACATCAATATCCCCTGGTTCTTTGCCAGTGTAGCGATGGGGCTGGCATTTTATGGCCAATCCAGAATGTTAGGGGTAAAGCCGTATGTTTCCATGCTTGCTACCTACATTTTACTCAGCATGCCCTTTTTGAATGTGCATACCGCTCTTGCCGGGTATGCCGATTTGTGGATGGCGGCGTTTTTTTGTTTGGCTGGCATGGCTTTATTGAGCTGGGTGAGGACGCGATCCCTTATTCAGTTTGTGTTATTTGTTTTGTCATCTATAGCTTGTGTGCAAATGAAGTCCCCCGGTGTTCTGTGGGTATTTACGCTAGCCCCGGTGCTTGTATTGGCCTTCATTCCATACCAGTTAAGGGGCTATTCTATCCTTGCTGTCCTGCTATTGCTTGGTGCGGTGTTTTTAATGGGCGGAATCTCGATCGATATCCCTTCAGTAGGAGCATTAAAAATAAACAAAGATGTGATTGAAATACCCAGTTTTATGAAATTCCCCCTGGAGTATCATGCAGTTTGGCCATATATTGTAAAAAACATGTTTCAATACCTGAGTTGGAACCTGTATTTTTATGGAATCATTTTTCTATTTATATTGTTATATATAGGTAGGGGGTGGAGTTCTGATATGCTGTTGCCGCTGTCCGTGATAGTATCAGGGGGTGGATTTATATTTATCGTTTTCTTCTTTACCCATAGATACATAGAGGCGGTAGATTCAACGACTATTAACAGGGCGATGTTTCATATGATTCCTATGAATGTATTTTCAATCCTCTATTTGTACGTTCTCCGGGAGGAAAAATTAGGATCCAATTATTGAGGCTTATACCAGGAAGTAAAGATACAAGTATTTTATCTAGGATTTGAGTTTGTAACATATTGCATCCCATATAAATACTGGTAAGAATGTTCCGTAATCAACCAAATAGCGCTTGATAAGCTTTGGCTCATCATATATGCGGTAAGCCCACCTTAGTCCATAGTTATTTACCCAGTCAGGGTAATATCGTGCATTGGAGGTACTAGCAATTTGATGGATGAATCCGCCACATGTATACCCTGCTCCCGGCCATCCTTCCGTTTTCAGAAGAGATAAAAACTGCTCTTGTAATCCTGTTCCCATTCCTGCTATAACAACATCGACATTCTTATGGATGATGTCATCAATGCACAATGCCATCTCATTTTGATCGCTAAAATAGCCATCACGATAACCAACAATTCTTAAATCAGGGTACATATGGGCGATCTTTCGTATAAATATTTTTATGCTACTGTTGGTAGACCCCACAAAATAGATACTACCGCCGGAATTTTCCAAGGAGGAGAAAACCTGGTTTGCCATAGAGGTAAAATCGAAGCTAAGTCGATCGACTTTCCTTAACGTAAAAGTAAGAAATTTTGCGAGCAGACTCCCATCAATCGCTATGTAATCTATACTGTCAAGATATTGAGGGTTTTTTCTCGCGACCAGATAGGAATAAGGGTTGAGAAAAGTAACCGTTCCCCTCCTGATCCCCTTGAATTCTGAAAGTAATTTTTTATCGATCTGTGCTAGAAAGGATGCCTTAGGCTGGCTTTCCATGTGGTTTCCTTTTTTGTATCAACACCTTAATTGTCAGCATCGTAAGCAATAAAATATATAGTGCAGAAGCGACCACCAAGCTCGGTATGATTGTTTTCACAATAATGCCGCTAATTCCCATAGTAACTACGCCCATTAGCTGTAGCGGTGTTATCACTAATAGTATGGATTTGAGTAAAACATTTGGTACAAAATGTACAAGATACTCAGCAAGTTTTAAAATAAAGGCAAAAGCAACTGCATATACCCATACGCCAGTCATGCCATAGTTAAGGTATCCCTCGGCGGGTAATGGTACCGTAATGCCTCCTCCATCAAACTCAGCGCCTACTTTTTCTTTTAGTATGGTGCCTAGGTCGGGTTGAAACCCGGGCTTTAGTACCGCCAAGTCTATCCAGAAACTGTTTCCCTCCAGTGTTTGGGTCTCGAAGGTTCGCACAATCCTGTCGGTGTTAACAGGGTTCATGTATATTCGGTTGACAAACCGCTCTACAGTATCAGCGAGATTTACCTCTTCAAGTCCGGAATATCGAACCCCCCCCATGATGGCGACTAAAGCCAATATGGCTACTACAATAGAGACTCCATGACGAATTCGGACTTTCTGATGCCTGAATAGTTCATAAGAAATATATAAGTATATAAGAGCCCACAATGGGGATGCTCTTGGGCCTGTCAGCATATTGAGAAATATGGTGAAGAGCATGAGGCTGGCGAGAAAGACTATCCCTTTTTTTTTCGATGCTGTTTTATTGCTTCGGAAAGCCACAATTATGCCGAGGAGGATGGCTGCCATTTGCAATGGCAAATAGGACAACCGGTGAATTAACCCTGCGCCCTTCATTGCTTCAACTCTGGCTTGCTCAGGATTGTCGGCAAGAAGTGGTATTCCACCCGCCTTAATAAAAAATAAAAGTGTAAAGAAGATCGAAACGAAAACAGAAAGGAGAGTAAGAAGGTAAACTATCTGCTGATGAGTGCTGACAAACTCGTATAGCCGCCCCCTGAGAGACCCAAAGTTTCTAGCAAGCGGTGATGGGAAAAGATAGTCCAGTAGGTAGTAAATCAACACAGGTGTAGTTATGCCAGCTAGGCCAATATAATAAGTAGATGCCGCTATTTCGTAAGGGCTAAAGTAATCTAAGAGAAAAATAGAGGACCAGTAGAAGGCGATCGACATCAGAAGAAAGGGGATAATAAATACTGTAAACTTTCCTATGCCCCAGCGAAGGGATGCTAGAAGCAGGAGTGCCAATGGGTGAAATAACCAGACAAGGTATGCTATGCCTTCTAGTTTCCACCATATATTCTTATAAAAAAACAGCAGTGACAATGTATAAATAAATAAATATACTAAAAAAAAGCAGGATGAAGACGCTGCTCTAAACTTATTGCTGATGGATAACATAATTTACTTGGTCTAATGATCCATGGCTAGCATTGTGGTATAAATCTGTCTAATTGCACTGAATACAATTCCTATACCTATGGACAAATGTGTTAAGAAGTGTTTTATAGGCCAAGTGCATAGATGCCAGATATGAATTATTAAAGCTGCCTTTTACTTGGGTTTTGCCAAAACCAGCACGGAGCAACCGCCCAGCGTTCGGGCAGCTAGTTCTGGGGAAATTTGGAAAAGTAGCATTCGAGGATATTTTAACAAGCGGGCCTTCGTTGCATTGATTTTTCCCTCTGGTGGCAATTCCCATCCTGGCTTGGTGTAACGCCAGTCTAGGATTTCGTATCCACAGTCTTCCAGGCTTTTCAATGCGGTGGACTTTGAAAAATAATGCAAATGCCCATAGGCTTCTCTTGCAACCATTTGATAGTTCAATAGCACTGCTAACGCATACATGTCAATCGGAATATGAAATACACAGTATTTTGCTGTTTTGCGTATTTTTCTTAGTAGGCCAAAGTAGTCCTCCACATGCTCGAATACATCGATAAGCAACAAAACGTCCTGCTGCCCCGGCAAGTTGTGAGTAATGTCCTGGCAATGAAAATAGATCCGATTATTTTCGTGGTTTTTCGCCAGTTCTATGGCTTGGGGAGATATGTCGTAACCGAGGAGATCCACATCACTGGGAAAATATTTTTGTAATGCGCGAAGTATCGCGCCTGAGCCACAGCCAAGTTCGGCGACGGTTTTTGGAGATAAATTGTTGTCTTTTAATATTGAAGCAATATGTTTCGCTTTCCACTGGCTATCGCTCTGATGCCAATCCGGGTTGTTTTCCAGGTATTTTCCAGATTGATATATTTGTTGATCATTATTCATAATTAAGTATTTTTCTTAAGGTATGTCCTGAGATCAAATGTTGTTTCAAGAGACTTCAGGGCAAGTACGGCTGAAGTGGGGGGTAATGATAATCCCGAGACTTGTTTGGAAAGCTCTGCTCAAGTTGGTGATTGTAGAGAAGTGCATGGGCTTTAAGGTGCAGTAAGGGTTTGGGATGTGAAGAGTTGAGATCCGCCTGCCTTAATTGTTGGTTTCATGGGGGTTGGGGCTTAAGGACGCAGATTCCGTAGGGATCCCCAATTGCAAAAAGGTGCGCTTTAGCCAGTCTGTTGGCTTTCTTAGCTGGGCATCAATATTGACTACTTTAATATCATTGCATTCATTTAAAGTTAGTAAGGCTGTACTATACAGCCCAAAAGCTGTTATGGCATACTGTTTAGACAAGTTATTAAGGTAGTCTTCGGCAATAAGCTTAGTGTCTATGTATTCTGTTTTAATGTTAGTAATTTTTTTCCGTTTTTCTCTGGGATGTGGCAAGATTTGATCAATTCTGTACTTTTCAAGTATCTTACGATACAGATTATTTTCGCAATTTTTGCTCATTTCTCCATCCTCGCTAAAAGGGCTGGTAAGAAGAACCCTCAGAGCATCTTTGTCCCGAGAATCCAGTTTGGGCTTAAACATCGCTATATAGTGTGCATTGCTATATACGTTGGGAAGTTTAAATATAGAATAATGCTTCAGCATACTGTTTCTCAGTGTGCTGTATTGGAGGTAAGGGGCTGCCAACCTAAATGTCAGTGATTTCAGTATATTGTCGTTGGTATAGAAGTACCCGTCACCGCTGATGTTTCCTGATCCATCATCAAAAGTAATGTATTTGGTCGCTTTCATCAAGTACAAAACCAAGCGAGAATAAATAATTTTTATATTTCCTGTGTAAATAGTAGTAGTACAATTGTAGCCAATGCCTTGGATGTATTTGACGAAATTTCGTAGAAAAAGAAAATCCTTTATGGGGGATCTTTTTATGACTTCAAATCTCGAGTAGATTGAGCCACGCGATATAACATCATAATAGTATCGGTGCTTTTTATTGTCCGTGGCACAGAAGAAAAGTACAGAGTAGTTTGTGATCTTCTCTTCCTCTATGATCCTCCTTGCGATTATTGCATGCAGTGGAGTATAGCAAATAAATAGTGAGCTATGCATAATACCAGCCTTTATATTATATGTTGTTTTTTAGCGATCCAAGGCATTTTAACGTATTTATTTGCAGCATAAAATGTCAAGGAAAACATAAAAAAGTAGGCGAGAGCGGTTGCTATTATTGCACCAGAATATCCGTATTTGGGGATAAGGAGGTAGTTTAGCCCAATATTGATACAAGCAGCTAGAGGAGTGATGTATGCCATGCTAGATGTTTTTCCGGCATAAACCAAGAATGGAAATACCATCTGGTACCATCCAAAAAAAATGTAGCTCAAGGAAATGGGTAAAATCAAGTGCATCGCATCAATATATCTTATGTCAGCAACGTATGGCAGCATCAATGTAGCTAAAATTCCCCAGGCAAATGCGCCAATAGCCAATATAAGAGAGAACTTCCATATGCCTTTGACGATTGCTATTTTGCTATGCAGGGTTGCTTTGTCCATCGTTTTGAAGAACCAAGGTTGCCAAGCTTTCAGGAAGGCATCAGAGAAGAGCATGACTACCATGCCAAACTGATAGCCAATGGAGTATATCCCTACAGCATTTTCGCCGAGGTAGTTGCGGATAAAAACAAGGTCAATACTAGTTATTGCTACAGATGAGAGGACATGGGGAATCAACGGCAGAGAAATTGCAATTACCTGTTTTGTGTCTTCAACAGAAAAGCGCCCTTGAAAAGGGGTGGTTCTAATGATGCGAAGTATACCGAGTGTACCAAAAACAAGAATGGCAATGGAGATTCCAAGCATTCGGCCATCTGCACCCAGCAAAAAGTGCGCGACCAATAGATAGCTGATGCCCATGTTGATGATCGAATGTGAAATTTCCCACCTTGCGTATTGTAGTGGGCGTTCTTGGCTGCGAAGTAGTGTCAAGTTAAGCAGATTGGCCATGCCCATGGCGGCTATAATAGGCATGGCGAGAAGCCAGTTCTGGGGCAGCCCAAAGGTGGTGCCTCCAGCAAAATAATACAGCGTGGTAAGTATGGTTGTGAAAATCCAAATGCTAACAAGTACGAGATATATGGAAGTCAGAAGGCGGGAAAAGTTATTGATATCCAACTTGAAATATGTTCTGGATATGTTGAGGTGAAGGCCGCCATATAGGGCAATAAATAGTGAAACGCCCATTTGAAATAATGCGATTGTTCCATATTCAGCAGGAGTTAAATAGCTGGTTAAGAGTGGTAGAAGCAGAAACGGAACTGCTTTGTTGAGCAGGCTCGATCCCAGGTATATGGCAGAAGAAAGGATCATAAAGCGTTTACAGTCTTTTTAGGCTGCTTATATCTGATCGTGATATTGGGTGCTGAAAAAAAGAGATATTGGACTTTATTTTTTCTTCATCCCATGCCCACCATTCCAGTTCCAGGAGGGATTCAACGATTTGATGGTCAAACCTTGAGCGTAGTACTTTAGCTGGGTTACCAACGACTATTTGGTATGGTGGGACGCTATGTGTAACGATTGCTCCCGCCCCAATGATGGCTCCATGGCCGATCTCAATTCCTGGCATAATTATAGCATTGGCCCCAACCCAAACATCTGATCCAATAGTAACGATTTGATATTCTTGTTTTCGTTCTGCTACAAAGGCGCCAACATGGGGGGCATAAGGAAAAGCGCTGATCGTTAAATGATCGAGAGGGTGGGTGATGGCGTTAATAGTGCAATCCCAGGAAATAGCACAAAAAGAACCAATGGTAGTGTGGGTGATCTTGGTGCCGCGACCGATCGAAGTGTAGCGTGCTATGGAGGAATTCAGTATGCTTGCTCCGCGGGAAACCATAACGCCGTGAGCAAGAGAAGAATGCCTGATCTGACAATTTAGTGATAACAGATGTGGATCTTTAATGGTGTTATGACACCTACATAAACGTATATTGTTCAGCATTATTTTTATTTTTTTTTTCATGGGAGTCCTCGTAGAAATACTTCCATTACCCGGTAGTGGAGATTAATGTTTTCACGAGGTTGGTATAGCCTTACGCCACTCTTCATTTCATATGCCATTGTATTTTTGTAGTCTTGTAACAGATTATTTGCTGGTTTCATATGGTCAAATGGTATGCCAAACTTATGGAGTGCTGAAACAAGTTTGTTTTTTGTGACTTTTCTGTAGGCATCAAGATTGATCCCCCCCAGCACTTTGTAGACCCCCATGCCTCGCCCGTCTTCATTCAGCAGGACGGAAGGTTTTGAAATGCTACTCATAAATATATGTGCATGAAGCCGATAGCCAATGTGCAAATCACAATCGCTATAATATTCAACCAGCTTTTCTGCAGAGCCAGAAATATCAATATGAGAAATGCCTTGTTCCGCTAGCCATGCAAGAAAGCTGGTTTGGGCTTTGAACAATGATTTAGCCATGCCATCTGTTTTCAGGTATTCTTCAGAAATTCCATGATGAAATACAATTTGCAGTTTGGAATCTGGGAACAGTTCTCTGGTCATTAATATGATGTCCTGCATTTGTTTCAGCATTCTTCTGGATCCCTGAAATGCGACGCCCAATGAGAATCCAATTTTTTTTGGCTTTGGTGAAAGTTGCAGTGGCAAGTTCATATGTTCTTTGCTGTAAAGTGCGGGGCAGCCAGTCATCAGGTAGTTTGTAAACCCCATGCCACTTAGCACATTTAAGGTATGGTAATCTCTTACGCTTGATATAAGATCATCTTCTGCGATTCTTTCAAGCAGTGCTTTGGAATCAGAATTCAGTGTATAGCGGTGGGTGTTATGCCATTTACCGTGCGGAGAATACCAACCGATCCCCATTGTCGCTAAGGGAGCATTGATATCTGAAAGGTTGCTGGTCAGGCCATAAACACGCGGACGCATTTTTTCTTGTAGTGCGGGTCCTCCCGTAAGTATCAGTGCTTTTGCGTTGTTTACGATTTCTAGCTTACTCTGATCAAAAGGGATCCAGCCATTGAAATCAATTATCTCTCGATCAGGTCTAAACTGAGAAAATAACTGTTTGGCGCGATGCTTGATCAGAAAATCACCGGCGTTATTTTTTGAGCCGGTCAGGATGACGTAGTAATCTTTAATCATTTTTGATTGGTCGATTGCTGGTTTTAAGGGGGCTGAAAGGAGTAATGATTGAAAGCAGCCTAAATGCATTCAGTACGAAGCATGGCTTCAGTCTACATTTTTATCCAGGATGGCACTCCAGGATAACAATGAATCTTCATCAATATTTTTGGCTGCTTGGCGGCCAATAACCTCATCCCAGTGTATCGGACTTATACCAAGCCCCGGACGCTTAGTGGTCAGGTTTTCCTCCGAAAACCTTTCTCCTTTGTTTATACTTCTCGCGGCTACGATGCTTCGCCTGGCATTGGCCCGCGCAGATTTCTCATTGTCCATCGACTGACGTTCATGACCAATAAGTTTGGCATATCTGCTGGCTTTTACACAAAATCGTTGTAGATCCAGTTTGTTCATGGCGTGGTAGTGATCATTTCCAGGCAGGTTTTTGTCGTGTGTAAAGTGTTTTTCCAGGATGCTTGCGCCTAGTAGTAGAGATACTTCTAGTGAGCTAATCGTTTCATCTGGCACTACATGGTCTGAATAGCCAATCAGTAAATCAGGAAACGTTCTTTTAAGTACCAGGATCATTCCAAGTTGAGCATGCTCAATAGGCGTTGGGTAGTTTAGGACACAATGGAGAATAGCAATATGGGAGGCGCCAGCTTGGCGGGCGGTCTGGATGGCAAACTCTATTTCAGGAAGAGTTGATGCGCCTGTGGATATTAGTAATGGTTTTCCGGTTTGTGCGCACTTTCGTATTAAAGGCACATTGGTTATGTCTGCTGAAGCAATTTTAAACGCGGGAACCAGGGGATTGAGAAAATCCACGGCGTCGAGATCGAAAGGGGTAGACATAAAATCAATTCCGCAATCCTTGCAATAGGTGGCTAGTTCTTCGTAGTCCTCTTGTCCGAAATTGTCGTATTTCTTAAATAGCTTGTACTGGCTTTCCGTGGGTTCTTTGTTTGTATCCCAATATGCAGGACTGTGCTTGGAAGCGAGTTTTCCAGCTTTGTAGGATTGAAATTTGGCGGCATGTGCCCCCCCTTCTGCAGCTTCTGTAATAAGGCGCTTGGCCAAATGCATGCTTCCTTCATGATTGACGCCTATTTCCGCAATTATATATGGTGAAAAGCTGTTTTCTATAGTATGGCTGCCAATAATTATCGAGTTATGTTGCATGTAAAACCTATTTCCATCAGTTTAGTGTAAAAGGGAGAGGATTTTTCTTATTACTCGCTCCTTCCCCTTGGAAAGATCCAAGGAGCTGGCTTTGCTTTTCATCGTTTGCCTTAGAGTATCATCCGCCGTAACTTTTAAGAATGTTTCTTTGATCTGATGATCTGTTACTTGATCTCGAAAGCCAAGGTTCAATATGCCGTGCTCACTTGATGCGTATGTATGTGTTGTTTCCCGAATGTTTTGACAGATGACCATTGTTGGAACACCCAGTGCGGCCAATTCCAGCACGGTGCGGCCACCAGACGTAATTGCAAGGTCAGCTTTGAGCATATGGCTTGAGATCCTTTTTGTATCCTGAACTACCTTTACCCTCATTTTTCCCATGGAAGAAAGCAGCTTCCCAAGTTCTTTCATATGTTTGAATCCTGGCCCAAGAACTATCTCCACGATATACCCGTTGTCAATGCATATTGGGGCAATAATATCTAACACACGGGCAGTAAGGTTCCCCTCATCCACTCCTCCAAATGTCAATAAAATCCGACTAAATAGATTGCGGGTATCTTCTTTGTTGATATACAGAAACTCGTCTCTTAAACAAAAATACTTGGGGCCTATCAGAATGTGATCCGATGGGAAACTGTATGGATACAGGGCATTGACAACCAAATTTGCTTCCATGCTGCCAGGCCCCAAATCTTCGAAATTTACTATTTTGCAGCCACACTGTTTGAGTGTTGTTATGTATTCAGATTCAGTATCGAGAATATCATTTATAACCAGGTCGGGGGATAAAGCACATACAGTTTCCGCCAATGTGTTCTCTTTGCAAACAGTCACGGGGTAGCTATGCTGGCTTATGTAATCTGCAGCAAACTTGCTTTTTTCTTCGCATACGAATATCAGTTCATATTTGACTAACTCGTGTGCCAGCATGATGGTTCGGTAGGCATGCCCGAGGCCAACTTCTGGATATCCAACTACGGTAAATACGATAAGGAATCGCGTCAACATTGCTTCGCAAAGGTATAGATCTGCGTAGGTATCTATATCAAAGCTTCTACTGTATGGAACTTCATATAACGTTACCTTGGTACCAAAGCGGCTGCCAGATTCCAGTTGATCTCTTGTACAGGCTACTACTGCACCTGTTTCACGAAAATTTTCCGGTAATTGCTGGCGGTTTACTCTCTTTTTATAAGCTGGTGTTGCACCGTTGCTGTTAATTGTCCAGCACAGATGCCTATCATCAACAACTGTTATAGCTGTATCAGCTGTATTTACAATCAAGCTTTTGACTACGCCGTCTATATCTTTGTCGATCAGTAATGGGGAAGTTGGCTGAATGGTGACCACAAGGTCGATGCCCTTTTCATCTTTTTCTATAGCCTGAACAGCGCTCAATATTACCGGATCAAGTGTGGTGATGTCGTCAGCCAGTTCGGCGGGGCGGATGATTACGTTCGCGCCGAAGCGCTCTGCAAACAATGCTATCTCATCATCGTCTGTAGAAACATAAACTTCGGTAACTGTAGAAGCGGCCAATGCCGCTTGAATGGAGTAGTACAACAGGGGCTTCCCGGCTACAGGCCTTAAGTTTTTTTTGGGTATTCCTTTTGAGCCACCTCTTGCTGGGATAATAGCTATGGCCCGACCTAAATATTCTTGCGTAATTTTCATTTATTGTATATCCGGTTTAAAAAAATCCCGAGGCAAGCAAAGCAGTTTATTGCATATTGAGAATTTCGATGGATAGTATTGCTGTCTCAGTTTTCTTGGCATCCGTCAAGAATCTTTATCTTTGGTAATCCTGTTTGATCTACTATGAGAAAATCCGGATATATCTCTCCAGGGTATCAACGGGAAAGGTTCCTTCCGCTTGATTGACAAACACTGACTGGATTCTGCCAGTGTCTGCAAATCCCTCACTACCACATTCTTGTACCAACCTTGAGTCGAAAAAGTGTTCTCGTCCTCTTTTCGTGTGTTCCTCTATCCAAGAGATACATTCCAGCATATGCTCAATATAAACATTGTCATCCCTTTGACTCATAAGGGAATTGCCCCTTTGATGGGCTAATTGCTGAATGGCTTGCCTGTGTTGTTCTATCAATGCGTGCATGTATTTGACCTTGCGGAACCTTCGTAAAAACAGAGTCCGGATATTTTGGCGGCAAGATGCGAGTTCACGACATGATCGGAGACTTCTTTACAGCCAGGATAGCTCCACCCGTGTTAGCGGTTGAATTATACGTGAATTCGGCGGATCTGTAGGCAGGTGTTGGGATTTCTTTTTGCGTTTGGATTGGCAACCTGAATAAGGTACTGGCATTCAACAGGCAGTAAAGAAAAGATCCCATCGAACATGATTGGAGCTCAGAAACGGGGATTTATGGATTCCGACATTCTATGATGGCAGCCTTGTTCAGTAGGATGTCATCCATAGACAGATCCTCTTTGCCTGATGTCTTCCAGTATGCCCGCACGCTCTTCATTCAGGCGTGCGTAGTCGGAAAAAACGATATTTTCGAACGTTTCGCAAAAGTTCCTGTTTGCGCAAAATAGATGCCGGCCTTTCGAAATGATTTGCATGCGCATAACCGTCGATGCCTGTTTCAACTCGATGAGATCGACCTCTCTGGAGTATTCGGCAGCCAGCTTCTGGGCGAGTTCCCAAGTGGTCGTTTCGGATGATTTGTGTTTGGATAATATAGCGAAATTAATATCGCTATCAGCGTGTTGCTCATCTAGGGCATGGGAGCCAAACAGGTAGATTGCCTGCACTCCAGGTACCGTAGCATGGATGATCTGTACCGGATCGGGGTGCAGAGCGCCCGTATGGGTATTTTTTATTTTTGGTTTTGTTTGCGGCCCGTGCAGCATCCTGATTTTGTATCAGGCGGTTTTCTTGATCGCCACCACATCAGCTTTTCGGGGTTCAGATGCGCTGGTGGGCATGGTGTTACGGAGACTCGAAATAACCTTTTGCAGGGTATTGAGCTGCATCTGCTGTTGTGCGGTGTCTTTTTTCAGGGTTGCCAGACGTTGCCTTACGGTGGTGCGGGAGCGTCCAGCGAGCTTCAGGTCAGAGAGTTGCTGGGAAAGCACGCTGCGGTGTTCGTGTACCTGGGCTGTTAGTGGATCCAGGGCGGTTTCCAGCCAGTCTTTGGCGTCGTTGTGGGCGTTGCGGAAGGTTTGTTCTACGCGCCGCACAACGGTGTGGAAATAGCGTTTGATAGCGAAATGCTTTTCCGTTAGCGCCGTGCGGGGACTCTTGCGGTAGATTTCGGCTTCCTGGTAGATTAGGTTCAGCTCAACCTGGTGGCTGATCAGGGAGAGCATTTTGGGGTCGCCCAGGCGCATTTTGTGGCGGGTTTGAAAACGACGATAGATGGTGCGAATGAGGCGCCGCATTTCCTGGGACTGATTGCCTGCTGCTTCCATTTGCTGGTTGATGTCGTCAAATAATTCCCCCATCGATTCTTTCAGGCCAATGGTTGTCCAGGCGCCAGACATGCGTTTTTTGGCCTTGGTGATAATGTGTTCCAGCACGGAAGGCGAGAGCGCATCCAGCAGCATTTTTCCATGAGCGGTGAAGTCGGCACGGGATTGCTTGTAGGCGTTAATGCTGGCCTGATAGCGGGCCTTGTCTGTCTGAGCCTGTTTGAGCAGACCATCGATAGCGGCTTCGCTTTTTGTGCTCAGATCCTTGAGTTCAGCGGATTGCTTTTCCATGCGTTTGAGGCGGGAGGAAACCAATGTCTTGATGTTGTCCAGGGAGCTGCAGACCAGCTCCGTGGATTGCTCCACAATCAGTGCCTGCCGGTTGCGAATCAGGGTGTTGGCCAGGTGCTTTTCCAACTGGGGGATCCCGGATTTCTTTTCCAGCTCGGGGTCGTTCTTTACCCGGCTTACCAGACCCTTTTGAGCAGAGACAGCGAATACCTGCCTGTGTTTCACTTCCAGAATTTGGGAAACCTCCATGCATTGCCTTTCAATGCTGCTCTGTATTTCACGCTCGGTACGCAATTCGTCCCAAAGGGTATCGGTTTTGTTCAGCACCACAATCACCCCCAGTTTCTGCTTGGTGCCGGGCTGCTGCACCAGCTGTGTCCATATGTCCAGGTCAGATTGGGTAACACCGGTGTCGGCACCCAGCACGAACAGGCGCGCCTGGGCGTTGGGCAAAATCTCGTAAGTCAGTTCCGGTTCGCTACTGACGGCATTCAGTCCCGGTGTATCCAGGATGCGCAGCCCTTGGGCAAGAAGTGGATGGCGGTAGTTGAGGTGGGCGAGTCGCCATGCGGGGATGGACACCAGGCGATCAAGATCACCAGCAGTTTGATTGACGTCAGCAAGCCCCATTTGCTCGGCGGCATCGCGGGACACCATTTTATTCTCTTTGATTTTCAGTAGCTTATTGTAAAGATCTTCGCTGTCCTCAACATCCAGGGGAATGTGTTCCCAGCGTTCGGGCTGGGTTTGCAGGTCGGTCAGGCTGATTTCATCCAGGCGGGTTTCGATGGGAAGAAGGCGGAGGTAGGGTTCTTCGCAATCGTCCTGGAAGATCTCCGTGGGACACATGGTGGTGCGGCCGGCATCGGTTGGCAACAGGCGAAAGCTATGATCGCCGAAAAACAGGGAATTGATCAGCTCTGTCTTGCCGCGGGAAAATTCGCCGACTACAGCGACGGTAACGTGATCCTGCCGCAGGGTGATGTCTGCATGTTGCAACGCCTTTTGCGCCTGGGAGGTAAACAGCCCCTGTTGTTTGAGCCAGGCTTCCAGTTGCTCCATGGTGTGTAGCTGGCGCATTTTCCAGCGGCCAAACCCCTGAAGCTGGCTCTGTAGTTTACCTGTCCCCATGTGCTGTTTCCCCTCCGTCTACTGCAGACTCACAAATATACCCCTATGGTGGCGCAATAATCAAATATATTGGGTGGATATGCAGCTGACAGAAAGAAATCGTCCCGGTATCGGACAGCAATGTGCCGATGTTGGTAAAATACGCTGGGTATGGAAACAGGTGTTCCGGGTGCATGATTTGAATTGGTAGGCTTTTTCGCTGGTAATCGGGAAAAGAAAAGGTGCAAGCCAGGCTGACACCTGATCGCGCATTAACTATTTGTTTTAAATAGGAAAATATTGTGTTTAAAAAAGGGCTGATCAGGGAGTACTCGCCTGTTATATCGTTTGGGGCGCGCATACTGGATCTGTGCATTGTTATCGGCGCCGGGCTTCTGGCTTACTACGTCCGTTTCGGGCATCTCCGCATATACGATTACTATGAACTGGCGCTGGTCGTCGGCGCCTTGCTTTCGGCCATTATTCTGCCTTTGTTCAAGCTCTATCACTCCTGGCGTGGCAAGGAGCTCTGGCGGCAAATTTGGAGAACCACTCTCGCCTGGGCTGCGGTGGTTCTCATATTGGTGCTGCTGGCTTTCGGGTTCAAAAGTGGCGCCCTGTATTCGCGCTACTGGGCGATTATCTGGGTGCTTTTGGCGTGGACGGGGCTGGTGCTGGTGCGGGTCGCTGTGCGCTTGCTGTTCAATTTCATGCGCAAGCGCGGTTGGAATCATCGCCATATCTGCATCATGGGGGCAGGTGAACTTGGGAGGAATGTTGCCCGGCAACTCAATGATGCCCCCTGGGTCGGGTACGACCTGGTTGCTTTCTGGGATGACAATCCGGAATTACAGGGCATGCAGATTGAATCCGTACCGGTGATCTCCTGTGAAGAAGGCTGCAAACGACTGGAAGGTGGAAAAAAACATATTGACGAAATATGGCTGGCATTGCCTTTGCGGGCGGAAGAGCGCATGCGTGAGATTTTGCAAATGCTTCGCCACAGCACGGTAAATGTTCGTCTGGTGCCGGATATTTTTGGATTTCATTTGCTGAATCACTCGGTTACAGAGGTTGCGGGCGTACCGGTGCTGGATCTTCGCTCCTCGCCCATGCAGGGAGTAAACCGCGTGTTGAAAGCTGTGGAGGATCGGGTTTTGGCGGCTTGGATCCTGCTGTTGATCAGCCCGTTGATGATTTTGATTGCGCTGGGGGTCAAAGTCAGTTCACCCGGCCCGATCTTGTTCAAGCAAAAACGCCATGGCTGGGATGGAAAGCCCATCAAGGTCTATAAATTTCGCACTATGAAAGTGCACCAGGAAAAGGATGGGCAAGTTACCCAGGCAACGATGGGTGATCCCAGGGTAACGTGCTTCGGCGCCTTTCTGCGGCGAACCAGCCTGGATGAACTGCCCCAGTTTTTCAATGTACTTCAGGGGCGCATGTCCATCGTTGGTCCTCGCCCTCATGCGATGGCGCACAATGAGTTATACAAGGATCAGGTGGAAGCCTATATGCAACGTCACCGGGTCAAGCCGGGAATTACGGGTTGGGCGCAAATCAATGGCTGGCGGGGAGAGACGGATACCCTGGACAAGATGGAAAAAAGGGTGGAATACGACCTGTACTATATTGAAAACTGGTCGTTGTGGCTGGATTTGAAAATTATTGTACTGACCGTACTCAGGGGGTTTGTGGACAGGAAGGCGTATTAGGGGTGGAGTGGTAATTCCCGGATCTCGGCCTGCGCCGGGATGACGGTGCTTTTCCAGGGAGTGATGGGTGGCGTCTCATCTTGTCATTCCGGCGCACGAACCCATGGATGGGTGAAGGTAGCGCAATGCAGGATAGATACAGGGATGTATCGTAGTAGAACAACGCAGGAGCAGTTGTCGAGGCCGGAATCCAGGGGCGACAATCATCCAACTAGGCCAGGTCTGATCTACTGTCCTCAAGCAAGTTCTTGCGCACTTTTTCACGCAGTTCGGCGAAGAATACTGCCATGATGCCCAGGATGATGCCCAGGAATATCGCGATCAGCAGGATGACGCGCTTAGAGGTGGATGTCGGTTTGGTGGAAAGCAGCGGCTCCACTACTGCACGGGTTTCCACAAAGTTGTCCAGCTTCCCTTGCAGTTCGCCAATGCTTTCCTGCTGGGTGGCGATGCTGCGTTTCTGGTCGTTGGCCAGTTTCGCGATGTTTGCCTCGCTTTCGGCGATGACGGCCTTGAGCTTGCTTTGTTCCAGCACATTGCTGCCGGTGAGTTCCTTAAGGCCGGCTTCGGCTTGTGCAATATGCTCTTTTTGCAGCTCCTGAGCGCGCCTGTTGTCTTCCAGTGATTTCTGGATGCCGGCCCTGTCATTTTCCAGGGTGATGAACAGACGCTCTTTCAGTTGCGCCAGCCATTTTCGGTTCTGCTGAATTTCACTGTCGATCATGAGTTGCGCCATGGCCTGGGTTTCACTCCTTACGTCCTGGGCTGCGCTCTTTTGCAAGTCCATGGAGGCCTTGATTTGCGCTTCAAGCTCCTGGATCTGCCCTTTGATCAAATTCTGGTTGGTATCAATTTTCTTGAGTTTTTCATTCAGGATGGTTGCTTGATCCTTAAGGGAGGCAAGCTTGTTTTTTTCGCCTTGAATATTGTTTTCTGCGGCTTTGATTTGTACGCCGAATATTTCCGGGTTACTTAGTGCGTCCAGGTTTGCCCTTGCTTCTGCCAGCGTTTTTTCCTGCTCCTTGATCAACGCTGCCAGAGTGGCCGGGTCTATCAGATCGTCCAGTACGATGCGCGCCAGCGCCAGCTCAGTTTGCAGGTTCTTTTTCAGCACGTTGATGATTCTGGCGTGATCCCGGGTCAGGGCGGTGACCACTTGGTTATGCAGGTTTTTGTATTGCTCTGTCGTATCGAGTGGTGTCTTGCTGGTCAACACGATGAGTGAGCTTTTTTTGGGGATGCTGGTGCTGATCTTGTAGTCTTCTGTTTCTTCTTCCTCTTTGTGCAGCTGGTGTATCACCATGGGTATCAGTGAGTTTTCCAGCTTTGCCTTGACGGTTTCCGGGGCTTCGATAGGTGTCGGGTTGTCGCCGCGGATGGCGGTGCCGATTTCTATGGACGTGCGCAGGTCGTAGGATTTGGTCATAAGCAAGGCTATTGCCAACCCCAGGAGCGCTACGCTGATAGCCACCTTGAAAAACAGCTTGCGGTGCTTTCTGAAGGTTAGCCAGATATCCACCAAACTGATTTCATCATCCGTATTGGGGATGTACTGCACAGGGTACACAGGGACTGGCTGGTTTTCTTTCATAGTTGCTTAATTCGGTGTTGTGAGAATGTCCAGGCGAGCATTTTACATGTTATTGACGGGGGCTGGGCAGCAGGTCTTCTTCCTCCCGTCAGTGCCGGTTCATGACACCAGGCTGGCGACCAGCTGGTTGAGTGGAGGAATAAGCAGCATCTTGAGCACGATCAGCCCCAGGATGGCAGCCATGGGGGAGAGGTCAATGCCACTGATGGGGGGAATGAAGCGCTGCACTGGTCGTAAAACCGGGGCGGTCAGGGTATGGAGCAGTGCTGTCGCCGGGTTGTAGGTGCCGGGGCTGACCCAGCTGAGTATGGCCTGGATGATGATGCCGTACAGGAAGATGTTGATGCACAGCTCGATCAGGCCGGGGATCGCGCCAATGATGGCGAATCCAGGTGCGAATGCGCCGGTTGAAATCAGCACAACCAAGAGTAGTTCCACTGTTTTCAATGCCCAGGCCAGCACCAGAGCGGCGATGTCCATGCCCCCCATACTGGGGATGAAGCGTCTTAAGGGGACGAGTACGGGGGAGGTGATTTTGACAATAAACTGGGAAAGCGGGTTGTAGAAATCGGCCCGGGTCAGCTGCAGGAAGAAGCGCAGCAGTACGATCAGGATGTAGGCTCCAAACAGAAACTGCAGGATAAAAACCAGTGGATTGGTGGCGTAGCCTGCTCCCATCAGTCTGTTCCCAGTGATTCTGACAGCGCAATGGATCGATCCCGGGCAGCGGTCATGGCTTTTTCAACCAGTTGATCCAGCTCGTGTTCCTGAAAGGTGGCAAGCGCCTTTTCCGTAGTCCCCCCGGGAGAGGTGACACTGTTGCGCAGCTCTTCCAGGTCGTTGGTGCTTTCCATTGCCATGCGGGCGGCTCCCAGGGCGGTTTGCAGCACCAGCAGGTGTGCGGTTTTTTCCGGCAGACCAAGTTTGCGGGCGCTGTTTTCCATGGCTTCCATGAACAGAAAAAAGTAGGCTGGCCCGCTGCCGGAGACGGCGGTCAGTGCATCCATCTGGTTCTCATTGTCCAACCAGACCGCGATGCCGGTAGCGCGAACGATATGTTCGGCCTCGCTGCGCTGCGTCTCGTTGACACTATTGGGGGCATACAACCCACTGGCGCCGGCCTTGAGCATGGCAGGCGTGTTGGGCATCACGCGCACCACGGGAATATCTTCCCCAAGCCAGCGTTGCAGGCTGGTATGGCGGATGCCTGCAGCGATAGACAGGCACAGGGGTTTTTTCTGAATCAGCGCGGGCGCCAGGGTGGTGGCGACGTCTTTCAATACCTGGGGTTTGACCGCCAGTATCAGGATATCCGCCTGGGTGGCGGCTTCGTTGTTGTCATCTACGGCACGGATGCCAAAGCGTGTTGCCAGTTGCTCCCTGCGCTTTTCATCAGGCTCGGCAACCAGAATGTTCTGTGGGGGTATGCCGTCTTCAATCAGGCCGTTGATCAGGGCGCTGGCCATATTGCCGCCGCCGATAAAAGCCAGGGTTTTTGTGTTCATGTTCTGGGTCCAAAAATTGCTGTGCCAATGCGTACCATTGTAGCGCCTTCACAGATGGCTGCCTGCATATCTCCCGACATGCCCATGGAAAGGGTGTCCAGGGCATAACCTTGCCGGTTCATGTCATCCCGCAGCCGTCTCAGTTGTGCGAATATCCGGTGCTGCTGTGTGACGGATGCAGCGGCGGGGGGCATGGTCATCAATCCACGCAGGTGTAAATGGGGCAGGTTGGCCAATTTTTCAAGCAAAGGGCGCAGCTCTTTTTCTGCAATCCCCCCCTTGCTTTGCTCGCCGGTCAGGTTCATCTGTATGCAGACATTCAGGGGAGGCAGTGATTCCGGGCGCTGTTCGTCTAAACGCCGGGCATGTTTGAAGCTGGCCAGGGTATGCACCCAGGAGAAATTTTCTGCGATGGTGCGGGTTTTGTTGGATTGAATGCGCCCGATAAAATGCCATTCAATGTCGCAATCTTGCAACACTGGAATCTTTTGCAGGGCGTCTTGCAGGTAGTTTTCAGCGAATGCCCTTTGCCCGGCTTTCCAGGCTTCGTGGATATCGCTGACCGGGCGGGTTTTGCTGACGGCGATGAGCCCGATTTCGGTTGGATCTCTGTCACAAGATAAGGCAAAGCCCCGTATCTGGGCTTGCACCTGTGATAATCTTTGTTGCAGTTTTCCCATGGCCGATGGTCTTATGTTGGTGTAAGTGCTGGCGCCAACATAAAAAATACCTTAATAAGTTTGTTTTTCGTCTGTATTATTATAAAGGTATTCGGATTGTATAGAACAACAAGGGGGCGATGCTGGGCTGCGAAGGCGGACAAGCCGAGGTGGTGTGGCGGGACTTTCCCGGAAATATAGAGGGATTTCATGGATATTACAGAACTTCTTGCTTTCAGCGTTAAGCACAACGCATCGGATTTGCATTTATCTGCAGGGTTGCCGCCCATGATTCGTGTT
The DNA here is from genome assembly GCA_027068915.1 of Sedimenticola sp. Lineage (GTDB taxonomy): Bacteria > Pseudomonadota > Gammaproteobacteria > Chromatiales > Chromatiaceae > Thiolapillus. Next base: position 83,098 of record JAMOLT010000048.1, on the reverse strand, counting down.
GACGGCGACATCCGGCGCGTGAATGTACCTGCGCTGGATCATAAAGCCGTACACGGCCTGGTGTACGACATCATGAATGATAGGCAGCGCCGGGACTATGAAGAGTTTCTGGAAGTGGATTTCTCGTTTGAAATTCCCGGGCTGGCGCGGTTCCGAGTCAATGCCTTTAATCAGGATCGGGGCGCTGCAGCCGTCTTCCGCACCATTCCATCCAAGGTATTGACCCTGGATGATCTCAATTGCCCTTCCACCTTCAAGACCATTTGCGAAAATCCCCGGGGTATCGTATTGGTTACCGGGCCTACGGGCTCGGGAAAATCCACCACCCTGGCGGCCATGATCGACTACATCAATGACAATGAATATGGTCATGTGCTGACGATTGAGGATCCGATTGAATTTGTGCACCAGAGCAAGAAATGCCTGATCAACCAACGGGAAGTGCATCGGGACACCCTGGGGTTTTCCGAAGCCTTGCGTTCCGCCTTGCGGGAAGATCCGGATATCATTCTGGTGGGCGAGCTGCGGGATCTGGAAACCATTCGCCTTGCGTTGACTGCGGCGGAAACAGGCCATCTGGTGTTTGGCACCCTGCATACCAGTTCTGCCGCCAAGACCATCGACCGGATTGTGGATGTTTTTCCCGCCGGCGAGAAATCCATGGTGCGCTCCATGCTTTCCGAGTCTTTGCGGGCGGTTATTGCCCAGACCCTGCTGAAGAAAGTGGGTGGGGGGCGAACAGCGGCCTGGGAAATCATGATTGGCACGCCCGCCATTCGTAACCTGATTCGCGAGGATAAGGTTGCGCAGATGTACTCTGCCATCCAGACCGGCCAGGCGGTGGGCATGCAGACCCTGGATCAACATCTCAAGGAATTGCTGCAAAAAGGTTTGATTACCCGCCAGGATGCTCGCGCCAGGGCGCAGAGCAAGGAAGCTTTTGTTTGATGCTGGTGCAAGGCTTAAGCCGTCATCCCTGTGCAGGTCGGGAGCCAGGAGTGCTCCCTCCATGGATGCTGGCCTCGGCAATTGCTCTACCTTCACCCACCCATGGGTTTGTGCGCCAGAATGACGGGCGACCCCTTTTGTTTTCCTGCCCGGTCTGATATTTGTTTGAGGTTTGTTGATGGAATTTAACGATATACTCCGTTTGATGTCGGATAAGAAAGCGTCCGATTTGTTTGTCACCGTGGGGCGCCCTCCCTGCATCAAGGTGGATGGGCATATCAAACCTATAGCCAAGACTGCCTTGACTGCGGATCAGACGCGGGAGCTGGCTCTTGGCTTGATGAGTCCCGAGCAGCGGGAGGAATTCAGGCATACCAAAGAGTGTAATTTTGGCGTCAGCGCGCCGAATATCGGCCGTTTTCGCGTCAGCGCCTTTATACAGCGGGATGCGGTGGCCATGGTGCTGCGCCGTATCGAGACCAGCATCCCGAGTTTCGAAGAGCTCAAGCTGCCGTCGATTATCAAGCAGCTGGCCATGGTCAAGCGGGGGCTGATTATTTTCGTCGGCGCCACGGGCACAGGTAAATCCACTTCTCTTGCCGCCATGCTGGGTTATCGCAACAAGCATAGCGACGGTCATATCATCTGTATTGAAGACCCTATCGAGTTTCTGCATCAGCACCAGGGCTGTATCGTCGCCCAGCGGGAGGTGGGCATCGATACCGAGTCCTATGAAATTGCCTTGAGAAACACGCTTCGCCAAGCGCCGGATGTAATCCTGATCGGTGAGATCCGCACCCGTGAAGTCATGGAGCATGCCCTGACTTTTGCGGAAACAGGCCACCTGGTGCTTTCCACCCTCCATGCCAATAACGCCAACCAGGCGCTGGAGCGGATTCTGCATTTCTTCTCGGAAGAGCGCATGACCCAGGCGCTGATGGATTTGTCCCTGAACCTCAAGGGAATTCTTGCCCAGCAGTTGATTCCCCGGGCGGATGGTGTGGGCCGCCGGGCTGCCATTGAAGTATTGCTGAACACGCCCCTGGCATCGGATCTGATTCTCAAGGGGAAAATCCATGAACTCAAGGAGTTGATGAAGCGCTCCCGGGAACATGGCATGATCACCTTCGATCAGGCGCTGTATGAGCTCTATCTTGAAGGCGAGATCACAGAGGCAGATGCCCTTAAGCATGCCGACTCTTCCAATGAGGTGCGCCTCATGATCAAGCTGGGCGACAATACGCCGGGAACCCGTGCCAGGGATCTGGATGCAGCCATGCTCATCGACGAATACTGACGGGCATTAACAGCTTTCCGGCGTTGAAAAAAACCATGAAAGGCTTTTTTCAACCTCCTGCAAGGCGCTTGTATCAGTTAAACACCTGATAGCCGTCAAACACCGGGCCATCCACGCACACCCGCTGCATGGCTGGCCCGTTTTCTGTCTGCACCTCTACACTGCAGCCGGCGCAGCCGCCGACGCCGCAAGCCATGAACTCTTCCAGGGATACCTGAACCGGTAATGCAAATTCTCTGGCCAGCTCGACCACCGCCTCCAGCATGGGATGAGGGCCACAGGCATAGAGTCCGACTTCCTGCCGGGCCTGGGCTTCCAGGGCGTTTAGCCAATGTCTCGCCAGGTCGGTGACGTAACCCTGATGCACGCCGGGCATCTGCTGCTGGCTTGCCAGGCGGCAGGGAACGCCCCAGTCGTCCAGCAAGGGCATGGCGGCGATGACACCATCGGGTATGCCGGGCAGCAGAATGCTGGAAGGCCGGGCTGTAAAGGGAAAAGGCGCTTCTGAACCCAGTATGACCATGGGCTGGTGTTCGCTGTTCTTGAGGCTTTCGGCGACAAACACCATGGGTGGCATTCCCACGCCGCCGCCGATGAGCAGGGGGCGTTTTTCCTTGATCCGGAACGGTTGTCCGATGGGCCCAAGGGTGCTCAGGTATTCCCCGGTGGTGCGTGCGGCCAGCAGCGCCGTGCCTTCTCCCACGCGCTTGTACAAAAGGTCGATCCAGCCATCATCCGCGCAGGCGCGCATGATGGAAATGGGGCGGCGCATGGGCCGTTGGGGATCGACGGTAAGGTGTACGAACTGCCCGGGTTTTGCCCGGGCCGCGCAGCGTGGCGCCTGCAGGCGCAGGATGTGCTGGTCGCCGGGATAGGCATGGTGTGAAAGAATTTCCGCATCTTCCAGACAGATGCTGTTGCGTTGCTGGGGATGCTTCATGATTCTGAATTCCAGGTGATGCGCCCCTCGAACAGGGTGTGGGTTACCTTGCCGCGGAATTCCCAGTTGCAAAAAGGCGTATTCTTGCCGCTGCTGTGCAGCTCGGCCGGGTGCAGCGTCCAGATGTGGTCGGGATCAAAGATGCAAATGTCTGCGCTGTGACCGGCATCCAGGCGCCCCAAAGGCAGACCCAGGGCCTGCGCCGGGCCATGGGTGAGGCGAGCGATGGCTGTGGGCAGGTCGAGAATGCCGTCTTCCACCAGCTTCAGGCACAGGGGCAGCAGGGTTTCCAGGCCGGAGATGCCGGGGGCGGTGAGGGGGAAAGGCGCGGTTTTGGCATCTTCTTCATGAGGCTGATGATCGGAGCAAATGACCTCGATATCGCCATCGGCAACCGCCTGGCGCAGGATGTCGCGGTCGGTCTGGGTACGAAATGGTGGATCTACATGGCAGTCGGCGTTGAATCCGTCTACATCGGTATCGAGGAGAAATAGTTGGTGGATGGCGACATCCGCCGACAGCCTTGCGCCACCGCGCCTTGCCTGACGGATCATCTCGATGGCGCGGCCGGTGGACAGGGTGTGGAAATGGCTGCGGCTGTCGGTGTGCTCCGTCAGAGCCAGATCCCGAGCCACGGCAACGGTTTCTGCTGCAGATGGAATGCCGGGCAGCCCCAGGCGGGTGGCGATGCTGCCCTCATGTACGCAGCCATCGTCCTTGAGGTGCGGGTCTTCGCTGCACAGAATAACCGGGAGATCGAAGGTGCGGGCATATTCCAGCGCATGGCGGGTCACCAGGGTATTGGCCATGCGTTTGCGGGCATTGCTGACGGCAACACAGCCTGCCTGTTTCAATGCGCCCATTTCCGCCAGCTGTTTCCCCGTCAAATCCTTGGTCAGTGCGCCGATCGCCAGCACCCGGGCATTGCCGCAGGCTTTTGCGCGGCGGCGGATGAGTTCCCAGACGGCAGGTGTATCGATGACCGGATCGGTATTTGGCATGCAGATCAGGGTGGTGATTCCTCCCCGGGCGGCAGCTTCCGCCTCGCTGCAGATAGTGCCCTTGTGTTCTTCGCCGGGTTCGCGCAGATGCACACCCAGATCGATGAGTCCGGGACAAACGATCTTCCCCCGGGCGCTGATGGTCTTGTCAATGCGGAATCCGTCTGGTTTCTCACCCACTGCAAACACCCGGCCGTGTTTGAGGTACAGGTCGAGGTGGGCATCAATGCCGTTGGCCGGGTCGATGAGACGTCCACCCCGGATATGCAGGTTTACCGCGATCATGAGCCTTGCTCCCCACTGCTGTTGCCTAGCGCCATGGACATCACTGCCATGCGTATCGCAATGCCGTAGCTGACCTGCTGCAGGATGACGGACTGCGGGCCATCCGCCACCTCTGAAGTGATTTCCACACCCCGGTTGATGGGGCCGGGGTGCATGACGATGGCATCCGGTTTTGCATATTCCAGGCGTTCTGCTGTAAGGCCGTAGAGCTGGAAGTACTCATGGGCGGAGGGCAGCAGGGCATTGTCCATGCGCTCGTGCTGCAGCCGCAGCATGATCACCACGTCCACGTCCTTCAACCCTTGTTCCAGATCATGAAAGACATGCACTCCCAGGGTGCGTACGTCCGCAGGCAGCAGGGTGCGTGGTGCGATCACCCGCACTTCGGAAACGCCCAGGATGTTCAGAGCCATGATCTGGGAGCGGGCCACCCTGGAATGCTGCACATCGCCGACGATGGCGATACGCAAAGGGGTGAAATCGCCCTTGTGCCGACGGATGGTGAACATATCCAGCATCGCCTGGGTAGGGTGGGCATGGCAGCCATCGCCGGCATTGATGATGCTTACTCCAGGCGCCGCATGCCGGGCAATGAAATGAGCGGCTCCGGATGCGCTGTGGCGCACCACGAACATGTCGGAGTGCATGGCTTCGATATTGCGCAGGGTGTCGAGTAGTGTTTCGCCCTTGGAGGTGGCGGAAACGTCCATGTTGAAATTGATTACATCGGCAGACAGCAGCTTGGCCGCCAACTCAAAGGTGGTGCGGGTTCGCGTACTGTTTTCGAAGAACAGATTGGTGATGATCTTGCCGCGCAGCAGGGGCACTTTTTTCACTTGCCGCCCGGGCAGCATGGCGAAGGATTCTGCGGTATCGAGTATTTGCAGCAACTGTTCTCGGCGGAAGCCTTCGATGCTCAAGAAGTGCCGCAGCCGGCCTTGTTCATCCGTTTGCAATTGCTCGTAGCTCATGCGTCCCCCCTGTTGCCCGGATCACCGTTGATTTGCAGTATCAGCGGGTCTGGTCCTTGCAGGCGGATGTGCTCATCGTCGGCCAGGGGCGGCTCCAGGCCGATGATGTCAGGCTGTATGGGCAATTCCCTGCCGCTGCGCTCGATGAGGGTGACCAGGGTGATGGAAGCGGGGCGCCCGAAGTCGAAGATTTCATTCATGGCGGCACGTATGGTGCGCCCTGACTGGATGACGTCATCGACCAGGACGATATGCTGGTCTTCAACCGCAAAGGGAATCTGTGAGGGCTTGACCTGGGGATTCATGCCGATGCGGGTGAAATCGTCCCGGTAGAAACTGATGTCGAGCTTCCCCAGGGGTGGTTCAATCTGCAGGAGTTGATGCAGGCGCTGCGCAACCCATACGCCGCCGGTGTGAATGCCGATCATCGCGGGCTGGTTGATGCGTTTGTCCCGCAAGTGGCGTCGGGTGATGCGCGCCATACCCTGGATCAGATCCAGTATGGCCTGGTGTTGCATGAAACTGCGATTACTCATTGGCGCTGAACCAGGTTTCCAGGATTAGTTTTGCTGCCATGGAGTCGATGCGGGTGACATCGTGAATGGCGATGCCGCCGATGCGGCTCCAAGCTTCCCGGGATGTTAGCCGTTCATCGGCCAGGTGTACAGGCAGATGAAAGCGTCCCTCCAGCTGTCTGGAGAATTTGCGGGCGGCGGTGGTCATGGGGGTTTCGTTTTCTTCCGGCCCAATGGGCAGCCCCACCACCAGGGCATCGGGCTGCCATTCTTCGATGAGGCACCCGATGCCCTGCCAGTCGGGTTTGTTCTTGACCAGGTGCAAGGTTGTCAGTGGTGTGGCGGTGCCGGTGAGTTGCTGGCCCACGGCCACGCCGATCTTTCCCGTGCCATAGTCGAAACCCAGCATGGTCTGCACTTCAGGCATGGCCGCCAATGTTGCTGATCAGGTTGACATCAACCCCGGCAAGTCTTGCGGCGGCTTCCCAGCGATTTTCTGCCGGGGCCTGGAAGAGAATCTCCTTTGAAGCCGGGCCAAAAATCCATGCGTCCTGTTGCAGCTCCTGCTCCAGCTGTCCCGGCCCCCAGCCGGCGTAACCCAGGGCGAAAAAAACATCTTCCGGGCCCTCTCCTTTCGCCAGGGACTTGACCAGATCCTGGGAGGTGGTTACCGCCAGGTCGTCGCCGATGAAAAGCGTGGAATCCCAGCGTTTGGCTGGCGAATGTAGGAGAAAGCCACGGTCTTCCTGCACCGGGCCGCCGATATAGACGGGCATTTCAGAGGGCGTGCGTTCGTTCTCCTGGATGTCCATGTGGTGCAGAATATCGGTGAGCTGCAGGGTGCTGGGGCGATTGATGATAATGCCCATGGTGCCTTCGAGGCTGTGTTCGCAGATATAGGTGACGGTACGGGAGAAGTTTGGATCCTGCAATGTGGGCAGGGCAATGAGAAAATGGTTCGTGAGGGATGAAGCTTCACTCATGGAGTGGATTATATCAGCCCATCTTCCTACTTGCCGGAAAACAATCGGTTGTTGCTGAGGAACTGCCAGGTGCGAGTGATGTCCAGAATATCGACTTCCTTGCGGATCTCCGCCGGGAATGGGGCAAAGGGGGAGGCCAGGCGTACGATGCGCACGGCGGCGTCGTCCAGCATCTTGTGTCCCGAGGAGCGCACCACACGGATTTGCTGCACGGATCCATCGGCGCGCAGGGCGACATGCAGTAGTAGATCACCGTACAGCTTCTTGCGCTTGGCTTCATCGGGGTAGTTGAGATTGCCCACGCGCTCCACTTTTTTGCGCCAGGCTTCCAGATAGGCGGCGTAACGGTATTCTTTGGTACTGGCGTTGATGGCCTTGTGTCGGGGGCGTTGCGAGGCGTATTCGCTGTTTCTGTCCAGCTCCGCAGTGAGGCGGGCGATTTCCTGGCGGGTGCTGGACAACAGTTGGGTGATATCCGGCTTCTGCTGCGCTTTTACCGGCGCCTTGTGTGCTGTTGGTGCTTTGCGCGCAGGGTTGCTTGTGCTGGTTAGCACATCTGGTTTTTGTTGTCTTTCCGGTGCCTTGACGCCACTGCGTATCCGTTCTTCTGACGCCTTCTGGCTTTTCTTCAGGGCAGGCTGGCTGGGCACGGCCCTGGGTCTGGCGTGGCCGGCTTTTTCCGTGCCGCCCTGCTGGCTGTGCTGCGCCATGAAATCGGCTTCTTCCGGTGGCGATGGATTCTCTGGTGTGGGCAGCAGGATTACGTCCAGGCTGGGCTGGGTGGCCTGGGGTAGAGGGGAGGGCATTTCAAAGCTGACGCCAAGGAATACCAGCGCATGCAGAATCACCGCGATTACCGCCATGGTGATCATGGCTTCGTTGTGGTTTTGTCGGTGAGTGGTGGTCATTTCTTTTCTGTTTCAGGGGCAATCAGCGGTTCGGATACTTCTACCACCTGGTTTTTATTCATCAGCTCAAAGCGTTTTTCCATGGCAGGATTCATCTGCGCCACGTTGTTGCTGTCGATGAGCAATACATACCGAATGCCCATCTGTCTGGCGATTCTGTGCCAGTCCCTGGGGCCGGCTACAAACAGCGCCGTAGCGGCAGCATCGGCCACGGTTGCATCGTCATGAATGACGGTAACCGAGCGGGTTCCCTCTGCCGGGTAGCCTGTTCGGGGATCGATAATATGGTGGTAGTGTTTTCCTTTCCATAGATAATTGCGCTCGTAATCACCGGAAGTGAAAATGCTTTCGTCGCCGGATATGTGCAGGAATCCCAGGACGCCCGACCCGGAAGGGCTGCGAATGGCAATGCGCCAGGGATTGCCGCTGCGGGAACCGATGGCGCGCAGATCACCACCACTGTTGACAATGGCGTTTTCTATGCCCATCTCCCTGAGGTGTTCGATTGCCAGATCAATGCCATAGCCTTTGCCGATGGCGCCGAAATCCAGCTGTACGGCGGGATTGCCGCACTGGGCATGGATGCCGTCGATGTTGATGTCTTCCATGGTCGGGCCGGCATGCAGTAGCTTCGCTATGGCAGCATCGTCCGGCGGGCGTCGGTTTTTTATCTCATCCTGCTGAAATCCCCACAGCTTGACCAGCCGCCCGATGGCGGGGTTGAACAGGTTGTCGCTTTGTTGTGCGAGTTGTCTGGATTTTTCCATCAGTGTCAGCACCGAGGGTGGCGCTGCAAAACGCACCCCTTCCGCAAGGAGGTTGTTGGTGCGGGTCAGCGGCCCCGGTGCCCAGGCATGCCAGGCTTTGTGCATGATGGCAAAATCTTCTTCCAGCGCCTCTACAGCAGATTCGGCCCGCTCCGCGGTAACGCCGGCAATGCTGATATCGGTAAGGGTGCCGAATGCCATGAACTGGCCGTTGTGAACCGGTTGGGTTCTTTCGCAAGCGCTGAGCAACAGCATGGCGGCAAGCAAGAGGATGGGAAGGCGAACAGCGGTGCTCATGGGTTGAGTTTCTTTTCTATACGATCCATCAGTACGGCGCTGATATTGAGGTTGTAGATGGCATCCAGTTCCCGGATGCAGGTCGGGCTGGTGACATTGACTTCGGTGAGATAGTCGCCGATTACATCCAATCCTGCAAACAGAATCCCCGCTTCCTTCAGCCGGGGTGCCACCTGATTCACAATCCAGTGGTCGCGTTCGCCAAGTTCGACGCCATGAGCGTTTCCTCCTGCTGCCAGATTGCCGCGGTTCTCCCCGGCTCGGGGCACCCGTGCCAGTGCCCAGGGGATGGCTTCCCCATCGATTACAAGAATGCGTTTGTCTCCGGCGCTGATTTCCGGGATGAATTTTTGCGCCATGGCGTAGCGGGTCTGTTTTGTGGTCAGGGTTTCCAGGATGACATTGGTATTGGGGTCACCCTGATGCAGGCGAAAAATGGATTCCCCTCCCATTCCTCCCAGGGGCTTGAGGATGATGTCCTCGTATTTTTCAAGAAAACTGTTGAAATCCCGGTAGTTGCGTGACACCAATGTGGGGGGTGTACACCCGGGAAACCAGCTTGTATACAGTTTTTCATTCGCATCGCGCAAGGCGCTGGGGCGATTTACAATCAGGCTGCCACGGGCTTCTGCCTGCTCCAGCAGGTAGGTGGCATAGATGTACTCCATGTTGAACGGCGGGTCTTTGCGCATGAGGATCGTATCCAGGCTGCTCAAGGGAGCTGTTTTTTCACTGGTAAACTCAAACCAGCGCAGGGGATCATCCTGTACGCGAAGTTGCTTCATCCTTGCCATAGGCTGGTTTTCCAGCAGGAACAGATCGTTCATTTCCATATACCACAGATTCCAGCTGCGGCGTTGTGCTTCCAGCAGCATGGCAAAGCTGCTGTCCTTGCTGATTTTGATGGTATTTATGGGATCCATCACAATCCCGAGATTGATTGACATGCTATATTTACCGGCTCGAAAGTGTATGGTGGCTTGTGTTTCTATTCCTGGTGTGGATTGGCACAAAGATTTTAAGTAACAGCCTTGCGCTTAAAAACATAGCTTGCTATGTTGCGAGCATAAATGCAAAAAGTTTGCCAAGAAATTTAGTTGGTTATGGAGACGGTATATCCAGGAAAAGCTGGAAAACAATCGCCCGATGTCTTAGCCGCAGAGGGGAACGATGTCTTTACTATGCAAATGGGGTGATTCACGGGTTGCTGGCGACGGGTTGTCCGTCTGACAGAATCAAATACTATCGTGGTGGTATGCGTATGTGGGAATTCTGGGGCATTACCAGAGTGGCACTTACCCTACCAAAAATCATGGTCATCCCGACGCAGACCGGGATCCAGGGCAGCCACTTAATTCCCAAGATTCCAGATTCCGGCCTGCGCCAGAATGGCGAATAACGAGATCTTTGAGGTTTTAAGGTAAGTGCCATTCGGGTATCACCAGCGCGAAAAAATAGCCAGCATCCGGTTTGGGACGTGATTTGATTCACGCCGTTTGCCCGGCAAAAGTGTTTGGATGTTGGTAAGGTCTAATGGGCAGGATGAAGTGTTGGTTTGAATGGAAATGAATTTATAGGTCATGAGTAGCAGCGATGAGTGATTCAGATACCGGCTTTTCCGGTTTAAAGATTATGGTTATTGATGACAGCAAGACCATCCGGCGTACTGCGGAGAATCTTCTGAAGAAAGCAGGCTGTGATGTCGTAACTGCTACGGATGGGTTCGAAGCCCTGTCTCTGGTTGCGGATCATCATCCGGATCTCATTTTTGTCGATATTATGATGCCGAGGCTCGATGGTTATCAGACCTGCGCGTTGATCAAGAACAACAAGGCCTACAGCGACACACCGGTAGTGATGCTGTCCAGCAAGGACGGTTTGTTTGACCGTGCAAAAGGACGCCTGGCCGGCTCTGATCAGTATCTCACCAAACCTTTCAGCCGGGATGAATTGCTGGATGCTATACGGCGGCACATTCCAAAGGCAGCATGACAATAATTAAACAAGTGGAAATTTGAATATGGCAAAAGTATTGATTGTTGATGATTCCCCCACAGAAGTGCATATATTCAGCACTGCACTGGGTGCCGAGGGCTATCAGGTGGTGGTTGCCACTGATGGTGAAGAGGGCGTGCAAAAAGCGATTGAAGAAATGCCGGATCTGATATTGATGGATGTGGTCATGCCTGGCCTGAACGGCTTTCAGGCCACGCGCAAAATCCATCGGAATGCATCCACAAAGCATATTCCCATTGTTATCGTCACTACCAAGGATCAGGAAACGGATCGGGAATGGGGTATGCGCCAGGGGGCAAAGGATTATCTGGTGAAACCAGTGGATTCGGCCCGGCTCCTGGCCAAGGTAGGCGAGTTGATTGGCTGATGTCCGGGGATAGCGCTCAGGGTTCACGGGCTGTGCTGGTGCGGCTGGCTGAAGCAGACCAGCGCAGCAGGGCGCAGGAATCACTGGTTCCTGCAACCATGGTCAAGGAAGAAGACTGGCAGGGGCTGGCCTTCGTGCTGGACGGGGTGAAAGTGATCTCCGCAATGAACGAGGTTCGTGAGCTGTTGCCCTATCCGGAATCTGTTACCCGGGTTCCCGGAACCAAAAGCTGGATGCTGGGGTTGGCAAATATTCGTGGAGAACTGCTTCCCATCGTTGATCTGCAGCAGTTCATTGGCGGTGGAGCCGTAGCGGTAAATGAGCAGTCTCGCGTACTGGTTATTCGTAATCGGGGCGCCTCTACAGGGTTGCTGGTGTCATCTGTTATCGGCATGCGCCACCTTCCGGTGAGCAAGCAAATTGCAGATGCGCATTTTGAAGGGGCTCTCGGGCGCTATGTTTATGATGTATTTGGGCTGGATGATGGTGTTTGGCCGGTTTTCAGCATGGCGGCATTGGCCAATGATGAACATTTCATGGCGGCCGCTTTATAAAATTTGAAGCTCGTTTGATTCGGGCAGTGATGCCACAAGGCGAATAATAACTTGGTTGGGTGAGTCAGGCTCACGAAAAATGGGGTATTGAAATGGTAGCTAGAGCAAAAAAAGGATTCAGCCGGTCGGCATTGGTTCCACTGCTTTCCGTGTTGCTGATTGCGGCCTTGGTGGCGGGGGTCTTGGCCTTTGTCACCTGGGCGAAGCACACGGCACATCTGGAAAAGTATGTTCTGTACGCTTCTGAGCAGCAGGTGCTTGCACACCAGATTGCCAAATACGCTAGGGAGGCTGCAAGCGGTAAAGAAGCCTCGTTTACCCGTGTGCAAGAGGCCAGAAGCCGGTTTTCCGAGCTGCTGGACGCCTTGAAGAACGGTCAGCCCGAGCTGGATTTGCCGCCTTCGCCTGCCGCCATGCAGCCGCAACTGCGCAAACTGGAAAATGCCTGGCTGGAGCTGCGTTCCCACGCGGATGCCATTCTCAACAACAAGGAATCGATTCTTTCGGTGAATGAAATCATCAGCGCCATCCGGGATACCTTGCCGGACTTGCTGGAGATCTCCTCCGAGGTTACCAATGCGCTGGTGGAGAAGAAGGCTACACCAACACAGATATTCTATGCTTCCCGGCAGTTGTTTCTGGCGGAGCGTATCAATTCCTCGTTGAATGAAGTTCTGTCCGGTGGGGCGGCGACAGCCCTTGCCGTAGATCAGTTGACGCAGGACGTGGATGAGTTGAAAACCGTGGTCAATGCCCTGGTTGGTGGCAGCGCCGCCTTGGGAATTGAAGCGGTGGACGATGAAAGCCTGAAAGGACAGTTGCTGGAAGCCAAAGCCGTTCTCGGGGATATCGATGAATCTCTGGGCGTGATTCTGGGCATGATCTCAAACGTGTTGCCTGCACTGGAAGCTATCGGGGAAGTTGGCATGAGTGAGATGGCACTGGCTGAAGGCGAAATGTTGCCGGATATGGATGTGCCGAACCAGCTTGCATTGTCCTCGGACAAGGTAGCGGAAGAAGCGCGTGAGACCATCAGGCTATATGGTACCGAGGCGGGAAGTATGAAAATCGCCGGCATTTCCATCAATACTGCTTTGGTGACTGCGCTGGGTGCATTGATTCCCGTGCTGCTGATCTTGCTTGGTATGGTTTTGATTGGCCAGGCGCGCAAGCGCGAACAATTTACTGCCGAGCAATACCAGAGAAACCAGGAAGCGATTCGTCGTCTGCTGGATGAAATGGGTGACCTGGCCGATGGTGATCTGTCGGTACAGGCTACGGTAACAGAAGATATTACCGGTGCCATTGCTGACTCCATCAACTATGCGATTGAAGCCATGCGTGAGGTGGTTGAATCCATCAACCAGACCACCGAAGAAGTGTCCGGCTCTGCACAGGATACCCAGGCGACGATCATGCACCTGGCGGATGCCGCCGAGCACCAACGTGAACAGATAACGGGAGCCAGCTCCACGATCGACAAGATGACGGCTGCGCTTGAAAATATGTCAAACAGTGCTACAGAGTCTGCGCAAGTTGCAGGAAGCTCGGTAGAACTGGCGTCCAAAGGTGGAGAAGCGGTGCGCCGTACCATTAACGGCATGGATAATATTCGTGAACAGATTCAGGAAACCTCCAAGCGGATCAAACGTCTTGGTGAGAGCTCCCAGGAAATCGGTAATATCGTTGAGCTTATTGAGGATATTGCCGACCAGACCAACATCCTGGCATTGAATGCTGCCATGCAGGCGGCGATGGCGGGTGAGGCCGGTCGTGGTTTTGCGGTGGTTGCGGACGAAGTACAGCGCCTTGCGGAGCGATCCGCCAATGCGACCAAGCAGATTGAAGCGCTGGTACAGACCATCCAGGCAGATACCAACGAGGCAGTTAGCTCAATGGAAGCGAGTACCACAGAAGTGGTTAGTGGTGCGGGCCTGGCGGAGGATGCAGATACTGCATTGCAGGAAATCGAGAAAGTTTCCAATGAGATTGCCGGCATTATCATCAAGCTGGCTGATTCCGCCCAGCAGGAATCTTCGGAAGCCCGACAGCTGAACGATACCATGGGTGTTGTCCAGGAAATCACGCAGCAGACAACAGATGGCACCGCCAACGCAGCTGCCGAAATCGGCGAGCTGGCGGAAAAGACCAATCGTCTGCGTCAGTCCGTCGCCGGGTTTGTGCTTCCGGAAAAAATGTAACGGTATTGCTTGAATGTGCTTCCGGTTTGTTCTGGCTGGCCGTTTCCTGCTTGACCAGTATTGCTCGCGCTCTGTAGCTCATCCTGGGGATCTTTGATGACTGACATGGAAAAGCCTGATTACGCCACCTTGCGCTGGGTGAAGGAGGGTATGGATGAAACCATACTGCTCGCCCGCCAGGCGCTGGAAGAGTATGTGAGTGCTGGTTTCAGCGGCGATGGCATTCAGGTTTATCTGAAGCATGTCCATCAGCTCCTGGGCACCCTGCGCATGGTGCAGGTCTACGGGGCCGGCATGCTGGTGGAAGAAATGGAGCGCGTTGCCCGGCTGCTGGCTGATGGCGCATTTTCCGGCAGTGAGCGTATTGCAGAATCCCTGATGCTGGGCCTGGTTCAACTGCCACCCTATTTGCAACGACTGGAAAAGGGCGAGCCGGACATCCCCCTGGTGCTGCTGCCTGTGCTGAATGATTTGCGTGCGCTGCGCAACGTGGCGCCGGCATCGGAGATTGTGCTCTATGCGCCGAATCTGGATCGCCTGGTTGAGCGCGAGCCAGTGGTTCCTGGCTCGGGAAACGAACAATTGCCCGGCATCATACGGCGGCTGCGTAATCGTTACCACAAGGGTCTGTTGCTCTGGTATCGAGACGACAAACTGGATGAGGGCCTGCATGAAGTCCTGGATGTCCTGCAAAAGATCAATGCGGTGGCTGGCACCTTGCGCCTGCGCCGTCTCATGGACGCGGGGGAAGCGCTGGTAGTCACCCTTATCGATGGTGAATTTACCGCTGATACGGAAGTAAAACAGTTGTTCAGCCGGGTTGACCGTGTATTGAAGCGACTGGCTGAAGATGGTGAAGAGGCAGCAGTAACCGATTTTCCCACCGATCTGCTGAAGAACCTGCTGTATTTTGTTTCACGCTCGCATTCGGTCAACCCCGTGGTGCTGACGGTAAAGCGCACTGCTGATCTGGCCAACAGTTTTCCTGACCAAATCCATAAATCCCCGGCGGAAGCCACTATGGGGGCGGATGAAAACGTGCTGCAAGCGGTTGCCGGCGCATTGCTGGAAGATCTGCTGCAGGTGAAAGAAGCCCTGGATCTTTACATTCGTGGCGACAGGGAAGAAACGCATCGCCTGCAGAGTTTGAGCGATCAATTGCTTAAGGCGGGAGATACTCTCGGAATGCTGGGGCGCGGTTCCTTGCGGGAAAAGCTTTCTGAAGTGGCGGGCAACCTGTCTGAATCGGAGGCAGCCAAGGAGTTGCTGGATGATGAGCAGCTTATGCAGATTGCGACGGTCATCGTAGAGGTTGAATCTGCGCTGACCACATCTGGCTCAGGAAAACTGTCCAGCGCAGATTCGCAACAGGAACGGGAAGCGGCGCATGACCAGGAGACTGAAGAAAGCGTCGTGGCGGTCATTTCGGAAGCGTTTACCGAATATTCACAGATCAAGTCAGGTGTGGAACGGTATCTTCGGGGTACGACTGACAGTGGCGGTCTGGTTGAAGTTGCCGACAGTGTGCACAAGCTGGTAGGCGTCTTTGAACTGGCCAATCTGGATGCTGTAACCGACCTGATGCGCCAGGCTGAGCCCATACTGCGTGAGCTGAGCAATGAGGAGGTGCAGTTGAACAGCGTTCAGCAAAGCGCCCTGGTGGACCTGTTTGCGGGCATTGAATACTATCTGGAAGCCCGCCTTGAAAAGCGCAGCAAACTGGAGCAGTTTACAGAATATGCTGCAGAAGCATTGCTCAGGTTGACTTCAGAAGAAGCGGCGGAAGAAGCGCAGGCACACCCGGAGTTTGAGGAGCAGGAAACAAAGGAGTCTGCAGCCGACCAGGAGCTGTTTACGGATTCTATGCTTTCGGATGACCTGCCGGAAGACCAGCAAATTGCTTCCGAGTTGTTGTCAGAGGAGGGTATTCCTGGTGAAGACTTCGTAAATGAAGAGCAGGAGGCTGCTCCTGATACGAGAGAAATATCCGCAACAGAGGATACAAAAACAACAGCTCCGGAAATGGAAGACACCGGGGTTACCCTGCAAATGGATGAGATCGACCCGGAAATTTTCGATATCTTCATGGAAGAGGCGGCAGAAGAGCTGGAAGTGATTCAGACCCAGTACCCACTTTGGAAGGCAGACCATAGCGATGAGCAGGCGCTGCAAAATTTCCGGCGTTCTTTCCATACCCTCAAAGGCAGCGGGCGCATGGTAGGGGCGCATATTATCGGTGAATTCTCCTGGGCGGTGGAGAGCCTGCTGAATGGCGTCATGGAAGGTAGTGTAAAACCCGATGAAGAGGTGATTGCCTACCTTGATGATGTTATTGCAGTGGTGCCTGTACTGATCGATGCCCAGGCCGAGGGGGCGTCCATAAACATTGATGTTGAAAAACTGGGGCGGCGTGGTTTTGCTCTGGCAGAAAGGGCGGAACAGCCGAAAACCGTTGATGAAGGGCTGGCTGGTTCTGAATTCGCCGGACTGGAAGAGCTGATCACCGAAGAATTGCCCGGGCAGGGTGGCGATGAACCAGGCGCGCAGGAAAGTGAGCTGGAAAATTCCTCTATCTTGCTGGCGGAGGATCTGGTTGAGATATTCAAGGCTGAATCTGCAACCCATCTAGCTGTTATTGATGATTTTATGGTGCAATGTGAGGGCTGTACCGTTGGTACGGATGTGGTTCTGGCGGTACATACATTGCATGGAAGCTCGCACCTTGCCGAAGTGGTTCCCATGGCCACACTGGCAGGGGAAATGGAGCAGTACTGCAAGCACCTGCATCAACTGTCCCATGTTTGCGACGAGCCGGCGCTGGAGCTGTTTGGACAGTTCAGGGCTACCATGCAGCGCATGTTGGAGGCAATCAATACGCCTGGTGCCGAAATTGCTGGCTGGGAAAAGCTGGTGGAAGATATTCAACAGCAGGATCATGCCCTGCCTGATGCAATTTCGGAATTGCAGGTTGGAGCAGACAGTGAAATCTTCTCTGACCTGGCTCCTGAGCGCGAAGCCCGGGAGGTATTCCTTGAAGAAGCCGGAGAAATATTTCCGCAGTTGGCGGAGCGCATGGCGGTATGGCGGGAAAACGCCTTGTCTGAAGTCGGAGTGCAAATCTGCAGGGATTTGCACACCCTCAAAGGCGGCGCCCGACTGGCGGGTTTTGCTCCCCTGGGCGAAGTATTGCAGGGGCTGGAATCCTTTTTTGAGGTGCTCCTGGAAAACCGGGGAGAGGTGGATGAAGATACCAAAGACAGCATCGGTCAGGTGCTTGAGGATGTAGAGAGCGCGCTGGACATGCTGCACCTGAACGGCAAGCTGCCGGATCTGGCGGCGCAGGCGGAAATTGCCGGCGATCTTGCCCAAGGCTTGCAGCAGCTGGTTTCCGGGCAGTTGGAGGAAGAGCCAGAATCCATCCTGCTTTCCGAATCCTGGCATGAAGAGGGAGAGCTTGTTCCTGAGGTTTCTTTGGAACCTGCAGCAAAAGAGGCGGAGCCTGCTGCCGTTGTGGCCAAGCCGGATGTTGATCCGGAAATGCTGGAAATCTTCCTCGAAGAAGCTGGTGAACTGAGTGAGCAGCTGGAAGAGTTCTATACACAGTGGCAGGAAGATCTTACCGCCCAGGCACCCATTGACGGGTGGATGCGCAACCTGCACACCCTCAAGGGGAACGCACGTTTTGCCGGGCTGTTTTCCCTGGGAGATCTAAGCCATGCACTGGAATCCCTGTTTGAGAATCTGGCTTCCGGTGATCTTGCGGCCAAAGACGATCTGGTTCCTCTGGTGCGCCAGGGGCTGGATGCCCTTGAAACCACCATCGATCAGCTGCAGCGATCCGGAGCCGTGCCTGCGCTCTCCGCGGTCACTCATGCCCTGGAACAGGCGGCTGCGGGTGAGCAATGGCAGTTGCCGGAAGCGCGGGAAGAGCGTGCTTCGGAATCCCTGTTGTTGCAAAGCACATCCCAGATGTCGGAAGTCAGCACCATCGTTGACACCCAGATGGAATCGTCCTTTATGGTGGACTCGCAATTGCTCACCGAATCCGGGCTTTTGGGAGACAGCGAGCTGCTTGATGTGGAAGGGAAGGTGCTGCCTTTCCCGGCTGGCGAAATTCCCACAAAGGCAAAACACCGCCCACCACCGCTACAGGCGGAAGAAGAGCTTGCAGGGAAGGGAGAACGCGTCAGGGTGCTGGCAGAACTGCTCGATCAGCTGGTAAACAATGCCGGTGAGGTAAGCATCTACCGCGCACGCCTGGAACAGCATAACAAAACCGTGCAGAGTGATTTGCAGGAGCTCAATGACACTATTTCCCGTCTGCGCAAGCAACTACGTGCGCTGGAGCTGGAAACCGAAGTACAGGTTCGTTCGCGGCATGAACGGGAGAGCGAAAGCAAGCGTTACCAGGATTTTGATCCACTGGAAATGGATCAGTATTCCACCCTGCAGCAACTGTCCCGGGCGTTGTCGGAAACCATCAATGACCTTTCCAATATTGGCGAAACCCTGAGCGAGCAAACTCGGGATGCCGATACCCTGATGCTGCAGCAGGCGCGGGTGACGAACGACCTGCAGGATGGCTTGCTGCGCAGCCGCATGGTGCCTTTCAACCGCCAGGCATCCCGGCTGCAGCGCGTGGTGCGCCAGACAGCCCAGAATCTGGGCAAAAAAGCAGAACTTCATGTGCGGGGGGCAGAAGGAGAGATCGACCGCACCATATTGAATCGAATCATGGGCCCCCTGGAGCATTTGCTGCGCAATGCTGTGGCGCACGGCATCGAACCACCGGAGCAGCGCACCGCTCATGGCAAGCCGGAGAGCGGCAAGGTTTCCCTGGTGTTGTCCAGGGAGGGCACAGAGGTGGTGTTGAGTATCTCTGATGACGGCGCCGGGCTGGACAGTGAAGCCATTCGCAACAAGGCCGTCGCCAACGGTTTGCTCGAAGCTGATGCGGAAGTGAATGATGATGCGTTGTATCAGTTTATCCTGCAACCCGGTTTTACCACGGCGACAGAGGTAACCCAGGTGGCAGGCCGTGGTGTCGGCATGGATGCGGTAGTCAGCGAGATCAAGCAGCTGGGCGGCTCCCTGGAGATTCTTTCCCAGTGGGGCCAGGGCAGCAGCTTTGTTATTCGCCTGCCCTTTACCCTGGCGATCTCCGAAGCCCTGCTGGTGCAGGTTGCAGATGAGGTGCTGGCGATCCCCCATGGTTCTGCAGAAGTTATCATCCGGGTTTCCCGTAAAGATCTGACAGCTTGCTACAACGGGTATACAGAAGGGATCGAGTATGGAGGGCACCAGTATCCGGTTCGCTACCTTGGCGCCATGCTGGGCATTTCCGAGCCGGTGATCCAGGAAAACATCAAGTGGTATCCGCTACTGCTGGTGCGCTCTGGCGAACAACGCATGGCGATCCAGCTCGATCATCTGCTGGGCAACTACCAGGTGGTGGTCAAATCCATCGGGGCGCAGCTCAGTGGTGTGCGCTGGTTTACCGGCGGCACCATTCTTGCGGATGGCAAGATTGCGCTGCTATTGGATGTAAACGCGCTGGTTCGTTCCGACGTGGTCACCCAGGCGCCGATTGTAAAGCAGGAAGAAGAGGCGGCGGGTATAACCGTGATGGTCGTGGATGACTCCATCACCGTGCGCAAGGTTACCAGTCGTTTGCTGGAACGTCACAACATGCAGGTTCTTACCGCACGTGATGGCGTGGATGCCATCACGGTGCTGCAGGAAGCCAAGCCGGATGTCATGCTCCTGGATATCGAGATGCCACGTATGGATGGTTACGAGCTGGCGCGCCATATTCGCAATACCCCGGACCTGGCGGATATTCCTATCATCATGATTACTTCCCGCACCGGCGAAAAGCACCGTGAGCGTGCCATGGAGCTGGGCGTAAACCGTTATTTGGGCAAGCCCTACCAGGAAACCGATTTGCTGGAGAATATCTACACGCTGCTGGCGGAGAATAGCGATGCATAGCGTTGAATCTGGTGCGGTACATGAGCTGCAGGGGTTACTGATTCCGCAACGGCAGATGCCTTTGCTGCTTCCGGTGGCTGCCGTAATCGAGATACTGGGTTACCGGGAAATTAATGAAAATACCACCGAGGCAAGCTGGTTGCTGGGCAGCTTTTCCTGGAGAAATCTGGTGCTGCCCCTGGTTTCCATGGAGCGTGTGCTCGGGGTAGAGCGGGAAGGCAAGCGGGGCCGAAAGCGCATCATCATCGTGCATGTCTTTTCCGACAAGCTGAAAACCCCTTTCATCGGCATCGAAGCCACGGGAATGCCCCGCCTGGTGACCCTGAATGAGGACAACCTTGCAGTGGTGGAAGGCGATCCCTGGCCGGATGACTGGCCCATCAGCGACCGGGTACGGGTGCTGGATGTAGAAGCACTTATTCCTGATCTGGAGCGCCTGGGGGCGCTGCTACAGAAAATCACCCCATAGCGTCTGGGCGGCTGCAATTGCCGCCAGAGGCGCAGTCTCCGTGCGCAGCACTCTCGGACCCAGACGCACCAGGGTGCAGCCGGCCGCAATCGCGGCTTTTCTTTCTTCCTCGCTGAATCCCCCCTCTGGACCGCTGAGAAAACAAAGACTGTCTTCCGGGTTGTCGATATCGGGCAGGCTGAGTTTTGCCCCGGGATCCAGGAACAATGCATTCTTTCCGCTGTGTTCCAGCCACTGGCAGTAGCTTTGCGTAGGATGCAATACCGGGAGCCAGCGCCGTCCACATTGCTCGCAGGCACTGGCGACGATTCTCCGCCAGTGCTGCAGGCGCTTTTGCTGACGCTGAAGGGAAAGCTTCACCTGGGTGCGTTCTGTAAACAAAGGGAAGATTTGCGCTACTCCCAGCTCCACACTTTTTTGCAGGGCCAGATCCATGCGTTCACTGCGGGAGATGCCCAAGGCAAGCCCGATGGATAGTCGTGGCGGAGGTTCCACTTCGCTGGTGGAGGTAATCCTGGCGGTTACGGCTTTTTTTTCCACCTGAACCAGCGTTGCCCGATAGTCTCGCCCGTCTGCGCCGTTGAACAAGATGATTTCCTGACCAGGCTTCATGCGCAGCACTTGCTGAACATGGCGAGCGACCCCGGCAGGGAGCTGCAGCTCATCTCCCGCCGCCAGGGGTTGGGGAACCCAGTTACGAGGCAGTCGCACCGTCTGGCAATCCCAGTGCCGCGCAGATTTGCATTACGCTGGCGGATTGGTTCATGGTGTAGAAATGCAGCCCTGGCGCGCCGCCGTCGAGCAATTGCCGGCATAGCGTGGTGACGACTTCTGCGCCAAATTGCTGGATGCTGTCCAGGTCGTCGCCGTAGGACTCCAGCCGCTTGCGGATCCAGCGCGGGATCTCCGCGCCACAGGCGTCGGAGAATCGCGCCAGGGAGCTGTAGTTGGTGATGGGCATGATGCCGGGGATGATGGGGATTTCTATGCCCCGCTGTTTGCAGTCGTCGAGAAAACGCCAGTAGGCGTCGGCATTGTAGAAATACTGGGTGATTGCGCCATGAGCGCCGCTTTCCACCTTGCGCTTGAAGTTGTCCAGATCCTGATGGGCGTTTTCCGCCTGGGGGTGGAACTCGGGATAGGCGGCGACCTCGATATGAAAGTCATTGCCAAAAGATTGCCGGACCAGAGCCACCAGTTCGTTGGCGAAGTTGAGTTCGCCCAGCCCGCCAAGGCCGGATCCCGAGGGCAGATCCCCGCGCAGGGCGACGATGCGTCGTATGCCTTGCGTCTGGTAGCGCTTGAGAATTTCCAGGATTTCATCCTTGTCCGTGCCGATGCAGGACAGATGGGGCGCCGTATCTATGCCTTGCCCGCGCAGCCAGTCCACGGTGGCGAAGGTGCGCTCCTGGGTAGAGCCGCCGGCGCCATAGGTGACGCTGAAATATTCCGGCTTGAGCGTGTTGAGCCGGCTTACCACTGCCTTGAGCTTCTCCATGCCCTTTTCGGTCTTGGGCGGAAACAGTTCGAAGCTGATGGCGGGTGTTTCTTGGTTTGCTGTATCCATGGTTGAAACAGCCGCCGGACTTCATGAGTGCGAACTCCGGCGGCCTGTCCTCAGTAGCGGTAATGATCGGGTTTGTACGGGCCTTCCATGGGGACGCCGATGTAGTCGGCCTGCACCTTGGAAAGCTGTGTGAGATTGACGCCGATCTTGTCGATATGCAGGCGGGCGACTTCTTCATCCAGTTTTTTCGGCAGGATATAGACTTCGTTTTTGTACTCTCCCGTCTGGTTGAACAGTTCCATCTGTGCCAGTACCTGGTTGGTAAAGGAATTGGACATGACGAAACTGGGGTGGCCGGTGGCGCAGCCCAGATTCACCAGCCGTCCCTGGGCCAGGAGGATGATGCGCTTGCCGTCGGGGAAGATGATGTGATCCACCTGGGGCTTGATTTCCTCCCATTGGTACTGCTCCAGGCTGGCGACATTGATTTCATTGTCGAAATGCCCGATGTTGCAGACGATGGACTGGTCTTTCATGGCTGCCATGTGGTCATGGTCGATGACGTGGAAGTTGCCGGTGGCGGTAACGAAGATATCGCCCTGGGAAGCAGCATCGTCCATGGTGACTACCCGATACCCTTCCATTGCCGCCTGCAGTGCGCATATGGGATCGATCTCCGTGATCCAAACGGTAGCGCCGAGGCCGCGCAGGGACTGGGCGCAGCCCTTGCCTACGTCGCCATAGCCCAGTACCACGGCAATCTTGCCGGCGATCATCACGTCGGTAGCGCGCTTGATGCCGTCCACCAGGGATTCGCGGCAGCCGTAGAGATTGTCGAATTTGGACTTGGTGACCGAATCGTTGACGTTGAATGCAGGGAAGGGCAGGTCGTTGTTTTCCGCCATCTGGTAAAGGCGGTGTACGCCGGTGGTGGTTTCCTCGGTCACTCCCCTGATGTTCTTGAGAATATTGGAATACCAGCCGGGCTGCTCTGCAACACGCTTCTTGATTGCCGCATACAGCACCTCTTCCTCTTCACTGGTGGGGTTGTCCAGCACCGAAAGATCCTTTTCCGCCTTGGCGCCCAGATTGATGAGCAGGGTTGCATCGCCGCCATCGTCCAGAATCATGTTGGGAGTGCCGCCGTCGCCCCATTCCATGATGCGGTGGGTGTAGTCCCAGTATTCGGTGAGGGTTTCGCCCTTGAAGGCAAACACGGGGATGCCGTCAGCGGCAATGGCTGCGGCGGCGTGATCCTGGGTGGAGTAGATGTTGCACGATGCCCAGCGCACCTCGGCCCCCAGGGCAGTCAGGGTTTCAATCAGGACTGCTGTTTGAATGGTCATGTGCAGGGATCCGGCAATGCGGGCACCGCTCAAGGGTTTGCCGCTTCCATGCTTGGCGCGCAGAGCCATCAGTCCGGGCATTTCGGTTTCGGCGATAGCGATTTCCTTGCGTCCCCAGCCTGCCAGGGACATGTCTGCTACTTTATAGTCTTCGTTGCTCATGATTCAACCTCGTTCTATGTCAAATGATGAGCGCCGTTTGTTCTGTTGAAACCTGTGTCGAGCCTGGCAGGAGATCCTGTCGCAGCGCTCCTCGGCACAGGCGAGTATCGTTTAAATTCCGGCGTCTGCCTTCAATGCGGCAGCCTTGTCGGTGCGTTCCCAGCTGAAAGCGCCGGTTGCTTCATCGTAGTCCCGGCCAAAATGCCCGTAGGCGGCCGTCTGGCGGTAGATGGGACGGATCAGATCCAGCATCTGGCTGATGCCCCAGGGCGTCAGGTCGAAATGCTTGTTTATCAGCTCCTCGATCAGTTTGTCCGCCACCTTGGCGGTGCCGAAGGTGTCGATGGAAACCGATGTGGGCTTGGCCACGCCGATAGCATAGGATACCTGAATTTCACAGCGATCCGCCAGGCCCGCAGCGACGATATTCTTGGCCACATAACGCCCGGCGTAGGCTGCGGAGCGATCCACCTTGGAGGGATCCTTGCCGGAGAAGGCGCCTCCGCCATGGCGGGCCGCGCCGCCATAGGTGTCCACGATGATTTTTCTGCCGGTGAGCCCGCAATCTCCCACCGGGCCGCCGATGACGAAGGTGCCGGTGGGGTTGATGTGAATGCGGGTGT
Organism: Sedimenticola sp.; assembly: GCA_027068915.1. Lineage (GTDB taxonomy): Bacteria > Pseudomonadota > Gammaproteobacteria > Chromatiales > Chromatiaceae > Thiolapillus. The sequence goes on along the minus strand of JAMOLT010000048.1, from coordinate 58,950 downwards.
TTTCGGTGATCCATTCTTCCGGCAACACGGGCTTGATGATGTTTTCCATTACCGCTTCCTGAAGGTCGTGCAGTTCGATTTCAGGATCGTGCTGGGTGGAGAGTACAACCGCATCCACGCCAACGATTTTGCCGTCCTGGTAATGCATGCTCACCTGGCTCTTGGCATCGGGGCGCAGCCAGGGTAGCACCTTGCTCTTGCGCATTTCGGCCTGGCGCTGCACCAGGCGGTGGGAATAGGTGAGGGGTGCGGGCATCAATACATCGGTTTCGTTGGTGGCGTAGCCGAACATCATGCCCTGGTCGCCTGCGCCCTGATCTTCCGGTTTCTCCCTGTCCACGCCCTGGGCGATGTTGCTCGATTGCTTGCCAATGAGGGACATTACCGCGCAGGTGCTGCCGTCAAAGCCCACATCCGAACTGGTGTAGCCGATTTCGCAGATGACCTTGCGCACCAGCTCGTCCAGATCCACCCAGGCGTCTGTGGTGATTTCTCCGGCGACGATGACCGCGCCGGTCTTGACCATGGTCTCACAGGCCACGCGGGCATGCTGCGGGTTGTCATCCTGTTCGAGGATGGCGTCGAGAACGGCATCGGAGATCTGGTCGGCCACCTTGTCGGGGTGGCCCTCGGATACAGATTCGGAAGTAAAGGTAAAGTTGCTCATAAATTATCGTCCCATGCGCCGCTCCTGCGCATCCCTGCGCTCGCGGCATACCGTACATCACTGTACATAAAAAAACCCGTCCTGCGCAGCAAAGACGGGTTTCTCGGCATTTTCGCCGGAAGCTCGCTTTAGCTGCATTTATAGTGCGCCCGCAATCTGAGTTCAAATTGGCGCAAGGCTCTTGATTATCGTTATCTGCGCTGAATTGTCAACTTTTTATTTTGTCGCGCTGTTGGTAAACTAACCGGCTACAACATGATCAACCGGAGTATCAGGATCAGTTATGGTTTCTCTGCAAACACCAGTATGTGAATTTGGGCGCCCCGCGATTGATTTTGCCCTCCCTGGCGTTGATGGTAAAGTCTGGACCCTGGAAGATTGCAAGGGGGAAAAGGGCCTGCTGGTGATGTTCATCTGCAATCATTGCCCTTATGTGAAGGCGATTTTGCAGCGCCTGGTGCGGGATACCCGGGAGTTGCGGGCGCTGGGTGTCAATGCAGTCGCCATCATGTCCAATGACCCTCGCCAGTACGAGGAGGATTCCTTCGAGAACATGCAGAAGATAGCCCGGGAGAACGATTTCCCTTTTCCCTATTTGCTGGATGAGAGCCAGCAGGTGGCGAAAGCTTACGGGGCTGTATGCACACCGGATTTCTTTGGCTATAACGCCGATCTTCAGCTGCAATACCGCGGGCGCCTGGACGCCAGCCGCAAGGAAGCCGCGCCTGAGGATGCCCGCCGGGATTTGTTTGAAGCCATGCGCCAGGTGGCCGAGACCGGAAAAGGGCCGGAAGAACAGATTCCCGGTATGGGTTGTTCCATAAAATGGATTGATGAATAACTGCCTGCGATCAAAGTCTTTTTTATGCGTAATGGAGTTTGCTTGCTCCGGTCGCTGAAGAATGCCTCCTGGCGTTCTGAATTGTGCTATTTTTGGCCCCGGCCTCGTGGCCAGGGGAGTTATTGGTCAAATTATGGATTACGGGTATATTTAGAAGCGCCAGTGCCTGTCGGCCAGTGGCGGGCACAGCGTTTTTTCTGGGTATCCGGTATTTATTTTATTAGGGGGCGGTTAGGCAAGTCCCCGTGTGTTCTGAATCCATCCTTCCAGATTTGTTGTTTGGAGGGGAAGGGTTTTCTATCAGCTTGAAATCATTAGGGAGGGGCTTATGTCCTCGCGTAAAGATCTTGCCAATGCTATCCGTGCTCTGAGTATGGATGCTGTTCAAAAAGCAAACTCCGGCCACCCCGGTGCACCCATGGGTATGGCGGATATCGCCGAAGTATTGTGGAACGGCCACATGAAACACAACCCTTCCGACCCCGCATGGGCGGATCGTGATCGTTTCGTACTGTCCAACGGCCATGGTTCCATGTTGATCTATTCCCTGTTGCACCTGACCGGTTATGATTTGAGCATTGATGACCTGAAAGACTTCCGCAAACTGCATTCCAAAACACCCGGTCATCCGGAGTATGGCTACACCCCCGGGGTGGAGACCACTACCGGCCCCTTGGGGCAGGGCATTACCAATGCCATCGGCATGGCGCTCGCCGAGCGCACCCTGGCGGCCCAATTCAATCGTGAAGGCCACCATATCGTTGACCACTACACCTACACCTTCCTGGGTGACGGCTGCATGATGGAAGGCATCTCCCACGAAAGCTGCTCTCTGGCCGGTGTCTGGGGCCTGGGCAAGTTGATCGCGTTCTGGGATGACAATGGTATTTCCATTGATGGCCATACCGAAGGCTGGTTCCGTGATGACACACCCAAGCGCTTTGAGGCCTATGGTTGGCATGTTATCCGCGATGTGGATGGCCATGATGCCGAAGCCATCGACAAGGCCATTCGTGAAGCCAAGTCCGTGAACAACAAGCCCACCCTGGTTTGCTGCAAGACCGTCATCGGTTATGGCTCTCCCAACCTTTGTGGCTCCCATGATTGCCACGGCGCCCCCTTGGGTGACGAAGAGATCCAGGCAACCCGCGAAAACCTGGGCTGGCCCTATGCGCCATTTGAGGTTCCCGATGAAATCTATGCCGGCTGGGATGCGAAAGAAAAGGGTAAGGCTGCCGAAGATAGCTGGAACGAGAAATTTGCTGCCTACAAGGCTGCCCACCCTGAGTTGGCTGCCGAGTTCGAGCGCCGCATGAATGGCGACTTGCCGGATAACTGGCAGCAGGTGGCGGATGATTTTATCAAGGCAACGGACGAGGCGGCCGCCAGCCCGGCCACCCGCCAGGCTTCCCAGAAGTCGATTACCGCCTATGCAGCAGCCCTGCCCGAATTCCTGGGTGGTTCCGCCGACCTGACGCCATCCAATCTGACCTCCTGGCCGGATGCAAAAACCATTACCGACACCGTGGCTGACGGAAACTATATTTCCTATGGCGTACGGGAATTCGGCATGTCCGCCATCATGAACGGCGTGACCCTGCATGGCGGCTTCATTCCTTTCGGTGGCACCTTCCTGATGTTTTCCGAATATGCGCGTAACGCCCTGCGCATGGCGGCATTGATGGGTATCCGCAGCCTGTTTGTCTATACCCATGACTCCATTGGTCTGGGGGAAGACGGCCCGACTCACCAGCCCATCGAGCAGATTTCCACCCTGCGCCTGATTCCCAACATGAGCACCTGGCGTCCTTGTGATGCGGTGGAGACAGCAGTGGCCTGGAAGTGCGCCATCGAGAAGAAGAGCGGGCCTTCCTGCCTGATCTTCTCCCGTCAGGGCCTGCCCCACCAGGTGCGTTCCGATGACCAGCTGTCCCTCATCGCCCATGGCGGCTATATCCTGCAGGACTGTGACGGCACGCCTGATGCCATCATCATCGCTACCGGATCCGAGGTCGCCCTGGCCATGGACGCTGCCAAGCAGCTTACGGAAGAAGGCAAGAAGATCCGCGTGGTTTCCATGCCCTGCACCGAGGTTTTCGATGAGCAGGATGAGGAATACAAGGAATCCGTACTGCCTTCCGCCGTTACTGCCCGGGTGGCGGTCGAAGCCGGTGTTACCGACTTCTGGTACAAATATGTAGGCACCGGCCGGGTGATCGGCATTGATCGCTTTGGGGAGTCCGCGCCTGCAAATGAGCTGTTCCCACACTTCGGCTTCACCGTTGATCACGTTGTGAGCGCGGTAAAAGGCGTAATGTAATGTTCCGGCGCCTTGCCTCCAAGGAGGGCGCCCGTTGGTATTTTTCTGGAGAATTGGAGATAACTTATGACAATTAAAGTCGGTATTAACGGTTTTGGCCGCATTGGCCGTATGGTGTTCCGCGCGGTAACCAATGATTTCCCCGAGATCGAGATTGTTGGCATCAACGATCTGCTGGATGCGGATTACCTGGCGTATATGCTCAGATATGATTCTGTACATGGTCGTTTCCCCAAGGATGTGAGCGTTGACGGCGATAACTTCGTGATCGACGGCAAAAAAATCCGTCTCACCGCAGAGCGTGATCCCGCCAACCTGAAATGGGACGAAGTGGGTGCTGAAATCGTTATCGACAGCACCGGTTTCTTCCTCACCGAAGAAGGCTGTCAGAAGCACATCGATGCCGGCGCCAAGAAAGTCGTGCAAAGCGCGCCGTCCAAAGACGGCACACCGATGTTCGTATACGGCGTCAACCATGATACTTATGCCGGTCAGGCAATCGTTTCTGCCGCATCCTGCACCACCAACTGCCTGGCGCCTATTGCCAAGGTGCTGAATGACAACTGGGGTCTGAAGCGTGGCCTGATGACCACGGTTCATGCCGCGACTGCCACCCAGAAAACTGTTGATGGCCCCTCTCAGAAAGACTGGCGCGGTGGCCGCGGTATTCTGGAAAATATCATTCCATCCTCCACTGGTGCAGCCAAAGCTGTAGGCGTGGTTCTGCCGGAGCTGAACGGCAAACTCACCGGCATGGCTTTCCGCGTGCCTACCTCTGATGTTTCTGTTGTGGATCTGACTGTAGAGCTGGACAAGGAAGCCTCTTACGAGGATATCTGTGTGGCCATGAAAGCCGCTTCTGAAGGTTCCATGAAAGGCACCCTGGCTTACACCGAAGACATGGTGGTTTCCACCGATTTCCGTGGTTACAGTGCTTCCTCTATCTTTGATGTTGGCGCGGGCATTGCGCTGGATGGCACTTTTGTCAAAGTGGTTTCCTGGTATGACAACGAATATGGTTATACCTGCAACATGATGCGCTTCGTGGAGCACATCGCCAATAACTAGGCAGTATTCGCAGGGTGGAATGGTTTCCACCCTGTGTTTTTATGCCCATGTAGGGGGGTATGCCGCGAGAGGCCGGGGATGGCCGTTGTGGCGCATGCCAGTCTGTTTTGCAAAACCTTGGGGTTTTGCAAAATATTCTGAAATTCAACATTCCAGCAGGAGATGTCAGCATGTCTGTGATCAAGATGACCGATCTCGATCTGGCCGGTAAGCGTGTGCTTATCCGCCAGGATCTCAATGTTCCGATTAAAGACGGCAAGGTCGCTTCCGACAAGCGTATCCGCGCCTCCATTCCCACCATCCAGCGTTGTATCGAGCAGGGCGCCAAAGTCATGCTCATGTCGCACCTTGGCCGGCCTACGGAAGGCGAGCCCACGGCGGAGTTTTCCCTCAAGCCGGTGGCGGACTACCTGAGTGACGCCCTGGGACAGGAAGTGCGGCTGGTAACGGATTATCTGGAAAACGCGCCGATGCTGGACAACGGCCAGGTGGTCTTGCTGGAGAACGTGCGTTTTAACAAGGGCGAAAAAGCCAATGATGAAGCGCTGGCGAAAAAATATGCATCCTTGTGCGATGTGTATGTGATGGATGCCTTTGGCACCGCCCACCGTGCCCAGGCGTCCACTCATGGCGCTGGCGTCTATGCGCCGATGGCATGCGCCGGACCGTTGCTGGCGGGGGAGCTGGAAGCACTGGGCAAAGCGCTGGACAATCCCAAGCGCCCCATGGCGGCCATCGTCGGCGGCTCCAAGGTGTCCACCAAGCTTACTGTGCTGGAAAGCCTCTCCAAGGTGGTGGATCAGCTGATTCCCGGTGGCGGCATCGCCAACACCTTTATCGCGGCAGCTGGCTACAACGTAGGAAAATCATTGTATGAAGCTGATCTGGTCGAAGAGGCCAAACGCTTGATGGAGGCTGCCAGAGCAAAGGGTGGTGAAATTCCTGTTCCCACAGATGTGGTGGTCGGCAAGGAGTTCTCTGAAGATGCGGAGGCGACAGTGAAGAAAGTGGATGAAGTCGAAGATGACGACATGATTTTCGATATTGGCCCGGAAACTGCCGCCAGGTTCGGCGAAATCATGAAAGTTGCCGGCACTATTGTCTGGAATGGCCCGGTTGGCGTGTTTGAATTTGACCAGTTCGGTGAAGGAACCAGAGTTCTGGGTCTGGCGATTGCCGAATCCAGCGCATTTTCTATTGCCGGTGGTGGAGACACACTGGCTGCGGTAGATAAATATGGTATTGCAGATCGTGTATCCTATATCTCTACAGGTGGTGGTGCGTTTCTCGAGTTTCTGGAAGGAAAGAAGCTGCCTGCGGTTGCCATGCTGGAAGAGCGTGCCAAATCCTGATTTATCCTTATCGGCTGCACAGTGCTGTGGCCGATGCTGTATTGACTGAGAGTATTTATGCCAAGACGTACAAAAATTGTAGCCACGCTGGGACCCGCCACGGATGATCCCAAGGTGCTGGACGAGGTAATTGCCGCTGGTGTGGACGTGGTGCGTCTGAATCTGTCGCATGGCACCCACGCGGAACATGCGGAAAGAGCAGAACGCATCCGTAACCGCTGCCGGGCCTCTGGCAGGCAGGTGGGTGTGCTGGTGGACTTGCAGGGGCCGAAGATTCGTATCGGTTCTTTCAAGGACGGTCCGATACGCCTTGAAGAGGGCGACCGCTTTATTCTGGACACGGCGCTGGGCAAGAAAGGCGGTAACCTGGAGCGGGTCAGCGTTACCTACAAGGCATTGCCGGAAGAGGTTTCCCGGGGAGATACCCTGTTGCTGGACGATGGCCAGATCGTGCTCTGGGTGGACGAGGTTATTGATGCCGAAGTGCGCTGCAAGGTTACCGTGGGTGGCCCGCTTTCCGACAAGAAAGGCATCAACAAACAGGGGGGCGGCCTGTCCGCACCTGCGCTGACGAAGAAGGACAAGGAGGACATCAAGTTCGCCGCCAGTATCGAGGCGGATTATATCGCCGTGTCTTTCGTGCGCACGGCGGATGATGTCCATGTGGCGCGCAGGCTCCTGACGGAAGCCGGTGGCAAGGGTGGCATCATTTCCAAGATAGAGCGGGCGGAAGCCCTGGACGCCATCGAGGATATCATCGACGCTTCCGATTCCATCATGGTGGCGCGGGGTGATTTGGGCGTGGAAATCGGTGATGCCGAGCTGCCCGCCGTGCAGAAGATGCTCATCAGCAAGGCGCGTTCCCTGAACTGCGTGGTGATTACCGCGACGCAGATGATGCAGTCCATGATCGAAAGCCCCATTCCCACGCGGGCAGAAGTTTTCGATGTGGCTAACGCGGTCATCGATGGCACTGATGCGGTCATGCTGTCCGCCGAGACGGCAGCCGGCAAGTATCCTGCAAAGGCGGTGGAAGCCATGGTGCGGGTTTGTACCGAGGCCGAGAAACAGGCAGCCACCCGCATGTCCGATCACCGTCTGCATAGTGTATTCGGGCGTATCGATGAATCCATTGCCATGGCATCCATGTACACAGCCAACCACCTGGGCGTGAAGGCGATTGCCTCCCTTACGGAATCCGGTTCCACGGCCAAATGGATGTCACGGATTTCTTCCGGCATTCCTATCTACGCCTTGACCCCCCATGTGGCCACGCGCCGTAAAGTGACGCTTTATCGGGGCGTATATCCGGTAAGCTTCGATGTCACCGGCTACAACTCCCAAATGGCCAATGTGGAAGTGATCGAGGAATTGCGCCGCCGTGGCGCGGTGCGTGATGGTGACCTGGTGATCATCACCAAAGGCGACCTTTCCGGTAAGGAAGGCGGCACCAATGTAATGAAAATTGTACGCGTCGGGGATCTGTATATTCCCGAAAGCGACTGAATCCCAAGTTTAAAATAACCCGAAAAGGAGAGAATCATGGCTCTTATTTCCATGCGTCAACTACTGGACTATGCTGCTGAAAACGACTTCGGCATGCCTGCATTCAACGTCAACAACATGGAGCAGGTGCATGCCATCATGCAGGCTGCCGATGAACTGGACAGCCCCGTTATCATGCAGGGTTCTGCCGGCGCCCGTTCCTATGCGGGTGAACCTTTCCTGCGCCACCTGATTACGGCGGCTATCGAAATGTACCCGCACATTCCCATCGTCATGCATCAGGATCATGGTTCCGAGCCTGCTGTGTGCCTGCGTTCCATCCAGTCTGGGTTCAGCTCAGTAATGATGGACGGCTCCCTGATGGCGGACATGAAAACCCCTTCCAGTTTCGAATACAACGTCAACACCACCAAAACCGTGGTGGACATGGCGCACGCCGGCGGCGTATCCGTGGAAGGTGAGCTGGGCTGCCTGGGTTCCCTGGAAACCGGCATGATGGGCGAGGAAGATGGCCATGGTTCTGATGACAAGCTGGACGTGGAGCAGCTGCTCACCGATCCCAACGAAGCCGCAGATTTCGTGAAAAAGACCGGCGTGGACGCCCTGGCCATCGCCATTGGCACCTCTCATGGCGCCTACAAGTTCACCAAGCCACCCACCGGCGAAGTGCTGCGCATCGACCGCATCCGTGAAATTCATGAGCGGTTGCCCAACACCCATCTGGTCATGCACGGTTCCTCTTCCGTGCCCCAGGAGTGGCTGAAGATCATCAACGAATTTGGCGGCGATATGGGCGAGACCTATGGCGTGCCCGTGGAAGAAATCGTCGAAGGCATCAAGAACGGCGTGCGCAAGGTCAATATCGATACCGATTTGCGCATGGCCTCTACCGGTGCGGTGCGCCGTCATCTGCATGAGAATCCTTCCAACTTCGACCCGCGCAAGTTTCTCAAGGCTTCCACCGAAGCCATGAAGGACATCTGCAAGGCCCGTTATGAAGCCTTCGGTTGCGCCGGGCATGCTTCCAAGATCAAGCCTGTTTCCCTGGAGGAGATGTACAAGCGTTACGAGTCTGGTTCGTTGGATCCAAACGTCAGCTGATGTATACCGGGCAATGACACAAAAAGGCGCTTCGGCGCCTTTTTTGTGAGCCTTAATAAAGCAGACAGTTTGGTATCAGAACAGTGTGAGGGCAGGCTGGCTGAGGAGTTCCTGTTGTTGTTGCAGTATGCCCAGCTGTTCCTGCCAGTAGGCTCCGGTGTTGAACCAGGGGAAGGCCCTGGGGAATGCGGGGTCGTCCCAGCGACGGGCCAGCCAGGCGCTGTAGTGGATCAGGCGCAGGCTGCGCAGGGGTTCGATCAACACCAGCTCCCGGGTATCGAAATCGTGGAACAGGCGGTAGCCTTCGATGAGCTCGCTGAGCTGCAGGGTCATTTCCTGGCGGTCGCCGGAAAGCAGCATCCAGAAATCCTGAATTGCCGGGCCGGTGCGGCAATCGTCCATGTCCACAAAATGCGGCCCTTGATCTGTCCAGAGTATATTGCCGGGGTGGCAGTCACCGTGCAGCCGCAGCTGCTGAAAGCCGTGGGTGGTGAAGATGTCATCGATCTGTGACAGCAGGTTCTCGCATAGCGCCAGATAAGTGCTGGTGATTTCCGGGGGCAGCATCCCGGATTCGCGCAGCCAGGTGAGAGATTGCCAGCCCAGGGCGTCCACGCTCAGGGTTTCCCGGTGCTGGAAAGGCTGGCTTGCCCCTACTGCGTGGATGCGCCCCAGAAAACGCCCGATCCATTCCAGATGATCCGGGTTTTCCAAATTGGGGCTGCGTCCACCCTGGCGGGGATAGAGGGCGAAGCGGAAGCCCTGGTATTCGAACAGGCTTTGCTGCTGTTCATCCAGCAGGGGTGCCACCACGGGAATTTCCTGTTCTGCCAGTTCCAGGCTGAAGTGGTGATCCTCCAGGATGGCGGCATCGGACCAGCGATTGGGGCGGTAGAATTTGGCGATGATCGGCGTCTGCTCTTCCAGACCGATCTGCAGCACCCGGTTCTCATAGCTGTTCAGGGGCAGCAAGCTGCCGTTCACCTCGAAGCCCACGTCTTCGATGGCGTCCAGGATCAAATCAGGGGACAGGCGCTCATAGGGATGATTCATGAATAGTCCACGCCGACCCTGTGCAGCCGGGCGGGCAGGGTTTTGGGGTCGAAGCCTTGGATTTTTTCTTCGCCAACCAGCAGCAGGGGTACGCTCCGGCCGCCGTGGCGCTGGAAGTCCTTAAAGGCGCGGCCGCTACGTTGTATGTCCATTTCCATGAAGCGAACCTGGTGTTGTTGCAACCACTGTTTCAACTGCCTGCAATGGTGGCAGCCGGGGGTGCTGTAGAGGGTGATGCGCGGCTGCTTTGCGTTCATCTTCCGGTGAGGCACTGCTCGGCCTCGCGATATTTTTCCGCTGTTTTTTCAATGATTTCCCGGGGGAGTTTCGGGCCGGGCGGGGTTTTGTCCCAATCCAGGGTTTCCAGGTAATCACGCACGAATTGCTTGTCGAAACTGGGTGGGCTGATGCCGGGGTGGTATTGGTCGGCAGGCCAGAACCGCGAGGAATCCGGGGTCAGTGCCTCGTCGATGATGTGCAGATGGCCCTCTTCATCCAGGCCAAACTCGAACTTGGTGTCGGCGATGATGATGCCCTTGTCCAGGGCGTAGGCGGCCGCTTCAGTGTAGATTTGCAGGCTGATGTCACGAATCTGCTCCGCCAAAGTCCTGCCCAGGAGATCAATGGTATGCTGAAAATCCACGTTTTCATCGTGGGCGCCCAGCTCCGCCTTGGTGGAGGGCGTGTAGATCGGTTCTGGCAGCTTGTCGGCCAACCGTAGTTTTTCCGGCAGTTCAATGCCACAGATTTTGCCGGTTCTCTGATAATCTTTCCACCCCGAGCCAATGATGTAGCCACGCACGATAGCTTCCACCGGAAGAGGTTTGAGGCGCCGTACCACAACGGCGCGATCCCCGAGAATGGCTCTTTCATCCGCATTTTTCACCACGTTTTCCAGGGGGATGTCTGTGAGATGATTGGGAACAATGCCGGTCATGCGCCGGAACCAGAAGCTAGATACCCGGGTCAATACCTCTCCCTTGCCGGGAATGGGCTGGGGAAGGATGACATCGAATGCAGAAAGCCGGTCGGTGGTGACGATGAGCATGGTCTGGTCGTCAATAGCGTAGATGTCACGAACCTTGCCGCGATTCAGGAGTTCGAGGCCGGAAAGGTCAGACTGGTACAAGGCGGTCATAGCGATAACGATTACAGGCAGAAACAGGAATTATACCCATGCAAGAGCAAGCACACAGCGATTATCTGCAGGCTTTTCGCGGAAGCTTTACCTCTGCCTTGCGCTGGCACCACCTGGATGCGTTGTGGCAGCGTTTGCGGGAATCTCCAGAAGGCTGGTTCGTATACGCCGTGGGGGAGCCGGTGCCGACCGCGGTGGTATCTGCAGAGGAATTCAGGGTTTTTCTCGAAGAGCTGGATCAGCTTCTGCGCCGGGAGCATGATGAAGACTATTGCGGTATCGTTTATGCCGATGACTTGCAAAACCCATCCATGGTGAAGATTTATGATCCCAATAACCTGGGTGTAAGCTGTGGTTTCAGTGAAAATCCTCCACTACCTGGCTGGGTGTTGAGCCGGACGGCGCCAGTGGATTTGCAGGCGGATCGCCCCTTGCCCAACAACCGGCGGCGCTGGTGGCGACGCCTTTTCCAATAGTAGGTTTTCCCCTGTTACTGGTAATTCGGCCAATAACCAAGTAAAATGCTGAGTTATTAGAGACAATCCTTTGTGGAGCAGGACAGATGAGTGATGACAAACAGCGGCAGGCAATGGTAGACATCACCCGTGCGGTTATGCATCTGCTGGACCAATGGAAACTGGACAACAAAACCATGCATCAGATTCTCGCCATGCCGGATACGGTGAAAACGCGCAATTTTGCCGCTTTTCGTGATGGCAAGGCCATGTTTCCCAATCATCCGGATGTGCTGCGTCGCTCCCAGTACCTGCTGCATATCGCAGATGCCCTGCGTACCGCTTATCCCATGAACCCGAAGATGTCTGGTCGCTGGGTTCATCAGGGACAAAGGCGTTTTGGGGGCAGAACCCCCATCTCCATGATTTTGGCCGATGGCGAAACCGGTCTGGTAACCGTATTGTCAGAACTGGATTGTACCTTTGCTTGGGATTGCAGTGGTTCCAAAGCAGTTTCAGCAGCGAAATAGGGTATTCTCGCAATATCTTATTCACACTGGAGAAAAGAGGGCGGAGCGGATTCCCTTTTTTTTCATGTATTTTCCCACAATCCCGTATTTTCGCTAACCGCATGATACTAAACAATAAATAAATCGTACAAAATTTGTACAATGTAATCTTCGTGCCATTGTTTACGGCATTTACCTGTTCTTCCCAAAGTTTATGCACAAAGTTATCCACAGAAACTGTGGATATTGTTACAGAATTGTTACAGTACAATGGCATTGCTTCTTTTCAGAACCTGTTTTGGAGGTTATGTGGTTTAAGTCGTTGAATAGCTGTAGCGTACCCGAAAGTGCGCTTCTTCAAACGGTTCCTCGAACTAGTGTACTGCGTCGGAATTAAAGGATCTATCAGAGCCCCCCAAAAGTGCCAGGACAAGGCGGGGTGCGCAGGCAATGGTTGCTCCCTTGGCAAGTACCCCAACACCGTCCTGGCACTTTTGGGGGACTCCCTTCGGGTGAGCCATAATGCGGCCATCTGCGGTGTTGTGCTCGCTTGAAAGGGGGTGGCCCTTCCTGTGCGAGTACGCCTTGCATCTGGCCGCATTATGGCTCACTGAAAGAGCCTTTAATTCCGACGCAGCACACTAGCTTCTTCCCAAGTTTTCATTTTCTCATTCTTGTATTGCCTGAGGCTGTGCAGCCGTCTGGGCAGCCCGATTGCCTGCCGCGCATTTTTCTGATTTGCATGCCGGGTATCCATTGCGTTAGTCTACGATCTGAATAAAAACCACAAGGGGTATTTGGTTATGGATGCTACGGTTTGGAGTAACAGGTTTTTTCGGTCGGGCAGTGTGATTCTGGGGCTTGCTTTGTGTTCCGGATCGGTGTTTGCCGCTGGCTTTCAAGGTGTAGGCGTGCAGGACATCAGGGAGGTCAAAAGTCCCTCGCTGGCGGTGAAGCCCGGTTCTTTGCAGGCGTATGAAAAGGCCGTGTATCTGGTGCGCCTCACCGATGCTGCTATTGCAAGTTATCGCGGGGGTGTCCAGGGGCTCAGAGCCACCAGCCCGGAAGTGGCTGGCACGTCAAAATTGGACGCGCAGTCTGCCGAAGCCGTTGCTTACAAATCCTATCTGGCGAGGCGCCATCAGGCTGCCAGAAACGCTATCAACCAGGTTGCCGGTCGTGATGTGGATGTTGTCCATGAGTATTTCTATGGGAACAACGGCATAGCCATGCGGTTGACTCCTGCGGAGGCGGAAAAGATCAAAAGCCTGCCCGAAGTGGCCTATGTACAGCGCGATGTGCAGCGTGAGCTGCATACCGATGCCGGTCCTGCATGGATCGGCGCGCCTGATGTCTGGAATGGTTCGGCTTTTCCCGCCAACCAGGGCGAGGGCATTGTCGTTGGCGTCATCGATACCGGCATCAACCCCTCCAATCCCTCCTTTGCCGATGTTGGAGGAGACGGCTATGATCACGACAACCCCCGGGGAGCCGGCAACTATGTCGGCGTGTGTGATCCTGCTGACGCCAGTTATGACGCGACCTTTTCTTGCAATGACAAACTCATTGGCGCGCGTGGCTACGATGGCGATGCCAATGGCGCTGATCCCAGGGACTATGATAGTCATGGATCCCATACCGCCAGTACCGCTGCAGGCAATCATATCGACATCAGTGTGGATGCCCCGACTGTCAGCGTTTCCGCCACTATTTCGGGGGTCGCCCCTCATGCCAACATCATTGCTTACGCGGCATGTTGTAGTCTTGCCGGGCTGACTGCCGCAATCGACGATGCAATTGCGGATGGGGTTGACGTGATCAATTATTCCATCGGCTCCCCCATGCCTTCTGATGTTTGGAATGATTTTGATAGTGTAGGCTTTCGTAATGCCCGTGCTGCGGGAATTTTTGTCGCCACCTCTGCCGGAAACGCCGGCCCCGGTGCAAGTACCGTGGGTTCGCCGGCTGACGCTCCCTGGCTGACTGCTGTTGGAGCCTCTACCCATGACAGGGTTTTTGAGAATGCGCTGGTTTCCATGTCAGGGGGCGGGTTCGAGCCTCCCGCCAAACTGGCGGGGCAAAGCATAACCGCCGGATATGGTCCTGCGCCAGTCGTGCATGCAAAAGATTTCCCTCCCAATGATCCTCTTTGTCTGGATCCCTATCCCGCCAATACCTGGACCAATAACGAAATCGTCGTTTGCGACCGGGGAACCAATGCCCGGGTGGAAAAAAGCGCCAATGTTGCGGCAGGCGGCGCGGGTGGATTTGTATTGGCGAACACGGCAGACCAGGGGGAATCGGTGAATGCCGATGAACACAGCATTCCCGCGGTTCATCTTGGGGTTTCCAATGCAGATCTGCTGCGTACCTGGCTGGATTCGGGAGCCGGTCAAACGGCGAGCATTGCAGGAACAACGAAAATCAGCAAGATTGCGGCAGCGGACATTATGGCCGGTTTCAGCTCCCGGGGCGCCAACCGTGCGTTGAAAGGGATCATCAAGCCGGATGTGGCTGCGCCTGGTGTAAACATTCTTGCAGCAACAGGTGTGGATGATCCTTCCCCGGCCGAATGGGGCTTTATCAGCGGCACTTCCATGGCCAGTCCCCATGTGGCCGGCGCCGGTGCTTTGCTCAAGGGCTTGTATCCCGACTGGTCCCCTGCGGAAATGCAATCAGCACTGATGAGTACCGGTGTAATCGCCGGGGTGCGGAAAGAAGATGGCGTAACACCGGCAGACCCCTTTGATCTGGGAGGTGGTGTGGTGGATCTGGGTGCTGTTGCCGCCAATACCATTGGCCTGGTGCTGGACGAGACAGAAGCAGACTATATCGGAGCGAATCCGGCTGGTGATGGTAATCCGGAACAGCTGAACCTGGCCAGCTTTGGCAACGGTGTTTGTGCAGGTGGCTGCAGCTGGACCCGTACCTTGACCAGCGTGGCAGCAGTGACGGTTGACTGGAATGTTTCCGTGACCAACCCGCCAGGCTGGAAGCTGAGCGTATCTCCATCGAGCTTCAGTATCATGCCTGGCGCCACCCAGGATGTCGTGGTGACGGCGCAGGCAGTACTGCTACCGACGCCGGACTGGGAGTTTGGCCAGATTACGCTTACGCCTTCTGCAGGCGCTATACAGACGTTCCCCGTGGCCTTGTCTTTTCGCCCGCCGTCTGAGCCAAGCGGCAGCTATTTGGTCACTACCAGCGCAAATGACCCCACCTGTGACACCGGATTTGGAGGCTATGCCGATCTGGAAGGGTTTGGCATTTCCCCGATATCTTCGATTGCCGGGGACACCAAGCTCTGGACGGCTTTTACTGGCCAGAATCCCGTGAGTTTTTATGGAGTGGAGTATTCCGGAATATCGTTCTCTGATGACGGTTTTGTGATGTTTGACGGGGACAGCAATTATGGTGGTGCGCCCTGGACTCCCCAGGCCATTCCGGACACCGCCCTGCCAAACAATCTGGTGGCCATGCTTTGGAGTGATCTGGAAATCATTTATGACGACGGAACAGTGAGCGGGCAGAAAAGAGGTGTAAGCCTGGCCACGGCCGGCCCGGATGTTTCTGTTATCGAGTACGATGGCCCGGAAGTGTGGGACAGTGGTGTTCCCCTGGGGGATTTCCAGATTGTCGTCAACAGCACAGTGAACAATGATCCAGGGAACCCTGAAATCATCCTGGCTTTTGACAATCTGGATCCGGCAGCGCTTCCTGCCCTGGCCACCTTGGGGATAGAGGCTCCCGGCGGAGAGAGTGCAATGGCATATTTGAATACCGCCAGCCCCGCAGGACTGCAAAACGGCCTGATGGTCTGCTTCGACTATCAGCCGCCACCCTTGGGTTCATGCAAGGATTACTGGATGCTGGATGAGGGTTCGGTGGCCTCTGCCGCAACTTACCAGGCGCGAAAGGCTGTTTTTGCCGGTGGCAGCTTTGCCGTGGCTGACGGTGGAGTGCTGGGTCTGGAGACTTCCACTGGTGGCGTTGTGCAGCTCTTTCCCGGGTTCAGTGTAGCGAGCGGTGGCTCCTTGAACGTCAGTGTAAACTCGCCTGCGGTTTGTCCGATTTAGCGCAGCCGTGTCCTTCCTTACGCAGGGGGCTGTTCGCCCCCTGTTTTTTTGGGAAGCGATCCGGGATTCGGGGTATAATCCGCCCCCTTTCCCGTATCCGGCCTGCAAACTGTGACTACCAATCTTCGCAATATCGCTATCATCGCCCATGTTGACCATGGCAAAACCACCCTTGTTGATGAGCTGCTGAAACAGTCCGGTACGCTTGGCGAGCGCTTCGGTGAAGTGGAGCGGGTCATGGATTCCAACGACCTGGAAAAGGAACGGGGCATTACCATCCTGTCCAAGAACACGGCGATCAACTGGAATGACTACCGCATCAATATCGTAGATACCCCCGGCCATGCAGACTTTGGCGGCGAGGTAGAGCGGGTGCTGTCCATGGTGGATTCGGTGCTGCTGCTGGTGGATGCCGTGGAAGGCCCCATGCCACAGACGCGCTTTGTTACCCAGAAGGCCTTCGAGCACGGTCTGCGCCCGATTGTGGTGGTGAACAAGATCGACCGCGATGGCGCTCGTCCGGACTGGGCCATCGACCAGGTGTTCGATCTGTTCGACCGCCTGGGTGCGACCGATGAACAGTTAGACTTTCCCGTCATCTACGCCTCGGCCATCAATGGCTATGCTTCCGGTGACAGCGATGCGCGTGAGGGCGATATGACACCCCTGTTCCAGGCCATTGTCGACAATTGCCCCGCGCCGGATGTTGATCCTGACGGCCCCTTCCAGATGCAGGTTTCCAATCTGGACTACAGCAGCTATGTAGGAGCGATTGCTGTTGGCAGAATTACCCGGGGGAGGGTGCGGCCCAATCAGCAGGTCGTGGTGCGCAAATACGATGGCGAGCAACACAAGGCCAGGATCGGGCTGGTTTATGGTTATATGGGTTTGCAACGCCATGAAGTACAGGAGGCAGGCGCCGGTGATATCATCGCCATCACTGGTATCGAGGCGCCCAATGTGTCGGATACCCTGTGCGATCCCGAACATGTCGAAGCCTTGCCTTTGCTGACCGTGGATGAGCCCACGGTATCTATGACCTTTCAGGTCAATACCTCACCTTTTGCGGGCAAGGAAGGAAAGTACCTGACTTCCCGGCAGCTCAAGGAGCGCCTGGAGCGCGAGCTGATCGCTAACGTAGCCTTGCGGGTGGAAGAGGGTACGGATCCGGAGAAATTCAAGGTTTCCGGTCGTGGTGAGCTGCATCTTTCCATTTTGCTGGAGAATATGCGCCGCGAAGGTTTCGAGCTGGCGGTTTCCCGCCCGGAGGTTATTTTCCGCGAAATCGACGGTGAAGTCTGTGAGCCCTATGAGCAGCTGACCGTGGATGTGGAGGAACAGCACCAGGGCGCCATGATGGAGGCATTGGGCACCCGCAAGGGGCAACTCAAGGACATGACCCCGGATGGCAAAGGCCGCGTACGCCTGGACTATATTATTCCTTCCCGCGGATTGATCGGGTTTCAGACAGAGTTCATGACCAGTACTTCCGGCACGGGTCTTATGTACCATGTTTTCGATCACTATGGCCCGGCCCAGCAGGGCGGCATCGCGCCGCGCAGCAATGGCGTGCTGATTTCCAACAGCATGGGCAAAGCCCTGGCCTATGCCCTGTTTAATTTGCAGGAGCGGGGAAAGCTGTTCGTGGAACACGCCCAGGATGTGTATGAGGGGCAGGTCATCGGCCTGCATTCCCGGGACAATGATCTGACGGTCAATCCCACCAAAGGCAAGCAGCTGACCAACGTGCGTGCTTCGGGAAAAGATGAATCACTGATTCTGACCCCACCCGTGGTTTTCTCTCTGGAGCAGGCGCTGGAATTTATCGAAGATGACGAACTGGTGGAAATCACTCCCAGCGCCATTCGCCTGCGCAAAAAGTTTCTCAAGGAGCATGAAAGGAAAAAGGCGCGCCGCGAGCAGAACTGATCAGGCGGTTGGCTCGCGCCTGTCGTCAAGCCGGTTCTTCACGGCGATCACCATTATTCTGACCGCTACCCATGTCAGTCCCAGCAGCCGGGGGATCAACAGGAGTATGGATTTCCAGCCGGGTTCCTGAGGGATGTCGTCGTCTGTGGTTTTGGGAAAGGCGATGCACATGGCCTGTCTGTGTGAATCCGAAACTGCGGCCAGTGTATGTCCATTTCAGTCTTCGTTGCCATGATAAATGTCAGGCCGAAGGTTTGGTGGCATTTGCAGATAATAGCCTTCTTCTTTTAGCTGCTGCAGCACTTTGGCCGCCTCCACCCGGGCCAGTGGCCGCGTTTTGTGCAACTCCAGCTGCATCACCAGGCTCGGCTGGCCGAACCTCGCCATGAGCAATTCCGGCACCTCGGAAAAATCGTCCTCTTTGGCCAGATACAGATACATCTCGTCTTTCTTGCTACTTTTATAGACCCAGCAGGCTTTATTCATTTGCGCTAATATTCATAGTATGAAGAAGGTTCTGTATATTAGCGTGATTTCCCTGTGGCTGGCGGGTTGTGCTTCCAATCTTCCCCGGACGATTGCCGAAGCGCCAGCGGAAACCATCTTTGCCCGGCAGGTGCAGCAAACACCCGATGCCTATAGCGGAAAGCAGGTTCGCTGGGGGGGCGAGGTGCTTGAAGTCGCCAATGCCGAGCAACATACCGATGTGCTGGTATTGGGGCGGGAGCTGAAGAAGGATGGCGAGCCGGTGAAAAACAGTCCGGTGGATGCGCGCTTTATCGCCCGTTTCCCCGGTTTTCGGGAGCCGTCAGAGTTTCCTCAGGGCCAGCGCATCACGGTGAGTGGGATTCTCTCGGGTGTGGAAGTGCAGAATGTCGGGGAATATCCCTATTCTTATCCTGTGGTGAATGTAAATGATGTCCACCGCTGGCCGAAAAAGAAGCTTCGTGATCACTATCCCTACTATGCCTATCCGCCCTATTATGGATGGAGACGTTATCCGGGCGGGTATCCCTGGTGGGGTTATCCCGACTATCCGTACTGGTGGTGAGTATGCGCCTCCTGGTTTTTTCCCTGTCCTTGCTTTTGCTGGCTGGCTGCGCCGGCAAGGGTGGGGTGCAATCTTCCGGCATAACGCCAGCGGCTCTTTCCCTTAGTGCCGACAGCAGCGTCAAGGGAAAAACCTTTACCTGGGGCGGCAAGGTCTTGTCGGTAAAGAATTTGAAGGATCGCACCCTGGTGGAAGTGATGGCCTACGCCCTGAGCGCGAAGGGGAAGCCGGATGTCCATGGCGATACACAAGGGCGGTTCATTGCAGAGTATTCCGGTTTTCTCGAGCCCGCCGAGTATCCCCATGGACAACTGGTTACGGTGACTGGAACTTTGCTCGGCTACATAGATGGCAAGGTGGGGGCGGCGGATTACCGTTTTCCCGCCCTGCAGGTGGGAGAAATCCGGCGCTGGCCGGGTTCCCGCTCCTATGAGAGCCGTGACGAACCCAAGGTCAACCTGGGTATAGGCTTTGGCAGTGGCGGTTATCGCGGCATCGGTATAGGGATCGGCTTTTGAGTATTGTTCTCAGTGGCTTGTATCGTTATCCGGTGAAATCTTTTCGCGGGGAGCGCCTGGCCAGCATGGAAGTGGATGTTCGGGGTCTGCTTTATGACCGCCACTGGATGCTGGTGGATGAAGAAGGCCGCTTTCTGACCCAGCGGGAGCTGCCACGCATGGCGCTGGTGCGCCCCCGCATAGAGGAATCCGGTTTGGTTCTTGGTGCGCCCGGTATGCAGGATTTGCAGCTGCAGGCGGATTCTGAAGAAGAATTGCAGGTGCAGATCTGGCGCGATCTGTGCGCCGCCAGGGTGATGAGCCGGACGGCGGATCGGTGGTTGAGCAAATTTCTGGATACTCCCTGCCGCCTGGTGTATTTGCCCCAGGAGCAGGTTCGCCGGGTGGATCAGGAGTATGCGCAAAGTGAAGATCAGGTGGGCTTCGCCGATGGTTTCCCCTTTCTGTTGATTTCCCGGGCCTCCCTGGAGGATTTGAACCGGCGCATGGGGCGATCTTTGCCCATGGAGCGTTTCCGCCCCAACCTGGTGATCGAGGGTTGTGCAGCCTATGCGGAAGATGGCTGGAAACGCATTCGCATTGGTGATCTGGAATTCCGCGTGGTCAAGCCCTGTTCGCGTTGCGCCATTCCCACGGTAGATCCCGAAACCGGGCGGCGCACGGGCAAGGAACCCCTGAAAACCCTTGCAAGCTACCGGAAGCAGGGAAACAATGTCTATTTCGGCCAAAACCTCATCCATGACGCCCCGGGCCGGCTGCAAACAGGATTGCCAGTGGAGATTCTGGAATGACGGATGCCATTGCGCAAACCCGTTGTTGGGTAAAAAAGGTGGTGATTGGCCTGAATCTCTGCCCCTTTGCCCGGGTGCCCTTCGAGGCGGGAAGCATTCGTTATCAGCTGTGTGACGCCATGGAAGACGATGCCGTGTATGCCGCCCTGATCCGGGAGCTGGCAGATTTTGCCCAACTGCCGCCGGAAGAGGCGGAAACGGGGTTGTTCATCGTGCCCCAGGGGTTGAGAGATTTTGACAGCTACCTGGATGTGCTTGAAGACGCCCAGGCAGCACTGGAAGAGGCAGGCCTGGAGGACATGCTGCAACTGGCCAGTTTTCACCCGGATTATTGTTTTGAAGGAATGGAAACGGATGATCCCGCCAACTATACCAATCGTTCACCGTATCCCATGTTTCATTTGATTCGCCAGGATGGGTTGGCTGCAGCCCTGGAAAGCTGGCCTGATCCTGAGTCGATTCCCCAACGAAATGTCGCCTTGTTGCGGGAGCTGGGGTTGGACGGCATTCGTACATTGCTGGAAAGCTGTAAACAGCCATAGCCCGCATTTCTCATCGGGATAGTCACTGCTCAGGCTTCGTTCTGCTGTTTTCTTGTGAATCGGTGTGAAATGCATCCGGCTCAGGGATGCCGTTCTCGTCGTGATCACCGATCGCGGAAAATTCGTCCAGATTGTCCATAAAAAGATCGACCAGTGCCGGGTCAAAGCGTTTGCCCCGCTGTTCCCTGATCCAGGCCACTACCTTGTCGAGTTCCCACGCCTCCTTGTAGATCCGCTTCGTATGGAGTGCATCAAAAACGTCGGCCAGTGCAACGATGCGGCTGTAGATATGGATTTCCTCTCCTTTGAGTCCCTGGGGGTACCCGAATCCATCCCAGGCTTCGTGATGTTGCAATGCAATTATTCCGGCTGCTTTCAGTACTTCCCGCCTGGAATGCTTCAGCATGGAAAAGCCGATGTTGGTGTGGTTTTGCATTTGCAGATGCTCTTCTTCGGTAAACCGGCCCGGTTTGAGCAGGATCTTGTCCGGAATCCCGAGTTTTCCGATATCGTGCAGGGGCGAGGCCGCGGTCAGCAGGTCGATATCGCTTTCGGCAAGCCCTGCCTTTTGCGCCATGAGCTGGCTGAAAAGCATGACCCGCCGGGTATGGTTGTTGGTTTCCTTTGAACGCTGTTCCTCGATGACGCCCATGGTATAGATGGTTTCGCGCAGGGTGCTCTCGATTTCATCATTTAGAGCGATCAGCTCCCGGTTTTTTTCCTTGAGCATTTCCTGGTGGGCGATGATGTCGGAAGTGAACAAGTTGATTTCCTGGGCGACGTTGGCGAATTCCCTGGTCTTGAACTGTTCCGGACTCACTGGTGTATGTTTCTGATAGGCTTCCATGGCGTGGTTGATGAGGGTTTCCAGGGGTGTCTGCACATGGTTGTTGATGGTGCGGCGGGTATTGAGAATGATCAGTACCAGAAACAGCATGGACAACAGCGCCATGACCGCCAATACATAGACGGAATGGTTACGGTATCCGGATATATCCAACTCGATATCCACCACGCCAAGCACCGTGCCCTCGGCGACCTTGTGGCAGCCGAGGCAGTTCAGCACCCCCTTGCTGCTGGCAATATAGGGGATGATGGCTCGCATGGTGGGGAGGAAGCTCCATTCCTTGCTTTCAAAAAGCTGCTGCCCGGTTTCCAGCACTTTTTTTGTGAAGTCGTCGGTGAGACTTTCATCGCTCCTGCCCTGGCCAAACTGCTTGACCACTTCTTGGCTACGAATGACGCGCAGTTTATTGATTTGGTGAAGGCTTTTTATTTCATCCAAATAGTAGTCCCGCTTGTCCATGATGTCGGCTTTCATATGAGCCGTGAGACCGGCCCGAACCAGCTCGGCATGGGCCAGTGCCTGGTTTTTTATGGCATGCTGGGAAAGGCTGCGAAAGTTCAAGGCGGTAACTGCAAGCAGGATCACCGCCAGGATCAACAGGAAGTTGACGAGGTTTTTGACGGTTATGGTATTTATGCTGGGTTTCTGCATTGGAGTGGGGACTATATACCTGGCGCCTTGTTATGCCTTGCTGTGTCTCGTTTTTCTTTTCCAAAAAACAATAACTTAAGACATTTTATTCTCTTGCCTGGGTTTTTCCTTGCTTCAAGTCATGTCCAGCGGAGGAAAATCTCAGGGTGAGGTGGGGTTTGCTTGTTTTAGTGCGGTTTCCAGGGCTTCCGATGCCTCCAGCCATTGTGTTTCCTGTTCCTCGCACTGTTGGTCTGTCCGGGCTTTCTCTGCCAGTAGTTGTTTCAATTGGTTCTTGTTAGATGGTTCGTACAGGCTGGTATCGGCGAGCTGTGTTTCAAGCTGTTGTTGCTGAAAATGCAGCTGTTCCAGCTTCTTCTCGGCGGTAGCCACTTTGTTTTTCAGGGGCTGAAGGGTTTGCCTGCGGGTGGCGGATTCGCGTTTCTGCTGTTTCCGGTTGATGCCGGCTTTTGTTTCGTTGCCCCCCGTCATGCTGTTTTGGGCCGCCAGCCAAGCCGGGTAGTCGTCCAGGCTGCCTGCAAATTCCCGCACCTGTCCGCCATGCACCATCAGTAGCTCGTCGGTGCTGACGCGCAGCAGGTGACGGTCGTGGGAAACGATGACCATGGCGCCGGTAAAGTCCTGTAATGCAGAAGCGAGCGCCTGGCGCATTTCCAGATCCAGATGGTTGGTGGGTTCGTCCAGCAGTAGCAGATTGGGCCGTTGATAGATAAGCAAGGCCAGGGCCAGACGGGATTTCTCGCCGCCGGAAAAGGGTGCGGTTTTCTCCGTCGCCTTGTCGCCCATGAAGCCGAAGCTGCCCAGGTAGTTGCGCAACTCCTGTTCGCGGGCGAGGGGATCGAGCTGGGCAAGATGCTCCAGGGCGGAATGTTCCGGGTGCAGTTGCTCCACCTGATGTTGGGCGAAGTAGCCGATTTTCAGATCCTGGGCGGTTTCCAGGTTGCCTTGTTGCAGCGGCAGGTTGCCGGACAAGAGCTTGATGAAGGTGGACTTTCCCGCTCCGTTGGGGCCAAGCAAGCCGATGCGGTCGCCAGGAGAAATGCTCATGCTGATACCGGAGATAATGGCGTTGCCATCATAGCCCGCGGCGGCTTTGCTGAGGCGCAGCAAGGGGTTGGGGTTTTTCTCCGGGGGGCGGAAGTGGAAATGAAAGGGGGAATCGACATGGGCGGGCGCGATCAGTTGCATGCGCTCCAGCGCCTTGAGGCGGCTTTGCGCCTGACGGGCCTTGGTGGCTTTGGCACGAAACCTGTCCACATAGGACTGGATGTGGGCGATCTCCCGCTGCTGCTTGAGGTGTTCGGCCTGCTGGGTGGCCAGCTGCTCGGTGCGGATGCGCTCGAAGGCACTGTAGTTGCCGCTGTACAGGGTGAACTCGCCCTGCTCGATGTGGGCAATATGGTCGGTGACGGCGTCCAGGAATTCCCGGTCGTGGGAGATGAGCAACAAGGTGCCGGTGTAGCGCCGCAGCCAGGTTTCCAGCCAGATGACCGCATCCAGATCCAGGTGGTTGGTGGGTTCGTCCAGCAGCAGTAAGTCGGAACGGCAGATCAATGCCCGCGCCAGATTGAGGCGCATGCGCCAGCCCCCGGAAAAACTGCTGACGGCGCGCGCTTCGTCGCCGGGCTGGAAGCCGAGGCCGTGCAGCAACTGCCCGGCGCGGCTGCGAGCCTGGTAGCCGCCAATGCTCTCGAACTGACCGTGCAGCAGCGCAAGTTGATGGCCATCGCCTTGTGTTTCCGCGGTGGAAATCCGCTTCTCGATCTGCCGCAGTTCCCGGTCGCCGTCGAGGACATATTCGATGGCCGGGCGTGCATCCTGGGGCGTTTCCTGGGCGACCCAGGCGATGACCCAATCTTTGGGGAGCTTCAGATCCCCGGAATCCGCCTGCAAGGTGCCCAGAAGCAGTGCAAACAGGCTGGATTTACCCGTGCCATTGGCTCCGGTGATACCGGCTTTCTGTCCGGGGTGGATTTGAAAACTGGCGTCTTCAAACAGCAGCTTGTTGCCGCGGCGCAGGCTGAGATTCTGGAAGTGAAGCATGGGGCTGGACGGAGGTGGGTTCAGGCATCCAATGATACCTGAAATATTCGGCTTGTCCCTTACTCAAATCCGTCCGCAAATATAAAATTTCCACCACTTCCGCTGGTTTCCGTTGCGCCCAGGTCACTCACTGAAGGGCGAATGCTCCGGTTCTGATGGATGCTGTACTCGTAGGTTACCGGCTTTGCCGCAGGCGGTATGGCCTGGGCTTTCCCAATCACGAGGGGGGTATCCAGGGTTTGCAGGGAGGCATCGATTGGCGCCGGGGCACCGGTTCCGTCAATCAGGTTGCTCAAGTCGTTCAGGACAGGCGCATTCGATGGCTCGCCGTAATAGCAATTCGCCAGGTTTTCGCTCTGGTTGTAGTTGCTGATCCAGTTGACCCCAAAGTTCACGGTTCCGCCAGAATTGGTCATGCAAAGATAGGCCGGGGCTTCTCCCGGGGTTTCATTGCGATAATAGAGAATGTTGTTGAAGGCTTCGATGGTTTCCCGTGATCTGGGCGTTCCGCCAAAGTTGTTCCGCATATCGAAAAGCCGGAAGCGCCAGGAATCGTTCAGGTCTTCCTGTATGGAAACCGTATTATTGTAGAAATACAGGTTTCCTTCCCTGGCAAGGGCAATATCGTTGTCCCAGCCGTAGTGCACCAGGCTTCCGGCGGCAGTCTGGCTGCCGATATGGTGGAAAAAGTTGCCGTATACATGGGTTTTGCGGTACAGGTCTTCGGCTTCCTGGACTTTTTGCAACCGGTCGGGATCAAGGTTGGGACAGTTATTGACATCCGTGCATCCCAGTTCGTCGAGATATTCGGCAACGATGTACCAGGGGGCTGCGTCTTCCACCTCCACCAGATCCAGAAAGCGCATGCTGCTGCCTTCAAACCAGTTGTAGCGGATGACCGAACCGGCCACGCGCTCCTTCAGTGTCGCTCCCTGGGCGTCGGTGGCGTTTGAACCAAAGTGGTTGTACTGATAAATCGCTCCGATGGCCTGAATATACATGCCATGCTCCCGGTAGCTTCCCGCCTGGCCGTTTCCGTGGATGTGATTGCCCTCGATGAGAATATTCCGGGTCAAATGCGCTTCGTTGTATCCCTGTGACATGGTGAAGATGCCGTTGCCGCAGTTTTCGATCTCGTTGTCGCGGATGACGATGTTGTCGCCGGCCTGCACCCGGATACATGCCGCCCCGTTTTCATAGGTATCGGTATTGCCGTTCGCCCGGGTATAGCTGAAGGTGTTCTTGGCATTTCTGATGTGCAAACCATCGACAATGATATTGCTGTCCTTGAGATCGTAATCCCGGTTGTAGATCATGACCATGGCCAATCCTTCCATGGGTGCGTAGGTGGTATAGGCGGCGCTGTCATCAGGATCGTTGACTGCTCCGTCGCCGTCCAGTATCGGGCGCTCTCCATTCGCGCTCTTGACGCCGCAGATCCTTATGGGATGCTGCGCAGTGCCGCTGCTGCGAATGAGGATCTTCTCCCTGTAGGGAGCCGGCCGGTGATGAATACGCACCGTGTCTCCCGGCCCGAGGTTGCTCCAGGGAATATCCGACAGGTTTGCATAGGTTTGTCCGGGGCCAACCGCATAGTCGGTGCCGCTGCCAACGACGCAAGGGGGGTTCAAGCGGAAAGATTCGGCAGAGGCGATGGGGGCAAGGGTGATTGTCGCCATTGCCAGTGCCGGAAGAATATGTTTTCTCATGTCCATATCTGATCTCCTGGTCTGCATCAGGATAGCGGTTTTTATTGTACACCAGAAGGTGATCCGCTATCACAACGCTGCAATGGAGCGCAGGAGACTGAACTCCTGCGCAATAAAACCAGAGCCAGAATCAGAAGCTGAGCACCTTGATTTTTGGATCGGCCAGCAGGGGCATGATGACGCCGCCGGTCTCGATGGTGACGCCCTTGAGCAGTTGTTCCTGTTTGACATTCTGGGCGAATGCGCACATGGAGCAGACATAGACCTTGCTGCCCTGGTCGAGGACATCCTGCATCACAGCACGCATGTTTTTCTTCTTTGGCAGGAACATGGGACTGTCGCCTTCTTTCAGCGCGAATTGCAAGCTGCCCGCGCCGAGAATCACCGTGACCTCTGCGTTGGCCATGCGCTTCATGCCCCAGGCCATGTGTAGTGCCATGCCCGCGACCTGGGGATTGTCACTGCTGAGCATGACCACGATTTGCGGCGCTTCTTCGGCCACCACGTTGCTGGCGGGCAACCAGGCAAAAATGATGAGAAAAATACCAAGAGGAAGAGATTTCATTGACTGTACCTTGAAGGATGGATGGGATGGGCGCTGATTATCGCAAAAAACAGCAGGTTGAAACAGGCGGGATCACCGGAGGCTATTTTGATTGCCTTGTGGTATCCATGCGCCGATAGCCAATGGCCTCGGTGACATGTTTGAGCTGTATATCCTGCTGCTGCTCCAGGTCGGCAATGGTGCGTGCCACCCGCAAGATGCGGTGGTAGGCGCGGGCGGACAGCCCGAGCTTGTTCATGGCCTGTATCAGCAGGGCGCGGCTTGCTTCGTCCAGCTTGCAATGCCGCTCCAGTGCGCTGTTCTGCAAATGAGCGTTGTTGCAGCCCTGTCGTTGCAGTTGTTGTTCATGGGCGGCGATGACTTTTGTACGAACCTGGGTGCTGGTTTGTTCGTTGCCCGATTTTGAAAGAATGGTTTCGGCGGCTTGTGCAGGAACCTGCACCTGCAGGTCGATGCGATCCAGCAGGGGGCCGGAGATCCTGCCCTGGTAGCGAGAAGTCTGTTCCGCGGTGCAGCGACAGGCTTTGATGGGGTCACCGAGATGGCCGCAGGGGCAGGGGTTCATGGCGGCGACCAGTTGAAAGCGGGCGGGGTATTCGGCGCTGCGGCTGGCACGGGAGATGTTGATAACACCGGTTTCCAACGGTTCGCGCAATACGTCCAGCACGCCCCTGGGGAACTCGGCAATCTCGTCCAGGAACAAAATTCCGCAATGGGCCAGGGAAATCTCTCCCGGCCTGGGATTGGAGCCCCTGTCATTTCGCATTAATTATGCGACAATCAAATCAAGTATCAAAGACTTATCATATTTTTGTGCATTATTTATGCGACTGATGCGCATTAATTATGCGACAAGATTGCAATATGCACATTATTTTTGCGACAAAATTACTCTAATATAAACAATAGCTTATGGGTGTAAGGCGAATACCGAAAAATTACCGGGTGATCACCGGTGGTGTGACCAGCGTGAAGACAGAGGAAGGCATGGCTGCTTTTGAAGGATCGCTGGAGCGTGATCTGTATGCGCTCCTGGATTTCGATCCCGATGTGAGCCGGTTTGTTGAGCAGCCCATCACGATTCAATACTGTGATGAGAAAGGAAAAACGCGTTCCTACACTCCGGATGTTCTGATTTATTACGAAAAAACCGGCAACAAAGCAGAAGATAAGGCTCCACTTCTTGCTGAGGTAAAGTTCCGCAAGGAACTCAAGGAGGATTGGGATGAGTTCAAGTCGAGGTTCCGGGCGGCATATCGGGAAGCAAAAAAAAGAGGGTGGCGTTTCAAGACGCTCACCGAGCGTGAAATCCGCACACCGTTTCTGAAGAATGCAAAGTTTCTTCGCCGCTTTCGGCACAAGGAATACGACCAGGCGCGTGCGGATCAAATCTGGATCCAGATGAAACAAATGCGCGAGGCGGATCCCGAGAGTCTGGTGACCGCCATTACCGATGACAAATGGGAAAAAGCCCGGCTTATTTCCGTATTGTGGCAGTTGGTCGCGCTGGGCGAGATCGGTGTGGCTTTGACGGAACCGCTGAACATGCGTAGCCGGATATGGGTGTTGCCCTAATGCCTGAAGCGTCTCCACATAACGATATTCTTTCTTTTGAGCCGGGAACTGATGTCTTGTTTCACGGGCAGCATTTCCGGATCACTCATGTCCTGGATCTGACGTTCGTGTTGGCCAAGAATGCTTCCAATGGTGAGGCAAAGAAGCTCCCCATCGCCGATTTACGTCCCTATGAGTACCAGGATGGAGAAGCTTTTGTTGGAGAAGATCTGGAGAATATTCCAGACAGGGATTGGCGGGAAGCTCAGCGTCGTATGGAGATCATCCGCCCTCTGTTGACCGTTGAGTCCACCAGTCGTGAACAAGTGCAAATTGTTGCTGATACTGCCAGAGTGAACACAGCCACCATTTACCGGTGGATGAAACGATATCGCACCTTCGGCAAGGTTTCGGCGCTGGTGCCCTACCCAAGGGGGCCCAAGCCTAATGCGGTACGTTTGCGTCCTGAATTAACCACGATCGTCGAAGGTGTGATCAACGACATCTATTTGAATAAGCGCACATTGGAAAAGAAGGTCGAGAAGCGGGCCCAGCCAAGAAAACGCAGTCCTAGAACGGTGATTAAAGAGGTGTATCGTTTGTGCAGGAACGCAGGGCTGGAGCCTCCGCATCCCTCGACTATTCGGCGATGGATCACCCGTATTACGGCCAAGGATGTCATGAGGGGACAACGACGGGGTGTGGTCGTGGAGGAAACGTATGGGGAGATACGGGGAAAGTTTCCGGATGCGCACTGGCCTTTAGAAGTTGTGCAGATCGACCATACTCGAGTGGATATCATTCTCGTGGACGATAAGGAACGGCTTCCCATCGGCCGGCCCTGGATCACCTTGGCCATCGATGTATTTAGCCGGATGGTGTGCGGATTTTATGTTTCCATCGATCCCCCGGGGAACATGGCGACGGGATTGTGTCTGGTGAAATGCATTCTTCCCAAGGAGGCTTGGTTGCTTGAGTTGGATGTACCGGGAACGTGGCCCGTGTGGGGGAAAATGCGCACCATCCATGCGGATAACGCCGGTGAGTTTCGGGGCGAGATGTTGAAGAAGGCCTGTATCGAACATCACATTGATCTCACTTGGCGTCCAGTGAAGAAGCCACGCTACGGAGCGCACATAGAGCGTTTGTTGGGTACCCTCCATGAGGATATCCATGAACTGGATGGCTCCACCTATTCGAATATCGAGGATCGAGCGGATTACGATCCCGAAAAAGACTCGTGCATGACGCTTTCGGAGTTCGAACAGTGGCTGGCTGAGTTGATCGTCAATGACTACCACCAGCGGATCCATGGTGAGCTCAAAACCACGCCGTTGGCCAAATACGAAGAAGGTATCTTCGGTACCGCCGACAGACCGGGTATCGGTTTGCCCGACCGCATAATGGATGAGTCGAGGTTGCGTCTGGATCTGATGCCGTTTGAAACACGCACCGTTCAGCGCCATGGCATCGTCTGGGATGGCATTGAATACTATTCCGACGTGTTGCGGAAATGGATTGGCGCCAAGGATCCTGAAAACACCGCCAGGAAGCGGAAGTTCATCGTTCGGCGTGACCCTAGGGACATAAGTGTCATCTATTTCTTCGATCCGGAACTCAAACAATATTTTGAAATCCCCTATCGGAACATCGCACGTCCCTCCATCAGTCTATGGGAATTGAGGGCGATTCGTCGTTTCCTGAAGGAACAAGGTAAGGAGCAGGTGGATGAGGAAATGATTTTCCAGGCGCGTGAGCGCATGCGGGAAATCGAGGAGAAAGCACGTACCAAGACCAAAGCGGCTCGACGCAAGGCGCAACGTAAACGTGGCTGGGAGCAGGCTGAAAAACCTAAGTTGGAGGCGACCGTTCCGGAAGACGAACAAGTAGAAGAACCGTCGATCCACGATATTCGGCCTTTTGATGAGATCGATGAGGACTGGGACAATGACCTCTGAACAAGAGCATCTCACCCCCAAGGCCTTGGCGGCGCTGGAACTGCCGGATGAAGAGCGGATCGCCTATATCAATCGGGATCGGTGGATTGGCTATCCCGTGGCCCAAGAAGTGGAGCGCCGGCTTGAATCGCTCCTCGCGCATCCCAAGGTGCAGCGAATGCCCAACCTTCTATTGGTGGGAGACACCAACAATGGCAAGTCCTCGATGGTGAAACGGTTTGCGCGGAAACACCTTGGGGAAGCCAAGTTCGATGAAGAGACGAATCTCGTTCCCGTACTCTATGTGGAGATAGGGCCGGCGCCGGATGAGGACTCCTTCTATTCGGATATCCTGGTGAGTTTGTTGGCACCGTTCAAGTACAGCATGTCGGTGGCGCAAAAACGCGAGGAGGTGTATAGGATGTTCCGATATGTGGGGGTCCGCTTGATCATCGTGGACGAGATTCACAACATGCTGGCGACGCGGCGGGATAAACAACAGGCGCTGCTGAATGCCATCAAGCGAATGGGAAATGTCATGCAGGTACCAATCGTCGGGGTTGGCATCAAGGATGCCGCCCGAGCTATCCATACCGATCCGCAAATGGCCAATCGATTCGAACCGTATTCGCTGCCGATCTGGCGAAATGATAAGGATTTCCTGCGTTTTTTGGTGAGTTTCGAACGTTTGGTGCCCTTGAAGCACCCATCGCAACTGGTCTCCTCCACGCTGGCCCGCAAGATTTTGGCGATGAGCGAGGGTAGGCTCGGGGAGATCACCCAATTATTGAAAAGGGCGGCTGTCCACGCTGTTGAAAGCCGTCGGGAGAAGATCGATGCCAAAACACTCGATGACATCGATTGGGTTGCACCCTCCAAGCGGAGAAGCGCCCTGGACTGATCCCCCTCACAGGGGACCCCCGCCATTGTGGCCGTACCGGCCCAGACCATTGGCGGATGAGTTGCTCTCGTCCTGGTTGATGCGCCTGATCATGGGGTATCAGTTGAAGCGCCACACCTTCTGTTCGGCGCTTTGGCCGGGTAAACCGATCTGGAATCGTGATATTGACCGTTGTGTCGATCAGGAGATCGTGGAATTACTGGCGGAGCATACGGGACGTTCAACCTCCCAGTTCCGGGATATGTCACTCCACGCATATGTGGGAACGGTGTTTGAAGCTTTACCCTCCCATGGACATGTACCCTGGTTGCTGAGCGTGGGCATGTATCATCGGTTGAGAAAATTGCATGGCCAGCAATATTGTCCAGCTTGCCTGGCGGATGATGAAACACCGTATTTTCGTAAAATCTGGCGATTGGCGTTTGCCACGATTTGTCCCATTCATCACCTGCCTCTGCGGGACGCATGTCCCCATTGCGGTTCGGTGGTCATGTTCCACCAGAGCCCCATGAAACCCCGGGATTTATCTTTGTGCCACGCCTGCCATCGCCCCTTAAGCCACATCGACGATCCAGCGCCGTCGGAGCGGGAATCGGCGTTGTGGAGATCAGCCGAATCCATCCAAGAGCATATGATGACCGCCATGAATATCGGATGGGCGTTTCCAGAAGCCGACCGACCCGTGCATGCACTGGTTTATTTTTCCGGCCTTCGGGTATTGGCGTTGGGCTTACGGTCACGACGAACCAAGGGTCGATTGTTCAAGGCCGTTTCTTCATTATCGAAAGGTTCGCTCAATTTGGGTGATGACTCTCAATCAATGACGCTCTTTGAGCTGATGCGGGTGACTGATCGACTCCGTGTCATGGCCGCATTGGGTTGGCTGATGTCCGATTGGCCAAATCAGTTGTTGGCGGCTTGCCGTGAGGCGGGGGTTCGCTACAGTGATTTGTTTCCGGATCGGCGGATTCCGCCATATTGGTTGGTGCAAGCCTTGTGGCCACTGAAATCCAGTAAGTACTGGATGTTGGTGAATAGAGCCAGAGGCAGGAAACGTGAAGGATCGCCAGCCAAAATACCTAAACCAATGGTGCCCATGCCCGTTTTCCAGGGGGTTCCCCAAGTCGATTTGGATGTTTTACGACGGGCGTTCTTGTCTTGGTACCACGCCCGTCGTATTGAGGGCGTGTCACCGAGAACGATCAATCGGGATTTACGCTGTGTGTACGGGTTCGTTCGCCATGTGGGAAAAGTGCCGTGGCGATGCGATGAAGGTGCCATCGATGTCTGGCATGAGGAGATTGGGCTTGTGCGCAAGCTGGCGCCGGCGACACAGCTCACTTATCTCTACGCTTTGCGGTCTTTTTTGGTATGCCTGGAGCGACAGCGTTGGTTCAGACAGGTGCTTCCCGGTGTCAAATTGCCCGTGCTACAAAATCGCCATCGCGTGCCCTATAACCCCGCAGTGAAAGCTCCTGTTGTGGATGAGAGCCGACAGCGTTCCATCACGGGGCATGTGTCGAAAACACCCGAAGCCCTCGGCATGCCGAAACGTCCGAGTGATATTGGCGTTTCCGATGAAGCTCCTCGGAATGAGGCATTGGAGCGGAGGCATGTCCGGCCTCACACGCGGTGTGATCATTGCGGACGATCCATGCACAAGGCGGCACGAGTGTATGAGGACAGGGCGTACTGCGCCACCTGTTACGCGCGGGAGTTCGAGCCCGTGTCGTGTCGGCGCTGCGGGAAAACGGTGCGTACTTTCCACGGCAAGCGCCCTGCGCTGTGTAAGAGCTGTGGGGCTCTCGACAGGGAGTGCGTGCGCTGTGGAAAGCCGGTACGGCGGGCTGGGCTGACATTGAAAATCGGTGTGGTCTGCGGCTCTTGCGCCAAACATTTCAGGAAGCCAGAAAAGTGTTCAAACTGTGGGCGATTGAGCAAGAACCTGGCGCGAGATTTCAAAAGGGGGTTCAATGAGCCCGTATGTCCCACTTGCCGTACCAAGGGGAACGCTGTTTGCGCCCGATGCGGAAAGTATCGCCCTATACGTGGTCATCGTAGGGATGGTTCTCCTTTGTGTGGTACCTGCGTGGAAACCGGAGACAAGCCGTTTCTGTGTCCGTGTTGCGGTAAGGAGGGAAAACGACATAGCAGCGTGATGTGCCAGGCCTGTTACTGGGACAGTCTTTTCGTCAGGCGGTTGGATGAAGGGTTGAAGGTATTGCGGTTGGAATGGGTTCGGGAAGGATGGATGGCCTATGCTAAGGAACGGCGCTCCGCGCTTTCCGCCAACCAGGCTGCGATCAAGTTGAAAAAGCATTTATCTTTTTTCCTGATGTTGGAGGAAGCCAGTGTGGGAGCCCAGGAAAAGCTTGATCTTGACGAGTTGTTTGATCTCTTAAAGGGGCAGTCTGTCGGAAAATATCACAAGCCCTGGCGGGTGCTTGCGGCGCAGGGATGGGTGCCAGCGCTGGATTCTCCTGAAATGGGGACTGCGCGTAGGATGGCTTGGTGCCGGCGAATGCTCGATGAAGCGGCCACCGAATGGTACGGACACGTCTTGAAAGAATATTGGGAATATCTTGTGGCGGAAAACCGACGGTGGGGGAAGAAAGGTTGGAATGAGTATGCCTGTTATTCTCCTCGAACGATGGCAAGCTACATTCGGGCAGCTGCCCTATTTCTAGAGGCAGTTGGTGACGTATCCGGTGGTGAAGTGTCTTATAAGAGCTTTCGTCTTTATTATGACGAAATTTGCCGATTATATCCTGGACATCGGAACAGCATGCAGCCCTTTTTGAAGTTTATAGATGGCGGGCTCGATGCTTCGTAGGCTGTTTTGTACCCACCCCCTTACATTGGTTATCCGTGCCCATAAAGAGCTCATTGTTGACTAACTGTTTTTTGGCTGGACTTTAGGGTCGGAAAGTTTCTGCAATGCTACGTTGATCAATTTGACGGCTTCATCGACCTCTTGATCAGACGTTTCGAAGCCAAGGCTGAATCGAATGACAGACTTTGCCTCTTCCATTGTCAGGCCGATGGCTTTTAAGACGTGAGACGGTTCAGGAATGCCCGATGTGCAGGCCGATCCGGTTGAGGCGGCCAAGTGAGGTTGTAACGCTCCCAGGATATCTTCTGCGTCAAATCCTCTGAAACCGATGGATATGTTGCCAGGATGTCGTTTTTGGCCTTCATCTCCATGCAATTGAGTTGGCCATGAGAGAGCCGAGAGCATGTCGATAAATCTGTTCGTGCGCACTTGAAGCTCTTTGCGCTTTTCCGATACCTCAAACGATCCGATATATTCGGCGGCAGCGCCCATGCCGATACATAACGGTGTGGGTAATGTGCCAGACCGAAGTCCGTTTTGCTGACCACCTCCGTAGATCAGCGGCTCGATTTTATCCTGAAGGTCGCGGCGAATATGGAGTGCGCCAATCCCCTTGGGGCCATACATTTTATGGCCTGACAGGCTGATCATGTCTGCCTTAGCGGCTAAACTCTCCATGGTCATGGCCATGGGAGCTTGGGCTGCATCGCAGTGGAAGATCGCGCCATTTTTCCTGATAGTCTCGGAAATTGAGTCTATATCCTGTATGGAACCGATTTCATTGTTTACAGCCATGATGGAGACAAGAAGTACATCCTCGCTGAGTAATCGCTCCAGCTCCGCAGAATCAATGTGGCCATTCCGATCTATAGGAATAGAGTCTACTGTGTAGTCGTATTGCTCCTGCAGAATGCGTCCTACCGATAGGACGCATTTGTGCTCAATAGCGCTCAGGAGGATTCGTTTTTTCGGGGCATCGGTCATTGCGGCCCGTCTAGCCAGACCGAGGATGGCTAGGTTGTTGGACTCGGTTGCCCCGGAAGTAAAGATGATTTCATCGCTGTCGGCACCAATGAGACGGGCAACCTGTTGTGCGGCATTCTCAACAGCTGCAGCAGTTTTCCAGCCAAGGGCATGATCTGAAGCGTGTGGATTGGCGAAGGATTCGATGAAATATGGCTGCATTTTGTGCAAAACTTCGTCTGCAACGGGTGTGGTTGCTTGATAGTCAAAATACAGTGTCTTCATATTATTCCTTTTAAATCAATATGATACTTGGCTTATTGCTAATTGTAGTCCTATTACGATTTTCCGCCGGCTTCTGGTGGAAGCTTCCAGATCGAAATTGACTATACCAAATATCTATATTAGAGTCTCCTGGATGGATCCTCCAGGAGTAAATACTATGGCACGCGGGCCACTCTACCAACAAGGCTATAAACCTCAGTTTTCAGGTCATGAGACCTTTCCGTTGCGGTATGGGTGGCTAAAGAAATGCTATGACCGCGTTGCTGAAACTCAGCAAGAAACCAACAACAAATCTTTATGTTGGGGGGATGATGCCATAGCGCGTTTCGGTGTAGGTAAGAATATGGTGTCGTCTATGCGTCATTGGGCTACGGTTGCAGGCATTATTGAGGAGCCATCAGGCACCAATCAGGTGAAAACTACACCGCTTGGCAAGCTGTTGTTCGGAAAGGGGGGCGTTGATCTTTATTTAGAACATCCAATTTCTTTATGGCTGATTCACTGGAAGTTGGCAACAGAATGGAAGAAAAAAACCACATGGTATTGGGCGTTCAGTTATTTCTCTGCGGTTACTTTTGAGCGTGATAAATTCATTGAGAGATTGCAGCGTGATTGGCCTACTGTGGCCAAATCTACCGTTCAAAAGGATGTCGCCTGTTTTATCCGAACCTACGCAACTCAGCCATCATCTGCTAAAGCTGGAAAAGATGATTCTCTCGAATGTCCGCTTACTGAACTCGGCTTGATTAAGCCTGTGTCTAAACGCGATGAATTCCGGTTTGTTCGTGGCCAAAAAACCACATTAGGTGATGGCACGTTTGCCTATGCATTGCTCGAATTTTGGAAAGAGTTTTCTCCAGCCTCCTCAACACTCTCCTTTGAAGCGATTGCTTATGAGCCTGGGTCACCAGGGCGCGTTTTTCTACTCGATGAAAATGATGTTGTCGAAAGGCTATCTCATTTAGATAGGGTTACTAATAACGCACTCCGATGGTCAGAAACCGCCGGACTAAAACAGGTTGTTCGTAGTCCTGAATATGACTTCGGCAAGGCGCTAGATTTTGTTAAAAAGGATTTTAAGCGTTCTAATGAAAGGGAGGCTGCATAGTGGCGTTAGTTGATCAAGTTACGGTAGCCAGACGGTTTCAAAAATCCATTTGCATTGATACGGATTTGGGGGATAAGAATGCCCTTGATGGATTCATTTGCCCACAATCCTCCGCTGGCATTCTTATGTCAATGGCTCGCCATGTCTCTGAAACTGGACAAGGGGCGTTTACGTGGACTGGTCCCTACGGTAGTGGTAAGTCTAGTCTGGCAATCGCACTTAGTGCATTGCTGAATGGCAATGCAGAATTGCAGAAAGAGGCAGCAAAGCTTTTCGGTCGAAAGCTTACGAATGCAATGTGGAAGGCGTTGCCGACGGGCTCAAAAGGTTGGCGTGTTCTTCCCGTTGTAGGGAGGCGAGATAACCCCGTTGAGGTTCTTGGAGAAGCCTTAAAAGAGGCCGGATATGTTGCCCGCCGTCCTAGAGGGGGATGGACCGAAAAGCATGTCGTCAATGGTTTAATGGACATTGCTACGAGTAAACCCGAGACACACGGCGGCTTGATCCTGTTTGTAGACGAAATGGGGAAATTCCTTGAGGCGGCTGCACAGGATGGTTCGGATGTCTTTATATTTCAACAGCTTGCAGAAGCTGCATTCCGAAGTAATGGCCGGTTTCTGTTTATAGGTGTTTTGCACCAAGCCTTTGACGAATATGCGCATCGTCTTTCGCATGAACTGCGTGATGAATGGGCGAAAATCCAGGGCCGTTTTATTGACCTGCCTGTTAATACAGTAGGTGAAGAACAGATAGATCTGATTTCTCGTGCGATTGAGTGTAACCGGGCAAGTCCGAAATCTAAAGACCAATCCAAAGCCGTTGCAAAAATTGTACGGAAAGACCGCGCTCAAGATGCTGGTCACCTTGCGGAGATGCTAAAGAATTGTTGGCCACTGCATCCGGTTGTTGCCTGTCTTCTCGGGCCGATTTCACGTCGCCGGTTTGGACAAAACCAGCGCAGTATTTTTGGCTTTCTTAACTCGGCAGAGCCTCATGGGTTTCAGGATTACTTGCGTTCGGCGGATGAAACCGACTTCTATACGCCTTCAAAACTTTGGGATTACTTAAGAGTTAATCTGGAGCCGTCGATTCTCGCATCACCCGATGGTCACCGTTGGGCACTTGCAGCAGAAGCATTAGAGCGATGTGAAGCCCAGGGGGGGGACGGGTTTTTAGTTGACCTGCTAAAAACCATAGCCGTTGTCGATCTCTTTAAAGAGCGTTCTGGTCTCGTTCCGAGCTTTGATCTCATCCAAACATGTTTCCCAGATGTGAGTGAGAAAGATCTTAAGGCGGCATTAGCCAAGCTCGATAAATGGTCGTTAACAATCTTTAAGAAGTTTCAGGACGCGCACGCCATTTTTGCTGGAAGTGACTTCAATATTGATCAGGCCGTTGGGATTGCATTGGAGGAAATTGATGAGCTTGATTTTGAGGCACTAAAGTCGATTGCGGGTCTACAACCCATCCTCGCCAAACGCCATTATCATGAAACTGGAGCAATGCGATGGTTTGACGTGAATATTACTCCAGCTAAGGATGTGATGGATGTAGCATCACAGTTTCAGCCACAAAATGGTGTGATTGGAGAGTTCTTACTTGTGGTTCCCACTGAGGGCGAAGAGGAAGAGAAAGTTAAAGCTTTATGCCGGGACGCGGCAAAGTTAAGCGATGAGTGGGATATTGTTGTAGGTTACTCGCCGCAATCCTGGTCGGTGGTATTGCTAGCACGTGAACTGCTGGCGCTTGATAAAGTTAGTAACTATAACCCTGAACTTAACGGTGATCCAATCGCAAGGCGAGAAGTTACAGCTAGATTTGCTGATCTACAGGCTCAGTTAGAAACTGAACTCAGAAAATCATTTGATAGAGCGGAATGGTGCCGTAAACACTATTCAACAAAACGATATTTTCAGTCTGATTTGAATACCCTTGCATCTGAATTTGCTGAAAAACGCTTCGATCAATGTCCAAAACTGCATAATGAACTTCTGAACCGCCAGAAGCCGTCCCCAAGTGCTATATCAGGTCGCAATACCCTTCTGAGGCACATGATTACGAAAGAAGGTGAACCACGTTTGGATATAGTCGGTTATCCGGCTGAAGGTGGTCTTTACGCCTCTTTTCTGGAAGCTACCGGGCTTTATTCGGAAACGAAAGACGGTTGGCGCTTCGTAGCCCCTTCCGATGATGAGACTGATACATGTAGGCTTTTTCCTGCATGGAATGCTGCGATCCGTTATATAAAGAAAAATAAAAGGCGTTCAGTTGCCGTATCAGACCTATATGATCTCTGGGCAGAACAGCCCTACGGTATCAAGGATGGTTTGATGCCGGTTCTCTCGGTCGCTTTTATTCTTACTCAACGGGAACATTTGGCTATCTACCGGGAAGGTATATTCCGTGCACGGTTTGATGATGTCGATGTTGAGTATAT
Source organism: Sedimenticola sp. (assembly GCA_027068915.1). Lineage (GTDB taxonomy): Bacteria > Pseudomonadota > Gammaproteobacteria > Chromatiales > Chromatiaceae > Thiolapillus. Next base: position 20,200 of record JAMOLT010000048.1, on the reverse strand, counting down.
GGCGAAAGATGCCAAGACCATACAACTTCGTTGGATGGACCTGAATAAAACTTCGCGTCTCATGCTCTCTGATATGGCAGATGTTGTGCGCAACATTGATGAGAAGAACGAACTTATTCATCTTGAGCCCATTGATGTTGCCCGTGGTCTCGTAGCGATCTATGAGAAGCTTCCGAGCTGGACGAAACGGACAATGCGCCTGTCAGCAAGAGCCATTCAAGTGCGTGATATCTTCAAGCGTGCACGCGACCCAAATAAGTTTTTGTTTGACGATATCCCGGCATTGGTAAATTCAATGAAAGGTGGCATATCGGATAAAGAGGATATCCGCAATATTGTTTCGATAGTCAAAGAAGGCTTGCAAGAGCTGGTCCAGGCATATCCTCTTATGGTCCATCGGCTAAGGGATATGCTTCTTTCAGAGCTACAGGTTCCGAACCTTTCACGACAGTCTCTCCTGGAACTCCGAGAACGGGCTGAAAATGTAAAAGAGCTTGCTGGAGATTTCCGTTTAGATGCTTTTGTTGGACGCTTGGCGCAATTTGAAAGTGATGATGAAAGCTTTGAAGGTATTGCCAGTTTAGCGGCTAATAAACCACCGAGAGAGTGGGTTGATCCAGATATGGATAGAGCATCTATCGAACTTGCTGACATGGCCCAGAAATTTCTCAGAGCCGAAACTTTTACACGAATTAAAGGTCGCCCGGAGAAGCGGCAAGCAATGGCAGTAATAGTTGGGATAGAAGGCAGACCAGCACCTCTTTTGGAAGAGTTTGATGTGATCGACTCTGATAGAGTAGAAATCGATGATCTTATTGATCGGGTTTCAAAAGCGTTGGATACAGCCGACACCAAGAGACGAAGTATTATTCTCGCAGCATTAGCTGAGTTGAGCGCTCGATATATGCAAGCTCTCGAGGTAGAAAAGCGTAAATTGGGAAAAGGAAGGGGCGTGTAGGATATGTCTGGAAATGAGGTCCATGTTCTGGGATTGTCCGGTGGCCGGGATAGTGCCGCGCTTGCTGTATACATGCGTCAGCATTATCCAGACATAGATATCGAGTATTTCTTTACCGATACAGGCAAAGAACTTCCTGAAGTTTACGAATACCTTGGAAGGCTTGAAGGTTTTTTGGGTCAACGTATTCGTAAGCTTAATCCTGACCGTGACTTTGATTTTTGGTTAAAGCAGTACAATGACTTCTTGCCTTCTCCACAAGCAAGATGGTGTACAAGGCAATTAAAGTTGAGACCTTTTGAGCAATGGCTGCGTCCATTGCTTGAAGAAGGGAAGAGGATATTCAGCTATGTTGCTATTCGTGGTGATGAAGAGTACCGGGAAGGTTATTCCTCAAAAGATGAAAACCTGATTATCAAACTACCTTTTAAAGAGGCCGGTATAGACAAAGCAGGTGTTTTAGATATTTTAGATGGAGCGGGACTAGGGCTTCCTCAATATTATTCATGGCGGACTCGTAGTGGCTGTACGTTCTGTTTCTTCCAGCAAAAAATTGAGTGGGTACGACTCATGGAGCGTCACCCGGAAGCATTTGACGAGGCAAGAGCCTATGAAAAAAATGCTGTCGATCATGGCTCTCCTTTTACCTGGAGTCAAGGCGAGTCTTTGGATGAGCTGTCTAGTCCAGAGCGAGTTCGGAAAATTAAAGAAGACCATGAACATCGTCTAGCTAGGCAGAAAAATAGGTTCCAAGAAAATCCGTTGCGCTCGGATAGCGAACCCTTAGATATTGATGATTTATACGGTAAAGCAAAGGTATGCTTGGCCTGTCATAAATGATCAGTATTCATCCAATTCCAATTTTCCTTGATATGCATTTGTTTGATCATCTGCTTGAAATGTATTTGTTTGATTATCTAAATGTAATATTTCGAGTGCTCTTGAAAGTTCCACGTTATTAGGGATTCCTTGTGATTCCGTCAGGCGTCCAGTAATTGTACTTGAACTTCTAAAGTAAGCATATAACACGGCTTGAATGGAAAACAGCAGTAGGTGGGAAAGGGATTTAAGAAGAGTGATTTTTGAGTCGATTTCAAGGGTAATATCATCTTCGTTGAAGAATGGCTCTATACTTTCAAAATGTGAGTGGAGCTCATTTCGTACCTCTCGGCATAAATGAATGTAAAGATAAGGGGAGCTATCTGTGCGATTTGCGGAATGTTTTGTAGCTTGTAATGCTTCATCACTCGCTAGGTTTTCAGCGACACCATAGATACTCAATAGTCCCTTAAAATTATTAATACTTGAATTTGTTTTTAGGTAGTTAATAATGCTAGCAGTTGGCTCCTCGCCTTTGATATGTGAGCAGCAACGGCTTGCGGTATTCTCAAATGCTATCCAGGCCCATGTGAAGCGCGTCATTTCTAGAGCATAAAGAGAAGTGACTTTACTCAATGTGCATTCATAGTCCCACGCTTGACCGCACATTAAGCTGTCACCGGGGTCAATAAAATTGGTAGTTACTTGTACATTATTAATGCTACCGCCTATTCTTAGTGGTTCCGCTATTACTTTCCAAAATTCTTGTGTTTTATGTGGTTCAGTTGATTCAATGCCTGGTTTTTCAACAATAGTAGCATCTCGATATAGGAATCTACATAGTCTGGCGAAATGTTCAGTAAGTTGAACTACTTCTGAAGTGGTTGAGAAATTTGAATTCATTGAATTCTATCTATGTGCAGTTGAAATCAATTGAGCCAATTCAGCTATTTCATCTTCAGAAGCAAACGGAACTTGCGCCAGAATAACTCTTCCTTCTCCTGACAGCTTTGCAGCTAGATGGCCGCGACCGAGCAATCTTTCGGCACCGGGCTCATCAAGAACTAGCATAGAGTTTTTCTTATCTGCAACCTTTAAAACTAGCCTATTCGTTAAGTTAGCACGGAGCTGCATCGGCAAGGCGTCTTTATCTGGCCTCTGTGTAATCAGTACGAGGTTGATTCCTGCTGCGCGTGCCTTGACTCCCAAGCGGCTTGCATTCAAATCAATTGCGTCTCTGTACTCATTAATCATCATCCAGTCTGCCAATTCATCATGGAACAACCAGATTCGTGGAAGTTGTTCTGATGGTGGAACTTTGCGGTTATAGTTATCAAGTTTGGTGACACCCGCTTCGGCAAGCAGCCGGTTCCTTCTTTCCATTTCGGCTACCAACTCTTCAAGAGCTTGTATGGCTTCGGCTTGCTCAGTGATGAGGTCGCCATCAAGATGAGGCATGTTGCGTAGCCAGGGAAAATCAATCCCGGCTTTGGGATCAATCATGCGGATACGTGCGTTTTCGGGAGAGTTTGTTGCGCAAATATCTAGAAGCAATGATTGGACTAGAACGCCTTTACCGCTGCCTGTTTCACCAGCAATCAAGGTGTGGGGTCCGTGAGATTGGTGCCCTCCAAATTCGTTGCCGACGTTCAGATATAGGATTTCACCATCAGCTTCTTTCGCACCTAGCAGCAGGCTAGTATTGGATTCCGGCGCTGTTGAGGGAAGTTTCCGTCTTCGCCAAAGATCCTGCAACCGCAGGACTGCTCGATGTGGTCGTTTGACCATTATAATAATTTCCATCGGAGCAGCTAGTACGTTGATCACATCAACAGCATGAGAGGTTAGCAGTTCTTGACGCTTCTTCTCAACTTTGGGAACTGTGAGGTCATCTGAACCTCTGAAGCGGACAAGGGCAGCGTTTGGCGTGAGCCTTGAACCAACCAGTTCGGCAGTCATTTCATATCCGCGCAATGCTCTTTGTAAGGCTTTAACCGTATTATCAAGCCAGGCTTTGGTGTCCTCATCTTCTTCCTCAGAGGCAGCACCCTTATCGACCCATTCAGCGAGTTGTCGCGACGGCCACATGTCCAACAGTTTATCTGAAATCGTGGGCCGGGTTTCTTCTGTCGTGGCGTCCGGTTGGGGTGATGTGCCATCTTCGGTTGGATCAGGGGTAACAGTAGCGGGTTCGACTATGATTTTTGGCTCACTTACAAGAGTACGCCCTACGGGCTTGGGCGTAGGAGAATTAGATTGAGTGGTTACCCCAGAGTCAGCCGTTGTCTCGGGAGCGCCTGAAACTGTTCCTGTGGAAACAAGAGCCTCACTCCACGTACCGCCATCGGATTCCGGTTGTGCTCCAGCGGCTTTACCTTTATCGGCAAGTACGCGGAATGCCCCAGCTACATCGGTTTTGTCAAATATCTGCTGAGCACAGTGAGGCATGCCTTTCAAAGACTTAGCATCACTACCATCAACATACTCATCGTTGTCGTGAACAAAAACATGTGAAAAGCCCGCTAGCTGTATTGGTATCTTGTCCTGTCTAACTTCGTCTGACCACTTGTGCAAATCCCAGCCATTCAATAATGCAGGGTCAAACGGCTCCATGCCTTCAATCATGAAGTCGCCGATACGATTAAGCCAGATATCACGGTCTATCCGTTTGTGACTGGGATCAATGGCGCGACCTAAGCGTGCTACAGTTTCTTCAAGTTGTTTGGCTGACTTCTTAGCCTGCGATCTGTGCCCGCGAGAACTGACAAATTTTGCTTCTGATACCGCCACTTTGAGAACCGGCTTGCCATAGACAATACGGGGGGCGATAGCCATGATATCGGCAATTTGCTCTTCACGTTGTCCAAACCACGATGCGAAATCATCCAGAAAATACCATCCTATGGGCAAGCTTGAATCACCTAGCTTGTTACGAATTTCCTCCATGGATAGTACGATGCCAAGCAATTCATTTGCATAATGGCCATAACGGGCAGCGCGCATGACTACTTGACCGGACAGCGTATTGGCTCGGTCAATGAGTTGGTCAATGATGGATTCATTTTCCGAAGTAATTGCAGGATCGAGTGTGTCCAAACGTTCTTTGAGGAGTATACGCAAGAGTTTGGGTTTAGATGTGGTTGATACAACGATATTACGATCTACCTGGCGGTCTCGTATATGACGAATTACGCGAACTCCATTGTTACTCAGGAGGCGGCGGTCAACTAATTCATCGAAGTTCACAACCCATTCGCCAATCTTGTGGGTTCGAGTGAATATGTCGCCTATATCGCCGTCGCGAAAATTAACCTCGCGGGCGGGGATTACATCCCCCGGCAGCGCGTTATCTCCCATAAGAAATACATGAATGAGGTTTAGGTAGCTTTGTCCCGGTCGTGGCTGCACGGGGCAAGTTAAATAAACAGATGTCGCCGTATCGGCTACGCCAATTGGGCGACGACGGGACCAGCGTGCCGGAACATGAGTCAACAGAACGGGGCGTCTATTACCGGGGGCTATTTTCCAAACAAGCTTTGCGTTTCGGGCTACAACATCTTGAAGAGTCACCAGGTCGGAAGCACGGTCGTTGTCGCCATCCGGGATATTCGCTGCGTCAAGAAAACCTACGCGAAGCCTGGAAAGAAAATTACTGGCCGCTTCGCTGGCCAGGACTGAACCGGATTCCTCGTTAATGGCGATATTCTGTTGCTCATAAATCCGTCTAACTCGCTTGGGATCTGAATGTGTTAGTAAGAGGTCACACTGTATTTGGTTCTCTTGTTCAACTTTGCTGGAAAGCTCTGATGCCAAAGCACTCGGCAATGCTTTGGATTCTGCGTTATACAGGACAACCGAAAAGTTGCTGCGCTCGTGAGGCAAAAGTTTCAAATACTGTTCGCCGACATTGCCAAAGGCCTTGGCTGCAATACCTGGCTCTATATCAAGTGCGTCATCCCCGTCTTGCCGGTTTCTCTTTATAGGTAGTTCAGCAAGTGTATAGTCATAAGATGTGTCAGCCGCAGCAAGGAGTATCGGTTGATCGCGATCAAACCCGATACAAACCTCCGGATAAAAGTTTGCAAGTAGTTCAAATTGAACCTGAGAAAATAGAAGGTCCGCGCGAAAAATATCATCCTCTTTCGCATTGAGGACATCATTCACGAGATTTGCAGCCTGGCTAGCTTTAATGTGAATTTCGGCAAGGCGCAGAGGATGCCACGGTGTGATGATGGCAGCCGGGCTCCCGGCACCGACATTCGCTACACCAAATCGTAGGATTTCCTGCCAAAGCTTTTCTCTGGCAAGATCGTTGCTTGCCTGCGTTGACAACGCAATGAGTAACTCATCATATGCTTCTGCCTGCTGTAAAAATCCTTCTGAACCTATCCCTGATCCTTCCGGTGAAACCCAATCACGAATAGCCTTTGTATAGGTAATACGGAAGGCTTCAAATTGATCGGTAATAACCTGGGTCGCTTCTGGTCCCAATATGCCAGAAAGCTCCGTCAGCTTGGTAAGAAAAGCTTCGCTTCTATCACCGCTTTCCTTGTTTGGCGCAACAAGTTTTCCATCATTTGTATTTGTAACATCACGGATTGTGTTTACATCATTTAATGTGATGCGCTGAATGCTTCCTTTTGCACTAACGGATTGTCTGGTGATGTCCGCCGTGGGCAATAGTGCCTGCCGTTCTTGTTGATTAGCTACATTCACCAAGTCCTCCGGCATTGCCGTTGCAATCGCATTAACAGGCATCTCCCAGTGAAAAATAAGCTTGGCCTTAGCTCCCGCTGGATCGAGAATGGCCTCGAACTTGATAGATCGAGCCTCCTTAGAACCGGATGTGGTTTTGGCAAGATCATCATCGACTTGTGGAAAGTAAAATTCCATAATCTTGCCAAAATCTATTTCGACTTGGCGTCCCAAGACATCTTGCAGTCCCCGGTATCGAAATGCGAAATATCGTGCGACTTTTGGGTTCTTACCACGCCAGAAACTTTTCTCTCTGGCATTGGGAATGCGAATTACTAATTTTTTTTCTATTAAATCTTCATCACTGACTCTGCGGCGTAAGCTATCCAGTGTGTCCAGTAGCCCAACCAGAAAATTATTATAGGTTTGAGGGTTGCGATAAATGTAACGCTCCCATTTTGCAGATAACTTCTTATCACGTGCAAAATGTTCTTGGTGCGTCTCAAAAAAATCCCGCAAATCGTCCGATGGGTCTTTAGGAAAACTAATTGAAAGAAGTTCCCGATTTTCCTCTTCGAGCAAGTCATCGAATTCATCATCAAAGAATTTGATTGTTTCTTCTCCCAAAGGTGTTGATGAGGTTTTAGTAATTCCTTCAAAAAGATCGGAGATGGACCGCCAATCTAAGCCAACCAATCCTTTTTGTGCGTCGGACCAATCATCAATCCGTAAATCAGCATTCAAAAAAGTTTCAATTACCTGGCGATCAGCGTCGTCTAGACGGTCGGAAATATCATCATAGTTAGTGCGCAGTTGCTCTCGTGGAATCGGCTCTCCTTTTTGAGTCTCTTGTACGAGAAGAGGACGAACTTTACTATGTAACCCTTTAAATATTTTGTCCCATTCTTTGGTTGAATTGCGTTTTTTTTCTGGTATGCGATCAAAGTAACCTGAATACCGTGGAAGCTTTAAGCTTGGAAGAGCATTATCAATTGCTTTTTGAAGAGGGAGCCCCTTGTTGATAATTCCTTCGGCGATAGACAGAACAAAATCAGCAAATGTCTTAATTGTTCGCGCTGCATGAGTATTGTTTGCCGACTGAAGGGCGGTAAGTAGATGCTTGCGCTTAGATCCATCGAGATAGATCGAGGTCAACCCAACTTGATCAATCCATGCGTCATAGTGAGCCCTCAGTGTGTCTGTTTCAATTTTTGTTATTTTCTCAACGCTCTTATCATTCCGCTGAAGCTCCTCCTGCGATGCTGCAAATAGTACAGCACGTATGTTGCCCGGTAGTCGGCAATGACGCCAATGTGTGATGGACTGATCGCTTATTGCGCGAGCAGGAAGAACGTTTTCAGGATCGAATAAACTCGGAATTCTCACGTCAACATCAGATGACGTATCTGAGTCAGCCAATACGGCTTCTGAAATGGAGCGCACGAGTGATGCTTCCAGTCCGACCATACAAAAGCGCATTGAGCCATCTGGCTCCTGATCAAGGTGATTTTTTATAAAATCTAGAGCGACCGCTGCGATGAGTTCATTTCTTGTCATCTATTGCTCCTAAATGGGTTCTCAACGTAGGCGCAATCATCAGAAAGGCGGCGTAGTAAACCCAACGTCCTTAAGCGTTGTTCTAAGCGCTGAGTATTTTGCATGAATGCGTTCTGATCAGTCGGTAGAGTTCCAAATGCTTTCTCTGCTTCGTTCGCCCCAATCACCAAATGGAATCGGTCATAGAGCTTGGCTAGAAAACGGTGATATTCCTCCCGGCCTTCATCTACAACACACATAACCAGGGCTTTTAGCAAAGAATCATCTGGTGAGTACCATGTTCCCGCGCCTCGCCGTGATACTGCTAATCCAATTTGTCTTGCCCATTCCATATGCACTTTGGCAACGTGCTGTTGGTGACGTTTTTCAGTGTAGGTTCTTAGCGCTTCAAAGATTGTATCTGGATCGCCGGATGGTAAGCCATCATCCGGCTGCCACTCATACCGTTTGGTAAGATATTCTCGTACTGCTTCTACGGGTGCTCTTGCTTGCAATGCTTTGTGCCAGCGTTCATCTGTTTTAGCAGATTCAACATATGCGCGAACTGCGCGTGACGATAACATTCGATTTGCCCCAAGATTTTCTTTTGAGAGTTCGAAAAGGGTTGTTCTGCGGGGCGAGGCAATTTCCAACACAAACTTTGGTTCGCTAGTGTCGCCCACTTCTTCATTAGCTCGTTTGAGCATATACAGGAGCATGTGCAATGAAGATAAGCGCATCAAGGGGTCGAGCAACGCTTCGCCAGACAAATCCAGATTTAGCAGGTGATTCCATGTTTCGGCAAGGTTTCCGTATTCGGGTCGATCAGCAAAAGGTAGATATCCTATTGTGCTTGATACCATGTTTGAATCGACCCTATAACCATCAGGCAATAGTGCATGAACGACGCGATTCCAGGTATCGTTTTGGCACAGCAATTTCTTAGAGATCATCTCTGCCAACTCTTTTCCCTGACCGCTTCGGTTTAACATTAGATAAAGAAGCTCGCCGCTTCTTGCGAAGAAACGTCTGTCCGGGCTTCCATGTATATTGGCCGGTAAATCCGCATAAAGGCAGTTCGGACCGTAGGGAAATAGAAAGCGAGATGTCCAACGACGTTGACGGTGCGGCTCAATCGCTGTGTTTTGAAGAAATTCAACTACGCGGGAAAGACGGGTAAACGAACCAAGCCTATCTTGTAGATATCCGAAGTCATCATCGGAAGAGAATGTTCTTAACCATGCCTGCCATCTTTCTGGATCAGACTGTTGATTGTCCTCAACATGGCGGATGTGAGGGTTGTTAAAGATCAATTGCCGCAAAGGAATAAGGCGAGGAATATGATACGTAAATGTCTCATGCCTGCCGGCATTTCGGCTCTCTATCAGCGCGTTACCTTCCGAATGCCTTGATTGAAAAATTGCGAGGAACTCCAAAAATACAAGCCATGGCGTTTGGTCATTGTAAAGGCGGTGTCCCCAGATAGCCTCATCAACCCAAACATTAACATCGCTTCTGTATTTTGCAGGAGCTTCGAGACGTGTATTCATGACCCCACCCTGATCCGTACATTATCGGGATGAACTCGACCCTGTTCATCCACCGTAAGCGCTTGTAAGCTGATTTCATTACCGGATGGCTCTTCACCGATCAGGTTGTCTAGTCTATTGATCAGCCTCAATTTGAAGTCCAGGAAGTCCTCATTACATTGACGAGAAAAACTTGCTGGTAAGCTGCCACTTGCAACGCGAATAAGATACTCAAAATGGGTAAGCTGAATAGTCAGGCTGTCAACAACATCGTCACCGTCTGCGGTAGGATCAATGATCTTTATACATGGTGTAGCATCATCGGCTTCCAGTGAAAAGTTGAGGTAGGGGGCCCTTCTGTGGCGGGTTGTCGGTAAATCATAGTTCAGGAGAGAGGAGATCCGACCTCGACCATCACCACCGGAAGAGGCGAGGTAAAGTTTCGTTCCGTCATCTATCATCATGCCACAGAACGTTCTGTTTAGTCCTCGGACAAGCAGTTCCGTTGTTCGTAATTTGTCCCCGCCGTTTTTTAGACCTTCTACAAATTCCAGGAATTGCCCTGACGCCTGATATACAGTTAAACGCCAAGGATCAAAAGTGCTTTCAGTAGGCAAAGTAAAAAAGAGCCTTTGCCGTTGTCTTGAAAGCGCCTGCATGAACTCCTCGATGTTCTCTCGTGCTCCTTCAAGGTAGTCCCGTAAATATGATTTATACGCAGGTGCGCCGTAATAAGCATCCTTGGACACTAAATCAGTGTAGCGTGATGATTCGCTGTATGATCCGTAAATGAGTAAATTGTCAAATTTGTTGTCTGTTTCCCGTCCAATCCCGAAGGCTTCAAAAATGTTGAATACTTGATATTGTTGTCTTTGACGATCAGAAAGATTCATTCCGAATACGTTCGCATAAGGGTTCGTTAAGCGATAGTCTTCTTTTTCAGCACGATTTTTTGCCGTACGACAGGTTAATAAGATTTGTCCGCTATGCCGGTCTCCTAGCAGTATGTTGATACCGAGAAGAAGTAAGTCCCGGATAGGGATGTGCATACGATTAGCTTGCGCAAGCTTTATTAGTTCTCCTAATCGTTTTCGAAATACCGACCCTTCTTTCCCATTACGAAGACGCTCTCGATTTATACGAATAGGGCAAGTTGTTGAGCTGTCATCCTTCAACATGTCACAGCCGCTACACTGAGACCACTGTGGATGCTCAACCACTTGTTCAATGAGCTCCTGAAAATGCTCAGAAGCGTCAAGGCGACTTAGATTGTAGAGAATTAGATGAAGAGCATCGTCTCTTGTATGCTCCTCAACAAGCATGTCCTCTACTATTTTGAAGATCTTGTACTCGTCCTTTCCTTGGCTTTCTGACCAGTCACGCCAACTCGCAAGGAGTTGACCGTCATTGGCGGCGACCAGATAAACATTGTCGGAATCTTTGTCAGCAACGGACGCGGCTAGATTGGCCAGCATGCTGTTCTTTTCGACTTGAGTCAGCTCACTTAGATCTTTGACAATGGTTAATCTTTTCCCCGAAATAGGAAGCGTTAAGGAGACAATTTTTTCGCCCATATTCCAATGTTCGGCATCGCCGTCGAAAATGGCCCAGATTTGTCGGCAGTGGAAAGTTTTACCATCTCCAGCGGTCCCTGTCAGTATGACGTTGCGAGGTTCTGCCGATTCGAAGTTCTCTTTAACTTCTTTCAGTCTCGCTGGCGTAATGTGAATGACAGGATCAATCCCGTGACGCTCGATTTCGGTCTGGATCAACTCGTCATACATATTGTCCCCGGTAGGGATAGGTCCATAGTGACGCAGAAATGAGATCAAGCCGTTTGGCTGGCTCATATGGTTGGCCTCTCTAAGAGTTGGGATTGCTGAGAAAAAGGGGTGTTGATAGCAAGCTAAGCAGCGGGGAGATATAGTAGATGAACTGCTTGTCTTTTCCGTAAGGCATGATAATCACTTAAGTATTCTCCTTTCCCCTTTGTCATCAAGTATATCCCCCGGCTGGCGTAGTAGAAGATCATTTTTTTCCCGTTTTGGTGGCTGGTAATAAACTCGGAAACAGTCCGCCTGATCATCTAAGCTGCAAATGGGTCCAAAGACTCAGCACTCTCGCTGAATTCAGCGTATTCGCCATGACTGATAGCCTGATACTGTTCTTTTGTCCTTTAGAGCGCCTCAAAGGGTTGCTCCCATTGGTCGTGTTGTACCAGTTTTACACCATTTCTATTCAAAACCTGTACCATAGTGGTGATAGCACAAAAAGTCCAGAGTTCTATAGGGTTTATCTGTTATAAGCTATTGAAATAATGGTAAATATGGCGTGGTTACATACATGACTGTTGAGTCCGCTATGCCATGCAATGTAGCTTGCGTAGTTTAATATTTGAGCAGTTTTCGACTGGAACCTGTTTTGGCTCCGGCTCCTTCGGCCCATCGGTCAATGCCAAGTCCTATGGGGCGCAAATCGCGGGGCCGTGTTCTCGTGTCTGGGTTTGGCTTCGGTGCTTGTGGGGCGTATCACTCCCAAAGATTCGATTTGTGGTCTGTGACTGTTTTCCTCCTTCTTTTCATTTTTTTTTTTTTTGGGGATCAAGGGTGGTAAGTGGTTTGCTGTTCCGTTCACTCCAAACGAAAAGAATTTCGTTATGACCATCGATCATTTTTTTTATCTCGACTCGTTAGCAGATGCCCATAGATTCGTCGACGGTCTTACCTACCAGGTGCCAACCGCCCATTAGAAACGATGATTTGCATGGGAACTATGTCATGAGGGGTTCTACTGCACCCAATTGGTTAGAAATCGGTCTACAGTGAATGCGAACGACTCGGCCGATTTGAAGTTGTGGCGGAACCGTTTCTCACCGCAATATGAGATGGAACCGGATAGAGGGCATCCCTTCCTCTCCGCGTAGGCCACAAGAACCTTGCTCAAGAAGTGTAATTCATCCTTCGGATAAGATTCCTTGGGCCAAACCATGGGCATCGCGAATCTTTCCTTGCTTCTAGGTCTTCGCTGAAACTCCAGGAGATAGAATGCTTTATCTTGGAACGATATCTTGGCGATCAGTACTTGTCGGCGACTCCCCGTGGTTTTATCTAGATACGACCAAGGCAGATGTTCTCCCCGGTTATACGTGGGGAACAACGAACGATCTCCGGTTTCGTGAGGCACATATTCGTTCGAACCAATGACAATCTTCCATTCCATGCCGTGGTTCCGGTGAAGGGTTTCCAGTTTGTCAATGAAGTTTTCGAAAGTGGCTGGTACAGCGGGATGACGGATGCGTTCACGTTGATCTTCAGGTTCGTCGGGACGACCACCAAAGGTGATGCCAGCGGATTGCGTGTTGCCCCAGGTGCCTTGTCCGGTCGATAGTTGTGTCGTCATTTCGTCATTGTTTTGAATTGTCACCATCGTATCCGTGGGGCTCATTTCCTCTGAAACTATTTCAACGGGTATATCGTCTAGGAAACGAGTTTCATCTTGTAGGCGGTAGAGCCGTGAACCGGAGATGTTTGGTTCTTCATGTTGCACCAAGATCATCTGATCGGATTCTCGGTTGGGTATTTTTCGATCACGTTTTATTCTTCTACGATCAGCACCGTTCTCCGATTGCTCTTTTTCGGGCCAATGTTTTTCGATCTGAACAATATTGTTGACGGGTAAAGGGAAATTGGAGGAAATAATTTTGTAGGCGAGAAACCGAAGATGACCGCCTGAATGGAAGGTGATACCCCGCAGCGTCAATCGACCTGCACCAGAGAAGGGTGGGAAAGCTTTCGGAGAACCCACTCCATCCTTGTGCTGATTCTCCAGGAAGCTTTGATAAATGAAATTGGTTGCTTTGCAGGCATATCGGGAGGACATGAGAGCCGCGCATAGCCTCACATCGGCGTTCAGCATTCCCGGCAGCAACGCGATATGGCAGGTGCCGTCGTCGATGCCGGAAAGCTGGTGATCGATAAACCTGTCCAGGCATTCCGGACACCCCCTACTTAGGATGGTTTGGGCTGTCAGTGTGGAGTTGCAGTAGAAAAATCGCACCACCTCCATGGCGGGGATGATGATTCCATGAGGGTCGTCGCCATGGCGCAGCGTTAGTACCCAGGTGTTTCCCGCCTTCGGAATGCCCAGTTTATGGACGTAAGGGGGAATGAGGTATTCATTCTCCCCAATCTTACTGCCGGCCTTCATCAGATCCATGGTTGATTTGGAATACTGCAAGTTATTGAATCGTTTTAGTTTGTATTTGGGCGAAGTTTGCTGTAGCCCGTTTTTCCATAAGGCGCCAATGGTCAGAATCGGTAGCGCACCGACGCCCACCTGGTAGATGCGGTAGATCCCTGTTCCGTGGGCTTGGTTCAATGTGGTTGGAAGGTTTTCTGTATTTGCCGAGAGTTTTTCCAGGACGACATTCACCAACAATTCACTTGGTACTTGTGGGTTGTATTCCAGACCGGCAAGCCATGTCAGCCGCCAGATGTGATCGTCTTTCGGAAAACTATTGATGGTGAGTGATGCGAGGGATGGCATGATGGATTGTTGGAAAATAGAGTCAGGATCCTGGATTTGAGCGATTTATCCTGAGTTCAACGGTGTCGCCATTGCCAAGGCGGTACGGGGGATGGATCGGTCCACAGGCCTATTCGGTTTTTCTTCGCTTGATCTTCTGAATCAGCGTAGGCCTTCCGATCCTCGGGAGATTGCTCATGGGCATATTTTTTGTAATGCCAAGCTAATCCACGCCGGATCAATTCCAATCCGACATCAACACTCTCCACCTCTATTTTGCAAATGCGCCGCCCGTAGCGATCGGTTTTAGGGCAATCACCGATGACGATTTTCCCTGCCGCAAGTTCGGCAAGTGCTCGCTTGGCCCGTTTGCCGAAGGGTTGTTTCCTTTCGGGCGTGTCGATGCCGGCAAGCCGAATCCGAATCTGTTGGTTGTCTTCATTCAGTAGCACCAGTGTGTCACCATCAATGATTCGCACGGCTTTGCCAGTGAGCGATTCCCCGGCCTGAACGGCCAGGGAAAACAACAACATGGCCATCAGCGTGCCAATCATGAGCACCGACGCGGGGTTGCAAGCATTTACCACGGATACCACCCCTGGCTCATGGTCGGGAGTATCCGTGTTCATTTGGGATATTTCCTGGTCAGAGGCTTCTGTTTCATTCTGGCTGCTAGTGCTTTTTGTCCTTGGGTGGAAAAGGATCGTTGCCGTAGCTGTCACTGTCCCGTATGCGGCCATTCCTTCCGTGAGTGACCACCTCCACTTTTTCCCGGCGAGCGGTGTTCCTGGCCGCATCAAGGGCTTCCTTTTGGGTGGGGTGAATCGAACCCGCGCGTTGTGCGCCTTCCCGCTTGGTCGCCCAGCCACCATCGGGATGGGGAACCACATGGATATCTCTTTTCTTTGTCATGGCTTTGTACCTCGTTATGGTGTGTTCAGCAATTGGGTAGATCGTCCAGGTTGTTGCGGGTGGTACCATCCTTATCTGTCCGGAGGTATTTGCCTTTCTGGCCCTGGACCACCCGTATTTCGGTGCGGATACCGTCCGGCCAATCCACGTAATAGCCGTACAACCCGGATTCTATTTGCCGAATGGCGTCGTTTTTTTCCACTGGCGACCAATACTGCCTGGGATCACACAAGGCCAAAATGTCGCCATCGTTGTCTTTTTGGGTGCGCGTGACGCGTCTTTGAGTAATCATTTTCCAATCTCCTATGGTTGTCATGGGAATTAACTTGGTATCCCTATTGTTGTATGCTCCCCAAAACAGGTTTTCTGGACATCGAAAAAAATATTTCCGAAACACCGCCGCTCAAGAGCATATATATCAGGGTATGGAGAGATGAAAACGATCAAGGATGATGATTGCTACACAGTGGCCGAAGTGAAAGCGCTGCTCGCCAGTCTTGACCGGGAAGATCACGCCAGACTGGCGCAGATTGCCAAATATAGGGTTTCTATGTCGCCCGGACTGGAATCGCAGGAGTTGTTGAACGAAGCGGTCGTGAGGGTGCTGGAGGGAGTGCGTGGATGGCCTCGCGGCATCGATGCGATTCGAGTGCTCGATATGGCGATGAAAAGTATCGTTAATGCCGAACTCAAGCACCGGAAGGTCGTTCTTGATCACGCCAAGAGGGAACAGCAGTCACTGGCGGGCTCGGTTGTGAATGCCGCGACCTCGCCTACCATGGAAAATGGTCTCCATGCAGAGCAGCTTCTGGATCGGATATTCGGTGCCTTATCTTCCGATCCAGAAGTGCTCGGCGTGGCCATGGGACGGGCCGAGGGTATGACAGGCTGTGAGATTCAGCGCCAATTCAATTTAAGTGCGAAGCAGTATGAAGCCGCCAGACGGCGCTACACGCGGAAAATCACCAACATCATTCCAGAGGAATGACACAAATGAACGCCAAACGAACATCCAGCCAAAAACTGGAAACCCTGATCGACGATGCGGTCGAGTCCGTGATGGCGATGTCCGAAGAGGAATTGCGCCAATCGTTCCATGAGGCGGACACAGACCTGGAAACTGAAGCGGCCTGGGTCGCTGAACTCATCTCCTCAAAGGTGACCGTGCCAAAGCAATCCCTGGTCGAATTATCCAGAAAAGCACTGGATGAAGGTGGTACATCGAAAATCGCTTTCCGTCTTCCCGATACTGTGGAGGAACGCCGGGCTGTGTTCGATCGGTTGAGGACGTGCCCGGGATTGCTGGATCCGGCCTTGATGATGGCTTTTCGTGATGCGGATGACCTATCCGATCAAGACATCGAGGGTATCTTGGAAAATCTTGGTGAGTTGGGATTGCTGGACGAAACGGATGAAGGGGAGTGATCATCGGATTCGCCCGGACGTGTTGCTGCTCCAGCTTGGCATCATCCGCCCGGAACAAATCGACTTGGAGGCCATAGCGTATCATTTTGGCGCGCTTGTAAGATATCAGCCGCTTGACGGTTGCGCCGCACGAATTGTTGGTACGGCCGAGCGGGCGATCATCACGGTGGATGAGGATTCGTCGGAACAACGGCAGCGTTTTTCCCTTGGTCATGAGCTTGGACACTGGTTGTGGGATCGGGGCACCATTGCGCAGTTGTGTGATGGTAGTGAGCTCCGAGCTTCCCGGCAACATGGCGACACCCGCGAGGCGCGGGCCAACCGTTTTGCTGCAGAGCTGCTGATGCCCAAAAGCCTGTTTCATTCGGCCGCACGGGGCATGCCAATGACGTTCGAAAGTGTCCGCTATTTGGCCGATATGTTCCGCACCAGCCTGACGGCCACAGCCATTCGGTTGGTGGAGTTGGGATCCTATCCGGCTATGGTGGTCTTCAATACTCGCCAAGGTTGGGCTTGGTATTGGAGTGGAATTGATGTTCCCAAGTATTTCGTCCCTCGGAAATTCCCGGGAGATGGTGCTGCCGCTCATCGGTTGTTGAAGGGTGATCCGTTTTCACTTGGTCCGATGGACGTGGACGCCGATGAGTGGTTCGATCACCGGGGTGCCGAGGATCATGTTCTGGTGGAGGACTCCATTGGTAGTCTTGGGAAAGGCGTGTTAACCCTGCTGTGGTGGAATGATGAAACCATGCTCAATGAATGATCCAACGGATGCCGGAAGATATTCGAATCTCAAATTGTCGAAAGGGGGACCCAATGAGAGGCACCATTGAACAGGGGGAAAGTCTCTCGGTAGGACTTAGATTGGGCAGAGTTTTTAGGTATTTTGGTTGTTTATCATGGGTTTATGGTAAAAAAATGATTTAGATGAGGGCAGCGTTCGGGGGGTATAGATTTTCCTAAAGGCTTGCATGATTACCCAAAATTTTCGGCCGCGATTCCAGAAAATGGCCTATAATAGAACGCAAGTAGAATCGTTGGGTTGGCAAGGGTATGGAAAAGCCAAAGAACATGGTTTAAGACCAAATATGCTTTCATTTTGCCAAAGTTTTTGGGGAAGTATGCCAGAGAGCTGTAGTGTTATTCGACGTTGCATAAGCCACATTGGCCAAAGGATTTGTTTACCCTGAGTGTGGCATAAGACGTGTCGCAAGATATCAAGAAACGCGAGGTATATTTATGTGGTTGTTACCATTGGTATATTTCGCTGATCGTCAGTACGATTTTTGTCGCCACGAAGGTGCTTCGGGCAAAGTGGTTCCTGATGATTTATCTGCTTACTCAGCGGAATATCAACTCATCTTTGTAGAGGTGCGCAAAGATATCAGAGCACACATTATTTCATATTGTTTTTTTGTGAATTGTTGAGATTGGTGGGTAATTCAAGTAAGGATTCATATTTACTTTTGGATAGATGTTGGTATTACTATGGAATCCATTGGTGCTATTCGCGAAAAAGATCTGCTTAGTCCAGTTATTGTTTTTGCGCTATCTGGAAAAATAGGATCTGGTGTGTCCTTTGTTCGTGACAAACTAAACCAAGAGTTATACACGTACGGGTACAAAACAGAGCTTATAGATGTAACCGACATGGTACTTGTTTCTCATTATACTGAATATTCAGATGATAAGAGTGCTGGATCTGTAGATGGATTGGAAAAGGCAAATAGAGCAAAGGAATTGCAAAGAAGAGGTAATTATCTACGAGAGCGAGGTGGCGAGGATTTTATTGCTAAGGCTGTTTTTTCTGATTTTATATACAAGGATTTAAAAAAAGATGAGGGAATGGATGGTAGGAAGGCATATATCATTGATAGTTTAAAGAATCCCGCTGAAGCTGCTTTCTTTAGGAAGGTTTTTGGGGATGCATTTTACCTTATAGGTGTTATGGCTGATGGAGGAATTAGGAAGAATAGGCTCATTGAAAGAAAAAATTATACTAAGGATGAATATGAAGAAATATCTGCTGCTGATGAAGGTGAGCAGCAAGGAAGCTATGGTCAGCATTCTATAGATACAATTGTTGAGTCTGATTATTTCTTCGAGAATAATTTTGACACAAAGGATGAGATCCCAAAAGAATCTGAAAGGTTATTGAGACTCATATTCAGAACTGGCATTGATACTCCTCGCATGGATGAAGATGGTATGAATATGGCTTTTCTAGCATCTTTAAAATCTGCATGCCTATCTCGCCAAGTTGGTGCATCTATATATTCAGAGAAAGGTGAGATTATTGCGACTGGTTATAATGATGTCCCTAAATATTTAGGTGGTCTTTATAGTGCGGGCAATTCTATTCCAGATAAAAGGTGTTGGGCGCACGGCGCAAAATGTTACAACGATAACGAAAAGGATAAAATAATTCAAGATATTTTGGGTAGTTTCAATAAGATATTCAAGGAAAAATGCGCAGATATTTCTGCGGAGTTAGAAAGAGATCTTTTTGAAGTGTTGAGTAAGTCTAGGGTAAAAAAATTGCTAGAATTTTCTCGCTCTATACATGCTGAAATGGAAGCTATACTTTCTGTTGCAAGGAAAGGGGTGAAAGGGTTGGCTGGCGCTACTTTATATTGCACAACATATCCATGCCATAATTGTGCTAAACACATTGTTGGTGCGGGAATAAAGAGGTTGGTTTATTTAGAGCCCTATGATAAAAGTCTTGCGCGCCAATTGCATACTGACTCAATAAGCGATGCATCCAAAGACAGGGTTATAGATAAACTGGTTTTTGATTCTTATAAAGGAGTTGCTCCTAGAAGGTATGGTCAGTTTTTCTCATCTTCTGATGTTGAACGGAAGGCAGATGGTATGTTTGTTGATAATGATCGTAGTAGGACTCAGCTATTTCCAGTTGGGGCGCAAAGCAAAATCGAGTTTAATGCGCGTCTTGACGCTATTTATGATGAGATTGATGTTAACAAATAACGTTTAAACTAATGCTAATGTTTGTGATGGTATTAGTGCAGATGGAGTTTAATATGTGCAATGAAAGCGAACGAAATAATTTTATACAGCATTTCTCTAAGAGAAATATTAATGGAATATATGAATCTGCAAAAAATAGATCTAAAGAGTTAAAACAAGGATCCTCTTATTCTAGCGGGAATAATCGGAAAGAGAAAAGTGAAATAGAACCTATAACATCTTAGCTGCCTGAGTTCATAGAATAAGGGTTCCTCGACGTATTGAGTTGAATTCCCCCTGAATTCAAAGAATAACTGCAACGCCTGGAGTCGAAGAGGAGTTAGTTGCGGCCTAGAATGGCCGACTCTGACCCCTAGACTAGACTGGCATGCATGTGAGGTACTACAGGCAGCTGACTCAAGAGGAACGATACCAGGTTTCGGCCCTGAAGCAGCTAGGCTCGGGAGATGGGGCGCTCTCCAAGCACCATAATTCGTGAACTACGACGCAATCAAGGGATTGACAGGTACCAGACCGAGACGGCACAGCTGTAGAATTTTCTGAAATAGCCCTGCACTACAAAGATAAGGTCTTACCAGCACAAGGGGCTAATCTGCAGCTCTTGAGTGATTCCGGTCGGTAAATTGCTAGAAATTTCTCAGTCGCATAATTAATGCATCAGTCGCATAATTAATGCGAAATGACAGCCCCCGCCAACCAATGCCACAGCAGAAGCTGTGTGGTGTGGGTGCCTGTAGGGTCGTTGCTTCCAGTGCCGGGGGTCGAAAGGCAGGCCGCTGATGGACTGAATCATGGCGTGCTCCAGCGCCTG
>JAMOLT010000047.1 GCA_027068915.1 Sedimenticola sp. | reverse complement strand
TGCGCGCCCGTCCAGACCAAGGCGTTGCAGAATGGGCAATTGGGTTGAATCGATATGCCCGGCCTTGTCTTCCCGAATGGCCCGACCGGTCCAGTCCATGAGTTCCAGATAGTCGCGCAAGGAAAAAGGGACGCCCTTGGGCATATCCGCCCGATGATCTCCTGTAAAAGGCAGCAGTTCGATTGGTTGGGCCTTCTCATGCAAAGCGGCATGCATGCGCTTGCGCACGGAAGTGTACTCCGTGCTTTCTGGCGTGGGAGCCATATTGGCTCGCACCGGGTTCAAATCTACATACGCCATGCAGGCCAGTAGAGCCGACTCGTCCAATAGCGCCTGGGATTTGAAACGCCCCTCCCAAAACCGCCCGGTGCAGCCATCTTCCGCATTGGCCTGGCGGGCAATGGATTCGTTCAGACAACGCATAAACCAGCTGATGGAAGTCAGGCGTTCCCGCCACAATGCAGCCTGTTGTTCCAACTCGATCACCTGTGAGTCATGCAGGGGCTTATCTGCCAGAAAATCCTGTGAAATCAGGGTTCCGGCAAACAGTTGGTGCCAGCGTTCCACCACCTCCTGCAATGACCAGCGCTGTGCGCCTTCTGCATCTACATGCAACACCAGGTGCGTATGATTCGACATGACCGCATAGGCGCAGATATCGATGGCGAATACATTGGCCAGTTCCAACAACCGGGTTTCCACCCATTCACGGCGGTGTTCGAAGGATTTTCCAGACACGGGATCGTCCCCACAAAGGAAAGCACGCCGCACGCAGCGCGAAACGCAATGATAGTAGGAGGTGTCATCGAGGCTGATGAGTGCTTTTCGGGGCTTGGGCATGAGAAATCCTTTTCCATGTGGTTCTATTAATGTTCTCTATATTGCCTGCTTTTGGTAATAAGGTCAATGGGTGGGTGTCCTGATTTCCTGCCAAGGTCAATGGGTGGGTGTCCTGATTTCCTGCCAATCCGGGCGCTGAAACCGTTATGGCTACGATCGATTACGCCCGTTGGTTGACCTGCTGAAGCAACGTGGATGACGTGAAAAGCCGGGTCGACATCAGGTGGCTATCCGCCTGCGGGGTAGCTATGGCCAAAAGGCAGGAAATCCCTTAGACTCGAAAGGAAATAGCAACAATGAGCAGGAATGGTGCAAAGGAGCAGCAGCGCAAAAGGACAAAAACCGGTGCAG
>JAMOLT010000046.1 GCA_027068915.1 Sedimenticola sp. | reverse complement strand
CCAGGCTGATGAAGCTGATGTCCGCCAGAAAGGCGCGCAGATGTCTGGGTTTATTCATGGAGAAAGGTGATCAAAGCGGGAAACAGAATATTATAGCGGATCGAAGCTTATCGTTTCCTTATCCGGGTTCCATCCTGCAGCAAGTTTTGCCAACGCAGTCTGCGGGCCGGCACATGGTGGCTGAATACGACATATATTGTTGCCGGGCTAAATAATACGGCCTTTCGATAAACGCCCAAACTGGGTACACTACCCGGTTTCCTGGATTCAAGGAGCCATGATGCAGGACATCAATCCAATTACCAATAAAATCGCTGATTTGAAGGGACGCCTGGAATCCCTCAGGGGGTATCTTTGACTACCCTGAAAAGAAAGAGCGCCTGACCGAGGTTCTGGCCGAGCTGGAAGATCCCGAGGTGTGGAACGACCAGGAACGGGCGCAGGCCCTGGGGCGTGAGCGCGCCGAGCTGGAAGCTGTGGTGGAGAATATGGACAGCATCGCCTCTGGCCTGGAGGATGCGCAGGATCTGCTGGAAATGTCCGTGGAGGAAGGTGACGAGGAATCCGTCGCCGGCATCGCAGAAGAGATCGACGGCTATGAGAAGCGCGTGGAGGAGCTGGAGTTCCGGCGCATGTTCTCCGGTGAAATGGATGCCAGCAATGCCTTCGTGGAAATCCAGGCGGGATCCGGCGGCACGGAAGCACAGGACTGGTCGGAGATGTTGCTGCGCATGTATTTGCGCTGGGGCGAGTCCCATGGCTTCAAGACCAAATTGATGGAAGTGTCTCCCGGCGAGGTGGCGGGTATCAAGTCCGCATCCATTCGCTTTGAAGGGCCCTACGCCTATGGCTGGCTGCGCACGGAGACCGGCGTACACCGGCTGGTGCGTAAATCACCCTTTGATTCCGGCAACCGTCGCCATACCTCTTTTTCGGCGGTATTCGTTTCCCCGGAAATCGATGACAGCGTGGAAATCGATCTCAATCCGGCGGATATTCGTGTGGATGTGTACCGCGCCTCCGGCGCTGGTGGGCAGCATGTGAACAAAACGGAATCGGCGGTGCGCCTCACCCATCTGCCCAGCAATATCGTGGTGCAGTGCCAGAGTGGACGTTCCCAGCACAAGAACAAGGATCAGGCGATGAAACAGCTCAAGGCCAAGCTGTATGAGCTGGAGATGCAAAAACGCATGGAAAGCCAGCAGGAGCTGGAAGAAAGCAAATCCGATATTGGCTGGGGCAGCCAGATCCGCTCCTATGTGCTGGATCAGTCCCGCATCAAGGATTTGCGCACCGGTGTGGAAACCGGAAATACCCAGGCGGTGCTGGATGGCGGCCTGGACATGTTTATCGAGGCCAGCCTGAAAAGCGGCCTGTGATTCGATTGGTAGTGACGAAATGAATGATACGACCCAGGAAGAAAACAAGCTCATCGCTTTGCGCCGCGAGAAGCTCCAGTACAAGCGCGGGCAGGGGGTGGCCTTTCCCAATGACTTCCGGCGCAAGGATCTTGCGCAAGGCTTGCAGCAGGAGCTGGGAGAGAAGAGCAAGGAAGAGCTGAAAGCGCTGGATCGCCGAGCCAGCGTGGCCGGGCGCATCATGGCCAGGCGCGGCCCTTTCCTGGTGATACAGGACATGAGCGGCCGCATCCAGTTCTATGTGGATCGCAAGGGTCTGCCGACGGAGCTGCTGGAAGAGATCAAGACCTGGGATATTGGCGATATCGTTGGCGGAGAGGGGCCGGTGCACAAGTCCGGCAAGGGGGATCTATATGTCAACCTGAAGAGTGCGGTGTTGCTGACCAAATCCCTGCGTCCCTTGCCGGAAAAATGGCATGGCCTGCAGGATACGGAGTTGCGCTACCGGCAGCGCTATCTGGATCTGATCATGAGCCCCGAGTCGCGTGAGGTTTTTCAGTTGCGTTCACGCATGATCGACTATATTCGCCGTTTTCTGGTGGACAGGGGGTTCCTCGAAGTGGAAACACCCATGATGCAGGTAATCCCGGGTGGCGCTACCGCACGCCCTTTCATTACTCATCACAATGCCCTGGATCTGCCCCTGTACCTGCGTATTGCGCCGGAGCTGTATCTCAAGCGCCTGGTGGTGGGTGGTTTTGAAAAGGTTTTTGAAATCAACCGCAGTTTCCGCAATGAGGGTCTGTCCACTCGCCACAATCCGGAATTCACCATGCTGGAGTTCTATGAAGCCTATGCGGATTATCGTGACCTCATGGATCTCACAGAGACCATGCTGCGGGGCATTGCGGAAGATCTGCTTGGCAATACGGTAATTGAATCCCAGGGCGAGACCTATGACTTCGGCAAGCCTTTTGCCCGCATGACGGTAAAAGAATCCATACTGCGGTTCAATCCGGATATTGCGGAAGCAGATCTGAGCGACGGTGAAAAGGCAACGGCCCATGCAGAGCGTCTGGGCGTGCAGGTCAAGCCTGGCTACGGGCTGGGGAAGATTCAGGTCGAGATCTTTGAAAAGACCGTGGAGCACAACCTGAAAGATCCGACGTTCATCACTGCCTACCCCACAGAGGTATCGCCTCTGGCGCGGCGCAATGATGATGATCCTTTCGTTACCGACCGCTTTGAACTTTTTGTTGGAGGGCGGGAAATCGCCAACGGTTTTTCCGAGCTGAATGATCCGGAAGACCAGGCAGAGCGCTTTCGCAAGCAGGCGGAAGAAAAGGATGCCGGCGATGATGAGGCCATGCACTTTGATGAAGACTATGTGCGCGCCCTGGAGCATGGCCTGCCTCCCACTGCGGGGGAGGGCATAGGCATAGACCGGCTGGTGATGCTGTTTGCCGATATGCCTTCCATTCGGGATGTGTTGCTGTTCCCGCATATGCGACCGCAGGGATAGATTCAGTCGGAATCAGTAGCTTGCAGCCCATAGGGCGGTGGCTGAATTTCCAGTACAGCACCTTCGGCGTCGCCAAGGCGCATGTCGCCGGCCTCGACACTGCTGGTTTCTGCCGCAACCAGCGCCTCCCAGCCTCCTGCCGGGGAGGGTTGAACATCAACGATCTTTCCTGCTCCCTGGGCAGACTTGCTGTGGGCTGAAAACAGTTTGTCTCCCGGGGCGGGTTCTTTCGCAGCCACAAAACTGGCCAGGTACATGCGGCGCTTGATCTGCCCCAGATACTTCATGCGCGCCACTACCTCCTGCCCGGTATAGCAACCCTTGTTAAAGCTGATGCCGCCCAGTAGATCCAGATTGAGCATCTGCGGGATGAAGGCTTCCGCAGTTGCGTCATAGATGGTCGGGGTGCCGCTGCGGATATTCTGCAACCGCCACCAGCTGTCGCTTACCGGTGTGGCTGTCATGGCTGCTTTTTCCCAGACTGCCGCAAGAGCATCAGCTTTGCCTACTACCTGCACCAGCGGCTGCTTTCCGGGAAAACGAATCACGCTGAATCCGGCAGATTGCCGGCTGGCGAAGTTGTCTTCAGGTACATCGTTCAGCAGTTCGGCAATGCAGTCGCCGCCAAGAGCCATGATGGGCAGCTCGTCACTCGTATCACTCAGGGTCACCCGGGAGCGCATGACAAACATGCGCAGGCGTTTCAAGACTGCCTCGATGCGTTCCCGGGGCAGTTGCAGGTAGAGGTCGTCACCCTGCTGAAAGACAAGCATCAAGGCCAGCATGCGCCCTTTCGGCGTACACCAGGCGCTTAGTTGCGCCTGCTTTGTAGTCACGGCCTGGATGTCATTGGTCAGCTGTCCCTGCAGAAAATCCCGGGCGTCTTCTCCCTGAACCCTGATCAGTCCAAGGGAGGTCAGGGCTGTCAGGGCGCAATCTGTTTTTGCGGTTGTCTGCTCAGGGGTGTATTCCCGCAAGAGGTCGTTCCAGTTCATGGGCTTTTGTCAGGTGGGTGCCGGGTACGCCAGATTGTACCGAATCCCGCCAGGAAGCAACCCCGTGTTTTGTCGGCCTACACAGGTTTTGCACCTATCCACGGGGCAAACAGGTATCATAAGTGGCATTGAATAATGCTGATAATTGTCCGAATCCACAGGTTTGGATACAACCCTATGACCGAAGCAAGAATCAAGGCTGGTAGCCTGGTGCTGTATAAAATTCGTCCTGCGCTGGTCGAATCTACGGCAGACAAGATCGAAATTCGTTTTGAAGATGGAAAAAGCAAGCGGGTGCGCGACAAGGACATTCATTTGCTGCACCCCGGCCCGGTAAAAAGCCTGGGTGCTCTGGATGTGGATGAAGGCAACGTGGAAGAAGCCTGGGAGCTGCTGCAGGGAGAGCAGGCCAGCCTGGCAGAGGTTGCCGAGCTGGTATACGGGGAGTACACCCCCGCCACCGCCTGGAATACCTGGGGCTTGCTTCAGGATGGCCTGTTTTTTGAAGGCTCCGTGCGCAAACTGCGCGCACGCAAGGCAGAAGATGTTGAGGAAGAACGTGCTGAGCGGATGCGCAAGGAAGCGGAAAAGCAGCAGTGGAGTGAATTCTTGCAGCGCGTGCAACAAGGGCAGCTGGAAGAGCAGGACTACAGCCGATTGGGTGAAGTGGAACGGGTGGCGTTGGGGAAAACGGCAAAAAGCCGGGTGCTTGGCGCATTGAATATTGCGGAAACACCGGAAAGTGCCCACGGTTTTTTGCTGCGCTGCGGTTATTGGTCTGAATGCTTCAATCCCTGGCCCCTGCGCCAGGGGGCGGCAATTGATTCACCTGATCTGGCGGTGCCGGCGCTTGCGGATGAACCGCGCCGGGACCTGACCCATCTCCAGTCCTGGGCGATTGACGATGAGGGTAACACCGACCCTGATGACGCCATCAGCCTGGAAGGTGACAGAATCTGGGTGCATGTGGCAGACGTGGCTGCCTTGGTGCGACCGGACAGCCATCTGGATCTGGCGGCACGCGCTCGTAGCGCCAATTTGTACCTGCCGGAAAAAATGGTGCAAATGCTGCCGCCCGAGATCACTGACCAGCTCGGTCTGGGCTTGAGTGAAGAATCGGTAGCCTTGTCTTTCGGGTTTCGGCTCAATGCCGCGGCAGAAGTAACAGATATCGAGATAACACCCAGCCGGGTCAGGGTCACGCGCATCAGCTACGATCAGGCAGAGCAGCGCCTGCAGGATGCCGAATTTCAAACCTTGTACGCAATGACCAGGACGTACCGGGCCGCCCGCATGGCACGCAATGCGGCCCAGATCGATCTTCCGGAAGTCAGCGTGAAGGTGATCGGTGACAAAGTCGCAATCAAGCCCCTGCCGCGCCTGGAGTCCCGGCAGATGGTTACCGATGCCATGCTTATGGCCGGGGAGGCGGCAGCCCGCTTCGCGCAGCAGAATGAAATCGTTATCCCTTATGCAATCCAGCCGGAGCCATCTGAAATCCGTCAGCCACAAAGCATGTCGGAATCCTATGCCTACCGCCGCCTGTTCAAACCCAGCAATGCCGCCCTGAGTCCTGGTCGACATTTCGGTCTGGGTCTGGACTACTATGCCCGGGCGACCAGCCCCCTGCGTCGCTATGTGGATCTGGTAGTGCATCAGCAGCTGCGGGCGTTTGCTACCGGCAGCACGCCCCGGGGCAGGGAGGAAGTCGGGGAGAGCATCGCCCAGGCCGGCGCCGTTTCCGGTGTGATTCGCCGCTCCGAACGTCTGTCCAATTTGCACTGGAAACTGATCTACCTCAAGGAACATGGTGGCTGGGAGGGCGAAGCTGTGATAATGGCATTGGAAGAACGCAAAGCGGTTGTTATGATTCCGGAGCTTGCGCTGGAAACCCGTATTCGGCGCAGTGGTGATATGCAACTGGATCAGGAGGTCAGGTTGCAGGCGCAGGAAGTGGATGTACCAACGCAGTCGGTCTATTTTCGAACACTTTGAAACGCCTGCGGTTTGTGCTTTATAAACCAGGTTATATATGCAGCATAACCTATTAACTTTAAAAGAAAAACAGATGCGTTTTTCTGTGAGATAGAAGGACAAGATTATGCCTTTGGATACTGAACTCGCTCCCCATCCGGCGCAACGGCAAACAGCAATTTCCGAAGAATTTGTTGCTTACTGTACGGCGGAGCTTGAACGCCAGCGGAATTCCGGTGAGGAATTCGATGAAACACTTTATCGTGAAGCCATGGAAATGGCGCTCAACCGTTTGCGCCAACTGGAAGAAGAGGGCCTGGCATGATTATCAATGCAGTCAAGGCAAAAAATGTTCTGAAGTATGCAGCGCTGGATCTGGAAAACTTGCCGGAGAAGGGCATTATCGCCATCAGTGGTGAAAATGAATCCGGCAAAAGCACCATTGGCGAAACGGTATGCTTTGCCTTGTTTGGCCGTACCTTCTCGCTGGGGCCGGATGACCTGGATAAGATATTGCGCTGGGGAGAACATCATTGCTCCGTAACCCTGGATTTTTCCGTGGATGGGGAGACCTATCAGCTGTCACGCTTTCTGGATCGGGATGGCAGCCACAGCGCATGTTTGAGCAAAGCGGATGATGTTGAAAACCCCATTGCCCGTGGCGTGAGAGCGGTTTCAGACCGGCTGTTTGAAATTCTTGGCTATGAGTTTGATGAATTTGTAGAATCTTTCTATCTTGCCCAGCGGGAAATAACCACACCTCATCCTCATAGTGTCGCGGTAAAGGCCATGGCGGGGATCGCTCCTCTGGAACATGTGGCGGCCGGTTTTGAAGATGAGGTTGCCCGGCTTGATGAAATGTCCGAGGAACTGACCGCGGAAGTCGAGGCCTTGCGCCAGGAGCTGGATGAGCTGGATTTTCAGGAAGGTCATCTGGTGCAGCTGGAGGACACCAAAAATGCCATGGAGGCAGAGATCAATGCCAACAAGTCGGCGGTGGACAATCTGGAGACGGCCGCTGATATCTACATGCAGAACCAGCCCCTGACAAAGCAGGCCCGCAGCAAACGCGGGAGCATGCGTTTCTGGCGTTTTGTCAGCTTTATGCTGGCCCTGGTATCTGGTGGTGTCTGGTTCCTGCTGGCGCAGCAGCCGGAGATGGCCCAGTCACAGCAGCTGCTGCAAATGCTGCAGCAAAAAGTGCCCTCCTGGCAAGATGCCTGGATTCCCTATTTCGGTTTTGCCGCCATTGGTTTTGCCGTACTGATGCTGTTGTTCTGGATTCGTTCAGCAACTCATACATCCCGGGCGGCAGTGCTGGAGGACGAATCCCGGGTATTTGGTGATGCCCTGGAAAAGGCGCGGGCTGTTACGCCATTTGTTCCTGACAGGGATGACCAGGAGCAGGCTTCTGACGATTCCGGGGAAGAAGAGGCTACCAGTGGTGAAGGGGAGATGCGCCTTTCAGCGGTGGAGGAACTGGTTCGTCCCGAAGGCAGCTTGTTCGCATCCTTGCTGTCCAAGGCGGAGGATGTTGTTGCCGATATTTCTGAAGTGCGAACCTATGTAGAGCCGGAGATGCGTTGGTTAAGGGCGCAGATTGATGGCAAGGAAAAGCAGTTCTGGACGCAGAGCCAGGAAGTGGACAGGGAGCTGGAGCGCGTGCGGCAGGTTGCCAGGCTGACAGAAGTAATGGACGGCCTGCAGGGTAAAATGGCGGAAATCCAGGCTGACAAGGACAAACGGGTAAGAGCCGCCGAACTGCTGGAAGGCGCTTCTGGTTTTGTTTCCAGTAATTTCAACCGGGATATCCGCGATCTGGTTGCCAGAACCCTGCCGGTGTTTACCCAGGGGCGCTATGAACATCTGCGTATCGACCCTGACCTGACGGTGCGGGTCTTTTCCAGCGACAAGCGGGATTTTATGGATCTGGATGAAGTGTCCAGCGGCACCCAGCGGCAGATCATGCTGGCCTTGCGGCTGGCTCTTTCCGAGAAGCTGCTCAATCGTCGGGTGCAGGGTGAGCAGTTTGCATTTCTGGATGAGCCCTTCGCGTTCTTCGATGAAGACCGCACCCGTTATGCGCTGAAGGCACTGACGGGCATGAGCGACAAACTCAGCCAGATCTGGATTGTGGCTCAGGTATATCCCCAGGGTACGGATGTGGAGTTTGCGGCCAATCTGAAATGCAGCCGGGATCTGGAAGCATTGACCGCCTGATTATTATTCTGTCGGATCGCTGCCAGGGCGCGTATTTTCCATCCGGGGAAATGCGCGTTTTTTTTGGGGATGTATTGCGTCAGAATTAACAGGTGGTTGAAAAGCGACGTTTTTCAACCACCTGTTAATTCTGACGCAGTAGACTAGCTGCTTCCAACGCTATTCTGGCAGCACCATAGGCGGCCTGCTCGTGTATGGCAGGGAACACGGGCACACCCAGGATCCGCTGACGCATCGTCATCCAAACCGGGTTTTGCGCGCCGCCTCCGCTGGTGAAGACCTGCCTGGGGGCGGGTGCGCCTAGCTCTTGCAAGCGTGTGTAGGCGATTTTCTCCACCCTGGCGATGCTTTCCAGCAGCCCCTGCAGGAAACGCAATCTGCTCCTGGGTACTGGTGTCAGCCTGGGCTGCATTTGAGGATCATTGACGGGGAATCGCTCTCCCCTGGCGGGAAGGGGATAGTAATTCAGGCAAAGGCTCCTCTGGGGATCGATCTGGCGGCTCAGGGTTTCCAGTTCTTCATCGGTGAAGTAACGGCGCAGTACGGTGCCGCCGACATTGGATGCCCCCCCAACAAGCCATTTGCCAAAGATGTGATGGCTGTATATTCCGTATTCCCGGTTAAACAATGGTCGCTCCGAAAGTACCTTGCACACCAGTGTGCTGCCCAGGGAAGTTACCGCATCGCCGGGTAGATTCAGCCCCGCTGCCAAGGCCGCAGCCGTGCTGTCGGTGGTGCCGGCAATGACGCTGCAGGACTGTGGCAGGCCAGTCTGGGCGGCACCTGCACTGCTCACCATGCCGATACGGGTTCCCGGGGGAACAACCTCCGGCAATATGCCAGATGGCAGATGCAGGTGTTGGAGCCAGTCCGGCCAGCACCGGTTTAGCGGGTCATAGCCGAGCTTGAGGCAGTTGTTTTCATCACCCAGATCAAACCGGCCACACAGTTTTCCGCTGATCCATTCGCTCTGATGCAGGGCATGGCGATGAGGTGGCGGAAAATGCCGCAATAGCCAAAGCAGCTTCGACAGGCTTGAAGAAGGGCTGCACACCACACTTTGCGGGGGGGCTGTGGTGGACAGGGAGCGGCTTTCTTTTGCGGCGCGCTGATCGTTGTACATGAGGGCTGCCGTGGTTGGCTGGCCTTCGTCATCCGTCAGCAACAATGTGGAAGAGGTGCCATCTATGCTGATAGCGGTAGTTTCATGATCCGGGGTGTTGTCCAGCAGGCTGCCAATGACTTCAACCGTCGCTTGCCACCAGTCTTCCGGGGTCTGTTCCATCCAGCCGGGTTGTGGTGATAGGGGTGCTGGCAGGGGATGGCCGGCGGAAGCAAGTACCCTGCCTTGCATGTCGATGCTGATGCCACGGCAGCCGGAAGTGCCCAGATCGATGCCGATACAGCAATGTCGATCCGGGGTTGGCACAGAATCAGGGCAGAGTGACCGCTGCCGCCGCTTCCCATCCCTGTGCCCGGTGTTCCACGACCACAGCAGTATAGATGCCGCCGCGCACATTGAAATCGGCGGTCAGGCGCATGAAACGGGGTTGCGTTGCCGCCACCAGGTCATCGAGGATCTGGTTGGTGACAGCCTCGTGGAAGGCACCTTCGTCGCGGAAAGACCAGATGTACATTTTCAGGGCCTTCAGCTCCACACAGAGCCGATCAGGAACATACTCCAGATGCAGGGTGGCAAAATCCGGCTGTCCGGTTTTGGGGCACAGGCAGGTAAACTCCGGAATGCGGATGCGAATGTTGTAGTCGCGTTGGGGCTGGGGATTGTCAAAAGTTTCCAGTTCTTTGCTGGGTTGGCTGGGCATGGTTGTCTTCTCTGGGGATCCTGATGGCGGGATTATACCCAAGATCTGCGGCGGATCGTAAATCTTGGATTATCGCGCCATGTGCCGGGGTTGGTGCTGCTGCAGTTGCGCTTCAGGGTGTTGTTATCGGTCATGCTTGCTTTTCCACGAAAACCAGTTGTTGTAAAATAGTGCAAATATCAGTAAAAACAATAAGTAACATAACTTATGTTATGTAATGTATCGCATACATAGTACTTGTCTACACCCCCCCCATTCCTGTATCTTTGCGCCCCATGCGTCTGGAAAGAATCAAAATAGCCGGTTTCAAATCTTTTGTTGATCCCACCACCGTGCCCTTTCCCAGTAGCCTGGTGGGCGTGGTCGGCCCCAATGGTTGTGGCAAGTCCAATGTAATTGATGCCGTGCGCTGGGTGATGGGCGAAAGCTCCGCCAAGATGCTGCGCGGCGAATCCATGGCGGATGTCATATTCAATGGCTCCAGCGCCCGCAAGCCCGTGGGGGTGGCCAGCGTCGAACTGATCTTCGACAACAGCGATGGCAAGGCCGGGGGGCAGTATGCCCAGTACAACAGCATTTCCGCCCGTCGCCAGGTGACACGGGATGGTCATTCGGCCTACTTTTTAAACGGGGTGCGCTGTCGCCGCCGGGACATTACCGACCTGTTTCTGGGTACCGGCCTGGGGCCGCGCAGCTACGCCATTATCGAGCAGGGCATGATTTCCCGGGTGATCGAATCCCGCCCGGAAGAGCTGCGGGTGTATCTGGAAGAAGCCGCGGGGATCTCCAAATACAAGGAAAGACGGCGTGAAACCGAGAATCGCATCCGCCACACCAGAGAGAACCTGGAGCGCCTCACCGATTTGCGTGATGAAATCGAAAAACAGTTGCGCCATCTTGAGCGTCAGGCGGCTACCGCCGAGAAATACAAAGCCTTCAAAACCGAAGAGCGGCAAGTCAATGCCGAACTGCTGCTATTGCATCTGCAGGGGATGGAAGAGAAGCTGCAGCAGCAAGACCGGCTGATTGCCGAACAGAAGAATCGTTTCGAAGAAGCCCTGGCGCATCAACGGCGCACGGAAAGTGAAATCGAGAAGCAGCGCGAGGCGCACAACGACGCCAACGAGGTCTTCAACGAAGTGCAGGGGCGTTTCTACGCGGCGGGTGCAGACATCGCCCGTATCGAAGAGGCGATTCAGTACGCCCGGGAATCCCGCCAACGCAACCAGGCCGAACTGCAGCGTGCGCAACAGGCGCTGGAGGAGGCACGTTCCCATCGTTCCCAGGATGAAGGGAAGCTGCAACAGATGGCACAAACCCTGATGCAGGATCAGCCGGAACTTGAGCTGGTTCGCACCCGGGCGGAAGAGTACGCAAAAAACCAGCACCAGGCCGAACAGGCCATGCAGGAATGGCAGAGTGAATGGGACGGATTCAATGCCACGGCCACAGAGCCGGCACAGACCGCGCAGGTAAAACGTGCGCTGATTAACCAGCTTGAGCAGCAGGAATCACAACTCAAGCGCCGCCTGCAAAAGCTGGAAGACGAACGCCAGACGCTCACCGACCTGAAGCTGCAGGCCGAGATTGGAGAGCTGGAAGATAGGGAACAGGAAAAAACCAGCCTGCTTGAAGAGTTGCGGGAATCTGCTGAGGAAATACATGAGGCAATTACCGAGGTTCGCAGCATGCTGGAACAAAAACAGCAGGCCTTGGCGGATGCCCGTACCGAACTGGAAACAGCGCGTGGCCGCCTGGCTTCCCTGCAAGCCCTGCAGCAATCTGCATTAGGTGACGATGATGAAGCCTTCAGCGCATGGCTTGCCGATGCCGGCCTGTCTGACGCCCGGCGGGTGCTGGAGCAACTGGAGGTCGAGCCAAAATGGCAGCTGGCGGTGGAAGCAGTGCTGGGTAACCGCCTGCAAGGCTTGCTGGTCAATGACCTGGAAACGGTAGCGCCGAAGTTGGGGGCGCTGCAGTCCGGGCATCTGCATTTGTTCGAAAACAGTTCTGCCAGCGTTGAAGAAAGGCAGGGCAGCCTGGCGGCTGTGGTGCGCGGCCCGGATCAGTTGCGCCGTCTTCTCGGCAGTGTGCGCACGGTGCAGACTCCGGAAGAAGCCATGGCTGTACGCAACACCCTCGCTGCCGGTGAGCTGGTGGTGACACCAGACGGCCTGTGTCTGGGGAGCGGCTGGCTGCAACTGGAAAAAGGTGATGCCAGCGCCGGAATGCTGGCCAGGGAACAGGAAATCCGCGATCTGAGCGCAAGGATTGACGAACTGGAGCCTCTGGTCGAATCCCTGAATCATGCATTGGCGGAAGGGCGCGGGCATCTGGCGGAGCAGGAACAGCGGCGGGCAGACCAGCAGCGCTCATTCGAGCAGATGAACAAGGAAGTGGCGGGCATTCAGGCACAGCTCAGTGGCAAACGCGCCCGTGCCGAGCATATCCGCCAGCGGGTGGAAGCTCTGGCCCAGGACATGGAAGAAATCCGCGCCCAGCTGGAAACGGACAAGCAGAGCAGGGAAGAGGCTCGCCTGCATCTGCACCGGGCGCTGGAGCAGATGGAGGTGTTTGGCGTGCAGCGGGAACAACTGACCGCCCGCCGGGAGCGCCTGCAAAAGGAGCTGGCAGATGCCAGAGAGTCTGCCCGCCAGGCGCGCAGTGAAACCCATCAGATTGCTTTGCGGGTGGAATCCATGCGCACTTCCGAGCAGTCTCTGCGCGATGGCATCGAGCGCAGCCGCCAGCAGCTTGCCCAGTACGAGGAACGCTGCCAGATATTGCAGGAGCAGATGGAGCAAGGCGATGAGCCGTTACAGGAGCAGCAACAGCAGCTGGAGGAATTGCTGCAGAAACGCATCGGCGTGGAAACCGAATTGAACCAGGCGCGCAAGAATCTGGAAGCCATCGATCACCATCTGCGTGAGCTGGACAAGGAGCGCCATCAGGCAGAAGAACAGGTGCAGACGCAGCGGGAAAAGCTCAACCAGGCAAATCTTTCCCGTCAGGAAGTGGTGGTGCGCATCACCACCCTGGAAGAGCAGCTGCAGCAAAGCGAAATGGAACGGGAAGAGCTGGAGCGCAACCTGGATGCCGAAGCTGATATACAGGCCTGGACCGAGCGATCAGAAGTCCTGGCAAGGCGTATTCAGCGTCTCGGCCTCATCAATCTGGCCGCCATTGATGAGTTCCGGGAGCAAAAGGAACGCATGGAATACATCGATGCCCAACATGCAGATGTCACCAGCTCCCTGGAAACCCTGGAAGAAGCTATTCGCAAAATCGACAAGGAGACCCGCACCCGGTTCAAGGAAACCTTTGACAAGGTCAATACCGGGCTCAAGCAGATGTTTCCCAAATTATTCGGTGGAGGCCACGCCTACCTGGAACTGGTGGGTGAAGATCCCCTGGATGCAGGGGTGGCCATCATGGCGCGCCCGCCAGGCAAGCGCAATTCAAGCATTCACCTGCTTTCCGGTGGTGAAAAAGCCTTGTCTGCGGTTGCCCTGGTGTTCTCCATCTTCCAGCTCAATCCTGCACCGTTCTGCATGCTGGACGAGGTGGATGCGCCTCTGGATGACGCCAACGTGGGGCGCTTTTGCGAACTGGTCAAGGAAATGTCCGACACCGTGCAGTTTATCTTCATCACCCACAACAAGGTCACCATGGCCATGTCCAATCAGCTGCTGGGCGTCACCATGAGCGAACCCGGGGTCTCCCGCCTGGTGTCTGTGGATGTGGAGGAAGCGGCGCAGATGGCGGCGCTATAGAAAAACCTGCTCAGGGCTTCTCGATCCGCGCATATGCCGAATGGTTGTGAATGGATTCGAAGTTTTCCGCTTCTACCACATAGGAGCGAATGCGTTGGTCGTCATTGAGTCTTCCCGCCACATCCCGCACCACATCCTCCACAAACTTGGGATTGTCATAGGCGCGCTCGGTGATGAATTTTTCATCCGGGCGCTTCAGCAGGCTGTACAGTTCGCTGGACGCTTCTTTTTCCACCAGTTCGATGATTTCTTCAATCCACAGAAAATCATCGGTGCTCACGGTAACCGTGACATGAGAGCGCTGATTGTGCGCGCCCCGGTCGGAAATGGATTTTGAGCAGGGACAAAGGCTGGTTACAGGCACCACAACTTTGGTGAACATGCTGGGCTCGCCGTTTTCCACTTCTCCGATCAGAGTCACCTCATAGTCCATAAGGCTTTGCACACCCGAGACGGGAGCGGTTTTGTTGATGAAAAAGGGAAAGGTCATTTCGATATGGCCGGCTTCCGATTCCAGGCGCTGCACCATTTCCACCAGCATGTCCTTGAAGGAGCTGATGGAAATCTCCCGCTCGTGATTGTTCAAAATGGCCACGAAGCGGGACATGTGCGTTCCCTTGAAATTGTGCGGCAGGAATACATACATGTTGAAGCAGGCAACCGTGTGTTGCTCCCCTTCGCTGCGATCCTTGACCCGCACCGGATGGCGGATGTCCTTGATCCCGACGCGATTGATGGCGATCTGCCGGGTGTCGGCGCTGCCCTGTACGTCTTCGATTTCCGTGGAAGTGGTATTGCAGTGACTGGTCATCAGGTTATTCGGGTCGCAATGGTAGCCGCACATTTTAGCCTGCTGTGCTGTATAAGGGAAATCTGAATAACCTTCCCAAGATCCGTGTATCTTCCTGGTGCACGAAACCACGCCATGGCGTCATGTGTCGGGGTGATGAAAACAGCCGCACGTCCTTGTACGGCGTACAGCCTGTTAATGCGTTCTACCCACCACATAGCCGGCCAGCTGGCGCAGGTGGTGGGCGGAGGTGTCGAAGTGGGTCAATGCATCCAACGCCTCCTCCAAAAGCTCCTGCGCCTTTTGCCTGGCGCCATCCAGCCCCAGTAACGCCGGGTAGGTGGGTTTGTTGTCGGCAACGTCTTTCCCCTGGGTTTTCCCCAGGGTGTGGGTGTCTGCCGTGATGTCGAGGATGTCGTCCTGCACCTGGAAAGCCAGCCCTATGGCTTTGGCATAGTGTTCCAGCTTTGCTACCTGTTCCGGGTGGCCTCCTGCGGACAGGGCACCCAGCTGAACACTGGCGCGGATCAGGGCGCCGGTCTTGTGAATGTGCATGATCTCCAGCTCGGGCAGGGACAGCTCCTGACCGATGCCGCTGATATCCATCGCCTGTCCGCCCGCCATGCCGCGGGAGCCGCTGCTGTTGGCCAGAATCTGAATCATTTGCAGCCGCGTCCCGGGTGGAATATCCGCCACCGGCCTGGCCAGAATTTCAAAAGCCAGTGACTGCAGGGCGTCGCCCACCAGGACGGCGGTCGCTTCATCATAGGCCTTGTGGCAGGTGGGTTTGCCGCGGCGCAGGTCATCGTTGTCCATGGCGGGCAGATCGTCATGCACCAGAGAATAGCTGTGGATCAGCTCCACCGCGCAGGCGGAAGCATCCAGGGTTTCCAGCTCGCCGCCACAGGCAAGCCCGCCGGCGTATACCAGCAAGGGCCGCACCCGCTTTCCGCCATTAAAAGTGGCATAGCGCATGGCCTGATGCAGCCTTTGAGGCTCGATGGTCTCCGCAGGCAGATACACACCCAGGGCATTTTCGACCCGGCTTACACATTGGTTGGCAAAGGTGGTGAAATCCGGGTCAGTCTGGGACATC
This sequence comes from Sedimenticola sp., assembly GCA_027068915.1. Taxonomy (GTDB): domain Bacteria; phylum Pseudomonadota; class Gammaproteobacteria; order Chromatiales; family Chromatiaceae; genus Thiolapillus. The sequence goes on along the minus strand of JAMOLT010000046.1, from coordinate 9,594 downwards.
GGTTTCGAAAGCTTCGGGTTCCGCGTCCAGTGCTTTTTCGTTCAGGATGCTGACCTTCTGCTCGGCTTCAGACAATGCCTGCTGGCAGCTGCGGGTAAGGGCTACGCCGCGCTCGAAAGATTTCAGGGAATCTTCCAGGGTAATGTCTCCTTGCTCCAGATGATCCACCAGGGTTTCCAGTTCGCTCAGGGCTTCTTCAAAACTGAGGTTTTCGGGCTTTTTTCTACTCATATCGGGAATTGTTGCATGAACAGGGGGCAGGTAAGTTGATTGCAGGGTGCAAATTACCCCACTGTGCGCTTGTCTGCAATATCAATACGCAGAATAGCTGCAGAATTTGTTTTGCGATCCTGCTGCTGGCCGGTTTGCCGGGCGGTTGATCCTTATCTGAACACGTAAGCCAGCTTGGGAAGAGCAGTGTCAAGCGAAAAAAGTATCTGGCTAGCCGCCTCAGCCGGAAAAACAGCAGCAATACAATGGAAATTTGTAAATATCTCTGATATGGTAATTATATCAATAAGTTGTGATGGCATCTGTCTTGGCAGGGAAGCGTAAACGTATCTCCCCCTTACTAGGCTGCGATTTTCCACCTATCACGCAAATTTGCTGGATAGATGGAATTTTTCCGTATATCCAGCGTATTTGGCGGGCTATGTGGAAATTTTTCATTTACTAAAATGTTAGAACAATAAAATCAGCTATCAATGGAGAATTTAGGAAATATATGTACCATAACGAACACCAAATAATGAAAGCCGTTTACGATCACTTTTACAGCCAGATTGACAATACCGGCGTCATCCCAATTGACCTTCGTGCGCCTTCCTTGGTTGGCACTGTTCAAGATGATCCTTTTGATTGCCTAGTTGAACAGGAACTTCGACAAGCCTTCCCTGATTTGGAGGTTGTAAGCTCTGGTAAGTTGACCACTCCTGACATTATCATTCGTGATAAGCGAACCGGCGTAATAGTTGGTATAGAAGTAAAAAAACTGATTCAAAAGCCGAATGGTGCAGATTCACGCGGTCTGACCATGGATTACAATAGTTGCTTACCGTGTGGAACCGCCTTGATCAAGGTGGGAAATGCAACAACGGACATACCCTGTTATTACCTTTATGCGCTGTTAAGCAACGATAGCACCAGTATTGTTACGTTTATATTGATGCATGGCGACTTTATCAATTACGATTTTAATCTTCACAAAGAGGCCAAAATTGCGAACCAAACGGAGTATAATCACGGTCCCTACGGTGAAGGCTCTGTTCGGCATCGGGCAATGTACACTTACCCGAACCCGCTTAATTACAAGCTGAAGTGCTTTCACACAAGAAAGGTGTTCGTAGCCAAGAAACTTGATTGTGAAAACCTTCAGCTTGCGCACTTGGTGACCGAAGAAGTATCACGATGTGACATTTATGAAAACAACTTTTTATACAGCATCATTGATAACGGTAAGCAAGATCAATCAGTCAAACCGAAACTGATCAAAGATATTTTTGCCGATTGCAAAGCGAGGAAAGCAAGACAGCGAACATCCGCGTCCATGCCTGTTTTAAGTGAATAATATGAAATATGTTATCGAGAACGATTTTCCTTTTGAAAAGATTGATCCAATAGCGGAAATCGAAAGTTACCGAAAGGAAATCAACCGTCCAATCTACCATATTCACAAATGGTGGGCGAAGCGTTTAGGAAGTGTATTTCGCTCAATTGTTTCTGGGGCGCTAACTGAAGGAAAATGGAAAGATTTTTACGAATATCAAAATCATTCGGGAAAGGTCGTGCTTGACCCATTCATGGGTTCAGGAACTACCTTGGGAGAGGCAGCAAAGCTTGGTGCAAATGTAATAGGCTGTGATATAAACCCAGTTAGCACGTTCACGGTTACCCAAGCCATGACCAATGTGAGTTTGAATGAGTTGGAAACAGAATTCAGGGCTATTGAGCGTGATGTCAAGGAAGAAATTCTATCCTATTATACAACGATGGTTCCCGGCGCTTCAAAGCCCACGCCAGCCCTGTACTATTTTTGGGTAAAGCTGGTCACAACACCGGACGGTGAAGAAATTCCATTATTTTCAAGCTATGTGTTCAGCAAGAACGCTTACGCCAGAAAGAAGCCAAATTCACAAATCTGGTGCCCGTTATGTGAATCTGTCTTTGTCGGAAAATACAATTCCACCGAAATTGAGTGTCCATGCTGTTCTCACAATTTTAACCCGCAAAATGGACGAGCCAAAGGTGCCAAGGTTGTTGATAGCAAAGGTAATGAATATAAAATCAAGGACTTAGTATCCAGCGGAAAACAAGCACCAAGACATAAGCTGTACGCAATCATGGCGCTTAATGAAGCTGGTGATAAGGTTTACATCAAGCCAACTCAGTATGATCATAATCTATTAAGTAAAGCCAGTGAAAAGCTTGCTTCAATTGAAAATGATCTTCCATTGCCCACAATGGAAGTTAGAACCGGACACAACACGAATCAAGCGCGTGGATATAATTACAATTATTGGCGTGATTTCTTCAATGACCGCCAATTGCTATGTCTTGGCTTGTTGCTTCAAAGGATTTTAAGAATTGAAGACAAGGTGATTCGTGATCACTTCGTTTGCTTGTTTAGTGGAACGCTTGAATTTAACAACCTTTTTTGCAGCTTCAAAGGTGAAGGTACTGGTGCTGTTCGTCACATGTTTTCAAACCATATTTTGAAGCCCGAAAGAACGCCATTAGAAAATACTGTATGGGGAACGCCGGGTAAAAGCAGTGGAACTTTTTCAAGCCTGTTCAAAAGTCGCCTGATTAAAGCAAAGATGTATCTTGATGAACCTTTTGAAATTTACATTGAAAACAACGGTGCAAAGCGTTCATCAAAGAAAATAGTTTGTAGCGATCCGTTAAAGCTAAGTGTAACCCAATCGTGGGATAATTTTTTCAAAGCATCACATGGGGCGTTGATCCTAAATGGTGACAGTTCTGCGTTGCCGGTTCCTGATTCGTCAGTTGATGCGGTGGTCACAGATCCACCGTATTTTGACTTTATTCATTACAGTGAATTGAGCGATTTTTTCTATGCTTGGTTGTCAAATGCCTTAGGTGGTGAATATGAATACCTGAACAGAAAAGATTCATCACATGAAAACGAAGTTCAGGACAGAGACAACGAAAATTTTACAAGAAAAATTTGCAGTGTTTTCAGAGAATGTAACCGGGTTTTGAAAGAAAATGGTCTTTTGTGCTTCAGTTATCACCATTCAAATATTGACGGATGGATGGCAATTTACAATGCAGTTACTGAAGCTGGTTTTTGTATTGTAGCCGCTCATCCTGTAAAAGCTGAAATGTCTGTAGCTAGCCCAAAAAGCGCGGCAAAGAATCCAATCAATCTTGATGCAATATTAGTATGCAAAAAAGCAGTGGAAACACATGTTATGGTTGATCCAGAGAAAGAGGTTTTGACCCGGTTTAATGGATATACAAGGCGTTTTGAATTGATAGATAGAAAACTAAGTTCAGGTGATTATTTTGTTATTGCCTGCTCTCAAGCAATATCTATTGCGTCAATGGTTGGATTGAATCGAGGGCAAGCAAAAGAATTTGTCAGTAGTGTGCTAGAAAAATGTTCTAACAATAGCATTCACGCGGACATCCAAAAGCAGCGTGGCTTTCGCTTCGCTACAGCCACACCACTTTTGGCTGCCGGTGATGCTTAGCGTTAGGCATCCATAAGGTAGTTAAGGAATATAAGTCATGGCAAGGGTCGGTATATTTTGGGTTTATAAAGGTATTATTCTTGGAAAGTCTAGTTCGTTAGAAAATGGTTTTGAAAACGTACCAAATATAATTGATAGTCCTGATTCCCATATAGATATTTGGGAAAACACTCCAGGATTCACCCATTCATTTCCTGAACTGGTAGGCTCTGAGTACCAAGAAATACCAAGAGGCAGAGTTCTATATTCCCGACAAGACAATAAGAGCCATATTTATATGGATAAAACTCTGCATATTGGCAAATACAAAAAATTAATAATAGAGTATTTTGAGTTAAATATACGTAATTGTAGATGGATGACAGACCCTCATTACACAATTGACGTTACGTCACTTTTTGATGAGCTAGATAATGATAATTATTAAAGGTATTTATAATGGAAAACAAAATTAAATCGAGTGCTGAATTCTCAGTATGTAAAAAATATCGCTATGCACTGTGGAGAGTCTGGGATTCAAATAAACCATTAGTAATGTTTATTGGTTTAAACCCATCAACCGCTGATGATGTAAATAATGATCCTACAGTTACTCGTTGTATTAACTTCGCTAAGGATTGGGGATATGGTGGGTTATGTATGGCTAATATATTTTCCTATAGAGAAACTGACAGACATATAATGAAGGAACAAAATGATCCTATAGGGCCTGACAATGACAAATGGCTTAAAAAACTAGCTGCCGAGTCCGGTCTTGTTGTTGCGGCATGGGGTAATGATGGAGAGCATGACAGGGTCAGGTCTTGAATTTTGCATTCAGGCATTGCAAATAACAAGACCTGACCCTGCTCTGCCTCCCCAATCGATGCCAATGATGGCTGCGAATTCAGAGAAGGGGTTCATGTTGTGCCTCCTGATCTGCTAGAGTTGAATAAGGGTCAGGCAATCGATTTCTGCGAAGGCATTATAGGAAGGCGTTGGCGGCATTCCCTGAGTGTTCGTTATCGAAACCGATGACACCTGCCGGGGCGGCAGTATGTTAGAAAGCATCGAATGCCTGGCAATTCATAGTCGTCCCCGGCGGGTGCCTGTCCCACATGAACAGCTTAGGACAAAAGCGATGAACAGGCAGGACGGACTATCTATAAAGGCAAATGCACTCGGACGCCAAAAAGCGCCGCTCGTTCCTCGCTATGCTTTTTGTCGCCGGTGATTTGCGACGTTATAAGTCAGGGAAAGAATATGGATTATAAAGATCTTACAAATATTCTAATGAAGGTTGTTGGTGCAATAATTATTGCCTATACAATAGTTGGTATTCCTACATATATTGCATATTATTTCGCGCAACAAGAAGAGTCCTTGTTCAACTTCTTATTGTTGAGTATGGTGCCGATGGTGATTCCATTATTATTGGGAGCTTTGTTATTTACCTTCCCTAATGCAATTGCAAATAGAATAATAAAAAAAAGTGATGTTGAAAGCTCATTTGATAGTAAAGAGTTGGAAATGGTTGCTTTTGCGGTACTTGGCATGTACTTGCTATTCAATGTAGTTTCAGACTTATTTTTCCATTTGGTATCACTATATTTGGCAAATACCAAAGGGTTACCATATGACACAGGTGCTGATCATCCATATGCATTAATTATTGCTACGCTTGCAGAGTTAGCTTTTGCGCTGTATTTATTACTTGGTTCAAAATCACTTGTAGCTGTTTTGCGTTCATTGAGGACGATGGGTACTGATGTAAAATGACTTATAACAAAAATAATAGGAAAATAATAGGGTAATAGGGACACCCATTAGCCGCCTCCGGTCAACAGGACGAACAGATACCTGATCTTGCCCACCAATGATAGACACCTCTTTAAGCGAGTAAAATACGTGCATGACAGCGTGCATGACAGGGTCAGGTCTTGAATTTTGCAATTGCAGGACTCGATACAGATGGCCATGGGCTTTCCGTTAAAGCGTACTCGCAAACCCTGGGGCTAGTCATCAATGGCCTCGGGTTTGTGCTCAAGGATGGAATATTCCAACGTATCAGAGCCAAAGGTTTTCAGACAAAGATCATGCTTGCGATCGGCCCAGTCGATGCCAATGATGGCGGCATATTCAGAGAAGGGGTTCATGTTGTGCCTCCTGATCTGCTAGAGTTGAATAAGGGTCAGGCAATCGGTTTCTGCGAAGGCATTATAGGAAGGCGTTGGCGGCATTCCCTGAGTGTTCGTTATCGAAACCGATGACACCTGCCGGGGCGGCAGTATGTTAGAAAGCATCAGATGCCTGGCAATTCATAGTCGTCCCCGGCGGGTGCCTGTCCCACATGAACAGCTTAGGATAAAAACCATGAACAGGCAGGACGGACTATCTATAAAGGCAAATTCACTCGGACACATTTCCGCAACGCTCGTTTGTGGCGAATGCCACAAGCCTCGCGTTGCTCCAATGTGCCGGTGATTTGCAGCGTTAGGCAAGAAGAATACGAAGCATGTACGAATATATTGTTTTTGATTTAGATGGGACGATTAGTGACCCAAAGGAAGGAATAGTAAAATCTTTTAATCACTCTCTAGTCTTAAATGATTTTGAAGAGGTAGAATCTAAACAAATTGAAAAACTTATTGGTCCACCGCTAGATTATGCTTTTGAGCAGATAACCGGAACAAAGGATAAAAATAGAATTAATAAGCTAGTCAATAGCTATCGTAAAAGGTATGCTGAAATAGGTTATGCTGAAAATATCATATATAAAGATATGGCTTCAGTATTAACTAAAATCCATAGAAACTCCAATATAAAGATGGGTGTCTGTACATCAAAGCGAGAAGATTTTGCGATAAAGATACTAGAGCTATTTGAAATTAAAAATTTATTCGCATTTATAAATGGTGGCGATATTGGTATTCAAAAATGGCAACAGATAAAGACCCTAATCAGTAGCGGTACAATTTCCGAGAACAGTATCATGGTCGGAGATAGAGCCGTAGATCTGGTTGCTGCACATAAAAATGGTATTTCTTCGGCAGGTGTGTTGTGGGGATATGGATCAGAAAGTGAGCTGACAACAGAAAAGCCAAAGCATATTTTTTCGCAGCCTCAAGAGTTGGTTGAGCATTTTGCCTAACACACGCCCTGAGGTAGTCCGTCAACAAAAATCTGTTATTTAGCCAGTTCTTCAACGAGTGGTGATCCTTTGGCCTTCAAGGCCATCAGATACTTGGCTTCATCGTAGGGTTTGCGATCCTGCCAGCAGCGCCAGAGGATGCGTATCCACTTGAGAGCCAGCGCACGAATAGCCATCTGGTGGCTCTTTCCCTTCTCGCGCTGGATCTTGTAAAAGGCTCGCGCCCAGAAGGAGAAGCGCACCGTCTGGTTGGTCCATTCGACAAAAGATTGTCGCAGGAATTTTGGGCAACTGTAACGCCAATGCACCCAGGACTTGTTGCCTGAGCGCTCGGTTACCGGGGCAATGCCCGCATAGCATCCCAGTGCCTGTGCAGAAGCGAAGCGGGAGAGCATGACAGGGTCAGGTCTTGAATTTTGCAATTGCGGGACTCGATACAGATGGCCATGGGCTTTCCGTTAAAGCGTACTCGCAAACCCTGGGCTTAGTCATCAATGGCCTCGGGTTTGTGCTCAAGGATGGAATATTCCAACGCATCAGAGCCAAAGATTTTCAGGCAAAGATCATGCTTGCGATCCGCCCAGTCGATGCCAATGATGGCGGCATATTCAGAGAAGGGGTTCATGTTGTGCCTCCTGATCTGCTAGAGTTGAATAAGGGTCAGGCAATCGGTTTCTGCGAAGGCATTATAGGAAGGCGTTGGCGGCATTCCCTGAGTGTTCGTTATCGAAACCGATGACACCTGTCGGGGCGGCAGTATGTTAGTGAGCATCGAATGCTTGGTAATTCATAGTCGTCCCCGGCGGGTGCCTGTCCCACATGAACAGCTTAGGATAAATACCATGAACAGGCAGGACGGACTATCTATAAATGTGCTCGTTCGGACGCAAACTACGCTGCGCTTCGTTTGCGCCGCACAGCTTGGACGTTCGGTGTAAAAGGAAGATATATGGCTCTTCAACTACAAAATCTTGAGGCAAAGAAACAAAAGCTTGCTAGTTGTGATACTGCAATTTTTAATGGAACAGATGGTAGTTACCTGCATTTCTTAAAGCGTTTAAAAATCAACTCATTTAGGCACATTTTAAGCTTAGATGTTTCCTTTGAACATCCAATTACGGTCATTTCAGGAACCAATAAAATTGGTAAAACTAGTATTCTTTTGCTAGTAGCTTGTAGCTTTGAGAAATTCATGAAAGTTGACTCAACTGCTCCAGCAGGGCAACTTCGGGAGCACAATTGGAGTGATGTTATGGCATTTACAAATCACGAAACTTCCGCCCAAGATTATTCCTATGAACTCGAATGGAGAGTTGGATCATCTAATAGAAGCGGCGAGGGGAAGCGTCTTGCATCAAGTCGAGCATGGAGTGGGCTTGGAAAAAAGAGTTCAGATAAAGCAAGGTTAAACGCCAAGATTAGAGATCGTGAAGTTCGGTTTATTGATTTGGAACGCGTGCTTCCAGGGCGAAGTTTTTCAAATGCCCTTTACCGAAAAGCTAACATAGCAAATGCTGTGCGACTTAATGAAGAAGTAGAGCAAGCATTTTCATATATATTTGGCGTTGATGATGTTGAATTGAGTGAAGTCGGGAGCCATATAAACAAAAGCTGTTTTCTAATTTCACATGCTGGTAATTCGTACTCTTCGTATAATGCTGCATCTGGTGAAGAAGCAGTTATCTATTTGCTTAAAGACATCATCGATAGTCGTACTGACTCGTTAATTTTAATTGATGAAGTAGAGGCCGGGTTTCACCCATCTGTTCAGAGAAAACTGGCTGATATTATCCAGTACATATCTTGGCGGGATAAGAAACAATTTATCATTACAACTCATTCACCAACCTTACTATCAGCATTTCCTGGTAGCTCTCGACGTTTTATTGAAAGATTCAATAATCGATATCGTGTTATAAATCGCATTTCACATCAGGCGGCTCGCTCAAAAATGGATGCTGTTGGATATCCTTTATTGATTCTTTATTGTGAAGATGATCTTGCAAGTTTTTTAATAAAGAAAGTTTTGACCAAAATATCCTCTGAACATCCATATTTTCATCGGCTTGTTGATATTATCGAATCCGGACCAATTGATCAGGTTAAAAATGACTATGAACGGCATAGGCGAAATTTTCCGCAATTCCGGAATTCAGTTGGTTATTGTGCGGTATTCGATGGCGACCACAAAGATCATCCTCATTACTCCAATTATTTTGGTAATACTCTTGAAAAGACATTGTTTTTATACCCTTACGATGCCCCTGAAAAATTTCTTGTTAGAGCGTATTTAAGGGAAAATCCAAATGACGAATTAACTTCTGCATTACAACACTCAGATCACCATTCGCTATTCCAGCAAATGGTTAATCTAGGCTTGGCTACAGATAAATCAGATGCTCGTGCAGCCTGCTATACAGCTTTTGAGACAAGTCCAGAATACGCAAAACATGAAGAAGACTTAAAAAACTTTTTAGTAACTGTCGTAACGGAATATTCAGACACACACGAATGACACCAGGGACATGACAGGGTCAGGTTATTTGCAGCATGACAGGGTCATATATGGTTCGCCCCGCGATGCAAGGAAAAGTTCGTTTGTGACAAGAAAGCACATGACAGGGTCAGGTTATTTGTAACGTTATGCCTTAGAAAAGAATAGATTGGTGCTATGGAAATAAATAAATCACAAAAGCTTCTTTTGGAGTATTTGAAAGAAACTAAAGACTCAGGCCCAAGTCTTCTGTT
>JAMOLT010000045.1 GCA_027068915.1 Sedimenticola sp. | reverse complement strand
GGGCATTCAAAGGCAAGGCGATACCCGAATTTATCAGCTGGATTGAACAACTGGAATGTGGCGTAGATCTAATGACCCAGGACAACTACCGCATCCCCTGGTGAGCACCCGGGCAGTAGTGTACTGCGTCAGAATTAAAGGCTCTTTTGGGGGACGCTGAAAGGGCCTTTAATTCTGACGCAGTACACTAGCCCGAATATTTCACCCAGTTACCAAAAAATAAAGATTAAGCGGTTGTTATTTATGGATATTATTGGAATATTAGCAAAGTACAAAGTGTAACCGGGTCACGGCTTGCGTCCGCCCTCGCACTCCTGAGTGAAACATCCGGCTAGACTATTGACGACGGCATGAAACCACCGGGAGAATATCGTGCCACTTCAATCAAACCATCTCTCTACACCAGCAGTTTCTTCAGCCGCGTCTTCATCACGCCGTAATAAACCACGGGAATAACCACCAGGGTCAGCACGGTGGATACCATCAGGCCAAAGATCAGCGCCACCGCCAGACCAGAGAATATAGGGTCATCGAGGATGAAGAAGGCACCCATCATCGCTGCCAGGGCAGTGAGTACAATGGGCTTGGCGCGCACGGCCGCAGAACGCACTACCGCCGCTTCAAAACTGGAACCTGACCGTAATTCCTGGTTAATGAAGTCCACCAGCAATATGGAGTTACGCACGATGATACCCGCCAAAGCGATCATGCCTATCATGGAAGTGGCGGTGAATTGCACACCCAGCAAAGCATGTCCGGGCAGGATGCCGATCACCGTCAGGGGAATAGGTGCCATGATCACCAGAGGCACCAGGTAGGATCGGAACTGGGCCACCACCAGCAGATAGATAAGCAGCAGCCCCACGGAATAGGCAATACCCATGTCACGGAAGGTTTCATAGGTCACCTGCCATTCACCATCCCATTTCAGGCTGTAGCCATAAGGGTTTTCCGGCTGGTCGAGAAACCACTGTTCCGGCCCTTGATCTTCGTTCAGCCGATCCGAGATATCGAATAATCCGTACAAAGGGCTGTCAGTTTTCCCTGCCATATCACCAGTGACATAAACCACGGGCAACAGATCCTTGTGATGAATACTATACTCCCGCTGGGAAGGGACCACGGTAACGATCTCGGATAAAGGTACGAATACGCCGTTCCTGCTGCGAATCTTGAACGCCAGCACCTGATCCAGATCGGCACGCGCCGCCTCACCCAAGCGTACTCGAATAGGCACGGCATACTTGAGGTTAGTACCATGTATATAGGCCATGTCCTCGCCATCCAGTACCGCAGAAAGCGCCTGCACCACATCAGACTGTGACAACCCCAACCGCGCCGCCCGCACCCGATCTACAATCACCACGGCCTTGTCCGAAGGAAACTCCACCGAATCGTCCACATCCACGATATCCGACGTATCCTCGAACGTGTCCCTAACCTTTTTCGCCGCCTCGATCTGGCCTTCATAATCAATGCCATAGATTTCCGCCACCAGGGGCGAGAGTACCGGCGGCCCCGGTGGAACTTCCACAATCTTGGCATTGCCGTCATAGCCACTGGCGATTGCCTGTACCCGATCCCGTACAGACAGGGCAATTTCATGACTCTTGCGATCACGCTTGTGCTTGTCCACCAGATTGACCTGGATGTCGCCAAGATGCGCACCCTCGCGCAGATAATACTGGCGCACCAGCCCATTGAAACTGATGGGGGCGGCGGTGCCGGCGTATACCTGATAATCCTGTACTTCCGGCACCGTGGCCAAATAGCTGGCGATCTCATTGAGCGTGAGGCTGGTCTGCTCCAGGGAGGTGCCCTCGGGCATGTCCAGCACCACCTGGAACTCGGACTTGTTGTCGAAAGGCAGCATTTTCATGATCACCTGTTTGCCCGTCACCAGGGAAACCGATGCGCCGATCATCAGCAGAATACCGGCGAGCAGAAACCAGCGATTGCGCCGCCCGGTTTTTTCATGCAGAAACGGACGTATGATCGCACCGAAGAAACGATCCAGCCTGCCATGCTGTTCCCCCCCATGCGCACCACCTTCATATTTGTGCACAACAGAAGACAACAGGCTGTTGGCCAGCCAGGGGGTAAAGATGAAGGCCACCACAAGGGAAATCAACATTCCCATGGAAGCATTGATCGGAATGGGACTCATATACGGCCCCATCAAACCGGTAACGAACGCCATGGGCAGCAAGGCGGCGATAACCGTGAAGGTCGCCAGTATGGTCGGCCCACCAACTTCATCGACGGCGGCGGGAATCGCCTCAAGGAGTTTTTTTCCTCCCATGGCCAGGTGCCGGTGGATGTTCTCCACCACCACGATGGCATCATCCACCAGTATGCCGATGGAAAAGATCAGGGCAAACAGCGACACCCGGTTCAGGGTAAAGCCCCAGGCCCAGGATGCAAACAGCGTGATTGCCAGGGTCACGGCCACCGCCGCGCCAACGATAACCGCTTCGCGCCATCCCAGGGCAATCAGCACCAGCAGGATCACAGAGAAAGTGGCAAACACCAGCTTGGTAATCAGTTTCTTGGCCTTGGCATCTGCCGTGGCGCCATAATTGCGGGTAATGCTGACCTCCACCCCGTCCGGGATAAAGATGCCTTCAAGCTCCTGAAAACGCTTGATCACCCGCTGGGCGATCTGCACCGCATTGGTGCCGGGTTTCTTGGCGACCGCAATGGTAACAGCGGGATATTGCCCGTCCAGTTCCAGGCCGACGGCTGCAGCAGCACCAGAGCCTGTCCATACATAGCTGACAGGCCGATCCGAGCCTTCTTCCACCCACGCCACATCCCGCAGATACACGGGCCTGCCATCTTTGCCGCCAACCACCAGATCAGCGATTTCCCCAGGACTGCTGAGAAAAACCCCAGCCTGCACCAGGATCTCGCGGTTGTCTGCCGTTACCTTGATGTTGTCCCGGGAGGCATTGCCGGCCTGCAAGGCCAGGCGCAAATCACTCAGGTCAATGCCGGAACCTGCCAGCGCCTGGGGATCGATGGTCACCTTCACCACCCGCTCCGGTGCACCTATGGTGTAGATATCCCGGGTGCCAGGAACACGCTTGAGTTCGGATTCGATGGCATGGGCCACACGGCCAAGCTCATAGGCCCCCATTTGCGGATCTTTACTCCACAGGGTCGCACTGACAATGGGTACATCATCAATGCCCATGGGTTTGACGATAGGCTGCCCCACGCCAGCATTCGGAGGCAACCAGTCCTGCTTGGAAAAGATCTTGCTGTACAGGCGCACGATGGCATCTGTGCGGTCTTCCCCTACCTTGAACTGCACTGTAAGCACGGACATTCCCGGCATGGAAGAGGAATACACATGTTTGATGCCTTCAATCTCGGACAAGGCCTGCTCTGCAGGAGTGGATACCAGGCTTTCCACTTCCAGCGCCGCCGCACCAGGAAAGGGAATGAACACATTGGCGAAAGTGACATTGATCTGCGGTTCTTCCTCCCGCGGGGTGATCATTACAGCGAACACGCCAAGCAACATGCCCAGCAGGGCCAATAGCGGAGTAATCTGAGTGGCCTGGAATTTTTTCGCAACGGAGCCGGAAAGCCCCAGCTTCTTGCTACCCATGCACCCGGCTCTCCTGTACCTGACGGCGTTGGCGTTTCAGTTCCACACCGGCTGCAATGGGGTCAAGGTATACTTCATCCCCTTCCTGCAACCCGGACAACACCATCATCACCTCTTCCCCCAGGGGATCACCCAGGCGTACATAGCGAAACCGTATCTGCTGGTCTTCATCGCGCACATACACGCCTGTAACTTCGGAACGGTACACCACGGCGCTGGCGGGCACGACCAGTGCTGGCGCCACGCCGGTTTCAAAAGCGGCTTTCACCAGCATGCCGGGAAACAGGCGGTCGATATTCTTCGGCAGTTTCAACCGCACCTTGAAGGTGTTGGAAGCAGGATCGGCAAAGGGAAAAATGGTCAGGTCGCGCACTTCGATCCAGCTCCCTCCGGGCAATTCCACCTGCGCCCTGCCTTTTTCCCGGATCGCCACAACCAGGCTTTGTGGCACATCCACCGTTACCCGCAACTCCTCCAGGGAAATACCGCTCATCAATGGCATTCCAGGATGGGCAACTTCACCAGCCTGCACATGGCGTTCGGTAACGATCCCGGTGTAAGGCGCAGTGATGCGGGTATAGGCGAGCTGTTCCCGCGCCTGTTCCAGCGCCGCCTGGGCAACATCCAGCTTCGCCCTGGCCGTATTCAGCTCCACCTGGGCATTGTCCAGATCCGATTTCGCCACCAGCTTTCTGGTGTGCAAATCCTTGGTTCTGCGATAGTTTTTTCTTGCATCCTCGAGCACGGCCCGAGCCGCGCGCAAATCCGCTTCCGCTCTGCGCAGTGCAGCTTGCTGCTCCGTATCCTTGAGCTTGACCAGCAGCGCACCCTGTTTCACCATATCATCCACATCATAGTAAATGGCTTCCACCTGGCCATTGGTTTGCGCGGAAATAGTAGACTGGTTAACGGCCTCGATCGCCCCGTCCAGGCGAAAGACACGGGGGATCATTACTTTCTCGACCATGCCCGTCTTTATTTCAGCATGGGCGGGAATGCTCAGCAAAGAAAGTAACAACCACCCTGAAGACAGGACTGCTGCTCGAATGTTCATGGTAATTCTCTATATTATTAGCTAACTTATGCCAATATATGTATATCTAATCAGCTAATCAAGAACAATTATCAATTGCCCAGAAGGTAGTCGGGTTTGGCCACACCCAGCAGTCAACCCCAGGGGCAAATTGAACAGAAGACCCGCGGGGATATCTAATGCTTTGGAATATCGTCATTCCGGCAGTCTTTTTAGCCGGAATGACATGGTTTTGGCTTAACTTAACGCCATTGGGATCACTCTTGCGACACAACCGGCAGTGACAAGGATACTTGCTGGCGCAACTGCCGCAGCTCTGTATGTAACGCATCGATCTGCCGTTGCTGAGTCTTGATGGCATTGACCAGCACCGCAGTCAGTTGCTTGTACTTGACCCCTTCGATCTGACCCTCTTCGTTATAGGTTGCCAGTAGCGGGTCGATCTCGGCGACTTCTTCGGCGACGAAGCCCAGGTCTTGTCCTTCGTGGTCTTTCCATGTGAAGGTTACCGGTTCGAGTTGTTCGACAATATCCAGACCGAGTGACAGGGGGGCAATGTCGTCCTTGTAGCGTGCGCTGGAGGAGCAGGTGGACAGAAAGTTTAATCCATTACGGCAGACATCCGTTGAGCCACTGGTATCCAGGCGTCCAGCTATCAGATAATTATTAGCCACAAGGTAACCATCAACAGCTAGAGAACCACCAACATCCAGCTCACGACTTATCTTGGTATTGCCGTTCTTAAGCACCACCAGGGCATCGGATCGAGCAGTATGACTGCCATTACCGATCACAAACAGTCGGTCGGCTGCATTCCAACCAGCAACATCTTGTGGAATGTAGCTTGTATTGTACCTGCCAACTGCTGTTTCGTAGCCAGAACTAGCGATGGTACCGTCACCCATGGCTGTAGAATAATCGCCAATGGCGAAGATTCTATGACCTATGGCCGTGGAGTAATTACCGCTGGCTTTGGCAACCGTACCCATAGCCTTGGAATTTATGCCACCGGCCGTGCTGGTATTACCCATAGCCGTGGAAAAATGGCCGCTGGCGGTGGTGGATGCGCCCATGGCTATGGAGCTAATGCCACTGGCGGTGGCACCACTACCCATGGCCGTAGAGTTATTGCCACTGGCGATGGTACGGTCACCCATGGCCGTCGAGTATTGGCCGCTGGCTGTGGTGTCTCTGCCCAGAGCTATGGAGAAATCTCTGCTGGCAAGCGTATTCCTGCCCAGAGCCATGGAACCGAAACCAATATTGGCATCATCCCAATCAGTGCTGCTTACAATTCCTGCACGCAACGCCGCCTTTGCCGGATACCACATGAAGCGGGCGCCTTCACCCTCGGCTGGAATACCACCACTACCTCCAGCCTGCATGTCAAACGTCGGATCATCAAACACCACCCCGTTCGGGCTGCTGACCCGAAATGCACTGGGATTGACGAAGGTTGCAGCCTGCGCCTCAGTCACCCAACTTCTGCCACTGGCGGGTGGGCCTTCAGTCGTTACCCTTTGATCATCAGCAGCAGAAACCATTGTCCTCTTTGATGAAAATCGCCAGGCAACCTGCTGTTCGTCTTTCAATGCATCCTGTATCATCCGCCGCCAGGTCGCAGGTTGACGCAGTTGACTGGTGACTTCCTGGCGCACGGTTTCTGCCAGCACGCCTTCACTGACATCCACCTCGAAACGGCGGCCTTCCGACCAGTCGCTTTCGCCTTCTGCCGTAGTGGCGCGAACGAACCACAAATAGCTGCCGCCATCATCCAGGCACTGGTTCGTGGCGGGTGTCCAGGAGAGTGCGGGTGCGGAAATATTGGTCTTGATGACGGGTTCGCCTGCAT
>JAMOLT010000044.1 GCA_027068915.1 Sedimenticola sp. | reverse complement strand
ATGCTCTTCTTCCTTGCTGAGCATGGGCAGTTGAAAGGCGGCACTCACATAGGACTCCATGCTGCCCGTCGGCATGCCTGCTGTAGCGAGTTGTTTGTTGTTCATGATTGTTGCCCCGGAATATTCTATGTTTTACATATAGTAGGTTAGCATTTGCCTGGTTTTCTGACCAGAAAAATTAGCACTCGTCAAATGAGAGTGCTAATTGCGTCAAAAGTTCCTCGAAACGGTTGTGTTGGTCTTTACGGATGAAGGAAGGATATTTTTCCACTTCATTCAAATTGAGCAACTGCAAGTGAAAAATAGGTTCCACTTAAGAACCTATCTGGTATTTATTCTTTGAGATTAAGCGTGCTATTTGCTGTAAATCGCCAAAATTCCTTTTGGTGGTATATACTTAAGCCCTAAAGAGATAGCTGAGGGTTTCACATGTGTTGTTCCAGATTTGCTGCTTTATTCCTGGGTGCTTGCCTGGGGTTGCCCGGAGTGCTTTTTGCTGCTGATGGTGATCTTCGTGCTGCTGGCAAGCTTGTTTCCGAGACCGCCACGGGCCAACCACCCCTGGTGGTAAACTCAGCTACAGTAGTGCCAAACCTCAATGCTGATATGCTGGACGGCATGCATGCCAGCGATTTTGCACTTCAAAGTGATGGCTTGGTGTCATTTCCACTATGGGCGCTCAACCTGAACCACAATGCGGATGCCAGTGGAGACGCAGGATATTTAGGAATACTGCTCACTGCAAATGGCGTTTCATCCTTTGGGACAAATATCGTGATCCCCGGTGACTATGCTCCAGGCACTGATGTGCTTTTTGATCTTCTGGTGCAGAACCCGTCCGAAAACGGTGCCTGCCAGGCTGTCATACATAAAAATTATGGCTATGGGTACCGGCCAGGGGATGGGAGGATTTCCCCCCAATTCGGTTTTGCCAGTGCTTTTCCCGTTTTTCAGAGTGGAGACAGCACGATTTCCCATCGCTATATTTTGAGGGGTGTCCTAGCGGGCGACGCCATATTGTTTGGCTGGTACCGTTCTGGGGGTCATGCCGATGACAATTGCGGAGATGTGCGCCTTGTCGGGGTCAGCATGCGCTATCAGAAACAGTAGCTGGGCGCACGGCTCAATCCGGCTCCATCTCGCCCAAGTGCTGGCGCACGGCGATCCACGCCCCCAGAATGCCCAGCAGGATGCTGGTGCCGATGACGCCGAAAACGGTTGTCATCGCCAGGCCGCTGAGCTGGAAATTGCTCTGGTACA
>JAMOLT010000043.1 GCA_027068915.1 Sedimenticola sp. | reverse complement strand
CGGAACGAACATGGGATCTTCATCCGGAAAGCGCAAGCATAGTTTCAAACCACTTTCCCCAGCCTCCATCGCCTCCAGCACACCTCCATACAAAGTGACAATTTCATTCGCCACCGCCAATCCGATGCCCTGCCCCGACACAGTTTCATCAGCCCTCTTGCCTCTTTGAAGAACAGTTTCCCATTGCTCAGGAGGAATCCCCACCCCATCATCTTCAATCGTTACAAGCAATCCATCATCAATGTCCACACACACCGTCACTTCAGTTTTTGCATATTTGAATGCATTCTCCAGCAGATTGCCCAACACCTCCATCAGATCCGCCTCATCACCATGAAACATGGCGGCAGTATTCAGGGATCGAATGACATTCAGCTCCTTGTGGGCATAAATTTTTTCCAGGGTGGCCAGCAGGCGTTCTGTGACGGTTGCTACCGCCACCGGACTCGCCAATACGGTGCGTGCAGCCACCGCCGCCCGGCGCAGCTGGTGCTGTACGATGTGATCCATACGCTGCAGCTGCTCTATCGTCACAGCCCGCAGCTGCTCTTCTGATGTGTTTTTGTCCTGCAACACAGAAGCAAGGTATGCCAGTGGTGTCTTGAGACTGTGCACCAGGTCATCCAGACTGTTCCGGTAGCGCTCCTGAACCGCTCCGGCATGCTCCATGAGCGCATTCAAACTGGAAGTCAATCCTTGCAGCTCCCTGGGATATACGGTCTGCAAGCGCTGCGCCTGCCCACCATGAATGGCTTTCAAATCAGCCTCAACCTGGCGCAACGGACGCAGCCCCCAGCGCAAAACAATCGCCTGTACCAGCAACAGCGCCAGCGCCAGTCCACCCAACCAGAGCCACAGGCTCAGGCGAAACCGACTGAATTGCTGATCAAAGGACTGCACCTGTTCTGCCACATTGAAAGTGAATGCCTGATTGGCACCACTATCATCCTCCCACTCCACACCATGAGAAAAGAGGAAAACCCCATCACTGCGTTGAAACCGGGTTTGGCCTGTAGCTATTGGCAGGGCATCAAGAGCCTTGATTCCCAAAGAGGAACGAGATCGCCAGAACAGCTTGCCCCCAGCGGTAATAACAAACGCATACAAGCCGGAATCAGGCCGGGAGAAACGCGGCTCCGGAAGGTGCTCAGGCAAACGCATTTTTCCATCAGCATCAACATCCGCCGCTGCCAGCAAGGCATACACATAAGATTGCAGCTTTTCCTGCAGCGCGGTTTTGCTTGCATCTCGAAAAGCGGTTTCCAGCGCCCAACCGGTAACACCGACAAACCCCACTAACACCAGCGTAGCGACCAACAACAGCCGAAGATGAATGGAAGACATCAGCTGCTGGCTTTTTTTAGACGGAAGCAATAGCCCCGCCCCCGCAGGGTTTCAATGGGCCTGATCCGGTTTTCCGGATCAAGCTTGCGCCGCAATCGGCTAAGCAGCACCTCCAGGACATTGCTGTCCCGGTCATAATCCTGCTCATAAATATGTTCGGTAAGCTCAGTTTTGGAAATTACTTCTCCGGCATGCAGCATCAGATATTCCAGTACCCGGTATTCATAGGCGGTAAGCACTACTTCACTTCCTTCTACGGAAAGCTGCTGGGATGCGGTATCCAGGCTGATGCCGTCGAATTGCAGTACAGGCGTGGCCCAGCCACCACTTCTGCGCAACAGGGCATTGAGGCGGGCCAGCAGCTCTTCAAACTGAAAGGGCTTGACCAGATAGTCATCCGCACCCGCCTCCAGACCCTCCACCTTCTCCTGCCAACGCCCGCGAGCAGTGAGTATAAGAATCGGAAAAGCATAGCCTTCACCGCGTAAGCTGCGAATTACGTCCATGCCGGAAATATCCGGCAACCCAATATCTACAATTGCAAGATCTACAGGCAGCTCCCGCCCCAGATAGAGTCCTTCGGTTCCATTGGCGGCTTGTTCAACCGCATAGCCCTTTCTCTCCAACTGCCCCGCCAACTGTTCAAGCAGAGGGGTTTCATCTTCTATGAGGAGCAGGCGCATGGAATTAACTGCCTTTAGCGAATGATCTTGCCAGTAGCAGGGTCGATACGAAGGCGACGCACTTTCCCATTCCTGGTCAGCACCCGGATCCTGTATTCGGCGCCAATATCTTCCGCAGAAAGTATGCGTCCATTCATTCGCATGCGCACCCTATTCACCACCTCATCCAGGCTCAGGTTGTCACCCCGGTGTATTTTGCTCATTTGGCTGGAGCGGGCTGCATCATGGCGCGGAACGGCAGCAGGGCCTTCAGCGAGAGCCGGCAAATACCAGCAAGCCGCAAGCACTACCAGTATCAAAAGAGAATGCCTGTTCATCTATCTGTTTTCCCACGGCCGATATTGACTCTGGAGCCAATATAGCAAAACTAACCTTAACCGGCACTGAATCAAGCATGCTCCTGTCCAAAACCTTCCGGTTCGACACATTGCCCGGGACTGGGGTAATCTACCCATATTGCGGCCCAACCAATCGAAGCCAATGACTACAGACCAGGCGCTGTTGTTCAGCTTGCTATTTCTCGTTTTTGTTTTTCTGATCTGGGGGCGGTGGCGCTATGATCTGGTGGCATTTGTCGCCCTCATTGCCGCCTTGCTGATGGGATTGGTGCCAAAGGAGGAGGCATTCTCCGGCTTTGGCCATCCTGCGACCGTCATCATCGCTTTGGTGTTGATCCTTTCAAAGGGCTTATCCAATTCCGGCGCCATTGAGCTGTTGGCGAAACAAATCAGCCGTTTTGCGGTATCCCTGCGAACACATATTGCGGCAATGGCGGCAATCTCTGCATTGCTGTCTGCGGTAATGAACAATGTCGCTGCATTGGCAATGTTGATGCCTGTGGATATTCAAGCCGCCGCCAAGGCCAAGCGTAACCCGGCCCTGACCCTGATGCCCTTGTCTTTCGCATCCATACTCGGCGGCTTGATCACCCTCATCGGCACACCCCCCAACATCATCATCGCCGAATTTCGCCAAACAGCACTTGGGGAAAGTTTTGGCATGTTTGATTTCACCCCGGTTGGTCTTGCCTGCGCCGTGGTCGGAGTGCTTTTCGTATCCACAGTAGGCTGGCGATTGCTGCCAGCTAGCCGCATCAATCATAACTCCACCCAGGAACTGCTTGATATCAGCGGCTATATTGCAGAATTGCATGTATTGGAAAAGTCTCCGGCAGTTGGCAAGCGCATACGCGACCTGGACAGCATCGCTGAAGAAAACGATGTGGCCATCGTTGGCCTGGTACGCCGTGGCAAACGCTTGCCCGGACAAGCACGGATGGCGGAGATCAGGAAAGGAGACATTCTGGTGGTTGATGCTGCTCCCGAGGCCATGGACAAGTTTGTCGGCGAGCTCAAGCTGGACTATTCCACCAAAGGCAAAGACAGCAGTCCGTTGAGCAGCGAAGATATGGCTCTGTGGGAAGTGGTGGTGCCAGAAGGCGCCAGGATAGAAGGGCGCAGTGCCCAGTCCTTACAACTGCAATATCGTCATGGTGTAACCATGCTTGGCATCTCCCGCCAGGGAAAGCAGTTTCGTGAACGGGTGCGCCACCTGACAATCAAGGAAGGCGACGTACTGTTGCTTTTCGGTTCCAGCGACAGTCTCCCTGTAATCAGCAATTGGCTGGGCACATTGCCATTGGCCGGGCGTAGTCTGGATTTGATCAAACGCCACAAAGCCTGGCTGGCGGTGGGCCTGTTCGCAACTGCAATTCTTGCAGCCAGTTTGGGACTGGTGTACCTGCCGGTTGCCCTGGCAGCAGTGGTGATCGGCTATATCGTTTTGAACATTGTGCAGGCCCGGCATGTTTACAACTCCATAGAGTGGCCGGTCATCGTGTTGCTGGGTTCCATGATTCCTATCGGCAGCGCCTTGGAATCCAGTGGTGGAACAGCATTGATCGCTGACGCCATTACCAGCTTGTCTGCCGGTTACTCGCCAGTAGTGGTGCTGGTGTTGCTGATGGTGGTCACCATGACCCTTTCTGATGTCATGAACAATACCGCAACCGCAGTCATTGCAGCCCCCATCGCTGTCGATATTGCCAACCGCCTTAGCGTCAACCCTGACCCGTTCCTGATGGTGGTGGCAGTAGCAGCATCCTGTGCATTTCTGACCCCCATAGGACACAAGAACAACACCCTGATCATGGGGCCGGGTGGCTATCGTTTTGGGGATTACTGGCGCATGGGGCTGCCGTTGGAGATACTGATTATTACAGTATCAATTCCAATGATTATGTGGGTATGGCCCCTATAAGGCGGCAATTGCCGCCTGGCATACAGCCAGTAGAGATGCGGGAAAGATGCCGTAGTACAACATGGCAAGACCGTTGACGGAAATTGCCAACCTGGCATCTACATTTGCCGCAATGGGTTCCTCGGATTCCGGCTTGTCGAAATAGATGACCTTGATTATCCGCAGGTAATAGAACGCCCCAATAACCGAGAAGAACACCGCCACCAGCGCCAGCCACAGAAGATCTGCATTCACCAGGGCATCCAGAATGAACAGCTTGGCAAAAAAGCCTACGGTGGGCGGTACGCCAGCCATGGAAAATACAATCAACAGCATCATTGCAGCCAACCAGGGGCTGCGCTTGTTCAAGCCTTTCAGGTCATGCAGGTTTTCTGCTTCTACGCCCTTGCGGCTGAGTATGGCAAGGAGGCCAAAACCACCAACAGCAGTCAAAGCATAGATGATGGTGTAGAACATTGCGGCGCTATAGCCCTTATCGCCCCCGGCAAGAAGACCCAGGAAGATAAAGCCCACATGGGAAATAGTGGAGTACGCCAACATGCGCTTGATGTTGTCCTGTACCAACGCCACAATATTACCCAAAGCCAGGGAGAGAACTGCCAGAATGATCAGCATACCCTGCCAGCCCTGCCAGCCCATTTCAGGCCCCAGCCCCCCCATACTCTCGGCAAGAATACGCATGGCCATGGCAAAGGCCGCAATTTTCGGGACACTGCCGAGGAAAGCAGTAACCACCACCGGAGCTCCCTGATACACATCTGGCACCCACATGTGGAACGGTACAGCACCAAATTTGAAAGCGATGCCAATCAGCACGAACACCAAGCCGAAGGTTAACACCGTCTGATCTGCCTGACCGCTGGCGATCACCTTGGCAACTCCGGCAAAATCCAGTACGCCGGTCGCTCCATAAATCATGGAAATACCATACAACAACATGCCTGATGCCAGAGCACCGAGCACGAAATACTTCATTGCCGCTTCTGATCCAGGCTTGGAGTCACCATCGAATGCCACCAGGGCATACAGGCTCAGAGCCAACAGCTCCAGCCCCAGATACAGGCTCAGGAAACTGCCCGCAGAAACCATGATCATCATGCCCAGGATCGCCAGCAATCCGAGCACATAGAATTCGCCCTTGAACAGATTTCGGTCAGACAGGTAGCGGCGGGAATAGATAAAGGCAAAAATCCCCACACTCAGGAGCGCCACCTTCAGAACGCTACCCATAGCGTCAACCACATAGGCACCGTGCATGACTACCTGGCTGGTATTGTCACCCAACATGACAGCAGCCATGGTCGCGACCAGCGCAGCCAGAGACATGCCATAGGTAAACACGCGCTTGCTCTGATCAAGAAACAAATCCAGCACCAGAATAACAGCGATGGCCGATAGCAATACGATTTCCGGCAGCAGTAACAGCAATGTTGAGGCGTTAAAATCCATCAGGTTTACCTGGAGTTACAGTTTTGGAACAGCAATGTGATTGACCAGATTGGCAATGGACGCATCCATGATCTGTATCAATGGCTCAGGCCACAGGCCCAGAACCAGTACGGCAATCGCCAGGGAAGTCAGCACCAGTGCTTCGCGCTTGTTAATATCCTGCAAGGCTGCCACGTTGTCATTGGCGATATCACCAAATATCACTCGCTTGACCATCCACAAGGTATAGGCGGCACCAACAATCAGGGTGGTCGCAGCCAGGAATGCCAGCCAGAAATCCGCACGGAAACTGGCCACAATCACCATGAATTCCCCTACAAATCCAGAAGTACCCGGCAATCCGGCATTGGCCATGGCGAAGAACACCATAAAAGCGGCAAACCAAGGCATGGTATTTACCACACCGCCATAATCAGAAATTTCGCGGCTATGCATACGGTCATAAAGCACCCCCACACACAGGAACATGGCAGCGGAGATAAACCCATGAGAAACCATTTGCACCATACCGCCCTGCATTCCCAGAATCACGCCGCTATCTACTTCCGGCTTGGCCAGGATGATGAAAGCGATAAAGAAACCCAGGGTAACAAAACCCATGTGTGCAATGGATGAATAAGCGATGAGCTTCTTCATATCCTGCTGCACCAGTGCAACGAAGCCGATATAGACCACGGCGATAAGAGACATGCCGATAATCAGCCAATCCAGTTCCTTGCTCGCATCAGGCGTAATTGGCAAGCTGAACCGCAGGAAACCATAACCACCGATCTTCAGCATGATTGCCGCCAGAATCACCGAGCCGCCAGTGGGCGCTTCTACATGCGCATCCGGCAGCCAGGTATGTACCGGCCACATGGGAACCTTGACGGCAAACGCAGCAAGGAAGGCGAGGAATATCAGGATCTGTTCCGTAAGTCCCAGTTTGAGCGTATGAAAATCCAGAATCGACATACTGCCGGACTGGAAATACATATAAATCAGTGCCACCAGCATGAACACCGAGCCGAGAAAGGTATACAGGAAAAACTTGATGGTAGCGTACACCCGGTTCGGCCCGCCCCAGACACCAATGATGAGGAACATGGGGATGAGCATGGCTTCCCAGAACACATAGAACAACATGGCATCCAGGGCGGAAAATACACCTACCATCACTCCTTCCATAATCAGGAAGGCCGCCATGTATTGGGATGGTTTGTACTGAATCACCTGCCAACCCGCAATAATCACCAGTATGGTAATAAAGGTAGTAAGTATGATCAGGGGCATGGAAATACCATCCACGCCCAGATGGTAATTGACCTGGAATGACTCGATCCAAGGGATATTCTCCTGGAACTGCATTGCGGCCGTGTTCATTTCAAATCCGGTATACAGCAGCAGGCTGAGCAGGAAAGTCAGCACAGCCACCACCAGTGCCAGCCAGCGACTGACATTCGGCGCCCTGTCGCCGCTGAACGCCACCAACAGGCCGCCCAGGACAGGCAACCAGATAACCGCACTCAAAATTGGCCAATCTGCACTCATTATCTTCTATCCAATCCTTAACTCAGCGAACCACGAACCAGAACAACAGACCCAGCAGGCCCAATATCATGGCAATGGCATAGTGATACAGGTAACCACTCTGTACCCAGCGCACCGCCTGGGCCAGCACACCAACAGAGCGGGCTGAACCGTTTACTGCAATACCATCAATGACAGTTTTGTCGCCTACATTCCACAGCAGTCTTCCTATGAACAGACTGCCTCCGGCAAACACGGCCTGATTGAACTCATCAAAACCATATTTCCGATCCAACAGCCGGTACAGCCAGTCAAAGCGGCTGCGTATGCCATCGGCAATCGAAGGCTTCATCAGATACACATACCAGGCTACCGCAAGGCCCGCCATTGCCAGCCAGAAAGGCAGCATCATCATGCCATGGGAGATAAAACCAATCTGGTCGTGGTAGGTTTTGCCAACTTCACCCAAGGTGTCATGAGCGGACGCCACATGCAGCACCCCCTTGAAAAAATCACCGAATAGCATTGGTTCAATGGCGAACCAACCAATAAACACAGAAGGAATGGCCAGTAGAATCAAGGGCACGGTAACAACCGCCGGTGATTCTTTCAGGTGATCCTTGGCATGTTCATCCCTTGGCCCCTTGCCATGAAACACCAGGAAGTACATGCGGAAGCTGTACAGGGCGGTGACAAATACACCGGCAACCAGCAACCAGTGGGCATAGGTGGCTCCGGTAATCTGGGAATACCCCACCGCTTCGATAATTGCATCCTTGGAGAAGAAGCCGGAAAACCCGGGAAAGCCAATCAGCGCCAGAGAACCCAGCAATGCGGTAATCCAGGTAATTTTCATGTACTTTCGGAGCCCGCCCATGTTACGAATATCCTGATTGTGGTGCATGCCGATGATGACAGAACCCGCGGCCAGGAACAGCAGCGCTTTGAAGAAAGCATGGGTCATGAGATGGAACAACCCGGCTGCATAGGCAGAAGCACCCAGGGCTGCGACCATATAACCAAGCTGGGAAAGGGTGGAATAGGCCACCACCCGTTTGATATCGTTCTGCACGATGCCGATCAAGCCCATGAAGAACGCAGTGGTAGCACCGATAATCAGCACGAAACTCAGGGCGGTTTCCGAAAGCTCAAACAGGGGCGACGTGCGCGCCACCATAAAGATGCCAGCGGTCACCATGGTGGCAGCGTGAATCAGCGCAGAAATCGGGGTCGGGCCTTCCATGGAATCGGGCAGCCACACATGCAGGGGCATTTGCGCAGACTTGCCCATGGCGCCGATAAACAGGAGGATGCAGATCACGGTCATCAACGACCATTGGCTGTCACCCCAGATACTGATGGTCTCGCCCGCCTTGTCTGGAGCCGCGCTGAACACCTGTGCATAATCGAGGCTGTTGAAATACATGGCTATCGCAGCAATGCCCAGAATAAAGCCGAAATCCCCCACCCGGTTTACCAGGAACGCCTTCATATTGGCGAAAATAGCCGTTTCTCTTTTGTAGTAGAAACCAATGAGCAAATAGGAAACCAGCCCCACTGCCTCCCAGCCGAAAAACAGTTGCAGGAAGTTGTTGGACATGACCAGCATGAGCATGGAAAAGGTAAACAGCGAAATATAGCTGAAGAAACGCTGATAACCATCTTCATGGGCCATATAGCCAACAGTATAGATATGCACCATGAGGGATACGAAAGTGACCACGGTGATCATCATCGCGGTGAGATTGTCCACCAGAAAGCCCACATGCATTTCCAGGCCATCCACCACCATCCAGGTATAGAGATTTTCATTGAAGACCGGCGCACCGTTCATCACATGCTGCCAGAACACATAGGCCGAGAGCAGAAAAGACACGCCGACGCCGAGTATGGTGACCCAATGGGCGCCAGCCTTGCCGATCTGGTTGCGGAACAACCCGGCGATAACAGAACCTGCCAGGGGTGCCAGCACCAGAATGAGATAAATGGTTTTCATATCTTCCATGCGCCTACCCCTTCAATGTACCGAGGTCATCGACATCGATGGTTCTGCGGTTGCGGAATAGCACGATAAGAATCGCCAGGCCAATCGCCGCTTCCGCCGCCGCCACGGTGAGAATGAAAAACACGAACACCTGTCCGTTTATATCGCCCAGGAAATGAGAGAACGCCACAAAATTGATGTTCACTGCCAGCAGCATCAATTCCACGCACATCAGCAGGACAATGAGGTTCTTGCGATTGATGAAAATTCCGGCAATACTGATAACGAACAGCAGTGCTCCCAAAATGAGATATTCAGACAGGGAAATCATCAGCCCTTCTCCTCCGCCGGCATCTTGATAATCTTGAGCCGGTCTTTCTTTTTCACCATATGCTGCCTGGTTACATTTTGCCGCTTCGAATCCGGGCGCTTGCGCAGTGTCAGACTGATTGCCGCTATCATCGCCACCAGCAGGATCACTGCCGCAATTTCCAGGGCGTACAGATGCTGGGTGAATAATGAAAGCCCCAGTTCCGCAGTGTTGTTGTAATCAGCGGGCGCCGCTTCCGGTGCGGCGTACTTGGTCAAACCAAAGTGCTTTGGCCCGAGAACCAGCACCATTTCCACCAGCATCAAAACTGCTACCACTATACCCACAGGCAGGTGTTTGATAAAACCGGCACGCACGGTTGCCAGATCAATATCAAGCATCATGATTACAAACAGGAACAGCACCATGACCGCGCCCACATATACCAGCACCAGAACGATAGCCAGAAATTCTGCTTCGGCCAGCAGCCAGATAGCCGCCATGTTGAAAAAGGCCAGCACCAGAAACAGCGCGGAATGCACGGGGTTCCTGCGGGTAATGACCATCAGGGCAGACCCCACCAGGATCGCGGCAAACAGGTAAAACAGAAATTTCTCGAAACTCATGATTGGATCACCTGTATTTGGCCTGGGCTGCCAGGTCTTCGGCCAGCTGTGCCTCGTACTTGTCGCCCATGGCCAATAGCTTTTCCTTGGTCATGATGTAGGCGCCTGTTTTCTTGTCTGTATCTTCAAAATGATATTCATACAAGCGTGTTTCCACGATGGCATCCACCGGACAGGATTCCTCGCAAAAGCCGCAGAAGATGCATTTGAACAAATCAATATCGTAACGGGTGGTTCGACGCGATCCGTCTTCTCTGGGTTCCGCCTCGATCGTAATGGCGTTCGCAGGGCAAACCGCCTCACAAAGCTTGCAGGCGATACAGCGCTCCTCGCCGTTGGAATAGCGGCGCTGGGCATGCAGACCGCGAAAACGCGGCGACACCGGCGCCTTTTGTTCCGGATAATTCAGGGTGAATTTTTTCTTGAACAAATAGCGCCCGGTCACGCTCATGCCCTTGAACAGTTCCAGCAGGAACAGGGAGCGGATGTAATGAATCACGGTTTTCATTCCTTGTTCCTCCTCACTGGTACCAGGGGCCGATATCGTAGACCTGCATGGCGCCGGCGACTACGATCCAGACAATGGTGATGGGAATGAAAATCTTCCAGCCCAGGCGCATGATCTGGTCATAGCGATAACGGGGGAAGGTCGCCCGGAACCACAGGAACAGGAACATGAAGACGAAAGTTTTGGCCACCAGCCAGATGATACCCGGCACCCAAGCGAACCAGGATTCCATAAAAGTACCCTGGAAGGGAGACAGCCAGCCGCCCAGGAACATGAGCGCTGTGAGCGCGGATATCAGGATCATGTTGGCATATTCGGCCAGGAAGAACACAGCGAAGGCCATGCCGGAATAATCCACATGGAAGCCCGCCACGATTTCGGACTCTCCTTCCGCCACATCGAAGGGTGCCCGGTTGGTTTCCGCCACACCGGATATGAAATAGATGACAAACAACGGCAGCAAGGGCAGCCAATACCAGTTCCAGAAGCCACCGGACTGCCCTTCTACGATCTGCCCCAGATTCAGGCTGCCGGCAACAACCAGCACACCAACCAGAGCGAATCCCATGGCGATTTCATAGGAAACAATCTGCGCGGCGCAACGGATCGCGCCAAGGAAAGCATATTTGGAGTTGGAGGCCCAACCCGCGATGATAACCCCGTACACACCGATGGAAGTCATGGCCAGCAGATACAGCAGACCCGCGTTGATGTCGGCAAGCACCAGCCCCGTATCGAAGGGAAACACCGCCCAGGCTGCCAGGGCTGGCCCGATGCTCAGCAGCGGCGCAATCAGAAACAGTGTCTTGTCTGCATGGGTCGGCAGCACGATCTCCTTGAACATGAGTTTTACCGCATCGGCGATGGGCTGCCCCCAACCTTTCGGCCCCACACGGTTTGGGCCGATGCGAACCTGCATATAGCCGATGACCTTGCGCTCGGCATAGGTATAGTAAGCCACCAGCACCATCAGTGGCCCCATGATCACCACGATTTTCAGGATGATCTGAATCGCCACTGGCAGGCTGTCATAAAGTCCGATCAGAAAATCCATCAGGCCTTCTCCAGTGAAACTGCAGCAAAACCTTCTCCCAGCAGTTCACTGCCGGGCACTCCTGAAGGCATCCACACGCAAGCAGGAGGCACCCGGCCATCTACCACCAGAGGCAAGGTAATCTCTCCTTCGCCCTGGCGCAGCACCGCAGAACCGCCATCCATCAGCCCCAACTGGCTGGCGGTATCGGCACTCACATGCAGGCTGGCTTTCCAGCCATCCGGGGTGTGCTGCAAAGCGCTCGAGCGGCGCACCAGCATATCCACGCTGTACGGCGGCACACCGCCAATGCGCTGCAACTCGGTGCTGATCAGGCTGGCCGCCACAGCTGACGTATCCGCCAGGCTGTTATCCAGCTTGATCTCTCCTATGGATTGCAATGCTTCGTCACGCACATCCTGTGATGACTCATAGTCAAAATCTTCCAGATCGGCAAGATTACCCAGCACCCGCAAAACCTTCCATGCAGGTCTGGCCTCACCCACCGGACGCGCCGTACCGTTGAAAGACTGCAGATCACCTTGCAGATTTACAAAAGTTCCGGATGTTTCCAGGGTTGCTGCCACGGGAAGCACCAGATCGGCATACTCCAGCAGCCAGGGGCTGAGATGAGTGGTCAGGGCAACCACTTTCGCCCCGTTCAGCAAGCCCGCCATGGCAACCGGGTTGGCGACATCAAACTCTGGCTCAACATTCAGCAAAATACAGGCATCCAAACCTTGCTTCAGCATGCCGGCAACCGATAACCCGCCTCCTGAATGGGGAACAGCCCCGGCCAGCTTGGCTCCGGTACTGTTAGCACCTTCGCCAACAAACCCGAGATCCACATTGGCAGCCTGCGCGATATTGTTTGCCAGCAGGCGCAACAACGAAAAATCCGGGTGCACTTGCGCCATACTGCCCAGAAGCACCAGCCCCTTTGCGGCAGCTTTCAGCGCTTCTGCAATGGCCTGATGCTCTGCACCAGCACTGGCATCAACGCCGGCAGTATCCGCCCCCAGGGCTGCGGCAACACCGGCAAGATGGGCAACCATATCTGCCGGTGCGCCAATCAGTTTGTTGCTCAAGCCATAGTTGAAATCATAATCCACTGGATTGATGACCATAACCTGCCCACCAGCCAATACGGATTTACGCACCCGGTGATTCAGCAAGGGCTGATCCTTGCGCAACCAGGAACCAACCAGCAGCACGGCCTCGTTGTTTTCCAAATCGGCAAAGCTTTGCCCCAGCCAGGGAGCCGCGGGGTCTGCAGCATCACCACGGAAGTCAGCCTGGCGCAAGCGATGATCGATATTGTTCGATCCCAGTTCCCGCAGCAGCTTTTGCAGCAAATGCATTTCTTCAAGGGTTGAACCTGGAGAAACCAGCGCCCCGAGGCGGGCAGCATCCACAGTCTTGAGCAGCTCTGCACTTTCCAGCAATGCTTGTTGCCATTCCACTTCCTGTAGCTGGCCATCTTGACGCAGCATGGGCTTTAGCAATCTGTCTTCCGTATACAAGCCCAGGTAACTGAAACGATCCCGGTCAGAAATCCAGGTTTCATTCACCGCTTCATTGTCTTTGGGCACGGTGCGCATAACCTGATGGTTACGGACGTGCACATGGATATTGGAGCCAACCCCGTCATGGGCGGCAACGCTGTCATATTGGGTTAATTCCCAGGCGCGGGCACGATAGCGAAAAGGCTTGGAAGTCAGCGCGCCAACAGGACACAGGTCGATGACATTGCCCGACAATTCCGAGCTGACGCTGCGCTCGACATAGACGCCGATTTTCATATGTTCGCCGCGCCCGGTCGCTCCCAGTTCGCGTATTCCGGCAACCTCATCACCAAAACGCACACAACGAGTACAATGGATGCAGCGGGTCATGTCCGTGGCGATCAGCGGGCCGATATTGTGGCTGGCAACCACCCGTTTCGCTTCGGCAAAGCGGGAAATCCCCTCGCCAAATCCCATGGCAACATCCTGCAGTTCGCATTCGCCGCCCTGATCGCAAATCGGACAGTCCAGGGGATGATTAATAAGCAGGAATTCCATAGTGCCTTTTTGCGCCTGGCGCGCCAGAGGCGAGCAGGTCCAGGCCTTCATGCCATCAGCTACCGGTGTGGCACAGGCCGGCAATGGTTTGGGCGCATTCTCCACTTCCACCAGGCACATGCGGCAATTGGCGGCAACAGAAAGTTTCTTGTGATAACAGAAACGCGGCACCGTGATGCCGGCAGCATCCGTTACCTCGATAAGCATCTGCCCCGGAGAAGCCTCAAGCTTCTTGCCGTCAACTTCGACAGTAATGGTTTGCTGTTCGGACATAAGCTGCTAGCGCCCCCCTACCATGCACTGTTTGTGATCGATGTGGTATTGGAATTCTTCTTGAAAATGTTTGATAAACGCGACCACCGGCATGGCTGCAGCATCACCCAAAGCACATATGGTGCGCCCCATAATGCGCTTGGTCACATCATTCAGCAGATCCAGATCCTCCTGGCGGCCCTGGCCATGCTCGATACGGTGAATGACACGGTGCATCCAGCCCGTGCCTTCCCGGCAAGGCGTACATTGCCCGCAGGATTCCTCGTAATAGAAATAGGAAATACGATCCAGCAGCTTGACCATGCACTGCCGGTCGTCGATCACGATAACGGCGCCGGAACCCAGCATGGATCCGGCCTTGGCGATGGCGTCGTAATCCATGGTGAGATCCATCATCACATCCGCCGGCAATACCGGAGACGAAGAACCACCGGGAATCACCGCTTTGAGGTTGTAGCCATCCTTCATGCCGCCAGCCATCTCCAGCAGCTCGGAAAACGGCGTACCCATGGGAATTTCGAACACGCCGGGGTTGTTGATGTTGCCCGAGATGGAAAACAGCTTGGAACCGCCGCTGTTCTCCACGCCGATGTCCCGAAACCATTCCCCGCCCCGACGGATAATATCCGGAATCGAGGCCAGGGACTCAGTGTTATTGATGATGGTAGGACGGCCATACAGACCAAACATGGCGGGAAACGGCGGCTTGAAGCGCGGCTGGCCTTTTTTGCCTTCGATGGACTCCAGCAATGCGGTTTCTTCACCGCAAACATAGGCGCCAGCGCCCAGGTGCGCATGAATATCAAAACTGAAGCCGGAATCGAGGATATTCTCTCCCAGCAGACCAGCATCCCTGGCTTCCTGCAAGGCCGCCTCGAAACGCTCGTAGGGTTCCCAGAACTCACCGCGAATGTAGTTGTATCCCGCAGTAGAACCTGTGGCATAACCGGCGATGATCATGCCTTCAACAAGGGCATGGGGGTTATAGCGCAGAATATCCCTGTCCTTGAAAGTGCCTGGCTCGCCCTCGTCCGAGTTGCAAACGATATATTTGTCACCAGCGGCGCTGCGATTGATAAAGCTCCACTTCAGGCCGGTAGGAAAACCTGCACCGCCCCGTCCGCGCAGGCCGGAGGTCTTGACGGTTTCAATGACATCTTCCTGGGAGATTTTCTCCTTGAGGATCTTGCGCAGAGCTTCGTAGCCCCCTTCGGATTCATAGCTGGACAGCAGCCAGGGGCGATCCAGATGCAGGGTGCGCAGACAGACTTCATTCGCCATTGTCTTGCTCCAGGCTATCGAGGATGGAGTCCACCAGTTCCGGGGTCAGGTTTTCATAATACTGTTTGCCAATCTGGAACATGGGTGCGCCACCGCAGGCGCCCAGGCACTCAACTTCCTTGAGCGTAAACTTGCCATCTTCCGTGGTCTGCCCCAGCTTGATGCCCAGGCGTTTTTCCAGGTGATCGACAATGTTTTCCGAACCACAAATCATGCAGGAAACATTGGTACACACGCAGATTTTATGGGCACCCACCTCGCTTAGCTCGTACATGGAATAGAAGGTAGCCACCTCGTATACCGCAATTGGCGGCATATCCAGGTAATCGGCAATTCTGTCCATCAACTCCCGGGTCAGATAGCCGCCATTGTCATCCTGGACGATACGCAAGGATGCCATTACAGCGGATTGCTTCCACTCGTCCGGATATTTGGCTACCCACTGGTCGATTTCTGCCCGAATCTGCGGCGAGAACAGGGTTTCCTTGTCTGCCCGCTTGTCTGCGCGAGCCCAGGGTTCACAACGAAGGGTCATCAGCGGTCGATCTCCCCAAAAACAACATCC
This sequence comes from Sedimenticola sp., assembly GCA_027068915.1. Classification (GTDB taxonomy): domain Bacteria; phylum Pseudomonadota; class Gammaproteobacteria; order Chromatiales; family Chromatiaceae; genus Thiolapillus. Next base: position 9,827 of record JAMOLT010000043.1, on the reverse strand, counting down.
ATGGTGCCGATAACAGCCACCACATCTGCAAGCATATGCCCCTTGGTCATTTCATCCATGGCCGCCATATGGGCAAAACCCGGAGCGCGAATTTTCAGTCGATAAGGCTTGTTGGCGCCGTCGGCAATGATGTAGCAGCCAAATTCCCCCTTGGGCGCTTCCACAGCAAAATAAGCCTCGCTTTCCGGAATGCTGTAGCCTTCCGAAAACAGTTTGAAATGATGAATCAGGGCTTCCATGTCGTCTTTCATTTTTTCCCGGGGTGGAGGCGCAACCTTGTAGTCACCCACCATTACCGGCCCCGGATTGTTCTTCAGCCAGTCCACGCATTGCTTCATGATGCGGTTGGACTGGCGCATCTCCTCAATACGCACCAGATAGCGATCATAGGAGTCGCCATTGCTGCCGATGGGGATATCAAAATCCACCTTGTCGTATGCCGCATAGGGTTGCTTCTTGCGCAAATCCCAGGCAATGCCAGAGCCACGAATCATGGGGCCGGTAAAACCCAGTTGCCGCGCCCGTTCAGGGGTGACAACACCGATATCAACCAGGCGTTGTTTCCAGATACGGTTGTCTGTAAGCAAGGTTTCGTATTCGTCTACATAGCCGGGGAAGCGTTCGGTAAAGTCCTCGATAAAATCCAGCAACGAGCCTTCACGGGCCTGATTGCGATATTTCATTTCCTTTTCGCTGCCCAGATGGCTCATTTCGTAGCGCGGCATTTGCTCCGGAAGATCGCGGTAGACACCGCCAACCCGGTAGTAGGCAGCATGCAGGCGTGCGCCGGACACCGCTTCATAGCAGTCCATGAGGTCTTCCCTCTCACGGAATGCGTACAGAAAAACGGTCATTGCTCCCACATCCAGGGCATGCGCTCCCAGCCACATCAGGTGATTGAGAATCCGGGTGATTTCATCAAACAGTACCCGGATATACTGGGCGCGCTCCGGTACTTCCACACTCAGCAATTTTTCAATGGTACCGACATAGCCGTGCTCATTGCACATCATGGATACATAGTCGAGACGATCCATATAGGGAATCGAATGATTGTATGGCTTGTGCTCGGCCAGTTTTTCCGTACCCCGGTGCAGTAGCCCTACATGGGGATCGGCGCGCTGAATGACCTCACCATCCATTTCCAGAACCAGGCGCAATACACCATGCGCCGCAGGATGCTGAGGGCCGAAATTGAGAGTATAGTTACGGATCTCAGCCATCTGCCTGTTCCTCTTCCTTCACCAGCTCGCGGCCTTCTTCATAACGGTAGTCGTGACGCACCACTCGTGGCACCAGGGTACGCTGCTCGATAGTGACGGGTTCGTACACCACCCTGCCCTTGTCTTCGTCATAACGCATTTCCACCTGCCCCACCAGAGGGAAGTCCTTGCGGAAGGGATGGCCGATGAAGCCGTAATCGGTAAGAATCCGGCGGAGATCCGGGTGCCCGTTGAACAGGATGCCAAACATGTCGAAAGCCTCTCTTTCGAACCAGTTGGCACCGTTCCAGATCCCGGTAACAGAATCCACTACCGGATAATCGGCATCCAGAAATGTTTTAACCCGCAAACGCACATTGTGTGACAGGGAAAGAAGGTGGTAAACCACTGCAAAGCGACTTTCCGCCTGAAAATCAGTAACGGTTTCGCGTTCGGCACCCCGACTGAAGCCGGTATTTGGTGCATCCTCGGCATTCCATTCCGAGTGACCGTAAGCGGCATAATCCACACCGCAGACATCAATACACTGCTCAAAACCCAGATCATGATGGCTGCGTAGAATTTGCATCACAGCCAGCAACTGCTCGCGGGGTGCAACCAGGGTCAGTTCTCCGTTGGCGCGTATCCATTTGCACTCCTCGTGATTCTCTTCCAGCTGTTCTTCGAGGGCCTCTTCCAGATCGTCGAGTTTATCTTCGATGCTCATGCCGTTTCCTCAACCTTGGAACGCGCAATGGTGGTGGTTCTGCGAATCTTGCTCTGCAGCTGCACGATGCCATATAACAAGGCTTCGGCAGTAGGAGGACAACCGGGAACATATACGTCCACCGGCACCACGCGGTCGCAACCCCGAACCACCGCATAGGAATAGTGATAATAACCACCGCCATTGGCGCAGGAACCCATGGAAATCACCCACTTGGGATCGGGCATCTGGTCGTAAACCTTGCGCAATGCGGGCGCCATCTTGTTCACCAGGGTTCCGGCCACGATCATTACATCAGACTGGCGCGGGCTGGGGCGAAAGATGATGCCGAAGCGATCGAGGTCATAGCGTGCAGCGCCAGCCTGCATCATTTCCACCGCGCAGCAGGCCAGACCAAAGGTCATGGGCCACATGGAGCCGGTGCGCGCCCAGTTGATCACGGTATCCAGAGAAGTGGTGGCGAAGCCTTCCTCAAATACCCCTTCTATTCCCATTCCAGCGCCCCCTTCTTCCACTCATAGATGAAACCAAGCACCAGAATACCGAGGAAAATCATCATCGCCCAGAAACCCACCGGGCCAATTTCGTCCAGCACTACGGCCCAGGGAAAGAAAAACGCTATTTCAAGATCGAACAGAATAAACAGGATGGCAACCAGATAAAAACGCACGTCAAACTTCATGCGTGCACTTTCGAATGCTTCAAAGCCGCACTCGTAGCGAGAACCCTTTTCTTCATCAGGATTATGTGGAGAAAGAATGAACCCCATGCCCATGGCGGCGATGCCGACAAAGAGGCCGATGACGATGAAAATCAGTATTGGCAGATAGTTTTCCAGCACTTGAAACCAGCCCCCTCCTGGCGTATTCATTATTATCGAATTATCAGGCGCACCCAGTCTATTGCAGTGCAGACTTCAGGTCAAACTTTCGCGCTGACAATAAGCAATTGCTTATTTTGCCTTGGTAATCGTCAGCTATTATTATATTTACCGGCACCCGCCAACAGGATACCGGCTTTAATCAAAATGGTGCCGAAGGCCGGACTTGAACCGGCACGGCTTGCGCCACTACCCCCTCAAGATAGCGTGTCTACCAATTCCACCACTTCGGCATAAACTCTAATTATTCATTCTGACTTTGGCGCAGCCTCTGTCGGCGCTATAGGCGCTACGGGCGCAACTGGAACCGCAGAACCATTCGCAGCTTCAGGAACCACCGGCAAATCAGATTCAGCAGCAGGAACAGACTGGCTTTCCGTTGCCGGAACATCAATCATAAGGCCGGAATCACGCGCAGTTTCCATTGCCATCCACGCCAAGGTCAAACTGGTAACAAAAAACAGCAACGCCATAACGCCTGTAGTCCGGCTAAGAAAGTTGGCCGAACCCCTTGCGCCAAATACTGTGGACGATGCGCCGCTGCCAAAGGCGGCGCCCGCATCAGCACCTTTTCCATGCTGAATCAGTATCAGGCCGATAAGCCCGATGGACAGAAACAGATGAACCACTACCAAAATTGTATGCATTGACTGTTGTCTCTCAAACCTTATTCATTGGCTGCCGTGCAGATGCCGAGAAAATCTTCCGCCTTCAGTGAGGCACCACCGATCAACCCGCCATCGATGTCCGCCTTGGCAAGTAGCTCTGCAGCATTATCGGGCTTCATGCTGCCACCATAGAGTATACGCAGGCCTTCTGCTACTGCGGCGCTGTTTTGTGCGACACGGCCACGGATAAAGGCATGTATATCCTGCGCCTGTTCCGGGCTGGCGGTCAGGCCGGTGCCAATAGCCCATACGGGCTCGTAGGCAATAACACCCTCACCAAGCATATCCACTCCGCAATGCTCGATAACCGCATCGATCTGGCGGGCCACCACTTCTTCTGTGATGCCACCTTCGCGCTCTTCCTGGGTCTCACCGATGCAGAACAGGGGCACCAGGCCGGCTTTGCGGGCTGCGGTAAATTTTTCCGCTACCAGCTGATCCGTTTCGCCGTGATAGGTACGACGCTCGGAATGGCCGATAATGACGTATTTACAGCCGAAATCTGTCAGCATGGAGCCGGCGATCTCGCCAGTGTAGGCGCCAGATTCATGCACGGACAGATCCTGACCGCCCCAGGAGATCGGGGTGCCAGACAGCTGGCCCTGCACTTCCGGGATAAAAACTGCGGGAGGACAGACAGCAACTTCTGCCACCTTTACTTCAGCAATACCGGCCTTCAAACCAGCCAGTAGTTCCCTGACGCTTGCCAGCGAACCATTCATCTTCCAGTTTCCAGCCACCAGTGGTTGTCGCATAACGAACTCCTGCATGAAATCCCCTGAAAAATCTTCCAGAGGGTTCCGGAAAAATCAAGCCGCGTAGTTTACCAACTGGGGCAGAATTATCAATAACAATATTTGTCCAGCTCCTGCCCAGACAATTTACCCCCAATGAGGTGAAACTCTTTGGCAGATCGCCCTGGCGCGGGTAAAATTCCCGCTTTGCAGCACCCGAGCCAGGTAACAAAACATGAGTGCACAAATCCTTGACGGCAAAGCCATCGCCGCGAACCTGCGCAAAACCATACAGCAGGAGGTTGCCACAATTACCGGCAGCGGGCAGCGCCCTCCCGGACTGGTAGTTGTCCTGGTGGGGGACAATCCTGCATCCCAGATATATGTGCGCAACAAGCAAAAAGCCTGTGAAGAAGTCGGTTTTCTTTCCGAGCTTATCCGGCTGGAACCCGACACCAGAGAATCTGATCTCCTCGCACTCATTGATGATCTCAACCAGCGGGAAGAAATCGACGGGATACTGGTGCAACTTCCCCTCCCCGGTCAGATTGACGAAGAAACCGTCATTGAACGCATATTGCCAACCAAGGACGTGGACGGGTTTCATCCTTACAATGTTGGCCGACTGGCCCTGCGCATGCCCTTGCTGCGCCCCTGTACGCCCAAAGGCGTGATGACCATGCTGGAGCACACTGGCATGGAACTGGCAGGCAAGGACGCCGTCATCATCGGGCAATCCAACATCGTTGGACGCCCCATGGCGCTGGAACTGCTCATGGCGCGCTGCACCATCACTGTTTGTCACAGCCGCACCAAAAGCCTCGCCGACAAGGTTCGTGCTGCCGACATCCTGGTCTCCGCCGTAGGTCGGCCCGGTTTTGTACCGGGCGACTGGATACAGCCGGGGGCCATCGTCATTGATGTAGGCATCAACCGCCGGGAAGATGGCAAACTCTGCGGCGATGTAGACTTCACCTCTGCCAGCAAAGTAGCAGACTGGATTACCCCCGTACCCGGTGGCGTCGGCCCCATGACCATCGCTACCTTGCTGGAAAACACCCTGCAAGCGGCAAAACTGCATAACAATGGCGGCTGAACAAGCACCTTAACTATAGAGAATCCAGCATGGCTCAATATATCTTTACCATGAATCGCGTCAGCAAGATTGTGCCGCCCAAACGCACCATTTTGCGTGATATTTCCCTTTCTTTCTTTCCCGGCGCAAAAATCGGTGTGCTGGGTCTGAACGGATCAGGAAAGTCCACCCTGCTGCGTATCATGGCGGGGTTGGACGAGGATTTTGACGGCGAAGCCCGCCCACAAACCGGCATCCGCATTGGCTTTCTTCCCCAGGAGCCCAAACTGGATGAAACCAAGGATGTTCGTGGCAATATCGAGGAGGCCCTGGGTGAAGTGAAGGGCGCTGTGGAGGAGCTGGAAAAAGTGTATGCCGCCTACGCTGAACCAGATGCAGACTTCGACGCCCTGGCAAAGCGTCAGGCAGAGCTGGAAAATATTGTGCAGGCAGCAGACGGCCACCAGATAGAACGCCAGCTGGAGGTAGCCGCAGAGGCGCTGCGCCTGCCGCCATGGGATGCGGATGTAAGCAAACTATCCGGTGGTGAACGCCGTCGCGTCGCCCTGTGCAAGCTGCTGCTGTCCAAGCCGGACATGCTGCTGCTGGACGAACCCACCAACCACCTGGACGCCGAATCCATCGCCTGGCTGGAGCGCTTTCTCCATGAATACAGCGGCACCGTGGTTGCCGTAACCCACGACCGCTACTTCCTGGACAATGTTGCCGGCTGGATTCTGGAGCTGGATCGTGGCCACGGCATTCCCTGGGAAGGCAATTACTCTTCCTGGCTGGAACAAAAGGAAGCCCGCCTGGAGCAGGAGGCCAAACAGGAGGCCGCCCGCATCAAAGCAATGAAAAAGGAACTGGAATGGGTGCGCTCCAACCCCAAGGGCCGGCAGGCGAAGTCCAAGGCGCGCCTGCAGCGTTTCGACGAATTACAGAGCCAGGAATTCCAGAAGCGTAACGAAACCAATGAAATCTATATTCCCCCTGGCGAGCGCCTGGGGGATTTGGTCATTGAAGCGAACGAACTGGCCAAATCCTATGGCGACCGGCTGCTGTTCGAAGATCTCAGCTTTAACCTGCCACCTGGCGGCATCGTCGGCATTATCGGCCCTAACGGCGCGGGAAAAACCACTCTGTTCCGCATGATTACCGGGCAGGAACAGCCCGGCTCCGGCGAACTGCGCATTGGGCAAACGGTACAGCTGGCCTATGTAGATCAAAGCCGCGACAACCTCAGCGACAACAAGACCGTATGGGAGGAGATTTCCGACGGCCAGGACATTATCGTGGTCGGCCGTTTTGAAATGCAGTCCCGGGCATATGTGGGACACTTCAACTTCCGCGGCTCTGATCAGCAGAAGCGGGTTGGCGATCTGTCCGGAGGCGAGCGCAACCGGGTGCATTTAGCGAAACTGTTGCGTTCCGGGGGCAACGTATTGCTGCTGGATGAACCGACCAATGATCTGGATGTAGAAACCCTGCGCGCCCTGGAAGAGGCGCTACTCATCTTCCCTGGCTGCACCGTGGTCATCTCCCACGACCGCTGGTTCCTGGATCGCATCGCCACCCATATCCTCGCCTTTGAAGGTGATTCAAAAGTGGTGTGGTTCGAAGGCAATTACGAAGACTACGAGGCAGACCGGAAACGCCGTCTAGGCGAAGCTGCTGACCAGCCTCACCGCATCAAGTACCGGCGCATCGACGCTTGAGCTGCCTACGCGACCGCCTGCTTCTTGACCATACGCCGAGGCTTCCTCATCACTGCTTTACGGGGAAGCCTCAGCAACATCAGCACCACAAAGACTCCCAGATAGATCAGCGGCTGCATCAAATCAGCCTTTACCAGCCAGATGAAATGCAGGATGGCAAGCAGGGCCGCCGCATACACCAGCCGGTGCAACCCTTTCCAGCGCAGCCCGAGGCGGCGCATGCTGAACATGTTTGAAGTCAATGCCAGGGCGATCAAAATCAGGAAAGACAAAAAACCCACAGTAATGTAAGGGCGTGTGGCAATATCAGCCAGCATGCCTCCCCAGGCGAATTCCCGATCCAGCCACAACCACACCAGAAAATGCAGGCAGGCATAGAAAAAGCTGAACAGCCCCAGCATCCGGCGCAACAGCACCGGTTTGCGCCAGCCCGTGAGGCGGCGCAAAGGCGTTATGGCCAGCGTGATGAGCAAAAAACGCAAGGCCCAGCTTCCACTCTCATGACTGAGAGCCTCGACCGGGTTCGCGCCCAGCCTGTCATGTAAAGCCCCCCAGACCATAGCCGCCAATGGCAGCAGGGAAACCAGAAAAACAACTATCCGCCACTTTGTCATCAGAAATACTTGCGCAGATCCATCCCTGAGTACAGGCTGGCCACCTCTTCCGCATAGCCATTGAACAACAAGGTATCTTCCTTGCCGCCAAAAACCCCCTTACCCAGAACACGATGGCGTTCCTGGCTCCAGCGAGGATGAGGAACCTTGGGATTCACATTGGCGTAGAAACCATATTCATTTGCTGCGGTAGCATTCCAGCTGTTCAGTGGCTGTTTCTCGACAAAGCAGATGGATACGATAGATTTGATGCTCTTGAACCCGTATTTCCACGGAACCACCAGGCGCAAGGGCGCACCGTTCTGCCCCGGCAACACCTCGCCGTACAGCCCGGTGGCCATAAAGGCCAGCGGATGCATGGCCTCATCAATGCGCAAGCCTTCACGGTATGGCCAGTCCAGCACCGTGCGTTTCTGGCCAGGCAAGTGCTCGGGGTCATACAGCGTTTCAAATTCCACAAATTTCGCCCTGGACGTGGGCCCAAAACGCTTGAGAAACCGCCCAAGGGAAAAGCCCACCCAAGGCACTACCATTGCCCACGCCTCCACACAGCGAAAGCGATAGATACGCTCCTCCTGATCCAGTTTCAGGATGTCCTCTATATCCATGATGCCGGGTTTGTTGCACTCGCCCGAAACCTTGATACTCCAGGGGCGGGTTTTCAATGCGGCAGCATTTTCCGCCGGTGCTTCCTTCCCGTAACCGAGCTCGTAAAAATTGTTGTAGGTGGTGATATGCTCATATTCTGTCGGCACAAGAGTTCTGCCATAAACACTTTCTCCCGACAGGGAAATCTTGCGGTTATTGCCAGGCCCGGCAATGGCAGCCATTGCCGGGCCATTTGCGCCACCCAGTAATAGCCCCGCGCCAGCCGCCATACCTGCCTTTATCAGTTGCCGGCGTTTCAGCCAGACTTGCTGATCTGTTATCTCGGAAGGCTTTATCCGTCCGTATCGGTATTCCCGCATTCCTTTAAATCTCCACTCCAAAACATGTCCCTATTCGGCAGACATTGCGTTGCAGTTGTTTCATCGAAAGTCCGCGATTACCCGTAGATGCAGAGGGCTAGGTATTGATTTCGATAGCATGTAGTCTGGTAAAAATTTCCGTATGGCTAAACGAATCAAGAACTGGCTCCATATGCTTCGATCAATCGCGGATCTCGGGTTTCAGTAGTATCTGGACGGGTTACCGGGAGCGTCGGTGGCAGGGCGCTCATATGCACGGTTTTCCTGCCCTTCAACAACCGGCTTTAAATAGATCTCCACCCGCCGATTGAGCTGGCGCCCCGCCTCTGTGGCGTTGCTGGCGCGGGGTTGGGTTTCGCCCCGCCCTTCCATCTGCACTCTGGAAGCCTGTACTCCATGATTCATGAGGTACTCACCTACAGCCCGTGCGCGGCGCTCGGAAAGCCGTTGGTTGTATTCGTCCGAACCAACACTGTCCGTATGCCCGACCACATGAATGATCGTCTTGTCATACTTCTGGATGATATTGGCAAGCTTGTCCAGGGTTCCCTGAAATCCATGTTTAATGGCAGCACTGTCGAAATCAAAAGAAACCTCACTGTCCAGTGTCAGCTTCAGGCTGTCATCTTTCATGCGCTGAATTTCCAGCTCATGGTTTGCCTGCTCACGGGCCAGCTGTTCTTCAAGCTCCCTTTGTTGCTCATCCATGTAGTAGCCAACACCGCCTCCCGCAAGCGCTCCAAGAGCCGCACCCACATATGCTCCTCTTTTATGGTCTACCTGATGCCCAATGACAGCCCCGGCAACGGCTCCGACAATTGCACCGGTTTTGGTTTTTCGATTTGGGTCAGAAGGATCCGTACAGCCCGAAAGGACAAGCATTCCCGATACAGCAACAACCCCTAGCGCTCTTTTCATAATCTTTTCTCCAAATCATCCTCGGATACCGGCCTCAAGGATGGCAGTATTTACAGCAGCTATCAACAAACAGACCAGCGCCAGGGCAAAGGGTTCAGATAAAATCCCAAAAACATAGCGCGGCCAACTCTTTAACTTATCTGGAAACTGTTGCAGATTAGCTTCACCAGCCTGAACCCGGGATCGGGGTTTGCCAGCAAAGTTGTCCGGTATAAAAAACTCTAGCAGCAGGAAAACAGGAGCGTGTTTACTGGCAGAATTACCAGGCCGGACATGAAGCGCGGCAGGGTATTTTGCAGTACATATCGATGTTTTATAGTTGT
>JAMOLT010000042.1 GCA_027068915.1 Sedimenticola sp. | reverse complement strand
CCATCCACCTCGCGCCTTTACGCTTTTGTATGGCGGAGAGGCAGGGATTCGAACCCTGGGTGGGCTACAAACCCACGCCGGTTTTCAAGACCGGTGCATTCAACCGCTCTGCCACCTCTCCGAAGCTGCCAAAGGATACCGTATTTTTCGGCAAAAACAAGGGCAATTTTCATGCCTTTTCACAACAAACCGGCTGTTCCTGGAATAGGATAAAATCAGGGCTGGATATTCCATTGTTACGGCAGGCCTCCATGCAACTCCGGTTCCCCCCCTCTCTTTCCGCCCGGGATTTTCTGCATCAATACTGGCAGAAGAAGCCCCTGTTGATGCGAAACGCCATACAGGGATATGACTTCGATCTTTCACCGCAGGAGCTGGCGGGTCTTGCCTGTGAAGATGATGTGGAATCCCGCATGGTGCTGCACCACGGCGAGAACAGCTGGGAGTTGCTCCACGGACCTTTTGATGAAAGGGTATTCGCCCAACTGCCGGAAACGAACTGGACCCTGCTGGTTCAGGATGTGGACAAGTATATTCCCCACATCACGGCTTTGATGCAATTGTTTCATTTCATCCCCAGCTGGCGCTTCGATGACATCATGATCAGCTACGCCGTTACCGGCGGATCGGTGGGGCCGCATACGGACACCTATGATGTCTTCCTCATCCAGGCCCAGGGAAAACGCCGCTGGCAGATTGGCAACAAGGCTCCATCAGACACCCTGCTGCCCGACCTTCCCGTGCGCATTCTGGCGGAATACGAACCGGAAGAGGAATGGCTGCTGGAGCCCGGCGATGTGCTGTATCTGCCCCCCGGCATGGCTCACTGGGGAATCGCAGAGGACGATGCCTGCATGACCTGGTCCGTGGGGTTGCGAGCCCCTTCGGTAGCGGAAATGCTCGGCAGCTTTACCCAGTACCTCCTCGATCATGTTCCTGAAGAGCAGCATTATTACGACCCAGCTCTGACACCGCAGGACAGCCCTGCAGAAATCCGCCCCCCTGCCCTGGCGCAGGTGAATGCGCAGCTAAACGCCTGGCTGAATGATGCGGACATGAAACAACGCTGGTTTGGCTGTTTTTCGACAGAAATCAAAGAGCATCTGTTCATCGAGCCGCCAGAACAGCAGCACTCCCCGGAACAGTTGTTGCATCAACTGCAGCACACCCACTTGCAACGCCACCCTTTCAGCCGTTATGCCTGGGCGAGCCGCCCGTGTGGCGGCCTGTACCTGTTTGTATGCGGGGAGGTCTTCGAACTGCCGGAAGACTGCAAGGCAGGGGTGGTGCAGCTGTGTGACCAGGCCGGTTCCGGACAGGAACTGCTGGAGGCCTGCAGGAACAGCAAACCGTTCCTGCATACGGTTACAGAACTGCTGAATCAAAACTGGCTGGAGTTTCACCATGACTGAAAGCAGCTATTCCATACGCCTGGCACACTGGCCACAGGACAAGGAAGCGCTGCGTCTGGTGCGGGAGAAGGTTTTCGTGCAAGAGCAGCAGGTCCCCGTAGAGCTGGAGTGGGACGAGCTGGACGCCGAATGCCTGCATTTCCTCGCAGAAGACGCCAATGGCAATCCCATTGGCACCGGTCGCCTGTTGCCGGACGGACATATCGGGCGCATGGCGGTGCTCAGGGAATGGCGCGGCAGGGGCGTGGGATCCGCTTTGCTGCAAAGACTGATGGAAGAAGGCCGGAAGCGAAATTTTTCCACCCTGGTGCTGGCCGCGCAGCTACAGGCCATGCCCTTCTACGAAAAAGCGGGCTTCCATGCGGAAGGCGAGGTATTCGATGACGCGGGCATTCCCCATCGCAATATGGTTTGGCGCGAACGCTGAGGAGGGCTATTTTCCCCAGCGTTGTCGCAGCTCGGCACGGTGTTGCTGCAACCACTGCAAACCCACCACGATACTGGTGGAATTGGCGCGCCGGAACAACTGCCCCATTGCCTCCCCAAAGGGCATGACATCCACCCGGATATCCTCCCCTTCCTCATCCAGACCATGAATGCCGCCGGCCCCGCTGCTGTCCACCCGGCCACAGTACAGGGAAATCCGCTCACCACACCAGCCGGGGGTGGTGAAAAAGCGGCCGATGAATTCCATATCGAGCAGCTCGCAGCCGGTTTCTTCCCGGGTTTCCCTGTAGGCCACCATCTCGCTGGACTCGCCTTCTTCGCAATAACCGCCTACCGTCTCCAGCAGCCAGGGATCATCCGCATGCCCCAGGGCGCCAATGCGAAACTGTTCGATGAGCACCACCGCATCGGCCTGGGGATCGTAGAGCAGCACGGAGACGGCATGTCTGCCTTCCACCCGCTCCCGCTGCACCTCGGGGCACCAGCCCCCGGCGAAGCACTCATGCTGCAAGCGAAAGCGTTTGAGATGCAGGAAGCCCTTGTAGGCGTCCTCCATGGAAAGGATCTGGAAGCATTTTTTCATGGGGCAATTATGCCTCATTGCCGCCGGGAAGAAAGTCCTTGCCGGCACGGACGAAAAAAGCCCGCTCAAGAGCGGGCTTCCCGGAACCGGCCTATAGCGTGGTTACTTGTCCAGAGACTGATAGTAGTCCATGAGGATCTTGGCCACCTCGGGACGGGAAAACTCGGGCGGAGGCGCTTCACCATTGCCCAGCATCTCGCGCACCCTGGTGCCGGACAACAGCACAAAGTCTTCCTTGGTATGGCCGGGAGGTGCATCGCGCATCATGATCACCTTGTTCAGCTTGGTGGAATAGGCGGTATGATCGGCCTTGTAGATCTCGATCTCCATGGCGCCTTCCGGCACTTCTTCGTCGAAGATGGTCTGGGCATCGAAATCACCATAGTAGTCACCGACACCGGCATGATCGCGGCCCACGATAAAGTGGGTGGCACCCATGTTCTGGCGGAAATAAGCATGCAATACGGCTTCACGAGGGCCGGCATAGAGCATGTCGAAACCATAGCCGGTAATCATCACCGTATTGGGCGGAAAATACAGCTCGGCCATCTTGCGGATGGCGGCATCACGCACGGGCGCAGGAATATCACCCGGCTTGAGTTTGCCCAGCAGCATGTGGATGACTACGCCGTCGGCACCAACATCCTTCATCGCCATGTGGCACAGCTCTTCATGAGCGCGGTGCATGGGGTTGCGGGTCTGGAAGGCCACCACCTTGTTCCAGCCATGCTCCTTGATTTCATTGCGGATTTCCACGGCGGTACGGAAGGTATCGGGGAAATCCATCTGGAAATAGGAGAAGTTCAGCACCTGGATGGGGCCGGAAACCGCGTTGCGTCCCTGGGACATGAAGGCGGCTACGCCAGGATGCTCGGGATCATCGGTGCGGTACACCTTGTCACGCATGGCAGCCATCTGCTCTTCGCTGACTTTCTCGATGTTTTCCACATCCATGACAGCCAGCACCGGGTTGCCTTCCACATTGGGATCACGCAAGGCAATGCGTGGGACATCACCAATGGCGGCTACTGCCGCATCATCCAGCATATTCAGTACCGGAACAGGGAAGAAAGAACCGTCGGTAAGGATCATTTTTTCTGCAGCGCCCATGGCATCAGCCAGGTTCATGAAGCCCTTCAGGGGAGTAAAATAACCACCACCGAGCATTACTGCGTTTCCGGCTGCAGGAGAAGTAATAGTGACAGAAGGCAGGCTTTCCGCTTCCTTCATCAAAACGTCATGCTTTTCAGGGTCGTAAACAAACAGCGGAAGCAGAGTATCAGAGCCAATGGGTTTGATCATGCGGCAATCTCCTGGAGGTTGGGTTGGCCGGGTTCATCATTGAACCATGCGAGCATTGGGAATCAACGATATTCAAAGTAAAATTTTTTGTAAAACTAACAGATGCCAGGCTTTGCCGCCCCTAGTTTTTCTTTATGGCTGCAGTAATTTTTACCATGCCAAAACCAAGGAGAAAGCAAAAAGAAAAAATATCTTTTACTTTATTTTCAGCCAATTACAATTTTAATTTAAACTTGTAGGGAGGCATTGATGTCCTTCAGAGCCTGCAACGGATCCTGCGCTGCAGTCACTGGACGGCCAATCACCAGGTAGCTGGCACCAGCCTGCATGGCGTCCGCCGGTGTCATCACCCGCTTCTGGTCATCCAGGGCTGCGGTTGCCGGGCGCACCCCCGGCGTAACCAGCAAGAAATCATCGCCTGCCCGGGCGCGCAGGGCTGCCGCTTCCAGGGGCGAACAAACTACGCCATCCAGACCGGAAGACTGCGCCAATGCTGCCAGATGCAGTACATTCTCTTCAGGCGTACCCTGGAACCCGATCTCACGAATGTCCTTTTCTCCCAAACTGGTGAGAATGGTAACGGCAATCAATTTAGGCTGATGCGCCCTACCCGCCAGGCGAGCGCACGCTGTATCCATCATTTTACGCCCGCCGGAAGCATGCAGGTTCATCATCCAAACCCCCAGGTCTGCTGCGGCATCACATGCTGCCGCCACTGTGTTGGGGATGTCATGAAATTTCAGATCCAGAAACACGTCATAACCCGTGGCAACCAGTTTTTCCACAAACGCGGGGCCCAGGCGGGTAAAAAGCTCCTTCCCCACTTTCAACCGACACAACGATGGATGCAGTCGATCCACTAATGCCATGGCGCTTTCCCGATCAGGAAAATCCAGTGCGACAATAACCGGGCTGGCATTCATGATTGTTTCTCCTCTGGCTCTGATTTGCGGCGGATGCTGCCCCAACTGCGGCAACTGGGGCACTGCCAATGCAGGGTATTTGCAACAAAGCCGCATTTGCTGCATTGATAGGCCGGCCGTTCCGCCAGCAGCTGCTCCATATGGGTTTTCATACTCACCAGCATCTGCTCGGCCTGGATATCCGGCAGAGAGGCATTCAACTCAATCAGGCGCAACAACCCTTTCAGGGTTGGGTGCAGGTGCATCTGCCTGCTGAGGAAGGCTCTTGCCGCCGCCTCATCTTCTATTTCGGTGATAATTTCTGTGATGGTCAGGGCAACTGCCACGTCTGTATCATTGCCAAGAAATTTTTCCAGGTAGGATCTTAGTGCCGGAAGATCTGACAGCTGCCGGCAGCATTCCATGAGATCCTCCAACACTTCGGGAAGAAAGTCCTGATCCTTTTCCACCGCCTTGCGCAACAAGCGGGTCGCTGCCTTGCAACCTTCCTGCTCCATGGCCAGATGCGCCTGCATATGCAGGGGACGCACACTACGAACATCGACGGAGGCGGCTTTTTTCAACAACTTTCCAGCAACATCCTTCTGTCCCTTGCGCAACGCCTCTTCCGCCAGTTCGCAATAGAAATGAGAACGCTCCAGCGACAAGGGGTCATTCACCAGAGATTCCAACTCTTCCGCTGTTTCCAGGCAAGATTGCCAGTCTTTTTCCTGTTGATAGACAATAAGCAGATTTTCCAGCGCCTTGCGCACATGCAGCTTCATTTCTTTCAGTTCCAGGAACAGATTTTCCGCACGGTCATACAAACCCGCACGCATATAATCCATGCCCAGTTCCAGCAACGCCTGCGCCCGCTGATCTTCTCCCAAGGCCGGCCGGGCTATGAGGTTCTGGTGAATGCGGATGGCCCGCTCCACTTCGCCCCGACGACGGAACAGGCTGCCCAGGGCAAGGTGGGTTTCCACGGTTTCACTATCCACTTCCAGCAGCTGCACGAACACATCTATCGCCTTGTCTGGCTCCTCATTCAACAGATAGTTAAGGCCGCGAAAATACGCCGGGGTAGTGAGGCATTCTGCATCTTCACGGCTTCTGGCCATACCACGCCGCGCCGCCCACCAACCAGAGGCGGCAGCAACAGGCAGCAATATCCAGAGAAGATCCAGCATGTCTTATCTGTCCTTTATCCCATGATCCGCGATTGATGGCGCAACTAACGGTTGTTGTGCCACAGCCCGGCCATCAGCAACAGGCAATTGAAAGCGCCCAGCAGAAACAAGTTTGATTGGCTTTGGCAATCCGAGCCTCCAGCGCTATTTGAATAGCTCTCTATAATAGCCCATGGCTGAGGGTGTTAGTAGAGGCACAATCGGCAAGGCCGCTGCATTGTGATGGGTTTTCCTTCAGAGCCGGCCAATAATCAGCAAAAACACCACGATATTCACAGGGCAGACGCCGCTCAACGCAGGCCAAGAACATCCTGCATGTCGAACTGGCCACGGGTTTTGTCTTTCAGCCACAAAACTGCTCTGGCGGAACCATTGGCATAGGTCATGCGACTGGAGGATTTCACCGCTATTTCCACCCGTTCGCCTTCTGTGGCAAACCAGACGGTATGTTCACCGACAACATCACCGGCGCGAATGGTTTCAAAGCCAATGGTTTTTCGATCCCTTTCCCCGGTGATTCCGTGGCGGCCATAAACGGCCACTTCATCGAGATCGCGTCCCAAAACCTGCGCCACCACTTCACCCATGCGAATCGCGGTACCGGAAGGCGCATCGATCTTGTGGCGGTGATGGGCCTCGATAATTTCAATATCTGCATCCTCCCCCATCACCTGTGCGGCAACTTCCAGCAGCTTGAAACAGAGATTTACGCCAACACTCATATTCGGCGCAAATACGATGGCAATATCTGCCGATGCAGCAGCAATCTGCTGCTTTTGTTCTTCATCGAAACCAGTGGTGCCGATCACCAGCTGTTTACCATATTCCCGGCATATGGCCAGATGCCGCATGCTGGCTTCCGGGCGGCTGAAGTCAATCACGGTATCAAATTGCTCATGAGACTCCGCCAAATCCGTGGAGATGGCGACGCCCAGTTTGCCGACGCCCGCCAGTTCCCCTGCATCCGCACCGATCAGGGAAGATTCGGGATATTCTGTCGCCACGGAAAGCACCATGCCAGCGGTATCATGCAGCGCCTGAACCAGTGACTTTCCCATCCTGCCAGCAGCGCCAACCACAGCTACTCGAATCATTTTCTCGCCTCCGGAAGTCAGAATCCCATCTCCTTGAAAAAGCTCTTCACGCCGTCCAGCCAGGAACTGGCATTGGGACTGTGCTTGCGGCCCCCACCCTGCAGGGAATCATCCAGCTGGCGCAGCAGGTCTTTTTGCTCATCACTGAGATTGATGGGCGTCTCCACCACAACCTTGCACAACAAATCCCCCACTGCGCCGCCACGCACGGGTTTGATGCCCTTGCCGCGAATGCGAAACAGCTTGCCGGTCTGCGTTCCCTCTGGCACCTTGAGTTTGACTTTGCCTTCCAGGGTCGGCACTTCCAGCTCTCCACCAAGAGCCGCCCTGGCAAACGGAATTGGCACTTCACAATAGAGATTGGCGTCATCCCGCTCAAAAATAGGGTGCGGCTTGACATGTATCTGCACATACAGATCGCCAGCAGGCCCGCCATTTTCCCCGGCTTCACCTTCCCCGGCAAGGCGGATTCTGTCACCGGAGTCCACCCCCGCCGGTACTTTCACGGAAAGGGTCTTGTGCTTCTGAATCCGCCCCTGGCCGTGGCAGGCCAGGCAAGGATCGTCAATCTGCACCCCCCGTCCATGACAGGTCGGGCAGGTTTGCTGGGCAATGAAAAACCCCTGCTGCATACGCACCTGACCGCTGCCACCACAGGTGCTGCATGCTTTTGGTGAAGTGCCTTTTTTGGCACCGCTGCCACCACAGACATCGCAGCTGATTTGCGCCGGAATCCTGACTTTTACTGTGGTTCCCCTGACCGCATCCTCCAGGGAAAGCTCCAGGTTGTAACCCATATCAGCGCCACGCTGATGGCGGTGCGCTCCGCGCCCGCCCCCACCGAAAATATCACCAAAAACGTCGCCAAAAATATCGCTGAAGCTACCGCCAGCGCCCCCAGGGCCGCCACCCATACCAGCTGACCCGTCCACACCAGCATGACCAAACTGGTCATAGGCTGCGCGCTTCTGGTCATCAGAAAGCACCTCATAGGACAATTTGACTTCCTTGAACTTGATCTCGGCCTGTTCACCGTCTTCCCCTGAATTCCGGTCAGGGTGGTACTTCATCGCCAGTTTGCGATAGGCCTTTTTGATTTCGGCGCTGGTAGCTGTGCGGCTTACGCCCAGCACTTCATAGTAATCACGTTTGGACATGATTCATCCTGTTGGAAAATGTTTTTGCCCGAAACAACAGGGCAAGCAAAACGCAAAAATCCGGGAGCAGCGAAACCACTCCCGGTTTTTCAGAAAGACCTGTTTCGGATCTTATTTCTTGTCGTCAACTTCTTCAAATTCAGCATCGACTACATCATCGTCAGCACTGGATTTCTGCCCGGCTTCCGCTCCCGGCTGGGTGCCAGAACCAGCATCTCCGCTGCCCTGATACATGCGCTCCGCCAGTTTTCCCGAGGCTTCTGCCAAGGCCTTGGTCTTGGCTTCAATCGCCGTCTTGCTGTCACCTTTCATCGCCTCTTCCAGCTCCTTCATCAGGCTCTCGATATTGGCTCTTTCCGCACCTTCGACCTTGTCACCCATTTCTTCCAGGGATTTCCTGGTGGCATGCAACATGGCGTCAGCCTGATTGCGCGCATCCACCATTTCATGGAATTTCTTGTCTTCCTCGACATGGGCCTCGGCATCTTTCACCATTTCATCAATCTCTCCTTCGCTCAAACCGGAAGAGGCGGTAATCTTGATGCTTTGCTCCTTGCCTGTGGCCTTGTCTTTGGCAGACACATTCAGGATGCCGTTGGCGTCGATATCGAAGGTCACTTCAATCTGTGGAACCCCTCGCGCCGCCGGAGGAATGTCCGTCAAGTCAAAACGCCCCAGGGATTTGTTGGCCGAAGCCATGTCCCGCTCACCCTGCAAGACGTGCACGGTAACCGCAGCCTGATTGTCATCAGCAGTAGAAAACACCTGTGAAGCCGTGGTCGGAATGGTGGTGTTCTTCTCGATGAGCTTGGTCATTACGCCGCCCATGGTCTCGATCCCCAGAGACAGGGGGGTAACATCCAGCAACAACACATCTTTTACATCACCGGAAAGCACACCACCCTGAATAGCAGCGCCAATGGCTACCGCCTCATCGGGGTTGATATCCTTGCGTGGCGCCTTGCCGAAGAATTTCTCGACAGTTTCCTGCACCTTGGGCATGCGGGTCTGACCGCCAACAAGGATTACATCATCAATATCGGATGCGGAGAGGCCTGCATCCTTCAGCGCCACCTTGCAAGGTTCGATGGTCTGTTCCACCAGCCCGTCCACCAGGGATTCCAGCTTGGAGCGGGTGAGCTTGACGTTCATGTGCTTGGGGCCACTGGCATCGGCCGTGATATACGGCAGGTTGATATCGGTCTGCTGGGCGGATGACAACTCGATCTTGGCCTTTTCTGCAGCCTCTTTCAGACGCTGCAGCGCCAAGGGGTCATTGCGCAGATCCACGCCCTGTTCGTTCTTGAAGGATTCGACCAGGAAGTCGATGACACGCATGTCGAAATCTTCACCACCGAGGAAAGTGTCACCATTGGTGGACAACACTTCAAACTGGTGTTCACCATCAACTTCGGCAATCTCGATAATGGATACATCGAACGTACCACCACCGAGATCGTACACGGCCAGCTTCTTGTCGCCGCTGCTTTTGTCCATGCCATAGGCAAGCGCCGCCGCTGTAGGTTCGTTGATAATGCGTTTTACATCCAAGCCGGCGATGCGTCCGGCATCTTTCGTGGCCTGACGCTGGGAATCGTTAAAATAGGCCGGTACGGTAATAACCGCTTCGGTAACTTCTTCACCCAGGTAATCTTCCGCAGTTTTCTTCATTTTCTGCAAAATTTTTGCAGACACTTCCGGTGGAGCCATTTTTTTGCCATTGGCTTCCACCCAGGCATCACCATTGTCTGCCTTGACGATCTTGTAGGGCACCATTTCGATATCACGCTGCACCACATCATCATCAAACTTACGCCCGATAAGGCGCTTGATGGCAAACAGGGTGTTGTGCGGATTGGTAACCGCCTGACGCTTCGCAGACTGGCCGACCAGCACTTCTCCTTCCTGGGTAAAGGCCACCACAGAAGGAGTGGTGCGATCGCCCTCGGAGTTTTCGATAACCTTTGGTTGATCACCCTCCATTATGGCGACACAGGAATTGGTTGTACCCAAATCGATGCCGATAATTCTGCCCATTTGTGTTTCTCCGTTATAAATTCGTTAGTTACAGTTCTATTTTGTTGCTGCTTACCCAAATGGGGGCAGTTGCCTGAAATTCAAGATATTGGAGCTTGTGACACCATCACCATTGCCGGCCGCACCAGACGCCCATTGAGCAGATAACCTTTCTGCACCACATTCACCACCGTATTCGGCGGAACCTCATCCGTGGGCACCATGCCCATGGCCTGATGCAGTTCCGGGTTGAATGCCTCACCTTCCGGATCGATCTGCTCCACCCCGAATTTGCTCATGGCGTCTGCGAGCATCTTCAGCGTGAGTTCGGTGCCTTCCAGAAGTTTTTCTACATCATGGTTTTCCTGGGCGGCGTTATAGCCCAATTCCAGGCTGTCCCGAACCCCCAGCAATTCCCCGACAAACCTTTCCAGCCCGTATTTGTGCGCATTTTCCAGCTCCCGCTGATGACGCTTCTTGATGTTATCCAGCTCGGCACGGGTACGGACAACCTGATCCCAGTGTTCGTCTGCCTTGTTGCGCGCATCTTCCAGAAGCCGCCCCAGTTTCTCGGGAGACAGATTCTCCTGGTTGTCGCCCTGCCCGGACTCGGCGGCTTCGGTTAGCTCTTCACCACCATATTCCTGCTCTTTTTCCATCTGGTTACTTACCTCTTGCCAGCAAATTCACGTCAAAAACCCCTTCCACGCAAACCCAGGCAGGAAGGAACGAGATATCGAAGTTTCAGGGAACATAGGGCCGATTCAGGCCAATTTCAAGGCGGCCCCCAACATTTTTGCGGTAATGTCCACAATGGGGATCACCCGGTCATACGCCATGCGCGTTGGACCGATTACCCCGAGCACGCCAACCACGGTATTGTCCATTTCGTAGGGCGCTGTGACCACGCTGCATTTCTCCAGGGGGCCATAGCCGGACTCCTCGCCAATGAACAGCTGTACGCCTTCGGCCTGACTGCAGCGATCCAGCAGATGCAGAATTTCCTGCTTTTCGGAGAATGCATCAAACATCATCTTGATACGATCCAGTTGCGCCAGTTCATCAAAATCCATCAGATTAGTCTGGCCGGATACCACATAGTCCTGCTCCTCATTTTCATCCTGCAGCGCCTTATCGGCAATCACCAGGGCTTCTCGCATCAGCCTGTCCATATCCTGCTGATGGCCTTCCATTTCCCGCACAATCTTGTGCTTGATCGCATCCAGATCCAGTCCGCTGTAATGAGCATTGATAAAATGGCTGGCCTGCTCCAGTTCGCTGCGGGAAAAAAGTCGGGAAGTTTCCACGATGCGATTCAGCACCTCTCCCTGACTGGTGACCAGAATCGCCAGCACCCGCATATCAGACAAATGCATAAATTGCAGTTCACGGATAATGATCTGGTCATGGCGGGGAATCATCACCACACCGGCCATATGCGTCAATCCGGACAGAAAGCGTGAAGCGGTTTCCACCAGGTTCTGGGGCGCATCTTTTTCTTCCAGCTCTTCGTGCAGGCGATTTATCGAATGCTGATCCACCGGCTGCAGGGAAATCAGCGAGTCTACGAACAGGCGATAGCCGTTCACCGTAGGCACCCGCCCTGCCGAAGTATGGGGTGAGGTAATCAGCCCCTGATCTTCAAGATCCGCCATGACATTGCGGATCGTGGCAGGACTCAGCTCCACAGCTGCGTCTTTCGCCAGGGTACGCGAACCCACCGGCTGTCCATCGCGGATATACCGTTCGATAAGCACTTTCAGAAAGTGCTGGGCGCGTTCATTGAGTGATTGTTCGTTCAGCATGTCCTGTTATACAGCCGGGGTTCCCGGGCGGATTATATCGCCAACTGCCCTGCCCCTTTCATTTTTTCTGATGAATGTTATCTTGTAGTACATTCCTGACCATTTGATCAATAGCGCATTGCCTGATTTCAAGACCAGATTTCAACACATCGGCCTGATCGCCAAGCCCGGGGACGACAGCCTTGCCCCTACCTTGCAGAAGCTTCACCGCTTCCTTATCGACATGGGGCTGAAAGTTTCTCTTGCAAGAAGCGCCGCCCTGGCGCTGGGGCAGAAAGAATATCTGCCCTCCAAGGCAGAATTGGCACGGGTTTGCGACCTGGCCATCGTCGTCGGCGGCGATGGCAGCCTTCTTAGCGCCGCCAGAGAGGTCGCCGATGAAAACACCCCTCTGGTGGGCATCAATCTGGGAAGACTGGGTTTTCTGGTAGACATCTCACCAGAACGCATGGTGGAAGCACTCACCGCCATCCTGCAGGGAAATTATATCGAAGATCAGCGCTTTCTTCTCGAAGCCCGCATCGGCGATCAGCAGCGGCAGCTGGCGCTGAACGACGTGGTGCTGCACAAGTGGAACAGCGCCCGCATGATCGAATTCGAGACGCGCATCAACGGTCGCTATGTCGATTCCCAGCGCTCGGACGGCATCATCATTTCCACCCCTACCGGCTCCACGGCCTACGCACTGTCCGGTGGCGGCCCGCTGCTGGAACCCAGCCTGGACGCCATTGCCCTGGTGCCTATCTGCCCTCACCGTCTCAGCAACCGGCCCATCGTGGTTCATGGCAACAGCGAAATCTGTATAGAACCCAGTGGCCGCACCGATACAAAGCACGTTCGCGTAACCTGCGACGGCCAATCCAGCCTGACGCTGGAACGGGGAGATCATCTGCTGGTGCGCAAATATCCCAAACCCATACGCTTATTCCATCCTGTAGATCACGACCACTTCGACCTGTTGCGCGCCAAACTGGGCTGGGGAGGGCATCCCTGACCATGGCCATGCTGCAGCACATCCAGGTCAGGGATCTGGTGATCGTACGCGAGCTCTCCCTGGAACTTGGCCCCGGCATGACTGCGCTTACCGGAGAAACCGGCGCGGGAAAATCCATCCTCATTGACGCCCTGGGTCTCGTGCTTGGCAACAAGGCAAACAAAAACATGATCCGCAACGGCCGTGACCAGGCGGAAATCAATGCAGAATTCGATCTTGGCGATGCCCCCGAAATCAAACAATGGCTACAGGACAATGCCCTGGACAGCGAAGGGGAATGCATCGTTCGCCGCATCCTGGTGCGCCAGGGGCGTTCCCGCTCCTTCATCAATAATCGCCCCGTCCCCGCAACCCTGCTGGCAGAACTGGGAAGCAGGCTGGTCAGCATTCATGGCCAGCACGAACACCAGCTATTGGTGAAGCACGGCGCACAACGCGACCTGCTGGATGCCTACGCCGGCCACGGGCAACTTGTTGCAAAGATGTGCGAAACCTATAAGGAATATCGCCTCAAGCAACAGCAGTTGCAGGAATTGCAACGCCAGTCGCTGGATCGGGCGCAGCGACTGGACTACCTACAATTTCAGATCGACGAGCTCAGACAATTGCAGCTACAGGCGGGAGAACTGGACGAACTGGCCGTAAAACAGCGCCAACTGGCCCATGCCGATCAGCTGGGAAATGACCTGGCGGAGCTGATCCAGTTGCTGTTTGATGATGAACACGGAATCCAGTCCCGCCTGGCACATGCCTGTGTGCAGCTGGAACAACTGGTGAATCTCGACAAACAACTGCAGCCTGCCACCGAATTGCTGGACAGCGCAAGAATCCAGGCGGAAGAAGCCAGCAGCCTGCTGCAGAATGCGGCCAGCCATATAGAATCCAACCCGCAATTACTCACAGAAATCGATCAACGGCTGGGAGAGATTCACGAGCTGGCGCGCAAGCACCGCATCCCCGCCAAAGAGCTGCCAGAGCTGCTGGACAAATTGTCCCGGGAGCAGGATGGCCTGGAAAATGCCGACATCACCCTGGCGCAACTGGAGCAGGAGGTCAGGGATCTGGAGAAATCATCTCTTGCCGCAGCGAAAAAACTTACCAGAAGCCGCACCAGAGCCTCGGTCAGACTGGGAAAAACCATCGCCAAAAGCATGCAGCAGCTGGGGCTGGAAGGTGGCATTTTTGCGCTGGATATTACTCCCCTGCCGGAAGCGCAGCTTTGCGCCAATGGCGCTGACCGGGTCACCTTCCTGGTCAGCACCAACCCGGGCCAGCCCCTTGCGCCCCTGGCCCGGGTCGCCTCGGGCGGCGAGCTGTCCCGCATCAGCCTGGCAATCCAGGTGGCAACCGCCAACTGCGGCAAGATCCCGACCATGATTTTCGATGAAGTGGATGCCGGTATAGGCGGCGCTACTGCGGAAACGGTTGGGAAGCTGCTCAGGCAGCTGGGAACACAAAATCAGGTATTATGCGTTACTCATCTTCCCCAGGTTGCATCCCAGGCAAACCGGCACTTGCAGGTCAGCAAAAGCACGAACGGTAAAACCACCCAAACCCGGATCATCACTCTGGACAAGGAGCAGAGGGTCGAGGAAATCGCCCGCATGCTCGGCGGCGTCAGCATCACCAGACAAACCCTGGCGCACGCCAGGGAAATGATCAGGAGCTGATTACTTCGGACGGTTGGGGCATTCCGGGTTGTCGCATTCACCGTACAAGATCAATGAGTGATCCGCAATCCTGAAGCCATGCCTCCGGGCAATTTTCGCCTGGCATTTTTCAATGGTCTCATCCATGAATTCCTCCACCTTGCCGCAGGTGATGCAGACAATATGATCGTGGTGCTCTCCCCGATTCAACTCAAACACTGCCTGGCCACCCTCGAAATGGTGACGCTCCGCCAAGCCAGCCGCCTCAAACTGGGTAAGCACCCGATAGACCGTGGCCAGGCCGATTTCCTCGTCTCGCAGCAGAAGCTCTTTGTAGACTTCCTCTGCAGTCATATGCCGCTGGGAATTTTCTTCCAGGATCTCCAGAATCTTCATCCTGGGCAGGGTTACTTTCAAGCCGGCCTTGCGAATCGTCTGCTGATCCATACCGTTTCAATCTCCAATTCAGATGCCGCCGGTGGCGGAATCCGTTATCATGTGCGCCTGAACCTATTTCAGCCTACACGGGACGCCAATGCGTAAGCTTCTCATTTCTGTTGCCCTGAGCGCAAGCCTGAGCGCTTGCAGCAGCATCAATATCGACGGGGATACCTGGAATTTTTTTGGCAACGCCATTCCCAACTCTCTGGAAAAACTGCCTTTTGTCTATCGCCCCCAGATCATCCAGGGAAACCTCATCACCCAGGACAACGTAAACCAGCTTCGCCCCGGAATGCACAAGAAACAGGTACAACTGGTGATGGGCACCGCCTTGATCCAGGATATCTTTCATGACAACCGCTGGGACTACTACTATGGCATGGGCATCGGCCATATCGAACTGGAAAAGCGCCTGACCCTGTATTTTGAAGATGATCTTCTGGTGCGCATCGTCGGCGATTACCAGCCCCTGCCCCCAATCCAGGGCGAAGGCGCGCTGAAAAATCCGAAAACCATCATTTCCGTCCCCGACTGGCAACCACCCCGCAGAACCTTGTTCGAAAAAGCGCTGAATGTGGTCGGACTGGAAGGTGAAGATGCAGAAACTGCCCGGGAAGCTGCTGAAGAAGAAATAAAGGAAAACGCCCCCGGGGAAGCAGACAGCGACAGCAAGCCCTGATCAAGCCTGAATAAAATACTCCCGGTAATACGCCAGTTCGGCAATGGATTCGCGTATATCATCCATGGCCCGATGCGACCCCTGTTTGCTGAAGCCTTCGGCCAGCCCCGGTGACCAGCGCCTGGCCAGTTCCTTGAGGGTGCTCACGTCCAGGTTGCGGTAGTGAAAATACTGCTCCAGCTCGGGCATCAGTCGCGCCATGAAACGCCGATCCTGACAGATACTATTGCCGCACATGGGAGAAGCGCCCGGCGGCACCCAGTCCTGCAGAAAAGCCAGGGTTTCCGCTTCTGCCCGCGGGGCATCGTATTCGCTGTTTCTGATCCGCTCCACCAATCCGGACTCGCCATGCTGGCGGGTATTCCATTCATCCATGCCGACGAGCACTCCCTCCGGCTGGAAAACCGCCAGTTCCGGCCCTTCCGCCAGGATGTTCAATTCTGCATCGGTGACGATGGTGGCGATTTCAATGATCCGGTCGTTGTCTGTATCCAGTCCGGTCATTTCCAGATCGATCCAGATCAGGTTGTTCTGTGAAACAGGCATGATTCGTTCCGCTATTGAATGGAGTATGCGTATTCTACGGCATGCTTGCGGCATATTGCGTAAAATGTATCGCATTGCGTTTTCAACACGAACATCACATGAACAACTTCACCTGGATTTTCCTGTTGGCGCTCTTTGGCGGATTGCTGCTGGAGCTGTGGCTGTTGGGGCGACAGGTTCGCTCGGTACGCGGACACCGCAACCAGGTGCCAACCGCTTTTGCAGAAAAAATCTCCCTGCAGCAACACCAGAAAGCCGCCAGCTATACCCTGGCGAACATCCGCCTGGAAGGCGCCAGCCTGCTGTTCGGCGTGATTCTGCTGCTGGCCTTCACCCTCGGTGGCGGATTGAATTGGTTATACGGGCTGTGGCAAACCGTTCAAATCAGCGAGCTGTGGCGGGGCGTTGGCCTGCTGCTGTCTGTGCTTGGCCTATCCACCCTGCTGGAACTACCGCTAAGCGCCTGGCGCACCTTCGTTATCGAGGAAAAATACGGTTTCAACCGCACCACCCTCCGGCGCTTCCTCATCGATCAGCTCATGCAGCTGATGCTGATGCTGGCGATCACCACGCCTCTGGTGGCCAGCATCCTCTGGCTGATGGAGCAGGCAGGAAATAGCTGGTGGCTCTGGGCCTGGATGGTACTGACGGGATTCACCCTGCTCCTGAGCTGGATCTATCCCAGCATCATCGCTCCCATGTTCAACAAATTCAGCCCCTTGCAGGATCCACCCTTGAAGAAGCGCCTGGAGAAACTGTTGCAACGCTGTGGTTTTCACAGCAAGGGCATGTTTGTCATGGATGGTTCCAGGCGCTCAAGCCATGGCAACGCCTATTTCAGTGGTTTTGGCAAGAGCAAACGCATTGTATTTTTCGACACCCTGCTGGAAAGCCTGGAAGCGGATGAGATCGAGGCAGTACTCGCCCATGAGCTTGGGCATTTCAAACATCGCCATGTATTGAAAGGGATGCTGTACATGGCCACTGTCTCCCTGTTGGGGCTGGCGCTGCTCAACTGGCTAATGCAGCAGGAATGGTTTTTCCAGGGGCTTGGTGCAACAACGCAGAGCCACGCCATGGCGCTGGCATTGTTTCTGCTGGCAACGCCTGCGTTCACCACATTTATTACGCCATTTTTTTCCGCATGGTCTCGCAAGCATGAGTTTGAGGCCGACAGTTATGCTGCGCAGCAATCCAGCGCCGCTGCACTGATCAGCGGTCTGGTGAAACTGTATCGGGACAATGCCGCCACCCTCACCCCCGACCCACTGTATTCCGCATTTCACCACAGCCATCCCCCCGCTGCCGTGCGTATTGCTCACTTATCCTCTACACTCAAGTAACCGTTACCAGACAGGCCTACATCGATGAAATTGCTATTGCTATTCGCCACCCTGACCTTGATCTTCAGCGCAACCGCTTTTGCGGGCGAGGACTTCCAGGCCGGCACATTCCATCAGAATAACTGTACCGGATGTCATGACAGTAGTGTCTATACCCGTAAAAAACGCCGTGTCGATTCCCTGCCCCATCTGGAATCCCAGGTGCGCATGTGTGATGCAAACCTCGGGAAAAAGCTGTTTGATACTGAAATCCAATCACTCACCAATTATCTGAATGACAATTATTATCACTTCAGCAAATAAGTTCAGCTAATGGCTGGAAGACGGCTGACCGAGAAACAGCGCCAGCGTATTGCCCGGCAGCAGGATAACCGGCGTGCGCGGCTTTCAAAACGGGTTGAGCAGGCGTTGCTCACGTCCGGAAACAGCGACACCCTCCATGGGCGGGTAATCAGCAGACACGGGCAGCATCTTCTGGTTCAGGATGAGGAAGGAAAAGACCATCACTGCCTGTTTCGGCAAAACCTCGGAGAGATCGTCTGCGGCGACCGGGTGTTGTGGCAAGTGGCGAGTGATGACCAGGGGGTGGTTGTATCCCTGCTTCCCCGAACTACGGTATTGTCACGCCCTGACTATAGCGGCAGAGACAAACCCCTGGCGGCCAACATCACCCAGCTTATCGTGGTGCTGGCTCCCAAACCCGCTCCTACCGGCTACCTTACCGATCAATACCTGGTGGCCGCCGAACTCATTGGCGTAAAGGCGCTGATCACCCTCAACAAGGCGGATCTGCTCGAAGCAAAAGAGTGGCGGGAATTTCAGCAACAGTATGCTTACTATGAAGAAATCGGTTATCCAATGGTAGGCGTGAGCGCTCGCAGGGAGCACGGCCTGGAACCCCTGATGGAGCGCCTGTCCGGGGAAACCAGTATTCTTGTTGGTCAGTCCGGGGTCGGGAAATCTTCCCTGATCAACGCCTTGATTCCTCATCGGGACGAAACCATTGGTGAGCTGTCTGAAACCAGCGGCCTTGGCCGTCACACCACGTCCGTTGCCACCCTGCATTTTCTGGAAAACGGGGGGGAAATCATCGATTCCCCTGGTGTGCGCAGCTTTCGCCTGGGAAAGATCACCCGCCAACAGCTGGAAACGGGGTTTCGGGAATTCGCACCCTTCCTGGGGCAATGCCAGTTCAGCAACTGCACGCACCGCAGCGAACCTGGGTGTGCATTGATCGAAGCCAGCCACGCTGGCGTGATCCATCTGGAACGGCTGAAAAACTTTCTGCACATGGCGGAGCAGCTGGGAAAAAGCAGATAACCACCGCTTTGCATCGCAAATAACAGCGCAACAAGCAAAACCGGCAGGCAAAAAAAACCGGCAAACTGCCGGCTGTAGAATCCAATATACAGTTCTTATCCCCAGGTTTTCGCCAGATTTCCACCTGTTTCTGCCTGGGTATGACTGCGTTCTCCTCCAAGTCCACACGTTGCCGTAAACCCTGTCAATAGACCTCTTTTCCCGGCGGGCGGGTAAAGAGCAACGGCCACCGCATGGCACATCCTCCTGACTACATGCTATCGCAGCCTGTTTGTTATTGTATGGCTACTATTAACTTGTATTGAGATAAATATATCTCATGCACAGCATTATAAACAGGAATACTTGATGTAAATCAAGCTAATTTTGGCTTCATTTGACATATGTCAAGGGATCTCCCGCTAATTGTGGAAGACCCGGTGCCTCCAGAGCGGTCAGGCCCGCTCAATGCCCCCCGCCCTTGAGCACTGTCACCATCCCTTCACACACATCCTTGGCATCACCAAAAATCAGTGAGCAGTTATCCTGATAATACAGCAGATTCTCCACTCCGGAATACCCGGGACGCATGGAGCGCTTGATCACATACACATTATGCGCCTTGGCTACATCCAGAATCGGCATACCATAAATCGGGCTTGAAGGGTCTGTCTTAGCCGCAGGGTTGGTAACATCATTTGCACCAACCACCAGCGCCACATCTGTAGTCGCAAATTCCGGATTGATATCATCCATTTCAAATACATGATCATAGGGGATGTCGGCTTCCGCCAGCAGCACGTTCATGTGCCCGGGCATACGACCGGCAACAGGATGAATGGCAAACTTCACTTCCACCCCCCGAGCCTCCAGCAGCTCCAACAGCTCCTTCAGGGCATGTTGCGCCTGGGCCACCGCCATGCCATATCCAGGGACGACAATGACCCGGTTGGCATCTTCCATCCAGTAAATGGCATCTTCCACAGATGCGGCTTTCACTCCCTTTTCCGCCGCCTGGGCCACAGCACTGGGGCCAGCTTCAGACGCGCCGCCAAAGCCGCCAAACACCACATTGATGATAGAACGATTCATGGCGCGACACATGATGAAGGATAAAATAGCGCCGGAAAACCCCACCAGGGCACCAACGATAATGAGCAGGTTGTTTTCCAGGGTAAAACCCGTCGCTGCCGCTGCCCAACCAGAATAGCTGTTGAGCATGGAGATGATCACGGGCATGTCGGCCCCGCCGATGGGAATGATCAGGGTAAAGCCCAGCACAAACGCCAGCATGGTCATCAACACCAGCGCCCAGACGCTTTCTGTAAGGCCAAAATATATCGCCAGGGCGACGGTCGCCACAGCCAGCGCAGCATTGAGCATATGCTGGCCCTTGAAGATGACTGGCGCACCGGAGATCAACCCCTGCAGCTTGCCAAAGGCAATAACCGAGCCGGAAAAGGTAATGGCGCCGATGACGATGCCCGCAGACAGCTCGCCCATGAGCACGGGGTTCAGCAAACCCGCCTGGGCCTTGTTCATATAGGTTCCCAGAGCGACCAGCACCGCCGCCATGCCGACAAAGCTGTGCAGGGCCGCCACCAGCTGGGGCATGGCCGTCATCTGCACCCGCGAAGCCAGTACGGTACCGATAACGGCGCCAGCGGCCACGCCAGCGATGATAAAGCCGTAGGATTGCACCTCACTGCCAAGCAGGGTGGCGCCGACAGCAAGAGCCATGCCCGCCATGCCGTAGTAGTTCCCCCTGCGCGCCGAAGAGGGATGGGTCAGCCCCTTGAGCGCGAAGATGAACAGGATGGCCGAAACCAGATAGGCGAGCGCCTGGGTGTTTGCAGAAATCTCCATGATCCTATCCTTTATTTCTTATCTTTTTTCTTGAACATGGCGAGCATGCGGTTCGTCACCAGGAAACCGCCAAAGACGTTGATGGACGCCAGCAGCACGGCAAAGAATCCGATGATCTCCGCCGCAGTTCCCGCAGATTCGGCACCGGCAACCAGCAGGGCGCCGACGATAACGATGCCGGATATGGCATTGGTGAGCGCCACCAAGGGGGTATGCAATGCCGGGGTCACGCCCCAGATCACGAAATAACCGATAAAACAGGCCAGCACAAAAACATACAGGGCGACGAGAGTATCTGGCATTTTTTAATCCTCAGTTTTCCGGAGTAATCAGGGCGGCAGCCGTGATTTCATCTTCAGCAAAATCTTTGAAGGTCAGGCCATCTTCGCCTTCCTCGACCATGATGGAAAGCAGATTGGCGACATTGTGGGCGTAGAAGGAACTGGCATCACCAGCCATCATGGAGGGATAGTTGGTGTGGCCGATCAATGTCACGCCATGCTTTTTTACGATCTTGTCCGCCTCGGTGAGGGGGCAGTTTCCGCCATTGGCGGCGGCAAGATCCACGATCACCGAACCCTCGCGCATGCGTTTTACCACTTCTTCAGTCACCAGCACCGGCGCCGGTCGGCAGGGAATCAGGGCGGTGGTGATGATCACATGGGCCTTGGCCAGTTCATCCGCCAGCAGCTCCTGCTGGCGCGCCTTGGCTTCATCGGACAGCTCCTTGGCATAGCCACCCTCACCCGAACCTTCCTCGCCGATATCCAGATCGATGGGCTTGGCTCCCAGGGACTCGATCTGCTCGCGGGTTTCCGGGCGAAGATCATAGGCGTACACATCACCACCCAGGCGACGGGCCGTGGCGATGGCCTGCAGCCCGGCGACGCCTACGCCCAGAATCACCACCCGTGCGGGCTTGGCCGAACCTGCAGAGGTCATCATCAGGGGGAAGAAACGGCCATAGCGTGCAGCCGCCTCGATAACCGCACGGTATCCGGCGATATTGCTTTGGGAAGACAGCGCATCCATGGACTGCGCCCGGGAGATACGGGGAATGCGCTCCATCGCCAGGGGACGGATGTGCTTTGCAAACAGGGCCTGCAAGGTGCCGTCATCTTCGCAGGTCTCGATATGGCCGATAAGCAGCGCACCTTCGCGCATGGCGGCAATTTCCCCGCTATCCGGCTTGCGCACCTTGGCCACGATATCCGCCGCCAATGCCTGTGCGCGATCCACCAGTTCCGCACCCGCTGCCGCATAATCATCGTTGTGGAAGCCGGCGGCCAGGCCAGCATTCTTCTCTACTTTGAGAGAAAAACCTTTGTCCAGGAGCTTTTTTGCAATGTCCGGGGTGATTGCCACCCGAGCCTCGCCAGCCCGTGTTTCTTTGGGTATTCCGATAAGCATGCCAATTAGACTTTCTTCTGGTTACTCGACGTGTAGCGTTTAATTATCCCACAAAAGACAGGAATAGTGTCCCCGCATCACATGGGAATTTTACTATCTGACGGCAAAACGGTTCAGCCACAGGATCAGCAACAGAATTATCACCAGGGGGAACAGCATGACGGTAATGGCCGGCAGCTCCATCGCCAGTACCAGAAAAGAAAACCCCCGACTGAAAAGGTAGAGCAGGGTTCCCAATATTGCACCGGTAAAGACTCTTTGCCCGGCAGCGGTGGTACGGCTGCTGGACATGACCATGGGAACGGCCAGAATCAGCATGGCAATTGTTGTCAGGGGAACAGCGATTTTCCCCCAGAAGGTAACTTCGTAGGTGGTTGCATTCTGGCCACGGCTTTTCAGATTTTCAATCTGCTCCCACAGATCCCAGGCAGGCAGCATCAGCGGATTGATCAACGCTCCACTCAATACCGATGGATCCACCATGGAATCCCAGGCCAGCCATTGCAACCGGCGGGTATGAATCTGCAGTGCATCAAGCTTGCTCTGCCGCACTTCGCCCAACACCCAACGGCCAAAATTGTATTGCCCGGTTGCTGCGCGGGTAATCACCTGCAACTGCTGGTCGGCGGAAAGTTCATAAATCGTCACATCCCGCAGCTCTTCGGCAACACTGACCTGGCGTATATTGACAATGGCATTCCCGTCCTTCGCCCAAAAACCGTTGCGTGAACTGAAAGTGATCTGCTTCTTCTGCTTTTCAAGTTTCAGTTGGTTGCCATATTGTTCTGTGACAGGGCCAATGCCATCACCTACAGCGACTACCAGCAGCATCAGCAGCACTCCTCCCTTGATCACTGCAAACAGGATCTGGCGGGAAGACATACCCGCCACGCGCATGGCGATCAGTTCACCGGAAGCCGCCATCCCGCCGAGTCCGAGCAAGGCACCAATCAGGGCTGCCACGGGAAAGGATTCATAGACAAAGCGCGGTGTAGAGCAGGCCGCGACCACCATGGCGTTCCAGCTACTGTAGTCACCTTTGCCTACATCCTCTATTTCCTCCACCAGGGTCAGGACAAACGCCAGGACAGTAAGGGCCAGCAAAGTCATCAGGGTTGCCTTGATAACCGTCACGGCAATATAGCGATCCATAAGCTTCACAATCGCCGCCCCTTCCAGCGTCGCCAAATTGGCGAATAGGCAACCGCATCCAGCCGGACAATCACCACCGCCAGCAGCGCCGTGAGTGCCGGCACCCACCACACACCCAGCCATTCCGGGGTCACGCCGCTGGACATCCATTTTTCCGCCAGCTTGATCAGATTCATATAGATGGCATAGATCACCACCGCCAAGGTCAAGCGTCCATACACACCCTGGCGCGGCAAGGATCTGGCCAGAGGCACGCTCAGCAACATCAATGCGAATACAGACAAAGGGGCCGCAAGACGATCCTGCAGCTCTGCTTTGAGCTTCAGATCCTCACTCGCCAGCAAAACAGCCGTGGGCAATCCAGCTCTCGATACACTCAGAGAATCCGTGGCCACCTCCGGCAGCAGTATTCCATAGCGATCAAAACCGGCGACAGAGAAATCCGTCTTTCCCGGAACGCCCTGATAGCGATGCCCGTCTTCCAGCACCAAAAACTGCCCCGGTGCTTCTTCCACTTTCGTCAGCGTTGCCCTGCCTGCTACCAGAACGCCCGGCTCGCCATCCTGCACGTAGCGCACAAATACATCCCGCAGCCCATCACCCGCCTCATCAGCATGTCCCACATAGATTACAAACCGCCCCTTATTGAACTCATTGAACGCACCTGCTTTCAGGCCGCCGATCCTGAATTGCTTTTTTTCCTGGAGCTGCAGCATATCCGCATAGGCCCGCGCCTGCGGAAAGACTTCGAACACCAATACCGCCACCAATACAGCCAGTGGAATGGCCACCAGGAAAAAGGTTCTGTACAGGCGAGCCAAACCCACGCCTGCCGCGTTGAAGGCCACCATTTCGCTGTCCCTGTACATGCGTCCCAATACCCACAAGACAGAAAAGAAAAACGCCGGAGGAAGGATGAAGCCGGTCAGTTTCACGATATTGAGTCCCACCAGCACCCCCATTACTTTCATGCTGATGGATCCCGCCGCCACCTGCCCCAGCAACCGCACCATGGTATTGGCAAGAATCAGCAGCAGCAGCACAATCACGATCACCAGTAAGGTCTTCAACACCTCCCGGATGAGCATTCTGTCAATGATGGAAAACAACAATAGCCACTCTTTGTGATTGCGAAGCAAGGCAAGCATGAATTCTACCTGAATCCTTTGACCCGGTGTTCCACCCTCATTGACTTCTCGCCCCTGCGCCATCACCCGAACCATGCGAAACGAAGAAATTGCAGGTAGAATCCATAACCTGATTATTCACAACAATAACGGAACCCCATGCGCTATCTGACAAAAACCGCACCCGCAGAAAACATTGCCACCCAATGCCTGATACTGGGAGTATTCGATGGCAAACACCCCGGGGCGAGCATTACCGGCCTTTCGGCAACCGCCAAAAAATCCATCCAGATCGCCTTGAAAAAGGGCGACCTCGGAGAAAAATCCGCATCCACACTAATGCTTTATGGCCTATCCGGCTTCAAGGCGGAAAGAGTATTGCTGCTGTGTCTTGGTGAGAAAAAATCCTTTGATGGCAGGAAACTGGCCTCCGCCATGAGCACCGCAGTTGCCCTGCTCGACAAAAATTCCACCAGGGACTGCACCCTGGTCATGCCGGAAGAACTCCAGAAAAATGGCGAGGTATACGCCGCCACCCGTGATCTGGTAATTGCTGCGGAAGAACAACTTTATCGTTTCGACCAGTGCAAGAGCAAAAACAACCATCCCAAAAAACCCCTGGGAAAACTGACGCTGCTGACACAGGATCGCAAGCAGGTCAGCACGCTGAAAAAGGCGTTGAAACACGGTAGCGCCATTGCCGCCGGCATGGGTCTGGCCAAAGATCTGGCCAACCTGCCCGGCAATATCTGCACGCCAAGCTATCTTGCTGATACGGCAAGGAAACTGGGACGCAAGTCCACCAGACTCAAAACCACGGCACTTACGGAAAAACAGATGCAGCGGCTGGGTATGGGTGCCTTGCTGTCGGTTTCCCGCGGCAGCCGTGAACCTGCCAAGCTGATCATCCTGGAATATCGCGGCGGCAAGGAAAATAGCCGCCCGGTAGTACTGGTGGGCAAAGGGCTGACCTTTGACGCCGGAGGCATTTCCATCAAGCCTTCCGCCAACATGGACGAAATGAAATACGATATGTGCGGTGGTGCCAGCGTGCTGGGAACCCTGCAAGCCTGCGCCGAACTGGAGCTCCCCCTCAACATCATCGGCATCGTTCCCTCTTCCGAAAATCTTCCCGATGGCGATGCCAACAAACCGGGAGACATCGTCACCAGCATGGCGGGGCTGACCATCGAGATTCTCAATACCGACGCCGAAGGGCGTCTGATTCTATGCGATGCGCTAACCTACGCTGAACGCTTCAAGCCCGCGGCTGTAATTGACATCGCTACCCTCACCGGCGCCTGTGTTGTCGCCCTGGGGCACCATACCACCGGCCTGCTGGGCAATGATGACAAGTTGGCTGACGAGTTACTGCAGGCAGGAAAAGACATCCATGACCCCGCCTGGCGCCTGCCCATGAACGAAGATTATGCCAGGCAGCTCGACAGCAACTTTGCAGACATAGCCAACATCGGCGGCAAAGGAGCCGGCACCATTACCGCTGCCTGCTTCCTGGGGAATTTCACCGAAAAGTACAAGTGGGTGCATCTGGACATCGCCGGCACCGCCTGGAAAAGCGGAAGTGACAAAGGCGCCACTGGCCGCCCCGTTCCCCTGTTGATGCAAATGCTGTTGAAACGCAGCAAGCAAACCGAATGACACAGGTCGATTTCTACATCCTGCAACCGGGTGGTCGGGGAAATCGCTACACCCTGGCTGCCCGGCTGGCGGAAAAGGCCTGGTCATCCGGGCACCGGATACTTGTGGCCACAGACTCTGAGGAAGATTTACGACATATGAACCGCCTGCTGTGGGTGCATCGTGACCAGAGTTTCCTTCCTCACGGCATCCTGGGAAAAGCAGACCCTGCCCTGAACCCGGTATTGCTCGGCACTCCAGACAATGCCGGCGACGAGCATGACGTACTGATCAATCTATGCATGGCCATTCCTGAATATTTCAGCCGTTTTGAACGTGTGGCGGAATGTGTGGATCAGGACAAGTTACCTCTTGAGGCAAGCCGGAAGCGCTACCGCTTCTACCAGGAATGCGGCTATCCCCTCTCTATCCACAAGATAAACTGACCCGCAACAAAAACGGGCCGAAGCCCCATTCTGCTACTACAAACAGTTTGAGGATTATTCTCCCTCACCAACGGCTTTCATACTCAGGTTCGTTGAT
>JAMOLT010000041.1 GCA_027068915.1 Sedimenticola sp. | reverse complement strand
CCTCTTTTTACAGCCCCGATCGATATTGGTCAGGCTGCTGTTGGCCTGAATCCCGGCTATTGCACGCGACAACAGTGAGAAACACCAATACGCGCCAATAAAGCCCTCTTAGCGCGGGCCAACCCTCTGCTGATGAAAAGGAAGAAATGCTGTTTTGGTTTAGCGCCATTATGTGGATGTCTTCTATTCTCTATTACGAACCTGCGTACCTTCAACGCCTACGATTAGATCGCCAGCTCTAAGATTTAGCAGATTCCAGAATATGCGTGGCGTACCATTTGGATTCCGATCCTTCTTCCAAAAGTCGTATCCTCGATAGACAGCATCACCAATCTTTTGAATTTTGTCGTATATTTCTGTTTTATTCATCTGATATCGAAATGTTATTTGTTTGGATAAATCCCCGAATTCGGGCCATCCCTGTGCTACAACCTTTCTTTTCTTTAGTTCGTCGAATGAACAATGACCATTATTTCGGTCGATCGCTAACCACCACACAGTCATATATTTCTCCTTTAGCAGCTAACCCAGCAATAACCAGAATTTTGGCGCGTTGTTTGGGCTGTGCTAGGCATTTTTAGCACAGCCCAAACAACGCAGAAAAATGTCCGTGTTAATTACTTTTGTCATATTTTTTGTTTGTACCAAGCCACTTGACCCAACAAAGACTCAGGATTCAGCATAACTACGGCTTTTTTGGCTAATTCTCTCGAAGATGCTGTATTTTCAAATTGCAGAAATTGATGGATCGTTTTAACTGGATCATTGTCTGTGTAGTTTTTTATTGATCTCACCAATACATCTACCTTTCTTCCTGCATATCCTGGTATTGACGGATGCCGACCAAATTTTGGGTTTTTATAGTCCCAGTTCCATATTGTGCGATAAGGCAGATGTTTTTTATTAAATGGATAAAAGAACCAAACATCAAAGTCTTTAATGCCATTAACGCCATCATGGTAGTGCATTGCACCGCCTTGACAAAGTGCAACAGCTAATGGTTTTTCAATATTGTAAAGCTCTTTCCATTTTTCACCCTGACCCTGAATGAAATATTCATGAAGACGCTGAACACTCCCAGCATATAGCTCTGCAAGGTCTTCCCTTTTTAGCAACTCAGGTGAACGCTCAATTTCCATTATTACCTCTGAAAAAATATAACTACAATTTGACGACAAATCCATCCTGTCGCAACAGGACACATCCGTCCCATAACATTGCTTCACCAACCACAACCCATTGATTCCATTCGATACCCCGGCAACAATAAATCAAAGAGGAAAGTGGACATCTCACCGTCCACCGGGAGCGTCTTCTGCCTTTCGGCAATCTTCTGGAAACTGGAACGGGAAACCCGGCCGAAGTCATCCATAACCATCTGTCTTTGCATATCTTTCCCTGCATGAAGCCTGATGCAAAAATACTACACCAGCAGTAAGGGTATGTATAGCAAGGCATCAATAATGCATCTCAGAAACTGCCCCCCAACCCGCCCTGATCTGATACCCTGCCAACAAAACACCAATCGAACATTCCAACCGTGAGCAACAAATCCTCCATCCGCCTGATCTTGGCCCTGCTGACCGGCATTGCGCTGCTGTTTGCCCTGCTGCTGGGCATACTGCTCACGGATACCCTGGTGAACATCTGGCACAACCTGCGGGAAGCGCCTCTGTGGCTGCAGATGGGCGTGGCCAGCCTGCTGCTCCTGTTCTCCCTGCTTTCCGGCTGGCTTGTGTTGCGGGTGCTGCGGCCTCCCAAAACCCTGCCCGGTGCTGACCGCGAGGCGCCTCCGGATCGGGAGACCCTGGAGCAGCAACTGCAGACCGCCCAGGATCATGGCCTGGACACGTCCGCGGCAGAGCAGGAGCTGCGCAAGCTCGAACAGCGCCGGGAGGCGGGGCGCATCCACGTGGCCCTGTTCGGCGATATCAGCAGCGGCAAGTCCAGCCTGGTCAAGGCCCTGTTGCCGGACGCGGAAGTGCGCACGGAGGTCACCGGCGGCACCACGCGCAAAATCCACAGCTATGTCTGGACCAGCCCTGCCGGTGATGAGCTGGTGCTGGCGGACATGCCCGGCCTCAACGAGGTGGGCGCAAAGCTGGACAGGCTGGCCCGGGAAGAGGCCCTGCGCGCCCATATCGTGCTCTATGTGGTGGATGGCGATCTCACCCGCAGCCAGGCTGACGAGCTGCAGGCCCTGCTGAAACTGAAGAAACCCACCCTGGTGGTGCTGAACAAGAGCGACCGCTACAGTGATGCCGATCTGGAACAGGTGCGCGAGCGCCTGCAGCAGCGCCTGGACGGGATGGGCGAGGCGGAGGTGGTTCCGGTCAGCACCGGCGCGACGGTAACCGCCCTGCGGCAGCTGCCGGACGGCACAGAAGAAACCGTGGAAAGACAGCTTCCGCCCAAGGTGGACGCCCTGCAGCAGGCCCTGCAACGCATCATCGACAGCCATGCCGACACCCTGGAAAGCCTGCGCGACAGTTCCGTGTTCGTGCTGGTGCAGCGGCGCATCGACGAGCAGTTGCGCATTCATCGCCGGGAAGAGGCGCAGAAGATCGTCACCGGCTACGCGCAGAAGGCCGTGGTCGGCGCCATTGCCGCCATGACCCCGGGAACGGATATTCTCATTCAGGGATTTCTCGGCACCCAGATGATCAGGGACCTGTCGAAACTGTATGATATACCGGTACGCAAGGTGGACGTGGAGCTGCTGCTGGAGCTGGTGCAGAAACAGGTGCGCAAGCATCTCACCCTGGTGCTGGCGGTGGCGGGCAATGCCCTCAAGGCCTTTCCCGGAGCGGGCACGGTGGCCGGCGGCGTACTGCATGCCATCGCCTACGGTTTTCTCTTCGATGCCCTGGGCAAGAGCCTGGCGGCGTCTCTGGACAGCCGGGGCGAACTCCATCCCCTTCAGGTAGCCAACCAGTTCGAGGACCAACTTGGTGAAGATATTAAAGCGTCTGCAGCGCGCTATGCCCGACTGGCTTTCCAGGAAGCCAGACGCGCCGGCAAAGACGGCTGATCGCAGCGAAACAGATCATCTGGATCTGGCCCAGGAGAGCCTGGACGCCCTGATCAACGACCCGCGGGTGCCCGAAGAGGTGCGCCAATCCTTGCTGCAGGACTATGAAGAAGTCCAGGCCATGCTGGATCGCCTGGAGCATGGCCATCTGCACATCGCCGTATTCGGCCGGGTAAGCGTGGGCAAGTCCGCCCTGCTCAACGCCCTGCTGGGGGAGAAGCGCTTCAGCACCAGCCCCCTGCACGGCGAAACCACCAGGGCCGAGCGCGGCCAGTGGCAGGAATACGAAGATGGCGGCGTCTTTCTCATCGACACCCCCGGCATCAACGAAGTAGACGGCGAGGCACGGGAACAGCTGGCGCAGGAAGTGGCGGGGCGCGCCGATCTGGTGCTGTTCGTGGTGGATTCGGATCTTACGGAAACAGAAACCCAGGCACTGCGCGACATCGCCGCACAGCACCGTCCCATCATCCTGGTGCTGAACAAGAGCGACCGCTACAGCCCGGCGGAACGTGAAGCCCTGGTCGCATCCATCACCCGCCATGCAGAAGGCATTGTCGATCCGCAAAACATCGTCCTCGCCAGCGCTGACCCGGCAGAGCGGCTCATCATCCGTGTGGATGAGTCCGGGGAAGAGCAGGAGCAGTGGCAGCGCCCCGCGGTGGATGTAACGCAGGTGAAAGAGCGCTTGTGGACGGTGCTGGAATCCGAAGGGAAAACCCTGGCGGCACTCAACGCTTCCCTGTTTGCCAGCCAACTCAGCGATCAGGTGGGGGAGCGCATCCTCAAGGCCCGGCGCGAGCTTGGTCAGAAACTGATCCGCAACTACTGCACCGCCAAGGGCGTGGCCGTGGCCCTCAATCCGGTCCCCGTTGCCGACCTGGTGGCCGCCGCGGTGGTGGACGTGAGCATGATCGTGCATCTATCAAAGCTCTATGCCCTGCCCCTGACAAAAAACGAAGCCGGCGAGCTGATCAAAACCATCGGCGCGCAAATGCTCCTGCTCATGGGTACGGTGTGGGCGGTGCATTTCATCTCGTCCGCCCTGAAGCTGGGCTCGGGGGGACTGACCACCCTCATCACCGGCGGCGCCCAGGGCGCGGTGGCCTACTACAGCACCTGGGTCGTGGGACAGGCCGCCGAACGCTACCTGGCCCAGGGAAAATCCTGGGGTGAGGGCGGCCCCAAGCTGGTGGTGCGGGAGATTTTGGATAATCTGGACAGGGATTCCATACTCAAACAGGCGAAAGCGGATATCCGCGCCCGTTTACAACGCGATACCTAACCCCTATATGCCTCTCTTGAGCACACCAGACAACTCCTC
This sequence comes from Sedimenticola sp., assembly GCA_027068915.1. Classification (GTDB taxonomy): domain Bacteria; phylum Pseudomonadota; class Gammaproteobacteria; order Chromatiales; family Chromatiaceae; genus Thiolapillus. Next base: position 71,885 of record JAMOLT010000041.1, on the reverse strand, counting down.
AACTTCCTTAGCAATCCACTTTGGCCAAGTCATCATCATAGGTTCCCCTGCACTGATTACTGGGGGCAGGATAAGGATCATTCACGGGACCGGAAAGCTGGGTATTGATGATCCTGTCGGAAGCAGAATAGATGTTCAAAGACCGGTAGGCAGCTCTAATCTGGGAATCCAGGATGGTGATGATGCCACCAGCGACGCTGCTGTTCCATACGCCATAAGCACAAGAAGCGCCAGTACAATATGCACTGGCATCGACATTGACCAATCTCAGGTTTCCACCATTGTTTTGTATTGCGGTATTGTCGGCATCACAACCTGAAACAATTACTTTGGCATAATCGACGAGCACTTTTCCTGCACCCAAAACCTGGATGCCTGAACAGAGGTTTGCGGCTGATCCTGATGCGCCATTCCCACTGATCACAATATCCAGGTTTGCATAGCTTGCATCGACACCATCATTGGCAATGCCAATAACCTGGTCAAAACCCGTTGTTAAAATACTTACATGATCAACATGAAAATCGTACCCGGCGTTATAAATCGCTACCGAATACTTGTAGACGTTGGAAGTGTCCAACGGGCCATTGTAAATACTGAGATTCCTCAATGTGGCCCGTGAGGCTCCCCGGATCAATGCAACGGTCTCGTTCCAGACTGAACTTACTGCATATCCAAACAGGTTCGTGGATTCAACACCCATACCAACAATATCCACATCAGCATGCATCACCAGTTGATCGGTACCCAAATCATAAGAACCTGGCGCAATCAACAAGGTGCAGCTTGCTCCCGGTGGGACAGCATTGTTGACGAGTGTGCACCAGGCTGACAAATCATTCATGGCATCAACCGGGCTGGTATAGTCTCCCCCGGATGTCGCCACCCATGCCATGCCAGGCGGTAACGGTGGCAGTGCGGCTGTTGACTGGAAGGTTCCATCGGGAAAACTGATGCCACCGGGATTAAGCCCTACCCCGGCACCATAAGCCGCAGATGCGAATAGAAAACCGGCCAAAACCAATGCTGGTGAATAGCGTGTCATGATGTTTCTCCTCATCGGGGCTTAGCAACCCCTATCCGCCAGATTGCTGTCATAGGTTCCCCAGCACTGGGTACCGGCAGAATTAGCTCCGACGGGACCATCGAGCTGTGTATTGATGATTCTGGCGGATGTGGAACCTATTCCCAAAGAATAGGTGGCGCCTTCAAGTTTTGAATCCAGAACCGTGAGCCCACTACCACTACTCCATAGGCCAACGGCTCGCTGAGCGCCAGTAGCTGTTGCGCTGGCATCTACATCAGCCAGACGCAGGCCGACTGCATTCAGATTTGTGATTGCTGTGTTCTTAGCACAACCTGAGGCCGAAATACTCGCGCGGTTGATGATGATACTGCCGTTTCCTGTATTCCTGATGCCAACACAGTCTGTGAGGCCCGTTGCAGAAACAGTGATGTCAGAAAATTTGGATCCAAAACCTTTGTTTTCAATGCCTGTGCTCAACGAGGCATTGCCACTGACCACGACTTCCGCATGCTTGATGATGAACGATAATTCCACATTGTAAATGCCGGATGAAGCATGCTGCGCACCTGCATTGACAACCGTAAGATCCCGCAATGTAGTGTGGTCGGCGCCCCGGATCAAAGCACTTTCCTCACCCAGAGCTGCACTGTCAACAGCCCCGCTCAACACCGTGGTTCGAACGCCCATGCCGACAATATCCACGCCTGCCCGCATGATCAATTGATCGGCACCCAGTTCGTAAATACCAGGAGCAATCAATAACGTACACCTGGCATCAACAGGCACAACATTACCGCCAAGTACGCACCAATCAGCCAAGTGAGCCATCGCATCAACCGGGCTGGTGTACTTCCCCCCGGCATGCGCCACCCATGCCATGTTCGCAGGCAAACTCGGCAGGGCGGCCGTATCCTGACCCGTGCCATCCGGAAAGCGAATGCCATAGGAAAACAGCCCTAATGAATAGGACGACGGTTCTGCGCAAAAAGCTGAACCTGAGAGCAGAAAGCTGCCCAAAAACAGTGTGACCAAAAAGCGCGGCATCATGCTACTCCTTTGTTGTCATGGTCGGTGTATCCCTATCAGCCGGGATTTTTCAGCAAGGTACATCGCCCAGGCTGTTTCCGTATGTTCCCCGGCACTGGGTGCCAGGAAAAACATCGATTACAGGGCCATTGAAATGGGTATTGATGATCCTGTCCGAATCTGAACCGATGGTTATCGAACGGCTGGCGCCTTCAAGCCTGGAATTCAGGATAGTGAGCACGCCAGACGCATTCCAGACCGCGTTTGCACCACAGGAACCATTGGGACAGTTTGCGTTGGCGTGTATCCTGACCAGTCGAAGATTTGCCCCATTGTCTTGTATTGCGGTGCTATCGGAGCAACCTTCCGCCACAACCTCGGCGCGATTGATTTCAACACTACCTGGCCCCCGCGCCCAAAACCCGAAACAGAGTGCCGAGGGTTTTGACGGATCCCATATATTGGTAACTTGAATATCCAGATCGGTATAGGTGGCATCCACGCCGTTGTTGATGATGCCATAGTTCCTGTCATTGCCATTGACCGAGACGCTCACATCGTTGACGCGAAAACCTGCCCCATCATTGTAGATCGCTGATGAATGATCTCCGGATGTACTGGCGAGAAAAACATAATTGGCAACGGTAAGATTTCTCAACGCAGCATCTGCAGCTCCTCTGAGCACAGCACTTGTCTCATCCCAGGCAGAGCCGTTTACGAATCCACGAATAATCGTGGAACTGGGCCCCATGCCAATGATATCCACCTTCTCATGCATGATGATTTGTTGATCACCTTCCAGATCATAAGTACCAGGAGCAATCATCAAGGTGCATCTGGCTCTGACAGGCACTATGACATCACCGAGCGCACACCATTCAGACAAATGATCCAGGGCATCTACCGGGCTGGTGAAGTAATGGTCATAACCACTGTCGGCAGGCACTACCCATGTCATGTTGGCAGGCAATGGTGGCAGGGCTGCCGTATGCTGAAAGCTGCTATCCTTGAAGTGAATACCATCAGGGTCAAGCATAAGTCCATTGACGACGGGCATCGGCGCGCTGAAAGCCATCGAAGAAAGCAGAACCCCCCCGAATAATGCTGCTAATCGACAACGTGACATGATGCTACTCCCTGCCTTCTCATGTTGGTTGGCGCCCGACAAGTGCTCCACCTGTTTGGCTCCATCCCGCAATTCTGAGCAACAAGATCTTCCCCAACTAAATTGGTTGGCCATGTAGTCACAGGCAGTTCTGATCAATGCTTCCATATCCTTCATTACCATCTATTTGCATGACTTGCCTCCTGAGCGATCTTTTCCATGCCACTTCTAATGATCATTATAGTCAGCAAGCTTCCATGCAAACGTGAAGATTTCGTAACGATTTTGTAACCAAAAACCCGTCACTTATAAAAATAACCTAGCAAATATATGGATTTATGATCTAATGGAAGAACAGTGAAAACATCACAGGCAGGATTCAAAAATACCAATGTTGTATCGCTTTGGCAGCTTTGAAGTTGATGTCTCAAATTTCCGTCTTTCAGAGAATGGGAAAACAGTGGCTATCGAGCCCCAGGTATTCGATCTACTCGTCTATCTTGTTGCCAACTCCAACCGGGTGGTTTCCCGACAGGAACTTTTCGGCACCATTTGGAAAGGGCGGGTTGTTTCAGATACCTCACTGAACAACCATATCAAAAGCGCCAGGAAGGCAGTAGGCGACAACGGAAAATTGCAACAGGTCATCAGGACTATTCATGGCCGTGGATACCAGTTTGTTGCTGATGTCGAAGAACTGCCTGACGAGATACCCGATACTGCGCGCACCCTTGACGCGGACAAAAAAACCATCGCCATTCTGGCATTCACGGATTTGAGCCCCAAACATGATCAGGAATATTTTTCGGATGGTCTCAGCGAAGCGCTGATCAACCTGCTGGACAAGATTCCGGAATTGAAGGTCATCAGCCGAACCTCTTCGTTTTCCTACAAGGGGAAAAACAAGAGTATCAAGGAGATTGCCAGTGATCTTGGCGCCAGTCACATTCTGGAAGGAAGCGTGCGCAAATCCGGCAATGATTTGCGCATTAGCGCACAACTCGTTCAAGCTTCTGACAGCGTGCATCTATGGTCTGAAACATACTCTCATACCCTGGATGATATTTTCAGAACACAGGATGATATTGCCGAATCGGTCACCAGACAATTGCAACTCACGCTTTTCGGCGGGATGGTAAAAACGACACCCATCAACCCAGATGCTTATGCACTGTATTTGCAGGCAAACCATTTGCATCAGAAATTCACGACTGAGGCCAGCAGCAAGGCGGAAGCACTGGTCACACAATCCATTGCCATTGATTCAACCTATGCACCTTCCTGGCTATTGCTGAGCCGAATATTATTCAGGGAAACATCCTATCTCTACCAAAAACCCTTTGCGGATGGCCTGCGGTTAGCCGAAGCGGCGATTCTCAATGCCATAGAGCTGGATGGCAACTGCGCCAAAGCCTATGCCCAGCTTTCTTTGGTCAATATCATGAACTGGGATTTTCACTCTTCGATCGCCAATATTCACAAGGCAATGGCGTTGGATCCTGACGATTCGGAGATCATGGGCATAGCGGCGCACAATGCCATGGATCTGGGAAGACTGGATAGAGCCGAGAAATTACTGGAAAAAGCCATCGACATGGATCCGTTCACGGCAATCAATTACTACAATCTTGGTATCGTCTATCTCTGGTTGAGCCGCTTTGACGAAGCACTGAATGCCGTTCGCAGGTATGACCATCTCAGGACAGAAGCCGCCCTTCATCACACTACCATCAGTTTCATATTTCTGCGGCAGGGAAAATACAAAGAAGCCCTGCTGGAGGCGGAAAAAGAACCACATGAGTTCTGGAAGCTGTATACACTGCACTGTGTGCTTTATGCTTCAGGGCAAACAAACAAAGCCGATGCTTTGCTGATCGAGTTTATCGATCACTACAGCAGGCACCACCCAACGAGTCTGGCCTATTTGTATGCCTGCAGAGGGGATGTGGACAAAGCTTTCGAATGGCTGGAGACCGCGTACGAGCAGCGAGATCCCAATCTGGTGATGAAATTGAACTACACCTACTTCGAAATTCTCCACCACGACCCTCGCTGGAAAAGTTTCATCATCAAGATGGGTTTTCCTGACGGACACTGGTTACTTGAACGGCTCGATGTCGGGCATGACGAAACTTTACTCACTCCAGCTCAATTGTGTAATTGATGCTGGCGCCGCTTTTCTGGGCGCTGCTGGTTCCCTCCAGATTCACGTTGTCCCGCAGCTTGTAGCGCGCCACAAATTCGCTGCCCTCTTCTCCGGCACCCAGGTTCACACCCACGCTGAGATCAGGAGTAATCTGCCGTCCGGTATAGATTTTCGCTTCCGCCAGGTCGCCGGTTTTCTGGCCGGTCAAGAGCATGGAGATCACATCTTTTTCCCTCATGTCCGGATCAGAGGAAAAGGTGGAAATCTTCGGTTTCCTGGCCGTGCCCGTCACTTCCACACCCACGGTGGTATCACCGGTTTTTCTGCTTGCCCGCAGGCGCAGGCCGGGGTTGTCGATGCGGCCACCAGCGTAAGAAATTCTGCCCTTTTCTATGGTCAGATTTTGCCCGTAGGCGCGGAAGCTGCCGGATTCGATTTTCAGCTCCCCGCTCGCAGTAGCCACTTTCCCCGGATTCTGATCGATGGTCAGTTTGCCACCCAGATCTGCATCCAGACCAAAGCCGCTGAAATGCACATCCTCGCCCAGGGTGATGGCCACTTCTGCATCAATCCTTGATTCGGTTTTTTCCTCGACGCTGCCATCCTTGCTCACAACCACCACATCTGCTGACACATCCCGGGAACCCGCCGGCAGGTTATGGACTTCAATCAGCGCCACCGGCACATCCAGTTTTCCGCGAATCCTGATAACCTCCCTGCTGCTTTCCAGGCTCAAATCCGGGGTGATGACGACCTGGGCCTCGGGCAGATTCACCAACTGAAACCTGTCACCCTTGAGCACGAGATTTGCCGGCCAGCCGTTTTTTGCATCCAGCAGCACTTTGCCCTTGAGATCCAGCTTCCCCTCCCCCGAGTGGATGACACCGGACAGTTCCAGCTGATCGCCGCCTTTTGCTTCTATCTGAACAAGCAGGTCTTTCAGTTCCAGCCCCGCCCGGGGTATGACAACTTCATCAGATTTCAACAGGGCATGACCGCTGAGCCGAGGATCTCCCAACTGGCCGCCCAGGGTCAGGGCCACATCGATATTGCCGTCGATTTTCTGTATGTCAGGAACAAAGGCCGTAACCAGACTCAGATCCTTGACCACGATCTTCGCATCACCTTGCAACGGCGCCTCCATCGGGTTCTTGTCCAGCGCCTCCCGGGGAACCAGCAGTTTTCCCTGCAACAGGTTAGCCCCCAGGCCCAGGGTCAGTTGGACGGCAAGCCGCTGCTGGTCATAGACCGCATTGAGTTTTCCTTCATGCAACTTGAGTGTGATGGGTTTCGATTGCGGGCCCAGGTAGGCAAGCTCTCCCGGCTCCAGGGTGGCCTCGACATTGGCTTCTAGCACCGCGCCCAGATCCGCCGTGGCGTCCAGGTTAAGTACGCCCGTCAGTTGCGTGATCTCCGGCGGCAGCCAGGGCCGCGCCCGCTCCAGGGACAGGTCTTTCAATGTCAGTTTGGCCTTGCCTGCATTCTCGCCACGTTGGACTTGCACGCAAAACAGCGCCTGCCGATCCTGCAGGCACAGGGGGGAAAGCTTGATCTCCCGGGCGGAGGCGAACAGGCTGGCGCTCTGCTGCAGTTTCCAGTTGCCGACGTCTCCGGCATCCAGCCCCAGGGTTTGTATCTCCCCCTGCCAGGCGGTCTGTTCCTGAAGATAGGCGCCGGTTGCAATGAATCTCAGTTTGCCCTGTGTATGATCCACATTCAATTTGACGGTCTGACGCTGCAACGGCCCGTCCAGTTGCAACGACAGGGAAGACATATGCTGCCCTGACGCCAGTACATCCGTGCCTGTAATCAATACCCGGGATACAAAGGCCTCCTCAAGGCCCACGGAGAAGTCTGCCTTGCACTGGCCACATTTGATGCCGTTGGCAAGAAGCGCTGCCGCTTCTATCATCCCCTCGATGACGGGCTGCTCCTGGCTGCCCCGCAGTTTGCCCGCGCCGTGAATCGCGCCTTCACCCTGGGGTAGCAAATCCGCAAGATCCGGCACGTCGAGTTTCCATTGCAGATCCCAGGCATCACCCAGCTCGCCGCTGACGCCGATCTTTGCCTGGCCGCTGCTGAACAGCAGATCTTCCAGCAGCAGTTTACTGCCGTTGATGCGCAGCTTGCCACTGCCCGCCACGGGCTTTTCGCGCAAGGATCCTTGCAGTTCCCTGATCTGCGCCTGCAACTGAAGGCCACTATCCGGCAGCTCCCCACTGGTGGCAACCGCAGCGCTGAGTTTACCCGGCCATTGGGCGTTGAGCGCCTGCGGGTTGATATCCGTGGCGATGAGGTCCATCTTCCAGGCCAGTGTCGGGGACCATGCCAGATCGCCAACAGCCGCAAAGGTGCCGTCCAGGATCTTGCCCAGCAGTTTGTCCAGCCTGAGCTTGTCAAGACCCCCTTTCCCTTCCGCCTGCCAATCACCAGGGGGAATTCCATCACCCCGCAGGGCCGTTTGCAGGGAAAACACATAACTGTCAGGAACGCCGGCTGCCTCCAGCTTGCCCTTTGGGGCAGCAATCCGGGCTGCACCCGTCAGAGGCCACTGCAGGTGCTGCCAGTCACCCTGCAGCTTGAAGCGTTGCTCGGCGAACTCCATGCTGGCGATCAGGTTCAGCAACAGCTGCTGTGCTTCGACAGTAGCCTTGTCTTTGGCGGCCTCTACCTTGAAGGCGATACGGCTATCCATGCGGGCCAGATCGCCCCTGGCATCAACCTCCAAACCCAGGGATGCCGTCTCATCCAGGGGCAGGTACTCCCGGGGAATCTTGTTGATCTGCACCCTGGCATCCCAGGTAAGTTCATGTAGCGGGTCATGCACATTTGCCGTAATACCCGCTTCCACATCTCCATTGATCTGGTGCTGTAACTGGAGACGCTCCAGATCACCCTCCAGCCTTCCCTTGCCGGCAACCCTGGGCAGGCCTGCGGCGCTGAATTCCCAGTTCAGATTCAGATCCAGGGGATATGCTCCCTTGGGCAGGACTTTGCCGCTGCCATGAAACTTCAGGTCCGGCATGGCCAGCTCCAGCTTCGACAGATTGACACCGGCGGCATCCCAGTTTGCTACCAGCACCAGTTGATCGATGATCACAGGAGCTGCCTGGGGCGCAGGAACGACTTCTACGGATTTGGCCTGCACCAGATCCAGCCTCAACCTGATGGGCAGTTCGATGTCCGGCAGCTCGATGGCCGCCGATGGTTGTTCTTCTGTTTCATGCAGTTTCGCATAACGCAGTTTTTCAATAGTCAGTTCCTGCAAATGGAAAACCCCGCCGAACAACTCGGTTGGCAGCCAGTCCAGGATCACTTCGCCTGCCTCCACCGACATATCGGCATCCCGGTAGCTGAGCCCCCGCAGGCGGAGCTTGCCCAACAGGTTTCCTTCGGCATGCTCAACGGCTAGCTCTCCGGGAATGAAGCGGTTGCCCGTTTCCAGGAGCCACTGGACACCAGGGCGGGTACCGAGCAGGGTAGCGGCCGCGCCGATCACCAGCACCGACACCAACACCAAACCAATACCCAGACGCTTCAACCCGATTTTCACAGCAATACCTCGAAGCCGAAGTGCACCTTGATGTCGGAGAACTTCGTTGTTTCGTCTTCCTTGTGCACCGGCCAGGCAAAGTCCAGCCGCACCGTGCCCACGGGGGACAACCAGCGCGCGCCGAAACCGGCGCCATAATGGAGGTTATCCAGCCTGTCATTGAAGGCGTTGCCCGCATCGACGAACCCGGCCGCCACCCACTGCTCGGCAACCTTATGGTTGTATTCAATGCTTGCCGTCAGCACCTGCCTGCCGCCGATGACATCTCCTTCATCATCCTCGGGGCCAAGGGTTTTCCAGTCATAACCACGCACACTGGCGTCTCCGCCAGCAAAGAACCGCAGGGAGTTCGGGTATTTTTCATAGTCCCCCACGGCGGCCAGACCCAGCTCGCTGGCAAGAATCAGGCGGCCTTCCTGAAAGAGCGGCACATATGCCTTGCCCCTGATATGAGCCCGAACATAATCGGTGGAAGAGAGTGGCCCCGGCGAGGTACGCAGATCCGCAAACAGGCTCCATGCCCGGCGGGGATAGTTTCCTTTTTCAAAATAGGTCCGTTCGACTCTGGTGCCAAAACTCAGGAAGTTGGAGTCAACGCTATCGGCTGCACCGGCAGTAAACTGCTCATATCTGAGCTCTGTATAGAACCTGGCGTTCCATTGGTTCCAGATAAAATAATAGCCGGCCTCCAGGCTCAGGGAATCGCTCTTGGAATCGTCCAGTACCTCGCTTTGCAGCCTGGCGGTAAACCCCAGCTTGGTGGTGCGTGGGTCCCTGACAGGAATCCAGTAGTTGGCCTGGATCAGGCTCTCCACCAGGGAAAGCTTTACCAGGGCATCTGCTTTGTGCCCAAGCCGGTTGATGCGTCGGTGCTTCCAGCGCATGGAGAGATTCACCTGGATATCGGTGTCATATCCGATCCCGAACGAATATTGCTGGCGCTTTACGGGTTCGAGAGAAACATCGACCGGCACCCTGTAGTCCTGTGCCTCCCGGAACTTCGGCTTGATATCCACGAGAGAGAAGTATCCTGCCGTAACCAGATCTCTCTGGATTTCGAGAAGATTTTCCTGGGAATAGGTATCGCCGGGCTTCACGTCCGCCAGATAACGCCGTACGAAATCCGCCTCCAGAAAATCCTGATGCAGACGGATTTCGCTGATGTAGTACTTGTGGCCGGTGTCCAGATGCAGGGTTATTTCGGCTTGATTGGCTTTTGCATCCACAACAATCCTTGCTGTAATTGCCTCTACATCCGGATAACCCAGAGAATCCGCCAACTCCAGCAGCGCCGCCTTGGCTTTCTCATAGATTTCCTGATCCAGGGCCGCACCTTTTTTCAGCGGAAAATTCTCCATCGCCTGTTGCAGCTCTGGCTCTTTCGCCCCTTCACCCGACCATTTCAGGTCAATCCCGGAAACCACCACCTGGGGCCCCGGCGTTACCGCATAGACCGCAACCCATTTGCCATCTTTTTTCTCAAGGGAAGCTTCGACCCGGGCGTTGTAATAACCAAAAGGCTGCAAGGCCTGCTGAATTTCCTCCACGGATTTCTCATGCAGATGCCTGATCCACTGCTCGGTCAGATGCGGATCATCCTTTTTTTGCAGCAATCCAAGATAGGCTTTGGCATTTTCCAGCAGTGCGCCTTCCAGCCCCGGGATTTCCACTTCCAGCTGCACCTTGCCGGCATTTGTGCTTTCCTGGATTTTTTCTGGCGGTTTCGCTTCATCCTGCGCATTCGCTGCCGTTTGCGCCTGCAGCAGCCCGGCAAATGAAAGCAGGCACCCGATGAGGATCCAGGCCCTGAAATTCATGTTGTCTCGTAACAGTTTCACAATCGAGTTCCCTGCTGATCGGTTGTTCACCGCATTTATTCTTCGTTCCGGCAAACCGTCAGCAACCGTTGCGCGGCTCGCGTCAGGCGACAGATAACCAGAAACCTACTCCATCAAATCTACTTCAAAACCCTTTTCCCGCAATATCTCCGCCCGATGTTGCACAAAGCGCTGGAAATTCTTCTGCTGCAAATAGGCGCCAGTGGCCACATAGTCCAGCACCGTATGCAGATGAAAGGCTTTCAACCAGGCTTCGGAGCGGAAAACCTCTTTTCCTTCCGCATCGAAGTACACCATGCTCGGCGCATACTGCAGGCCCAGCTCCGCCGCCCACTGGCGGGCGGGAATGCTTCGCCCGTCAGGCGTCTGCAACTCTGTGGGAGAACGCATGTCCACCTGCGCGATATCAAACGCGCTCAACGCGGTCACCAGATGCTGGCGGTTGAAGGAATCCTGGTGCAGTTCATCGCAAGGCCGGCAGTCCGGCTGCTCGAACAGCACCAGCAAGGGGCGCCAGGACTGCTTGCGATTGTCCGCCAGTCGCAACGGCTGTGGAAGAAAAAACGGCTCATCATGAAGCTTGCCGCCACCAGTAGCTGGCTTGCGCTGGGCATAGTAGGCGGACAGTTTCATTGCGGTTTCCTGCTTGCCGGATACATAGTCCAGCACCACGTCGAATTTGGCCGGTTCGTAATAGCCATTCAGCCGCACCACAGCTTTTCCCTGTTCATTGAGAAACAGCAGGGTGGGCGTGTATTGCACCCGCAGGGACTCGGCAAAGTTCTTTTCTGTAACGACCTGATCATTGAGATCGGTGACTTCACGATCCCCCCACAAATTAATGGCAATGACATCGAAATGCTTGCGCGTTTTTTCCGCGATGCGCGCATTACCAAAATTGTCTTCCAGCAACTTGGCGCAGTAGGGGCAACCATCCTGATAAAAATACAGCAACACGCGCTTGTTCTGCGCCGTCGCCTCTGCAACGTCTTCGCCAAGATCAAGGAAGGACTCCTTGAACCAGCCAGGTTGCTCATGGTACCCGGGATTCACCAAATCTTTGCCCAGCTCGCCTTCTGCGGCTGCAAGCAACGGTTGTACGAACAGCAACAGACTCATGACTATCAATATGCGCATATTCTTCACTCCTAACAGTAGATCGCCATTCCTGAAATACAGAAAAGCGGAACTGCAGTTTACCCAGCTGTTGGGTTTATTTACGCGCCCAGGGCGAAGGCCGGGATTTTTTCTCCACTCGGGAACCGGGGCGCTTCAGGGTTCCCCAGCGGCGCTTGTCTTTTAAGCCGGCAATACGCAGCAGTTCTTTTTGTTCTTCTTTTTCCAGTTCTCTCCACATGCCGGATTTTACCCGGCTGTTCAAGATAATCGGCCCGTAGCGCACACGTTTGAGGCGGTTCACTACGGCGCCCACGGCTTCCCACATGCGCCTGACTTCGCGCTTGCGGCCCTCCATGAGCACGACGTGATACCACTGGTTGCTGCCTTCACCACCCGAGAATACCACTTCCTCGAAGCGGGCCGGGCCGTCATCCAGGGTAACGCCCCGCACCAGTTGCTTGAGCATGTCTTCCGTCACCCGGCCATGTACACGCACGGCATATTCACGCTCGATCAGCTGTTTAGGATGCATGAGGCGGTTCGCCAGCTCCCCGTCATTGGTAAGCAACAGCAGGCCTGCGCTGTTCACATCCAGCCGCCCCACTGCAATCCAGCGTCCCTGGGGCAGGCGGGGCAGTTTAGCAAATACGGTTTTGCGGCCTTCCGGATCATGGCGGGTAACCAGCTCACCTTCCGGCTTGTTATACAAGATAACGAAGCGCTCGTTGGCCGCCAGTTTTTTCCCTGACACCAGGCGCCCGTCAACGGTGATCTGATCCTGCAGGGTTGCGCGATCACCCAGGCTGGCGGGCTTGCCATTGACCTGCACCCGTCCTTCACGAATCCAGCCTTCGATTTGTCGGCGGGATCCCATGCCGACATTCGCCAGCATTTTCTGCAGGCGTTCTCCCTGGATTTCAGGTTTGTTTTTCATCAGTATCCGTATCTGCTGCGGTTAGTGTATTTTGTTCTGCTTCCGGATCCGTCTGAGGGGATGGTTCTTCCGGCGCTGTTTCTTGTGCTTGCGGATCTGCCGATTCGTGCTGCAGATCGTCACTTGTGTTCTGTTCTTCAGCGGCAGCGTCATTCGTTGCCCCCGCATTCGGCTCTTGCAGGTTCAGCTCTTCGTTGATCACATCAAGATCACGAATCTCTGCAAGGGTGGGCAATTCATCCAGGGATTTGAGCCCGAAATAATCCAGAAATTCCCGCGTGGTGCCGTACAGAGAGGGTTTACCCGGCACATCCCGCTGCCCCACCACCCGCACCCATTCGCGCTCCAGCAGGGTACGCATGATGTGGGTGCTAACGCTGACGCCACGGATATCCTCGATCTCACCCCGGGTAATGGGCTGACGATAGGCGATCAGGGCCAGGGTTTCCATCAAGGCGCGGGAGTAACGGCCCGGCTTCTCTTCCCACAACCGGGAAACCCAGGGTGCGCATTCCCTGCTAACCTGGATGCGCCAGCCGGAAGCGACCTCCTTTATCTCGATACCCCGGTTCGCGTAGTCTTCGTTCAGTTCCTGCAGCACGGCTTGCAGCTCCTTTTTCTCCGGCTGTTCCATTTCATCGAACAGCTCCAGCAGCTTGCCCAGAGTCATGGCCTTGCCGGAAGCAAGCAGGGCTGCTTCCACGATTTGTTTCAAATTGTCGCTGGGATTCATGCCTCACTCACTCCATGGGCTTTCACATGGATGGGGCCAAAAGTTTCGCTTTGCACCATTTCAATCAGGGTTTGTTTGAGCAGTTCCAGAATGGCCATGAAGGTGACGACCACGCCATCACGGCCTTCGGTGATGTCGAAAAGATCGTGAAAATCAACGAAACGATCCGTGCTCACCGATTCCAGCACCCGGCTCATGCGTTCCCGCAGAGACAGGGGTTCGCGGGTGATGTGGTGGTTGCTGAACATGTCTGCCCGCTGCAATACCTCTTTCAGCGCCAGCAAAAGCTCTTTCAGCTCCAGGGGCGGTGGCTCCTGCCTGGTATGTTTGTCCGGCACTTCCACGCGCACGGGAAAAACATCTCTTCCCAGCTGGGGCATGTCATGCAGGTCTTCCGCCGCCTGCTTGAAACGCTCATATTCCTGCAAACGCCTGATCAGTTCAGCGCGGGGATCCTCTCCCTCTTCCTCTTCGGAAACAGGCCGGGGCAGGAGCATGCGGGATTTGATCTCTGCCAACATCGCCGCCATCACCAGGTACTCCGCTGCCAGCTCCAGGCGCAGCTCTTTCATCAGGTCGATATATTCCATGTACTGCTGGGTGATTTTCGCTAGGGGAATATTCAGGATATCCAGGTTCTGGCGCTTGATCAGGTACAAAAGCAGATCCAGCGGTCCCTCGAAGGCATCGAGAAAAACCTCCAGGGCATCCGGCGGGATGTAAAGATCCTTGGGCAGCTGATACTGGGGCTGGCCTTCCACTACCGCAAAGGGCATTTCCTCCTGCCGGGGAACGGACTCGGCGGCAGATCCTTGACCGATGGCGGTATCAGCGGTATTCATCGATATTCCAGAGACATGACGTGGCGCACTTCGTCCATGGTATCACGGGCCTCATCGCGGGCCTTTTCACAGCCCTCGTTGATGATGTTGCGCACCAGGCCGGGATCGTTTTCATATTCCACCGCCCGCTCCTGTATGGGTCTGAGCTCCGCCAACACCGCATCGATGACCGGCTGTTTGCATTCGATACAGCCGATGCCGGCGCTGCGGCAGCCTTCCCTGACCCACCTCTTCACCGTGTCGTCGGAGTAGATTTCATGGAACTCCCACACGGGGCACTTGGCAGGATCACCGGGATCGGTACGCCGCACCCGGGCCGGATCCGTGGGCATGGTGCGCAATTGCTGCTCCAGCTGTTCCGGTTTGGCATTCAGGGGAATGGTGTTGCCGTAGGACTTGGACATTTTCTGCCCGTCCAGCCCCGGCATTTTAGGAACCTTGGTGAGCAATGCCTGGGGTTCGGGCAGGATCACCTTGCCACCTCCCTCCAGATAGCCGAACAGACGATCCCGGTCGCTGAGATTGATATTCTGCTGGGATTCCAGCAGGGCGCGAGCCGCCGCCAGCGCCTCGTCATCTCCCTGTTCCTGCCAGGCCTTGCGGTAGCTGGCGTAGAGGCGGGCGTTCTTCTTGCCCATCTTCTTCACCGCCTCTTCCGCCCGCAGCTCAAAGTCTGCCTCGCGACCGTACAGGTGGTTGAAGCGCCGGGCGATCTCCCGGGTCAGTTCCACATGAGCCACCTGATCTTCCCCCACGGGTACGATGCCGGCGCGGTAGATGAGAATGTCTGCTGCCTGCAGCAACGGATAACCGAGAAAGCCGTAGGTAGCCAAATCTTTTTCCTTGAGCTTTTCCTGCTGATCCTTGTAGCTCGGCGCACGCTCCAACCAGCCCAGGGGCGTGAGCATGGACAGCAGCAAATGCAGTTCGGCATGCTCCGGCACCCGGGACTGGATGAACAGGGTCGCTTCGCCAGGATTTACACCGGCGGCCAGCCAGTCGATAACCATATCCCAGACGCTTTCCGGAATGATGGAGGGATCATCGTAGTGAGTGGTCAGCGCATGCCAGTCGGCGACAAAAAAGAAGCACTGGTACTCATGTTGCAATTCCACCCAGTTTTTCAGTACCCCGTGATAGTGCCCCAGATGCAGGCGGCCGGTAGGGCGCATGCCGGAAAGTACGCGGGAATGTTGCGATGCTACAGTTTCCATGAATGTCCTGATTAAATCTGTTTAGTTGATAAGGTTCGGCACGACTTCTACATAAGTCCCGCGATGGAATATGCCAGGGTCTGCACGAACTGCAGCATGGGGCTCATCAATGGCCAGAGTATGCCTGTCACCATCAGTCCGATAAGGATGAACAAGCCCCAAGGTTCCAGTTTCGCATAGGAATAGGACAGGCGGGGCGGTAACAAAGAGGCCAACACCCGCCCCCCGTCCAGGGGCAATATGGGCAGCAGATTCAGCACCATGAGAATAGTGTTGATGAGGATTCCACCCACGGCCATATAGGCCAGGGGCTCGGCAACCCACCCGGCGCTGTTCTCCAGCCCCATGCTCAGGCGCAGCACCATGGCCCACAGCAACAGCATGATGAAATTGGACACCGGCCCGGCTACCGCAGTCAGCGCCGTATCCCGCCGGTAGTTGCTGAAATTCCGCGGGTTGATGGGCACCGGCTTGGCCCAGCCGAAAATCAGTCCGCCGCCGCCAGACAGGGTCGTCAGGGCATACAGCGCCAGGGGCACGACGATGGTGCCTACAGGATCGATGTGGGGAATAGGGTTGAGGGTCACCCGCCCCATGGATCGCGCCGTATGGTCGCCCAACTTGTCCGCCACCCAGCCATGGGCGCTCTCGTGTACGGTGATGGCAAAAATCAACGGCAGCACGAATACCGCCAGTTGTTGAATCAAGGTAAGTTCTTGCATAAAGTGATTATATCCGGAAACGTGGCGGGAAGATCATTCGAACAAGGAAGCATCACCCTTGCCATGCCGGGCTACCCAGGGCTCGTCGTCTTCCATTACCACAACCGTGGTGGGGTCATAGCCGCAGTAACCGCCATCGATGATCAGATCGACCTGGCTTTCGAGGGTCTGTTTCATGTCATAGGGATCCATCATCGGCAGCTCCTCACCAGGCAAGATCAGGGTACTGCTCAAAATCGGTTCATTCAGCTCGTCCAGCAGGGCCAGGGCGATGCGGTTGTCCGGAATACGAATGCCGATGGTCTTGCGTTTGGGGTGCATGAGGCGCTTGGGCACCTGCTTGGTCGCCTTTAATATGAAGGTGTAAGGCCCCGGGGTGAGGCTCTTGATCAGGCGGTACTGCTGGTTATCGAGCTTGGTATACAGGGAAATCTCCGACAAATCCCGGCATACCAGGGTGAAATTGTGCTTGTCGTCCAGGCGGCGAATCCGGCGGATACGGTCCATGGCCGCTTTGTCCCCCACCCGGCAGCCGATGGCGTAACTGGAATCCGTAGGATAGATAATGACCCCGCCGTCGCGCAGAATCTCCACCGCCTGATGCACAAGCCGTTGCTGGGGGTTTTCGGGATGAATCTGAAAAAACTGCGCCATATCAAAAAGAGTTCCACACCGGATCGCAACCCGGCGGCAGATCCGGCAAATTGCCCAGACTGATCCAGGGGTTGTCCGGGCCGTGATAGTCCGAGCCGGCTGACGCCAGCAAACCAAAGTCCTGGGCATGTCTGGCCATGGTGAAGTACTCGTCCCTGCTGTGGCTGCCGGATACCACTTCCAGCCCCCGACCACCCAGCTCCCGGAACTCGCCGATGAGCCGCCGCAGCTTGCCCCGGGTCATCTTATACCGCGCCGGATGGGCGATCACCGCCAGACCACCTGCGCCAAGAATCCAGCCCATGGCGTCCTCCAGGGGCGCCCATTCCCCGCGCACATAACCTGGCTTGCCCGTCACCAGGTAGTTGCGAAAAACATCCTTCACATCCCGGGCATGGCCGTGTTGCACCAGAAAGCGCGCAAAATGCAGCCTTCCCACCAGCGCCCCTGTCGCCAGCTCGCAAGCACCTTCATAGGCACCTGAAATACCTTTTTTCTCCAGTTTTCGCCCGATTTCCTGCGCCCGCCAGCGGCGATATTCACAAAGTCCCTGTAGCCCCTGGAGCAGGGCGGCGTTTTCCGGATCGATCTGCAAACCAAGGATATGCACGGTATGGCCGTTCCAGTTTACGGATATTTCCACGCCGGGGATGATCCGTATCCCCTGTTCCCGGGCTGCTGCCCCGGCTTCTGCCACACCCGATACATTGTCATGATCGGTAAGGGCCAGCACATCCACCCCGGAAGCCGCCGCCAGCGCCACCAGCTCGGCGGGACGCAAGGTGCCATCAGATACCGTAGAATGGCTGTGCAAATCGTATTGTAAAGACATAGCAGGGTATTTTAGCATTATTGCGCCGGGAGTTTCCCGCCATACTACGGCACTGATGTCAGCCGCAATTCCGCAAAGAAAAGTAATTTTCCACTGCTGCAGAAACCGCTATACTCGCCCACTCGATGATTCCTCATGGTTTTCAGACACTTCATGTCCAAACGAATTTCCGGCTTGCTGATCCTGCTTTCCATCCTTCTCGCAGGAGGCTGCTCCGACGGACCGGACACCAACGGCATGAAGATCTACCGGCATTCCCTGAAGGGCGCTCCCACCAGCCTGGATCCCGTTCAAGCCGCTACCACATACGCCAACCATGTGGTGGTAAATATCTACGACACCTTGTATTCCTACAAATACCTGGCGCGCCCCTACCAGGTCAAGCCCAACCTGGCAGTGGACTTGCCGGAAGTCTCGGCGGACGGCCTGACCTACACCATTCGCATCAAAGAAGGCGTGGAGTTTACTGACGACCCCGCCTTCCCCAACGGCAAGGGCCGGGAAGTGACCGCTGCTGATTTTGTCTATTCCCTGAAGCGCCATTTCGATCCCAAGACCCGTTCCCAGGGAAGCTGGTTCTGGGCCGGGCGCATCAAGGGCATGGCGGAATGGAAAAAGGCCGGTTCAGACTATGACGAGGAAGTGGAAGGCCTGAAAGCCCTGGACCGCTACACCATACAAATCATTCTCAACAAGCCCTTTCCCCAGCTGGTTCACACCCTGGCCCAGGGCTATGCCGCCGTCGTGCCCAAAGAAGCCGTGGAACACTATGGCCGGGAGTTTTCCGTGCGCCCCGTGGGTTCCGGCCCCTTCCGGCTACAGCGCTTCGATTCCGTGGGCGTGGTGCTGGTGAGAAATCCCAAGTTCAGACAGGAGCCCATTGATCTGGCTTACGAAGGCTATGATGAAGCTGTCCATGGCCAATACGGCATTCAGGAAATCGAAGGCAAGATTCCGCCCCTGGTGGATCGCCTGGAAATCCACTTCGTCAAAGAATCCCTGTCGCGCTGGAATTCCTTCACCAAGGGCAACGAGATCCAGTACGCGGAAATCCCCAAGGAACTGTTGGATGACGTGCTATCGGAGAAAAAACCCAAGCTGATCATGAAGCCAGAGTATGCACAGCGTTTTTTCATGATCGGAGGCATAGAAAACGCCTTTGTTTTCAGTACATTCAACATGCGCGACCCGGAAATCGGCTACAACCCCGATCCCCAGCGGGAGAAAATGAACCACGCCCTGCGTTGCGCCATCCGCTATGCCTTCGACTGGGAAGAGCGCAACCGGACTTTTTATTCCGATATCGGCTTTATCTTCCCTGGCATCATTCCCCCTGTGGTACCGGAATACGACCCAGATCTGTCCAGAGCATCCTTGGAATACAACCCCGAAAGAGGCCAAAAACTGTTACAGGAAGCAGGCTGGACAGCCGACAACCTACCCACACTGGATTACGGCGCAGTTGCCGGTGTGGAGCACCGCCAGTTTTTTGAGCAGTACCGGGGCTGGCTGATGAAGATCGGTTATCCCAAGGAGAAGGTTGTTTTTAACTCCTTTGCTTCCTTTGGCGACTACAACAAAGCTATCAAGCAGGCAAAAATCAAGATCATTGGCATGGCTTGGGCGCTGGATTATCCCGACGCGGAAAACACCCTGCAACTCTTTTACGGCCCCAATGGCGCTCCTGGCTCCAACAGCACCAACTTCAATGACCCCGAGTTCAACCGCCTGTATGAACTTACGTCGGTGATGCAGCCGTCTCCCGAACGCACCAGGTTATACCGCAAAATGAATCAGATCGTGATTGACTCATGCGCCATTGTCTCTGGGCTTTCACGCACACGGATCTTTATGTGGCACAAGGACGTCGTGAGCTTTCCGAACGAAGACATCGTAGGCGGATTCCATCTCAAGTATGTGGACGTGAAAGAGGCGCAGAAATAACCATGGAAATGCTGCAATACGCCCTGCGCAAGTTTATTACCGGCATTCCCCTGATCGTCGGCGTGACCCTGATCAGTTTCCTGCTCATGGTGTATTTCGGCCCGGACAAGACCTATGAGCTGCTGGGTAAGAACGCTACGGAGGAACAGATCCAGGAAATCCGCCATCAACTGGGTTACGACAAACCTTTCGTCAGCCGCTACCTGGAATACATGAAGGAGCTGGTGACCTTCGATTTCGGCTATTCCGACTCCACCGGCGAGCGGGTCAGCAGCATTCTCAAGCGCACCGTGCCCATTTCCCTGGCGCTGATCACGCCCGGCTTTGTCCTGGGCAACCTGCTGGGTATCGCCCTGGCGCTGGTGGCGGCCTACCACCGGGGCCGCTGGCTGGACAAATTCATCATGGGCGGCTCGGTAGTGGGCATGAGCGTGAGTTTCCTCATCGTTATCATCGCCTTTCAGATCCTGCTTTCCTCCAATGATGGTCTGGGCTGGTTTCCGGTGCGCGGCTGGAACGTGTACAACTTCTGGGACTATCTACACTATGTCACCGTGCCCACCCTGGCAACCGTATTCGTGTCGCTGGGCTACAACACCCGTTTCTACCGGGCGGTGATCGTCGAGGAAATGGGCCGGGATCATGTGCGCACCGCCAAGGCCTTCGGCACACCACCGGGAGAGCTGCTGTTCAAGCATATCCTGAAGAACGCCATGATTCCCATCATCACCCGCATCATGTTCTCCATCCCCCTGGTGGTGATCTCCGGCTCCTTGCTGCTGGAGAGCTATTTCGGCATCCCCGGCGTGGGCCTTGTCACCTACGACGCCATCACCTCGGGCGACCAACCCATACTCAAGGCAGTGGTGGGCATCACCGCGGTGCTGTTCGTGGTTGTGCTGATCCTGAATGATATTTTCTACAAGCTGGTCGATCCGCGAGTGTCGCTGAAATGAATACCCTGACCGAGAGCACAACATTGCCCAGGGAAAGCGAATCCCTGTGGGGCAAGGCGCTGTACAAGTTCCGCCGTGACCGCACCGGCATGATCTCCCTGGGCGTGGTGCTGTTCTTCTTCGTCATCGCCCTGGGCGTATGGATGGGGCTGTGGGGACAGCACTGGAGCGCTATCGAAGGCCCCATGTGGGCGAAACCCGGCGCCGAACACTGGCTGGGCACCAACATCATCGGCCAGGACATATTCCAGCGCGCCATCTACAGCACCAAGACGGCTTTTGAGGTAGGCATGGTGGTGGCCATATTGTCCACCATTCTCGGCGGCATACTGGGCGCCCTGTCCGGCTATTTTGCCAACAGCTGGGTGGATGAATTGATCCTGTGGCTGATGGGCGTACTGGACTCGATTCCGTTTTATCTGTTCGTGGCCGCCATCGCCTTTGCCCTGCAAGGCTACCCCTACTCCATGCACATTGCCATGATCGCCACCTTTTGGACCACCACCTCCCGTCTGGTGCGCGGTGAAGTGATCAAGCTGAAAAACTTTGAGTTCGTAGAGGCCGCCCGCGCCATCGGCCTGCCCCGGAACAAGATCATTTTCCGTCACATCATGCCCAACACCTACCATATCCTGCTGGTGCAGGCCACCATCGTGTTTGTCAGCGCCATCAAGTCCGAGGTCATATTGAGCTTCCTGGGGTTGGGGGTGGTGGACGGGGTTTCCTGGGGGCTGATGATCGCCGAATCCACCCAGGAGGTGCAGGCCGGGCACTATTCCAACTTCCTTACCGCCTCCACCTTCCTGTTCGTGCTGGTGATGGCGTTCAACATGTTTTCCGACTCCCTGCAGGATGCTCTTGACCCGAAGAAGGTGAGCGCATGAAAATGCTTCACGCAGGTAGGCCTCATAAAATGCAGCGCAATACGGGCTGCGGGCTACAGCTCCAGGAGCAGAACCGGAGCCGGGCAGGTCGGGCAAAGCACAGCGTGCCCGACAGCGGCGTTTGTGTTGGGCACGGCCTGAAGGCCTTTGCCCAACCTACGCTGTCGCGGGAATTCCGCGCCGCATCCGGATTGCACCTGACGTGGTGCTGGAGGAGCGTCCAATGACCGCCCCCCTGCTCAGCGTAAAAGACCTGGTTATCGAGTTCTCCACCCAGCGGGGCATTGTGCGCGCCATCGACGGGGTGAGCTTCGATATCATGCCCGGCGAGACCCTGGGGCTGGTGGGCGAATCCGGCTGCGGCAAATCCGTCACCTCCCTGGCCATCCTGGGACTCATCCCCTCACCACCGGGACGCATCACCAACGGCAGCATCAAACTGGAAGGCCGGGAGCTGGTGGGCCTGCCCGAATCGGAATACCGGCATATCCGCGGCAAGGAGATCTCCATGATCTTCCAGGAGCCCATGACCGCCCTCAACCCGGTGTTCACCATCGCCACGCAAATGACCGACGTGCTCATGCGCCATCAGGGCATGAACCGCAAACAGGCCCGAAGCCGCGCCATTGAAATGCTGGAACTGGTGGGCATTCCCTCGCCGGAAAAACGCATCGACGAGTATCCTCACCAGATGTCCGGCGGCATGCGCCAGCGGGTGATGATCGGCATGGCCCTGTCCTGCAACCCCAAGCTGCTGCTGGCGGACGAACCCACCACCGCCCTGGATGTAACCACCCAGGCCCAGGTGCTGGAACAGATGAACAAACTGCAGGAAGAGCTGGGCACGTCCGTGGTGCTGGTCACCCACGACCTGGGCGTGGTGGCACAAACCTGCAGCCGGGCGGTGGTCATGTATGCGGGGAGAGTGGCCGAGGAAGCCCCGGTGCAATCTCTGTTCAAGACGCCCCATCACCCCTATTCGGAAGGCTTGCTCAAATCCATCCCGCGCATTCGTGAAAACAAGCTGGACGAACTGCCCACCATCCCCGGCACGGTTCCCGATCTGTTGCATCTGCCCGCCGGCTGCCGTTTCGTGGATCGCTGTTACCGGGCGGACGAACAATGCCACAGGCAGGAACCGCCGCTGATCTGGAGCGATGAAAATGCCGTCGCCTGCTACCACCCCATCGAGCCCTGAGCCATGAGCACACTACTCGAAGTCAAAAACCTGAAGAAACACTTCCCCATCAAGGGGGGCTTCTTTCGCCGCGTGGTGGGACAGCTCAAGGCGGTGGACGATGTGAGCTTCTCCATACCGAAGGGCCATACCTTCGGTCTGGTAGGCGAATCCGGCTGCGGAAAATCCACCCTGGGGCGCGCAATTCTGCGCCTGCACGAACCCACCGCCGGCGAAGTAAAGCTGGGAGACACCAACATCACTGCACTGGGCAGCAAGGAACTGGTGGCGCACCGCAAGGACATGCAGATCATTTTTCAGGATCCCTACGCCTCACTCTCCCCGCGGCGCACGGTAATGCAAACCCTGCTGGAACCCCTGGAGACCCACCACATTGGCGACGCCGCATCACGCAGGAAAAAGGTGCTGGAGCTGCTGGACATCGTGGGCATGCGCCCCAACGTGCTGCACCGCTATCCCCATGAGTTTTCCGGCGGCCAGCGTCAGCGCATCGGTATCGCCCGCGCCCTGACCCTGGACCCCAAATTCATCGTCGCCGACGAGGCCGTTTCCGCCCTGGATGTATCCGTGCAATCCCAGGTGCTGAACCTGATTGCGCGCCTGCAGCGGGAGCTGCATATTTCCTTCCTGTTTATTTCCCACGATCTGGCGGTAGTGCAGCACATCAGCCACGAAATCGGCGTCATGTACCTGGGCAAGCTGGTGGAAGTGGCTTCCTCCACGGATCTGTACAAGGAACCCCGACACCCCTACACCAAGGCACTGTTGTCCGCTATTCCCAGCCCGGATCCGGACGCCAGAACCCACCGCACCATTCTCCAGGGTGACGTGCCATCCCCCCTGAACCCGCCTTCCGGCTGCCCCTTCCGCACCCGCTGCCCCGAGGCCATGGCGCAATGCGCAAACGCCATGCCGGCGCTGAAGAACATCCATGATGATGGAAACATTCACCAGGTTGCCTGTCACTTGTATTGAGTCTGTTACCCGCAAAAGGCTATAATTGGCTGTTTCAAGGCCGGAAACAACACTCATGCAAGAATACAAGACAGACAATCTGCGCATTCGCGGCACCCAGGAAGTAATCCCCGCCGCAGCCCTGCATGAGCGTTTGCCCATTACGCAAACGGCGGCAAAAACCGTTTTTGAAACCCGCCAGCAGATCCATCGCATTCTCCACGGCGAGGATGATCGCCTGCTCGTGGTTATCGGCCCCTGCTCCGTGCATGATCCGGAAGCGGCCATGGAATACGCAAGCCGCCTCCTGGCAGTAAAAAAACAACTGGCGGATGATTTGCTCATCGTCATGCGCGTATATTTTGAAAAGCCCCGCACCACCGTGGGCTGGAAAGGCCTGATCAACGACCCGAACCTGGACAACTCCTTCAAGATCAACAAGGGGCTGGAGCTGGCACGGAAGCTGCTGGTGGACATCAACGACACGGGGCTGCCGGCCGGTACGGAATTCCTGGACCTGATATCACCGCAATATGTGGCTGACCTGGTCAGCTGGGGCGCCATCGGCGCCCGCACCACGGAAAGCCAGGGACACCGGGAGCTGGCCTCCGGCCTGTCCTGCCCGGTGGGATTCAAGAACGGCACCGACGGCACCATGCGCGTGGCCGTGGACGCCATGCGCGCAGCGGAACGCCCGCATGTCTTCATGTCCATGACCAAAGAGGGGCATTCCGCCATTTTCAGCACCGCCGGCAACAACGACACCCATATCATCCTGCGCGGCGGCAAACGGCCGAACTATGATGCCGAATCCGTAAACCTCGCTGCGGAGGAAATGGAGAAGGCCGGGCTGACGCCGCGGCTAATGGTCGATTTCAGCCACGCCAACAGCCACAAACAGTTCAAAAAACAAATCGATGTGGGCCGGGACGTAGCCGGGCAAGTGGCGAGGGGCGACCTGCGCATCGTCGGCGCCATGATCGAAAGCCATCTCGTGGGTGGAAATCAGCCGTTGACGCAGGGCAAACCGCTTACCTTCGGACAGAGCATTACCGACGCCTGTCTGGCGTGGGAAGACAGCACTCCCCTGCTGGAACTGCTTGCGGAAGCCGTACGCAAGCGCCGCCAGGGTTAGTCCGGATACTCCCCAGGAATCCAGACTTGCGGAACCGGTGATTCACATCTCATCAAATCCGGCCTTGTGGAACCACTCCCGGGCTTTTACCGGGTCGGCATCTACGCCATTGCCGTCCTGATACATCATGGCGATGGTGGTCATGGAGCCTTGCAGCCCCTGCTCGGCGCCGCACATGAACCACTGCAGCGCCTTTTCTCCATTCTTGTCCACGCATTCCCCTTGCAGATACATGAACCCCAGCCCATGCTGAGCAAAAGGCAGGCCTGCTTCCGCCGCCGCCTTCATATGCTCATATGCGCGAGCCTGGTTTTGCACCGTGCCCAAGCCGTTCTGGGCCATGATGGCGACCCGGTATTGCGCTTCTGCATTGCCCGCATCCGCCAGGGGCTCCAGCAATTGGGCTGCGCGCACAAAATGCTTCGCTTCGAAAGCGGCTATACCGCTATTGAGTGTCATTTCCTCTTCCATGCTGTTATTGTCTGCCATTTCACAACTCCAAAAACAATACTGTCTATAATTGATCCTGAACTCATGGATCCAGAATTGAGAAGATTGTAGCCTATGCGGACCGTACATATTCACAGACGGGCGACAGGGATAACGCACTACAGGAACACGGTATAGTGCTTAGGGTCTGTTAACACTAATCCAATGGGCTCTTGTTGCACCTGAAAAAGCGCCAACCAAGGCGCAAGGAGGGGGATTTGGCTACTCCAAATGAACGACGAGCAACGCCGAGTGGTGCTTTTTCAGGCGCAACCCGTAGGGCTGGGGCTATTTTCCACCCAGCAGCGTTATCATTCGTTCATATAGCGCCACTATACTTCACTCATTCAGCCTTGCTGGGTGAAAAAATTGCCCCGGCAAAGTCTATTGGATTAGTGTTGACAGACCCTGGAGTGAAACAATGATTGCCCGGCACAGAATAATCGATATCACCCTGGCTGGAATACTGTTGCTGGCAGCAAACGCCAGTGCCGGCACTATCGCCCAGGAAGCGCAGCGCAAGCTGTTTCTGGGTGCGGAGAAAATCGCAGCGGCAGGCAAAACCCTGCCTGGCAATATGGATTCCCTGCTGCGCAACTATCCTCTTTATCCCTATCTGGAATACGCCCGGCTCAAGCACAGGCTGGGAACAGTAAAAAACCAGGAAGTCGCTGATTTTCTCGAAAAGAATGAGCATACGCCACTGGCAGCCTTGCTGCGCGCCCGCTGGCTGAATGTACTGGCCAATCGCCAGGACTGGAAGAGCTACATACGGTTCTATACCCCGCAATCCAACATCAGTCGCCAGTGCCACTATTTGCAGGCGCTGATTTACACCGGCGAGAAAAAACGCGCTTTTTCACAGGTTGAGCCTATATGGCTGCACGGAAAATCAAGACCAAAAGCCTGTGACCCGGTATTCAAGTCCTGGCGTGAAGCCGGTCTGCTGACCACCAGGCTGGTCTGGCAACGCATTGCTCTGGCCATGGACAAGGGACAGATCAAACTTGCCCGCTATTTGAAGAAATCCCTTCCCGCCAAGGATCGCCCCTGGGTAAACACCTGGATCAAGGTACATGGCAAGCCTGCCCTGGTCTTTACAGATCCGACACTGAAGAAAGAGCACCCTCAGCGTCAGGAAATCCTGGTGGATGCCGCCTACCGGCAAATCAGAAAGAACCCTCTGGCGGCGTTGAGCTACTGGAATAAACTGCAACAGCACTTTGCCATTTCCACCCTGAATCAGCATCTGGTCAATCGCAAGCTCGCACTGTGGCTGACACGCAATGAAGATCCGGTTGCCGCTGATTTCATGTCCGCTCTTCAGCCCTGCGGCCATGACAGCAAGCTCCAGGAAGCGCTGGTCGAATCCGCCCTGCTCCATAGCGACTGGAGCCAGGTGATCTCCAGAATCGGCCAAATGCCGCAGAAAGAGCAGCAGAGCGAACGCTGGCGGTACTGGCTGGCGCGGGCGCTGGAACAGACCCGCCAGCAATCCCAGGCGAACGCGCTGTATAGCGAACTGGTCAGCGAGCGCAGCTACTACGGTTTTCTCGCCGCCGATCGGATTGGCGAAACCTATCGGTTTGCTCCGGGAAAGGGTATTGTGGAAAAAGATATTGCTACGGCAATCAGTAATGATCCGGCGGTAGCCAGAACCAGGGAACTGCTGGCGCTGAACCGCTGGGTGGATGCCCGCCGTGAATGGCGCTTCGCCACCCGTGACCTCAGCACGGAGGAATACATTGCCGCTGCCGAGTTGGCGCAATCATGGGACTGGCATGATCAGGCAATCTTCACCCTGGCCAAATCTGGTTTCTGGGATGATCTGGAACTGCGATTCCCCCTGGAGCACAAACCGGATGTGCAGCACTACGCGAAGAAAAACAAGCTGGACATTTCCTGGGTTTACGGCGTAATCCGACAGGAAAGCGCATTCAATGCCAGTGTGCGCTCTTTTGCAGGTGCCGTGGGACTGATGCAGCTCATGCCGGCTACCGCCAAATATGTATCGAAGAAACTGCTAAAGAAAAAGAAATCACCCAGGCACAGAGATCTGATTTCTCCAAAAATCAATATTGAACTAGGAACCACCTACCTCGCATATGTGCTGTCCACTCTTGGAGAAAACCCGGTGCTGGCGACTGCCGCCTACAATGCAGGCCCGCACAGGGTAAAACGCTGGCTGCCAAAATCCCGCCTGCCTGCTGATATCTGGGTAGAATTGATCCCTTTCAATGAGACAAAAGGCTATGTAAAGCGGGTATTTACCTACGCCGCAATTTATGACCACCGCCTGAAACGCAAGCTTACGCGGCTGTCAGAGCGGATGCTGCCGATACTGGGAACCGAGGCGGAGAAGACCGCCCAAACAGAGGCCACTGACAGTACAGCTTTATAGCCGCCTTCCGGGCCAATCAGGAAACTAGTTCAATCTCTGCCTGCTGCAGAAACTCCTGCAACAATTCCTGATTCGCATCGGCGAGTTGATGAAATTCGCAACCAAACCGGTAGCTGTTTTGAGAAAGACGATGACAGAACAGCACCTGACATCGCGTCTGCAGCTCCCGGTCGGAATTGGGCAGCCGGAACACGATGTCCACATACACGCCAAAAACCGGGCCGGGCATTTTTCGCTCTTCGGGCATGATCCGGCATTGCGCACCGGCATCACACAAGAAATCCAGTCCGGCTTCCGAGATTTGTTCAATAAGGACTGACTGGGTGTTGGCGCCACGAACGCTCAATTGCGCACGCAGCATTGTTTTTACACGGTGTAGTTTATGCTTACAGGCATACATAGCAGCATCCCGATGCTCCATCTCAGTCCCGAACAGGAGCAACTAATTCAATTTCGACCGGATAACTTTTCCCGTGTCCGGCCTAGTATTTCTGGATCTGTAACCAGTTCGTAAAAACTTTCCCCACTCTTCGCTGAAGGAGCCAGAAGCTTTCCTCCATCCCAGTATTTGACCATACTCTGGCGCAATACCTGCCATCGGGTTTTTCCGGAAAGATCAGGAAATCGACCAACATAATAATGATCGCCGGTATCTTTCCCATAGCTGGATGCCTTTATCTTCTTCAACACCATCTCTTCTGTCAGATGCTGGAATGCGGGTAGATCCAGTTCTATGCCATTCACATTGTAACGGCAATATTGGCTTTCTCCTGAGACACTGTTGGCAATCTGTTCGACCTTGATGACCTCCACGCCCCAAGCCCGCTCTTCGCCAAATCCGATAAAATCACGTCCTGTGCAGGAAGAGAGACGATCAGCCCTGTTAATAGCAGGGGAAATGGTTATTTTACGCCCTGCGTCAAACAAATAGCAAGGCGCTTCGGCCACATAGGAAACCCCTATCCCCAGCTCCAGCTCAGGAAGCTCCATCTGCCGGCTTTCCCGATTTCGTTGCATAACGAGATCGATGATATCGTACGCCAGCCCACAGGCTCTTGCTACTACCTGGGAGGGGGGGCTGGATTGATCCAGGATCATGAGAATGACCGCATCGCCTTCGACAAACACCTTCTCGGCGCCATATTTCTGCAACAAGGTATTGATGGGATCAAACAGATTCTGGCTGAAATAGGCTGCCGGGTTTAATCCCTCCCTAATCATGGTGGCGGTCAGTTCCGTCGAACCTCGCAGATCGGCCTTGAGAATAACATGTCCGTTGACCTCGGGCGCCTCCTCTTCCTGCTGCAGGGAAAACTCCTGCAACAACGCGTTTGCCCGGGACAATGCCAAATCTTTGGGCTTCTCCAAAAGGTGGATCAGATCCATGGCCCGGTACATCTCCCAGGACAGCTTCAGATCCCGCCGCAGGTTTGCGTAGCCTTCCAGCACCTTGATCAGCCAGTTTCTGCGCTGACCGGGGGTGGCCTGCTTGATTTCCCTGCGCACCACATCCATACGCTCAACATAGAGATCCAGGTCTGAAATATCCTTGAATTGCTGCAATATCGGCAGCAATTCCTTTTTGCTGCGCCCGTCAAGCAGGTATTCGTAAAGAAGGCGTAACGCACCTTTGCGCCCAAGGCTGCGATACAGGTCAGGCACCATGGCGCTGGCAAAAATCATTTCCAGCAGGCCGTTTCTATGGAAAGCTTTTTCCAGCTCCTGCAGCAAATTGTCCTGGAAGCCATGCCAGCGTTCCTCATCCCAGAAACCAGGCCGCCCTTTGTCCCCATCTCCTCCCAGCAGCCATGACAGGTTCCTGGGATCATCGAACCAGCTGTTTTCCGCCCGCTGGTATTCGGATTGGGACATGATTGCGCGCAGATAGGCCTCCACCTGGGCATAGGCAGGAAAATCCCCTTTGTCCCGGCGCAGCTGCAATGTATTCAGATCATCATTCTGCTGCTCCGACAACCGTCGCACCGGGCAGTCCGGCAGCCAGTGACAGAATACGTCCAGCACCAGCCGCTCAAAATTTCTGAACATCTTGGGCTTAATCAGCAGGAAGGGATAGATCTCGATAAAGGCTGCTTCATCGCTCAAATCACTCAGCTGCAACAAGGGGTTGAACAGCATTTCCTCTGCAACCGGCCATGACAGGGCAAGCACACTTTTCCGCTGTTTGCGACCCACCAGCTCCATACTGTGGAGCTGCTCAATGAGCTCACGGCTCACAAGATAGCGCAACATGGACTGGTGCCGGCTGAAACGCCACAGTTTTTCGTGCCGGGAAACCCGACCACTGGCAGAAGTCTCACCAAGGAGCGAATCCTCGTCAAAATCTTCCCTGCATTCCCGCAATTGCTGATCCACGCTCAGATAGATCTGCTTTACCACGGAAAGGATAAACAGCTGATACACTTCTCTTCGGGAAGATTTTCTGGCCTTTTGCGCTGTGACGATGCTTAGCTTGTTGAACACCTTCTGGAACTGCTCGGCCGCCGCCTCCTCTTCACCCAGTAGTTCGCTGCTTGCAGACAGGTGCCATGTACGCATATGCCGGGCCATACTAGAGCGTGCATTTGCTTCAATGGCTGCTTTCAACGATGGCTCCAGGCGCACATCGATGCGCGCATTGTCCGTTCCCCTGGGAAAGGTATCCAGCCGCAGGGACTTCCTTTTTGGGACAATCAATTCATCCTGCA
This sequence comes from Sedimenticola sp., assembly GCA_027068915.1. GTDB lineage: Bacteria > Pseudomonadota > Gammaproteobacteria > Chromatiales > Chromatiaceae > Thiolapillus. The sequence continues at coordinate 41,474 of JAMOLT010000041.1, read as the reverse complement.
GCAATGCCGCTGAATTCTTGTCAATCGAGCTATCAAGCAACGCCATGGTTATTCCTCAAAGGTTCAGGACAATCTGATCTTCTGCTTCAAAACGGTTTGCCAGGGATTCACCAAGAACTGACAACCGGGATTCCATTTGGGGGGTTTTTCCCTCTTGCACAAAGATATCAAACATATCATTGAAATCCAGGGCATTATTCGCTGCCTGCTGGATAACGGGCTGGTGCAGTTCCAGCGCCTTCACCGCAGTAGAATGCTCTGCCGCAGAATGCACCAGCACATCATGGATCTCGAATTGCCACAAGGCGGCATAATCCATCAATAGCTGACAAAGGCGCGCAAAAAGCTGGGTACGACTTTCTTCACTATGCTCCTGGCTGGCGTTTGCCGCTTGGCAAAAAACTGCCAGCAACTGTTTTCGCTCTGCCAGCAGCTCATCAAGGGCGCGGCGCAGTTCCTGTGATTCTCCATCTTTATTTTTCCCTCCAGTCAATGCCTTAAACCTCCAGATTCCGGGACAATCGAAACAATTTACTCCATACTTTTTCAAGAGTCTAATCATTGCTTTATAATTGTCGAATCAACAGCCGCCCAGCAGTCGTTTCCGTGAAAAAAACCGCACAAGTTCTCTTTCTGCTCCTGCTCATCGGGCCGGCAGGCGCCAGCAACTGGAACAACGCCAGCCCCTTTGCAGAAATGATGCGTTTCATGCTGGGCATGTTCGAAACGATGCGTCTCTACCAGGACTTCTCCGGGCATATAGGATATTCCTCCACCCCCTTTGGCTATCAACATCACCTGTCGCCCTATCCTGCACCACCTGGCGGCGCTTCTCTGTTGCCGCAACAGCCCAAACTGCTGGAAGGTGCCTGGGTCAGCAAAAACCGTATTCTTCTAGCGATCAAACGGGGCTACGCCCGCATGTACTGGTCACGGGAGCAATACAGAAATTTCTATGTGAAAATCCAGCCAGGGCGTCTCCAGCTGATTGATGCTGACACGGGGCAGATTCAGCAGTTTGCATACCGGTTACAGGACAATCGCCTGGCCCTTCGGGATGATCAGGGAAGGGTGATCCGCTTCCTTCGTCTCGACCCAAACACTCCGCCGCCCACAGGGGCTTCAGGCAACTTTTGGGATCCTAGTGTACTGCGTCGGAATTAAAGGCCCTTTCAGTGCGTCACAATGCGACCAGATGCAAGGCGTACTCGCGCAGGAAGGGCCACCCCCTTTCAAGCGAGTACGACACCGCAGATGGCCGCATTGTGACTCACCCGAAGGGAGGCTCTGAAAGCTCCTTTAATTCCGACGCAGTACACTAGCTGATCAGCAAGCGCACCCCTACCACCACCAGCAGCAAGGCAAACCATTTTTTCAGCACCGGAATCGGCAGGCTGTGCGCCAACCGTGCACCAGCAGGAGCCATGAGCACAGCAAACAGCCCAACGGCTACAACCGCAGGCCAATACACGAAGCCGGTGGATGATCCTGCCCCCACATCCGCTCCCATGAGCATGAAGCCCAGGGTTCCGGCAACGGCGATGGGCAGGCCACAAGCCGCCGAAGTCGCTATGGATCCGGGCAAGGTCTTTCCCCGCCAGACGAGAAAAGGCACGGTCATGGTGCCGCCGCCAATGCCCACCAGTCCCGAGACTGTTCCAATCACTGCCCCTACGGGAAAAAAGACAGCAGCGCCCTGCCCCCGTGTCTTTCCATGGTCAGGGTTGCGCCCTGAAAATATCTGGATAGCTACCATCAACAGAAACAGTCCGAACAGGGTCTTGAGCAAGTCGGTGCTGAATTGGGACGCCAACCAGGCGCCACACAGCGCGCCGAACATCAGCCCTGGCGTTAGCCGCAGTACGACAGACCAGTCGATGGCGCCACGTTTGTGGTGCGCCCACAGCGAAGAAAGCGCAGTGGGGACAATAATCGCCAGGGAGCTTCCAATGGCGATATGGGAGAGAAAAGAGGATTCAAAACCCTGCAAATGAAACAGAAACAGCAAGCCGGGCACAATCACCAGACCACCGCCGATGCCCATCAACCCGGCCAGCACGCCGGCCACAGCGCCCAGAGCGGCATACGCCAGCAGCCAGGTCACAGGACAACCAGGTTATCCCGGTGGATCAGTTCCTTTTCATCCATGTAGCCCAGTATCCGTTCAAAATCATGACTGGGTTTTCCGGCAATTTTCCGCGCTTCGTCTGCTGAGTAGTTGATCAGTCCCCGCACCACTTCCCGACCATCCGGGCCAACACAAACCACCATCTCCCCCCGGGAAAAACGGCCTTCCACCGCCGTCACGCCCACAGACAACAAACTGGAGCCGGATTCCCGCAGCATTTTTACCGCACCGGCATCGAGCATCAGCTTGCCATGCGCCTGTAGCTGCGCAGCCAACCAGCGCTTGCGTGCAGCATCCGGTTCCTGGGAGGGCACCAGTAATGTGCCCAGTTGCTTTCCCCTGGCAATACCATGCAGGACATCTTTTTCCTTACCGGAAGCAATGATGGTTGCCGCCCCCGAACGGGCTGCCAGTCGTGCAGCACGCAACTTTGTCAGCATGCCACCACTGCCAACACCGCTGCCCGTATCACCCGCAAAAGCGTCCAGGCGAGGGTCATCAACCCGTACATGTTCAATCAGGCTGGCTTCCGTTGAAGTGCGTGGGTCGGCGTCAAACAAACCATCCTGATCTGTCAGCAATACCAAAAGATCCGCCTCGATGAGATTGGCCACCAGCGCAGCAAGAGTGTCATTGTCACCAAAACGCAATTCATCATTGGCGACCACATCGTTTTCATTCACCACCGGCACTACACCCAGCGCCAGCAGGGTCTGCAAGGTGCTGCGCGCATTCAGATAGCGGCGGCGATTGGAAAGATCATCGTGGGTCACCAGCACCTGGGCGGTATGCAAACCCCGGCGCTGGAAGCAGCTTTCCCATGCCTGCACCAGCCCCATCTGGCCGATCGCTGCGGCAGCCTGCAACTCGTGAAGGGTATCGGGGCGCTTGTCCCAACCCATGCGGCACATGCCTTCCGCCACCGCGCCGGAGGAAACCAGCACCAGTTCGTTGCCCTGTTCCAGCCAGCCTGCCATTTGATCCACCCAGCCACCCAGCGCCTGGCGATCCAGCCCCTGGCCTTCTGCGGTAAGCAAGGCGCTGCCGATTTTGACGACCCAGCGGCGGGTTTCAGCGATGCCATCTCTGCTAATCATCAGGATTGGGTCGGGTCGTAAGGAATCTCTTCCTGCTCTCCCTCTTCCTGCTCGGGATCGGCAAAAGACTCGATATGCCGCATCAGGGCCTGGGCGAGATCGTCCATGGCCTCTCCTGTAACCGAGGAGATTGAGAACACGGCTCCCTTCCAGTCGAGATCGGCCAGCAGCGCCTGTTTTTTCTCTGCAAATTCCTCATCCAGCAGCAAATCTTTTTTGGTCAGCACCAGCCATCGTTCCCGCTCAGCCAGGTCGCCACCATATTTCTCGACTTCAGCAGCCAGCTGGCGCACTTCTTCCGCAGGATTCACACACTCATCCATGGGAGCAATATCCACCAGATGCAGCACCAGGCGAGTGCGGGACAAATGTTTGAGGAACTGCAGGCCAAGTCCCGCACCTTCCGCCGCACCAGCAATAACACCGGGAATATCAGCAATAACAAAGCTGCGCCCCTGCCCCATATCAACCACACCAAGATTGGGATACAGGGTAGTAAAAGGGTAGTCCGCCACCTTGGGCCGGGCATGGGAGAGCTTCGCAATCAGGCTGGATTTCCCTGCATTCGGCATCCCCAGCAACCCTACATCCGCAAGCACAATGAGCTCCAGACTGAGGTTTCGCTTTTCACCCGGCGTACCACTGGTGGCCTGCCGGGGAGCACGGTTGGTACTGCTCTTGAAGTGAATATTGCCCAAGCCGTGTTTCCCGCCACGGGCAACCAGCATTTCCTGCCCTTCCGCGAGAATTTCCCCGATGATCTCACCCGTGTCCAGATCCCTGATCCGGGTGCCCACGGGAACCCGAACATACAGGGAGGCTCCCTTGCGTCCGTACATCTGCCGGCTCATGCCGTTTTGCCCGCGCTCGGCACGATGCAGGCGCTTGTGACGGAAATCCACCAGGGTATTGAGGCCCTCATCACCCACCAGGAACACATGGCCGCCATCGCCACCGTCGCCACCATCTGGGCCGCCCTTGGGTATATATTTTTCACGACGGAAGCTAACGCAGCCATTGCCGCCGTCGCCTGCTTCCACCTTGATGATGGCTTCATCTACGAATTTCATCTGCTCATTCTACCGCAAAACAAAAAAAGCCCCGCCAGGTGGCGAGGCTTCTTGCCTTGATTCCGTTTCTTTAACGAGTATCAGGCGGGCACCACGCTCACGAACTGACGCATCCTGGGGCCTTTCTTCTCAAACTTGACGACACCGTCACTCAGGGCAAACAGCGTGTGATCCCTGCCGCAACCAACGCCAACGCCGGCATGTACCCGGGTGCCACGCTGACGAATGATGATACTGCCGGCTCTAATGGCCTGGCCACCATAGATCTTTACGCCAAGACGTTTGGATTCTGAATCGCGACCGTTTCTGGAACTACCGCCTGCTTTCTTATGTGCCATGTTTTCTTCTCCTCAACCTGCGTTGATGCCGGTGATCTCAAGTTCAGTATATTGCTGGCGATGCCCCTGACGCTTCAGGTGGTGCTTACGCCGCTTGAACTTGATGATATGTACCTTTTTTCCTTTGCCATGTGCCTTCACGGTGGCAGTCACCTTGCCATCGAGGTAAGGCGCGCCAACCTGCACGTTATCGCCATCGGCAACCATGAGCACTTTGTCCAGCTCGACACTGGAACCTTCTTCGGCATTGATTTTTTCAACCTTCAGGGTCATGCCCTCGCTCACGCGATACTGCTTTCCCCCGGTCTGGATTACGGCATACATGTCAGCATGTCTCCGGTAAAAATAACTGTTAATACGGCCAGCAAGAATTCAAAGAGCCAGCAGAAAGACGCGGGATTTTAACCAGATTCGCGTCCCAGGTCAAACAGAACGGCATATTTATCCAAACCCTTGGCAGAAGAGGCGTTTCCCTATAGCATCAACATTCCTGTTTGACCTGATCTCCCTGGTATTGATGGAACTTTCCGCCATTCGCGAACTCATTGCTGACGACATGCGGGCCACCGACCTGCTGATACTGGATCGCCTCCAGTCGGATGTCGTGCTTATCAATCAAATTGGCCACTATATTATCAACAGCGGCGGCAAGCGCTTGCGTCCGATGATCGTCCAGCTTGCCGCCCTTGCAGTAGGCTACCAGGGAAACCAGCATATCAATCTGGCGGCCATCATTGAATTTATTCACACCGCCACCTTGCTGCATGACGATGTGGTGGATGGCTCGGACATGCGCCGCAGCAACGAAACCGCCAATGCCGTCTGGGGCAACGCAGCCAGCGTCCTGGTCGGTGATTTTCTCTACTCCCGCTCTTTCGAGATGATGGTGGAAATCCAGAACCTGCGCGTGATGGACGTGCTCTCCCACGCCACCAACCGTATTGCCGAAGGAGAAGTGCTGCAGCTGCTCAACTGCAATGATCCCGACACCACAGAGGAGCAGTACATGGAAGTCATCACCCGCAAAACCGCCACCTTGTTCGAAGCGGGCACAAGGCTGGCCGCCATCGTGGCGGAACGGCCGGAATGCGAGGAACAGGCGCTGGCCGATTATGGTTTGCATCTGGGCATGGCTTTTCAAATGATCGATGATGCCCTGGACTACGGCTCTTCCGATGAAGACATCGGCAAGAATCTGGGAGATGACCTGGCCGAAGGAAAACCCACCCTGCCCCTGATCCGCGCCATCCAGACCGGCAACAAGAAACAGCAAAAACTGCTGAGAACTGCGATTGAAAAAGGCGGCGCCGACATGGCCGATGAAGTCATGGCGGCAATTGAATCCACTGACGCAATCACTTACACTGCCCGCCGTGCCAGGGAAGAAGCAGAACTGGCGAAAAAGGCGCTGGAAGCATTACCCCCTTCTGCATTCAACAGCGCCCTGGCCGCATTGGCCGACTTCTCGGTACAACGGTCGATTTGACGCAAATCGGAGTGTAGCTCAGCCTGGTAGAGCACTGCCTTCGGGAGGCAGGGGCCGGAGGTTCGAATCCTCTCACTCCGACCAATACTTTCAACAAGTTATCAATCAATAACCCTTCCACCAAGGGCGCCATTGTCAACACAATTCAGAAATATCTAATTGGCTCCGCTTTCCATTAAACGATTTCCCATTATGATGGAAAAAACTGGCGTGACTCCAGTATGCCGCCTGATCAAGTGCAAGGATCGAGCGGCGCAGCACGACTTGGCGAACCAGATTTGCGCCAGCAAAAAAAACCATGAAAAAAACCATAGATTTTACTCTATACTAACAATAGACAGCATTGATTTCCCTTTATACCAGTTTTTCCCGAGAATACCCGCACGCGGCCACTGCCGCTTAGTGAATTATAACCCGGAGTAAAGGAGAAAATCATGCTTGACCAAACTAGTCGTTATGCCAATCTGGATCTCAAAGAGGAAGACCTCATCGCCAGCGGCGATTGGGTGTTGACCGCCTATAAAATAAGACCAAAGCCCGGTTTCTTTGATTTCATCGGTACTGCAGCCCATTTCTGCGCCGAGTCCTCCACCGGCACCAACGTGCAAGTGGTAACCACTGATGATTTCACCAAGAACCTTGACGCCATCTGCTACTTCGTGGATGAGGACAAGGAACTGATGAAGATCGCTTACCCGATTGCACTGTTCGACCGCAACATCACTGACGGTCGCGCCATGGTAGTCTCCATGATGACCTTGATCGTGGGTAACAACCAGGGCATGGGTGATGTAGAGTACGCCAAACTGCTCGATTTCTATGTACCACCCAAATTCCTGCGCCTGTTCGATGGTCCATCAATGAATATCGTCGATATGTGGCGGGTACTGGGCCGGGATCTCGACAACGGCGGCATGGTGGTCGGCACTATCATCAAGCCAAAACTGGGCCTGCGTTCCAAGCCGTTCGCTGACGCCTGCTATCAGTTCTGGCTCGGTGGCGACTTCATCAAGAACGACGAACCCCAGGGCAACCAGCTCTATGCACCGATGCGCGAAATCACTCCGCTGGTCGCCGATGCAATGAAGCGCGCCATGGATGAGACCGGTGAGGCAAAGATCTTCTCCGCCAACATCACCGCTGATGACCCGTTCGAGATGATCGCTCGCGGCGAATACATCCTTGAGACCTTCGGCGAGCACGCCGAAAATGTTGCCTTCCTGGTAGATGGCTATGTGGGTGGTTGTGGCATGGTTACAACGGCACGCCGTTACTTCCCCAATCAGTTCCTGCACTATCATCGCGCAGGGCACGGTGCTATCACTTCAGAAGAGTCCAACCGCGGTTACACCGCACTGGCTCACATGAAGTGGGCACGTATGTCAGGGGCTTCCGGAATTCACGTTGGCACCATGGGTTACGGAAAAATGGAAGGTTATGCCAGCGACAAGGTCAACGCCCTGATGCTGGTCGATGATGATGTCGACGGCGATTACTTCCACCAGAACTGGGGCAAGATGAAGTCCTGTACGCCGATTATCTCCGGCGGCATGAATGCCCTGCGTCTGCCAGGCTTCTTTGATAACCTGGGCCACTGCAACGTCATTCAGACCTCCGGCGGCGGCGCTCTTGGCCACAAGGATGGCATCGTTGCTGGCGCCACTTCCCTGCGGCAGGCCGTCAACGCCTGGCAAGAAGGTGTTGATCTGGTTGACTACGCCAAGGATCATCCTGAGCTGCGCGGCGCTCTGGAGACCTTCCAGGAAGATGCCGACAACCTGTATCCAGGCTGGCGCGAGAAGCTGGGTGTGCACAAGTAAGCAACCCGGCTACATGAGACTTCACCCCATCATGGGGTGGAGTCCTCATCACAGAAGAGAGTGGGCTTCACTCTCTTCTCTAATGAGGATGTTGAAAAAGTTCCTCCATGGGCTGTTTCAACCACGGAACCGGAAAATGCGATTTCCCGGTTCCCTCATTTTCAATGGCTTACAGCCACTGAGAATGGCGGTACATCCTTGTACCGCACACAGGCCATCAAAAAACTGCGTTTTTCAATGGCCTGCTAATGAGGATCGACCCGAAGCGAGAACAATGCGATGACTGACAAACAGCAGTACCTGATCGAAGAGGAACCTTTCTACCAGACTACCGGCAACGAGGTAACACTCTATGAATCTGCCTATAACCGCCGCCTGCCAGTGATGGTCAAAGGACCGACCGGTTGCGGAAAATCACGTTTCATCGAGTATATGGCGTGGAAGCTGCAGAAACCGCTGATCACTGTCGCCTGTAACGAGGACATGACCGCCGCCGATCTGGTGGGGCGTTTCCTGCTCGACGAAAAGGGCACCCGCTGGCAGGATGGCCCGCTGACGGTGGCGGCGCGTGTTGGCGCCATCTGCTATCTTGACGAAGTGGTCGAGGCGCGCCAGGACACCACGGTGGTAATCCATCCGCTCACCGATCACCGCCGCGTACTGCCGCTGGACAAGAAGGGTGAACTGCTGGAGGCACATCCTGATTTTCAGCTGGTGATCTCCTATAACCCCGGCTACCAGAGCCTGATGAAAGATTTGAAACAGTCCACCAAGCAACGCTTCACTGCGCTGGATTTCGATTACCCGGACAAGGCCGAAGAAGCACGTATCGTTGCCCATGAAGGCGGCGTGGATGCTGCGCTGGCCGAACATCTGGTAGATATCGCCCACCGCGCCCGCAACCTCAAGGGCCATGGCCTGGATGAGGGAATCTCCACCCGGCTGCTGGTCTATGCGGCGCAACTGATCGATGATGGCATCGGGCCGGTAGAGGCCTGCAAAATGGCGCTGGTACGCCCGATTACCGATGACCCCGACATCCGCGCCACACTGGATGCCGCCGTCGAGATGATCCTCGCCTGACGCCCCAGGCGCCGAAGAGCTGTATCATGAATCCGGAAACTCAAGCGTGGCGGGATCGACTCCAGTGCAGCGTTCGCAAAATCGATGATATTTTTGAGGATGCTTTTCTCCAGGCCAGGGAACTGCTTTCACCAGAGGGAGTAGACGCCTGGCTGGAAAATGCCGACCGCGTATGCAGCCTGGGGCGCGGTACCGAGCTGGTGCTGATCTTTCTCGATGAAATCCCGGAGGTGGTGCGCCACAGCGACGAGGCGATCATCCCCGAGGTGGCTGCCACTTGTGCACTGCTTTCCGAATATGCTGCCGGCAAGGCGATCAATCCTTTTCTCGCCACCCTGCCTGCGGTGGCGCGCCGCCTTGGCAGCATCGGACTGCTGCGCGGCTGGCTGCGACTGATAGAACAGATGGCGAAAGAGGCAAAGGAAGGCACCCAGCTGCTGGCCGAGCGTGCGCCCTACCTGTTCAACCAGCTCAGCATGGCCGGGGTGGAGAACTGGATCAACTACGGCATCCGCGTTTATCGCGACCACCCCCATCGCCTGCCCGACTATTTCAGCCTGCAGAGCGCCGACGCCAAGGCGATGCTGGTCAAGGAGCGTAACGGCACCCTGTTCATGGATCATGAGCGGCAGCTGCGCCTGTTCGAGCGTGCCCTTTGGGACCTGGAGACCGATTTCTGTCCCTACTCGGAGGCATTCGACTCCCTGCGCAAACCACGCCCCCACCTCGACCGGCTGGGGATCCATCTGCCGGATGTCTATGAGGATCTGGGGCCAGTCAGCGGCATCGACCGCTACCGTGCGACCATCGCCCACATGATGGCGCACAAGATCTGGTCGGAACCCTATCTGGCCGACAACTTCAGCACCTTTCAGCACATCTGTATCGAGGTGTTCGAGGATGCCCGGGTCGAACATCTGGCGATGCGGCAATATCCCGGGTTGCGGAAGCTGTGGCTATCGATGCACCCGAAGCCCAAACCGGGGAGTTGCCCCGAGGGCTGGTCCTGCATTCGTCACAAGCTGGCAATGCTCTCCTACGCTCTGTTAAATCCGGATCACAATTACAGCGACGAAAGCCTGCTGGAATACGCGGCAAAGTTCCGCGCTCGTATCGAGGCGGATCCATTCGATGCCTCACTCAGTACCGAGCTGGGGGTACACTGGCTGAAGGACAATCACGAGCACGACTTCCGCAAGCCGAAGGTCTGGTTCGAAGATACCGAGGTCAGCTATCGCGACGACAACCGCTACCTGTGGGTCTTCCTTGAGGATGTGGAGGACGAGGATGACTTTCACTCCGACCACGGCGCAGCCAACCGGGGCCAGGGAACCGATGAGGATGAACTGCTGCCACCGCAGCACTACCACGAATGGGATCAGTCGGTACAGAACTATCGCCCCGACTGGGTCACCGTCTACGAAGCGATTCAGCCCCAGGGTGACGCCAGCCACATTGACCGGCTGCTGGAAAAGCACAAGCGCCTGGCCAAGCAACTGAAACAGATCGTCGATCTGCTCAAGCCACAGCAGCGTCGCCGGGTACGCTATCAGGAAGAGGGTGATGAACTGGACCTGGATGTGGCGATTCGCGCCGCCATCGATTACCGCATCGGCTCCACTCCCGATACCCGCATCCATCAGAGCCACGTCAAGGATGGCCGCGACATCGCCGTGCTGCTGCTGCTTGACCTGTCAGAATCAATCAATGAAGTACCCCAGGGCGCCGATTCCACCATTTTGCAGCTGAGTCAGGAGGCAGTCTCCTTGCTGGCGACCGCGGTGGAAGCGCTCGGTGACCCCTTCGCCATATCCGGCTTTTCTTCCAATACCCGTCACGAGGTGCGGTACGCCCACTTCAAGGGGTTTAATGAATGTTGGGGCGATGAATCCAAGGGCCGCCTGGCGGCAATGGAGGCAGGTCATTCGACGCGTATGGGCGCGGCCCTGCGCCATGCCGGCCGCTATCTTGAGAACCGCCGCGAGGAGAAACGGCTACTGCTGGTGCTTACCGATGGCGAACCTCATGACATCGACGTACAGGATCCCAAATACCTGCAGGAAGACACTCATGTAGCAGTGACCGAGTTGGACAGCAAAGGAATCACCACCTACTGCATCAGCCTCGATCCCCATGCTGACGACTATGTGGCCGATATATTCGGACGCAACAACTATACCGTCATCGACCGGGTGGAACGGCTGCCGGAAAAGCTGCCAAAACTGTTCATGAGCCTGACCAAATAACAGCCTGCGGGATCGGTTTCAGCGCGGCAACCACAGAATCATAACCGTACAAAAAACCACCAGAATCACGAACCAGAGCAGAAACTTGCGGCGTATGCCGGCACGATAGCCTTTTTCCTGAAAATGGGACACCGCTCCGCATTCAGGGCAGTGGGAGCCATCTGCGGGGATCTTCTTCCCACAATAGAGACAATTAACCTGGCCGGCCATCAACCCGGGGCCTGATCAGTATGGGCGTATACACCAGAACAAACGCTGCGAATGCGAGCATCCACAGCCCTCCGGCAATATCGATCCACAAATTGAATTGCTCTGCTGCAAACAGGGGGCCAAACACGCGCAGTACGGCACCGATATTAAGCAGCACAAAAGCTATCGGCAACAAGGGGCCGGTGTCGTTGATGTTTCGACCGGTATGGCCCAGCGCCACCCGCGCCATCATGCCCAGGGTCAGCACACCAATGCCACCAACGGTGATGGCATGGAGGGCAATCGCTGAAGGGAGCAGACCGAATCCGGCCAGGCCACGCAAAGCCAACCCCAGCACCAGCCAGGCATAACCTATATGCAGCACCCAGAGAATCGGCACTCGCCAGATACCATTGCTGTACCAGCCAGCCAGGCGTATGCCCTGGATCAGCGCCGCCACCAACAATACAATGCCGGCCGCCGGCCCAAGAGGGAAAGCCAGCTCGGCGGCAGCCACAGCAACCATACTGGCAAAAGCCGCCTTTTCCACCCAGGGGCGGACAACGGAACGGGCGCCCATGACTGCCTTATCGGTAAAGAACGGCACCACTCTGCCCGCCACCAGCAACAACACCAGCAGCACCATATCCATCATCAGATAGGCGCCTCGGAACCACAGCCCCGGCGCCACGCCCGCCACATCCAGATGCATTAGCAGATTGGCCAGAGTCATCCCTGCAAATATCAGCAAAAACATGCGGTTGGCTTTGTTTCTCCCATACCACAGAGGGCGCCAGAGCGCCCAGCCCACCAAAGGAATGAAAGCCAGATCGACAGCAGCCACCAGCCACCCTGGCACACCTGGCACCAACACCAGTAGCCGCCCCAGCAACCATATACCGAAAATTACCGCCAGCAACCTGCCCGTCGGCACCGCCATACCAGTCCAGTTTTTTACTGCGGTCAGCAAAAAACCTGCAATTACCGCTGCCGTATACCCAAACAGCATCTCATGGGCATGCCACTCCACCAGAGCAAAGTACCCCCCCGCAGGCACCACACCCCGCCATAGAACCAGCCACAATCCCAAGAACGCCAACGCAGAAACACCTGCCGCCAGAAAAAACGGGCGAAACCCTAGAGCAAACAGTGCAAAACCACCGGGTTTTCGCATTACCGGAGGATCACCAATCTGTAAGGGCATGCTGTACTTCTCCTGGAAGAAACGGTTATGACAATTATGACGATCAGAAGTGAGCATTTTCCTTGCTCTATCCGCCTTTTCCTTGACGTTCCTCAAATGATTGCGGGAATTACCATGGCAAACTCCGCTCATGATTACACGTTTGCCCTTGCCATTCACCCCACCCCGCGTCGGGACATTGCTTACCCTGCCCGGAAAACTGCTGCCTGGCCGACTGCATTCACAAGGTTTGACCCTGCTGTTGAACCGGCTGCTGTCCGAGCCTCTGGCCAGTGGTGAGCTGGATTTCCTGCAGGACAGGGTTTTGCAGATCGAAGTAATGGATCTGGCCCTGGACTATCGCCTGACGCTACGGCAAGGGAAGCTCACGCCAGCACCAGCGCAAAGCGCGGCGGATGTGCGCTTTGGCGGCAAGGCAAGGGAATTTTTGTTGCTGGCCTTGAACGAGGAAGACCCGGACACCCTGTTCTTCCAGCGCCGCCTGCAGCTGGAAGGCGACACGGAACTGGGGCTGGAAATCAAGAACCTGCTTTATTCTCTCGATGAGAACCTGCTTCCCGATCCCCTGCATCGCCTGGCAAGCCGCCTCGCGGGTCTGTTACCGGACTGATAGTAACCGGCGACTAACGCTGTCGCCCTCAGCCATCCCGAGCGCATTCGTGGCAAGGCGTCGCGGCCTGGCTCGCGTCTGACATCCTGAGGATGACATGGTTCGTTGCCGGGTTAATAACAACCTCACTTTTGTGAATAGCGCATGCCGGCCTGCTCCTGCCAGTAGCCGTCACAACCACCCACCGGCATAAGACGCTCCATATCGGGCAGCTTTTCCTTGCTCTGCCCCTGCAGCACATCAGCAAATGCCTGCGCAATACGGCCGGTATGGTGCGCCTGGGGACTGATGCGCAGCACATCCACCCCAAGGGCCTTGATTTCATCCACTTCAGCGAGCAGATTGCAGGTCAATGCCGACTGGGTCTGGATCCCGTTGATCGCCAGGAAAGGCTCGCCCTCCCGGGTGCGCAATGTCAAGCCATCGGCGTGATCCAGGCAGCGGTACTGGCAATCGTCCTTGGGCAGATCATAGGCGCGGGCGGTGTAGCAGCGGGCGGACATGGCCAAAGGCATGCGCCCCCAGGCAAACAGCTCCGTCTCCACGCCTTTCGGCGCCTCCAGCGCAATGGCCGCCAGGGTGTCCCTACCCAGCTCCACCGCGGGCACCCAGCGTTTGAGACCGGCATTCGCCAGCACCTGCAAAGTCGCGGCGTTGTAGATGTTCACCGTCGGCCCGGCCACAAAGGGCAGACCCGCCGCCGAAAGCAGCTGCACCGCCGCCATATCGTTGGCCTCCACCAGGAATTCGCCATTGTTGCAGATACGCCGCAGGGATTTCAGCTCGGATTCCGCTTCCAGCAGCGCCATGGTGGACAGGATCACCTCCTTTCCTGCGTCCCGGAGTTTGCGGGCGGTATCCATCCAGTCATCGAAGCGGAACAACCGCCGTTTTGCACAGACGGTCTCTCCCAGATACACGATATCCACCGGCATATCCGCCACCTGCTGGTAAAAATCCATCAGATCCTCACGGGACCAGTAGTACTGCACGGGGCCAAGAGATAGTTTCATGGAAGTCTCACTCATTGCCAGGTTCTGTGATATGCACCCAGGGTGGTCTGCTGCCCTTCGGATACGGCGCCAAGCTGTTGCATCCATTCGTTGCGCGGCTGAAAACCCTGGGGGTCTTTCAGACAGCTGTCGATGGCCTGACGCCAAACCTGCGCAACCTGCCTCACATAGGCGGGGCTGCGCTGCCGCCCTTCTATCTTGATGGCGACCACGCCGGCGGCCAGCAGCTCGGGCAACAGATCCAGGGTGTTGAGGCTGGTGGGCTCTTCCATGGCGTAATAGGTCTTGTCCAGGGCATCGTAACGGCCTTTGCACACCGTGGGGTAGCCCGCATTTTCACCCTTGCCCACCTTGTCCACCAGCACCCCGCCCAGGCGGGTCTCCATGCCCGTGGCGGTTTCCTCATAGCGCACCTCACCTGCCGGGGAGCAGCAGCCATGGGTGTTGGGGGATTGTCCGGCGGCATAGGAAGACAGCAGGCAACGTCCCTCCACCATTACGCACAGGCTGCCAAAACCGAACACTTCGATTTCCACCTCTGCGTTTTCCGCCACATGCTTCACCTGGGACATGGACAGCACCCGCGGCAACACGGCGCGGCGGATGCCAAAGCGTTCCTTGTAGAATTTCAGCGCTTCGTAGTTGGTGGCCGAACCCTGCACCGACAGATGCAAAGGCAAATCAGGATGGCGGTTGGCGGCATAGTCCAGCACCCCCATGTCTGCCGCGATCAACGCATTCATCTGCATGTCCGCTGCCCTGTCCACCGCAGCCTGCCAGCGCTTCCAGCCCTGGGGACGCGGGTAGGTATTGAGCGCGACATAGACCTCGCGGCCACAGCTGCGCACATAGTCCAGCCCCTGATCCAGGGTGCGGTCATTGAAATTCAGACCGGCAAAATTACGCGCATTGGTATCGTCCTTGAAGCCCAGATACACCACATCCGCACCTTCATCGATGGCGGCCTTGAGGGACGGCAGATTACCCGCCGGACATACAAGCTGCATGAAAAAACCTCTTAATCAGAATTGACGGCAGATGGCAGGGGCGCAAGCATGGCACCCTGTTCGAGGCCGGATTCAGCCAGTTTGCGGGTAATGGCATTCAATACCCGCCATTTCCAGTTACACCATTGCGGGGCAAGAAGGACATTTTCCTGCGCTGTGCCGGTAAGCCGATGATAAACCACATCTGCGGGAGTGCGCGCCACCATCTGCACCACGGCGTCCACATACTCACCAAATTGCAGCGGCCGGTATTCCTCCCGCCGCCATTGGTTCGCCAGTCGGGTGCCTTTCACCACATGCAGGGGATGGATTTTCAGCCCCTGTACGCCCAGCTCCAGCACGCGATCCAGGCTCGACAGGGAATCTCCCGCACGCTCTCCGGGCAGGCCCACGATCAGGTGCGTGCAAACCGCCAGCCCCCGTGCATGAGCCGCGGCGGTCGCCTGGCGGTATTCTGCAAAACCATGCCCGCGATTGACCTTTTCCAGCGTGTGATCGAAGGCGGACTGCAGGCCCAGCTCCAGCCAGATTTCATGCCCCTGATCCTGATAGGAAGCCAGCAGATCCAGCACCGCCGGGGGCACGCAATCCGGGCGGGTGCCAATGGAAAGCCCCACCACATCCTGCTCGGACAGCGCCTGGCGGTAGATCCGGTCAAGGGCGTCCACGTCCGCATAAGTATTGGTATACGCTTGAAAATACGCCAGAAACTTCTTTGCACCAGTACGCTTTCCCAACACCTGTCGGCCAGATGCAAGCTGCTCAAGCACATCCGGCTCACTACGCGCATTCGGGCTGAAGGAAACATTGTTGCAAAAAGTGCAACCGCCCCTGCCCTTGCTGCCGTCACGATTGGGGCAGGTAAAACCGGCATTAATAGCCAGCTTGTGTACCCGCTCCCCGTAACGGCGCTTCAGATCCTGGCCAAAGGTATTGACCAGATCAGACAGAACGGCTTGCGGAAAGGTTTGATTCTCAAACATGGCGCTTTATGCCACAAATGCCTGTTGCGCGGCTTGATGCTGATCAAAATCAGCGGAGATAATCAATAAATCACTTGATGCGGAAGTCCGGAATATCGGCCCGCCCCATGACGTGCAGCACCACACCACCACTAATAAAGAAAACGATAGCGGCGGCCCAAGCAGCAACAGAGGGATGATCACCGCCATGCTGCAAGTAATAATAGCCTACAGCAACAACACTGGTCACAGCGAAAACATAAAAGATATATGCGAATGCCACCGAAAACTTCTGTGTAATATTCTGCTTTCTCATCATTTGAGGCCTCTCTGTTGCCCCGCTCTGAGCAGGCAGATGCCCGTACGAGTCCAGGATAAAGTATATGAATCCTAGCACACGGGAAATACCAGTGGAAAAAAAGCGCGCCCGGCATAACCGGGCGCGCCTCCATCAACTAGCCGGATGTTTCACTCAGGAGTCCGATGATCGTGCTGAGATTGTCGTTCAGA
The DNA here is from genome assembly GCA_027068915.1 of Sedimenticola sp. Classification (GTDB taxonomy): domain Bacteria; phylum Pseudomonadota; class Gammaproteobacteria; order Chromatiales; family Chromatiaceae; genus Thiolapillus. The sequence goes on along the minus strand of JAMOLT010000041.1, from coordinate 24,711 downwards.
GGCGGATTTCCAATTGAATCAATAGCCTGAGCTATTGATGATTGAGGAAATACCATCTCTGGGCGGCAAGATCAGTGCGAGGGTGGACGCAAGCCGTGGCCCGGTTACACTTTAGTACTTTGCTAAAATTCCAATAATATCTATAAAAAAACAACCGCTTATCTTTATTTTTTGGCGACTGGGTGAAATATCCGGCTAGTGTACTGCGTCAGAATCAAAGGCCCTTTCAGTGAGTCACAATGCGGCCAGATGCAAGGCGTACTCGCACAGGAAGGGCCACCCCCTTTCAAGCGAGCGCAGCGCCGCAGATGGCCGCATTGTGGCTCACCCGAAGGGAATCCCCCAAAAGCGCCAGGACGGTGTTGGGGTACTTGCCAAGAGAGCAACGCACCCCGCCTTGTCCTGGCACTTTTGGGGGACGCTGAAAGAGCCTTTGATTCCGACGCAGTACACTAGCTGATCTGCCTGATCAGGACTTGTTGCAATCCTTTTCAAACCGGGCACGGCGGGCTTCCATTTCCTTCTCCATTTGCGCATGACGAGCCTCCATTGCCTTCATTGCCTCTTCACGGGTTCTGAAGCCGGTGAATTGCGGCGCCCGGTAGGGGGCAGGCATGGCCTGCCGGGGAGCAGCTGCCTGGCGCTGTCTGAACATCTCTGCCTGCCGGGCGGCATAAGCCTCTGCTGCCTTGCGCTGCGCTTCAACAGCCCTGGCATATTGCTCGGCGGCAGCTTTTTGCTGCTCTTCGCTCATGGCAGGCGCAACGGGCGCACCATAAGGGGCATAGCCATACGGCGCATAACCATAGCCATTGCGTCCATCATAGCGATTGTAGCCGTAGCCATCTCCACGACCATAACCATTACCGTGGGCACGCATATTGAAGTTGAAATCCATGTCGCCAAACATATCGCCCATAACATCGCCAACGCCATCATTGCCCCATGTATCGTTGTTTCCCCACCATGCAGAAGCAGAAGCGGAAACAGCAACCAGAACAGCAGCCATACTCATTCTTACAATCTTGTTCATCACACACTCTCCGGCATCATTTAGATGTACCAATTCATCCGAAAAACTGCCGGGTGCACCGAGACCACAGGCGCACCCGGGTTCATTGCAAACTTACTTGGCCGGAGCCGCAGGTGCCTGAGGAGCTGCAGGAGCACCGTAAGGAGCAGGAGCACCATACGGGCCAGGAGTACCGTAAGGACCACGAGCGCCATAAGGGCCGGGAGCACCGCCATAAGGAGCATAGCCGTAAGGAGCATAACCATAGGGGGCATAACCGTAGCCGTTATAACCATCATAACGGTTGTTGCCATAGCCACGACCATAGCTGTTACCACGAGCGGAACCACTCATGCCAAAGTTGAAATCACCGGAACCATAGCCATCACCCATACCATCCATAGCGTTGTCCCAGGCATTGTTGTTGTTTCCGTAACCATTGTTACCCCACGGGCCACCCCACCAGGCGGAAGCAGAAGCAGAAGCAGCGATCAGTGCTGCTACAGCAGCAACTTTAATCAATTTTTTCATGATATTTCTCCAAAATCAGTTAGCTGTTTGTTATAGATGCGCAAGCAACCCGCCATCTGCATATTAGTATTTCAGAGTTTGCTTATATTGTTAAGTAGTAAATTACTATTTACAATATTAATTTGTTAGCCCTTTTCTATGAGGAGGATTTTCCGGGTCTGCACAGCGCCTGCCTTCAGCCTTCGCTGAACGCTATTGGCCCGGCAATAAAATGCTATACTTTTTGTCGTTCCGTGCTGCTGCATTTTCGCTTTGCCAATTGGATTGGCTATCGGCTGCGGACTATGCCTCGCGCCAAATCATTCACGAAGGCATGACATTTCATTTCCGGGCCAATAAAATCCACGCCAGCAAAAAGCACAATCAATCAAGATTAGCGGAAGACTGCCCGGCAACTTCGACTACGAAGATGAAATACCGGCCAACCAATGGAGAACAGGAGAACATGAACAAGACCCTGAAATGGCTGGCACCAGCGCTGTTGCTGCTGGCCCTGTCAAGCACTACAGCTGCACAACAGTTGCCCATCAGCACCTACAAGCTCGACAATGGGTTGACCCTTGTGGTGTCTGAAGATCACTCCTCCCCGACCTTTGGCCTGTCCATCGCCTATCATGTCGGCTTTCGCCTTGAGCCAAGAGGGCGTACCGGATTTGCTCATTTGTTCGAGCACATGATGTTCGAGGGAACCCCCAACGCCCCCAAGGGCAGCTTTGTAAAAATCATCCAGGGAGGCGGTGGCTCTCTCAATGGCTCCACCCGCTATGATTACACCAACTACATTTCCAAGGCGCCGGTATCTGCCCTGGAGCCAATCCTGTGGCTGGAAGCCGACCGCATGCGACATCTGGATTTCTCCGAAGAAAACCTGAACAACCAGCGGGACGTGGTCAAAGAAGAAATCCGTGTCAATGTGAAGAACAAGCCCTATGGGCTGTTTTTCTGGACAGATCTTGCGGCCCTGGCTTTCGACAAGTGGGAAAATTCCCACGATGGTTATGGCTCCTTCATTGATCTGGACAAAGCCAGTATCGAGGATGTAAAACGCTTTCATGCCACCTACTACACGCCCAACAATGCCGTAATCGCCATCGCGGGGGATGTAGATGCCGATCAGGTTCACGCATTGGTCAACAAGTATTTCAGCAAGATTGCAAGTGCACCCGTCCCTCCACGCCCGGATGTTTCGGAACCTTTAAATACCAAAGAACGCTTCAAGCAGGAAATGGACAGCCACGCTACAGCACCAGCGCTGGCCATCGGCTGGAAGATGCCCGGGCCGGAAAGCCCCGATTATTATCCTCTGGCCGTGTTGGGTGAACTGCTGCTGGGAGGCGAGGCCAGCCTGCTCTATCAGAGAATGGTCAAGGAAGAGCAGTCCATGCTCTCCATCTCTGGCGGCATGGCCTGGCCCTTGGGCAATGTATTGACGGTTGCCGGTCCGAGCCTGACGGTTGCCTTTGGCATCTACAAACCCGGAAGCGATGCAAGGCAAAATGTGAATAACATTCAAGCAGTCATCAATGAATTGGCGCAAAGCGGCGTGACCGAAGAACGCCTGCAGGCAGTTAAGACCAAGATGATCGCAGACTTCTACAAGGAGCTGGCACACAACCTCAGCCGCGCCGATTACCTGGCCATCTCCCAGCTGATCCACGGCGATGCAGACCTGGTTAACCGTTACCCTGAGCTGATCAACAAGGTCACCGCCAGGAGCATCCAGCAGGCCGCAGCCAAATACCTTACCGTCGCTAACCGCAGCTGGATCGACCGTCAGGTCGCCCGGCAGCACCAGGAGAAGAAGTAATGAAACATGCATGGATCATCACTACCCTGCTCTGTCTTTCCCTGCTGGCGGCAGGCAGCCCTGTGCAGGCGAAAAAAGACAACAAAGCCATCAAGGGTCTGCCGGATTACGCTCCCGACAAGCCTCTGGTGCTACCCGATGTGGTGGAAAAACAGCTCGCCAACGGCCTTACCCTGTGGCTCATCGAACGCCCCGGACTTCCCCTGGTCTCCATGTATTTAGCAGCAGGGGCCGGCGAGGCCTCGGATCCCGAGCAGCTCAAGGGCCTGAGCAATCTGCTTTCGGCAACCATCAGCTCAGGCACCAGCCAGCGCAACTCACGGCAGATTGCCGAGCAGTTACAGGCGCTGGGTGCAGAAATCGACGTCGGCATTGGCAAGGACATCTCCTATATCGGCATCAACGGCCTGTCCACGGGAACAGATGCACTACTGGAAATACTGGCGGATACGGCCCGCAATGCCAACTTTCCCGAAGAGGAGGTGAAGCTGGCGATAGAGAACGAGCTACAGTCCATCATCGCCAGCAAATCCCAGCCTTCCTATGATCTCAACCAGGTCTTTTACCGTCAGCTGTTTGGCAAGCACCCTTATGCCTTCGTCAACCCTGACCCGCAAGTCATCAGCAAAATCACCAGAACTGACCTGCACAAGACCTACCAACAGCGCTTCCAGCCAGGCCAGTCCATCCTCGTCCTGGTTGGCAACCTTTCCACCGCCCGAATGGAAACACTGGCAAACCAGCATTTTGGCGCTTGGAAGAACCAGGACCGGAAAATCACTGGCATCCCCCCTGCCCCGGAAACAACCCAGCCCGCCCTGCTGGTAGTGGATCGCCCGAACTCCGTACAGTCCACCATCTATGTTGGCCGTCCCATGCCGGCGGCGGGCAACGCGGACGAGTTTTCCCTGAAAGTCGCCAACACCATACTGGGTGGCGCATTCGGCAGCCGTCTGACCATGAATATCCGCGAAGACAAGGGATACACCTATTCGCCCCGTACTTCCGTCATCGACTGGAGCAAGGGAGGCATGTTCCGCGCCAGCGCCTCGGTGCGCAATGAGGTTACCGCCGCCACCCTGGTGGAAATCTTCTACGAGCTGGACAGACTGGCCGCGACACTGCCCGAAGACAAGGAGCTGATCCGCGCCCAGCGTTACCTGAAAGGCAGCTTTCTGCTGGCGAACGAGACTTCCTCCGCATTGGCAGCCACGCTTACCGGCTACTGGATAGACGGCAAAACCCCCGCAGACCTGGCCAAATATGTGCCCGGAATCGAGGGCGTGAGCAAACAGGATATCCAGCTTATGGGGCGCAAATATTTTGCTTCCCGCAAGCAAACCATAGCAATCAGCGGTGATGCGAAAGCCATCGCGGACGAACTGTCCCTATTCGGCAAAGTCAAGCTGGTTCGCCCCTGAAGCATGAACCTGATCGCCTATCCCATTCGCAACAATCTGTATCTGAACATTACAGACCGCTGCACCCTGGAATGCCAATTCTGCCCCAAGCATACGGAGCAGGGGCCGGTTGTGCATGACTTCGACCTGAGCTTGGCTCATCGCCCGGAGATCAGGGAAATCATCAGCGCCATCGGCAATCCCGCAGACTATGAGGAAATCGTGTTCTGCGGCTTCGGCGAACCCACCTTGCGCTTCAAGGTGCTGCTGGAGGTTGCCCGCTGGATCAAGGAGCACGGCGGAACAGTCCGGGTCAACACCGACGGCCTGGCCAATCTGGTGAACAAGCGCAATGTATTGCCGGAAATGCAGGGGTTGGTAGACAGCCTGTCCGTTTCCATGAACGCCCACAACCCGGAAACCTATGCGCGGCACTGCCAGCCCGCCCTTCCCGGCTCCTGGGAAGCCATGCTGGCATTGCTCGAAGAAGCCCCCAAATACATACCCCGAGTTACCGCCACCGCCATTGACGGGCTGGATGGCGTGGACATCAGGGCCTGTGAAGAACTGGCGACACAACGAGGCGTGGCATTCCGGCGCCGCAAACTGGACAAGGTAGGATGAGCAACCCATTTGATTTGAATGACGACAACACCTATCAGCGGTGGCGTGCAGAAAAGCTGCAAAATTACCCGTCTTCTGTGGAAGAACTGGTGGTGGAAATCGATGACCCGCGCAAGCTCACTGCAGCACAGCACACCAGGCTGGCGGACATTCTGAAAAAAACCAATATGGCCATCTACGCCGGAAAAACCGGCGACGACCCGGACAAGGAAATCCTGCGCAAACTGGGGCTGCAGTTCGGATTGCAACAGCTGGATCACAACATGTGCGCCGACGGCGACGCCATTTCTTCCCTGGAAGCAGCAGAAACCGAACCCCAGGCCAGTTACATCCCCTACACCAACCGCCCCATCGCCTGGCATACGGATGGCTATTACAATGATCTGGACAAACAGATTCACGGCCTGCTGTTGCACTGCGTACGCCCGGCAACACAGGGCGGCATGAACCAATTGCTGGACCACGAGATCGCGTACATCATGCTCCGGGATGAAAACCCCAGCTACATCCACGCCTTCGAGCATCCCGAGGCCATGAGCATTCCACCCAATGTCGTCAATGGCAAGGAATTGCGCGGCTGGTCCCGGGGGCCGGTATTCATGCCGCAGGCAGACGGCAGCCTGCACATGCGCTACACCCACCGCAAGCGCAATATCCACTGGAGAGACGACGAGCTGACCCGTGAAGCCGTGCACTTTCTCGGCCAGATCATGAGCACAGACAACCCCTACTATATAGAAGGCACCCTGGACGCCGGGCAGGGGTTGATCTGCAACAATGTGCTGCACACCCGCACAGGGTTCGAGGAAAACAGCCAGCGGCTGCTGTACCGGGGCCGGTATTTCGACCGCATCAATCTGCATCGCTAGTCCGATAGCCGCCTTATCCGGAAAACCAATCCGGACAACAACCTTCGAAATGTCACAATTACCCCACGATTATTGACCTTAATCAAAGCCATTCCCCTGCTTTTCCTATGTAATTACCCCCGTACCTAAACTATCAGGCAGGAAATGTGTTTGGAGCGGATGACGCAAACATCAAGATAGACCGAAGGCAGTTGCTGCGGGGGCAATTACGCAACCAACTACCACCATTACGCCCACCCTGGGCGCAAACAGAAAACAGCTTCGTGACGCTGTGCAGCCGTTGCAATGACTGCATAAAGGCTTGCGAAGAAGGCATTTTGTTCCGGGGTTCCGGAGGCTTTCCCGAGATCCGTTTTCAATCTGCCGGCTGTGATTTTTGCGGCGATTGCTTGCAAGCCTGCACCAGCAATGCCTTGCAAGCTCCCGTGCTCGCCCCTTCCCTCGCCTGGCGCCACCGCGCCAATGTAAATGATCAGTGTCTCTCCCTGAACGGCATCGTCTGCCGCTCCTGTGCGGAAGCCTGCGATACCGATGCCATCCACTTTCAACTGCAAACAGGCGGCAGGGCCACTCCCTTGCTGAACCAGGAACTTTGCAATGGCTGCGGAGAGTGCCTTGCCGTATGCCCCAACCATTCCATTTCACTTGAGATTCCGGAGGCCCAATAGCCCTATGGAAAACGACAACAACATGAACATATGCAGCTGCATCGTCCATGCCAGGCCAGAAAATGGTTCTGCCGTGGAAGCACAGCTAAACAGCATCCCCGGTGTGGAAGTTCACGGGGGTGTGGAAGAAGGAAAGCTGATCGTCACAGTGGAAGACAGTGAAAACAGCTCTGCTGGCGACACCATGATGACGTTTCACTCACTGGCAGGCGTAGTGAGTGCAACCTTGATTTACCACTACGGTGGAGATGATCTAAACGAGGAGGTAATCCGTGAGTTTAACTAGACGAGATTTTATCAAAAGCAACGCCATAGCTGCTGCCGCAGCAACCGCAGGCGTCACTCTTTCTGCAACCAAGACGGCATTGGCCGGAACAGATAAAGATGGCGTGCGCTGGGACAAAGCCGCCTGTCGCTACTGCGGCACAGGTTGCAGTGTCCTTATTGGCACCAAAGACGGCAAGGTCGTCGCCAGCCAGGGCGATCCTGATGCACCGGTAAACAAGGGGCTGAACTGCATCAAGGGCTATTTCCTGCCCAAGATCCTGTACGGTGAGGATCGGCTGACCAAACCCCTGCTGCGCAAGAAAAATGGCAAATTTGACAAGGATGGCAAGTTCGAGGAGATCTCCTGGGATGAAGCATTCAAAATCATGGCCGAGAAATTTGTAGCTGCCCGTAAGAACAAAGGCCCCAAGGGGATCGGCATGTTCGGCTCCGGACAGTGGACCCTGTGGGAAGGCTATGCCGCCTCCAAACTGATGAAGGCTGGCTTCCGCACCAACAGCCTGGAGCCCAACGCCCGGCACTGCATGGCTTCCGCCGTTGGCGCATTCATGCGTGGCTTCGGCATAGACGAACCCATGGGTTGTTACGACGACCTTGAACATGCTGATGTGTTCGTACTCTGGGGCGCGAATATGGCGGAGATGCACCCCATTCTATGGTCCCGGCTTACAGACACCCGGCTCACCAAACCCGGCTGTGAAGTGCATGTCCTGTCTACCTTCCGGCACCGTTCCTTCGAATTGTCTGACAACAGCATGATCTTCCATCCCCAGACAGACCTGGCGATACTGAACTATATCGCCAACTACATTATTCAGACGAAGGCATATAACAAGGATTTTATCGACAAACACGTCAACTTTACCAAAACGCCCACCGACATCGGCTATGGCTTGCGCGACAACGATCCCCGCGAGAAGAAAGCCAAGAACCGAGCCAAGGGCAAGCTGACAAAAATCAGCTTTGAAGAATACGCAAAGTCTGTTGCGCCATATACCGTGGAGCATGCTTCCGAGCTCTCCGGCGTACCCAAGGACAAGCTGGAACGCCTCGCCAAAGCCTATGCAGATCCCAACAAGAAAGTGGCCTCCTACTGGACCATGGGCTTCAACCAGCACACCCGCGGCGTATGGGTCAACGGCTTGTGCTACAACGTGCATCTGCTGATGGGCAAGATTTCCGAGCCAGGCAACAGCCCGTTTTCCCTTACCGGTCAGCCCTCAGCCTGCGGCACCGCCCGCGAGGTGGGTACCTTCACCCATCGCCTGCCCGCTGATCTGGTTGTGAAAAAAGAAGCGCACTGCCAGTTTGCAGAGAAAGTGTGGCAGTTGCCCGAAGGCACCATTCCCCGCGCCAAGGATCCAAAACTGGGCAAAACCCTGATTCACGCCGTCGCCATGCACCGGGCACTCAAGGATGGCAAGATGAACTGTTTCTGGGTCATGTGCAACAACAACATGCAGGCGGCAGCCAACTTCAACGACGAAAGTTATCCCGGCTGGCGCAGAGCGGAAAATTTCGTTGTGGTGTCTGATCCCTACCCCACGGTCTCCGCTCAGGCAGCCGACCTGATTCTGCCCACCGCCATGTGGATCGAGAAAGAGGGCGCCTACGGCAATGCCGAGCGCCGCACCCAGTTCTGGCGTCAGCAAACCAAAGCACCTGGCGATTCGAAATCCGACGTATGGCAATTGATGGAATTCGCCAAATACATCAAGGTTGAGGACGTATGGGACGAGGAGCTCCTGGCCAAAAAGCCGGAATATAAGGGCAAGACCCTGTATGACATTCTCTACGCGAACGGCGTAGTCAACAAGTTCCCCTTCGATGGCAAGATCACCGACGACCGGGGCAACGAGTATGATAACGACGAGTCTGCCCACTTCGGCTTCTATGTGCAAAAAGGGCTGTTCGAGGAGTACCGGCTGTTCAACACTGTCGGGAATATCCCCAAGAAAGGCCACGAGATGGCTGAATTTGAGGCCTACCACAAGGCACGCGGTATCCGTTGGCCGGTGATCAATGGAAAGGAAACCCTATGGCGTTTCCGCGAAGGCTATGACCCACATGTGGCAAAAGGATCAGACGTCCAGTTCTATGGCAAGAAGGATGGCAGGGCAAATATCATTACAGCGCCGTATGAGCCGGCCGCGGAAACCCCCGACAAGGAATATCCATTGTGGTTGTGCACGGGGCGCGTGCTGGAACACTGGCATTCCGGATCCATGACCCGCCGGGTTCCCGAATTGTATCGTGCTGTGCCTGATGCTGTGGTGTATATGCACAAGAAGGATGCCAAAAAGTTCAAGTTGCGTAACGGGCGCATGGCCAAGATCTCTTCCCGCCGGGGAACCATTACCTGCAAGGTAGAGACGCGCGGTCGCAACCATCCGCCAGAAGGCCTGATTTACATCCCCTGGTTTGATGCCGGGCGCTTGGTCAACAAGCTCACACTTGACGCCACAGATCCCCTCTCCAAAGAGACGGATTATAAAAAGTGTGCGGTGAAAATCACCAAGGCATAGGAGTTTGCAGCCCGCCTGCCAAGGGGGGCTGCATTGCTGAACTGGACTGCGACAATGGCTAAACCGGACAAGGGCAACAAAGGCATCAACCGGCGTCAATTTCTGACGACGACGCTGAAGACCGCCTGCAGCGTGGGTATGATGGGCATTGGCCTGGGTTTTTATACCCAGCGCGCCAACGCGCTTCCACCCTTGGCGATCAGGCCTCCTGGTGCGCTCCCGGAAGACAATTTCCTCGGCGCCTGCATCCGTTGCGGGCTGTGCGTCAGGGATTGCCCTTTCGACATCCTGTTTCTCGGCCAGCTGGGTGATGACATCCCTTCCGGGTCACCGTATTTCATCGCCCGCACCGGGCCTTGTGAAATGTGCGAAGACATCCCCTGTGTGGTGGCCTGCCCGACCAACGCCCTGGATCATTCCCTGACCGACATTGAAAAGTCCCGCATGGGGCTGGCTGTTCTTGTTGATCAGGAAAACTGCATCGCCTTCCAGGGACTGCGCTGTGAAGTTTGCTTCAACGTCTGCCCCATTCGGGGCAAGGCGATCTCCCTGGAAATGCAGCCCAATGTCCGTTCCGGCAAACACGCCCTGTTCATCCCCATCGTGCATTCCGATGCCTGCACGGGATGTGGACTATGCGAAAAAGCCTGTATTCTGGAAAAAGCAGCCATCAAGGTGCTGCCACTGGATCTTGCGAAAGGGGAACTGGGCAGCCACTACCGTTTCGGCTGGGAGGAGAAACAAAAGGCCGGAGAGGCACTGGTAACACCGGATGTTGAGCACCAGTACAACCTGCCTGCCGGAGTACGTTATGACCTCCAAGGTGAAGGGCTGATTCTCGATGGCAAAACAGACAGCCAGTCGCCTAAGTCACCTTTTTCCACCAATCCATTGGATACACTCAACCGCAAGCAGGAGGGCAAATAATGGCCAACATGCCCCAAGATGCCGGCACAGAAGCCATCCAAGCCAAAGGTTGGGTGAATGCGCACAAATGGTTGATTTTACGGCGCATGAGCCAGCTGGGCATCTTGGCTCTCTTCCTCATGGGCCCCTGGTTCGGATTCTGGATCGTCAAAGGCAACCTGGCATCCAGCCTGACCCTTGATTTCCTTCCCTTGACCGATCCGTACATCCTGCTGCAGGCAATGATATCCGGCGTCACGCCGGAAACCACTGCCTTTGTGGGCGCAGCCATTGTCCTGGCTTTTTATGCACTGGTGGGTGGCCGCGTCTATTGCTCCTGGGTTTGCCCGGTGAACATGATAACGGATGCAGCAGCTTGGCTGCGGCGCAAACTGAGGATACGCGGCAGTTCTCATGCATCACGCAGTACCCGTTACTGGATACTGGCCTTGACTCTTGTTCTGCCCCTGCTTATGGGGGGAATCGTATGGGAACTGGTTAATCCGGTATCCATCCTGTTCCGGGGCATTGTATTCAGCATGGGGCTGGCATGGGTATTGATTCTGGCAATCTTCCTGTTCGACCTACTGGTCTCGAGAGACGGCTGGTGTGGTCACTACTGCCCGGTAGGTGCGTTTTATAGCCTGTTGTCCAATCATGCAATGCTCAGGGTTTCTGCAACAAATCGCGAAGCCTGTGATGACTGCATGGATTGCTTCAATGTCTGCCCGGAGCCCCAGGTGATCAAACCGGCACTGAAAGGTGCGGCCAAGGGTATTGGCCCAGTCATCATGGAAAACCAGTGCACCAACTGCGGACGCTGTATTGATGTATGTGCAGTGGACGTGTTCCAGTTCAACAACCGCTATTCCAATCTATCCAAAAGCGGCATCCAACCCGCGAAAGATTATTCCAAACATACAGTTTAATTTGAGTTGATGGAGATAAAGATGAAAAAGATTATCCACATAAGTCTGGCAGCCCTTGGCCTGTTACTGATCGCCGGCAATACCGTCACCGCCAAAGAAGACATCGCCTCCCTTCGCGGCACCGAAGACCTTAGCGGGGCGTCACTGAAACCAATCAAGCAGAAGGTGATCTCCCAGGAAGGTGGTTTCGAGCGTTCCTACAAGCAACAACCTCCCATGGTTCCCCACAAGGTAGACAAGTACAAGATCACTCTGAAGAACAATGGCTGCATGAAATGCCACAGCAAGAAGAATCACAAGAAGGAAAAGTCTCCAATGGTAGGGGAAAGCCATTTCCTCAGCCGCGATGGCAAAAAACTGCAAAAGGTTTCTTCACGCCGCTACTTCTGCAACCAGTGTCACGCAGTTCAGGTTGATGCCAACCCGCTGGTCAAGAACGATTTTGACGGCTTGAAGTAATCACCATGAGGCCTCCCGGGGAGGCCTCCATACTACCCATACACCAATCAGGACAACCAATCATGACTAGTGGGCAAAAAAAAGGCACATTCTCTGTACTTGTCATCGGAATCATTCTTGGCATCATTTTATGGGGCAGCTTCAACTGGGCACTGGCAATTACCAATACAGAGGAATTCTGTATTTCCTGCCATGAAATGCGCGACAGCCCTTATGAAGACCTGCAGGAAACCATTCACTTCACCAATCGCACCGGCATTCGCGCCACCTGCCCCGACTGCCATGTTCCCAAAGAATGGATCCACAAGATCATACGCAAAATTCAGGCGTCCAAAGAGCTGTATCACCACTTCATTGTCAAGGACCTGGACACCGTAGAAAAATTCGAGGCGAAGAAGCTGCAACTGGCCCAAAACGTCTGGAAAACCATGAAGGAAACAGATTCACGCGAGTGCCGCAACTGCCACCATTTTGATTCCATGGACTTCGAACGTCAGGAAAGTCGTAGCGCAGACCGGCACGAAGAAGCCATCGAAAAAGGCTATACCTGCATCGATTGCCACAAAGGCATCGCTCACTCCCTGCCGGAAGGCTATGATCCGGGTGATGATGCTCCAGGCGGTGAGGATGAAGGCTAACTGACAACTGAGACAAGAATGGCGGCTTAAGCAGCAGGCCGCCATTCTCGCTAGGCAACAAGGCCGTCATACCCACCATAGGCAAAAATTGCTGAACATATTCACACACGGTGATACCATCAGCCTGCTGCATACCGGAAAACCTTGTCATGAAGAAAAACCGGAACTGCCATGGTAAACAACCCCCGAAACAACCAAGCAAAACCTGCCAGCAACAATCTGGCAGCAAATTTCATCCTGACTTCATTGGGATTGGTGTTCGTCGCCCTCGGTGCCTTGGGTCTGATATTGCCGATTTTGCCGACAACTCCCTTTCTGCTGGTGGCGGCAGCCTGCTTCGCCAACTCTTCTCCCCGCTTCCATAACTGGCTTCTGAATCTACGCATATTCGGGCCACTGATCAGGAATTGGCAGGAAACCAGAAGCATTCCCAAAAAAGCAAAGCTACTGGCGATCCTCACCATTGTTCTTGTGGGAGGTACATCCGTGGTCTTTTTTATAGAAGCAACATTCCTGAAAATTCTCATTACGGCAATTCTTCTGTTTCACATCTTTTTTATCGCTAGTATCAAAAATACTGCGCTGCTGGCGAACAAAGGAGGATAAAGCAGCATACCCGGCACTTTCTGTTCCTGCACCGCCTGCTAACTTGAATAATAATCATTATTGTTTACATTGCGTTTATTTTTAGCTAGTATTGAATCACTGTTATTGAACCAAAACTGTCAAACCCAAAATGAAACTACGCTCCCGAACCCTGGCAATCCTGATACTGCTGTCACTCTCATTCGACGCCCTGGCATCCGAAGTCAATGTGTATTCCGGACGCAAGGAGCAATTGATCAAACCCCTGCTGGATCGCTTTACCGCGGAAACCGGCATACAAACCAATCTGGTTACCGCCAAGGCGGACAAGCTGCTGATGCGCCTGAAAAATGAAGGCCGCAACACGCCGGCGGATCTGTTCATCACCGTGGATGCAGGACGCCTGTACCGCGCCAAACAGGCGGATGTGCTGGCCCCTGTGAACAGCCCTTTCCTCCAGCAGGCCGTGCCGGAGCACCTGCGCGACCCGGATGGGAAGTGGGTGGGCTTGTCCCTGCGCGCAAGGGTGATTTTCTATGCAAAAGACCGGGTTGACCCCGGCAAGCTGTCCACCTATGAGGATCTGGCGGATGCAAAATGGCGCAAGTCCATATGCATTCGCGGTTCCAGCAACATATACAATCAATCGCTGGTCGCTTCACTCATCGCTACCCATGGGGTGGAAGCCACCGAGAACTGGGCCAAGGGGCTGGTAAGGAATATGGCCCGCCCGCCCAAGGGCGGCGACCGCGATCAGATCAAGGCCGCGGCGGCAGGGCAATGTGATCTGGCTGTCGCCAATACCTATTACTACGGAAAAATGCTTACCAACAAGAAAGGCCCGGCCCAGATGAAGGCCGCACAGGCCATGGGGCTGTTCTGGCCCAACCAGAATGGCAGAGGCACCCACGTCAATATCAGCGGCGCCGGCATCACCAAATACGCGAAAAATCCGGAAAACGCATTGAAACTGCTGGAATTTCTGGTGAGCAAGGAGGCGCAAAAATGGTATGCAGAGGTGAATTTCGAGTACCCGGTCAACCCGGAAGCGGAAATCAGCGCACTGGTGGCGAGCTGGGGCGACTTCAAGCCGGACAGGATGAATCTGGATGTTCTCGGAAAAACCAATGCCGAAGCAGTGCGCCTGATGGATCGGGCGGGTTGGAAATAAGTCCTTGCGTCCAGCCCGTATTTCTCACCGCACCGGATGCCTGTTATGGAAAAAAGACCGATGATTGCGTCTGTTACCAATAGCCAGGCCATCTCCGGCCTCTTCATCCTGTCCTGTTCGGGCTGCCGGATCGACCGGAAATCCCGGACTCCGGTGAAAAATGCGGGCTAGGCTGCCAGACAGCCGCGGAATTTCCGGCCGGCTATGGCAGCCCGGAATACTGCTGCTGGCGTTGTTGCTCAGTATTCCCGTACTCACCATCACCGGCTTTCTGTTCGGACCCAGCAGCGAAAACTGGCAACATCTCAAGGACACCGTACTTTCCGAGTACCTGGGCAACTCCGCCCTGCTGGCCATGGGGGTCGCCACCGGCACATTGCTCATCGGCGTTTCAACCGCCTGGCTGACCGCCATGTGCCGGTTTCCCGGCAAAACGCTGTTTACCTGGATGCTGCTGCTGCCCCTGGCCATGCCGGCCTATATCATCGCCTATACCTACACGGGGATGTTCGATTTCGCCGGGCCGGTGCAAACCTGGATACGGGAGTTAACCGGCTGGGGATATGGCGACTACTATTTTCCGGAAATACGTTCCCTGGGAGGCGCCATCATCATGCTTTCCCTGGTGCTCTATCCCTATGTTTACCTCCTTGCCCGCGCCGCCTTTCTGGAACAATCGATTTGTGTGCTGGAAGTGAGCCGCACCCTGGGTTGCGGCGCCTGGTGCAGTTTCTTCCGGGTGGCGTTGCCCCTTGCCCGCCCGGCCATCATCGCGGGTCTGTCGCTGGCGCTGATGGAAACCCTGGCCGACTACGGCACGGTATCCTACTTTGGCGTGAGCGTATTCACCACCGGCATTTTCCGCACCTGGTTCGGTATGGGCGACAGCGTAGCGGCGGCCAAACTGGCATCCCTGCTGCTGCTGTTCGTGTTTGTGCTGGTAGTGATGGAACGCATTTCCCGCAGGCAGGCCCGCTATCACCACACCTCCAACAAATACAGCAGACTGCCGGAATACCGGCTTAGCGGTTACAAGGCATTGCTGGCATTTCTCGCCTGCTCCGCGCCGGCAATTCTGGGGTTCTTCCTGCCTGCGGCGCAATTGACATCCTGGGCGCTGCAAACCTGGGATGAAATGATCGACGCCAGTTTTGTCACCCTCACCTTGAACACCCTGTTGCTGGGCCTGTCCGCATCCCTGCTGGCTGCGCTCCTGGCGCTGTTCCTTGCCTATGGCAAACGCATGCTGGCAACCCGGCCGGTGCATGTCGCCATCCGCATCACCGCCCTTGGGTATGCGGTTCCCGGCGCCGTCATTGCCATTGGCATCATTATTCCCTTCGCCTGGCTGGACAACAGTATCGACAGTTTTTTTCGGGATCACTTCGACTTCTCCACGGGGTTGCTGCTCAGCGGCACCCTGTTTACCCTGCTGTTTGCCTATATCGTGCGCTTCCTGGCGGTAAGCCTGCAAACCGTGGAATCCGGCCTGGGAAAGATCAAGCCCTCCATGGACGACGCCGCCCGCTCCCTGGGCTACCGCCCCCGGGAAATTTTATTCAAGGTGCATCTGCCATTAATGAAGGCTTCCGTGCTGACGGCGCTGCTGATCGTATTTGTGGATGTCATGAAGGAACTTCCGGCAACCCTGATTCTCCGGCCATTCAATTTCAACACCCTGGCGGTTCGCGCCTTCGAACTGGCATCGGATGAGCGCCTGGCCGACTCTTCCACCGCCGCCCTGATGATCGTGGCCACCGGCATACTGCCTGTGCTGTATCTGAGCAAAAGCATTTCCCAATCGAGAGTGGGGTAGATTCATGCAGCCGAAACTGGAAGTAAGCCAGATCAGTGTACGCTACGGAGACAAGGAGATTGTGCGGAAGCTTTCATTTTCTCTGGCGAGAGGCAGCATCGGCTGCCTTCTGGGGCCCAGCGGTTGCGGCAAGACCACGGTACTGCGAGCCATTGCCGGTTTTGAGCCTCTCTCCAGCGGACATATCTCGGTAGACAGGCAACAGATAAGTGATGAAGATCACCATCTGCCACCAGAGCAACGCCAGATCGGCATGGTCTTTCAGGATTTCGCCCTGTTTCCCAACATGACCGTCAGCGGCAATATCCGTTTTGCGCTCAAAGGCTGGCGCCGCAAGGAACAACAACAGCGCATATCCCAACTACTGGACATGATCGGCATGCGCGACCTGGCGAAAGCCTATCCGCACCAGTTGTCCGGGGGGCAGCAGCAACGCGTGGCCCTGGCCCGCGCCATGGCGCCCCGGCCCTCCATGCTGCTTCTGGATGAGCCTTTTTCCAGCCTGGACGTGGAATTGCGGGAGCAACTGGCGCAGGAAGTGCGCAACATCCTCCGGCAGGAAAACATCACCGCAATCCTCGTTACCCACGACCAGCAGGAAGCCTTCGCCATGGCGGATGAGATCTGTGTAATGGACAAGGGGCGCATCCAGCAACAGGACAGCGCCTACAACCTCTACCACAAACCCGCCAATCGCTTCGTGGCGGGTTTTATCGGCGAGGGCGTCCTGATCCCCGGGGTCGTCGAAAGCCCCGGCAGCGTGACTACCGAACTGGGCGCCATACAGGGAATGGTGCCAAAAGGCTGCAAGCCCGGCTGCAAGGTGGACGTGCTGATCCGCCCGGACGATATCGTCCATGACGATGCAGCAGGGGAAACCGCCGTGGTCTCAGAACGGGCGTTTCGCGGCTCGGAATTTCTTTACACCTTGCGCATGCCAAGCGGCATCAAGGTGTTGTGCCTGGCGCCCAGCCACCACAAGCACAGCATTGGGGAAACCATCGGCATCCGCCTGGAGTTCGATCATTTGGTGGTGTTTCCGCAGGAACAGGCCGCCAGCTCAACTGGAGACAGCAGCATTTGCCAATCGTTCTCCTGACAGGATGTTGAAAAACGGCGTTTTCAACATCCTGCTAACGCGCTTTCCCCTGCAACAATGCTTCCGGGTGCCGCTCAAGATAATCGGCAACCCCCTTCACCGCTCGTGCTGCGGCCGCCAGCTCTCGCATGGTATTGATCAGCTCGCCACCCATGCTGCCCTGATCCGAGGTTGTTTTTGCCAGCTCATCGAGAGTTCGCTCCGCTTGTTGCACCATCTTCCTGGCATCCATGCTCAGGCTGGTGATTTCATTCATGAAAGGTGATGTCTTGTTTTCCACTACCGACAGTATCCGGTCGGCGCGCTGCAGCACCAGAGACAGGTTCTGCAGAGAATCCTGCAAGGTAGCATCATTCACCAACGCGTCCAACCCTTCGCTTACATTGAGAAAATGTGCACCCATTTCTTCCAGGGGCAGGCGCTTGAGTTTGCCCAAAATGGCGACCAGACTGTTGGTGATACTGGACAGGGAGCCAGGGGTGGTGGGCAACACCGGGTATTTCCCGGAATAATCAATGGACGCAATTCCGGCTTCCGGGTCGAAATCCATATCCACAATCAGTTGCCCGCTCAGCAGATTCCCCATCATCAAGCGCGCACGCAGACCCTTGGTCACCATTTTTTCCAGAGTTTCCTGAAAAAATGCCTTGTGCATTTCCTGGTCAGAAGCTGGATCCTTGTTTCCAAAAGGAACGAGCTCGGGTTCCAGACCCACCAGCACGGCGATGCGCACCAGCCCATCCGTTGCATTTTTCTCCAGCGAAACATCCAGCACCTTGCCCACGGGAATACCACGAAACTCCACGGGAGCCCCTATGGAAAGGCCGCGCACGGAATCATCGAAATACAGCACATAGGGCAAACTCAACTGGCCGGTTCTTTCCTGGCTTTCTGTTCTGGATGCATACAGCTGGAAAATCGTTCCCTCGGCAGCGGGCTGATCGTCTCCCAGCGTCAGAGAGGCATCGAAAGCCACGCCGCCGGCGAGCAGGGACACCAGGGATTCCAACTCCACCTTGAGTCCGCTGCCGGATACCTCCATATCCATGCCGGACACGTTCCAGAAGCGCGTGTTGCGGCGCACCAGCTTGTCATTTGGTGCATTGATGAAGACATCCAGCGCCACATAGCCCTGATCCGGAACCAGGCGATAACCCGTGACCTCTCCCACCTGAATCTGACGGTGATAGACCGGAGAGCCAACAGAGATGGACCCCAAGCTGTTGGCCCGCAGCCGGAACGAGCGTCCCTTGGCGTCCGACAGAATTTTTGGCGGTTCTTCCAGGCCAACAAAGCTTTCTGCATAACCATCACCATTGCCCGGATCCATGGCGATATACGCACCACTGAACAAGGTGCTTATGCCGCTGGCGCCCGTGGCTCCGATGCGCGGTCGCACCACCCAGAAGCGGGTTTTTGGCGACAGCAACACTTCCATCCCCTTGTTCAGTTGCGCTTCCACCACCACATGGGAAAGATCTTGTGAAAACTGAACAGTTTTTATCTTGCCAATCACAACATCACGATATTTGATTTCGGTTTTCTTCGGCGCCAGACCCTCGGCACTCTGGAACTGGATATGAGCCACCGGCCCCAAGCTGGAATATTCCTTGTAGATAAGCACCGCACCAATGATCAACGCCACCAGAGGCACCAGCCAGATAAATGAAAATCCCGGATGATCCGCAGTCACCAATGCCTCTGGCAACTCCTCAAACTTGCTATTCCCTTCCGTCATTGTTTTTCCTGATCCCAAATAAGCCGCGGATCGAAACTGATAGCCGCCAGCATGGTCAAAACAACCACCGCACCAAATGCCATGGCACCAATGCCCGGCTCTACCGTGGAGATGGCGCCCATCTGCACCAGTGCCGTCAGAATGCCGATAACAAACACATCTACCATGGACCAGCGCCCCACCAACTCTGTCACCCGGTACAATATCGTCTGCTGCCTGGCTCTTCTCGCAACAGGGGGCTTGCGCACGTTCAGCAGCAGATACAACAGACTGACCATCTTCAACAACGGCACCACAATGCTTGCAGTAAAGATCACGAATGCCAGAAGCCAATCCCCTTCTTTAAGAAAAAGAGCCACGCCACTCAGAATGGTATTACTGCTTTCCGCGCCAAGGTAGGTGTTTTTCATTACCGGATACACGTTGGCAGGAATGTAAAGAATCATCGAAGCGATCAGGAATGCCCAGGTGCGGGCAAGGCTATGGGGCAACCTCGAATGCACTCTTCCTCCACAGCGAGGGCACTTCGGCTGAGTTGCGGACGGCAATGACAGGCGCACAACCTGTCGGCAAATCCCGCAGCTGGCCAGCCCTAAAGGCTTCGCACGAAGCAAAACCGTCATTTTCCGGCCTCAAAAGATAGCTTCCCCTGTAAAAAATGATCAATCCTCTCCAGCCGACGCCAAAGAACAAAAACATCAATGCTGGCACTGGCAGCTATGCCCAACAATATGTAACCAATCAGGGCGTACAGGCCTGCATCAATAATTACCTCCGCCATTCCGGACATTTTTACCAGAGCCACCAGTATACTGATCACAAATACATCCGCCATTTCCCAGGGGTGGATATGGCTTAGCAGCGCCAGCATCTGCCGCAGCCCCGGCAGGCTCCGTTGCAGGCGCAACCCCATAAGTACATACAAGGTACTGAACAGGATAGCTCCGGGCACGGCAAGACTGGTAAGAAACACCAGTATTCCCAATAATTTCATGTCATGGTTGTACAGCGCCCAGGCGGTGCCGATCAATGACGTTTCCCGGCTGGCTCCACCAATATCCAGTGTTACCAGCGGAAAACTGTTGGCAAGCACATACAACACCAGCGCCCCGAGCAGCAAAGCAATGGGGCGATCCAGGCCGCCACGCGGATGATGATACAGAGTTGTCCCACATCCCCGGCAGCGCACCTTTTTGCCGGCAGGCACCCAGGGAACGCGCTGCAGTGCATCGCATTCCTGGCAAGCCATCAACACCTCTTCGTCCATGAATGTTACCAGCTTCAGGCCTGAATGCTGTTCGTGGAGACCTGCTTCCCGCCGGCATCGACCATACCCTGGAGGCGCGCCAGCAATTGCTCCCGGGAAGTAATATCGGCAACGCAACGCTGGAAATAACCACGCAAGGATTTCTTGAGATGGGAGCGAACCTGGCGTGGAGGAATATCCTTCAGCACGGCAAACAACGCCAGGGCATAGGTATAGTCCCACTGGGACAACGCATTGTCACGGGAAACAGCTGTCCCGCAGCCGCCACACCCCCCGGGTGGAAAAACAAAGGCGCTATTGGCAAACATCAGCCCAAATCCCAGATATACAGCCAGCACCTCGGTTACCTGCGGCCAGTTTTCCACTCCACCGGGGGGAGGCTCCTTGGCGGTATGCCCAAGGTACTGCCCCAACCTGTGCGCAAAACCGGCAATCAGGGTCTCCGGGTTATTGATGTGCCTCATGTCGTAAATGACCGGCAATACCTGCTCATTGGCCAGGATCATCCGCCTGCCACCCGGGAAAGCCTGGCCTGCTCCCACCGGGAGCATTGCATTTTTTTCCAGATAACAATGAGATTGCTCCACTACCTGCCATGGCCAGTGCCCCATGCCTGCGTATTCGGCAACGCGCTCGAAGACCAGCTCTGCCATTCCCTGTACGCTATCCACTTTTCCGGGGAAAAAATCGTTAGTCGGAAGAACCAGGCTGCTTTGCTGGTAGAACACCGCAGGCGAAAAATTTCGGAAGGACCAGCCAAACACATCGAACAGCCACAGCACGGATGCCTCATCCAGCGGTGGCTTCCTTTTGAACAATACTGAAAACAAAACGGGATTCCTGATAAAATTCAACGCCAGATTGTGGCGGGACAAACCCAGATGATACTAGAAAACCACTACAAAATAGAGAACAACAACATACAGGTGTCCCGACAGCAAGCCAGCGATTTCGCCAAGAAAATCGCCAACGACTTCAACCCCCTGCATGATATCGACTCCAAGCGCTTCTGTGTGCCGGGTGATTTGCTATTTGGCCTGGTGCTCAACCAGTATGGACTTAGCCAGAATATGCGCTTTGTCTTTTCCGGAATGGTAGGCGATAACATTAAACTGCATTTTCCGGACAGTGCAACAGATGAAATTACTATCTCTGGCGACAATGGCAAGGATTACCTGCGAATTGAACGTCAAGGCAACCTTACCCAGGATAAAGCACTCATCCACCGTCTTGTTGAAGCCTATGTCGCCTTTTCCGGCCATGCCTTTCCTTATGTTCTTGTGCCACTCATGGAGGCGCACAGCGTGATGATCAATCCTGGCCGCCCGCTGATCATCTATGAAAGCATGGAGATACATCTGGATCGCCTGGACATCACCAATCCCGAACTGAAACTGTCGGGCACCCACTTCAACATCGAAAGAAAACGGGGCGAAGTGCAGCTGCTATTCAGCCTTCATGATGATGGCGAAGTTATCGGAAAAGGCAAAAAAAACATGGTCTTGAGTGGGCTTCGTCCATACAACGCAGAACACATGCAAAGCATTGTAGAGGACTATCTGCAGCGGCAGAAACAGCTCACTGCAACGTAAGGAAGCTCTGATCAAGTCGTGAACCCGGCACCACTCAGCGTTTTTTTCTGCTTTCCCTGAATTTGACAATTACAGTGGTAATTCCCAGAGCAACACCTGTGGAAAGGATCATGCGCGCCAGCCATTCCGGCCAGGCCGGTTGGGGCGTAAGCAATGCAAACGCGCCGATTACAATCAGCCAGAAAGACAGCTTCACCAATAACGCATCACGTATCATCTGCCTCTCCAGCAACAGGAAACCAGCTACCGCTGCGCACGAAGAACGGCGGAGACCGAATCGGAAAAACGCAGGGCGTTGGGCTTGTCCACCTCTACCTCCGCCGAGGAAATCGTCTCATGCCTCATCACCAGATCCAGGACATCCGCCGCCAGCCTTTCCAGCAACATGAAGCGCCCATCTTCGACAAACGCAATGATTTCCTTGGTTATGGTGCGGTAGTTCACCGCATATTTAACGTCGTCAGTTTCAGCGGCTTCATCAGCCTCATAGCTGAAGCGCACATTCACCACCACATCCTGGCGTTTGCGCATTTCTTCATCATTAAAACCGATGTAGGTACGCAAGCGCAGATTTTTTATACGGATGGTTACCATTACAATTTGATCAGGGTAAGAAATTCATCCCTGGTGCGGTGATTGTTCCTGAATGCCCCCAACATCATGGAAGTGGTGGTGGAAGAATTCTGTTTTTGCACCCCACGCATCATCATGCACAAGTGAGAAGCCTCAATCACCACTGCAACTCCCGCCGCGCCGATCGCATTCTGGATGGCATAAGCGATCTGGGTGGTAAGCTGCTCCTGAATCTGCAGGCGCCGGGCGTACATATCCACGATTCGGGCAATCTTGGACAAGCCAATCACTTTTCCTTTCGGCAGATAGGCAACATGTGCCTTGCCGATAAATGGCAACATATGGTGCTCACAGAGGGAATAGAGTTCAATATCCTTGACGATAACCATTTCGTCATTCTCTGACGGGAAAATTGCATCGTTAACGATATCCTCCAGGGACTGCCCGTAACCCTGAGTCAAAAACTCCATGGCCTTGGCGGCGCGCATGGGGGTTTTCAGCAAGCCTTCCCTGCTTATATCTTCCCCAACACCTTCAATGATATCGTGATAGCAGGCAGCCATCTTCTCCACATTTTCTTCGTTCATCCCAAAACCCGGCTGTTGTAGTAATCGCGGTGATCACTGAGTATAACGGCTTGAATCCCGTTTTTACACAAACAAAAAAGCCCACCGTTTGGTGAACTTTCCGGGATATGGCGCACCAGGAAGGATGATTCACGCAACGCACTCATGCTGCGCACCTGTCGGCGCTTGTCGAACCGGCCTTTTGAGTCGGAGGTTCGAATGTGCCAACTCCAAATACACAAAAAAAGCCCACCGTTTGGTGGGCTTTCCGGGATATGGCGCGCCAGGAAGGATTCGAACCTCCGACCGCTCGGTTCGTAGCCGAGTACTCTATCCAGCTGAGCTACTGGCGCAAAGTGGGGCAAAGTGGGGCAAATTTTGAGGGTTTGTCCTTCAATTGTCAATCGCAATTTTTGCTCACGCTCTGACATGATCCAATGGAACAAGATACCTACCAGTTACCATCAAGAGCAGTTTGCCGATAATTCAAAAATGGTTATTTCTTGGGAGCTTTTAGTTCAAGCGCTTGGTGCCGGCAATAGTTGGGGAAAAATAGGTGCCATTCTCTTATTCATGAAAGTGATTTTTTGTGCTATGAGTGCATATGTGCTTGTGCGAGTAATATTCACGATGGTGTCCTTTAATTTTTTAAATTTTCCATCAAGATATGGGTGTCTTATTTCTTCCTCCAAGCCTATACGTTCCCCTGTCAACGCTTAACCATTGCCCTTACAAGCAACCACCCATGACTCGGGGTTCCTGCTGTCGGTTTCATTTCTCACTTCCTGGGAGAGAATGAAACCGGACAGATCATGTGCTACAAGTCCGGACAGTTCATTTTCTCCTAACATGGTAGAGCGGGGCTTTCTGCCGAAGTGACCCATATTTGCTAGAATAATGCCCTTGATAAGAGGAAAGACAATGGAATACAAAAACCGTATAACCATA
This sequence comes from Sedimenticola sp., assembly GCA_027068915.1. GTDB lineage: Bacteria > Pseudomonadota > Gammaproteobacteria > Chromatiales > Chromatiaceae > Thiolapillus. Next base: position 700 of record JAMOLT010000041.1, on the reverse strand, counting down.
GAACCAGGAAAGCGAGGCGGCAAACCCTGCATTCGCAACCTGCGAATCACAGTCTATGACATCCTTGAGCAGTTGGCCACAGGCAGTAGCAACGCAGAAATTCTGGAAGACTTTCCTGAACTCCAGGTAGAAGATATCCAGGCAGCACTGGCATTTGCTGCCGACAGGGAACGCCATATTGGTGAACTGCACACTCTATGAAACTGCTGTTGGATGAGAACCTGTCTCGTCGTATCATTCCTTTTCTTCAAAACGCCTATCCAGGCAGTACGCAGATTGCCCTTATCAATATGGAAACTGCCAGTGACCATGATAAAGTTATTGGTCTGGGCATACGCCAAGGCCAATAACTTTATCATTGTCACCAAGGATTCCGACTTTTACGACCTGAGCCTGATTCGGGGAAACCCACCACAAGTAATCTGGATAAAGACCGGGAATACCACCAAGAGTGCAATCGCGGCTTTACTGCTGGACAACAAGGAAAAACTCGAATCCCTGTTGCTGTCTGAACAACTGGCTTGCGTGGAGCTTTATTGAAGAACCCAAAAGGCAGGAAATATGGAAATATTGGAAATATAGGACACCCACTTATTGACTGCACACCCGAAATCAGGCAGGATAGAGAACACATATAGAACCTCATGGAAAAGGATTTCCCATGCCTAAACCCCGAAAAGCCCTCATCAGCCTCGATGAC
>JAMOLT010000040.1 GCA_027068915.1 Sedimenticola sp. | reverse complement strand
GCACGACAGTGCCGGTGTTCTCCAGAACATAGGTGTAGGTCACGATATCACCAACGGTTGCATGACCGTCTGCTCCCGGATCAAAAGACGAGCTCTTTACCACAGAAAGAGAGGCAGTAGGCTGGTAAAAGCCGAAGTCCACGCTCATGTTGCCGTTGTCTTCGTCACCACTGTCGCCATCGTCACTGCCGGGCAGGCCACCGGTCTCGGTCGGTTCGCCGTTGTTGCTCAGGGTGAAGGTGCCGCTGACGTAGCTGCCCGCCACGCCACCAGGGCCGGCGATGTTGGAGTCGTTGGCCGTGTCGTCGTTGGCCGCGCCGTTCTGTACGGTAGCGGGACTGTAACCTGCCGGTGGGGTGACCTGGATCTGGTAGTCCCCAGCCGGGAGGTTGCCGAAGTAGTAGAGACCATCCGCATCGGTGGTCTGGGTCGCTACGCCGGGCACGGGAGTGCCGCTGCCATCGAGCAGGGTTACGGTAGCGCCGGACAGGGGTTGTTCTCCGACATCCTGGAGACCGTTGTTGTTCTGGTCATACCACACCAGGGAGCCGATGCTCACGGCGTTGGCCACGGGCTGGTAGAAGCCGAAGTCCACGCTCATGTTGCCGTTGTCTTCGTCACCACTGTCGCCATCGTCACTGCCGGGCAGGCCGCCGGTCTCGGTCGGTTCGCCATTGTTGCTCAGGGTGAAGGTGCCGCTGACGTAGCTGCCCGCCACGCCACCAGGGCCGGCGATGTTGGAGTCGTTGGCCGTGTCGTCGTTGGCTGCGCCGTTCTGTACGGTAGCGGGACTGTAGCCTGCCGGTGGGGTGACCTGGATCTGGTAGTCCCCTGCAGGCAGGTTGCCGAAGTAGTAAAGGCCATCCGCATCGGTGGTCTGGGCCGCCACGCCGGGCACGGGAGTGCCGCTGCCATCGAGCAGGGTAATCATCGCGCCGGACAGAGGTTGTTCTCCGACATCCTGGAGACCGTTGTTGTTCTGGTCATACCACACCAGGGAGCCGATGCTCACGGCGTTGGCCACGGGCTGGTAGAAGCCGAAGTCCACGCTCATGTTGCCGTTGTCTTCGTCACCACTGTCGCCATCGTCACTGCCGGGCAGGCCGCCGGTCTCGGTCGGTTCGCCGTTGTTGCTCAGGGTGAAGGTGCCGCTGACGTAGCTGCCCGCCACGCCGCCGGGGCCGGCGATGTTGGAGTCGTTGGCCGTGTCGTCGTTGGCTGCGCCGTTCTGTACGGTAGCGGGACTGTAGCCTGCCGGTGGGGTGACCTGGATCTGGTAGTCCCCAGCCGGGAGGTTGCCGAAGTAGTAAAGGCCATCGCTACCCGTGGTCTGGGCCGCCACGCCGGGTACGGGAGTGCCGCTGCCATCGAGCAGGGTCACGGTGGCACCGGATAGGGGTTGTTCTCCGACATCCTGCA
>JAMOLT010000039.1 GCA_027068915.1 Sedimenticola sp. | reverse complement strand
AAATATAAATATAAATATAAATATAAAAGAAGGGATAAAAGATGAGTACAAAAAGAAAAACATACGGTGCAGAGTTCAAAGCTAAACTGGTTTTGGAAGTTTTAGAGGGAGAAAAAACCATTAATGAGATAGCAAGTTCATATGAGATTATTCCAAAGAATTTGATTAATTGGAAAAAGCAGTTTTTAGAAAATATGAGTTTAGCGTTTGATAAAAGTGCTGTAGTTAAAGAATACAAAGAGGAGATTGAAACTCTCCAAAAGAGTAATGATAACTTAGCTAAGAAAGTTGGTAATTTAACCATAGAGAAGGATTTTTTAGAGGGAAAGCTCGTAAGCTTGGTCTCATCTAAAGAACGGAAAGTTCTTGTTGATACTGAGCATAAAATATCTCTAAATAAACAGTGCAAACTTCTACATGTAAGTAAGTCATCTTTGTACTATCAACCTATTAAAATATTTAGCACACCAAAAGAGCTAAACTTGCTAGATGCAATCAATAATATCTATAGTGATTTTCCATATTATGGATATAGAAGGATACATAAACAACTTATCAAAGATGGTTATAATATTGGTAAAAAATTTGTCAAAAAAGCTATGAAATATATGGGTATAGAAGCCTTATATCCTAAACCAAAGACGACTATAGCTAACTATGAGCATTATAAATATGAATATCTTTTAAAAGAGTTTAGAAATTATGCTGGACAAGTTGTCATTGATAATACTAATCAAGTCTGGAGTACTGATATCACATACATAAAGCTTGAGAAAGGCTTTGTATATTTAGCAGCAATAATTGACTGGCACAGCAAAAAAATACTCTCATGGAAATTGTCAAACACAATGGATGTTTCACTAACTACAACAGTTTTAAAAGAGGCATTAGCACTTTATCCAAAACCAGAGATATTTAACACAGATCAAGGGAGCCAGTATACTTCCAAAGCTCATACAGGTATTTTAAAAAGACATAATGTTAAAATTTCAATGGATGGTAAAGGTAGAGCTATTGATAATATTTGCATAGAGAGATTCTGGCGAAGTATTAAATATGAAGAAATTTATCTTAACGAGTATAAAAATATAAAAGAGTTAAATAAATCCATAAAAAAATATATGGATTTATATAATAAAAAGAGATTGCATTCAGCAATTGATTATAAAACTCCAGATGAAGTTTATTATCAAGCTGTCAATAATTTAAATTCTAAAGGAGAAAAACTGTTACAGAAGGTATCATGATTTGGTGGAATTAAAAAATCTGATTTACTGGTCTTGAAAAAAGGGTGCATTATAAACATATACAAGCAGTGATTTTATAGTTGATTGCTTGGAAGATTTTTGGAAAATTAATAAAAATAAATTTCCAGAAGTTACAAAACTTCTATTAAATTTTGATAATGGTGGAGAGAATAGTAGTCG
>JAMOLT010000038.1 GCA_027068915.1 Sedimenticola sp. | reverse complement strand
CCGGGGCGGCAGTATGTTAGAAAGCATCGAATGCCTGGCAATTCATAGTCGTCCCCGGCGGGTGCCTGTCCCACATGAACAGCTTAGGATAAAAACCATGAACAGGCAGGACGGACTATCTATAAAGGCAATTTAACTCGGACTGCAAAAAGCTGCGCCGCTTCGCTCTGCATCTTTTTGCATCCGGTTAATTGCAACGTTAGACACTAATATGGAAACACCCATGATACGCAAAGTAGGAATTAGTGATTCGAAGCAAATTGCAATAATTTACAATCACTATATCAAAAATACGGTTATTACTTTTGAAGAAGCATCTGTTACTGAAATAGAGATAGGGAGACGCATAGAAGAAACCAATTCAAATAAGCTTCCTTGGTTAGTTGCTGAAGAGGGTGGTCAAATAGTAGGCTATGCATATGCATCAAAATGGAAGGGGCGTTGTGCGTACAGGTTTTCTGTAGAAATTACAGTCTATTTGTCTCCCACGAAAACTCACAATGGATGGGGTACAAAACTATATAGCGAATTATTTGAGCAGCTAAAGGGATTAAAGGTACATTCCGTAATTGGTGGTATAGCTTTACCAAACCCAGGAAGTATTGCACTGCACGAAAAATTCGGCATGGAGCAAGTTGCTTTGTTCAAGGAAGTTGGTTTTAAGTTTTCAAACTGGGTGGATGTTGGATATTGGCAGAGGAAAATAAGTGTCTAACACACGCCCTGAGGTAGTCCGTCAACAAAAATCTGTTATTTAGCCAGTTCTTCAACGAGTGGTCGGAACGTGTCAACCTAATTTGAACCAGCTCTTTTACAATTAACGTATATTTGCCCTGGGTAGGGTTGGAAAGTTCACACCGGATTCTGGTGTGTGGTTTCCCTCCTCGATCACCGGATTGATATACACATGCTCCGGGGGCATCTTCACCTTGGGCGGCCCTAAAAGAAATAGAGACACCCACATGATGGCGTAAACCAAAACAGCATTCCTACCTTTTTATCAGCAGAGGGTTGACTCACGCTAAGAGGGTTTTATTGGCGCGTATTGGTGTTTTTCACTGTTGTTGCGTGCAATAGCCGGGATTCAGGCCAACAGCAGCCTGACCAATATCGGTCGGAGCTGTAAAAAGAGGGATAGTGAGGGCGGAGTAGGAAAGGTTCCCCCGTCATGGGGAAAAATATCTCCGGCAATTGGCAATACCCTGCGCCCAATGTTGGGATTGGGCTTTGGTAACGGCTTCCACTCGTTCGGGTCTTCCCACCAGGGAATGAAATAACGTTTCAAAGGACAGGCTCAAGTCTATCCATGCGCGTCCGTCCAGACCAAGGCGTTGCAGAATGGGCAATTGGGTTGAATCGATATGCCCGGCCTTGTCTTCCCGAATGGCCCGACCGGTCCAGTCCATGAGTTCCAGATAGTCGCGCAGGGAAAATGGAATGC
>JAMOLT010000037.1 GCA_027068915.1 Sedimenticola sp. | reverse complement strand
GCAGGAAGCGCTGGAAAAGCTGGACAAGGGAGAGGGCGAAGCCCTGTACGTCCGGCGCATGTCCGCCCCCGGCATCTGGCGCGTCTATGGCATTCTGACACGGGAACAGATCGAATCTGCTTATCAGTTATAGCGCCAGGCAATGGTTTTTCCACGTTCCCCGAACTCATACAGTAGTAAGCCGAAAAGGATCAACAGCGTACCCGCCACCACCGGCCAGGTCAGGGCTTCTCCGTTCAGCCAGCTTCCCAGCCACAGCGCCAGGATGGGCGTCATCAGGGTGAGCAGCGCTACTCGCGTGGCATCCACATGGCGCAGTACATAGAAAAATGCAGCGAAACCAAATACCGTGGCGATAACGCCAAGATACAAAATCGCCCACCCCGCCCGAGCCGGGATCTGTTGCGGCCAGGGTTCTTGCAGCATCCACCAGGTCAGCAAGTACAAGGGCACCGCCACCAGCAACCCGCCCGCCGTAATCTCCAGGCCATGGGCCTGATAGTCGAGGTATTTGGTCCACACGGTGCTGGCCGAATGCAGGGTTACGGAACACAACAGGGCAACCACGCCGTACCAGGCATTTTCGGAAAAGTGCAGGCTGCCGTAGAACACCACCACCAGCCCCATAATTCCGGCAAACACCCCCAGCAAACGCACCCCGCCCAGCTTTCTTTCCCCGAGAAAACGCCAGGCCATAAGCCCGGTGACGATGGGCGTCAAACCAAACAGCACCGAGATCCAGCCAGAAGGGATGTATTGGGCGCCCCAGTACACGCAAAGCATGGCGGCATAGATTCCCAGCCCGGCAGCGAGATAGGTGAGCCTTGCCTTGCGATGCCAACGCATGGGCAGCTTCATCACCCACAGCAACAACAGGCAAATGACCAGGCCAATCACCATGCGCGCTGTCACACCAAACAGATAACTGACGTCAGTAGCGCTCCATTGAATCGCCAGCGGCGTGGTACCCCAGATCATCACCACCGCCAGGTAACTGCCCTGAACTTTCTGTTTCAGCTCCATAATACCCAGGCCAAAACATACTTGATAAACAGGTTCATGTAACAATCATAATCAATTGTTTTTTATGTAATAAAATGGATTTATAAGGCCTTTGAAAGCACTGTATGCCCTTGGATCTACCAACTCTTTGCCCGATTGATCGCTGGTGGCGGTACGCCACACCTGGTTCATAAACGGTAATTTTCGCGCAGATCCGCCTTCGGCAGCTGCCTGGCAACCATGGAGACGATATCGATCAAGCGATTCACATAGCCCCATTCGTTGTCATACCAGGCAAGCACCTTGACCTGGGTGTCATCGACCACCATGGTGGACAAGGCGTCAACGATGGCGGAACGGGGATTATTGGTATAGTCTGCCGAAACCAGAGGGCGCTCTTCATAGCCCAGTATTCCTTTCAGCCGTTTCTTTGCCGCCTTCTTGAAATAACCGTTCACTTCCTCCACCGTGACGGGACGAGACGCCTCGAATACGAAATCCACCAACGAGGCGTTGAGCAGGGGCACCCGCACGGCCAGGCCGTTGAGCTTGCCCTTGAGTTCGGGAAAGATATCGGTAATGGCCTTGGCCGACCCGGTACTGGTGGGAATCAGGGATTGGCCGCAGGCGCGGGCGCGACGCAGATCCCTGTGCCCTTTGTCTACGATGGTCTGGGTATTGGTAATGTCGTGAATGGTAGTCATGGCGCCATGTATGATACCGACATGCTTTTGCATCACCTGCACCAGGGGCGCCAGGCAGTTGGTGGTGCAGGATGCCGCCGTAAGCAAATGGTGCTCCTCACTGTCATAGAGATCGTGGTTAACGCCATAGACCAGGTTCAGCGCCCCCTCTACTGGCGCTGCGACAACCACTTTCTTCACGCCCTGCCGGAAATACGCTTCCAGCGCGTCCCGGGTTCGGAATTTCCCCGTGGCTTCGATGACCAGGTCACAGCCCGACCAGTCGGTATCGGGTATCGCTTCATTGCTGCTGTACAGCAGGCGCTGCCCGTCTACGAACAGCATATTCTGCTCTGCACTGCATTTTGCCCGGAACTTGCCGTGTACGGAATCAAATTTGAGTAAATGCGCCGAACCTGGCGCATCGCAACTGGTTTCATTCACCTGGTAGAAGTTGAAATCCTCGTTGCCCCATCCCGCGCGCAGCGCCAGGCGTCCCATGCGGCCAAAGCCGTTGATGCCGATATTTGTGCTCATTCTCGTTTCCGGATTTTGATATGGATTCAAAGTGGCTGACTATTTCACAGCTTTGTTGCGAATTGGTGACAAGCCTGCATCAGGAATCCGTCCACAATGTTTTCACTCCCGCTGTCTCTTCCAGATGCGCCAGCCATTGCTGATGCTGTTGCCGCTCTGCCGCATTCGCCCTGATGACCGGCAATGCGGGCCGGTCTGCACAGAGACGGCGAATCCGTTGTGTCTCTGTGCTTCCTGCTTCCCCATCTTCATCATCCAGGGAAAGCGCAGATTGTCCGCCAGTCATGGCAAGATACACTTCCGCGAGGATCTCCGCATCGAGCAACGCACCATGCTTCTGCCGCCGGGAGTTGTCGATGTCATAACGACCGCACAAGGCATCCAGGCTGTTGCGTTGTCCCGGGTGCTTGCGCCGCGCCATCACCAGGGTATCGGTAATTTTACAATAGCTGTTCAGGGCATCCCAACCCTGCAGGCGCTTCAGTTCGGCGTCAATAAATCCCACATCAAAAGGTGCATTGTGGATAATCAACTCCGCGCCCCTGATATAGTCCATGAAGTCCTGCACCACATCCTCAAAGCGCGGCTTGTCCGCAAGAAATTCGTTGGTGATGCCATGCACCTCAATGGCACCGGCATCGATCTCCCGGTCAGGTTGCAGGTACTGGTGAAAATCATTTCCCGTAGGCCGACGCTCAAACAGCTCCACACAGCCGATTTCGATGATTCGGTGCCCTCGAGCCGGCTCCAGACCCGTGGTTTCCGTATCCAGTACGATCTGTCTGGTCATGCCAGATCCTCAATACCCTGATTGGCCAGTTCATCAGCCCGTTCATTTTCAGGATGCCCGCTATGGCCTCTGACCCACTCCCAGCGCACATCATGCTTCTGCACCAGGGCATCCAGCTGTTGCCACAAGTCCGCATTCTTGACCGGCTTTCTGGCTGCTGTTTTCCAGCCGTTGCGCTTCCAGTTGTGAATCCACTGCATCATGCCGTTTTTTACATACTGGGAGTCAGTGACAATGGTGACGCTGCTGGGCCGGGTAAGGGCAGCCAGGCCCTCAATGACCGCCTGCAGCTCCATGCGGTTGTTGGTGGTGGCCTTCTCTCCGCCCCACAGTTCCTTTTCCGCTTCGCCACAGCGCAGCAGTACGCCCCATCCGCCGGGACCGGGATTGCCCCTGCATGCTCCATCTGTATACAGATTCACTTCTTTAAGGCTCATTCTTTCAGCTTACCCTGAGAGCAATTTGTAATGGGCTGCGTCACCACATTGCGCAATTTGCGCTCCAGACGCCAGCGTGATCTGATGGGCGTCAAGGTCGAAACCCGTTTCACAGCTACGATAACATACACCCCTGCAAACCAGGGGCAGAAGCGTTGTCCGGCTCTGTCCAAACCCGGGAAGCGCTGCTTAAGAAAAGCTTTTTTCCACGGTGGACGAAACAGCAGGGTTCGGGTCTGCTCGACATCAAACCCAAGCAGGGACAACCAGTCCTGCAGGCGCGCATAGGGAATAAAATGCCCTTTCCAGGGAAGATGCTTTCCCGAACCGGGCATCATGCGCCACAAACCCCATAAGCTGTACGGGTTGAAGCCGACGATAACCACCCTGCCCTCCGGAATCAAAATACGCTCCACTTCCCGCAGCACTTGCCGGGGATCCAGTACATAGTCCAGGGTATGAGGCAGTACAACCGCATCAATATAATCCGACACCAAAGGCAGCTGTTCAGGCAACGCCACAAGCTCGCTGCCCTCATCATGGCATGGGCCTGCCCGCACGAAATTGCGTATCGGGGAAGATTGCATGTAATCGGGGTGCCTGCACAACAATCCGAGCTCAAGGAGATAGTACCCGAACAGATTTTGTGTAAGCTGCTGCAAAACATGGGATTCCTGCTCCAGCACCATCTGTCCCAGATCCGTCTCGAACCACTGATTCAACGCGGCAACCTGCTGCCTGTAATCAAGACCGTTATTCATGGAGGCATTGTAGTGGTTTGCGCTGTTTTGTGAATAGCGGACTGTCAACGCGGCTCCAGATCCATTCGCAGTGGAATAAAACCGGAGTTTTTCGTATAGTTGATGGAATTTCATTACCCGTTTGCATGTTGGTACAACAAATTATGCCATACCGGATTCTGCTGCTACTGCCTTTCCTCGCCCTACTTGCCGGTTGTGTAAACAATCCATCGAAACAAGAACAAGCACCCCAGACAATCACTGAAACACCTCCTGCGCCCAAAATCCGGATCCAGGAGGCGCTGGAAGCCTTTGAAACGTCCGAACCGGAAGAAATTATTTCTCCTTCTCCGGAAAGCCAGAATCTGTGGCAGTACCTGACCCGAGGCTACCAACTGCAGGACATTCAGCACAAGAATATCGAGCGGGAGATAAAGACCTTCGCCGCCAGGGGAGATTCCCTGACCCGGCAGCTCAGAAAAGGCGAACCTTTCCTTTACCATATTTTGCACGAAGTCAGGGAACGCGGCATGCCAACAGAAATTGCCCTGCTCCCCGGCGTGGAAAGCGGCTTCCGTCCCATGGCCTATTCCCGCAACGGTGCAGCCGGCCTGTGGCAGTTCATGCCAGCCACCGGCCGTTACTTCGGCTTGAAGCAGGACTGGTGGTATGACGCCCGACGCGACCCCTTCGCATCCACCAACGCGGCGCTGGATTACCTGCAAAAACTGCACAAGCGCTTTGACGGCGACTGGCTGCTCGCTATTGCCAGTTACAACGCCGGAGGCGGCACGGTTTCACGGGCCATACGGCGCAACCAGGACAAGGGCAAACCCGTTGACTTCTGGTCGCTGGATCTGCCTGGGGAAACCCGCCAATATGTACCCCGTCTGCTGGCTCTGGCACGCATTATCGAGCATCCCGAGCGGTACGGCGTGGCTTTGCCGGAAATCGAAAACGACCTGCGTTTCGTAAAGGTCGATATCGGCGCGCAAATCGACCTGAAAGTAGCGGCAGAGCTGGCGGAAATGAACACAGACGAGTTGTTGCTGCTCAACGCCGGCTTCAACCGCTGGGCAACACACCCGCAAGGCCCCCATTACCTGCTGCTGCCCACAGACAAGGCGGACAGTTTTTCCAGAAAGCTCGCCCTGCTTCCCGATGACCAGCGCCTGCGCTGGACACGCTACCGCATCCAGCCGGGGGATAGCCTGGGCAAGATCGCCAGACAGCATGGCATCAGCGTCTCCACACTGATGCAGGCCAACCATCTGAAAAATTATCTGATTCGCAGCGGTGCGGATCTGATGATCCCCTTGTCCGGGTTCGATAGCGCCACAGTTGCCGCAATCCACACTACCCCGGCACATGTTAAGAAAGTTCGTTACAAGGTAAGAAAGGGTGATTCCCTGTACGCCATCGCAAAACAATTCGGCGTCAAGGTGGCAGATCTGAGAAGATGGAACCGGCTAGCTGGTGACAGCCTGCATCCCGGCCAGAAACTTACCGTGGTGCGAACCATGTAAATATTTGGCTCTTCCCCTGTTTGGAATGCCCCTGGCGCCCTGTACACTATTTGCACACCCAATTCCCGAGGACTCCTTATGCGCAGACTCCTGTTGCCATTGCTTGCAGTAACCATTCTGTATTCCAGCAGCGCAATTTCCCGCCCTGACAATCTGGCCGAGGATCAAATCCTGCATCGCGGCAACGGCGCCGAGGTGCAGACCCTGGATCCACACAAGGCGGAAGGCGTTCCTTCTGCCAATATTCTGCGGGACTTGTATGAAGGGCTGACCATTGAAACGCCGGATGGCGAGGTCATACCAGGGACGGCCGAATCCTGGGAAATCAGCGATGAGGGAAAAACCTATGTATTCAAGATCCGCAAGGATGCAAAGTGGTCCAACGGCGACCCGCTAACTGCCCATGACTTCGTCTATGGCCTGCGCCGTTCCGTCGATCCGGCCACGGCATCCAAGTATTCGCAGATCCTCGCTCCTGTGCTCCATGCCGAAGACGTCATTGCAGGCAAACAGCCGGTGGAGAGCCTGGGGGTCAAGGCGCTGGATGAGCATACCCTGGAAATCCGCCTCAAGGCCAGTACGCCCTATTTCCTGGGCCTGCTCAATCATTCCAGCACCTACCCGGTACACAAGGGAAGCGTGGAAAAGCACGGCGGGCAGTTTTCCCGCCCCGGCAAGCTGGTTTCCAACGGCGCCTATGTCCTCAAGGAATGGGTAGTGCAGTCCCGCATCAAGCTGGAACGCAACCCGCACTACTGGGACAATGCCGACACCATTATCGACACCGTGTTCTATTACCCCATCGAGGATCAGTCCACGGAGCTCAAGCGCTACCGTGCCGGGGAAATCGACCGCACCGAAGATATACCCAGCCGGCAAATCAAGTGGATCAAAAAGAATCTGGCGGATGAGCTGCAGGTCGCACCTTATCTTGGTAATTATTATTTCGGCTTCAACCTCACCAAGCCACCCTTTAAGGACAACCTCAAGCTGCGCCGCGCCCTGTCCATGGCCATTGACAGGAAAATCATTACCGAAAAAATAACCGGTGTTGGTGAAAAGCCCCTGTATTCCTGGGTACCTCCCGGCATCAACGGCTATGAAGCGGCCAAGTTCGATTACGCCGACTGGACACAAAAACAGCGCGTGGAAGAAGCCCGCAAGCTCTACAAGGAAGCCGGCTACTCCCGTGCCAATCCCCTTACCGTGGAAATCCGCTACAACACCAGCGAAAACCACAAGAAGCTGTCCATCGCCATCGCTGCCATGTGGAAGCAAGCTCTGGGGGTAAAAACCAGGCTGGTCAACGAAGAGTGGAAGGTGTTTCTGGAAAACCGCAAGCAAAAGCAGGTCACCCAGGTGTTCCGCGCAGGCTGGATCGGCGACTACAATGATCCCTACACCTTCATGGAAATCCTCCACAGCAAGCACGGCCTGAACGATTCCGCCTACTACAACCCGGAATATGACACGCTGCTACGACAGGCAAGCATGGAAGGCGATCCAAAAAAGCGTTTCGAGATCATGCGCCAGGCAGAAGAACTGATACTGCGCGATCACCCCGTAATGCCCATCTACTCCTATGTCTCCAGCCATCTGATCAGGCCCTGGGTGGGCAATTACAAACCCAATGTACTGGATCACAACTACACCAAAGACCTTTACATCACCAAACACTGAGGCATGAATATGCACTTTTTTCCAAAATCGGCTGTCCTGTCTCTAATGCTTGCCTTGAGTACCAGCCACGCAGCACTTGCGGGCACACAACCGGGCAACCCTCTGGCTGCCTACCAGAAGAATGCCGAAAAAGCCGGTGTCATTTTCAACCTGCCCCAATGGGAGAAAACCCCGGCGCAGATACAGGCCACAACGGAAATTGCAATCTCCGTTGGCAACGAGCGCCTAAAGGCGATTGCCGGGCGCAAACCGGAACAGATGACTTTTACCAACACCATCGCAGCCCTGGACTACGCCTATTATCCGGTTGCTGCCGCCACTCACCGCATGGGTGTCATACAAGAGACCAGCCCCGACAAAAGCTTGCGCGATGCTGCTCTTGAAGCGACCAAAAAGCTGCAGAAATGGCTCATCGACACAAGCTTTCGCCAGGATGTCTATCAGGCAGTGAAAACCGTTGCCGCCACCAACCCGGCGCTCAAGGGCGAAGACGCCATGTATTTCAAGACCGTATTGCGCGATTACCGGCGCAATGGCATGGAGCTTCCCGAGGCCAAACGCCAGCAGCTCCAGAAGCTGAAAAACCACCTCAATGATCTGCAACTGGAATTCCAGACCAATATCACCAAGGCAAGCAGCCTGGTGGAATTCAGCCGTGAGGAACTGGAAGGCGTATCCGATGATTTCCTTGGCAACAAGGAGATATTGGGCGAGGACGGCATCTACCGGATAAACGCCAACGTAACCTGGCAGGTGCTGGAAGTGTTACGCAACGCAAAGAAGGAAGAAACGCGCAAGCGCCTGACCATTGCCCGCAGTTCCCGGGCAATGAAAGAGAACACGCCGCTATTTACCGAGATACTCAAGACTCGGGCGAAAATCGCCAAACTGCTGGGCTATGACAACTGGGCGGACTATCGCATCGAAACCAAGATGGCCAAGAACGGCAAAACCGCCCGGGATTTTCTGCGAAACCTGTCCACGGGGCTGGCCCCAAAGTTTGAGGAGGAGCTGGCCACTTTCACCCGACTCAAGGCTGCGGAGAATGGCAAGGACAAGGCAAAACTGTACTACTGGGATATTCCCTATTACAAAAATCAGCTGAAAAAAAGCCGTTACCAGATCGATACGGAAAAACTCAGAGTCTTCTTCGAGCTGGAAAACACCTTGAGCGGCATGTTTTCGGTCTTCGAGGAACTGTTCAACATCAAAATCGAAGCGGCAAAAGCGCCGTACAAATGGGTTGATGACCTGCGGCTCTACGCGGTGACGGATGCTGCCAGCGGCGCACCCCTGGGACTGATCTACATGGACATGTTCCCCAGGGAAGGAAAATACAACCACTTTGCCCAGTTCAGCGTCACGCCGGGAAAGCTTTTTCCCAATGGCAAGTACCAGCGACCCGTGGTCGCCCTGATCTGCAATTTCCCTCCCCCCGCCAATGGCAAGCCATCACTACTCACCTATGACCATGTGGAAACCCTGTTTCATGAGTTTGGCCATGCACTGCATTCTGTGCTGACCCAGGCCAACTACATGGAGTTTTCCGCCACCAGCGTGCCCCGCGATTTTGTGGAAGCGCCATCACAGGTGCTGGAAAATTGGGTGCGCAGCAAACAGGTACTGGATCGTTTTGCTGTTGATTACAGAGACGGAAAAACCAGGATTCCGGCCGATACGCTGGACAAGATGGAAGCCGCCCGCCTCGCCACCATAGGCACCCAATACCGCCGCCAGTTTGGATTCGGTCTGCTGGATCTGGCCATTCACATGACAACGGATGAAGACATCTTCAACAATTTCACAACGGTCACCAACAAGATCATGAGCGAAACCTATGTCCCGGTACCGGAACATACTGCTTTTGTTGCCTCTTTCGGCCATCTTGGTGGCGGCTATGATGCAGGCTACTATGGTTACGCCTGGGCAGACGCCATTTCCGCCGATATGGCATCCGTATTTCACCAGGCGCCAGGAGGACTCATGGATAAAGAAGTGGGCATGCGCCTGCGCAATGAGATCTATGCAGTTGGAGGTTCGCGGGAGATTGACGAATCTATCCGCAGCTTTTTGCTGCGGGAACCTTCTCTGGAGCCTTTCTTCGAGCATATCGGCCTGAAGACAAAATAGACATGCTGCACTATTCCTTCAAAAGGCTGCTCGGAGCCATTCCCACGCTGCTGATCCTCATGACTCTGGCCTTCTTCATGATGCGCATGGCACCCGGCGGTCCTTTTGATACGGAAAAATCCCTGCCGCCTGAAATCCAGGCAAACCTGGACAAGAAATACCACCTGGATGAGCCGCTGATACAACAATACGGCCGCTATTTGCTGGATGTGGTACAGGGAGATTTCGGCCCTTCCTTCCAGTACAAGGACTACTCGGTAAACGAGCTCATCGCCACCGGTTTCCCCGTATCCCTGCGCCTGGGCCTGAGCGCCATTGCCATTGCCCTGGTAGTAGGGGTTGGACTGGGAACCATTGCCGCGCTGCGGCAAAACAGCAGCGCCGACTACACGGTCATGACCCTGGCCATGACGGGGATCTCCATTCCCAACTTTGTGCTCGCCCCCATACTCATCCTGGTATTCGCCGTCTATCTGGGGTGGCTACCGGCAGGAGGCTGGAACGACGGTGCGTTCAAGAACACCATCCTTCCCATCATCGGCCTGGCCCTGCCGCAAATCGCCTATATCTCCCGGTTGATGCGCGGCAGCATGATCGAAGTCCTGCGCAGCAACCCCATACGCACGGCGCGGGCCAAAGGTCTGCCGGAGCGGGTAGTGATCCTGCGCCATGCGCTCAAGCCCGCCCTGCTGCCGGTGGTGTCTTTTCTCGGCCCGGCAACGGCAGCGGTGATCACCGGCTCCGTCGTCATCGAGCAGATTTTCGGCATCCCCGGCCTGGGGCGCTATTTCGTACAAGGTGCCTTGAATCGCGACTACACCCTGGTCATGGGGGTGGTGGTGTTCTACGGCATTCTCATCATCCTGTTTAATTTCATCGTGGATCTGGTATACGCCATGCTTGACCCCAAGGTGCGCTACTCATGAAACCCCGCTCACAAGGCATGGAAGATGTCGCAGGTTGGGCAAAGGCCGGCAAGGTGGTGCACAAGCCGTATTTTTCCTCGGGAGCCGTGCGATGAACCAGACCCTCGCCGCCAGCACCGAAATCAAGGGCCGCAGCCTGTGGCAGGACGCCTGGCAACGCCTGCTGCGCAACAAGGCGGCGCTCACGGCGGTGGTGGTGCTGGCGACCATTTCCCTGCTGGTGGTCGCCGCGCCCTGGCTCAGCCCCTATGAGTTTGACGAGATCGACTGGGATCTGATCTCCACAGCACCAAGCCTGGAAAATGGCCATATCTTCGGCACCGACAGCGTGGGACGGGATCTGTTCGTGCGCACCCTCCACGGCGGACGCATGTCGCTGATGGTGGGGATCATCGCCACCCTGGTGAGCCTAGTCATCGGCATTACCTGGGGCGCCACCGCCGGCTATATCGGCGGGCGGGTGGACAACATCATGATGCGCATCGTGGATATCCTGTACGCCATGCCTTTCATGTTTTTCGTCATTCTGCTGATGGTGTTTTTCGGGCGCAACATCTACCTGATCTTCATTGCCATCGGCGCCATCAACTGGCTGGACATGGCGCGTATCGTCCGCGGCCAGACCCTGACCCTGAAAAACAAGGAATTCGTCGAGGCTGCCATGGCCTGTGGCGTCAGTACCCCACGCATCATCCTGCGACATATCGTGCCCAACCTGCTTGGCATCGTGGTGGTCTATGTCACTCTTACCATCCCCCAGGTGATCCTGGTGGAATCCTTCCTCAGCTTCCTGGGGCTGGGTGTGCAGGAACCGAACACCAGCTGGGGCGCACTGGTCAATGAAGGTGCGCAAGACATGGAAAGCGCACCCTGGGCCTTGTTGTTCCCCGCAGGCTTTCTCGCCGCCACCCTGTTTTGCTTCAACTTCATCGGCGATGGCCTGCGCGATGCCCTGGATCCCAAAGACCGCTGATATGCCAATACCATTGCTGGAAGTAAACAATCTGCGAACCTCCTTTCATACCAATGACGGGGAAGTCTATGCGGTCAACGACCTGTCCTTCAGCGTGGAGAAAGGAGAAACCCTGGGGGTTGTCGGCGAGTCCGGCTCCGGCAAAAGCCAGCTGGTGCTGAGCATCATCAACCTGCTGGCGAGTAACGGACAGCTACAGGGCAGCATCCGCTTTCAGGGCCAGGAACTGGTGGGCATGAAGCCGAAAGAGATCAACCGTATCCGCGGTAACCGTATCGGCATGATCTTCCAGGACCCCATGACCTGCCTCAATGGCTACCTGACCATTGCCCGGCAAATGACCGAAGTGCTGATGCACCACCAGGGGCTGGACTATGCCAGCGCCAAGAAGCACAGCATCGAAATGCTGGACGCCGTACATATTCCGGATGCAAAAAACCGTATCGACCGTTACCCCCATGAGTTTTCCGGCGGTATGCGCCAGCGGGTAATGATTGCCATGGCCCTGCTCTGCCAGCCGGATCTGCTGATTGCCGACGAACCTTCCACGGCGCTGGATGTCACAGTGCAGGCACAGATCATCCAGCTGATGAACGAACTGCAGCAGGAGTTCGGCATGAGCATCATCATGATCACCCATGATCTGGGCGTGATCGCCGGCATCAGCGACAATGTCATGGTGATGTATGGCGGGCGCATCTGCGAGCAGGCACCAGTGTTCGAGCTGTTCGACAATCCCCGGCATCCCTACACCCTGGGTCTGCTGCGATCCGTGCCGCGACTGGACACCGCCGGCAGCGTCAAATTGCACAGCATCCCGGGCAACCCGCCCAACCTGCTGCAACTTCCCCCCGGCTGCGCCTTTGTGGATCGCTGCCAGAAGGGCATACCCGTCTGCGACCAGAGGCAGCCGCGCCTGCGGGAAATCAGCCCCGAACACCGGGTCGCCTGTCATCTGGAGGAACTGCCTTGACGAAGCTGCTGCGTGTAGATGACCTGAAGATTCACTTCCGGATACCGGGCGAGGGGCTGTTTCGCCCCCGGCACAAGACCCTGCGGGCGGTGGATGGCATCAGTTTCGATCTGGATGCAGGAGAAACCCTGGGCATCGTGGGCGAATCCGGCTGCGGAAAATCCACCCTGGCAAGAGGCATTCTCGGGCTGGTTCCCGTAACCGGCGGCAGCATCTGGCTGGCGGGCGAAGAGCTGGCACACCTCTCTGCACGAGAGCTGAGAAAACGCCGTCAACACATGCAGATCGTCTTCCAGGATCCCCTCGCCTCCCTCGATCCCCGCATGACGGTGAGCGAGATCATTGCCGAACCCCTGCAGGTATTCGAACCGAATCTGGGCAAGAAAGAACGCAAGCACAAGGTCCAGGGCATTATGGAACGGGTGGGGCTGCTGCCCAACCAGATCAACCGCTATCCTCACGAATTTTCCGGCGGGCAATGCCAGCGCATTGGCATCGCCCGGGCACTGGTACTCAAACCCAAACTGCTCATTTGCGACGAGCCCGTGAGCGCCCTGGACGTCTCCATCCAGGCGCAGATCATCAATCTGCTCATGGACATTCAGGAAGACATGCAGTTGTCCATGTTGTTCATCGCCCATGATCTTAGCGTGGTCAAACAAATCAGCCACCGGGTCATGGTCATGTATCTGGGAAAAATGGTGGAAGCCACCACCAGAGATGACCTCTACCGCGACCCGCGTCATCCCTATACCCGCGCCCTGATCGACGCCATCCCCATCCCTGATCCAGCGATTGAACGAAACAAGAAATTCGAACCCCTGCAGGGAGACCTCCCCTCTCCCCTCGATCCACCCAGCGGCTGCAGTTTCCGCACCCGCTGCCCCATGGCGGCTGATTCCTGTGCTGCCGAAGCCCCCGCGCAGCGGGAGGTTAGCGAGGGCCACTGGGTAAGCTGCCATTTCGCCTAGTGTACTGCGTCAGAATGAAAGGCTCTTTCAGCGCCCCCCAAAAGCGCCAGGACAAGGCGGGGTGCGCAGGCAATTGCTCCCTTGGCAAGTACCCCAACACCGTCCTGGCGCTTTTGGGGGACTCCCTTCGGGTGAGCCACAATGCAGCCATCTGCGGTGTTGTACTCGCTTGAAAGGGGGTGACCCTTCCTGTGCGAGTACGCCTTGCATCTGGCCGCATTGTGACTCACTGAAAGAGCCTTTCATGCCGACACAGTACACTCGTGCTGCTGTGTCGGAAAAGATTCCATAGTAGAAACCGGCTCCCTTTTGTACAATGCGGCTTTGGCGATCATTCGGGCAAATAACAACATGGGCTTCCTGCAAGATAAAAAAATACTCATCACCGGCGTTGCCAGCAATCGATCCATTGCCTACGGCATCGCCAAAGCCATGCACCGAGAAGGCGCAGCGCTGGCTTTTACCTATCAGAACGAAAAACTCCAGGGGCGCGTGGAAAAATTTGCTGCCGAGTTCGGATCAGATATCCTCCTGCCCCTTGATGTGAGCAAGGATGAGGACATCGAGGCGGCATTCACCTCCCTGTCCAAGCACTGGGACGGACTCGACGGCATCGTTCATTCCATCGGCTTTGCGCCCAGGGAACAGCTCGAAGGCAGCTTTGTGGACGCAGTTACCCGCGAAGGCTTCAACATCGCTCACGAAATCAGCGCCTACAGCTTCGCAGCCCTGGCCAAGGCCGGCAGACAAATGATGCAGGGACGCAATGCCTCCCTGGTAACCATGACCTATCTCGGCGCTGTGCGCACGGTGCCAAACTACAATGTCATGGGTGTGGCAAAAGCCGCCCTGGAAGCCACCACCCGCTATCTGGCGGATTCCATGGGCCCCGATGGCATCCGCGTCAACGCCGTATCGGCCGGCCCCATTCGCACCTTGGCTGCCTCAGGCATCAGTGATTTCCGCTCCATGCTCGCAGAAGCAGAAAAGAAAACACCATTGCGGCGAAACGTCACTATCGAAGAAGTGGGCAATGCGGCAGCCTTTTTGTGCTCCGATCTCGCCTCCGGAATAACCGGAGACGTATTGTATGTGGATTCCGGATATCACATTGTCGGAATGACCTGATTCAGCAGATAGTTGATGCACTTGATGAATGGGAGCGATCTAAACTGACAAGACAGAACAGCGCTTGTTAGTGCAAATGGTATTGAATATACTTCCCAGGATGCGCCTCTCGCATTCCCCACTATTGATAAGAAAGGCCCTCTGGGTATTCTACCTGGCCGTCGCCTTGGTGTTTGTCCAGGGCGTGCGGCTGCATGTGCATGTCTATGGTCATGATCCACTCATGTCGGATCATGGCCATCAGGAGCAAGTACACTTCCACCTTGAAGCCTTGGGGGCAGAACACCCTGGCGAGGTGGCAGAAGTCGATTTGTCTCAGCAAGGCCGCCTGAAATCCCTTTCACTGGGATCATTGGTCGTTGCCTTATTCGCGGCAGCGATTGTTATCCTTTTGTCCCGTCTTTTATCTCGAGTACCCTGGCCTCCAGAACGTCACGGCTCTCTCGCGGCCTGGCTTTTCAGGCTACGACCACCCCTGCGCGCTCCCCCGCTCTAAATCCTTCTCTTTCTGATGGTATTGATGGCACGGGCCTGATCGGGTTCCTGTCGAGCAATGCTGTTTGCTTTCCTGATAATTAACTACCGACGGAGATAACATCAATATGTTATTCAAATCGACACTGCTCGTTTGCGGTTGGATGCTGTTGTTCTCTAACACAGCACTACATGCTGAATCGGGCTTGAATTCAGATGCGCACAATACAACTGCCAAGGGAACAGTACACTTTGCAGGCAAGCAAAGCATTAACTTGCAGGATGCCATCAGCAAGACTTTTGAAAACAATCCAGCGCTACGTGCTTTTAGCCATGCGCGTAAAGCACAGGGCGGCAGACAGTTACAAGCCAGCTTGGCAGCCAGCCCCGAAGTCAGCTTAAGCATTGAAGATGCGCTCGGCTCAGGGCCTTATAAAGGCATTGACAATGCTCAGATGACACTGGGCATTGCCTGGGTATTAGAGGGTGAAATACGCCAGGGCTATATGGATGTCGCTCGCGCAGGGACATCCTCGCTTTCCACAGAAGCGGCGATTAAGCGCCTGGATGCCGCTGCGGAAACGGCACGTTTATATATTGTCAGTCTGGCTAATCAGGCTCGCCTGCATAATGCCGCTAAAACAGCGGCTCTGGCAAAAGAAACCGTATTCGCAGTCAAGAAACGGCTGGTGGCCGGCAAGGCACCAGATGCTGAACTGGCGCGAGCTCAGGCAGAGCTGGCTCTCCGGCAACTGGAGCAGGAAAACATTGAACATGAGCAGCGCACCGCAATCCATCTGTTAGCCGCACAATGGGGCGAGACACACCCGGACTTTACGCAAGTTGAGGGTAACATCTTTAGCCCGCCTGCCACCCTGCCTTTTTCCGCACTTAAAACGCAGCTCGAACACAGCCCGGACTTTACCCGCCTGATGTCGGAAAAGCGCTTGATGCAGGCACAGCTGAAGCTGGCCAAATCACGAAGCGATCCTGCATGGCGCGTGAATTTCGGCATACGTCATTTTGAAACGACAAACGATCAGGCGCTGGTTGCAGGCATTTCCATTCCCTTTGGTGAACGTAGCCGAAATACCGGGGGCATCATTGAAGCACGAGAAAGTTTGTTGCAAACACAGGCGCAAGAGGATGTCTTAAAAGTACGTTTTGAAACGATGCTTTATGTGTTATCCGAAGAACTGCAACACAGCCTGCATCGTATTGAAGCCTATCGTGGCGATATTGTTCCCCAACTCGAAAAGGCGCTAAAGGAAACACACAGAGCCTATAACCTGGGTCGTTACGGTTATCTCGAATGGCACAGTGTACAGGAGGATTTGCTGGGTGCGCGCAGCGCATTGGTGGAAGCCAGTATCGATGCACATTTAAAAGTGATTGAAATCGAACGCTTAACCGGTGTGTCAATGGAAAGACTGGCGGCACAACTGGCTGGCAAATACTGAGAATGATTATGAAACCGCTATCACGACACCCCGGAAGTAGATTATTGGCAATCACATTTCTGAGTATATTGCTTACTGCCTGTAACGAACCAAATCACGAACAACACGGCTCGGAAATTGATACGCACAGCGCAAAGGAAGTCGAGGTGCCTAAAGGATCTCACGGTGGCCGGCTGCTAAGCAGTGGTGACTTTACCCTTGAACTGGCTATTTTTGAAACCGGTGTGCCACCAGAGTTTCGTGCCTGGGCCAGCCTTAAAGGCCAACCCCTGCCACCGGCCAGTATTAACCTTCGTGTCACCTTGACTCGCCTGAGCAGCAACGAGGACGACAAGGTGGATGAAATAAACTTTAAACCACTGGGCGATGCCCTGCGAGGAGATGGCGTTATTTATGAACCCCACTCGTTTATTGTCAGCATCAACGCTACCCATAACAACACGAGGCACAGCTGGCAATACGAAAATTTTGAGGGGCGCACTAAAATTGAACCCGCTGTCGCTAAAGCACTGGAGATAGAAACAGCCATTGCCGGCCCCGTAGTATTGCAGGAAACAATTGACGTGTTCGGCCAGGTTGTCGCCAATACAGAACGCATGAGTCAGCCTGGTGCTCGCTTTGCTGGCGTCATTAAATCCATCAACGCATCCATAGGTGACAGGGTGCGTAAAGGACAAACACTGGCAACCGTTGAGAGCAATGAAAGCCTCAAGGTGTATGCAATTAAGGCCCCCATCAGTGGTGTAATTACTCGGCGCAATGCCAATCCCGGCGAGCAAACTGACGATAAGGCCTTGTTTACCATCATGGACACCTCATCGGTATGGGTCGATTTATCCATATTTCCAGGGAACATAAATCACATAAAAGCAGGTGCCGCTGTTAGCTTTACGCTTGCCAGCGAGCCGCAACCCCTGGAAGGAAAAATTGCTTTTATTGACGTGATTGCCAAAGCCAATCAATCAGTCACAGCTCGCATGGTGGTTGATAACAAGGATGGAAAATTGATACCCGGCAGTACGGTTAAAGCAAAAGTCAAAGTGGGTGAGCACACGGTTCCCCTGGCGGTAAAACGCTCCGGGCTACAGGCATTTAGAGATTTTACTGTGGTCTATGCGCAGGTTGGTGACGAATACGAAGTGCGCATGCTTGAGCTTGGCAGACAGGACAGCGAATGGATTGAGGTGCTCGGGGGCCTGAAAGCAGGCACACAGTACGTCAGTGAAAACAGCTATGTCATCAAGGCGGATATTGAAAAATCCGGTGCATCGCATGACCACTAGCAGGATGTTGAAAAAAGCCTTCCGTGGCATTTTTCAACCCGGAAAGACAAAAACATGGTTTTGTCTTTCCTCCATTTTCAATGACTTATGGCCATTAAAAATGGCCGCACGTCCTTGTACGGCGTACAGGCTGTTGAAAAACGGTGTTTTTCAACAGCCTGCGAATTCAGGACTCAGGAATCATTATGCTTGAAGCGATTGTAAAGTTTTCACTGGCCCGGCGAGGGCTGGTGATTGCGCTGGTACTGATGGTCATGGGACTGGGCGCATACAAATTCACCCAGTTGCCAATTGATGCTGTACCGGATATTACCAATGTACAGGTTGTAGTAAACACCGCAGCACCGGGTTACACGCCGCTGGAAGTCGAGCAGCGTGTCAGTTTTCCTATTGAAACAGAAATGGCAGGCTTGCCAAAACTGTCCTATAGCCGATCTTTATCACGTTATGGATTGTCTCAGGTGACCATGGTGTTTGAAGAGGGCACCGATATTTACTTTGCACGCCAGCTGGTCGGTGAACGGCTCAGTAGCGCAAAAGCCAGCCTACCCGCTACGCTGGAGCCGGAGCTAGGCCCCATCGCAACTGGCCTGGGTGAGGTTTTTATGCTCACCGTTGATGCCGTGCCAGGGGCGGCCAATGCTGATGGCAGTCCGATTACCCCTACAGATCTGCGCACAGTTCACGACTGGATTATTAAGCCACAATTACTGCGGGTGCCGGGTGTGGTCGAAGTCAACCCCATCGGCGGCTATAAAAAACAAATACTGGTGGCACCGGAGCCTGTCAAACTTCTAGCCTATGGCATCAGTTATGCGGATGTAGTTGATGCACTGGCGCAAAACAATTCCAACCGCGGTGTCGGTTTTATTGAACGTAATGGCGCGCAATTGCTGCTGCGCGTACCTGGTCAGGCGAGTAATTTATCTGACCTGGAGAATATTGTTATCGAGCAACAGCAGGGACTGCCGATTCGCATCAAAGATGTAGCTTCAGTGAATCTGGGCAAAGAATTACGAACCGGCGCTGCTACGCAAAATGGCCATGAAGTTGTGTTGAGCACTGTATTTATGCTGATTGGTGAAAACAGTCGAACGGTTGCACATGATGTTGCACTGAAACTGGAAGAAATTAAAGCCAGTTTACCTGAGGGTGTTAGCGCAACAGCAGTTTACGATCGCACCAGCCTGGTAGACAAAACCCTGGCCACGGTACAGAAAAACTTAATGGAAGGCGCGCTGCTGGTTATCGTTGTCCTGTTTTTATTACTGGGTAATGTGCGCGCCGCATTATTGACTGCGGCGGTTATTCCCATCGCCATGTTAATGACCATTACCGGCATGGTGCAAAGCAAAGTCAGTGCTAACTTGATGAGTCTCGGAGCGCTGGACTTTGGCCTTATCATTGATGGTGCAGTCATCATCGTTGAAAATTGTTTGCGCAGGCTGAGCCATGCTGGGTCCAGGATGGGGCCAGACGAAACATTAGATCTCAATGAGCGTTTATCAGTGGTGTTTGATGCCACGAAAGAGGTGATTCGCCCGGCTTTGTTTGGCGTATTTATTATTACCGCTGTTTACATTCCCATTTTCGCATTAAGTGGTGTGGAAGGAAAAATGTTTCACCCCATGGCGCTGACAGTCATTATTGCACTGGTGAGCGCGATGATTCTTTCCATCACCTTTGTGCCTGCCGGCGTTGCCTTGTTATTTCGCAAACCCATACGACTAAGAGAAAACAGGCTTATAAAAACGGCGCGTTCAGCATATAAACCTGTGTTGATGATATCGCTTAAATTTCGCTGGAGCGTAATAGCACTGGCAGTGATTCTGGTGCTCGGCTCTGCGACACTCATTCCCAAATTAGGTGCAGAATTCATACCAAATCTGGATGAAGGTGATATCGCCA
Source organism: Sedimenticola sp. (assembly GCA_027068915.1). Classification (GTDB taxonomy): domain Bacteria; phylum Pseudomonadota; class Gammaproteobacteria; order Chromatiales; family Chromatiaceae; genus Thiolapillus. Next base: position 67,993 of record JAMOLT010000037.1, on the reverse strand, counting down.
TGCACGCATTGCGCATACCGGGCACCTCATTGCGGCAGTCGATACATTTACAGGCAATACTGGAAGCAGAAATAAAAAAGCTCCCTGAAGTCAAAACTGTTTTTTCAAAAATCGGCACCCCGGAAGTGGCAACCGACCCCATGCCACCCAGTGTGGCCGATACTTTTATCATCCTGAAACCCCGTGAAAGCTGGCCAGATCCAGATAAACCCAAGGCACAGGTAGTAGCAGAGCTTGAAGCCCTGGTCACACCATTGCCGGGAAACCGTTATGAGTTTTTGCAACCGATCCAGATGCGTTTTAATGAATTGATCTCCGGTGTTCGCGCCGAACTGGCCATCAAGGTCTTTGGCGATGATTTTGATCAGCTTATCAAGCTGGGTGATGACATTGAGAAAGCGCTAAAAAAAGTCCCAGGTGCGGCAGACGTTGCCGTTGAACAGGCAACAGGCTTGCCCGTCATGACCATCCAGCCCAAGCGTGAAGCCATGGCGCGTCTGGGTCTGAGTATTGTGCAATTGCAGGAGTTATTGGCAACGGCGCTGGGCGGCAGCGTCGCAAGTCAATTTTATGAAGGTGATCGCCACTCGGAAATTGTAGTTCGACTGGCTGAGCACTTACGTACAGACGTGGATGGTCTGTCCAGCCTGCCGGTCATGCTTGCCAATGGTGATTATATTCCGTTAGGTGAGGTTGCCGAGCTTACGTTACTCACCGGTTATAACCAGATTTACCGGGAAAACAGCAAACGACGCATTGTGGTCACCGCCAATGTCCGAGGTCGTGATCTTGGCTCGTTTGTACAGAATGTGCAGCAGTCAGTGGCAGACAACGTCGAAATACCCGCAGGATACTGGGTCGAATATGCCGGTACATATGAAAAACTGCAATCCGCCACGCAACGCCTGTCTATCGTGGTGCCATTAACGCTGGCATTGGTCATTGGTCTGCTCATTATGGCACTTGGCTCGGTCAAGGACGCAGCCATTATTTTTTCCGGCGTGCCATTGGCACTCACCGGTGGAATAGTCGCTTTACTACTGCGTGACATTCCTTTTTCTATTTCAGCCGCTGTCGGTTTTATTGCCCTATCCGGTATCGCTGTACTCAATGGACTAGTCATGGTTGCCTTCATTCGTGATTTGCGCATGCACGGCCAGCGTTTGAATGACGCTATTGTTGATGGCGCACTGACGAGATTGCGTCCGGTTTTAATGACAGCTCTGGTGGCGGCGCTGGGCTTTATCCCGATGGCGCTCAATACGGGTATTGGCTCGGAAGTGCAGCGGCCACTGGCGACCGTTGTCATTGGCGGCATTATTTCATCGACTTTGCTAACCCTGGTGGTGTTACCCGCATTGTACCGATTGGTACACGCACGAGACGAGAAAGCATGAAACATCTCTGGTGGGGTTGCCCAGGGCGTCAAGAGTGAAGGTGACCACTTCGTTCCCCGCCGGGTCGAGAACCCCTTCGATATAGCCTGCCAGGTTGCGCCGGAAGCGCACCCGGTTGTTGTTGCGGCCACCGCAAGCCTGGGTGATGCCTTCGGCGTCGTATTCGATCCAGTTGCCCTTGCGATCCGCCCAGCGCCAGCCACTGGCGGTGAGGATCTGAAAGGAAACCAGGACACCCACTTATTGACTGCACACCCGAAATCAGGCAGGATGGAGAACACATATAGAACCTCATGGAAAAGGATTTCCCATGCCTAAACCCCGAAAAGCCCTCATCAGCCTCGATGACACCCCTTACTATCATTGCGTTTCCCGCTGTGTGCGGCGCGCCTTCCTTTGTGGGGAAGATCCGGTTTCCGGTAAATCATTCGAACACCGCCGTGAATGGGTGGAAACCCGGTTACTGGAACTGGCGGATATATTTGCCATCGATATCTGCGCCTATGCGGTCATGTCGAACCATACACATGTGGTATTGCATGTAGATACGGAAAGCGTACAGCGCTGGTCATTGCAGGAAGTGGTGGAACGCTGGCATCAGTTATTTTCCGGAACCCTGATTTCACAGGCTTTTCTGGCCGATAAGCCCTTGCAGAAGTCACAACGGGAAGCGCTGGAACAGCAGGCTGCTGTGTGGCGGGAACGCCTGACGTCCATCAGCTGGTTCATGCGCTGCCTGAACGAATCCATTGCCCGGCAGGCCAATGAGGAAGACGGCTGCACCGGTCGGTTCTGGGAAGGACGTTTCAAATCCCAGGCGCTATTGGACGAGGTGGCATTGCTTGCCTGCATGGCCTATGTTGACCTGAACCCGGTAAGAGCAAATATGGCTGCCACACCAGAAGAGTCTATACACACTTCGATACGTCAGCGTATTCATGCGCTGATGCAGCACAATACCCAACCGGCCAATCTGTTGCCCTTTGTGGGAAACCATCGTGAAGCAAAACCCAAGGGGCTGCTGTTTTCCCTGGCCGATTATCTGGAGCTCATGGACTGGAGTGGTAGAGCGATTCGGGAGGACAAGACTGGGCACATCGATTCCGTGCAACTGCCCATTCTGCAACGCCTTGGCCTGGAGGGTCGCTCATGGGTGGAGCTGACTCTGTCTTTTGAAACCCTGTTTCATTCTCTGGTTGGGCAACCGGAACGAGTGGAGGCCGTTGTTCAGGCTTAATCACAAAGCTGGGCGCAGGGCATAGGCAATTGCCGAAGATATTTTTCCCCTTGATCTACGGCTAGCTTCCCGCTCCGCCTCCCCTATCCATCTTTTCACCACCCAGATCGATACTGGTCAGGCTGCTGTTGGCCTGAATTTCGGTTATCGCACACTAAAACAGCTCAAAACCGCAATACGCAACCAGAACGCCTTCGTAGCGTGACTCAACCCTTTACTGGCAGAAAGGAAAGGATGGTATTTAGGATTGGTGCCAATGCGTAGGTGTCCTATATTTCTGCTCTATGTTCATCTTGGGCACTCCCGTGCAGAAAAAACTATTTTATATACAAGCTAGCAGAGCCAAAGTCTGCTTCTTCGATTAGTTCTAATTTTTTAATATTACCATTCTCCAAAACACAAATAGTAAAGTACTTCTCATCTTTACGATCTCCATTACTATACTCAATAAAGTGCACAATCATACCATTCGACTTACTTACATCATATCTACTAGAATATTTTACTGGGCGACTCTCTCTAGGAACTAAATTATTATTATAAATATCCTTTTCACACAGCAAAGAAGTGCATCTTTTATGTTCTACATCAAATCTATCACACCCATCTATAATAACCCCTACCTGTCCGTGGCCAACGAGATGCGGCCTATCGTATAATTTTAAAACAGCAATATAAAATGTTATAGCAGTTACCACTGTAAAAGACAATATTATCAGAATCTTTTTCATTACACACCATCAGCCTGCATTTATCGCAACACTCTTATATTTATATCATACGTTTTATCAAAAAAAATCTCCGCGAATCTCATTCCAATGGGAACCTGAATATATGTATTTTCTGCTTATCAATTCTCCTGTGAAATCATCATAGCACTCTTCCTTATTCACATTTCTTACTAAATAATGGTCAATTATGTACCAATTTTTCTCAATTATTTGAATTTCTGTTGGGTATGGATCAATAGGAATACACAAAGCACTAGACAGAGGTATTTTTTTACTAAACAATGGAGGCAAGGGAATGCAATCAGCAAGACTTCCTTTTGAAAGGCTGGCAGGAATTTCTTCATCATATATAACAGAATCATCCGAGACCAACTCCCTTCGGTGCTTTTGTATTTCTCTCGCCACAAAACTCAGCTCACACCACAAACCGAATGGATCCATGCCAATCATTGGATTAGAGACTACATACCCATAAACATTCAAGCCACCTGCAAGCCCAATCGGATCCCCCTCAACATACCGCCCAGTCCTGTGATCATAATCCCTGAACCAGTTCTGCCACAACCCCGCCTCTTCGTCCCAAACCTGCCCCGGAAACCCAAAATTATTCCCTATGGCACTGGTGAGGACAGTCCGCTCCCCGAACGCCCTGTACCTCGCCTCCCAAAGGGTAGCATTGCTTTTATCGGTGAGCAGGATGGGCGTGCCCAGATGATCCCGGTGGTAATAAACATACCCATAGTTTGTCTTTTTCCATAGAGGGGTGGTCTGGTATTCGCTTTGCGGCTGGTGGCCGTAGGTGGCGATGGGGGCGCCGGTGGCGTCATATTCACCGATGAGGCCTTCGTCGCTGTAGAGATAGTAGGTGGTGCTGGCGGGGTTGCCGCTGGCGTCATAGGTGGTCTTTTGGATGCGTCTGCCCAGGGGATCGTAGCGGTAGCTAGCCTTGAGGTGGTTCTGGGCGTCTTTGGCCTGCTTGAGCCGGCCGGCGCTATCGTAGGCGAGGCTTTTGTTCCTGTCGGGGGTGCTTTGGGTGATGGTGGTCAGGCTGCCGTTGTCCCAGGTGGCGGTGGTGCCGGCGAGGTTGCCTTCGCTGTCGTAGTGCAGGGTCTGGATGACGGCCTGGGTTTCGTCCTGGATGCTTTTGAGGTGCGCGCCGTCGTAGGTGAGGGTCTGGGCGCTGCCATCGGGGTGTTGGGTGCGGATGCGCCGGTTACGGGCATCGTACTGGTATTGGGTGAGGCGGTCGTCGTCGGGGGTGGCGGGGTCGCCTTGTTCGTGCTTCTGCACGAGATTGCCGGCACCGTCATAGGTGTAATGGGTGATGTGGCCCAGGGAGTCGGTCTGCCGGATGAGGTTGCCAACGGCGTCGTAGTCGATCTAGTTGCCCTTGCGGTCCGCCCAGCGCCAGCCACTGGCGGTGCGGGTGATGCGGCTGGGCAGGTCGTCGCTGACATTTAGGTCGCCCCCGAATAGTGCGTGCCGCTTTGTTCGATGACCAGACCTGTGGCAGCTTGGGTGGGGACCGTGAATAGCAACACCCAAAGGGCACACAGTATGCCAACGAATGGATAGGGGTAATTCATGGGACGATCCTTGTTCCTAATGCCGAATTATCAATAGCTGTTGCGGTTCGAGTGAAGTAATATAATACACCAATCATGCAGAAAGACGACGACCCGATAGCTGCACTGGAAGCTTACCTGGCCTTTAGGCAAAACACTGACCACTTTCCGGTAGATAGATAAACAATATGGTTGGCAATTTTACATTTCACTTTGAATGGGATGCCAACAAGGCCACCAGCAACAGACGTAAGCATGGCGTTAGTTTCGAGCTGGCAACCACGGTTTTCCGCGATGCTCTCCATGCCGGATGAAGCACACAGCGAGGCAGAGGAGCGCTGGATTACATTAGGACAAGCAGAAAACAGCAAACTACTACTGGTTGTTCATACCTATCTGGAAATCAATCATAATGCAGCCAATGTGCGGATCATCTCCGCCCGGCCAGCCACCAAACATGAACAACGGCAATACGAGACAGCACAATGAAACAGGAATATGACTTTTCCAAAGGTACGCGAGGCAAGTTTTTTCACGAAAACGCCAAATTAAACCTGCCGGTTTATCTGGATGATGAGGTACAACGCTATCTCCAGGAACGAGCCAAATCAAAGGGCATGGAGGTTACCCAGCTCGTCAACGAGATACTCAGGCAGGACATCAAGCTCATCGAAACCATGAAGTAGCATCCCTGGCAATCCCGGCGGAAACTAGGACACCCACTTATTGACTCTGATCCATCCACCTCGCGCCTTTACGCTTTTGTATGGCGGAGAGGGAGGGATTCGAACCCTCGGTACGCAATTAACGTACACACACTTTCCAGGCGTGCTCCTTCAGCCACTCGGACACCTCTCCAGTTTTTCGCTTTGCCGCTCCGTTGCAAAACAGGGTGCGAAGGTTAAACTACTTCGAGCGCCAGCGCAATGCCCTGGCGAATGTTCCCATGATTTTTTCAGGCGAATTCCCATCACAGGGAAGATTCAGTATAGTTCTGTATCTTCTCACAATCCCCCTCCTGCGCAATGAAACGAAATGCAAAACCCAGCCTCGCTGAACAGGCCGATATCCACGAACTGTACGAGCTGTCGGTTCAGTGTTCCGAGTCGGAGGTAGATTTTGTTACTGACACCTACAAGAGCCTACGCAACAAACCGGCACGCCTTTTGCGCGAGGATTTCTGCGGCACAGCAAACGTCTGCTGCGAATGGGTGAAGCGAAACAAGAACAACCGCGCCATTGGTATCGACCTGGATAAATCTGTGCTGAAATGGGGCAAAAAGAACAATCTGGCCGACCTGCACGCTTCCGAACGAAAACGCATTCATCTGATCAACGGCGATGTGCTTGCAGCAGACACCGAACAGCCCGACATTATTTCTGCAATGAATTTCAGTTACTGGCTGTTCAAGGACAGGGGTACCCTCAAATCCTATTTTCAACGCACCCATCGCACACTAAAAGACGACGGGATCTTTTTTCTCGACATTTACGGTGGATACGACAGCTTCTGTGAAATCGTGGAAGAGCGGGAAGTGGAAACCGGCGTTGGCGATATCACCTATATCTGGGAGCAGACCTACTTCAATCCGATCAACCATGACCTGACTTGCTGCATACATTTTGTGTTTGCAGACGGTTCCCGCCTGGATCGGGCCTTTGTCTATCATTGGCGTCTTTGGACCTTGCCGGAAATACAGGATCTACTACATGAAGTTGGCTTCAGGGCATCCGTCTATTGGCAAGGCTGGGATGAAGACGGCGAACCTGACGGGGAATATTACGCCGCAACGGAAGCAGACGCTGACGCCGGTTGGATTGCCTACATTGTCGCGGAAAAGAACTGATCCCTGTTCCAGATCAAATACCCCAGGACAATCAAAGGGGATTGAGCACCGCTTTGATATTGTCATCCAGATGAATATTCAGGCGGTTGACCAGATGCATCCGAAAGCCCGCCCGGTGGCATAACGCTTTCAAACTGGCGGGGGTAAAGTAGTTGACATGATCTGGATAGCGGAAGCCACACCACCTGGCTCCCAGCAACTTGCGGTTCAGCGACCCGAAATTCGGCACCCGGATATAGACCGTGCCGTTTGGCCGCAACACCCGGAAAACCTCCTTGAGCAGCGGCAAGGGTTTGATTTCATGCTCCAGAAAGGAATTGAGTAACACACCATCGAAGGTCTTCGCCTCCAGGGTACCTAATCCCTCAATTGCCGGGGCATGTACACAATGCCCTCCCCGTTCTCGCATGGCGTCGTCGGCTGTTTCCGCCAGCACCGGAGAGATTTCGATGCCGAAAGGAATAATGGGCTTGGGTAACAACTTGCCACGGCCACAACCGACATCAATCACCCTGCTTCCCGAACCAAAGACATCGAGCAGCAATTTTTTGCGGTTTTTACGCAGCTTAAAGCGGAACCGGGTGGCACGGCTGATGCGGTTAAGGATAGGTCGCTCCCGCTGACGCCGGGTACGCTCACGTTTGCTGCTTTTTTCCCAGGCATGCTCAGACATGAGCTGTCCACAATCGACTGGATTGCGCAGATAGACAAACGCACAACTGCGGCAGGCTGCGATAAGCCAGTGTTGCAGACTATAGCGTGGGAGCAATTTGTGTTGCTCTGATGAACACAATGGGCAGGCGCGGTCATTCGACATTATTGTCAATCCCTTATCCTTATCGATGAAAGCCTGGCCACCCACCAGCAATCCGGCATCTGCGAACCAGCACACGGCGGCTGAATACGACATATATTGTTGCCGGGTTAAAAATACACCAGCCCCAACTCTTTCAGGCGCTTGATCTTGTCCCGCACACGGGCAGCTTCTTCAAATTCCAGGTCGCGTGCATGCTGATACATGGCGTCTTCCATTGCTTTCAGCTTTTTTGCCAGCTGCGCAGGTGAGAGACTGGTATAGGCTGCCTCTTCTTCTGATACCCGGGCATATTCCCTGGCTGATTTCTGACCACCAGGGTATGCAGACTCCATAATATCCGAGATTTTCTTCTGGATGGTTTTTGGCGTGATACCGTGTTCTTTGTTGAAGGCTATCTGCTTTGCCCGGCGGCGTCCAGTTTCTGCGATGGCCTGTTTCATGGAGCCTGTCATACGGTCTGCATACAGAATCGCCTTGCCCCGTACATTGCGCGCGGCACGACCCATGGTCTGAATCAATGATCCGACAGAACGGAGAAAACCCTCCTTGTCTGCATCCAGTATTGCAACCAGGGATACTTCCGGCATATCCAGCCCTTCCCGCAGCAGGTTGATGCCCACCAGTACATCGAATTCCCCCAGGCGCAGATCCCGGATGATTTCCACCCGCTCCACGGTATCGATATCCGAATGCAGGTAGCGCACCTTGACATCATGCTCCATAAGATAGTCAGTCAGATCTTCCGCCATTTTTTTGGTCAGTGTGGTGACCAGCACTCGCTCTTTTTCGGCAACCCGCAGATTGATTTCCGACAGCAGATCATCCACCTGGGTTGTTGCGGGGCGCACCTCCACCCCGGGATCAACAAGCCCCGTAGGACGAACCACCTGCTCCACCACTTCTCCCGAATGGTTGATTTCATATTCCCGCGGGGTTGCTGATACATAGATGGTCTGAGGCGATCGCGCTTCAAATTCATCAAAACGCAAAGGACGGTTATCCAGGGCTGATGGCAGGCGGAAGCCGTATTCCACCAGGGTTTCCTTGCGGGAACGATCGCCCTTGTACATGGCGCCCAACTGGGGAATGGTGACATGGGATTCATCCACCACCAGCAGAGCCCCCGGGGGCAGATAATCAAACAGGGTGGGAGGCGCTTCGCCAGGTAAGCGGCCGCTGAGATAGCGGGAATAGTTTTCGATCCCGGAGCAGTAACCGAGTTCCAGCATCATCTCCAGATCAAACCGGGTTCTTTGCTCAAGGCGCTGATACTCCACCAGCTTGTTCATTCCATCCAGCTGGGTCAGGCGTTCTTTCAGTTCCTCTTTTATCTGCTCCACCGCAGCGAGAATCGTCTCTCGCGGGGTGGCGTAGTGGGTTTTCGGATAGACCGTATAGCGCGGCACCCGGCGTTTCACCTCCCCCGTGAGGGGATCAAACAGGGCGATGGATTCCAGCTCATCGTCGAATAACTCGATGCGCACTGCTTCGTCTTCGGATTCAGCCGGGTGAATATCAATGACATCACCCCGCACCCGGTATGTACCCCGATACAGTTCTGTTTCATTGCGGGTGTACTGCAGTTCACTCAGGCGCCGCAGGATCGTCCGGTGATCCACAGGCTCTCCGCGCACCAGATGCAGGAGCATGGACATGTACTGGCGTGGATCACCCAAACCATAGATCGCAGACACGGTGGCCACGATGATGGTATCCCTGCGTTCCAGCAGCGCCTTGGTGGCGGAAAGACGCATTTGCTCTACATGCTCATTGATGGAGGCATCTTTTTCAATAAAAGTGTCCGATGCAGGGACATAGGCCTCTGGCTGATAATAGTCGTAATAAGAAACAAAATATTCCACGGAATTATGCGGAAAGAACTCCCGGAACTCACCATACAGCTGCGCAGCCAGGGTCTTGTTCGGCGCCAGCACGATGGCCGGCCGCTGCAATTCCTGAATCACATTGGCGATACTGAAGGTTTTCCCCGATCCGGTAACACCCAGGAGAGTCATTCCCGCTTCACCGTTGCGAATGCCTTCTGTGAGCCTGGAAATGGCTTCAGGCTGGTCGCCGCCGGGAGAAAAATCAGAAACTAGTTGAAATTCTTTCGTCATGGGGATTCTTACTGTCGCAATGTTGGGCTATGATAACAACCAAGGAAGATTTATAAACCACAGAGCTGGCTAAACCACATGAATATCAAACTTTCCCACCGCGTACAGGCTGTCAAACCTTCCCCCACGCTGGCGATTACTGCCCGGGCAGCTGCTTTGCGGGCTGCTGGTGAAGACGTCATTGGCCTTGGCGCCGGAGAGCCGGATTTTGACACACCGGAGCACATCAAAAATGCGGCAAAGAAAGCCATGGATGAAGGCAAAACCAAATACACCGCCGTAGATGGCACCGCCTCGTTGAAGCAGGCGATCATCGACAAGTTCCAACGGGACAACGCGCTGGGATACGGTTCCGAGCAGATTCTGGTTTCCAGTGGCGGAAAGCAAAGCTTTTTCAACCTGGCCCAGGCGATGCTGGACCCTGGCGATGAAGTAATCATCCCGGCACCCTACTGGGTGTCCTATCCGGACATGGTGATTCTGGCAGGTGCCTCACCGGTGCTGATTCACGCCGGTGCGGACCAGCATTTCAAGATCACCCCGGAGCAACTGGAAGCCTCCATAACAGAAAACACACGCCTGTTCATCATCAACAGCCCTTCCAACCCCACCGGCATGGCCTATACCCGGGAAGAGCTGGCCGCACTGGGCGAGGTGTTGCGGAATCATCCCCGCATAGCCATCGCCACCGACGACATGTATGAGCATATCCGCTGGACCGGCATGCCCTTCGTCAACATCCTCAATGCCTGCCCGGATCTGTATGACCGCACCCTGGTGCTGAATGGCGTCTCCAAGGCCTATTCCATGACCGGCTGGCGCATCGGCTATGCCGGCGGCCCGGCGGAGATCATCAAGGCGATGAAGAAAATCCAGTCCCAGAGCACCTCCAACCCCTGCTCCATTTCACAATACGCAGCGGAAGAAGCCTTGAACGGCCCCCAGGACTGCATTGCCGAAATGCTCCAGGAGTTCAAGAAACGCCATGACTATGTGGTGGAGCGTCTGAACACCATCGATGGCATGGAGGCCTTGCCGACAGATGGCACTTTTTATGTGTTTCCATCTGCCAGGGGCTTTATTGAACGCCTGAACGGCGTCAACAATGACCTGGAACTGGCGGAATACCTGATCGAAAAAGCGGGCGTGGCGCTGATACCCGGCACGGCTTTCGGCATGCAGGGGCATATTCGCTTTTCCGTAGCCACCAGCATGGAGAACCTGGAAAAGGCACTGGATCGCATCGTCGCCCTCTGAGTAACAAACACAAACAGGCGCAGCCGGGGGTTCCGGTTTCGTCTGAACGAGCATCTTCCTGGAGTTGATTATGGAACTCACCCCCCTCACCGCTGTTTCCCCCATCGATGGCCGCTACGCTTCCAAAACCGAAAGCCTGCGCACCATCTTCAGCGAGTATGGACTGATCTATCACCGCGTACTGGTGGAGGTGCGCTGGCTGCAGTCCCTGGCGGCCCATGAGCAGATCCCGGAAGTACCAACACTCAGCACCCGCGCCAACCAAATTCTGGAGCAAATCATCAGCGGTTTTTCCGAAGAGGATGCCCGGCGCGTCAAGAATATCGAGCGCACTACCAATCATGACGTCAAAGCCGTGGAGTATTTCCTCAAGGAGAAAATCAGCGGCAATGACGAGCTGGAGGCCATCAGCGAGTTCATTCACTTCGCCTGCACTTCCGAAGACATCAACAACCTCTCCCATGCGCTGATGCTGCGGGAGGGCAGGGATTCGGTGCTGTTGCCGCAAATGGACGCCACCATCCACGCCATCCACGAGCTCGCCCATGAACTGGCCGCCACACCCATGCTGTGCCGCACTCACGGACAACCCGCCTCCCCCTCCACCATGGGCAAGGAGCTGGCCAATGTGGTGCACCGCCTGCGGGGACAGCGGGAAAAGGTGGTCGGAGTTGCCTTGATGGGAAAAATCAACGGCGCCGTGGGCAACTACAACGCCCACCTCAGCGCCTACCCGGATATCGACTGGCCCGCCCATGCGGAGAAGTTCGTGGAAAACCTGGGGCTGGTGTGGAACCCCTATACCATACAGATCGAACCCCATGACTATATGGCGGAACTGTTCGACGCCGTCAGCCGCTTCAACAATATCCTTATCGACTTCAGCCGCGATGTCTGGGGCTATATATCCCTGGGCTACTTCAAGCAGAAAACCATTGCCGGGGAAGTCGGCTCATCCACCATGCCGCATAAGGTCAATCCCATCGATTTTGAAAATGCAGAGGGCAATCTGGGGCTGGCAAACGCCCTATTCGGGCATCTGGCCACGAAACTGCCGGTTTCCCGCTGGCAACGCGACCTCACCGACTCCACGGTGCTGCGGAACATGGGCGTGGGATTCGCCTACAGTCTGATCGCCCTTGGTTCCATGCAGCGCGGCATCGGCAAGCTCGAAGCCAATGCGGGAAAGATGCGCGAAGACCTGGACGCCAACTGGGAAGTCCTGGCAGAGCCCATCCAGACCGTCATGCGCCGCTATGGTATCGAAGAACCCTATGAAAAGCTCAAGGCCCTGACCCGCGGCCAGCGCCTCAACCAGCAGGACATGCAGGCATTCATCGATGGCCTCACCCTGCCGGAAAAGGTGAAAGAAGAGTTGAAGGCGCTCAGCCCCGCCACCTACATTGGCAATGCAGAAGCGCAGGCAAAAGCGATTTAGCCCGGCCCGCCCCCATGGAGACCAGGCTTCGTAACTATCTGGTAGTCACCGGAGGTTACTGGGCCTTCACCATCACCGACGGCGCCATTCGCATGCTGGTGGTGCTGTATTTCCACATGCTTGGCTATTCGCCCTTCGAAGTGGCCATGCTGTTCCTGTTCTACGAATTCTTCGGCATCGTCACCAATCTGGTCGGCGGTTGGCTGGGAGCGCGCATCGGGCTGAATCTCACCATGCATATCGGCATGGGGATGCAAATCCTGGCATTGCTGATGCTGACCGTACCCGACACCTGGCTGGCCGTGCCTTATGTCATGCTCGCCCAGGCACTTTCCGGAATCGCCAAGGACCTGAACAAGATGTCGGCCAAGGCATCGGTAAAAACCCTGGCGACAACCGGAGACGGCAAACTCTTCCACTGGGTTGCATTGCTCACCGGTTCCAAGAATGCACTCAAGGGCGCGGGCTTTTTCGTCGGCGCGGCGCTGCTGCAATGGATAGATTTCCGGGGCGCACTGGTGGTGCTGGCGGGCCTGCTGTTCGTCGTGCTCATCATTACCGTCATCATGCTGCCTTCCGGCGTCGGCAAAATGAAGCGCAAGCCGAAATTCTCTCAGGTTTTCTCCCGCATCCCCGCCATCAACCGCCTTTCCGCCGCCCGCTTTTTCTTGTTTGGCTCCCGCGACGCCTGGTTCGTGGTCGGTTTGCCGGTGTTCCTGTATGAAGTCTTGCATTGGGATTTCACCGCCGTGGGCGCGTTTATGGCAAGCTGGGTGATCGGCTATGGTTTTATCCAGGCGGGCACTCCCCGGTTGCTGCACCGGCACGAAACCGGAGGCGGCACAGCCCGCACCCTGGCCTTTGCGCTGGCCCTGTTTCCCGCGGGGATCGCCCTGGCCCTGATGCTGGGCTGGCCACCCGCTACGGTGGTGATTGCCGGGCTGGTTTTCTACGGCATCATCTTCGCCCTGAATTCCGCCGTGCATTCCTATCTGATTCTGGCCTATTCCGATCATGACAAGGTCGCCATGAACGTGGGCTTTTACTACATGGCCAATGCGGGCGGGCGGCTCGCCGGCACCATGATTTCAGGTCTGGCCTACCAGACGGGCGGCCTGGAAGCCTGTCTGTGGTGGTCTGCGGGTTTTGCATTGGCTGCCGGCTTGCTGTCTTTCGCCCTTCCTGCCGTTAAAGAGGCATATTGACTCACTCCCGCACCTTGCCGCGCAGGGATTTGACCCTGCCCCGCTTCACCTTGCTGTCCACCCGCCGCTTCTGTGAGCCTTTGGTGGGTTTGGTGGGCCGTCTGGCTTTCTTTACCACCGCCACGCTCCTGATCAGCCGCTGCAGTCTTTGCAAGGCATCCTCGCGATTCTTTTCCCGGGTGCGGAATTGTTGCGCCTTGATGATGATTACCCCTTCCTTGCTGATGCGCCGATCCTTCAGTTTGAGCAGCCTCTGTTTATAGAAATCCGGCAGGGAAGAGGCCCGGATAGCAAAGCGCAGATGAATGGCGGAAGACACCTTGTTGACGTTCTGCCCCCCGGCGCCCTGGGCGCGAATCGCCATAAGCTCGATTTCATCATCGGGGATAGAAACATTGGAAGAGATCAGCATGTGCAATTACAGGAAAAACCTGCCTTTCAACACGGTAATCGCCTGCCCCAGCAATTCCACACGGTCATCTCTCAGATGCATTCCTACCTGCCCTCCACGTGGGGAAGCCTGATAGCCGATCAACTGCTGCCTATTCAAATGCCCACTCCACCAGGGTGCAAGAACACAATGGGCAGACCCCGTTACCGGATCTTCATCGACACCCGCCGCAGGTGCAAAAAAACGCGAGACAAAATCAACTTCCCCGCTCTTGCAGGCAGCGGTCACGATAACCCCCAGTGCATCGAGTCTGGCGACCAGGCCCATGTCGGGCTGGAGATTTCGCACGTCCTCTTCTGTCGGCAGTTCCAGTAAATACTTGTTTCTCGCTTTCGCTGCAGAGACAGGACACAGTCCCAACGCCTGGGTCATGGCACTGGTCACTTCACAGGTCACGGGAGGATCCGAAGGAAAATCCAGACTGATCCACCCATCCTTGCACTCAGCAGCGAGCAACCCGCTACGGGTGTGAAAACGTAGCACTTCATGGGGTTGTTGCATTTCCTGCCAAAGCATATGGGCGGCGGCCAACGTAGCATGCCCACAAAGATCAACCTCGATTTTCGGGGTAAACCAGCGTAACGACCATTCCCCGGATCCACGCCCAAGAAGAAAGGCGGTTTCCGACAGGTTCATTTCCGCAGCCACTGCCTGCATCCACTCATCGCCAGCTTCCTTCTCCAGCACACACACCGCCGCTGGATTACCGGAAAATGGCCGCTGCGCAAAGGCATCGATAATATGGATTTCCCGGGGCACTGCTATTTCATCGCCGGCTGGAATGCCGGATCGCCCATCTGCCACAGGTAGAAAGACCAGATATCAGCGGTCTCCCGTACCTTCTGATCCAGGGTTGACCCACGACCGTGGCCCGCATCTTCGTCCACGCGCAGCAACACAGGCTTTCCTGATGCGCTGGCCTGCTGCAGACGGGCGGCAAATTTTCCAGGTTGCCATGGCGACACGCGGAAGTCATTGATGCCGGTAGTAACGATCACTGCGGGGTAGTGTACGCCATCCTGTATGCGGTGATAGGGACTGACACTGTGCATGGCCAGAAACTGGTACTTGTGTTTCACGGAGCCGAATTCCGGGATGTTGGCAGGCCCGTTCGGGCTCAATTCCGTGCGCAACAGATCGGCCAGACCTACCGCATGATTGGCCACGGCAAACAGTTCCGGACGCTCAGTAACAGCTCCACCAATGGTGAGCCCTCCCGCACTGCGCCCCATGCCAGCAAGCTTTTTCGGGCTGGTGTAACCCCTGTCGATCAGATGCTGCGCACTGGCTACGAAATCCATGATGGTATTGGACTTGGTGAGTATCTTGCCGTCCTTGTGCCAGGCCTCACCATATTCTCCTCCCCCTCTGACATGGGCGATGGCAAAAATGCCACCACGCTCCAGCCAGGCCAGACGTTTGGCATCATACTTTGGCTTGAAGGCAAACCCGTAAGCACCATAGCCCATCAGTATGGTTGGATGACTGCCGTCCAGTTTCATATCCTTGTGGTGAAGGACAGTTACGGGAATCTTTGTGCCGTCCTCACTCTCAGCTTCTTCACGACGAATACGGTAATCACCAAAATTAGCAGCGGAACCTTTGAGCATGCCGGTATCTACCAGGTCGTTTCGGGAAATGCGATAGATATGTGGTGGCTGCAACCAGCCTTCCATCCTGAATATCGCACCTTCTTGCAGGACATCTGCCTGTAGATCCCGGATGCGACCGGCAAAGGGCAGATCCACCCACTCAGGCTTGTCGGTGGCATAAGGCACCCGCACCAGTTTGTCCACACCAGCCACATGACCACGCACATAGAGGGCGTCACTGGCTTCCGCTGCATGTTCCAGTACGGCTTCGCCAGGCGGGATGACAAGAACCGGCGCTTTTTCAGGATGCTTCAGATCCACCTTGAGCAGCTTGCGACCCGGCGCTGATTCTTGCGCAAGAACGTACAGGGCATCATTGTGCAGGTAGCCACGGAACCAGCGGTCATCCGTATCAGCCAGTTTCCGCCAGCCTGGTTTGCCAGCCAATACGTCATCCAGTCTGGCCGTATAGTAGCGGCGATTGTTGCTCACTCCTGGCACCACGATAGCAACCACATGCTCAGAACCCGGATGTGTCAGGAAGACGGATACGGCCCAGGATTCCACCGGAATATCCGCATGCACTTCATAGCCCCATATTGCCGTATCCTGCGCTGCATCAGTGCCCACTTCATGCAGATAGATACGCATTTTCTTGTGCGTCTCTCCTTCTCCGGCCCGGTTATAGAAAAAATGCCTGTTGTCAGCCAGCCACTTGACGGAAAGATGCTCATTGAAACCGGCACGGGAAACAGCATCCTTCAGAAATCGCCCTTTTTTTACATCATAAACGCGCAAGGTGCTGTTCTCGGAACCTCCCCTGGAGATACCCATTGCCATCAGTTTTCCATCGTTACTGCCCTTGAACCAATCGATAGTGGCATGGGTTTTCCCTTCATCGAACGCTTTGGGATCGACCAGCACCTTTGAGGCGCTACCGTCCATCATTGCCAGCTTGTAGACCGATTCTCCCGGCTTCCGCCGCAGGAAAAAAAGCCGGTTTGCACGGATTGCCGGGGTGCGAATGCTCATTCCTTCCTCCTCAAGCTCGGACAACCGCGCAGCCAGTGTTTCCCGGCCTGGTATGCGCTGGAGGACTCCCCTGGCAAACTCCTCCTGCGTCCTGAGCCAGGACTGGAATTCCGAATTGTCTTTCCCTTCCATCCAGCGGTAGGCGTCTGTGATCTTCACGCCGTGATAGGTATCTGTCACTGGTTGCTCTGGCGTTTCCGGATAGGACAACGCCACAACCAATACCGGAAACAGACTACTGAAGGCAAGAACGACTGTTCTGATGAAACGTGAGGAAGGTATGGTCATTGTTCAAGCTCCCTGTTCAATGGAGTATCCCTGGCAAAAGACTGTCCGGGCATGTTCGCTGAAAAATCCATCGGGATCAATTCCCGTTGCCTGTTCTTGCAAGCTGGAAAACCACTGCAGCGTACCCAGGCCTCTCGATTTTCAGAAGTCCGGGCAACTTGATTTCAGCCCACAGCGTTCACCTACTGCCCCGTTCACATTGTCACCCGGCAACAACTCGGGTAGACTGACCATCAGTATTGATTCCCGGATTTCTGATGCTCACTCGCATTCTCAAAATATGGCTCATCGTATCCATCCTTGGATATGGGATGGCGCTGGCCGCAGATGTGCATGGTGAGCTGGCTGCAGATGACGTGCATCTGTCTGCCGACGGCACAGACAATCCTCTCCCCGGCGATTCCGCCGATGATTCCGACTGCAATCACTGCGCTCACGGCACCAGCCACTTGCTGGGCCTGAATTGCACCAGCAGCATTCCCACCATAGGCAGCCGCAGCATTTCACTGTCGGGCTATTTGCTTTCCTGGTATTCCTTTTCTCCTCCCTCTCTGCTGCGCCCTCCGATAACCGCCTGATTTCCCAGCTTTATTGCTTCTGAATTATCGGCATGTCCGCAGGTTTGCGGATCGCCGCCCAGAAGCCGTCAATCGTTTTTCCAAGGAAATCAGATCATGAAGTTTTCTATCTGCATGTGCGCAGGCATCCTGGCTGTAATCGTGGCGAACGCCACCTGGATATCCGCAGCACAAGCCAAAGCAGCCACTCCCCCCGCCGAGGTGCAAAAACTGGCGAACATCGTCAATCGATCACTACAGGCGAACCCGGAAATACTTGCGGCACAATCTGCCATAGATGCTGCCCGGGCGCAGCTCGATGGCGCGACGCTGCCCCTGAACAACCCGGAGCTCGAAGCCGAGGTAGAACGAACTGACGTCAACACCTACCAGCTTGGCATTAGCCAGACGATCGACTGGCATGACAAAAGGGGCGCTCTGGAACAGGTTGCCCAGGCCGGGCTCCAGGCGGCCCGGCAGCAGCTGGCGGCGCTACGGTTGACCAAATCCATTGAACTACTGGATGCTGTTGGGCGCATCTCCATCCAAGGTACCATCAGTCGCTTTTCCCAACACAGAACAGAAATATTGGCACACTTCACCAGGCTGGCAAAACAACGCCATGCAGCCGGCGATATCCCCCAGGCGGAACTGGAACTGGCGCGGCTGTCTCTTGCAGAAGCAACCATACAGCAGGCCAGGAATCAGGCAGAACTCATTCAGGCAAACAGCGATTTCTTTTCTCTTAGCGGGCAGATGCTGGCCGAGGAAATTCACCTTCCCGAGTCCCTGCCGATAAATTTGGCAGCTGAAACCGATCTGGAAGCCATTGCCCGGCAACATCCCGAGGTGCAGGCAGCCCTGCTTACTGCACAAATCGCCAAACGAAAGATCAATGCAGCAGACCGGGAAAGAAAAGCCGATCCCACCTTTGGCGTTTCTGCCGGAAGGGAGGACAACGGCAATCTGCTGGCATTGCAGTTTTCAATCCCCCTGCAAATCCGCAACAACTACCGGAGCAATGTGGACATAGCTCGAGCAGAGGCGTTGCAGGCAGAGAAACTGGCACAGCAGACCTACTGGAATTTGCGTGCGCAACTCCAGAGTGCGAAACAGCGCCATAAGGTCATCTCGACGGCCTGGAGCCAATGGCTGAGCCAGGGACGAACCAGCCTGCAACAGCACATCAAATTGCTCGAAACCCTGTGGCAATCCGGCGAGATCAGCACCACGGACTACCTGCTCCAGGTGCAGCAAACACTGGACACGCAAATTGCAGGAGTGGAACTGCATGGCGACCTGTGGAGTACCTGGCTGGAATGGATGAATGCTTCCGCCAGCCTGGACGCCTGGCTGAATAACAATATTTGAGGAGTACCCGATGATGAAACCCAACACTCACAAACCCTATCTGCTCCTGCTGGCGCTGGTTTACGGCACAGCCAGCTTTGCTGCCGACGATCATGACCACGATCCAGCGCCCGCCAAAACTACTGAGCATACCCAGGAAGAAGCCGACGATCATGACGATCATAAAGATGATGAACATACTCATGAGGAAACAGACGAGCACGACGACCATAAAGATGATGAACATGGCCATGATGACGAGCACAAAGAAGATGCCGACGGCCACGAAGATGAAAACAAGGTTCATTTGAATAAAGAGCAACGCCGCACAGCCGGAATCGCCGTTGAAGCCCTGCACCCTGAGCCCGTTGCCGAAGAAATCGAAGCGCCCGGTGAAGTGTTGCTCAACATTTATGCGACCAGCCAGATCACGCCCCGCATTGAAGCACAGGTAGTAAAGCGCCATGTCTATCTTGGCGACAAGGTGGAAAAAGGGCAACCCTTGGTGCTGTTGTCCAGCGCCACCATGGCAGAGGCGCAAGGAACGTTGCTGATTGCCGCAAAGGAATGGCAACGAGTAAAAAAGCTCGGGAAAAAGGTGGTCTCCGAACAGCGTTATCTGGAAAGCCGCGTTACGTATCAACAAGCATACTCCCGCCTGCTGGCCTATGGCATGACGGAAGAACAAACCAACCAACTGGTGAACAAGTCCAGCATCAGCAAGGCAGATGGCAGCTTTACCCTGCTGTCTTCCCAGGACGGTACGGTGATAAAGGATGATTTCATCATCGGGCAGATGATCCACCCAGGGGATTTATTGTTCGAGATAACTGACGAGTCCACCATCTGGGTGGAAGCGAGAGTCAACCCAAATGTTATGCGGCAGGTGAAGATAGGCAGCCCGGTGCGTATTTCCTACGGCGGTGAATGGATCTCTGGCAAGGTTATCCAAATTCACCATGCCCTGGATGAAACCACCCGCACCATGGCTGTGCGCCTGGAAATCCCCAACCCCGGCGACCATCTGCATCCGGGGCAGTTTGTCACTGCCAGAATCCAGGTAGGCAATTCCAACCCGGCCATTTCACTCCCCGTAGACGCCGTAATGCGCAGCCCGGATGGCGACTGGCAGGTGTTCGTGGAAAACGCCCCGGGCGAGTATGAGCCGAGGGAAGTCAGGATTGTCAGAAATATTCCTGGCCTGGCGGTTATAGAAGGTCTTGCGCCGGGAACCCGGGTGGTGACCAAAGGCGCCTTCTTCGTTCAGTCCGAGCTTGCCAAATCAGGCTTTGAAGTCCACAACCACTAGGAGGTTCACATGCTCAATCGAATTATCGACTGGTCGGTATCCAACCGCCTGCTGGTGGTGCTGGGACTGATCGCCGTATTGGCTGCAGCGGGACTGCTGATACCAAAACTCAATCTTGACGCCTTTCCCGATGTCACCAATGTGCAGGTACAGATCAATACCGAGGCGGAAGGCCTGGCCGCCGAAGAAGTAGAGCAGCTGATTACCTATCCCATAGAGGCGGTCATGTACGCTCTTCCGGATGTGGAGGAAGTGCGCTCCATCTCCAAGACCGGCCTGTCGGTTATCACCGTGGTTTTCAAGGAAGGCACCGATATCTATTTTGCCCGCCAGCTAGTTTTCGAACGCCTGCAGGATGCACGGGAACAAATTCCTGAAGGCGTGGGTACGCCTGAAATGGGGCCAAACAGCTCCGGCCTCGGGCAGGTTTATCAGTATATCCTTCGTTCTTCCGATCATGAAAAATACGATTCCCTGGCCTTGCGCAGCATCAACGACTGGGTGGTTAAACTACTGCTCCTGCCCGTGGACGGCATTACCGAAGTGTTGTCCTACGGCGGTGCAGTCCGTCAGTACCAGGTTCAGGTAGATCCACGCAAGCAGCTGTCCTATGGCATTCATATCGATGATATTGCCCAGGCCATTGAGGACAATAACCGCAACTCCGGCGGCTGGTACCTGGATCGCGGTGCAGAACAACTTGTGATTCGTGGCGTTGGCTGGCTAAGAGCAGGAGAAGATGGTCTCCGGGACATCCGCAACATCCCACTCAAGGAAAAAGATGGCGTGGTGGTCCGTATCGGTGATATCGCCAAGGTGGCTTTTGGTGGAGAAATCCGCCAGGGGGCTGTAACCATGAGCCGCCGAAATGACCAGGGACAGCCAGAGGCTCTGGGGGAAGTGGTGGCAGGTATCGTGCTCAAGCGTCTGGGCGCCAACACCAAGGCGACTATTGATGCGGTCAAAGATCGTCTGCCCACCATTCAGCAAGCCCTGCCGGAAGGCGTTACCATCGAGCCTTTCTATGACCAATCTGATCTGGTGGAACAAGCCGTAAATACGGTAAGCAAGGCTCTGGCAGAGGCTTTCATTCTTATCGTCGTTGTATTGCTGCTGTTCCTGCTCAACATTCGCGCCACTTTGCTGGTGCTGATCTCTGTTCCCCTTTCTATAGGAATGGCCCTGGCTACAATGAGCTATTGGGGGCTTTCCGCCAATCTCATGTCGCTGGGCGGCCTGTCCATCGCCATCGGCATGATGGTGGACGGCTCGGTGGTAATGATGGAAAACATCTTCAAGCATCTTACCCATCCGGATCAGGAACACCGGGACAAGGTCAGTCGGGATATCGCACCCGGTGATAAAGATCCCTATGACGCGGCAAGAGATGCCCATGGCATTGCATTGCGCATTCAGGAGGCCGCCAAGGAAGTGGGACGGCCTGTCTTCTATGCGGTCATTATCATCATCGTGGTCTTTGCACCATTGTTCGCCCTGGAAGGCGTGGAAGGAAAGATGTTCCAGCCCATGGCGATTTCCATCGTACTGGCCATGATTACATCCCTGGTGGTGGCGCTGGTAGTGATGCCCGCTCTGGCTACCTTTTCCTTTCGCAAGGCGGTAAAACACCGCAACAGCCCAGTATTCATCCCCATCGAGTGGGCTTATAAACGCAGCCTGCGTTTCGCCATGAAAGCCCGCTGGGTGGTGGTGCTGGTTGCTCTTGGCATGTTCGCGGGAGCCATGGCATTGCTCCCCCGACTGGGCACCGAGTTTGTACCCGAACTCGAAGAGGGCACCATCAATATCCGGGTTACCCTGGCGCCATCGGCCAGTCTGGATACTGCTCTGGGCGTTGCCGCAAAACTGGAACAGCAGCTCATGTCTTTTCCCGAAGTAACCTACGCTTCCAGCCGTATTGGACGGGCAGAGCTTGGAGGTGACCCGGAGCCTGTCTCGAATGTGGAAATCTATGTGGGTCTCAAGCCCGTGGAAGAATGGACCAGCGCCGGGGATCGCTTTGCCCTACAGAAAAAATTTGCCGATGCCCTTGCGGTGCATCCCGGCCTACTGCTCACCTTCTCCCAGCCCATCGCCACCCGGGTGGATGAACTGCTTTCCGGTGTCAAGGCACAACTTGCCATCAAGCTATTTGGGCCTGACCTGAGTGTACTGGCAGAAAAAGGCAAGCTCATCGAACAGCTGACACGCAAGGTGGACGGCACCAGAGACGTGGAAATGGAGCAAATCGCCGGTGAGGCACAGCTGACCATTCGCCCCAACCGGGACATTCTGGCCCGCTATGGTATTCCTGTATCCCAAGTAATGGATCTGGTATCCAACGGGATTGGCGGGATGGAAGCCGGTCAGGTCATACAGGGCAATGAACGCTATGACATCTATGTGCGCCTGGCAAAGGAATATCGCCAAGATGTGGAAACCTTGCGCCAACTGGTGCTTCAGGCACCAGGCGGCGCCTGGGTGCGCCTGGGTGAGGTTGCTGATGTGGCCATCGAATCCGGGCCGCCACAGATCCGGCGCGATGATGTACAGCGGCGCGTGGTCATTCAGTCCAATGTGGAAGGCCGGGATATGGGTGGGCTGGTTACCGAGTTGCGCCAGCGCATTGCCGACGAAGTCCAGCTTCCTCCCGGTTATTCCGTGGTATTCGGTGGACAGTTCGAAAACCAGCAACGCGCCCAACAGCGTTTGATGATCGTGGTGCCACTATCCCTGGGCCTGATTTTTCTACTGCTGTATTTCGCTTTTCATTCCGTCGGGCAGGCTCTTCTCATCATGCTGAATGTCCCGTTGGCGTTGATCGGCGGCATTGCCGCCCTGTACTTTACAGGGCAGTATCTATCCGTGCCCAGCTCTATCGGCTTTATCGCCCTGTTTGGCGTAGCCGTGCTGAATGGCGTGGTCATGGTCAATGCCATCAATCAGAACGTAGAGGCAGGGGAGCCAATGAAGAGGGCTGTCTATGATGGCGCCCTGTCACGGCTACGCCCGGTGCTCATGACTGCTGCCATTGCAGCCCTGGGGCTGATTCCCATGCTCCTGTCCCATGGAGTGGGATCAGAAGTGCAACGACCACTGGCGACAGTAGTGGTGGGCGGACTGGCTTCCAGCACGCTACTGACACTGTTCGTACTGCCCGTACTCTACAATCTGTTTTCACGGGGGGTGCAGCAGGAAGCCCGCTAGTATACTGCGTCGGAATGTTGACCTTCCCCAAGATCCGCGACTGATTGTGGATCTTGGGCCTGCCTTCAAAGTTGACAAACTCACCTGGCTCTTTGTATTATTCAAGTAATCTATTGAATATAACAACACGGGGTTGCACAGCAGCCTTTGGGGGAAGGCGATATGGATCTCAACGACTGGCTGCGGAGTTACGAGATTCAAATTCGACTGGGTTTCTTTTTTGGTGTTTTCGCCATTATGGCGCTATGGGAGCTAAAGGCTCCCCGAAGGGAGCTGACCCTATCCAGGGCCATTCGCTGGAGCAACAATCTTGGACTGGTGGCGCTCAACAGCCTTGTCCTGCGACTGTTGTTTCCTGCCGCTGCCGTGGGCGTGGCAGCCTTTGCCCAAGCTCAGGGCTGGGGGCTGCTCAACTACTACCAGATCAGTTTTCCACTGGCGGTAATCATCTCGGTCATTACCATGGATGCCGTCATCTACCTGCAGCATGTAATGGTGCATGCCGTGCCTGTGCTGTGGCGCCTGCACCGGGTTCACCATGCAGACCTGGATTACGACTTGACCACCGGCGCACGCTTTCATCCCCTGGAAATCATCCTTTCCATGCTGATCAAGTTTGCCACCATCCTGCTGCTGGGGCCGCCGGTGGTAGCCGTGGTCATTTTCGAGGTGCTGCTCAACGCTACCGCCATGTTCAACCACGGCAACGTGAAACTGCCATCTTCTGTGGACCGTGTGCTGCGTTGGTTCCTGGTTACGCCAGACATGCATCGGGTACATCATTCCGTGGAGGACGATGAAACCAACAGCAATTTCGGCTTCAGCTTGCCCTGGTGGGATCGACTGTTCGGCACCTATCGTGACCAGCCCCGCGCCGGACATGAGGGCATGACCATCGGCATTCACAAATACCGCGACCCCAAACAGGTCACCTGGCTGCCCGGCATCCTGATGTTTCCCTTCCAGGGTAAAGTCTCCGGCTATGCAATCAACCGGCGCGAGTGGGACAGCCACAATGAACCATAAGCTCCTTCGATGGTTGCTGCTGACAGTCATCGGTAGCGGCATCGTAGTAGCAGTGGTTTATCAGGATCATTTCGATGCCCAGGCATTAGGCCGCTGGGTGGAACAGGCCGGCAGCGCCGGCCCCTTGTTGTTTATTGCTATTTATGCGCTTGCCACCGTACTTTTTCTGCCGGGCTCGGTGCTCACCCTTGCCGGCGGCGCCTTGTTCGGGCCGGTAATGGGCACCTTCTATAACCTCACTGGTGCCACCATTGGTGCAGCATTGGCTTTTCTGATTGCCCGCTATATAGCCTCTGACTGGGTTGCCGACAAAGCCGGTGGACGCCTGGCGCAACTCAAGGAAGGCGTGGAAAAGGAAGGCTGGCGTTTTGTAGCTTTCGTACGTCTGGTGCCCCTGTTTCCGTTCAACCTTTTAAACTACGCCCTCGGATTGACCAGGCTGCATTTCTCTCACTATGTAATTGCCAGCTATATATTCATGCTGCCCGGCGCCTTTGCCTATACTTATCTGGGTTATGCCGGACGTGAAGCCATCGCCGGAGGTGAAGCCGTAATTCAAAAGGGGCTGCTTGCCCTGGGGCTTCTGGCAATGGTGGCATTTTTGCCACGCCTGGTTTCTCACTTTCGCCAGGATAACGGCATGAACCTGGAAACACTGAAAACAGAACTGCACTCCAATCCCGACCTGCTATTACTGGATGTACGCACAGCAGAGGATTTCAAGCCAGGGCATGTAGCAGATGCGATAAATATTCCTGTGGAAGAGCTTGCATCCCGCCTTGAAGAACTATCCACACACAAGGGCAAGTCTGTAGCCCTGATCTGCACTACCGATCATCGCTCACGAAAGGCAGCGCAAATACTGAGGAAAAACGGTTTTACCAATGTTCGCG
This sequence comes from Sedimenticola sp., assembly GCA_027068915.1. Classification (GTDB taxonomy): domain Bacteria; phylum Pseudomonadota; class Gammaproteobacteria; order Chromatiales; family Chromatiaceae; genus Thiolapillus. Next base: position 42,677 of record JAMOLT010000037.1, on the reverse strand, counting down.
TGGTATTGGGTGGCATGCACCAATGGAACCAGTACAATTACCCCATTACACGCAACTGAGTCATTTCGATGAACATCACTGAAGAAGTAAAATTCTATTATGGAAAAGTGCTTCAAAGCAGCAATGACCTGAAAACAGATGCCTGTTGCACAACAGATGCCATGCCATCCCACATCAAGGCGTTGCTGGAGCGCATCCACCCCGAAGTCCAGTCACGCTACTATGGCTGCGGGCTGGTAGTACCGGAAGCACTGGAAGGCTGCCATGTTCTCGACCTGGGTTGCGGCAGCGGGCGCGATGCTTATCTGCTCGCCGCCATGGTTGGGGAGCAGGGTTTTGTCACCGGCGTGGATATGACGGAAGAGCAACTGGAGGTTGCACTCAGACATGAGGATTTCCACCGCAAGCAGTTTGCTTATGCCCAACCCAACACAGGTTTCCTGCATGGACAACTGGAGCGACTGCATGAGCTGGGCCTGAAACCGGCTTCTTTCGATGTGGTGGTGTCCAACTGTGTTCTCAACCTGGTGCCCGACAAGGAAGCCGTATTGCAAGCTGTCCACACCCTGCTCAAGCCTGGTGGCGAATTTTATTTTTCTGATGTGTATGCAGACCGGCGCCTGCCCGAGGACCTGAAGAATGATCCGGTATTGTATGGTGAATGCCTGTCGGGCGCTCTGTACTGGAATGATTTCCAGCAGCTGGCGAAAGCCAGTGGCTTTACCGACCCGCGGCTGGTCAGCGACCGCCCCCTGGCCATTGAAGACGAGGAGCAACAGAACAAGCTGGGCAATGCCCGCTTCTTCTCCGCCACCTATCGCCTGCTGAAACTCGAACGGCTGGAAGATTTCTGTGAAGACTACGGGCAGGCTGTAAAATACCGGGGAACCATCCCCCACAGCGAACATGCCTTTATTCTGGACAAGCATCATGTAATCGAGGCCGGGCGGCTGTTCCCCGTGTGCAGTAACACTTTTCGCATGTTGAAGGAAAGCCGGTTTGCTCCTCATTTTGAATTCCATGGCGATACCGGCATCCACTTCGGGATCTTTGCCGACTGCGGCACGACTATTCCCTTCGATACGCGGAAGACCGAAACCAGTTCTGGTGGATGTTGTTAAGCGCCATGCACGTCACCCTTCCGCTGCTGACAGAAACCGATTTTCCAGCCATTTCCCGTGATGAGCTGGTCACACTGCAGGTAAATCTGGGCTACCGCTGCAACCAGAGCTGTCTGCATTGCCATGTCAATGCCGGACCCAAACGCCGGGAGCAAATGGATCGGGAGACCATTGACCTGGTTGTGAATGTTTTAGACAAACGAAAGATCCGCATACTGGATCTTACCGGCGGCGCCCCCGAGCTCAATCCCCATTTCCGTTACCTGGTGACAGAAGTTGCCAAACGCGGCGTACATGTGATCGATCGCTGCAACCTCACCATTCTCGAGGAACCCGGACAGGAAGACCTGGCAGATTTTCTGGCGCGACACCAGGTTGAGGTTATCGCCTCCCTGCCCTGTTATCTCCAGGAAAATGTCGATGCCCAGCGGGGCAAGGGGGCCTACTCCAACAGCATCGCAGGAATAGAAAAGCTTAACTCCTTGGGTTATGGAAAGACTGATAGCGGTCTGGTGCTAAACCTTGTTTACAACCCCGCTGGTGCCACCCTGCCCCCTTCCCAGGCGCAACTGCAGGCTGACTACAAAGCACGACTGGGTGCCCAGGGCATTTGCTTCAACCAGTTATTCACCATCACCAACATGCCCATAAAGCGTTTTGGCAGCACCCTGATCTCCAAAGACGTATTTGGTGAATACATGCGGTTGCTGAAAAGCGCACATCAGGCAAACAACCTGGATGGCATCATGTGCCGTTCACTCATCAGCATCGACTGGCAAGGCTATCTATACGATTGCGACTTCAACCAGATGCTGGAACTGCCACTACCCTTGCGCGTCAAGGGCCGGCCGCATCTACGGGATCTCCTCGACCACGATACAAAAGGCCTACCCATTACCGTAGCTGATCATTGCTATGGCTGCACCGCTGGCCAGGGAAGCAGTTGCGGCGGCGCGCTGGAAGAATGATCTCTATCATTATCCCCTGCCTCAATGAAGAATCGAACATCCAGGCCACACTGGAATGCTTGCAGCCCATGCGCCGACGGGGACACCAGATCATCGTGGTGGACGGCGGCAGCACCGACAACACCATCCTTTCGAGCGACTTTCTGGCGGACAAAGTGATCCGGACATCACCCGGACGTGGGCGGCAGATGAATGCTGGAGCGGATATCGCTCAGGGCGATATACTCTGGTTCCTTCATGCAGACACCCTGGTTCCTGCGGATCTTGACCGGCACCTGGAAACAACGCTAGCCGAGTCAGGCAAGGTCTGGGGGCGTTTCGATGTGCGCTTGTCCGGAAACAAAACACTATTGCGTTTCGTCGAAGTATTGATGAACTGGCGTTCCCGGCTGACGGGCATTGCCACCGGCGACCAGGGTGTTTTTATTTGCCACAAGTCCTGGCAACAGACAGGAGGCTTTGCCGATATTGCGCTGATGGAAGACATAGAACTCAGTCGGCGTCTGAAAAAAAACTTCGGCCGGCCACTCTGCCTTTCCCGCAAACTGCTCACCTCCAGCCGTCGCTGGGAATCCCATGGGCTGCTCAAGACCATACTCCTCATGTGGCGCCTGCGCCTACAGTATGCACTGGGAGCAGACCCCGCCATTCTCGCCCGTAAATACCGATGAATGAGGGGAAGATTCTGGTATTCGCCAGGGCGCCAGTACCAGGCAAAGCAAAAACCCGCCTCATACCCGCTCTTGGCCTGGAAGGCGCAGCCAAGTTGCATGCCCAGTTGGTCATACAAACCCTGAACACTGTTTGTGGCTTACATGAACATCCGGTGGAACTCTGGTGCACGCCAGATACGAATCATGATTTCTTTCAGTCATGTACCAAAGAATTCAACATCAAGCTACATTTGCAGCAGGGAGAAGATCTTGGCGCCCGCATGCATCACGCTTTTTCTTCCGCACTGCATAGCCATTCCTGGGCCATTCTTCTGGGCACCGATTGCCCAAATTTGAGCACCGGCGATCTCATACAAGCCATCAGCACCATGCAAAGCGGAGCCGAGGCGGTGGTAGGACCTGCATTCGATGGTGGTTACTATTTACTCGGCTTGCGCGAACCCGCAGCAACGCTGTTTGAGGACATGCCCTGGGGAACCAGCGAGGTGCTGGATTTGACCCTGCAACGACTGCATAACCTGGGCAGGAAATCTGAAAGCATTCCCTGGCAACAGGATCTGGACAGGCCGGAAGATCTCAAGTATTTTCACAGCCTTCCTGAATGGATCAGACAGAGAAACGGTCACTGTGCCGCAACCGACAGCACAGCGCCAGGCTCCACAGACAGCACTGCACCAACTTGAATCTCCATGGAATAGGCCAAGCCAGCTTCCCCACTGCGCAGATGGATTGTGCTTCCAGGCTCGACAACAACATGGTTACATCTTGCAGGAATCGCATGTAAGCTCCAGCGGGAAACAGTATTCCAGTTTCCGGCTTCCACACCTGTCCAGGTGTTGGTTGCCAGAGAGCTGCATAGAGATTCAAGCGCACCAATATCCCAACCCGCTCCCTGGGGACGTGCATTTCCATCGCTATCCACCCTGATGTCAATGCCATACAGATTTTGAAAAACCTGGTATACATCACTCTCGGTGTTGCGGTCAATTGCAGGCGAGCTGCTTTGAAGAAATAAATTGTTGTTCAAACTATCGATGAACAGAGGATCGGCATCCAGGTTCCCTTGCCCCTGGGCAGGATATTCGAATTCAAACTCACTGACATTCAGAATCTCACCATCCCCCCAGCGAATACTGGCATCACCACCACGCTGATAAAGAATATTATTGTGCAGCGAGGAGAAATCGACGATTGACCCATGCTCGATAAAAACATGGCTGGACTTTGTCACATCGGAAATAATGTTCCCCCTGATATTCAGCGAACCGGATCCCGGGCAGCTGATCCCGGCATCAACATCATGGATGCTGTTGTCGACTACATGACGGTTCAATCCCCCCGCCAGCATCACTGCCGCCGGGGACCAGGCGCTACCCGGGTTATAGTTGAAATCATCAGCAGTATGGATATTGTAAATCAGGTTCCCTACAATATACTGATCCTGCCCAATACCCCCGCTATTGCTTCCGGATGAAATCCCTGCATCCGAGTCGAAAATACGGTTGTTAATAATCCACAACCTCTCTGGCCCATACTGAAAAACCACGCCCGCCTGGCCAGCGGCGTTCGCCTGTATGGATTTGTTGTTATATAAAATATTCCCGGAAATAATGACATCACTGCTTTGCTTGATGCCAATAGGTGACTGCCTGTTGGCATAAGCCGTATTCCTCCCGATATAGTATCTGCGGGCCAGCTCATTGTTTGCCGGGCTGTTCCAGTCACCGACCTGAACAAAGTTACCACCGTTGTTGTAGGCCAGGTTGTCCAGGATCCACACATCCTCTACATGGCGACCGAACTTAATGCCATGATTATCCAGATCCAGATCCGGATTTTCATCCCATCCATCTTGTGAGTGGATCTTGTTGTTGTAGATAACGATATGATGCACCCTTTCCGTATCTGTGTTGCCATATCCACCGATCTTTCCTTTTATGTGATGCATATTGTTATTGCGAATGGATACATGATGCGAGGGATAGGTTATTGAGATTTTGCCGAAATCAGTAAACTCTAACTTCTCAATAATCGTGTAAGAAGATTGGATAGCCCACTTGCGCTTGACAAGGGTTTCTCCGCTACCGACGATAAAAACCGGCGCCTGTTCTGTTCCGTTCGCGGTTATCAAGTCATACCCGGTGGGCGCATAGTCATAGAGCCCATGCACTTCCACGACAGAACCCTCCGGAACAGGACCGGGGATTGTTTGCCTTGGGTTTTCAGGCGTTCCGTATGCATTGGCGTCACTGGCATTTACATGATATTGATCCACGTAGTACCAACCCGCCACCTCCTGATCCCAGGGAGCCGGCCGCGTGTAATAATCCGCCAGCTTTTCCTCGATACCGAAATCAGGAGCCGGAATGCCAACAGGCGGAACATAGGCCTTTCCCGTGGACGGAAAAATAATTACCAATAATAAAATTAAAATCTTCATTGTTTTATTTTATAGCGACAGCAAACCGCTGAACATGAAAGGAATCACAGCAGTCAGATTTTTGCGCGTTTCAAGCGCAAGGCGTTGGTAATCACGGATACGGAGCTGAAACTCATGGCCGCGGCTGCGATGATGGGCGACAGCAAGAGGCCAAAAGCCGGATACAATACGCCTGCCGCCACCGGCACGCCCAGGGAGTTGTAGATAAAGGCGAAGAACAGGTTCTGGCGAATGTTGCGCATGGTATGGCGGCTCAGGCGCCTGGCGCGAACGATGCCGCGCAGATCCCCCTTCACCAGGGTAACGCCGGCGCTTTCCATGGCCACATCCGTGCCCGTTCCCATTGCAATACCGACATGGGATTGGGCCAGCGCCGGTGCATCATTGATGCCATCTCCGGCCATGGCAACGATATGCCCTTCCGCCTGAAGTTTTTTTACAACCTCCGCCTTCTGATCCGGCATGACTTCAGCCTCGACACGATCAATATTCAGCTTCCTGGCAACCGCCTGGGCCGTGGTGCTGTTGTCACCCGTGAGCATGACCACCTTTACACCTTCCCCATGCAGATCACGAATCGCTTCTGCCGTGGTTTCCTTGATGGGATCAGCCACGCTGACGAGTCCGGCTGCCCTTCCGTCGATGGCGACATACATCACCGTCTGACCTTCGGCGCGCCCGGTTTCAGCAACACCAAGCAGCGCCTCTACATCGATAGACAAGCTTTCCATCAACTTGCGGTTGCCCAGCGCCACTGATCGTTCTTCCGCAACGCCCTTCACACCCTGGCCGGTAATGGAATCAAATTCGGTAATCGAAGACAGCTTGATACCCTGTTCCTCGGCGCCACGCACAATGGCTTCCGCCAAGGGGTGTTCACTGGCGCGTTCCAGGCTGGCCGCCAGGCGCAGCACCTCCTTTTCATCAAACCCTTCCGCCACCTGAACGGCGACCAACTGCGGCTTTCCTTGGGTAAGGGTTCCGGTTTTATCCACCACCAGGGTATCCACTTTTTCCAGAACCTCCAGCGCCTCTGCATTCTTTATCAACACCCCCATGCTTGCGCCTTTCCCCGTACCCACCATGATGGACATGGGCGTGGCCAGCCCCAGCGCACAGGGGCAGGCGATGATCAGCACGGCCACGGCGTTGATCACCGCATGGGCCAGCCGGGGCTCCGGCCCCCAGAACCCCCAAGCAATGAGCGTAAACACGGCAATCAGCACGACTGCGGGCACGAAATACCCCGCGACCACATCCGCCAGCTTCTGGATCGGCGCACGCGAGCGTTGCGCTTCACTCACCATCCTCACGATTTGCGACAGCAGGGTATCGGCGCCCACCTTCTCCGCCCGCATCAGCAAGCTGCCGGTATTGTTCACGGTGGCGCCGATCAGCGCATCCCCCGTCGTTTTTTCCACTGGCACAGGCTCTCCCGTAACCATGGATTCATCCACGGAACTGGTTCCTTCAGTGACCACGCCATCAACGGGGATTTTCTCACCAGGCCTGACCCGCAATACATCACCCGGCATAACCTGCTCCATGGGTATATCTTCCTCACTACCATCAGGATTAACGCGACGGGCGCTGTTGGGCGCCAGCCCCAGCAACATCCGGATCGCCGCATTGGTATTGCTGCGCGCACGCAGTTCCAACACCTGTCCCAACAGCACCAATGCGGTTATTACAGCTGCCGCTTCAAAATAGACAGGGACGGTGCCGCCTTCCCTGCGCATATTGAAAGGAAAGATTTCCGGAAACAGCAAGGCAATCATGCTGTATGACCAGGCCATGCCGACACCAAGACCGATGAGCGTAAACATGTTGAGGTTCCAGGTACGCACCGATTGCCAACCACGAACGAAAAAAGGCCAGCCGCCCCACAACACGACTGGCGTGGCGAGGAGAAATTCAATCCATTGCACGGTGCTCATGCTCATTCCCGCAGGCAGCAGCCCTGGCGCGAGATCCGCTACCATGGCCAGCAAAAACACCGGGAAAGCAAGCAATGCAGACACCCAAAAACGCCGGCTCATATCCCTGAGTTCCGCATCATCTTCTTCTGCAGCCACGGTTTGCGGCTCCAGGGCCATGCCACACTTCGGGCAATTGCCGGGGTGATCCTGGATCACCTCCGGATGCATGGGGCAGGTATAGACTGCAGCTACTGGGACAGATGCTTTCTTTGCGTCAGGCGGTACTGCATGATGGCTGTCTGCTCCGGGATGCATATCTTTCTGCATATACTGTGCAGGGTCTGCCACAAACTTCTCCTCACAATGAGCGCTGCAGAAATAGTGTTTCACACCTGCAAATTCATATTGGTACTCGCTTTCGCCAGAAACCTCCATGCCGCAAACAGGATCGGTTTCTTTCCTGCTTTCCTCTTTGTTTTCCGGATGTCCCATGTAAGCCTCCTCAGCCTGCATACCATGCAATATGATGATGTCATTCGTACAAGAAGCACCAGCAGGTTCCGTGCCAGCAGACAGGGGCGAATCATCCTTCCTTAAAAATCATAAGCTTGCATTATTTTATACAACTGTAAAAACAAACAGACGCGGATTCATACACAACAAAGCGATGAATTGTTCAACGCTTCGTTGCATTGAGACTCTTACTCCGGCAAGCAAAAAGAGTCATCGAGACTTTTCCTCACCCGCTCCAGTTTTTCCTTCATATGCCCCGCCAGTTCTGCAATTTCCGGTTGATCCACCAGAGTAAGCACTGCAGCAGGATCCATGAAAGAAACAACAATGCCACCATCCTCCTCTTCCCTTACCACTACATTGCAAGGCAAAAGCAAGCCGATATCCGGCTCGGCCTGCAGGGCCTGATTTGCCAGGGGCGGATTACAGGCGCCCAGAATCCGGTAGGGGCGATAATCCACACCCAGTTTGGCTTTCAGGGTAGATTGAATATCGATTTCGGTAAGCACACCGAAGCCTTCTGTTTTCAACGCTTCAACCACCTTTTGCTCCACTTCTGCAAAATCACCCTGCACACGGGTAGAAAAATAATACATATTGCTTTCCTCGGTTATTTGCTCTTGTTGGCTCTCTGGTTAATTTGATTCCAGGTGGCATAAATCTTGTCTGACCAGTGTGTCTGCACCCAGGCAAGAATATTGTCAATCTCGTCGGCAGCAAGTTGATCCTTGAATGCCGGCATGCTCCCACCCATGGGAATACCGCCATTGCGGATCACCTGGCGCAGTAGCGGCAAGGGGTGATGCCAGGTATGGGCGCTGCCATTCAAAGGAGGCGGTGGCAACTTGCCCTCCTCATTCAGCTTCTTCCAGTCCGGGCTGCCGGAAGCATCTTCTTTATGACAGCTGGCGCAATGCTGCTGGAACAATTCTCCGCCTCTCGCTACCTGTTCATCTGAATACCAACGGCTTGCCGTCGCGGAAGATGCTTCCACCTGGGGAGCCATTTTTTCCGCTGAAGCCGTTTTCTCTCCTTCTTCTTTTTCCGCACAGGCGCCCACAACCAGCAGGAGTGGTACAATCAACAACAAGGCAGTTCTTTGTATTTTCATAAAATCTGTTCTCCATCCTTTCTCCAAGGAACCTCTGATCAATCCGTCATCCCGATACAAATGGACTTGTTCTGGGCTTTCCTAACAAGCCTCTTCTTCGCAACGTTTTTTCGTGCGAATATGATAGATCGCCGATACGGGAAGAACGGCCACCAGTCCATCACCTTCCAATCCGGTATGTGCAACATCCATGATCTTTTCTGCAATCTGCTGCGCCCGGGATTCTGCAATGAATACTTCGATGCGAACATGGCTGACCACCCAGTCATTGCGATAGAAATCCGCATAGTCACCGTAACCTTTTACATGGCTGATACTTACACCTGGCGCACCCTCTTCCTGCAATAGCTTTTCTACAGCCGACACCGCCGTTGGCCGAACAATGGCCACGATTTTTGCAAAGCTCATATCAAGCCTCCTTTTGCCTGGATAACTGGCTGCCTTCCCCCTTGGGAATACCCCGCAGTTTCCAGATCAGGAACACAGCCGGCAAAACAATTAGGGTAAGCAGGGTGGCGCTGACCATGCCGCCAATCATGGGCGCAGCAATCCTGCGCATGACCTCCGAGCCGGTACCACCACCCAACATAATGGGCAACAGTCCAGCAATAATGGCCGCCACGGTCATCATGATGGGACGAACCCGAAGCAGTGCGCCTTCGATTACTGCCGTGCGCACATCCTCTCGGGTAATGCTCTTGCCCTGGCGGGCCGCCTGATCCATGATGCGGCGCAAGGCCTGATTCAGGTACACCAGCATCACCACACCGATCTCCACCGATACGCCAGACAGGGCAATAAAGCCCACGCCAACAGCAACGGACATGTTGTAATCAAGGAGATACAGTAACCAGATCCCTCCAACCAGCGCCAGAGGCAGGGTTCCAAGAATAATCAGGACTTCCGTAAGATTACGAAAATTCAGATACAGCAGCAGCACAATAATTACCAGGGTAACGGGCACCACTGTGGCGAGTTTTTCCTTTGCCCGCACCATATATTCATATTGCCCGGACCAGGAAATCGAGTATCCGGGAGGCAGTTTCACCTGCTCAGCAACGGCGCGCTGCGCATCCACCACATAGGAGCCAAGATCACGCCCCTGGATGTCGATATAGGTCCAGCCGTTGAGCCGGGCATTCTCGGTCTTGATCATCCCCGGGCCGGATTCCACTCGAATATCTGCAACCTCCGCCAGTGGAATATGCGCTCCCGCCGGGGTGACAATGGGCAGGTCGCGGATCTTCTCCAGGGAATTGCGCACTTCCCTGGGATAGCGGATATTTACTGGATAGCGCTCCAGCCCTTCCACCGTTTGCGTAACCCGCATTCCACCCAGGGCAGTACGCACCACCTCTTGCACATCGGCAATATTCAGCCCAAAACGGGCGGCTGCCTGACGATCGATATCCACAGTCAGATACCGGCCACCAGCCACACGTTCCGAATACACAGAGACCGTACCCGGCACTTGCTGAATCACTTCCTCAAGCTGCCTGCCCACTTGCTGAATGACTTCAAGGTCCGGACCGGCCACCTTGACACCAACCGGGGTCTTAATGCCGGTGGCCAACATATCGATACGGTTCTTGATGGGCATCACCCAGGCGTTGGTCAAGCCAGGAAACTGCACCAGTCCGTCCAGTTCCTTTTTCAGCTTGTCCATGGTCATGCCGGGACGCCACTGGTCACGCGGCTTGAGCTGGATGGTGGTTTCGATCATGGTCAGAGGCGCAGGATCCGTTGCAGAATCCGCCCGGCCAATTTTTCCGAACACCCTTTCCACCTCCGGTACGGTTTTTATCAGCTTGTCGGTCTGCTGCAGAAGCTGCTGCGCCTTGCCGATGGAAATCGCCGGAAAGGTGCTGGGCATATACAGCAAATCACCTTCATCCAGATCCGGCATGAACTCACTGCCAATCTTGTCCAGTGGCCAGAATCCCACCAGAACCAGTAGGAAGGTAATCACTACCAGGATACGCGGCGCTTTCAGCACGAGACGAATCACCGGTCTGTAAACAGCAATGAGCAGGCGGTTGGCCGGGTTTTTCGCTTCGGAAACAATTCTGCCCCGGATAAAATAACCCATAAGCACCGGCACCAGAGTGATGGACAAGCCCGCAGCCGCAGCCATAGCAAAGGTTTTGGTATAGGCCAGGGGGGCAAACAGCTTTCCTTCCTGTGCTTCCAGCGCAAACACCGGCAGAAAGCTCAACGTGATGATCAGCAGGGAGAAAAACAACGGTGGCCCCACCTCGGTGGCCGCCTGAGACACAATAGTCCAGCGGTTTTCATCCGTCAGAGGCGTTTTTTCAATATGCTTGTGCATATTTTCTATCATCACGATAGCCGCATCCACCATGGCGCCGATAGCGATGGCAATGCCACCGAGAGACATGATGTTTGCATTGATGCCCATGCGCTCCATGACGATAAACGCAACCAGAATTCCCACGGGCAAAGACAGGATCACTACCAGTGCGGAGCGCAGGTGAAACAGGAACACCACACACACCAGCGCCACCACCAGAAACTCTTCCAGCAGCTTGCCATTGAGGGTTTCCACCGCGCGGTGAATCAGGCCGGAACGATCATAGGTGGGAACCACTTCCACCCCTTCCGGCAAGCCCCGCGACAGCTCTTCCAGCTTCTTTTTGACATTGGCGATCACACTCAGGGCGTTTTCCCCAAAACGCATGATAACGACCCCGCCAACCACCTCGCCCTCTCCATCCAGCTCGGCAATGCCACGGCGCATTTGCGGTCCCAGGCGGATCTGGGCCACATCCTTGAGCGTAATGGGAACCCCCATGCTGCTCATGCCCAAGGGGATCTCCCGCAAGTCTTCGATGCTGTCGATATATCCTGTGGCACGGATCATGTATTCGGCTTCACCCATCTCGATGACAGATCCCCCCGATTCCTGATTGCCCCGCTGTATTGCCTTGCGGATCTGGGAAAGGTTCAGGCCATAGGCGCGCAAGCTACCAGGATCCACCACGACCTGATACTGCTTGACCATGCCGCCAATAGTGGCGACTTCGGAAACCCCGGGGACGGTTTGCAGCTCAAACTTCAGATACCAGTCCTGAAGACTGCGCAGCTGCGCCAGATCATGATTGTTATTTCGATCCACCAGCGCATATTCAAAAACCCAGCCCACGCCGGTAGCATCAGGGCCCAGTTCGGGCCGGGCATCCGGAGGCAGCTTGCTCGCAGCCTGGCTCAGGTATTCGAGCACTCTCGATCTTGCCCAGTAGGGATCTGTGCCATCTTCAAAAATCACATAGATATAAGAGTCACCAAAGAAGGAATAGCCACGTACATTGGTGGCTTTGGGAACCGACAGCATGGCAGTGGTTAGAGGATAGGTTACCTGGTCTTCTACCACCTGTGGCGCCTGCCCGGGGAAGCTGGTCTTGATGATGACCTGCACATCGGACAGGTCAGGAATGGCATCCAGAGGCGTGTTTTTTATTGCATACAATCCCCAGCCTGTAATAATGACTGTGAGCAACAACACCATGAAACGATTGCGCAACGACCATTCGATAATCGCCGCAATCATGGCTGCTGCTCCTGCTTTCCTGGCCGGATCGTCACAATCGCATAAGCCCTGCCACGCTTTTCAAGATCAAAAGAAATCTCTTCACCAACCTGCAAATCCCTCATGTCGGCATCTACGGGAAACATCATTTCCATCTCCGGCCACCCCAGTTCGGGTATGGGAGCATGGCGCAGCTCGATTTCCTTCTGTTCCACATTGATCGCAAGAACAAGGCCATGGCCTTTTGCCTTTACCGGCGTTTCAGATGCTTCCGGCGCTTTTTCATCACTCACACCCACATCTGTCATGCGCGTAAAGCTGGCCTTCAAACTGGCTTCTGAATCGATCAGGAACTGGCCGGACACCACTACCTTTTCATCGGTTTGCAGGCCTTCAAGAATTTCTATGCGCTCACCGCTTTCAATACCTGCCACAACTTCCCGCGCATCAAATTTTCCCGCTCCCACTTCTACAATCACGCGATCCTTGTCTCCGGTGCGAATCAGTGCTTCCATGGGAATAGAGATCACATTTTCCCGGGGGCTGGCATACAATTTCACCCGCGCATACATGTTAGGCTTGAGAGACTCTCCAGGATTGTCAAAACGAAGTCTCACCAAAAGCGTACGGGTTTTTGGATCAAGACTGGGATAGATATACCCCACTTCCCCCCGCCAGACCTTTCCCGGCAGATAGGGCAGCGTCACTTCTGCCTTATCACCGACATGCACCCAGCCCGCCTGCCGCTCGAACACCTCGGCAATCAGCCACACACTGGACAAATCTGCCAGGGTCATGACATTCATGGCAGGCTTGGCGTACATACCCTCACGCACGGGCAGTTCTGATACCACACCATCTTGTGGCGCATAGATGGCAATGTTCTGCCTGACCTTGCGCTTCTTCTCCAGCTGCGAAATTTCGCCCCGGCTGATGCCCAGCGCATTCAGGCGATCACGGGAAGCCTCAATCAGACCCTTGTTGCCGCTACTCAGGGCACGCAGGAATTCTTCTTGCACGTTGACCAGATCAGGAGAATACAGATTGAACAGACGCTGACCTTTTTTTACCCGTTCTCCAGCAGACCTGACACTGAGTTTTTCTATCCAGCCGGAAACGCGCAAATGTATATGGCTGACTTTAGACTCATCATGATCGATATAGCCCACCGTATCGATGAGCCGGGAAAGCGTCCCGGCCCTCACAGCTTCAGTACGCACCCCAAGGTTTTGCACTACAACAGGAGAAATACTGACATCACTGCCGCCTTCATTCGCATCGGCATACACCGGAATGAGATCCATACCCATGGGGGATTTACCCGGCTCATCCCTGCGGTAGTTGGGATCCATGGGAGCCACCCAATACAGAATGTCTTTTTCACCTTCATCAGCCGATTGGACAGACGGGCCTCCAACCATAAACAGCACCAACAACAGGAAGGTTACATATCTTTTCATTGTTCTTCTCCTGCGGCCAGATACAACAAGCCGGCATGGGTTTTCAACAGATCCACGCGCAGCTTCAGTGCCTGCAACCTGATATCAAGCTCGGTGATGCGCGCCCTCATCAGCCCGGTAAACTCCACCGTGCCACTCTGATAAGCCTGGAGCGCTGCCTTTGCGTTTTCTTCAGCCTCTTTGAGCAAGCGCCTTTCGTAGCGCCGTATGCGCTCAACAAACCGCTCTTTGTTGGTGATTTCGATGGCCAGGTTCTCACGCAACTTGCGCCAGCTATTGGCACGTTCATGGAAAGCTGCATCGGCCCTTTTCTGACTGGCGGCCAGGCGTTGATCCTGGCGCTTTCCGGCAAATAGAGGAACGTCAACGGTGAGCATCACTGCCCCCATATCCGAGCGGGCGGAACCATCAGGATAGTCACCAAAGCGCATGCGATACTCGGCACCAAGCGTCCAGCCAGGTTTGTATTGTTCTTTAGAAATAGCCACTGCCTGTTGGTGAGATTCAATGGCAGCTGAGCGCACACGGATTTCCGGATGGTTTTGCAACGATTCTTCAATGTTTTTCCTGTCAGGCACTACGGGCAATTCCGGCATGGTAGATTGCAAGATCCGCCATGCCGCCTGCCCCAACCAGCGAGAAAGTTGAGCCCTGGCTTTTTCTTCCCCTGCCTGAATCCGGGTAATGCGATCATCCAGTCTTGACAATTCCAGCTCAGCCCGCAATACATCCTGTTGGGAAGAGCCCCCTGATCCGTATTGCACCCGGGTTATCTCCGTCAGGCTTTCAAACAACTTGCGGCTGGAACGGATGATCTTCTCTGCTTCCACCTGGTAGTAGATGTCCAGAAAGGTTTTTCGCACATCCCGAAGAATTTTTTTTCGTTCCAGCTGCACACGGTGGCGCTGGGCACTGGCCTGCGCCTTGGTCTTGCGGGATTTGTACAGCAGGGTGTCACCCCGGGGAAATGCTTGCTGAATGCCCAGGCGCAGCTGGGTAGCAGGCTCCCTACTCAGATCAAAATCATCCAGTGGCAGGTTGTACAATCCTGTACGCAGTTTGGGATCAGGCAGCTGTCCATCTGCAACAGCATCCGCCTCCAGCGCCTCGAATCGGGCCAGGCCCGCTTTCAGCAGTGGATCATCTTGCAGCGCAATTTGTTCGGTTTCGGGCAAGTCGAGTAGCATTCCTTCATCTGCCATTGCCGTCTGAACAATAAACATCGGGATCAAACAAGCAAATAGCACAATGCATCTGCAGCATGGTTGCAGTAAAACTGATTTCATATCGAAAACTCCGGCTACATCCCCGTTTCTGGTACTGGCAGACACACCAGTCCAATATGGATAAAACAGGAACCACTTACATGGAGCTCGTGAAAAGCCGAGCGCGGCTATATCAGGAGCAAATCCAGATACTCTCCAGGCAGAGAGTCATAGCGGAAGTTACGCCCAGGGCGGGCGATAGATGCTGGGAACGAGAATGGACATCACAACGACATCGGGAGCGGCAAGATCGTCCGTATTGCGGTGCTCGCAAGCAGGCACACCCACCAGACTCGTCAATGCTGTAGCTGTATGGGAAGAGCAATGCGAAGCAATTTGGCAATCCTGCAATGCACAACAATCCTTGGCTTCACAATTTTCACAATCGTGATCAGCCATGTCCATGGCGCTAGAAACGCTGGCTAGCGCCAGGTTTGTTTCCATAGGCCCGGTCGCTGCAATACCCGCCGACTGCAGGCCCAGCGACAGCAGTGCAAAGACCAGCACGGCTACAATGGAATTATGGAAACGTCTATACATAAAAAAACATGATACTGACTTGAATCAGACTATTCAAGCACGTCAGGCAATACATACCACGAACTATCCAGGCTTTCCCTGCTCCGGCAACGGGAGATTTACGGTTACAGCCAGACCGCCAAGGGTTGATCGGGAAAACAGGATTTTACCCTGATAAAGCTCCGCTATTTCCTTTACAATCGCCAGCCCCAAACCGGAACCACTGGTATTTTCATCAACGCGCACGCCACGTTGCATGAGACGGGACAGCTGTTCCTCATCACAGCCCGCCCCATTATCCTCAACCTGGATACGCATTCCATCTTCCAGGCCGAGTTTTAGGTGCACTTTTCCTGCTGACCATTTGCAGGCGTTATCCAACAGGTTTCCCAGCAACTCCAGCATGTCATTCCGGTCAGCCGGATATTCCAGACCCTGTGATACTTCATAACTGATTTCCAGATGCCGGTCATGATAAACGCGCTTCAGGACATCAACCAGCCCTGGTATTTCTGCTCCGGCGACAAAGCGCTGACCTGGAACCCCTCCCCCGGCCAACCTTGCCCGCTTCAACTCCCGCTCCATAATCTGGAGAATCTGCCTGGTATTGCTGTTGATTTCCTCAACCAGATCCGGGTGCTGCTTTACTGCTTCGTTGTCCACCAGTTGCATAAGAAGATTCAGCGGGTGTTTCAAACCGTGAGCCAGGTTTCCCACCGCGTTGCGGGAACGCTGCAGGCGCTGTGCCAACAGCTGCAGCAGGTGGTTCACTTCTTCCACCAGGGGGCTGATTTCGCTGGGCACCTGTCCGGAAAGCA
Source organism: Sedimenticola sp. (assembly GCA_027068915.1). Taxonomy (GTDB): domain Bacteria; phylum Pseudomonadota; class Gammaproteobacteria; order Chromatiales; family Chromatiaceae; genus Thiolapillus. The sequence continues at coordinate 26,322 of JAMOLT010000037.1, read as the reverse complement.
TACTGATTTCACCATGCGCCAGCGCCTGCACCTCTTGGCGCACACCCCGCAGCGAAGCAAGGGAGCGCCGCACAATCATTCCCTGAATCAGCAATACGGCTGCCAATACCGCCATCACCCCCAGTGCAAAATACAGATTGAACCGACGCAAGGCTGTTTGCAACGGGGTTATGTCCTCTGCAACAGCGATGGTGACGGGCAGGCCAAAACGCTCAAATTGCTTTGTCCACTGCAACAGCACCTGGCCATCCGGCCCGGGAACCTTCGTGATCACCACATCAGCACCAGCCGTTTCCGGCAATTCCAGAGTCCAGTCCCAAAGCGAGCGGGAACGCAGTTTTGCTCCATCGAGTACAACCAGGTAATAGTGCCCGGAAAATGCCTGGTTATAGATATTGCCCAGGCGCGCAGTCTCCAGGGCAGGTTGCCCCTGTGCCGACAGCTGCACGGAGGCAAGCAACGCCTGGGCATCATGCTCCAGCCTCGATGCCATCATTTCCCTGGATACCTGGGCCATGCCTGTATGGATAAGCCAGCCCATAAACAACATCAGCACCACCAGGCTTCCCGCCAGCCCCCAGTGCAACCTGCTTTGCAGGGATTTCAAGCCTCCTTCCCGGGAAAGATGTATCCCTGGCCACGGCGGGTCTCGAATAGTTTCTGCCCAAGCTTGTTGCGCAAGCGCTTTACATATACCTCGATGACATTGCTGTCCTTGTCAAAATCTCCCTCATAGACATGTTCAGTGAGGCGGCTCTTGGAAAGTATGATGCCGGGGTGCATCATGAAATACCGCAACAATCGAAATTCCGTGCGCGTCAATTGATGCTGGCTGCCATCGGCAGCAGTGGCGATCTGCCGCTCTTCATCGAGAGAGATGCCCGCAAGGTGCAAACCGGGGGCCGCTTTGCCATGACTACGGCGGATCAGCACATCGATACGGGCTATCAGTTCTTCCATGTGAAAGGGCTTGCCTACATAATCATCTGCCCCGGCCTTGAGTCCATCCACCCGTTCGTTCCAGGCATCCCGGGCGGTAAGCACCAGAACCAGCACCTTGTTGCCGCGGTTGCGCCAGTTCTCCAGCACTTCTTTTCCGGAGCGCATTGGCAAACCCAGATCCAGCACAACAAGATCATAGGGTTCTTCATCACCAAGGAATTCAGCATCGATGCCGTTGTCAACGACATCCACCGCATATCCGGCCTTGCGCAATGCCGCCTGGATTTTCACCGCCAGAGCGGCATCATCTTCAACCACCAGCAGGCGCATTAATCTTCCTTTACCTTGAGCACTTTTCCACTGACGGCATCGATTTCAACATCCCAGACCTTACCCTGCCTGTTGAGTATCTCCAGCTCATAAATCAGGGCGCCCTTTTCCCGCTCCAGCTCCACTTCGATCACCTTGCCGGATACTCGCTGCCGGCCGATTTTCAGTATTCTTTCCAGGGAAATAATTTCGCCCGACTGAAGCATTTCATACACTCTTTCATGGTCATCATCATCCGCCGCCGACCCCTGCCAGGTCAGCAGCAGCGGAATGGAGCATACCACCAGTATCAATCGTCCCATTTCCCATACCCCGGAATACGAATCTCATGCTCATCATAATATCCTTTGTCCGCATTCACATGGCAGGTGGCACAGGCGGAGAAGGAGCGGACCTCGGGGTTTCCCTGCACCATGGATTTTGGCACCTCATGATGCTTGCGCACAAAGTACCTGGTTTCGCTGATACGCAACGGTGTCTCATCTTTGTCCAGTGAAGACAAGATCTTGCGAGAGCGTTTGTAGTCGGAATGCTCCGCCGCATTCTTCACCAGGTAGTCTGTTATTGCCGCACGGGCCTGCTCATCCAGTTCCGCATTCTCTCCAAAGTGATCTTCCAGTTGAGACATCATCTTCTGCCAGGAACGCTCGGGAAGCAAGCCGGGCTGATAGGCAAAGTGGCAACTGCCACACTCTTCCCGGTACTGTGGGTTATTCACTGGTGCCACGTCCAGGCGGGTAAAACTCTTGTAGGAGCTTTCTTCCCTGGATTCATGCTCTTCATGGTCACATGCCGCAATCCCCGCCATCAGCAAGGCTCCCGTGGTGACAAGTAGTTTTCTTGCAATATTCATGATCATTCCTCCAATTATTAGCTACTTAGAAAAACAAGGATGTCCGCCTGCTCCTGGGCGCTGCATTCCCTGCCCAACGTCCATTTACAGTTTCGCTTGAACCATTTCCTGATTTTTCTCGGGTCTGAAAAACGCTTGCTGTTGACGCTTGCCGCCATGGGTTCAATGAGTTTTCCCGTCCTGGCATGCTTGCCAGGGTTCTCCGGGCGGTCGCCATGACAAATGGTGCAGCTTCGCAACTGGCCGCTGCCTGGTTTTGGGAATTTGCGTTCCCATAGCTCCCTGCCCGCCTGTGCACTCATCGTCGTCACACCCTGCTGGCGATATTCATTCAACATCTGCTGAACGGCATCGGCCGATGCAGCAGGGCCGGCAAGCAACGCTCCTACCAGAACAAGATATCCGGCATTCATGATTTCACCTCCAGATCTTCGGCTGACTGCAGTTCCTTGGTGCCGGTAACCATGCTGCGAACCAGGTTCTCGCCATGCTGCATGCTGGCGACAAGAACGCCCAGCACATGCAGCAGCACCAACATCAAGGTAAAATTCGCAAAAAACTCATGCACTTCCTTGAATCCATGCGCCATGCTGTCACCTACACCCGCAGTTATCCCGGCCAGGGGGCCGGCATATTCCATGGCGCCATAGGTCAGCAAGCCAAAGAACAAGGTCATGCTCAAGCTCACCAGCAGCGCCAGAATCATGGCGCCCCCAGCGGGGTTATGTCCGATATGGCGTTTTGCGCGAAATGAAGCTACATCCTTGAGATAGGCAATGGTCTCTGAGGGCGTATAAAGGAAATTGCTGAAGCGGGCGTAACGCCCACCCATTAACCCCCATAGCAGGCGCAAGCCAACCAGCCCCAGAATGAGATATCCGCTGTAGGCATGCACACGCATAAAATCATCTTCCGTGATATATGAAACCATGAACGCCAATACCAGCGTCCAGTGAAAAACCCTTATAAAGGGATCCCAGACCTTTATCTGTTTTGTCTGCATTTTTCTGCCTCCTGTATGGACTGTTGGAGACAGAATGCATCATCAGCCTGAAATCAAACTGAAAAAACGAGCCCAATCGGCTAGGCTTGCAAATATTCCTGATTTACGGGCAGGCGCTGATTTTTATGAACGAAAAAACCATTGAACTGGACATTCCGTTGCTGATGCCGGAAATTGAAAATGAACAGGATCACTGCCTGAAAGATCTCGAAGCTGCGCTGATTCACCACAAAGGCATCTATCGCGCCCACGTCAAAGACGCCCAACCACCCCGTTTGTGCGTTCACTACAACCCCAATCTGGTCTCTCTGGCCGAGGTGGAGCGCATTGCCAGGGAAACAGGCAGCGAACTTACCCGGCGCTACCACCATGAGCGAATTCCCTTCCACAGCCCCTTGTCCGCAGATGCGGCAGACATCCTGACGCAAGCCCTGGAAACCCTGCCAGGCATGGTTCACGCCAGCGTAAACGCTGCTGCAGGGCTGGCCTTTGTTGCGTATGACACCGAGCTGTTGGCACGCCCAGCAATCGAGGCCGCCATGCACGACCTGGGCTATGCTCCTGATGCCTCAAAAGAAGGCCAGGGGCACGAGCATGATCACGGTAGCGCTCCCGCCTTTCTGCCCCATGCCCTGCAGGAAAGCTGGACCTATGTATTGGTGGGGGCGGCCGGTTTGTCCTTCCTCATCGGCTGGATCGGGGAGACCTTTTTTGGTTTGCCGGAACAGGTCGCCCTTGTACTCTATATAGTCGCTTATGTGGCCGGCGGCTACGACATCGCCACCCACGCCATTCCCGGCCTGCTCAAGGGAAAGTTCGACACCGACATACTCATGCTGGCGGCGGCATGTGGCGCAGCTCTGTTGGGAGAGTGGGCCGAAGGCGCGTTCCTGTTGTTTCTTTTCAGCCTCGGACATGCGGGAGAACACTATGCACTGGATCACGCCCGCAATGCGGTAAATGCCCTGGCGGAACTGATGCCGGACACCGCCCGCGTCCGGCGGGGCGAGAACATCGTGGAAGAACCGGTAGACCAACTGGCGATTGGCGATGTGGTGATCGTACCGCCGGGGGAACGATTTCCCGTCGATGGAAAGGTCAGCCGGGGCAACAGCGCCGTCGATCAAAGCCCCATTACCGGAGAAAGCGTACCGGTGAACAAAGGGCCGGGAGACGAGGTATTCGCCGGCACCATCAACCAGGAAGCCGCCCTGGATGTACAGGTGACCCATCTGGCCAGGGACAACACCCTGAACCGCGTCATGGAAATGGTCGCCAATGCCCAGAGCCAGCAAAGCCCGACCCAGCAGTTTACCCGGAAATTCACCCGCCGCTTCGTCCCCACCATCCTGGTGCTGGTGGCGCTGGTCATTCTGCTGCCCCCCATGCTGAACTGGATGGAGTGGAAGCAAAGTTTCTATACCGGCATGCTGTTACTGGTCGCATCCTCCCCCTGCGCCCTGGCCATCGGCACACCAGCTGCGGTGCTGTCGGGCATTGCCCAGGCAGCGCGAAACGGCGTACTGATCAAGGGCGGCGTACATCTGGAAAACATGGGCGTCATCAACGTCATGGCCTTTGACAAGACCGGAACGCTCACCGAAGGAAAATTCCAGGTAACGGATATTCTGCCCATGAACGGCTACAGTGCAGCAGAGCTGCTGACCATCGCCGCCGCTGTGGAACAGCAATCCAATCACCCCATCGCTGGTGCCGTCGTCACTGCGGCCCGGGAACGGAAGCTGGAGCTTCCCTCTGCAGGCAGCCTGGAAAATGTCGCCGGAAAAGGAGTAATCAGCATGATCGACCGGCAACCCGTGCTGGTCGGCTCCATCAAGCTGTTTCAGGAAACCGACTGGTATTCCCTGGATGCGCCTCTGGAGCAGACCATCACGCGCCTGGAGGCGGAAGGCAAAACCACCATGGCGGTCAGCCTTGGCGGAAAATTTCTGGGTGTGCTGGCATTGGCGGATACGCCACGCCCCGGCATTCACCAGGTCATGGACAAGCTGCGGCAACTGGGCATCGGCAAGCTGGTCATGCTCACTGGCGACAACGACAGGGTTGCAGCGCAAATCGCCAACCAGGTGGGGGTGACCGACGTCAGCGCCGGGCTGTTGCCGGAAGACAAGTTGCTCGCCATCAACAAGCTCAAGGACGCCTATGGCAATGTCGCCATGACCGGCGACGGCGTCAACGACGCCCCCGCCCTGGCCACTGCCACCGTGGGCATTGCCATGGGCGGCGCGGGCACGGCGGTGGCCCTGGAAACCGCCGACATCGCCTTGATGGCAGACGACTTGGGCAAACTGCCCTTTGCCGTGGGCCTGAGCCGTGCGGCACGGCGCATCATCATACAGAATCTGGCGATCTCCCTGGGCGTTATCCTGGTGCTCATCGTCACTTCCCTGACCCAGACTATCGCCCTGACCGGAACCGTCATCGTCCATGAAGGCAGCACCATTGTCGTCGTGTTGAATGCACTGCGCTTGCTTCGCTACCGCGATTGATCCTGCAATGGACGCAAAAAACCTTCTGCTTTAGACTATGGTAATATACTGATTATCCTCATCCAGGATTCATGAAACCCGTGATGCACAAGCTCGTTTTTGTATTGCTGCTGGTGTTCCTTCCCCTGCGCGCCAGCCACGCAGACATCGTTGTGCTGGTGCATGGCTATTTGAGCAATGCCGACACCTGGCGATACAGCGGCGTAAGCGCCACACTGCACCAGGCCGGCTGGCAGTATGCGGGTAGGCTGGGCTTTTCTCCCGCAGGCCTGGTGGAACAAACCATCACAGCCAATCCCCGGGACAAACGGTTTTACACCCTAGACCTGCCTTCTCTTGCTCCCGCCCCCGTGCAAGCGAGGTGGCTGCAAGCCGCCGTAATCCGAATCAGCCAGAAGAATCCGGATGAGAAAATCACCCTGGTGGGCCATTCCGCCGGTGGCGTGGTAGCGCGGCTAATGCTGGTGCAATCCGGTGCCGGAAACATCAACCGGCTGATCACCATCGCAGCGCCCCATCTGGGTACCGACAGGGCCATTGCAGCACTGGATGCCGTGGATAGTTCCGGCATGTTCGGCATGATCAAGGAATGGATCGTCCGTGAAAAACTCGGTAACGGCCTGTACAACACCTTGCGCCTGTCTCGCGGCATCCTCTTCGACCTGGTGCCCCCCGCACCCGGCACCCTCTTGTTTTGGCTAAATGCCCAGCCGCACCCGGAGATCGAATACATTTCCATCATCCGCAGCGGCGGCTACGTTATTGGCGGAGACCGGGTAGTGCCGCCCTTCAGCCAGGACATGAACATGGTTCCCGCCCTGAGGGGAAGATCCAAATCCTGGATTACTTATCAGGGGCACGATCTCACACCGGCAGACGGCCGTTTACTGGTGAGGATTTTGCGAAATTCCCCTTTGTCCCGGCAAAAAAACTAAAAAACCAAGCGATTTTGTAGGATAATCAGCAGCCGACTGACATTTGTTAATGAATCCACACCAAACAATAGGCAAAATGCCGCTTTTTTGCCTGGACCCTGACGTTCAGGCAGGTTTTTCACGTTAGGAGAGAACAGTATGAAAACCAAAATTCTGATCACAGCAATTCTGGCTACGGGAATATCCCTGCCCGTCATGGCAGACAGCCAAGGCAATGTTATGGAAGCGCGCAAGATCATCAAGCAATTCGCCACCGAACTCAAAGGCGAACTGCAAAAGGCGATGAAAGAGGGCGGCCCCGTCAACGCCATCAACGCCTGCAACAGCAAGGCCCCGGCTATCGCCACCAACATCAGCGCCAGCAGCGGCTGGAGCGTCGCCCGCACCAGCCTCAAGCCCCGCGCCACCGCCAATGCGCCTCTGCCCTGGGAGCGGAAAGTGCTGGAAGAATTCGAAGCCAAAAAGGCAGCGGGCGCCGACCCGAAAACCCTCGACTACTCAGATGTCGTGGAAGAGGATGGCAAGAAAGTGTTCCGCTACATGAAAGCCATTCCCACCGCCAAGGTCTGCCTGAACTGTCATGGCGGTGATGAGGTCAAGCCAGAAGTTGTAATGCGCCTGAAATCACTGTATCCCGCAGACCAGGCCCGCGGTTTCAAGGAAGGCGATATCCGTGGAGCTTTCGTCCTGAAAAGAACCTTCTGACCACGGGAATAATTACCTGACAGGTTTGCACAAGGACGTGCAACCCCGCCAGAAACATGACCTGGGCGGCATAATTTGCGCCTACCATTGTGCTAGGATTAGTAACACGGCAGCCAAACATGCCGGAGTAACAACAACAAACGCAAGCCTTATACACTCCCTAAGCGGTGAATTCGGATGCAACACAAATTTGATATCTTTTTTTCCGGTGAAATTCTGGAGGACAGGGACGAACAACAGGTCAGGGAGGCTGTGGGAAAACTGTTCAAGCTGTCTGGCGACAGGCTGGATGCGCTTTTTTCCGGCGAGCCAAAACGCATCAAAAAAGGCCTGAATGTGGAGCAATCCGGACGGTTCCGCGAGGCCTTCCGCAAAGCAGGAGCGATCGTACAAATCGTGGTCGCCGGTGAAAAACCACCGAAAGAAGCACAACAGGCTGCCACAAAACCGGATTCAACTTCCGGGCTAAAGCTGGCGCCTGTTGGCTCAGACCTTACTCCCCTGCCCCGCGATACCGGGCGCACCACTCAAACAACGGCAAATCACACCACTGAACTGGAAATTGTCCCAATCGAGTCAGTTTCTGCCGAACCCGCCACGCAATCAGCAGAGATTGATACCGGCGACCTGCAGGCAACCCCTGCAGAAAGCGGTTCGCTGGAAGAGTTTGCTCCGGCTGTCGAACCTGCACCTCTGCCGGATATCAGCAATATAGATATCGCCAAGGATGACCGGCCCATACAGGAAGGCAGACAGGAAAGTGCTGGCAATATTCCGGACACCAGCCACCTCGAAGCTGTTCCGCCCAAGACAGGGTCCCTGGAAAAATTTGCCCCGCACAAAAAACCTGTGCCCATTCCGGACACCAGCAACCTGTCACTGGATAGCTGAAAGACGAACCACAAAGCGTCCCAGGGGATGACGGTTTTCAAACAATAGCGGCGTTCGCCGGGCATCATCAGCCAGCCACACATACAGGGAACGATGCGCAGGCTCGCGCTTTCCTTCCTCGATCGCATCGAAGCGCAATTTCCACGCCTTGCGCTTCTTTCCGCCCGCCTCGATCTCCTGTCTTTTCTGTACGCGCACGCGGTAGCGATACAGGCGCTTCCCGTCTGTCACCGGGAAATCATATTCCCTGCCCGTTGCCAGTGGCTTTCCACGCACTACCTGCAACATGGACAGCCAGTCCAGCAGCCCATCTTCAAACGAGTGGCGCGAATATTTGTGAAACTCGAACTGCTCACCGGGTTTCAGCCACCGCTGCAGCGTCACCGGAAACAACTGCTTTCCCGCACCTTTCCCTTCACGGCGAAACCGCAGCAGCTTGCGCTGCCTGACATCCACCCAGCTTATTTCGTGCTTGATCCGGGAGGTCTTTTCATATTTTTCCAGCGCCAGCATATGCTGCCCGTCGGGAATATAGATACTGCGGTATCGCACCCGGAACGGAAAATGCTTTTCCACAAACGAATATGGCGCTGAGGTAACCTCCATGGAAAGCTGGACAGCCTTCCCCAACACAGGGAGTTGCAAGCTTGAGCTGTTCAGTTGCACGGCAGCGACAGGCAGGTCTTCACCCGCGCTGAACACCCCGGAATAGCTGGCTTCATAGTGTAGTGTCTCGGCCTGTATTACGGTCGGGCTGATGATAAACAATATCGCCAGCAGCAGAATATTCTCGCGGATGCTCATTTGTTGTCAGCATTCAGGTCACGATGGAATTTGACAAAAGCTTCTTCCGGCCCGATCACTACCAGAATATCGCCACTATCCATGCGATGCCGTTTGGGATCTGTGGCAAAAACCAGCTGATCACCGTATTCCCGATCCACTACACCCAATACTATAAGGTTGTAGCGCTCTTCAATAAACAGTTCATCCAGGTATTTGCCGTGGAGAAAACTGTCTTTCTGCACATGAATCTCTGCGATATCCAGATTCACCTTGCCGAAAACTGTATGCTCCAGCGTCTCGGCAATCATCGGACGATGCATACGCTCATAGATCTTGTAACCGCTGATGCGATAGGGATCGATAACCTTGGTTGCCCCAGCCGCATGCAGTCGTTCAATGGTGTCATGCGCCCCACTGATAGACACGATAGGCAGCTCTGGCGCTATGGCGCGCGCGGAAATCACCAGAAAAACATTACTGGCATCCTCATCCAGCAGCGCAAACAGTATGTCTGCTTCGCCACCAATACCGACACGCTTAAGCTCTTCATCGTCCTGAAGGTTGATCCGCTCCACGGAAAATCCTTTCGCCTTGGCTTTTTCCACTCCTGATTCCCGATCATCTACAATACGAACGACTTCCCCCCGCTCGGTCAGCTGGCGGGCAACCTCCAGACCTACCGCTCCCGCACCGACAATAACAATTCTCTTTGCCTGGGAAAATATACCAGCCTTGTTATCCGCTCCCCCGCTCATCTTCCCATCCTCCCGGACTTGAGCTGCTGGCGCATATGCGAGACGCTGTATTTATGACCAAATACCAGCAGTATATCATCGCCCAGCAGCACGAAATCCGCTCCCGGATTAAACTGAAAGCGTTGGGATTCCAGATCAAAATGGTTACGCACATGATTGCTGCTCCGGTTCATGGGGGTGGTGACCCCAAACAGGATCAGGCGCATTTCTTCCAAAGGCGCTTCCCCGATGGTCTTGCCATCCAGCCAGGAACCCGGAGGAACCCGGATCGCTTCCAGGGTGATGTCGTTCTCGCCCATGACAATACCGTGGATTGCTTCAAAGGCCACCGGTTGGCCAACATATTCTCCGGCAATCAAGCCGACGATCTTGAACGGCTCTATTGCATGATTGGCTCCGGCATGCATAAGCTTGTCCACCGATTGGCGCTGGTTTGCACGGGAAATGATGGTGATTTTCTCATCCAGCTGGCGCGCAGACAGGGTGACATAGACGTTCACCACATCATCACCGGTGAGGCAGAGAATCTTTCCCGCAGAACGGCCTACTCCCAACATCTGCAACAGACCGATGCGCTCCGATTTTCCCTCTACCACCAGATACCCAAGCCGCCGGGCCAGCTCCACGGCCTCTCCATCACTGTCGATGATCACAAATGGCAGCTTGTCCCTGGACAGGTATTCCGCCACCACCTGGCCAACCCGTCCGAACCCGCAGATAACGGTGTAGCCTTTTTTCTTCTCCAGCAACATCGCCACCCGTCGATCCCGCACTTCTCCCATTTTTTCCTGAAATGCAGAAACAATGATGGAGGTAAAAAAGGACAGCACCCCAAGCCCGCTGATGATCAGCACCATGGTCACCAGCCTCCCTTCAAAAGACTGGGGAGTGATGTCGCCATACCCCACGGTGGACAAAGTCACCAAAGACCAGTAGATCCCTTCAAAAAAACCTTCGACCTGCCCCCCCGACTCAGGGGATTCAAACAGGTAGATCACCGAGGATCCCACCAGCAGGACAAACATCAGAAAGGTGAACAGGGAAAAGAGCTCTATGCGTTTCTCCCGCAGCACCGAGCCGAACTGCTGGATGCTGTGGGCATAGCGGAACATCTTGAACAGGCGGAATAGCAAAAACAGCCGCAAGATACGCAAAGGCCGATAACTGGGCAGTATCGCCAGCAAATCAATGATCGCCATGGGCGAACTGATATAACTCCACTTACTACGCAGAATACTCCACAGTGCCTTGGACAAACGAAACGGCTGGTTGATTAGCTCGCTTTTTTCATACTCATCCAGAATGATGCGATGAGTGCTGGAATATACCCACATCCGCCCAAGGTATTCCAGAATAAAAAAAGATACCACCATGTTTTCAAACCAGCCCGACCAGGCTCCAAGGTGGTGTTTTACGCTGTACAGAAGGAGAAACACACTGCTCAACACCAATGCCATCATCAGCAAATCAAAATACGGGCGGATGCGCGAATGAGGGTTTTCCAGAAGGTCATAAGCCGCTTGTTTTGCACGCGCATAAGCTTCTGACTCATCCATCTCATAAGCCAGTCGTATCACCAGATCAGAGACTTTCATGGTGGGGCAGCCACCTCCAGACGCTCGGTCTCCGCCAGCTGTACCTGGCGACCATCCAGGGTCACAAAGCGCCGTTCCTGCAACTGCCCGCGATAGACTTGGTAGTCACTGACACGCCCGGAGCGACTGTCTATCACCTGCACCTGCAGAATTTGATGGCTGTCTCGCCAGTTGAGGTAGATAATCACTGCAGTACCTGCCAACATCAGCACGACCACCGAAATGGCCAAAGCCTTCGGCCAGCGCTTTCCCACCTTCTTCGGAGGATGTCGTGCGGGCGTTCTTGCAGGCCGGTCGCGAAACCTTACCATGGCAATGACCAGGCCAATTACAGCCAGGGTAAAAAGTATTTTTGTCAGCATGAACGAATCGGGACTTCCTTTGCTATCATGGAGCCAAAGTAACACCAAACCACAAATATGAAAACTATCGCCTTACTTATTCTGTTGCTGTTTCTCCTTACCGGTTGCGGCGCGCCGGAAAAGCCCACGGTCACCCTCTACCTTGCCATGCAACGTGGTGACATTGAACAGATCGAGCGCCACATTGCATGGGGGACAGACATGAACCAGCTTGACCGTGACGGTTACGCCCCCCTGCATATTGCAGTACGCAAGGGGCGCATTGCCATTGCACGCCTGCTGATCAAACAGGGGGCGGATATCCATGTGCAGGATCGCAATGGCCATTCCGCCATGTATCACGCCGTCCTCGGCGCACACCCCCGCATTGCTGATCTGTTGCTCAAGGCGGGCGCTGAACTGGATGCCAATGCCTTGTTACTGGATGCCGCACAGCAGGGCGTCAGCAAGCGCGAGGTAATCCGCTATCTGGCGGATCATGGTGCAAACCTGGAAACAAAGGACAACAGGGGGGATACCCCGCTGCTCACCGCCATCCGCCAGGGAAACCACAAACTGGCCAAACACCTGGTAAACTTCGGCGCCAACGTCACCACAATCGATGCCGAAGGAAAAACCGCACTGGAAATTGCAAAATCCCTGGGATTAAGGGATATTGCGCTGCTGTTACAACGCAATGGCGCAACCTAGGGCCTGTTAACACGAATCCAATAGGCTCTGTTGCACCTGAAAAAGCGCCAATCAAGGCGCGAGGAGAGAAGTTTGGTTGTTCCAAATAAACGACGAGCAACGCCGAGTGGCGCTTTTTCAGGCACAACCCGTAGGGCTTTTGGGGCTATTGTTCCACCCAGCGGCGTTATCATTCGTTCATGTAGCATGTAGTGTCACTACACTTCACTCATTCTGCCTTGCCGGGTGAAAAAATAGCCCCAGCAGCGTCTATTGGATTCGTGTTAACAGGCCCCAGGAGAAATCAACCCCATGGCAACCACACCCGACGAAATCAGCATCAGTTACAAAGAAGGCGACCTCGAATTGGTCAAGGAGCTGGACAAACAGGTTCTCACCAAAGGCGCCTGGACCACTATCATCTTCCGCTATCAGGACTGGAACAATTCCAAGCAGGAATACGGCCCGGAAAAATACACCATCCGCCGTTACCAAAAGCGCAATGGCGAATACCAGCAAAAATCCAAATTCAACATTTCCAGCAAGGATCAGGCAAAAAAAATCATTGATGCGCTCAAGCACTGGACCGATGACGACTGATTGATCGCTTCTCCATGACAGGAAACAGCCTGGAGATCGGCGCCATCCTCATGGGGCTGGCCGGCGGCCTGGCCATCTTTCTGTATGGCATGGAGCTGTTGACCAACGCGCTGAAGGCAAGCACGGGCAGGCGCCTGAAAACGCTTTTGGCGCGGATGACCACCAATCGCTTCAAAGGGGTCATGGCCGGCGCCCTGGTGACTGCAATCATTCAGTCTTCTTCCGTTACCACGGTGCTGGTGGTGGGTTTTGTATCCGCCGGGCTGATGCATTTGCAGCAGGCCATCCCGATTATCATGGGCGCCAGTATCGGCACCACCATTACCGCGCAGATCATTGCCTTCAAGATCACGCATTTTGCCCTGCTGATCATTGCCGGCGGGTTCGCCATGCAATTTTTCAGCCGCAATGAGATCACACAACGCACCGGCACCATGATTTTCGGTTTCGGCTTGATCTTCTTTGGCATGAGTCTCATGGGCGATGCAACCTCCCCCCTGCGGGACTACCCTCCGTTTATCCAGTTTCTGCAGGAGATGGAGCACCCTCTGTATGGCATTCTCGCCAGCGCCGCATTTACCGCCGTCGTGCAAAGCTCCTCCGCCACCACTGGCATCATCATCGTTCTCGCCACCCAGGGGCTGATAACACTGGACCAGGGTATTGCCCTGGTTTTCGGCGCCAACATCGGCACCTGTGTCACTGCCTTGCTGGCAGCCATTGGAAAATCCAGAGAAGCCTTGCGGGTAGCCATGGTGCACATCACCTTCAATACCCTGGGCGTGCTTGCCTGGTTCTGGTTCATTCCTGAATTTGCCACCCTGATTCGCTCCATCTCCCCTATGCATCCGGAGCTTGCAGGCGTAAATCGTCTCGCTGCAGAAACCCCAAGACAGATTGCCAACGCCCATACCCTTTTCAATGTTGGCAACACCTTGCTGTTCATTGGATTTACCGCCTGGTTCGCAAAACTTGTCACCTGGATGATTCCGGTAACCAGGGAAGAGAAATTACACCGGGTTACACCCAAGTATCTCGACAAGAGTCTGCTGGACACGCCCTCTCTCGCCCTGGATCGGGTGCGCATGGAGATTGGCCGCATGGCGGAACGGGTGCTCCCCATGCTGCGCCAGGGCGTGCATCTGGCGATGGACGGCAATGCCCGGGAATTGCCGGAAATCAGTCGCATGGACAGCGAGGTGGGCATGCTTCACGGACCGATTCTGGACTATCTGCAAGAGCTGGCCAAAGGTGATCTCAGATCAGACGAAGCAGAATTGCTGCATCACTACCTGACCATTTCTTCCTATTATGAAAACATCGGCGACAACCTCAAGCTGCATCTCATCCATGTTGGCCGAAAACGCCTGCAAGAAGAATTGATCATGGGTGAAAAAACCCGAAAACTGTTTGAAAAACTGGTGGATGAGCTTTTTCACCTGCTCGAAGAAGCCACGCAAGCTGTCACCCGCATGGATAAAAAATCAGCCCGCAGGGTACTCAAGGCCAAGAGCAGAATCAATCAGCTTTCTGCCGATATTGAGCGCCATATAGTACATCGCATGGCTGCCGAAGCGCCCATGCGCGGACTGACCTATCAGACAGAAACCGAGCTGCTGGAAGCGCTGAAACGGGTTTACTATCTTACCAAGCGCATTGGAAAAGAGGTATTGATGACAGAGTTCGGGGCACAAAAAGAAAAGCAGGCCACTTGATCAGCAAAGGCTTCGGCTACCCAAAAAAAACCGGATCAATGCAAACCTAGTGCTTCCGGCCAGTCCAGCAGGACATTGACCAGCTCACGCTGTTCTGCAGTTAACTCAGGATCAACAGCCATGCACGACAACTGCTGGCAGTATTCCTTCAGGACAATGCTTGCTCCTCCCCCAGGGTCGGTCAGGCGGTATCTGCGGAATTCTTCCCAGCGCTGCCTTTCTTCCGCACTCAGCGTATGTGGCCAGTTGCGCGCACGATAGCGAAACAGCAGCTCAGGCAGGCGAGCATCTTCAAATGCCGGATGCAAGGACGCCAGCTGTTCCTGGCTGCTGTGCAGTACCTGCTCACACAAACGCCGGTCTTTATTCGATATGAACCCGCCGTAAAGGTTCTGATCCGGGTCAGAGCACTCCTCAAAATGCTCCCCGGAAAACACCTCCTGCACCTTTTTTTGCAGCTCTGGCGCATTACGAATAGCCTGTAAATACTGCTGTTCCCGGCCGGAATCCAGCTCCCATTGCTCTCTGGCAGTATCCGTAAGTGTATTCAAGGGCACTACCACCGGGGCATGATTCACGCTGATCATCTTCAGGGGGATACGCTGTTCTCCATCCGCCAGCTCACTGCTGGGTGTATAAAGTTTCTCACGGATCTGCTCTGCACTGAGGTCAAACAAGGGCTGGGGATCAATCCTCAGGTCATATACGATGATGCCATTACGGTTGGTTGGATGTTGCGCCACAGGAACCACCACCGCAATGGCGCCCAGGCGCGCAGGATACTTCGCCGATGCATGCACCACAGGCTGCTGGTCACGCAGATTTAACTGCTGCGCCAGCTTGTGTTTGTCCCGATTATTGAACAGGTAGTCAAACAGCCTTGGCTGTTTTTCCTTCACCAGCTTCGCCATGGCAATAGTAGCCCTGACATCCACCAACGCATCATGGGCGCCTTCATGTTCTATGCCGTTGGCTGCAGTCAACAACTCCAGACGAAAACTGGTTACGCCATTTTCATCCTCTGGCCAGGCGATCCCCCCGGGGCGCAGTGCGCGAGTAAGGCGCAGCATGTCGATAATGTCCCAGCGGGAATTGCCGTTCTGCCATTCCCGTGCATAGGGATCGTAGAAATTTCGATACAACCCATAGCGGGTGAATTCATCATCAAAACGAATACTGTTGTATCCCAGGGCACAGGTGCCGGGACGCGACAGCTCTTCCCGAATGAGGCGAAAGAAATCCGCTTCACATACCCCTTTCTCGCGAGCGAGCTGGGGCGTGATGCCGGTTACCATGCAGGCTGCCGGCTGGGGCAGTATGTCATCCGCAGGAGCAGCATACACCATCAGTGGCGAGCCAATGGGATTAAAGTCCAGATCCGTACGCAAGCCAGCAAACTGCACCGCCCGGTCTTTTCGCGGATCCGTACCCCAGGTTTCGTAGTCGTGCCAGTAGAAGCTGCTGGTCATGGTGGTCAAATTTCAGCAAATGACGGCATCATATCAGGATGGTGACAGGGGTGCTCCCATAAAAAAGCCGTCATGCCCGGGCATGACGGCTTTTTAAAACCAGCGTGTCGAAACCCTGTTACTTGAGTTTCTCGCGGATACGGGCAGCCTTGCCGGTACGACCCCGCAGGTAGTACAGTTTGGCACGACGCACCGCACCACGGCGCTTTACTTCTATAGCGTCGATCATGGAGCTGTGGGTCTGGAATACACGTTCCACACCTTCGCCATGAGAAATTTTGCGCACAGTGAATGCAGAATTCAGGCCACGGTTGCGTTTGGCAATAACTATACCTTCAAACGCCTGCAGACGCTCGCGACTGCCTTCCTTTACCTTGACCTTAACAACAACGGTATCACCGGGGCCAAAGCCCGGGATTTCCTTGTTCATCTGTTCCGCTTCGAGTTCCTGGATGATATTGCTCATCGTTGTTGCTCCTCTACCAGTTCTGGCGCCTCACGGCGCGTGTCATCAAATTATCGTAAAAGCTCTGCCTTCGGTTTCACGAAGACGCCGACGCCCCCTGATGGGTGCGTATGAATTCTTCCAGCAAACGCTGCTCTTCTGCAGACAGTTCGCGTTGCTCCAGCAAGTCCGGGCGGCGCAACCAAGTACGGCCAAGGGCTTGCTGCAAACGCCATCGTTCAATGGCTGCGTGATCCCCGGACAACAGCACCTCGGGAACACTCCGCCCGTCCAGATCATCAGGACGGGTGTATTGGGGGAAATCCAGCAGGCCATTCATGTAGGAATCCTGCTCGGCAGATTCTGCATGCCCCAATACGCCCGGCAGCAGCCTGGTAACGGCATCCATAATTACCATGGCCGCCAGTTCACCACCGGACAACACATAATCGCCAATGGACCATTCCTCGTCCACGCAGCAATCTATCAGCCGTTCATCAATCCCTTCATAGCGGCCCGCCAGCAGCATTATGCCGCTTCGCTTTGCCATTTCCCTGGCCGCTTTCTGATCGAAGCGTTGCCCTTGCGGGGTGAGATAAATCACCCGGCTGTCCGGCGCCGCCTGCCTCGCTTGCTGCAGCACCGCCTTTAGTGGATCTACCTTCATCACCATGCCCGGGCCACCCCCATAGGGGCGGTCGTCCACGGTGCGGTGATTGTCCTTAGTGTAATCCCGCGGGTTCCACAAATGCAGACTGGCCTGTTTTCCCTGCAGCGCCTTGCCGGTAACGCCGTGTTCAGCCGCCTTGAACATCTCCGGGAACAGGCTGATTACATCAAACCTCATCAGAACTCCGGGTCCCAGTCTACCCTGATCCACCCTTGCTCCAGGTTCACTTCCTGAATCACCTGTTGCCATATCCAGGGGACGAGACGCTCTCTCTCCCCCCTGACCACCAGCACATCATTGGCGCCGGTTTCAAACAAATGGCTGACCCTGCCCAGATCCACGTCCCGGGTAGTGACGACCCGCAGTCCTTCCAGATCTGCCCAGTAAAACTCGCCTGCCGCCACTGGCAACTGGGATCGGCGCACCGCCACATCCACACCCATCAATTCCCGGGCGGTTTCCCGGTCATTGCAACCCTGCAATTTGACCAGCACCAGCTTTCCCTGCCGCCGCCCTGTTTCCGGCGTCCATTTTTCCCAGCCCTGGCTGCGCTGCAGATACCAGGGCGAGTATGCCAGAATATTTTCCCGTGGCCTGGTATCGGAAAATACCTTTAGCCAGCCCTGGACGCCATGCAAACCGGAAATACGACCGAGGGTGACCAGCCGGTTCGGCCCGTCACCCTCGATATCCTGTTCTACAACCTGGCTATCATTCATAGCTCAGGCTCGCGCCACCAACCCTCAGGCTGCTTCGCTCTGCCCCTGCTTCCGGTGCTGTTTTACCAACGAGGCAACACGCTCACTCATCTGCGCCCCTTTGGCAATCCAGCCGTCAACATGTTCCAGATCGATGCGCAAAGCCTCTTCATTTTCTTTCGCTACAGGATTGAAAAACCCAAGGCGCTCAATGTAGCGGCCATCGCGAGGGTTGCGGGAATCTGTAGCGACGATGTGGTAGAAAGGACGCTTCTTGGCGCCGGTTCTGGCAAGACGAATGGTAACCATATTGAGTAAAAACCTTAAAATTCAGTGTAATCCAGCGATTCAGCGCAAACCGAATCAAGGTAAACGCGGCATTTTACTATATTTTGCGAGAAAGTGAAGCGCAGAAAGCATTTATTTGTCCGTCCGCAACAATTCCTCAAACCTGCTGTCTCAGAAAGAACGACGCCAAGGCCAACCCGGATATTTTACCGGAGAGCATATCCAGGCTGGTGTCTGGTATCATTATTGTTTACCCCTACGCCACCATTGTCACCCGGATTTCAGAACAATTCATGAATGAAGAAGAAATATTCCAGCGCCTGCTGGCATTGGTAGGGCAATATCACGCCGAGCGCAAGCGGGGGAAATTCCTGAATTATCTGGAGCCCGATGCGCTGGCGGCGGAACTGGCGCTGGAAAAATCCGCCACCGGGGACTGGCAGCAATTGTTTGCATGGATGGAGCAATACCTGCAGCATTCCGTGAAAACCGGCCACCCGGGTTTTCTCAACCGCATGTGGTCTGGCGCCAACCTGCCCTCTATTGCCGGGGAAATCATTACCGCTGTCAGCAACACCTCCGCCTGTACCTATGAAGGTGCGCCGGTTTCCACGCTGATGGAGCATTTCATGCTCGATACCATGCTGGATCTGGCGGGCTTCGAGGGAGGAGAGGGGCAGATGACCAGCGGGTCGAGCAGCGGCAATATGATTGCCATGCTCGCTGCCAGAAACCGGGTTGCCGAAACCAGCAAACAGGACGGGCTGTTCGCACAGCCTCCCCTGGTAGCCTTTGTATCCGCCGATTCCCACTACTCTCTGGACAAGGCCGCAAACATTCTCGGTATCGGCGCCCGACAGTTGGTCAAGGTGCCAGTGGACGAGCGCGGACGCATGCAGGCAAAGGCCCTGGAGCAGTTGCTGCAACAACACCAGCAGGCGGGCAACCGGCCTTTTTTCGTCTGTGCCACCCTGGGCACGACGGTGCGCGGCGCCTTTGACCCTCTGCCGCCCCTCATCGCCCTGCGGGAACAATACGGCTTCTGGCTGCACGGCGACGGCGCCTGGGGAGGAGCCGCTCTCCTGGATGACGAGCTGCGGCAGCAATATCTTGCCGGGGTGGAACAGCTGGATTCCTTTACCTGGGACTTCCACAAGATGGCCGGGGCCAACCTCATGTGCAATGTGCTGCTGTTCAACCACCGGCGCGGAACCCTGCGTTGTGTATGCAGCGCAGGAGAGCACAGTTATCTGTTCCGCGAAGAAGACGAAAGCGCAGAGCTGGATACCGGTACGGCATCCTTGCAATGCGGACGCCGGGTGGACAGTCTGAAATGGTTTCTGGACTGGAAGTATTTCGGGAAAGAGGGACTGGCGCAACGGGTGCGGCACTACCTGGCGCTGAGCAAATACGCCGAACAGCTGGTGAACCGCACCCCGGAGCTGGAAATGTCCGTGCCACGCGAATCTTTCAACATCTGCTTCCGCTTTCAGGTTCCACAAGGCGTGGCCAGCAACGAATTCAACCTGGCACTGCGCAACCGTCTGTTCCGCCGGGGCATCAGCCTGGTTGGCATCGCCTACATCGATGAACGGCTTACCTTGCGGCTTCTCTTCACTCACCCGGATTTCTCTCACGCTGAAGTCGATCAGTTCTTCAGTTCCCTGGTAGCCACCGGCAAGGAGTTACTGAATGAACCACTGCATCGCTAAGACCTACATCGCTCCGGAGCTGCCGGATATCATGAAGAAGGTTCTGCCCGAACTGGTGGACAACCTGGCGGATGAATCCCGCCTGCTGTCCCTGAGCGCCCAGTTCCGGCCACAAGAGGATTTTCCCCACGCACCGCATTGCTACTCCCGCAATATTCTGCTGCATGCGGACAGCGGCGCTGAAGTCATGATCGCCCGCTGGGATCAGGGCGCAATCACCCCCATACACGGGCACCCCCAGTTTGCATTTGTCTATGTGCTCCAGGGGCAATTGCAGATGGAACATTACCGCAATACCGAGCAAGGGCTGGTACTCACGGAAACCATCATCAAACACGAGGGGCAACACATCTACGCGGCAGGCATTGCAGGCCGCTATGACAACGCCATTCACCGCGTTACCGCCCTGACGCCCAGCCTCAGCCTTCATGTATATTCCGAAGACGCCCTGAAAGGAAAATTCTTCACCTGACCATGCTGCGTGTTCGCCTGGTATTCTGGTATATGCTGTGGTGCCTGCGGTTCGGCGCCCGACCCTGGCGCTATTTTCAGCTCAACGCCCCCTGGTTCAGCGACAGCAGACGCATCTTCTCCAAGCGGGAAATGGACGAGTGGATTCCACCAAAATGGCGGCTTGCTCAGGAACCCCTGCGCCCGGACAGTCGCCCGTCATCCTGGCCGGTATTCCTCAAACCAGAATGGGGACAGAATGCCCGGGGCATTCTCATTGCAGAAGATCAGCAAAGCTTTGACCGCAGCCGCCGCCAACTTCTTTCCGGCAAGCTTCCCTACCTGTTTCAGGAAGCAGCCACAGGCGCCCGTGAATTCGAGATCTTCTATATTCGCAATGGCACAACCGGTAATGATCCGGCGGTGTTTTCCGTAACGGAAACACTCAACAGCAGCAATCTGTCCTGGCCGGTAAACGGCATCCTCAACCAGCATACCAGCTACAAAACCCTGACCCGGCTGACCACCAGCGATGAGCACCGGCTCTGGCAACATCTGGAAGCGCTGCCGGCGTTCCGCATTGCCCGCATCGGCTTGCGCACAGA
This sequence comes from Sedimenticola sp., assembly GCA_027068915.1. Taxonomy (GTDB): domain Bacteria; phylum Pseudomonadota; class Gammaproteobacteria; order Chromatiales; family Chromatiaceae; genus Thiolapillus. The sequence goes on along the minus strand of JAMOLT010000037.1, from coordinate 5,334 downwards.
CAGCATCGAGGACATGCTGGAAGGGAAGTTCCGGATTATCGAGATCAACCTGTTTGTTCCCCTGCCCCTGCACCTTCTGGACAAAACCATGCCTTTGCGGGAGCGCCGCCGATTTATCCGGGCCAGCATGCGCAAGCTCGCCCAATCCGTCAAAACCCTGCCCCTGGATCAACCCCGCAAGAATATTTTCTGGCCCATGCTGCTGCTGAGCTGCCAAATCCGCCGATGAACTATCTGAAAAAAACCCTCTATTCCTGGGTCAACCGCCTGTTCCTGAGCGGCTGCACCAGCTACAACTCCCTGCAGGTGCGCAAGAGCTGCCGCTCCAAAGAACAGGCAAGAACAGTCTTTGCCGCCAATGGGATTCCCCATGCCGAAGGGGACATTTTTTTCAGCCCCTGGAAAGCCCACCGGTTTGCACGGAAACACGGCTTTCCCCTGGTGATCAAACCCAATGTCTCCGGCTTTTCCCGGGGCAGCCATTTTCCCATCAACAACTATTACGAACTGTGGAAGGCCGCCCTCATGGTAAAAATCTGGTGGCCAACATCTGTAGTCGAAAAATATCTGCAGGGCAAGAACTACCGGGTGCTGGTGGGTAACAAGGCCATCATTTCCGTCATCCGCCGCTATCCGCCTTTTGTTGTCGGCGACGGGCGATCCACCATCACGGCTCTCATCGACGAAGAAAACAGGATCCGCGAGGAAATGGGGCTGTATCCGGTAATCCACCCCATCCCCAAAGGCCGGCAGATACGCCGCTATCTGCGAAAGCAGGGATTGAACCTGAGCACGATTCCGGAAAAAGACCAGCAGATCATTCTGTTCAACCGCATTTCCCTGGCTCCCGGCGGCGTTGTGGAAACCATAGAAACAGAGCAGCTTCCCCCCGGCAACCGGGAATTGTTCCTGCGGATACTGGAGCTGTTTCAGGCCAACATTCTGGGCATAGACGTAATCATGGAAGACGGCATCGAGCAACCCTGGGATGCCCAGAAATGCATCTTCCTGGAAGTGAACTCCCGTCCTTTCACCGCCATGCACGCTGTACCGCGTTACGGCAAGACTGAAGATTTGAGCGCCCATTTTCAGCGTCTGGACGCACTGGAAGTCGGGCAGAAGGAGCTGTTCTAGTGGCAAAGCAGCTTCCTGCAGCCACACGCCATTTCTACCGTTTTCTCGGCCTGCATTCTTTCCTCATCGGCCTGTTTCCTTTTTTTATTCCGGTTTTTCTTTGGCGTCATGGATATACGCCAGGCGAAATCAGCACTTTTATCGCCATCACCGGCGCCGGTTTTGTCTTGACGCTGTGGTTATGGGATCGCATGACCAAGGCCCTGCCACTGAATTTCATCATCGCCGCTTCTTTCCTGATTGAAACCGCCCTTCTCGCCAGTGTATTCCTGGATGAGCAACCCGGTTTTTTGGCCCTGTTTGCGCTGCTCAACGGCATCTACAATTGCTTTTTCTGGATCACTCAACGCGCCCTGTTCTTTGAAACCCTGAACGACACCAACACCGGAAAGCGATTCGGAAATTTCCAGGTGGTAGTGGTCATCATCGTCAAAACAGGCGTACTGTTTGGCGGACTGTTGCTGGACAAGGCCGGTTACATGTCGGTCTTTCTGCTTTCTGTGCTGATCGGCTTTCTGGGCATGCTTTCCTTTTTCCTGCTTTCCCGGCCCATGGAGCTGCCCGCCCGGCTGCAAAAAGATCCGCCCCTGACATTCAGGGACGTACTGCATTTTCGGGATCAACACGGGTCGCGCTCGGTATTCCTTGTGGATGGGCCGTTCCTGTTTCTGGAAAGCTATTTCTGGATGATTTCCCTGTTTCTTCTCGCCCATGAAAGCTTCTGGAAACTGGGAGCCCTGGTGGTACTCCTGGGCCTGAGCTTCAGCTTGCTGTTTTATCTCATCAAGAACCGCATCGACCACATGCCGGTACAGCGGGTGTACGCCATTGCCGTTGCCGGTTATTGCATCTCCTGGCTGATGCGCGCCACGGTGGACGATCAGCTCAGTCTCGGCTGGTTGTTTACCACCCTGATCCTGATCACTTTTTGCACTTCTTTCTTCCGCCTGGCATTCAACAAGCGTTTTTTTGATATGGCCAGACAAACCACGGCCCACCGCTACCTGTTCCTGAAAAGCTACTACTCCCAGGCATTCATCGCCCTGAGCTTTGGCGTCGCGGCGGCGATACTTCAGGTTTCGGGAAGCCTCGGCCCAAACTTCCTGCAAATCAGCTATATCCTTGCCGCCGTTCTTGCGCCCATGTATCTCTTCTACCGTCAGCCGGAAAAATAAACTGCCTTTCAATCCTCCGTTTCCGCACCTCTTGCTCGCTTTTCCTTTCTCAGAATTTTCTCGCGAATGGTTTCCTTGATCTTTTGATCCGCCAGCGCCAGTTTCTCCTTCACCCCAAGCTGGGCGGCCTGTTTCAGAACCGCCGCACTGGAATGCTCTTTGATCTTGGCGCCGACAAAAGAAAACAACGCCCTGGGAACGACAAAAACCGCAAGCAGAACCAGCAATACGGTAGCGAGGGGCAAGGCCGCCACGGTAGCCAGAATCCGCTCCACTCCGTTCAGATCATTCCAGTGGTATTTCAGTCGCCGCTTTACCAGATAAGCCCGCACCCGCAAATAACGCAACAGGCGTTGCAGGCGACGAAAACGCAGGTGCGCACTGAACAACAAGAAATGGCTGGTAACCTTGATTACCAGACGCTTCAAACCCAGCAGCAAGAGAAAAGGCAGTTTTTTCAGCAGCAGCAACAAGCCTTTCAGGGTCGCCATCTTCTTGATCCACAACACCACTGCCACAAAGCCCAGGACCACGGCATCCCAGTAGTAGGCGCCAGCAGCGGTAGCAATAACCACCGATGCCGTCGCGGCCACGATCAACAGCTTTTTCTTTGTTGCGGATTTTTTCAAATATCCCCTGTATTGCCTTTCAACTCTGGATACATGGGTCTAAGCACCTCCTGCTTTTTACCATCTTTTTTCTTCCCGATAGCGCCATGTAACGCTTTCATCCCTTCCTCGATACGCAAGCCATCCCAAGCGATTTTTTCACCCGCGTAAAGCACTCTGCTGAGATTCTGCAACTCCCCGGACAGGGGCTCTCCCACCCGCTGCGCCATGGCCTCCAGGCTTCTTGGAGGCTGCTCCGGCCAAACCACCGGAGCCAGCTTCAGCAATGCCTTACGCATTTCAGCCGCATCCCCTTTTTCAACAGATTCATGCAACGTCTTCCACGCAGCTTTGGCATTGGCAGCGACAGCAGGCATGGCTTCTGATTCTTCCCGGGAAGAGGCAGAGGCACGCTGTTTCTGGCGAAGGAACAGAACCAAGGTAATCAGCCACAAAGCCAGAAACAGGACGGCACCTGCCAGCAACCATTTGTCTGTATCTGCAGCCGGCGATACGGCAGGAGAAAGCGCCTCCTGCACGGGACCTGTCTTCCCGGATGGCTTTTCAGTCACACTTTCAGGCGCAACCGGAGCCGGCGGCGCAGCAACCCGGGCGCTCCCCGCCACCTTGATCATCCGCGGGGGAATCCTGGCCACTTCTTCCCTATCGGTTTCGCTGTTCCACCATTTCAGCGCGATTGCGGGAATGCGGTAGTCGCCGGAACGCACGGGTATGATGGCGAATTTACGTGAACTGGTGCTGAGAATACCCGCACCGGTCGCCTGTTCCCGTGCAACCGGCTCATCCGGGTAGATGCGCAAGCCATCGATTTCCACCATCTCGAGATCCGGCAGCTGCCCCAGGGTCACTCCATCCGCTACGATTGCCAGGGTGCGCGTTACCGGCTCACCTGTCTTGAGCTTGTCCAGATCATCCGACCAGCTTTCTTCCAGGCGGATATCCCTGGCGATCAACCATTGCCCACCTGAATAATCTGCGGGCACGGGCTTAACCTGCAAGGCGATTGGCTTGCTACGCACCACTTTGTTGCGATAGCTTTGATTAGAAAAGAAATCATCGAAAAACGGATCATTGAAACCGCCGCCGCCAAAGGCAGAACGGCGTTTTTTCCTACCCGCGGGGATGCGCAGGCGCAGGTTCAACGCCTGCATCCGTATCTCACCACTTTGCTGGGGAAAAAGGGCATAGCGCCTTTCGATCACCTGCCAGTTCTTGCCGGCGCGTTGCTTCTGGTAACGGCTGTCTTCTCCCAGCTTCTGCACCAGCACTTCCCCGCCTTCGAATTCCGGCTCGGAAAGGCTGGCTTCCCGCCAGGAAATGCTGCTAAAAATGCGAACCGTCAGCATCACCTGCTGTTGCACATAAGGGGTTTCTTCATCAGCAAAGACCTCCAGGAATACCGATGCATCTGCCCCCGTCGCAGACGAACGCCCTTGCGCAGCGCTGTCCTTCACCAGAACCTTCACCTGCGGGCTTTTGTCGCTGCCGAAACGCACCGGCGGAATCGTCAGCTCCCCACCACGCCGGGGGAGAACATTGACCAGGTAGCGCGTGGTGCGCGAAGTTTTCCCGTTGACAATGCTGACGCTTCTGGACTGACTGGTCCCCAGGAGTTCAAAATCCTTGTTCAGCACGGAAAAATCCGGCTCCCCGTCAACGTCGCCCTCCACGCTGAAAACAATCTGGAAATTTTCATCCGCGGCGACATCGCCACGATCCGTTTCCACGCGGATTTGCGCACCCTGCGCCAATCCACTCAGGAAAAGCAGCAGCGACAGGCCGGCCATGTAAACCAGACGCCTGCCTGCCTGTGTCAAAGCATTGTTACCAGGGTTGTTGTTGTGGAACATCATACTTCTTTCTCTGATAGTAGTATTTGAACTTGCGCCGCAACAGCCCACCCGGATCATCGGGAATGCGCCGCAGCCATTGCTCCCGGGAGAGGGCCTGCTCATCCATCGGCTCATGTGATTCTTCCATGGCCGTTTGTTGCAGTTTCTCCTTCGCCTCCTGTTGCTCCTGCACTTCCCCTTTCTCTCTGGCGGCGCGTCGTTGCTCTTCCGCCTCCCGTTCTTCCCGGTCACGGGCAGCCTGGGCCTGCTCCCTGGCCTTCTGTTTCTGCTTGCGTTGTTGCGCTGTCATCTCTTTTTCTTTCTTGTTTGATTCGGATTGCGCCTGGTCGCCCTGCTGTTGCTGCCCGGATTGCCCGGTGGGATTGTTTTCCTGATTCTGCTGATTCTGCTGATTCTGCTGATTCTGCTGATTCTGCTGGTTCTGCTGGTTCTGCTGGTTCTGCTGGTTCTGCTGGTTCTGCTGGTTCTGCTGGTTCTGCTGGTTCTGCTGGTTCTGCTGGTTCTGCTGGTTCTGCTGGTTCTGCTGGTTCTGCTGGTTCTGCT
>JAMOLT010000036.1 GCA_027068915.1 Sedimenticola sp. | reverse complement strand
TCGCCCTGGCCACCACCCAGCGATCCAGTTCGATCATTTCCTCTGCCACCAGCAGGTGCTGCCGGGGGTCGAAATCAAACAGGTTGGCAAGGAGAAATCTGCTGGTATTGCGAATACGCCGGTAGGCATCCGCAGTGCGCTTGAGGATCTCGTCGGAAACGTTCATTTCGGCGCGGTAATCCGTCGCCGCCACCCACAGGCGGATGATGTCGGCCCCCAGGTTTTTGCTAACCTTTTGCGGCTGTATGACGTTGCCCAGGGATTTAGACATTTTCTTGCCCTGGGCGTCCACGGTAAAACCATGGGTCAGGCAGGTCTTGTAGGGCGCCTTGCCGGTCATGGCGACAGAGGTCAGCAAAGAGGACTGGAACCAGCCCCGGTGCTGATCCGAGCCTTCCAGGTACAGCTCTGCGGGACGATGCAGCTCTTTGCGCCGATCCAGCACACAGGCGTGGGTTACGCCGGAATCGAACCACACGTCCAGGGTATCGGTAACTTTTTCGTAGTCTCCGGCTTCCTCGCCCAGCATATCCTCCGGCTGCAGCTGGAACCAGGCCTCGATGCCTTCCTGCTCCACCTTTTGCGCCACTTTTTCGAACAGGGCAGTGGTGTCCGGGTGCAGCTTGCCGCTTTGCTTGTGGACAAACAGGCTGATGGGCACGCCCCAGGTACGCTGGCGTGAAATACACCAGTCCGGGCGATTTTCCACCATGCCGCGAATCCGCTCCTTGCCCCAGTCCGGCAGCCATTCCACTGCGTCGATTTCCGCCAGTGCGGCCTCACGCAGGCCATTCTTGTCCATGCTGATAAACCACTGGGGGGTGGCGCGAAAGATAATGGGCGTCTTGTGACGCCAGCAGTGCGGATAACTGTGCACCAGCCGCTCTTCCCGCAGCAGGGCGCCGCGCGCCTTGATCACCTCGATCACCTTTTCATTGGCCGCGAACACATGTTCCCCGGCAAACAAGGGGGTGCCTTCCTTGAAGCAACCGTTGCCCAGCACCGGGTTGTCCACCTTCAAATGATACTTTTGTCCGACCACATAGTCCTCCAGACCATGGCCGGGAGCAGTGTGCACCGCGCCCGTCCCTGCTTCCAAGGTGACATGTTCTCCCAAAATAACAGGCACTTCCCGGTCATAGAAAGGGTGCTTGAGCAACAGCCCCTCGAAGGCCTCACCACGGCCATAGGCGATGACCCGGTAGTCATCCATACCCCAGCGCGCCAGAGCGTCCTTCATCAGCGCTTCGGCCACCAGAAAACGCCGTTGTTCTGTTTGCACCACGGCATAATCCAGTTCGGGATTCAGGGCCACGGCCTGGTTGGCGGGCAGAGTCCAGGGCGTGGTGGTCCAGATCACTACCGACAGGGGGCCGTGGCCATGATCCCCCGGCACCGAATGGCAGCGCGCCATCAGGGCTTCATCATCCAGCACTTCAAACGCCACATCGATGGCGAAAGAGGTCTTGTCCATATAATCCACTTCCGCTTCCGCCAGCGCCGAACCACAGTCGGTACACCAGTTCACCGGCTTGGAGCCCTTGTGCACATGACCTGCCGCGACAATGCGCCCCAGGGAACGGATGATGTCGGCCTCCTGGGTGTAGTCCATGGTCAGATAGGGGTTGTCCCAATCCCCCAAAATCCCCAGGCGCTTGAAGTCCTCACGCTGACCGTCCACCTGCTTTTGCGCGTAGGTACGGCAGGCTTTGCGGAAATCCGCCGCACTCACCTTGCGCCCCGGTTTACCGATCTTTTTCTCCACCTGCAGCTCAATGGGCAGGCCATGGCAATCCCAACCGGGCACATAGGGCGCATCATAACCGTCCAGGGTTGCGCTCTTGTTGATGATGTCCTTGAGCACCTTGTTCACCGCATGGCCGATATGAATCTCACCATTGGCGTAGGGAGGGCCGTCATGAAGTACGGATTTTTCCCGCCCCGCACAAGCTTCACGAATCTTCAGGTAGAGATTTTGCTCTTCCCACTCCTTGAGCATCTGCGGCTCACGCTGGGCCAGATTGCCACGCATGGGAAAATCGGTTTGGGGGAGATTGAGTGTGTCCTTGTATTTGCTCACGGACTTGTAGATCCTGTATTTTGGTTTGGGTTGGTTTGCAGCATGTTGCGCGCCTGGGCGGCATCCAGCAGTATCTGCTGCTGCAGTTCTTCAAAAGATGAAAATTTTCTCTCGTCCCGGATCTTGCCCAGAAAGGTTACGCCAATCTGGCTGCCATAGACTTGACGATCAAAGTCAAACAGATGGACTTCCAGCAAGGGCCGCCCCCCCCCATCGACCGTGGGCCGGATTCCCACATTGGCGACCCCCGGCAAATCCCCGTCATCCAACCCTTGAACGCACACGGCAAACACCCCCTGCACCGGACTGGAACATCGGTGCAGGTTTACGTTCAGGGTGGGAAAACCTATGGTCCTTCCCCGCTGTTCGCCACGCCCGACACGGCCGCAAATCTGGTAAGGGCGTCCCAGGCAAAGTTCCGCAGTGGAGAAATCACCAAGCGCCAGCGCTTCGCGGATGCGGGTGCTGCTGATGCGGCAGTCTTCGTGGCATATGGTATCCATGCCCTGCACGCTGAACCCCTGCTCTGCGCCCATCCGCTGCAACAGGGGGAAATCCCCTTCGCGTCCTCGCCCGAAGCGAAAATCATCACCCACATACAAGTGGCGAACACCCAGGCCGTCTACGAGTACCTGCCGTACAAAATTTTCTGCCGTAAGAGAGGCTAGCCGCTGGTTGAATTCAAGCAGCATCACCCGGTCAATCCCGCAATTGCGGATATGGATGAGCTTTTCGCGCAAACGGGTCAGGCGCGGTGGTGCCTGCTGCGACTGAAAAAATTCCATGGGTTGTGGCTCAAAGAGAACAACCGTCGAGGGCACTGCCAATTGTTTCGCCTTGTCACGCAATGCATTGAAAACCGCCTGGTGTCCAAGATGCACTCCATCAAAATTGCCAATGGTGGCGGCACAGCCTTTATGCCGGGCACGCAGATTGTGCTGGCCACGAACAAGCTGCATGCTACTAGTTGACTAGCGTATCGGCGCGAAAGCCCACACCCATGGCAGCGGTCACAGGGTCACAGTCGATGCTGCTCTCGTCATGCAGTTTAGTGCCAAACCAGGGGCCTTCCAGCGCCCCTTTGTCGTCATACCACAAGCCGTTCAGAAAATCGCTGGATGACAGCACCAGCAAGGCTGTACCCCGTTCTTTACCTTTATGTTCGATCCATTCCATGTCAAACACCCGTCCATTGGTAGTGCCATGAACGTACCCTTTGTCCATTTCATAGCAACCTGTCACCTTATCCCCATCGATCTTCAGTTTGAGCAAGCCATAGTTTGTTCGATAAATACCGTTTGCTTCCATGAAAGGGGCACCCCGGCCTATCGGTTTCCCATAGGCTTCCAGCTCATTGATTTCCGTAAGTGCAAATCCGTAGTTGGACAAGACTTCGACTTTCATCCACCTCGCTTCCACCGGCCGGGAAAGAACCACCTCCTTGCGGGCAAACTGCAATGCCTCGATGGTTGCAACAGGCTTCCAGCCAGATTTTGGTGATTCTGTAGAAGCGGAAAACCGCACCTCCCGCGCAGAAACACCCGGGTAACCTTCCTCATCCGTTTCCCGGTTGTCCACAACCAGCTTGTTCAGGCTGTACCGCTGCTGCAACTCGATCACAACACTTTGAGGGCGCCAGCCCCCGGGACCAGGGGCTGCACTGGCCCAGTAGTCTTGCGAACGACCGTCAAACATGGCATTGACAGGGAATTTCATACCATACTGCCCGGTGTGCGCCAGTACTACCGCACCATTTTTCATCAACAGAATATTCTTGTCTTCCGCTTCCGAGACCGGCTCAGACGCCGCAGCGACGTTCAAACCACCCAGCAACACCACATTACCCAACACAAAAAACCGAAACAATCCCGCCTGTAACATTTCCAGCACCGCTTAACCCAATGGCTCCCGAGCCAAATAGTTTACAACGATTCCAATATTTATGCTCGCCCTGCATTGCGAAAATGTTGCAGGCGAATACCGAACAGGAGCAGAAGCAGAAAGTACGTCAATGCACCGATACCAATCCACCACCCCAACCAAATGACGCGTGTCCCCACACCAACACCGGCCCATTCTCCCAGCTCAGGCATGCCCCATAGAATGACCCCCGCCATTCCCGCAGAAGCAAACGCGACCTTTAGCCACAACCACGGCCACTCCTTCCCGGGATGGTAAACGCCACTCTTACGTAACCCTCTGAATAACAAGGCTGCATTGACAAAAGCTGACAAGCTGGTCGCCAGCGCCAGCCCGGCATGCTGCAGGGGAAAGATCAGCATCAGGTTAAAAACCATATTTACCGCCATGGCGATAAGGCCGATTTTTACCGGGGTTTTGGTATCCTGGCGGGCAAAGTAGCCAGGCGCCAGCACCTTAATCAGGATAAACGCCAGCAAGCCCAGGGAATAGGCCATGAGGCTCAGCCTGGCCATATTCACATCCCGCATATCAAAGCGATCGGAAAGAAACAGCGTGGCAATCATGGGCCCGGCCAGCACCGCCAGACCCACTGCAGCAGGCGCCCCCAGCAACAAGGTTGTGCGCAATCCCCAATCCAGTGTATGGCTGAATGCCTTGCTATCCGCTGCCGCATGACGCCGGGAAAGGCTTGGCAGAATCACCGTAGCCAGCGCCACCCCCAACACTCCCTGAGGGAATTCCATGAGGCGATCGGAATAATACAGCCAGGAAATACTGCCCGTCTGTAAAAAAGAAGCCAGCACTGTATCCAGCAACAAATTGATCTGCACCACAGACACGGCAAACAGGGCCGGCAGCATGAGCTTCATGATCCGCCTCACGCCTTCGTGGCTGGGCGCAGGCTTAAAAGCCGGAAACAACTTCAGCCGATACAGAAAAGGGAGCTGAAAAGTAAACTGCACCACCCCCGCAATCAGCACGCCCCATGCCAACGCCACGACAGGCTGCTGCATCTGCGGTGCCAGCCACAAGGCCGCACCGATGAGACACAAATTCAGCAAGACCGGTGTAAATGCCGGGACGGCAAAACGGTTATGCGCGTTCAACACACCTCCGGCGAAGGCCGTGAGGGAAATGAACAACAGGTAGGGAAAGGTAAGCCTGAGCATCTGCGTCGCCAGATCCAGCTTCTCTGTGGCACCATCTAGCACCCAGCCGAAAGCGAACAGGGACACAACCAACGGAGCCGCCAACACGCCCAGAAATGACACCACCAGTAAAACCAACCCCAGGGTGCCGGCCACATGATCAACCAGCCCTTTCAACTCTGCATGAGAGCGCTGTTCCTTATACTCCATAAGTACAGGAACAAAAGCCGTAGCGAAAGCTCCCTCGCCAAACAAACGGCGCAGGAAATTGGGTATTTTGAACGCTACGAAAAAAGCATCCGTGGTGGCATCTGCGCCAAACACCCGCGCCAGCACCAGATCCCTGACAAAACCCAACACACGGGAAATCATGGTGTTGCCGCCTACAGTGGTCAGGGATTTGAACAGGGAAGCCAACGCTGCTCTCCGGATAGGGGATCGTCAATGATGCGGCATTCTACCTTAATACGGCACTCGTGCAGCACTCCCGGGGCATCATTCAAGGAATAGCTTGTGTGGCCATGGTTTTCCACATATCCTGTGGATAACTTTGTGGAAAAGATGAGGAAATCAAGGCAAGTTCCCGTCAGCACTGGAAGCTGCTTAAATTGACCAACTTTCATTCAATTATAATTATCTACTTTAAATACAATATATTACAAGCAACTCATGATAGCCAACCTTTGAGTCGCTCTCTAACCAAGCGAAAATATCCTCTGTCGGTCCGGCTTGTGCATAACAATGGGTAGATTATGGGTAGGATGCAGGTAAAATAGCCGCCATGACCAACTTGACCAACAAATTCTGGAAGCACAAAACCCTAGCCGAGATGTCTGCCGAAGAGTGGGAAGCCCTGTGTGACGGCTGCGCAAAATGCTGCCTGCACCGCCTGGAAGATGAAGACACCCGGAAAATCTACTTCACCAACGTGCACTGCCGGCTGCTGGACATTCCGACTAGCCGCTGCGGCGATTACACCAATCGGTCTGCCAGGGTGCCGGACTGCATTACCATAACGCTCAAGGAGCTGGAAGACCCCTATTGGCTTCCCAGCACCTGCACCTACCGGCTGCTGGCCGAAGGCAAGGCATTGCCGGACTGGCATCCCCTGGTATCCGGTGATCCCGACACGGTATTCCGCTCAGGCAATGGCATTGCAGGCCGCACAATCTGCGAAGATGACGCAGACCAGCTGGATCATCACCTCATCGACTGGATCAGGTAGTGGCCCAGGGAAGCCTGCTCTACCATGGCCGCATACAGCTTTCCGATACCGATCGGCCGTGCTATGAAACTCTGGCGTTTTCTACGCCCCAGCATCCTTCCGAAAAGCCGGAGCGCCTGGTGCTGCGCCTGCTGGCCTATGCACTTCTGTACGAACCCGGCCTGGCATTCCGCAAGGGCGGCCTGAGCCAGGGAGACGCACCGGACTTGGCCGTTCAGGATGAAAGCGGTCATATCCTGCACTGGATCGACGTGGGCACCCCCGCCCTCAACCGCCTGCAAAAAGCTGTCAGGCATACATCCCGGGTTTCTGTGGTCACCCATGACGGGTTGCTATTGCGCTGGAAAAGGCAGCACGGTAACAAATTGCCTGATTTCACGGGACAGGTCATTTCGTTGAGCCGGGAATTGGTCGAACCCCTGGCCCGCTCCCTCCCTCGCCGCTTCGAATGGCAACTCACCATTTCCGGCGATATCCTGTATCTCGATACCACGGATCTGTCCCTGAGCAGCCCCATAGAAAGGCCCGGCTGAATCCCCGCCAGGTCATTGGCAGAAACCCACACAAACTATATTAGTTTTTAATAATGAACTAATATTCCCGCCCCATGTCTTAATTTATACATGAACAAGTGATATTAATAAACAAGAGGAGAGAGCACATGTCTGCATTGATAGAAAACTTCCCCCATGACGGCATCGTTACCGTCAACCGCGTGATCCTGAAACCTGAATTCAGCATCGACGACCTGCAGGAACGGGTTGCCTATCTGTGTGAAAACGTGAAAACCTATCACTCGGATACCGGCTTTATCGGCGGTCTGGTCACATTGAACAGCGGCAACATTTCCAACGAGGGCAGCACCATCGGCCAAACAGTGGAAAGCCCACTCAAAAATCGGGAAGCCCTGATCATCACTTTCTGGGACAACTTCGAGAACCACGAGCAATCCCATCGCAGCAAGACCTTCCAGCCACTATTCGAGAAAGTGCTGGAGCTGTGTGAAAACGGAAATGAAGAAATTGCCTATGACATGCTCTGGTCAGGCAAGGCCTATTCCAGAGAAGAAGCGGAAAAGGCCCGGCAGGCCAAGGCGCAACATCTGGAAGAAGCTGCATAAACGCTCCCGGCTCCCCCGAGGGCGGAAATCCCGTCAGCTCTTCTTGTAGGGATTCACGCCATCGGGCTGGGCCTGAAAGCGCCGGTAGGTCCACTGATACTGGTGCGGAAATTGTCGCACCAGTTGCTCCACACCCGCGTTCAGCTCCGTGGCAGCCGCTTCTGCATCCTTGCCGGCAATGGCGTCCCCTGCCTGCAGGCCAATCACCTTGTATTCTGGCTTTGCACCCGTGCGCACAAAGGCGATGAAATACACCGGCGCGCCGGTCTTGCGGGCAAAGCGGTTCACCAGGGTCATGGTCAGTGCTGGCACACCAAAAAAAGGTGCAAATACACCACCGCCACCCCTGGCGGTTTTCGGCTGCTGATCCGGCAGGATAACGATCAGCTCCTCTTTGTCCAGCGCCTGGTACAAGGCCTTGATGCCCTGCCTGTCCGTCGCCACCATCCGGTTCTGCCCCGGGCGATTACGCCCTTCCAGCATTACCGATTCCAGACCTTCTTTGCGCGGAGGACGATATAGCCCCGTCGCCTTGCCGATGGCCCCAAAAAAATGCGCACCGATTTCAAAGTTGCCCAGGTGCGGCATGGCCACCACCACTCCCTTGCCCTGTTGCATGAGGCGACGGATATCATCCGGCACGCTTCCCATATCCAGACGCTGCAACCAGGCGTCCGTATCGCCATACCAGACGGCCGGCATTTCCAGCAAAGTGATGGCGTTTTCCTGCAATGTGGTCTTGAGCAACACCTCCCGCTCAGACGCAGACAGTTCGGGAAAGCACAAATCCAGGTTGATGCGGACATTGGCCAGTTCCCGATTTGGGATACGGTACGCCAGCCAACCGGCAAGTCGCCCACCGGCTCTTAGCAATGGCAAGGGCAAAATACCCAGAAAACGAATAAAATAACGCAACAAACGGGTTTTCATGCTCAACCATGTTCTATAATTCCCAAGATTTGATCATATTATCCGGAAAACACTATGGAAACATCATTGCCATCGAGTCTTTCAGCCGAAGAAGCCCACCAGCTCCTGCAGGACAACCCCCGCGCGGTGCTGGTTGATGTCCGCTCCAGCATGGAATTCCTATTCGTCGGGCACCCGGTAGGTGCGGTGCATGTCCCCTGGATCGACGAGCCCAACTGGGAGATCAACCCGGACTTCATCACCGACATCCGTAAGCTGTTACTCGGCGGCGTGGTCTGCGACAAGGAACACCCCTGTGCCCCGGTGATTCTCATCTGCCGTAGCGGCAAGCGCTCCCTGGATGCAGGAAAGCATTTACTAGATGACGGCCTGACCGATATCTACAATGTGGATGAAGGCTTTGAAGGCGAGTTGAATGAACACCACCAACGCAGCACCATCAATGGCTGGCGCTTTCGGGGGCTGCCCTGGGAGCAATGCTGAATGGGGATTCTGCTATGCAGCGATCCGCCAGGCGCATCCCTTGCCGGCCTGATCGGAAAATACGGGATGCAACTGGAACAGGTAGCCCATAGCAGCCCTGTTCCAGGCTCCCATTTTGGCACCCCGGAGGCCGGGCTGATTGGTGATACGCTACTGGTGCGCAGTGATACACCCCTGCATTCTGCATTTCACGAAACCTGCCACTATGTTTGCATGGATGATGAGAGAAGGCAGCAGCTACATACGGATGCAGGTGGTGGCTATGACGAAGAGAACAGCGTCTGCTATTTACAGATCCTGCTTGCAGACCATCTGCCCGGATTTGGCCGAAAACGCATGTTCGAGGACATGGACGAGTGGGGCTATAGCTTCCGCCTCGGCTCCAGCAGCGTCTGGTTTCAGAAAGACGCAGAAGATGCCCGGGAATGGCTGATACAGCACCATCTTATCGACAAGCAAGACCAACCCACCTGGAAACTACGACCGTAAGGAAGCACAACCCATGATTAAAAAATGTCTCTTTCCCGCCGCAGGCTATGGCACCCGATTCCTGCCGGCAACAAAATCCATTCCCAAGGAAATGCTGCCCATCGTCAATAAACCCCTGATCCAGTACGGAGTGGAAGAAGCGGCAGATGCCGGCATGACCGATATCGCCATTGTCACTGGTCGCGGCAAACATGCCATCGAAGATCTGTTTGACAATAACCGCATTATAGAGGCGGCAGTAAATGGCACTGACAAGGAATCCCTGCTGGAAGAAACCAACAGGCTGATGAGAACCTGCACCTTTTCCTACACCCGGCAAAAAGAAATGAAAGGGCTGGGAGATGCTATTCTCAGCGGCGAACCATTGATCGGCAATCTGCCCTTCGGTGTGGTGCTGGCCGATGACTTGTGCACCGGTGAGCACGGACGGGACGGCATACTGGCGCAAATGCTCAAGATCTACGAGCAGCACCATTGCAGCATCATCGCCATCGAGGAGGTTCCCGAACAGGACACCCACAAGTACGGCATTGTTTCCGGCGTTGAAATAGAGCCCGGCCTGTACCGCGTTGAAGACATGGTGGAAAAACCCCAGGGCACAGCACCCAGCAACCTGGCCATTATCGGGCGCTACATTCTGACACCGGATATCTTCGACCTGCTGCGCGACACGCCTGCCGGCGCCGGTGGAGAAGTGCAAATCACCGATGCCCTGAAGAGCCAGATCAACAATGGCGGCGTCATCGCCTACAAATTCCGCGGCCGACGTTTCGACTGTGGCAGCATTCACGGTTTCGTAGAGGCCACCAATTATTTCTATAGCCATTTTTCCGCCAGCGACAGCCCTCGTCAGCCGGGAAGAGCCGACAATAGCGCCTGA
>JAMOLT010000035.1 GCA_027068915.1 Sedimenticola sp. | reverse complement strand
ATTCCGCGGCCGACGTTTCGACTGTGGCAGCATTCACGGTTTCGTAGAGGCCACCAATTATTTCTATAGCCATTTTTCCGCCAGCGACAGCCCTCGTCAGCCGGGAAGAGCCGACAATAGCGCCTGAATACCTTATCATGCAAATACCCCTGAAACATACGAACTGACAATGTCGGAATACGCGCTCATCCTCGTCAGCACCGTGCTGGTAAACAACTTCGTGCTGGTGAAGTTCCTCGGCCTGTGCCCGTTCATGGGCGTATCCCGCAAGCTGGAAACCGCCATGGGCATGGGGCTGGCGACGACTTTCGTCCTGACCCTTTCTTCGGTGGCCAGCTATCTGGTCAACACCTGGATGCTGGAGCCTCTGGGGCTGGAATACATGCGCACCATCGCCTTCATTCTGGTCATCGCCGTGGTGGTGCAGTTTACCGAGATGGTCATGCACAAGACCAGCCCGCTGCTGTATCAGGTACTGGGCATCTTCCTGCCGCTGATCACCACCAACTGCGCCGTGCTGGGCGTGGCGCTGCTGAACATCCAGGAGCAGCACAATTTCGTGGAATCAGCACTGTACGGATTCGGCGCGGCCGCCGGCTTTTCCCTGGTGCTGGTGCTATTTGCTGCGGTGCGTGAGCGCGTCAATGTTGCCGATGTGCCAGAGCCGTTCAAGGGCAATGCCATTGCCCTCATCACAGCAGGACTGATGTCCATGGCATTCATGGGTTTCTCCGGACTGGTATCCAGCTGACATGCTCACCGCCATTCTCGTCATTGCTGCACTGTCAGCCTCTTTTGGCCTGCTCCTGGGCTATTCCGCCATACGCTTTAAAGTGGAAGGCGATCCCCTGGTGGACCAGATCGACGCCATCCTGCCGCAAACCCAGTGCGGGCAGTGCGGGTTCGCCGGTTGCCGCCCCTATGCAGAGGCGATTGCCGCGGGGGAAGCGGACATCAACCTCTGTCCTCCCGGTGGAGAAGCCGGCATGCTGGCTCTTGCCGACCTTCTGGGCAAGGAACCAGTGCCTCTTGAGAATGAAAGCAATACCAGCAGCGTGAAATCCATCGCCTACATCCGCGAGGATGAATGCATCGGCTGTACCCTGTGCATCCAGGCCTGTCCGGTGGACGCCATCGTCGGCGCCGCCAAACAGATGCACACCGTCATCGCCGATCAGTGCACGGGCTGCGAACTCTGCGTACCGCCCTGCCCGGTGGAATGCATCGACATGGTGCCGGTGAAGACCACCCTCAGCAACTGGAAATGGCCCTTCCCGGACAGCATGGAGCAGGAACCCAAGACACAGGAGCAGGGATCTTGATTACGCAAAATCCAGGGCGCTGGGATTTTCACGGCGGCATTCACCGCCCGGACAGGAAATCCCTGTCCGCCGGAAAATTCCTGGGCAAGCTTCCCCTTCCTGAAATCCTTACCCTGCCGCTGCAACAGCATATCGGTTCCACAGCGGAACCCGCCGTCACCGCCGGCGAACAAGTCCACAAGGGGCAGATCATTGCGCGAACCACGGAATACATCGGCGCCCCCATTCACGCACCCACTTCCGGCACCATTCTGGGCATCGAGGAACGCCCCGTCCCCCATCCTTCCGGATTGAACGCACCTTGCATTCTCCTGCAGGCCGATGGAAAAGACGCATGGGGCGAGTTACCGGAACCCCTGCCCCAGTATGCCGATCTCGACCCATCCCTGCTGCGCGAGCGCATCCGCTGGGCGGGCATCGTGGGCCTGGGCGGCGCCGCCTTTCCCACCAGCGTCAAGCTCAATCACGGCCCCGACCGCCCCATCCAGACCCTGGTGATCAACGGCGCGGAATGCGAGCCCTATATCACCTGCGACGACCTGCTCATGCGCGAACAGGCGGATCGCATTGTGGAAGGCATCAAGATCCTGCTGCATGTGGTGGAAGCCGAAGAATGCCTAATCGGCATCGAGGACAACAAGCCCGAAGCCATCGCCGCCATGCAACAGGCGGTGGCGGAATCCGCTCTGCGGAATGTACAGGTGGTGCAGGTCGCCACCCGCTATCCCATGGGCGGGGAGAAACAACTGATCAAGGTGCTTACCGGCAAGGAAGTGCCTTCCCACGGCATTCCTGCGGAGATCGGCGTAATCTGCATCAATGTCGCCACCGCTGCTGCCGTAACCGATGCCGTCATTGCGGGGCGGCCGCTATTGAGCCGCCTGGTAACAGTAACGGGGGAAGGCATCGCCAACCCCGGCAACCTGGAGGTGGCCTTCGGCACTTCCCTGTCTCAAGTCATCGCACACGCCGGCGGTTATACCGATCTGGCCTACAAGCTGATTCTCGGCGGCCCCATGATGGGTTTCACCCTGGGCAACGACCAGGTACCCATGACCAAAGGCGCCAACTGCCTGTTGCTGGCCGGCAAGGAGGAAGCACCCGACCCCGACAAGGCGCTGCCCTGCATTCGCTGTGGAAAATGTGTGGAAGTCTGCCCCGCGCAACTGCTGCCGCAACAGCTTTACTGGTATGCCCGGGCGAAAGACCTGGACAAGACCCGGGAATACAATCTTTTCGACTGCATCGAATGCGGCTGTTGCTCCTGGGTCTGCCCCTCCCATATTCCCCTGGTGCAGTACTACCGCTTCGCCAAGACCGAAACCTGGGCCATGGAAAAGGAAAAACAGCAGGCCGAAGAAGCCCGCCGCCGCCATGAAGCGCGAACAGAAAGGCTGGAGCGCCTGGAGCAGGAACGCAAGGCGCGGCTGCGGCAGAAAAAAGAGGCGCTGGAGAAGAAGACCGCAAGGGGCGCAGCGGATCCAAAAAAAGCCGCCATCGAGGCGGCCATGAAGCGCGTGGCCGAGAAGAAAGCCCGCCAATCCAGGGAAAACGAGGAGCGCTGATGGAATTTCCCGTACACACCTCCCCTTACGGACAGCTGCCCAACAATGTCACCCGCCTCATGGGGCAGGTACTGCTGGCGCTGGTGCCCGGCATCATCGCCCTGGTGTATTACTTCGGCTGGGGCGTGATCATCAACATCTGTATCGCCATCACCACCGCCGTGGCGGCGGAAGCCGGCATCCTGCATCTGCGCAAACGCCCCATCCTACCCACGCTCATGGATTTGAGCGCAGTGGTAACGGCGGTGCTGCTGGCCATCGCCCTGCCCCCTCTTCTTCCCTGGTGGATGACGGTCCTGGGGGTGCTGTTCGCCATCATCATGGTCAAGCACCTGTATGGCGGCCTGGGCTACAACCCCTTCAATCCGGCCATGGCGGCCTATGTGCTGCTGCTGGTCTCCTTTCCCCTGTCCATGACCCGCTGGCTGCCGCCGGAAATGCTCAACCAGTATCCCCTGGACTTTCTGCAAAGCCTGACCATCATCTTTGGCGGGCAGTTTCCGGACAATCTCACCTGGGACGCCATCACCAGTGCCACCCCCCTGGATGAAATGCGCACCCGGCTGGAAATGCACCAGACCATCAGCGAACTCTCCCAGAGTCCTCTCTGGGGTGATTTCGGCGGCCGGGGATGGGAATGGATCGGCAACTGGTTCCTCATTGGCGGGCTGTTCCTGCTCTGGCGCAAGGTGATCAGCTGGCATATTCCGGTTGCCATGATCGCCGGGCTGCTGCTCAGCGCCGGTATTTTCTGGATGATCGACCCCGAAGCTATGCCTTCCCCCGCCTTTCACCTGTTCAGTGGCGGCATGATACTGGGCGCATTCTTCATCGCCACCGATCCGGTCACCGCCAGCACCACACCCAGGGGGCGCATCATCTACGGCTTCCTCATCGGCGTGACCGTGTATATCATCCGCACCTGGGGCGGCTATCCCGACGCGGTGGCCTTCGCCGTCTTGCTCATGAACATGGCCGCGCCCACCATCGACTACTACACCAAGCCAAAGGTATTTGGCGCCAGGGAAGACAAAGATGGCTAGCCCAAGCAAAAACATTCTGCTCAGCGCAGCCATCCTGGGCATCTTCGGCGTTCTGGGCGCCACCCTGGTATCCCTGACCTGGACGGCAACGGCGGAGCGCATCGCCCTTAACCAGCAACAGGCTTTTCTGCGCAATGTCTACAAGCTGATCAAGCACGAGGAAATAGACAACGAGTTGCTGAAAGATGTCATTACCATCCACTCACCTGCCCTGTCGAAAGGCAAGATCCAGGTATACCGCGCCCGCAAACAGGGCGAGCCGGTGGCGGTGGTTTTCAGCCCGGTGCAAAGCCCCGGCTATGCCGGACCAATTCACCTGATGATCGCCGTGCGCGCAGACGGCTCTCTTGCGGGCGTGCGTGTCCTCTCCCACCTGGAGACCCCCGGCCTGGGCGACAAGATCGACGACAGCCGCACCGACTGGATACTCGACTTCGAGGGAAAGTCCCTGGATGACCCTCCCATAGAAAAGTGGAAGGTAAAAAAAGACGGGGGCGTATTCGACCAGTTTACCGGCGCCACCATTACCCCCCGCAACATCGTCGCCACGGTGAGGAAAACCCTGGAATATTTTGGAAAGGAAAAAGAGCGCCTGTTCAAGCAACCGGCAGCGCCACCTGCCGAGCCACCATTTCATTAGAGAACCATCATGAGCTATCGTGAAATCATCCGTAATGGACTCTGGGGAAACAACCAGGCGCTGGTCGCATTGCTGGGTCTGTGTCCCCTGCTGGCCGTTTCCAACACCCTGATCAACGGGCTGGGACTGGGACTGGCCACCACCCTGGTGCTGGTGCTTTCCAATGGCACTATCTCCTTCATCCGCCATTGGGTGCGCCAGGAAGTCCGGCTGCCGGTATTCGTGCTGGTGATTGCCTCTTTCGTTACCGCAGTCGAGCTGGCGATGAACGCCTGGTTTCACGACCTGCACAAGATCCTGGGCATCTTCATCCCCCTCATCGTCACCAACTGCACCATCGTGGGCCGCGCCGAAGCCTTCGCCTCACGCAACCCGGTTCCCCAATCCATGGTGGATGGCCTGAGCATGGGGGCGGGGTTTACCCTGGTGCTCATGACTTTGGGCGGCCTGCGCGAATTCATCGGCCAGGGAACCATTCTTTCCGGCATTCACCTCATGTTCGGCGAGGCATCCAGGGCCCTGACGTTCTCCTTTGGCGATGACTTTCACGGCCTGATCCTGGCCATTCTGCCTCCCGGCGCATTCTTCGGTCTGGGCCTGCTCATCGCCCTGAAACAGGTCATCGACAAGCGCAACGCCCGGCGGGCCAGCGCACCCCAAGCCGAACCACAGACAACCACGGCCACCGCAGAAGGATGAACCAGAAAAAACGCAGGGAGATCTTCCAGCGCCTGCGGGAAAACAACCCCAACCCAACCACCGAGCTGCACTACAACAGCTCTTTCGAGCTGCTCATTGCGGTGATCCTCTCCGCCCAGGCAACGGACGTGGGGGTGAACAAGGCCACGGCAAAACTATTCCCCGTCGCCAACACCCCCCAGGCCATACTCAATCTGGGCGAAAAAGGGCTGAAGGAATACATCAAGACCATCGGCCTGTACAACGGCAAGGCGAAGAACATCATCGCCACCTGCCGCATCCTGCTGGAAAAACATGGCGGTGAAGTGCCTGACGAGCGCAAGGCGCTCGAAGCCCTGCCCGGCGTGGGCCGCAAGACCGCCAACGTGGTGCTCAACACCGCCTTCGGCCACCCCACCATGGCCGTGGACACCCACATTTTCCGCGTCAGCAACCGCACCGGCATCGCCAGGGGAAAAACCGTGCTGGAAGTGGAAAAGAAACTGCTGCGCCATATCCCGAAAGAATTCCTCCACGACGCCCATCACTGGCTCATCCTCCACGGACGCTACACCTGCATCGCCCGCAAGCCGCGTTGCGGATCGTGCATTATCGAGGATTTGTGTGAGTTCAAGGACAAGACCGAAACTGGTTAACCCTCTTCTTCCTTTCCCGGCAACAGCTTTTCCTCTTCCAACTCATCCAGCTCATCCAGCTCCACCTTTTCGATTTTCACGAAGCGGCTGCTGATTTTCTGCGCGGAGGTGTTGACCTGTTTGACATCATCATGGGCCTGGCGGATGTGGGTGGCGAGCTTGTCCATGCGCTGCTGGAAGCGGCCAAAATCCTTGGACAGGTAGCGCAGGTGTTCCTGGATGATGTGCACCTGCTTGCGGGTGGCCACGTCCTTGATCACCGCCCTGGCGGTGGTGAGCACCGCCATGAGGGTGGTGGGGGAAACCAGCCACACCCGCCGCCGCTGGGCTTCTTCCACCAGTTCGGGAAAGTGGGCGTGGATCTCGGCGAACAGGGATTCGGCGGGAAGGAACAGGACCGCGCCATCCGCGGTTTCTCCGGGTATTAGGTATTTGACCGCAATATCCTGTATGTGTTTCTTGATGTCCTGGCGAAACTGGCGGCGCGCCTGCTGGCGCTCGTTTTCCGCAGCGTCCGCATCCATCATGCGCTGATAGCTTTCCAGGGGAAACTTGGCGTCGATGGCGACATTGCCGGTAGGCTCCGGCAGGGTGAGAAGGCAGTCCACCCGGGTGCCGTTGCTCAGGGTCTGCTGCATGGTGTAGCTGCCTTCGGGCATCACGTTACGCACCAGGGATTCCAGCTGCACCTCGCCGAAAGCGCCCCGTGAGCGCTTGTCGGTGAGCACTTCCTGCAGGCTGACCACATTCGCGGAAAGCTCGGTGATCTTTTTCTGCGCTTCGTCGATGCGGGACAAGTGCTCCAACACTCTGGTGAAGGTCTCCGTGGTTTTTTCAAAACCCTCCGTGAGGCGCTTTTCCACTTCACCGCTGATCTGGCGCAGCTTCTCTTCCGTGGTGCGGGTCAGGCTTTCCACCCGCTTGTTCAGTTCTTTCGCAGACTGGTTCTGGGAGTCCCGCAACTGCTGCGCCAGGTGGGACATGCCTTCCTGCAGCGCCTGCTGCTGGCTCTGCAGCGCTTCGGTCTGGCGCTGCTCAAAGCTTTCGCGCTGCGCCGCCAGGGCGTTGCCCACCGCAGCCCGCAGCTCCGCCTGTTCTTTTTGCTGAACCACCCGTCCTTCGCCAAGGTGCTCCACCACCGCGCCCTGCAGCAGCTCGAAGCGTTGCAGCAGCGATTCCTTCATGGAGCCGGCATCCAGCAACAACTGCCGCTGCAACACCCCCTGACGCTGCCCCAGGGTTTCCTGCAATTCCGCAATATTTCTGTGCATGCCTTCCTGGGTCAGCACCTGCCCGCGGATGATGTCGTCGGCAATTTCCCGGCGCTGCTTGTCCAGGGCGTTGAGCAGACCCAGGGCGTATTGCTCGGAATCCAGATAGAGGCTGCGCAGCTGTTTTTTCTGCGCAGCCAGCACCCATAGCACAACCATCAGCAACACCAGCACCAGCCCCAGGCTGGCGAGCAGTATTTCCTGCGGGTACTGGCTCCAGAAGACCTGAAGATTTTCCATGTATTCCACTTGCCGAACAGATAAAATCAATTTCCGAAACTATCATATTTTTGCTATGCGCGTTCATCTCAAAACCCTGGGCTGCAGACTCAACGAAGCCGAACTGGAATCCTGGTCCCGGGATTTCCAGCAACGGGGCATCCAGCCTGACAGCGACCCCGGGCATGCGGACTTGCTGGTGATCAATACCTGCGCGGTAACGGAAGAGGCGGTGCGCAAGTCACGCAAGCTGCTGCGCCGCGCCCAGCGGGACAACCCTGCCGCCAAACTCGTCATCAGCGGTTGCTATGCTTCCCTGAACCCGGAGCAGGCCGCCGATCTTGGCGTGGATCTGCTCATTCCCAATAGCGAGAAGGAGCGCCTGGTGGATATCGTCATCCAGGAGCTGCAACTGCCCACCATGCCGGCCACCGCCATGGAGGCCGATGCCTACAGCCTGCTTGGCAACAACCGCCAGCGGGCTTTCATCAAGGTTCAGGACGGCTGCCGCTATCGTTGCAGCTATTGCATCGTCACCCTGGCGCGTGGTGAGGAGCGCAGCAAGCCGCTGCCCGAGATCCTCCACGAGATCCGCCACCAACGCCAGCAGGGCATACAGGAGGTGGTGCTGGCAGGCGTGCATCTGGGCGGCTACGGCAGCGACACCGGTTCCAACCTGAAAACCCTGGTGGAAGAGGTGCTGGAGCACACCGATATGCCGCGCATCCGCCTGGGTTCCCTGGAGCCCTGGGATCTGCCGGAGGATTTCTGGCATCTGTTTAAAAACCCCAGGCTCATGCCCCATTTGCACTTGCCCATGCAAAGCGGCGCAAACTCCGTGCTGCGGCGCATGTCGCGGCGCTGCCGGACGGAGGAGTTTCTGGCCCTGGCGCAAAGCGCCAGAAAACAGATCGCGGATTTCAATATCACCACGGACATCATTGTCGGCTTTCCCGGCGAAACGGAAGAGGAATGGCGGCAAACCCTGGACTTCGTGGAGCAGGTGGCATTCGGCCATGTGCATATCTTTGCGTTCTCCCCCCGCAGCGGCACCAAGGCCGCCGGTCTTGCCAACCCGGTGTCCCGGGAAACCAAGCGCCAGCGCAGCGAGCAATTACACCACTTGGCGGAAAAGACCAGAAAGGCCGTCATCGACCAGCAGCCGGGAAAAACCGTAGCCGTGCTGGTGGAAGGCGGAAAATCTGTATCAGAGAACGGGCGGCGGTTATGGGCGGGCTACACCCCCAACTACCTGCGGGTGCAGTTTGCTTCCGAACAGTTTCTTGAAAACCGGATTGTGCCGGTCACCCTGGAGCAAAACAGTAACAATACCCTTCTCGCCTCAGTTGTTGAAAACTAGCAAAAACCAGCCATACTTTGAGTAGCGACGAAACGAAAGAAGGAGGTTGATGATGTTTCTCAAAGAGGAAAAAAGCGGTGATCTGATCGAGGTGTTGAGCATTTCCGATCTCATCGATCCGTTGCGCAACAGCATACCCGGGCGTTTTCACGCGGGCGAGGAAATGGGCGAACCCAAAAGCTTTTTCAAGACAGCGCTGGTGTTCCCGTCAAACGAAGCCTTGCCCAGGTGCTGGGTGGATCCGAACTACAAGCAAGGCGCTTGACGATTTTGGTTTGGCCCACAAATCAAAACCATGGATCCCAGCATGCGCCGGGATGACCGTTCAATCAGATATCCGTATCCATCCACACCGGGCAATGGTCGGAAGGCTTTTCCATGGCGCGAATATCGTAGGCAATACCAGCATCCTTGAGGCCGGCAGCAACAGAACTGCTGCCCAGCAGCAGGTCGATGCGTAGGCCACGCCTGGGTTCACGATTGAAGCCTTTGCTGCGGTAGTCGAACCAGCTGAACAGGCTGTCTTCCTGCGGAAAACGCTCCCGCCAGCTGTCATGCAGCCCCCAACGCATGAGCTGTTGCAGCCATTCCCGTTCTTCCGGCAGGAAGGAGCATTTCCCCGTGCGCAACCAGCGTTTGGCGTTGTCCGGGCCGATGCCGATATCCAGATCCGTCGGTGCAATATTCATGTCGCCAATCACCGCCAGATGCTGCCGGGGTGAAAAATCCCGGTTCAGCCAACCGGTGAGATCCGCATAGAATTTCTGTTTCGCGGGAAATTTCAAGGGGTGATCACGGCTTTCCCCCTGGGGAAAGTAGCCATTGATAATGGTGATCTCTTCACCACCCGGCGTTTTGTACACCCCTGTAATCAGGCGCTTCTGACTGTCTTCACCATCGTCCGGCAGCCCGCGAATGATCTTGATGGCGGGCTTACGGGACATGAGGGCCACCCCGTAGTGTCCCTTCTGTCCATGAAAATCAACATGATAGCCCAGGGCTTCGATCATTTCCCGGGGGAATTCGCTGTCCTGCACCTTGATTTCCTGCAGGCCGATGACATCGGGCCGGTAACTATCCACCAGCGCCTGGAGCTGATGGGGACGGGCGCGGACGCCGTTGACATTGAAAGATACGATGCGCATGGATTTTCCTGTTAATCGGGGAACGGAGAAAGTCTATCAGATCAGCTTTGCAGAAAACCTTCCAATACGGAAAGGAATGCCTGGGGTTGTTCGGCATAGACCCAATGACCGGCACCGGGAATCACCGTCATTTCCGCCGAGGGAAACAATTGCCGTATTCGGGGCAGATGTTCCGGCTCGATATAGTTGGAGCGCTCTCCCCTGATGAAAAGCGTCCTGCCAGCATAGCCTGCATCCTCCGGCAGTTCGGGAAATGCGCTGATGATATCCAGCCCGTCGCGCAACGCCTGCAAGTTGTTCCGCCAGCGCCAGCCGTCATCACCATGTTGCAGGTTCTGCAGCATATGATCCCGCACCGCCTTGTCCACAACGCTTGGGGCCAGCAATTCATCCGCATGGGCGCGGCTGGTGACTTGCTCCAGGGGCAGGGCCAGCAATGCATCCAGCAGCATGGCCAGACGCCCGCTGTAGGTAACCGGCGCAATATCCACCACGCCCAGGCGCTCCACGCGAGAGGGATGCCGCAACGCCAGCACCATGGCGGTCTTGCCGCCCATGCTGTGGCCAATCACCACAGACCGGGGAACAGCCAGTTCATCCAGCAGCGCCAGCACATCGGCGGCCATGGCCTCATAGGAAACATCGGGATCATGGGGCGAACGGCCGTGGTTGCGCAAATCCGGCACGATCACCCGGCGGGTTTCGGCGAGTTTTCTGGCAATCCGCTGCCAGTTCACCAGGGAACCGAGGAGGCCGTGGAGGAGCAGCACTGGTACGCCATCCCGGGATTCACCAAATTGCCGATAATAGAGTTCCATGCATCAGCGAATCAGCTGAATGTCCAAATCCACGGATAACCGCCGCCAAGCGCGGTCGGCGGTCATTACCGGCAAGCCGGACTCCATGGCCAAGGCCAGGCAGGCGCGATCCGCCAGAGAAAGACCAGCCTTGGGAGCAGCTTCCCAGAGCCGCGCTGCAGTTTGTGCCTGGGCGGGGGTGAAAGCTTCGAAGGTGATGCCCATTTCCTGAAATTCTTCTTCCATCCCTTCCACATCCACCCCTAACCCCAGGGACTTCTGCAATACTTCCGACCAATTCACCGCAGAAACCAGCGCCCCTTCCAAGCAGGACATCACAGCAGCATCTCCCGGTTCTCCATGAAGAAAGGCCAGCAGGGCGGAAGCATCCATCACAACGCTCATCCGCCGCCTCTTTTCTTCATTCGCGCCTTTTCACGACGAGCTTCCTCGCGGCGTTCCACAATAAGTTCATCCACAAGGCTGACATCACCGGGAATATGGCTGAAGCGGTTCTGCAAACGCCTGGCGATAGCTTCACGGCGTTCCAAAACCAGCCGGTTGCCCTCAACGCGAGCCACCAGCCGATCACCAGGCTTGAGGTTCATGGCCTTGCGCAAGGCGGCGGGAATGACCACCCTGCCCTGGGCGCCGACCTGGACTTCATTGGGATTGGCTGACATTTCAATTCTCCTGTGCCACTAACGGGGTATTGTGGCACAAGAGATACGAACATGCCAAATTCTGCCAGAAGTGGCAGCATGATCGGCAACGCTGTCGTAAACGCCTATTTCTTGCGCCGCGGCGGCAAATCGGTACAACTGCCCTCGGCCACTTCCGCGGCCATGCCGATGCTTTCGTTGAGGGTGGGATGGGGATGAATGGTCAGGCCCATGTCTTCGGCGTCTGCGCCCATCTCCAGAGCCAGCACGGTTTCGCCGATGAGCTCGCCTGCATTGACACCAACGATGCCGGCGCCAAGGATGCGTTTGTTGTCCGGGTCGAAGAGCAGTTTGGTCATGCCCTCTTCACGGCCCACCCCGATGGCCCGACCGGAAGCCGCCCAGGGGAAGACGGCCTTTTCGTATTCGATGCCTTTTTCCTTTGCCTCGGTTTCCGTCAGCCCCATCCAGGCCACTTCCGGATCGGTGTAGGCCACGGAAGGGATGGTCAGGGGATCGAACAGCGATGGCTGGCCGGCGATCACTTCCGCGGCCACCTTTGCCTCATGGGTGGCTTTGTGCGCCAGCATGGGGTTGCCCACCACATCGCCGATGGCGAAGATATGGGGCACATTGGTGCGCATGTGCTGATCCACGGGAATGAAGCCGTGTTGATCCACTTCCACACCTGCCGCTTCCGCATTGATGAGATGCCCGTTGGGGCGGCGGCCCACGGCCACCAGCACCTTGTCGTAGGTTTCCGCTCCGGGTGCACCGGTTCTTCCCTGGACATCGTCTCCGGCGAAACTGACCTTCAGGCCGCTTTTCAGAGGTTTCACCGACTCCACGCGGGTGTTGAGCAGGATGCGATTGAGCTGCTTTTCCAGGCGTTTTTGCAACGGCCTGACCAGATCCTTGTCACAACCGGGAATCAGGCTGCCCTGCAGTTCCACGATATCGATGCTGCTTCCCAGGCCGCTGTACACGGTGGCCATTTCCAGACCAATAATGCCGCCACCAATGATGAGCATTTTTTTCGGGATGCTCTCCAGGGCCAGTGCGCCGGTGGAATCGATGAGGCGGGGATCCTCATTGGGAAAGCCGGGGATCTGCACCGCAGAAGAGCCGCAGGCGACAATGCAGTGATTGAATTCGATCAGCGTCTGCCCGTCCTCTCCTTCCACCAGCAAGGTTCTGGGGCTTTGAAACTGCCCCACGCCATGCACCACCTGCACCTTGCGCATCTTCGCCATGCCCTTGAGGCCCGTGGTGAGTTTGCGCACCACCTTGTCTTTTCCCGCCCGCAATTTGTCCAGATCGACCTTCGGCTTGCCAAAGCGCACGCCCATGCGGGAAAGCTCCGTCGCTTCGTTGATCACGTCGACGGTGTGCAGCAAGGCCTTGGAAGGAATACAGCCTACATTCAGGCACACGCCACCCAAGTCGGCATAACGCTCGACCATGACAACATCCATACCCAGGTCGGCGGCACGAAAGGCGGCGGTATAGCCGCCCGGCCCCGCCCCCAGCACCAGCACCTGGGTGCGGATATCGGGCACGGAATCCGTAGCGGCGGCAGGAACAGCTGCGGCATGTTTCACCGGCGGCTGCTTCTCGACTGCGGATTCTCCTGCAGGGGGCTTTTGCGCTGGAGCAGTTTCCAATAACAGCAGCAAGCTGCCTTCGGAAATCTTGTCGCCCACATTGACCTTGACCTCCTTCACCGTGCCCGTTTCCGGGCTAGGGATCTCCATGGAGGCCTTGTCGCTTTCCAGGGTGATGATGGAGTCTTCCTTTTCGACCCGCTCACCCGGGCTGACCAGCACCTCGATGACTTCCACTTCGGTAAAATCACCGATATCGGGGAGAGTTACTTCAACTGTGTCGCTCATGCCGTTTAACCTGTGGTTGGTCTGAAATAAGGGGAGGCTCAAAGCACCAGGCGCCGGATATCCGACAACAACGCACCCAGCAAGGTCGTAAACCGCACACCTTCTGCACCATCGATAACACGGTGATCATAGGACAGGCTGAAGGGCATGACCAGCCGGGGCTCGAATTTCTCACCATTCCACACAGGTTTCATGGCGGCCCGGGATACACCCAGTATGGCGACTTCCGGTGCATTTACGATGGGCGTGAACTGGGTGCCGCCAATACCGCCCAGGCTGGAAATGGTGAAGCAACCGCCTTGCATGTCTCCAGGAGCAAGCTTGCCTTCCCGCGCCCTGGCGCTGATTTCCATCAGTTCCCTTGCCAGGTCGTACACGCCTTTCTGGTCAACATTGCGGATCACGGGCACTACCAGACCATTGGGCGTATCCACTGCCACGCCAATGTGGATGTATTTCTTCAGAACCAGCTTGCCGCCATCCGCCGACAGGGAGGCGTTCACATTGGGAAACTCCCGCAACGCAGCTTCACAGGCCTTCATCAGAAAGGGCATGAAAGTCAGGCGCACGTCCTTTTTCAGCGCTTCGTCCTTTTGCGCCTTGCGGAACGCCTCCAGCTCGGTGATATCCGCTTCATCGAACTGGGTGACATGGGGAACGGTAATCCAGCTACGATGCAGGTGCTTACCGCTGATTTTCTTGATGCGGTTAAGTTCGACTTCTTCCGTCTCCCCGAACTTGCTGAAATCCACAGCCGGCATGGCGGGCATGGCCAGGGCACCCCCGGCAATCGGGGTCACGCCGCCAGACAATGCATCCTTTATAAAGGATTGCACGTCATCTCTCGTAATCCGCCCTTTTGGGCCGGAGCCGGATACCCGCGCCAGATCCACGCCCAGCTCCCGGGCGAAGCGCCGCACAGCAGGGCTGGCATGGGCTTTGCGATTGGGCATGTCTGCTCTTGTGGGAGCAATGGGCAAAGGCTTGGCCTTTTTTTCACCTGGTGCCGGAGGTGGTGGTGTCGGATGGCTCTCCATCGGTTTCGGGGGAGCAATCGGCGCGGTTTCCTCAGGAACGGAATCCTCTTCCAGGGTAACCAATAGAGCACCCTGGTTGATGGTATCACCTACATGCACATTGACTTCTTTCACCACACCTGCGGCTGGGGAAGGGATTTCCATGGAAGCCTTGTCGCTTTCCAGGGTAACCAGTGAGTCATCTATTGCAATGCTGTCACCAGCCGACACCAGTACCTCGATTACCTCCACATCCTTGAAATCACCAATGTCCGGTAGCGTTATTTCGATTGTATTCGCCATCTGGATTCTCCTCAGACCTTGGTCGGGTTCGGTTTTTCCGGGTTGATCTTGTATGCCTTGATGGCCTGGGCTACCAGATCGGCATCTACCGCACCCTCATCCGCCAGGGATTTCAATGCCGCCACCACCACATGATGACGGTTCACCTCAAAAAACTCCCGCAGCCTGTGCCGCAGATCGGAGCGCCCGAAGCCGTCCGTGCCCAGGGTCAGGTAACCGCACTTCCCCAGATAGGGACGGATCTGATCTGCAAACATGCGCACATAATCCGTGGCAGCCACTACCGGCCCGGAGCTTCCCTCCAATTGGGAGAGCACAAAAGGCTTGCGCGGTTTTTCCATCGGGTGCAGGCGATTCCAGCGTTCGCAATCCATGCCGTCACGTGCCAGTTCGGTAAAGCTGGTCACGCTCCACACATCCGCCGCCACGTTCCAGTCTTTTTCCAGCAGCTGCGCCGCGGCGATCACTTCCCGTAAAATGGTGCCGGAACCGAGGAGCTGCACCCGTTTTTTCTTGCGCGAGCCTGGCTTGAACAGATACATGCCTTTGATGATGCTCTGCTCCACACCCTCGGGCATGGGCGGATGCACATAGTTCTCGTTCATGATGGTGACGTAATAGAAGATATTTTCCTGCTCCTGGTACATGCGCCGCATGCCATCCTGGAGAATCACCGTCAGCTCATAGGCAAAGGTCGGGTCATAGGAGCGGCAGTTGGGAATGCCCGCCGAGGCCAGATGGCTGTGGCCATCCTGGTGCTGCAGGCCTTCTCCGGAAAGCGTGGTACGCCCGGCGGTGCCTCCCATGAGGAAGCCCCGGGCCTGCATGTCACCGGCGGCCCAGGCCAGATCGCCCACCCGCTGGAAGCCAAACATGGAGTAGTACACATAGAAAGGGATCATGGGCACGTTGTGATTGGAGTAGGAAGTTGCGGCGGCAATCCAGGAGGACATGGCGCCGGCTTCGTTGATGCCTTCCTGGAGGATCTGCCCCTTCACGTCCTCGCGGTAGTACATGACCTGATCCGCATCCATGGGCGTATACAGCTGCCCCACATGGGAATAGATGCCCAACTGGCGAAACATGCCTTCCATGCCGAAGGTGCGCGCCTCATCGGGTACGATGGGCACCACATGCTTGCCCACCTTCTTGTCCCGCAACAGGCTGGTGAGGAAACGCACATAGGCCATGGTGGTGGACATTTCCCGTTCGCCGCTACCTTCCAGCAGGGCCTGAAAAGCATCCAGGCCCGGGATTTCCAGGGTTGTCGATTTTGCCCGGCGGGCAGGTAGATATCCACCCAGCTCCTGGCGTCGCTGATGCAGGTATTTCATTTCCTCGCTGTCTTCCGCAGGCTTGAAATACGGCGCAGATGCCAGCTGATCGTCAGGTATGGGGATATTGAACCTGCCCCGGAAATGCCGCAGGGCATCTTCTCCCATCTTTTTCTGGGAATGGGTGATATTCTGCCCTTCCCCGGCTTCTCCCATACCATAGCCTTTTACGGTCTTCGCCAGAATTACCGTGGGCTGACCCCGGTGTTCCATGGCGGCCTTGTAGGCTGCATAGACCTTGATGGGATCGTGCCCACCACGATTCAGGCGCCAGATATCCTCGTCACTCATGGTCGCAACCATATCCAGGAGTTCAGGGTATTTGCCAAAGAAATGCTCACGCGTATATGCGCCTCCCTTGGCCTTGTAGGCCTGGTAATCGCCATCCAACGCCTCTTCCATCCGCTTGCGCAACAGACCTTTCTTGTCCCTGGTGAGCAGGGGATCCCAATAGCCACCCCAGACAACCTTAATTACGTTCCAGCCGGCACCACGGAATACAGCTTCCAGCTCTTGCATGATCTTGCCATTGCCGCGCACCGGGCCATCCAGGCGCTGCAGGTTGCAATTCACCACGAACACCAGATTGTCCAGTCGCTCTCTTGAGGCCAGCGAAATGGCGCCCAGGGATTCAGGTTCATCCATTTCCCCATCACCCATATATGCCCAGACCTTGCGCCCATCCATGTCGCTAATCCCCCGGTCATGCATGTAGCGCATGAAGCGCGCCTGATAGATGGCCATCAGCGGCCCCAGCCCCATGGAAACCGTGGGGAACTGCCAGAAATTGGGCATCAGCCATGGATGAGGATAGGAAGACAGGCCATTTCCACCGGATTCCTGGCGGAACAGGTTCATTTGCTCCTCGGTAATACGCCCTTCCAGGAACGCCCGGGCATAAATCCCCGGCGCGGAATGCCCCTGGAAGAACACCAGATCCCCTTCCTGCTCTTCATTGCTGCCACGGAAGAAGTGATTGAAGCCCACATCGAACAAGGTGGCACTGGAGGCGAAACTGGCAATATGCCCACCCAGCTCCGGCTCCTTGCGATTCGCCTGCACCACCATGGCCATGGCGTTCCAGCGAATAAAGGAGCGGATTCGGCGCTCCATGGCACGATTGCCGGGAAACGGTGGCTGTTTGCTGGGTGGAATGGTGTTTACATAGGCTGTGGTTGCTTTGTACGGAAGATAGGCGCCAGACAGGCGGGCCTTCTCGATGAGCTGTTCCAGCAGGAAATGGGCGCGTTCAACACCTTCGTTTTCCAGAACACCTTCCAGTGCTTCCAGCCATTCCAGTGTTTCCTGGGGATCTGTATCGGGTTTGTTTGCCATGGGTAGTCCATCCGCATCTGTTTACGGGAGCAATAGTGGCAGGCATCATAACACAAATCCAGACTATTTTTTCATTTTGTTGTTTATCAACAGCTTAAGATAATCATATTTTTGTACAATTATCTTATTTTCTGCAAAGAACCCTCTTTCCACAAACCAGAACCACTACACGGTCTCACATTTCCAAGCGAGAATATTCAATAAAACTCACTAAAATCAGGCAATAAAAACCACTATTTAGAGAAAATTATTCAATCTGGCTGTATGATTAGGGCATCTCTAATGATTCTGCTTGCGCAGGTTTGTATTTGAGCGGTGGGAGAACAAGGCGAAGATCGCAGCGAATAGTGCGCTATTCGCAAGATTTTCAACGCAGTTATCGCACCTCCCAAACGCAAGGATGCCAATCACGAATTATTAGTTAAAGATCTTGACACAAGTACCGCTAATTTATCCCTGAATCCCGTGTGATACTTGCAATTATCGGCATATTTTCGCCCACACACCATGAATACAGCGCAATATCTTTGCAGGACAGAATGAATACGGCATCCAAGTAACAAATTGACACAACCTCGTTATGGACAATATGAAAAATCATTCAGGCCGCAGCTTCTGGCGACCTACATTGACGGAAAAACAGGCCCGGCAGGAATGGTCGCAGGCTGTGGTGCGGGTAACGATTACCTCTATAGCTCTGGCATACGTCCTCTTCACCGAAACCGGGAACAATAGCGAAACACATTCAACCGTTATTCAATTGGGGAAAGTATATCTCATATACTCTCTTGTGCTGCTCGGCAGCTTTTGGGTCTGGTTCAGGCCCATGGCGAGCAGAAAACTTCTCACCATGATGTCAGATACTGGCATCACCATGTATTGCATGCACCTGTATGGAGAAGCCAGCGCTCCTTTTTTTGCCATTATTTTGTGGGTCACAATCGGGTATGGCATACGCTTCGGGCAACGCTATTTGGTCACAGGCACTGTCTATTCCAGCCTCGGCTTTTTAGTGCTTTGGCAATACAGCCCATTCTGGGCAAAACACCCTGCCATCACATTATCCTATCTTGTTGCCGTACTGGTTATTCCGCTATTTGCGGCCTATTTGTTACAGAAAATCAAGCAGGCACAAAAAGAAGCCGAGTCTGCCAACCTGGCGAAATCCCAGTTTCTGGCCAACATGAGCCATGAAATCCGCACGCCCTTAACCGGCATTATCGGCATGGCGGAACTGCTACTGGAAGAGCCGCTGGACAAGAAGTACCACAAGCAAATAGATACCATAAACTATTCGGCAAAAAATCTGCTGCATCTTCTCAATGACACCCTCGATATTGCAAAAATCGAAGCCGGGAAACTGGAGCTGGAACCCGGAAAGCTGGATGTTTACGGCATGCTCAACAGCCTGTCCTTGATGTACCGCCCGCTGGCGCAAGCCAAGCATCTCAAGCTCAAAACCAGCATCCATCACCAGATTCCAAGCAATCTGTGGGGCGACCATTTCCGCTTGCAACAGATTCTGGTGAACCTGCTCAGCAACGCCATAAAATTCACTCCGGAAGGAGAAATCACACTCTCTGTCCGTTTGCTGCAATTGGATGAAAATGCAGCCAGGCTACGATTCGAGGTCGTGGATACAGGCATAGGAATTCCCACAAACAAGCAGGAAAAGATTTTTGAGGTTTTTGAACAGGCAGACAATTCCACCACCCGGCA
This sequence comes from Sedimenticola sp., assembly GCA_027068915.1. GTDB lineage: Bacteria > Pseudomonadota > Gammaproteobacteria > Chromatiales > Chromatiaceae > Thiolapillus. The sequence continues at coordinate 28,090 of JAMOLT010000035.1, read as the reverse complement.
ATACGGAGGCACCGGCCTGGGCATGGCCATTTCCAGGCAACTGGTTGATTTGATGGGCGGAAACCTTGGCGTAGAGAGTGAGGAAGGGAAAGGTTCAGTTTTCTGGTTTGAAATCAGCCTTGATGTTCTTTCTGAGGAACCCCCGATAGACCAGATTCGCAGCTTTGAAGGCATTCATGCCCTCATCGTTTCCTCGAACCGGATTTTTACCAGCCGTTACCGGCAAATACTGGAACGCTGGGGCTGTGGTGTCGAATCCGTACCCACTTCTGTAGAGGCATTTATCCAACTCAAGGCAGGAAACCGTGGATTCCAAAACTACCAGCTTGTGGTTGTAGATGAAAAAGGACTGGAGCTCTCACCTGAGCAGTTCGGACGGGCCAGAAAGAACGACGCCACCATCCAGACAGTGCCTACTATTTTGATTTCCAGCGGAGATGGCAATAGCACAACCGATCTCCAAACTTTTGACGCGGTACTTTCTGGAAACGCAGACAGCGGCGCTTTTTTCCACGCGCTCCATGAAGTTCTCGATACCAGTGATATTTCAACAAGAACCACTGACAGGTTTCTGTCCAAAAAAACCTCGAATAAGCGCTACCGCATTTTGGTAGTGGACGACAACAAAACCATACAATTGGTCACTTCTACTATCTTGGAGCAGGCCGGGCACATCGTAGCACAGGAATATGATGGTGAAAGCGCTCTGGATCGCTTGCTCAACGAAGAATTTGACGCGGTGATTATCGACATGCAAATGCCGATCATGAGCGGCCCGGAGACTATCAGGGCCTATCGCTATACGGAATACGGCACCGACCAGCACCTGCCTTTCATCGTACTCTCGGCAAACGCCAGTGAGGAAGCCCGACAGGAATCAGAAGATGCCGGCGCCGATACTTTTCTGATAAAACCGATAGAAAAAAACAGACTGTTGCAGGTCATTGACAAGCTGGCAACAGGAGATGGAATAGGCAGCGCAAATCCCGGGGCAGCTGAAAGCAATGTTGAGACCCTGTCCATACCTGCAGACACCACTCCAGTCATGGACATGGAAACGGTTCAGGCATTGATGTCTATTAAAAGCGATGAAAACTTCTTTCCCAATCTGATGAAACATTTCTTTACCGATGCAGAGCAGTCCATCAACAGCATGAAACAAGGTCTGTCACGCCAGGACATGGATGCCATACGCGATGCCGCCCATGCGCTGCAGGGATCTGCTGGCGGCATTGGTGCTCTGGCACTGTTTGCCGAATGCAAGCAGCTTTCCAAGGCTGAAAACTCTGAATTGTACAAGCATGGGGCCAAAATGATCGAGTCTGTAATACGCCATAAAAACAAGGTGCACGCCTTCCTTACAGGATCAGACATTACATCATCATCTGCCGTATACAGGTTTCCTGACAAGCAATGAGGGCTGAACCAAACCAACCATCGGGCTCTTTGTAACCCTCAGCATACAAACGGGTCACACAGAGCCGTAATCACATTTGGGCACCTCGAATAATTCAGCTTTCGTTGCATTGCTTGGCAAGGGCGAACCATTCTCTGCGCAACACGCCCCGATCCGTAACGCCTGGTTCAGTCTGCATGAGGCTGTGTTATTTGTTATGGCTTGTCTTAGCATGATGTTGAAAAAAGCCTTCCATGGCATTTTTCAACAACCTGTTAGTGATTTGCTCCCATCTTTTTTGCCTGGGCCTTGACCAGCCGCTCCATCATTTTGAGATCGCGCTCAGGTAAAGCCATTGCAGAATCCACCCACAACAATACGATGCGTTTCATCTCATCATGGGTCAGTGGAAACACCTCATCACGCATTGCCAATACCGCATTTCTGGTCAGGGCGGAACGGTTATGCTTTCTTACAAACTGGCGCAAGGCAGCTTTTGCTTCTCCAGGTTCCGCGAGCACATCAATCACGCCCAGATCAAAAAGCTCTTCCGAGGTATAGATTTTTCCTGTATTGATCATGCGCTCCACCTGTGCCGGTGCAATGCGCCGGGACAGAAAGGAATAGGCCCCCATTCCGGGAAACATGTTGAATACGACTTCCGGAAACCCAACTCTCACACCTTTCTCGGCAATGATGACATCACAGGACAATGCCGCCTCGAAGGCCGCCCCCAGAGCATCACCTTCAATCAGCGAAACGGTGCGCAGATCCTGGTTGAGATTGCGATAGTTGTCATACAACACATCGATACACAAGAGTGCATACTTTTCCAGCGTATCTCGCCTGTCACCACGAATACAATCCAGAAAAAAGCCGAGGTCGCCGCCCAAACTGAAAATTCCCGGTATTGCAGAAGCCATCACAAGAAAACCAAAGGGCGGGGTAGATCCCTCCGCAGTATGCGCTTCGTTAATTTCCACAATGGATTTCTGAAAACTGCGAAAATCATGCATCAACGCTGGTGTAAAACTTGGATGCGGATGCGTATTCATATTGAATTGCATAACCCGGTTTGCCGGATCGTACTCACAAACAAAATTTTCATAGACCCAGTTGTAATCAGCAGGTAAGCCTTGTTTAACGGGAAGGTGTTGGGTGAGCATGGTATTTCTCCTATCGTTGGTTACGTGTGCATTTATACATGGAAAAGCAACGGCACAATTTGCGCCGCCTATCAATACATGCAAGAAACGGCACGGATCCTCGTGCTAACACCCCTGGAGAAAAGCCAACCTGCACTTACTCGGCAAGCGCTTGACCCGTACCAACCCTTCGCCCCGTAGCTTATCAGGCTGTTATGGCACAAGCAGGTATTTTGGTACAGAAAAACCTTGGCACCCAAAATCCACGATTGATGGCGAAGCAGAATGCCAAAGCCTAGATTAATCAATAGCTTGTGCTATGCGCAGCTACCGATCAAGAATCTTGGGCTGGAATGCCGGGATAAGCCCAACCACCAGAGAGAAAGCGGTTGATTTTTCCGCGAACAGGGACAGAATGACAGAAAATTGCCCGCAACCAGCGCGCCCTTGGCCACAAAGATTACCCTTGGTACCTATCTGGCAGTTCCTCATACACCTTGAGCACCTGTTCTTCTCTTTCGAACAATGCAGCCACACAGTCCGGATCAAAATGGGTTCCGGAATGCTCTTTCAGGTACGCCAGCGCCTTTTCCCTGGACCAGGCTTTTTTATAGGGACGAACGGTCATCAGTGCATCCAGTGTATCTGCAACTGCAACGATCCGCGCTTCCAGCGGGATCTCCTCGGCTTTCAGGCCATGAGGGTAACCTCTTCCGTCATAGTGCTCATGGTGATGCAAGGCAATCCGTGCAGCCATGGACAGATAGGATGAAGAGCTGCCTTTGAGAATATCAAAGCCAATAGTGGTATGGGTTTCCATGATCGTGCGTTCATCGGGCGTCAGACGGGCAGGTTTGAGCAGGATATTGTCCTGAATGCCAATCTTGCCAATGTCGTGCAGGGGGGCTGCCTGGACGATGACATCGCAGGTTTCCTCATTCAGCTCCAGGCCACGTGCAATTTCCAGAGAATAGCGCGCCATGCGATATACATGGTTGCCGGTTCCTTCATCCCGGTATTCTCCGGCTTTCGCCAGGCACATGAGGGTTTCCTGCTCCCGGGCAGTTGCCGCTTCAGTGGCCTTGGATACCAGTCCCTGCAGCATCCAGGCCCTGTTTGTAATCTGCTTCTGATGCTGATGCAGCAGTAGCAGGTTGCGGCAGCGCGCCTGGCATTCGTAGTGGTCAAACGGCCGGGAAAGGAAATCGGTGGCGCCAGCTTCAAGGGCTTCGTAGCGGATCTTGCGGTCATGCAGCACTGTCACCACCACGACCGGGACATCCTCGCCGCCTTCAATGGAACGTATCCTGCGAATCAGCTCCACACCGTTCATTTGCGGCATCTTGTAATCTGTAATCAGCAGATCAGGAATATTGGCTTTGCAATATTCCAGCGCCTGGTGTGGATCAGAAAACACTTCGCAGGAAATTTTGGGGGAAATGCCGGAGATAATACTCTTGAGAATGGTACGCCCTGTCGCCTGGTCATCAACTACGACCACAGACTGATTTTCGCGGCCAAATATCGAAGTCACGTTCCCATTTGTCTTCCGTGGAGCAGGACGCTCTCCAACAGACTGTTTTTTCCGGTTCACTGGATCATCCCCCTTGCCCGCCAACTGGCAAGCCATACTGCATATGCGTTCGCTGCTGCAAGACCTGGAAAGCTTTGTGGGTACCTGGACCGCTCTGGCAAGACCAAATTGGAAATAGCCTTTTCTGTTCCTTTGTAACATTGACGCTAGAAAAGCCCCCTGACAGAAACCACTCTCTTCAGGCCACAAAACCTCATATTCATACTTAAAAGACTATAACACCTCAAGCCCATTCACAGCTGTTATCAGCAACTCGTTTATAAGTATCCCTTATTTTTTACTGAAAAGGAATACACGCAAGGATCATCGGTCTTTTTCCGTGACCTGCAGCCGTTTTTCCTCCAGCCCTTCCCAACGCACATATTTTTCATCCAGTTTTTGGTTCAGCTCCTGCAGCTGTGATGTCAATGTTGAAACATGTTCCGGCTCACTGCGATACATTTCAGGATCAGACAGTACTGCTTCCAGTTCTTTTCGCCCGGTTTCCAGCACCTCGATTTCTCCGGGCAAGGCATCCAGCTCCCGTTGTTCCTTGTAACCCAGCTTTCCCGTGGCTTCTCTGGTATTTGCTGTGGATTTTGCTTGCTTCTGCTTATTCCCGGCCGCTGCCTTCCCGTTGGTCACGGATTTTCGCTGTGCCAGCCAGTCACTGTAGCCCCCGACATAGCTGTGTACCTGCTCGTTCCCTTCAAATACCAGACTGCTGGTAACCACGTTATCCAGAAAAACCCGATCATGGCTCACCAGCAACAGCGTCCCCTTGTAATCCAGCAACAGCTCTTCCAGCAGTTCCAGGGTTTCCACATCCAGATCATTAGTGGGCTCATCCAGAACCAGCAGGTTTGCAGGCTTGGCAAAGAGCCTGGCCAGCAGCAGGCGGTTGCGCTCTCCCCCAGAGAGGGTCTTTACCGGCTGGCGCGCCCGCGCCGGTGGAAACAGGAAATCCTGCAAATAGCCGATAATATGCTTCGAACGCCCGTTGATGGTGACCGTATCACTGCCTCCCGCCACATTGTCGATCACTGTGGCTTCCTCATCCAGCTGTGCACGCAGTTGGTCAAAATACGCTACGTCCACTTTGCTGCCCATTCTGATCCGGCCTTCATCCGGCTGCAGTTTTCCCAGCAACAAATTGATTAGGGTGGATTTCCCGCAACCGTTCGGGCCGATAATGCCTACCCGGTCACCACGCAATATGGTACCGCTGAAATCCCGAATGATGGGTTTGCCGTCCCAGGCATAGCTGATATCTTCTGCTTCACACACCAGCTTGCCGGAAATTTCCGCCTTGTTCATTACCAGGGTGGCTGTTCCCTGCTTTTTGCGTCTTTGCCTGGCAGCTTCACGCATGGCCTGCAGCTGGCGCACCCGCCCCTCGTTTCTGGTACGCCTGGCCTTGATTCCCTGGCGGATCCATACTTCTTCCTCAGCCAGCTTTTTGTCAAAGCGGGCATTTTCCCTGGCTTCCGCATTTTCCATTTCTGCCTTGCGCCGCAGATAGTTGTCGTAATCACCCGGCCAGTCGCTGATTCTGCCCCGATCCAGCTCGATAATCCGGGTGGCCAGCCTGCGCAAAAATGCCCGGTCGTGGGTGATGAAGAGCAAACTGCCACGCCACCCCAGAAGAAACTCCTCCAGCCAGGAGATGGATTCGATATCCAGATGATTGGTCGGCTCATCCAGCAGCAGCAGATCCGGGGCTCCGGCCAGCGCCCTGGCAAGCAATACGCGCCGCTTCATTCCGCCGGACAAGCTGGAAAATTCCGCGTCCGGTATCAGATTCATGCGCGAAATGATCTGCTCTACTTGCTGCTCCAGTTGCCAACCACCCGCAGATTCCATCTCCTGCTGAACCCGCGACAAGCGATTCAGGGCGGCATCCCCACCCGCATCGGCCAGATTCACACAGGCCGCATGGTACTCCTTGACCAAGCCGGCAAGGGCGCCCAATCCATCCGCAACCAGATCAAACACCTTGCCTTCACAGTTCTGCGGCACTTCCTGGCTCAAGCGGGCAATGCGGGCGCCCTGGGCCGCCCGGATTTCACCCGCGTCCGGCACCAGTTCTCCGGTGATAATTTTCATCAGAGTTGACTTGCCTTCTCCGTTTCTTCCGATCAGACAGATTCTTTCTCCTTTTTCGATGGTGAGATCCAAGCCTTCCAGTAGCGCGGGATGACCAAAGGAAAGTGATATTTTTTTAAGTGAAACCAGGGACATAGACGTTGATCACCGAAGCATGAAGAAACAGGGAAAAAATACTACTACTAACTACCGATCTTTGATTGTTATCATTGCGCTGAAAACCACTTTTACTATAGCCCCGAATCTGTGGATTCAAGGAGAATGGATCAAATCCACTTTGCCATGACCAATACTGTCACCCAAAAAGACGCCTGGAAAGGCGAAGCAAACTGCAGCGTGTGCTCCATACGCGATACCGTATTGTTTGCCGGTCTGCAGGAAAAGGATTTTGAGCATATCCACAAGCCCATTGAGCAACTGCCTCTGCGGCCTGGCGATATCCTGTATCGTGCGGGCGACAAGGCTGATCGCCTGTTCACCATTCGTAGCGGACTGGTAAAACTGGTTCAGTATCTGCCCGATGGAAACCAACGCATTGTACGCCTGCTGCGCAGTACGGATGTTACAGGAATGGAGGCTTTGCTGGGAGGCGAATATCAACACGATGCAGTGATCATGCAATCTACCGAGGTGTGCGTCCTCCCTATTGATGTGGTGCAACGCCTGAGCAGGGAAAACACACAACTGCACCAGGAACTGATGAAGCGCTGGCAGCGAGCCCTGGCGGATGCGGATTTGTGGATCACCCAGCTGTCCACCGGCTCCGCCCGGCAGCGCGTGGCCCGCCTGCTGATCAAACTGGTGTGCGATGAAGACCATCGCTGCCAACTGTTCAACCGGGAAGATATGGGCGCCATACTCGGCATCACCACCGAAACCGCCAGCCGCACCGTGGCTGACTTCAAGCGCAAGGGGCTACTCAGGGAAACAAAGCCCAATCAGTATGTGGCGGACACGGACAAGCTCTTGGAAGTAGCGGAAGACCTATAAATACTATTGGTCCGGCAACCTAATGTTTGCATATCTGCTATGCTTTCTGGCAGGAATCAACGGCTGACGTTTTGCTATGCCCAATACACTACAATCCTCTCCCGAAAATCTTGAATCTGCCTGGCAGTCCCTGCAGGAGCATGCCCAGCAGATCAGACAGCGCCATCTGAGGGAACTGTTTGCAGCCGACCCCAAACGCTTTGAGCAATTTTCCCTGGCATCCGGGGAACTGCTGCTGGACTATTCCAAGAATCTGATTTCCGAAAAAACGCTGGCCTTGCTGCTAGAACTTGCCAATCACGCAGACCTGAAAGGCTGGATCAAACGCATGTTCCGGGGAGATCAGATCAACAACACGGAAGGCCGCGCAGTGCTGCACACCGCATTGCGCAACCAGTCCAACACGCCCGTTATGGTGGATGGCAGGGATGTCATGCCCGAGGTAAACCGGGTACTGAAGCAAATGGAGGACTTTTGCGACCGTGTGCGTCAGGGCGAATGGAAAGGATACAGCGGCAAACCCATCACGAATATCGTCAATATCGGCATCGGCGGATCAGACCTCGGCCCGCATATGGTCGCCACAGCGCTACGCCCCTATTGGAAAGACGGCCTGAATGCACATTTTGTGTCCAATGTAGACGGTACCGACATCAACGAAACCCTGGCGAAGGTCTCACCTGAAACCACGCTCTTTATTGTCGCCTCAAAAACCTTTACCACCCGCGAAACCATGACCAATGCCCACACGGCCAGGCAATGGTTTCTGCAACACAGCGGTGATGATCATTCCCGGATACGCCATCATTTTGTGGCCGTTTCCACCAACGCGACTGCTGTACGGGCATTTGGCATCGACCATGGCAACATGTTCGAATTCTGGGACTGGGTAGGTGGCCGCTATTCCCTGTGGTCTGCCATTGGGCTGCCTGTGGCTCTGATGGTGGGCATGGACAACTTCCGCAAACTGCTGGCTGGTGCCCACCAAATGGATCAGCATTTCTCCAGCGCAGAATTCTCTGTCAATATGCCGGTGATTCTCGGCCTTCTGGGCATTTGGTACCGGAATTTCTTCGATGCCGGCAATCACGCCATCCTCCCTTATGATCATTCCCTGCGGCTGTTACCTGCATATTTGCAGCAGGCGGACATGGAGAGCAATGGCAAGCGGGTCACGCGCAATGGAAAGCCCGTCAACTACAACACCGGGCCGGTAATCTGGGGGCAGCCTGGCACCAACGGACAGCATGCCTTCTTTCAGCTGATCCATCAGGGCACGGAACTGGTGCCCGCAGATTTTATTCTGCCGGTACGCACCCACCACCCTGTCAGCGAACATCACGAAATACTCTGTGCGAACTGCATTGCCCAGACTGAAGCACTGATGCGGGGGAAAACCGAAGCCGAAGTCCGGGAAGAACTGGCAGCAGCAGGTATGGATGAAGAGCAAATTGAGGCGCTGGCTCCTCACAAAGTCTTTCCCGGCAACAAACCCACCAACACCTTGCTCATACGCCAGTTAACCCCGCACAACCTGGGAAAACTGATCGCAATGTATGAACACAAGATTTTTGTTGAAAGCGTCATCTGGAATGTTAACGCTTTCGACCAGTGGGGCGTAGAACTGGGTAAACAGCTGGCAGGAGTGATTGAAAAGGAGCTGGACAGCGCATTGCCTTGCACCGACCACGACAGCTCCACCAATGGGCTGGTCAACCATTTAAAAAAACAATGACTTTCACCGCAGGCCACAGAGCCTGCCAGAACCATCACAGCGGGTGACATCATGACAAGCAGTGATCAGGAAAAGGCGCAAGCAAAGCTCTACCAATACTATACGCAAACCAAGAACGCCACCGAAGTGACACGCAATACCCTGGTGCTGATTCTTGCTGGCGGACAGGGATCGAGACTCAAGGGCCTGACCAAATGGCGGGCCAAGCCCGCCGTGCCCTTCGGCGGCAAATACCGGATCATTGATTTCGCCCTGTCCAATTGCATCAACTCGGGTTTGCGGCGCATCGGCGTGCTCACCCAGTACAAATCCCACTCTCTCATCCGGCACCTGCAACGCGCCTGGAGCTTTCTGCGGGCGGAAATCGGCGAGTTCGTGGAAATCCTTCCCGCCCAACAGCGCACCTCCACGGATTGGTATCTGGGTACGGCGGATGCACTGTTCCAGAACATCGACATCATGCACCGTCATGCTCCCGACTATGTCATGGTGCTGGGCGGCGACCACATCTACACCATGGACTATTCCAAGATGCTCATGGTGCATGTGCGCTCCGAAGCAGATCTCACCATTGGCTGCATCGAGGTACCCAAAGAACAGGCTCGGGAGTTCGGCGTTATGTCCGTGGATGCAAACCTGCGCGTCACCCGTTTTATGGAAAAGCCGGATGACCCGGAGACCATTCCGGGAAGCCCCGACACCTCCCTGGCGTCCATGGGCATCTATGTATTTTCCACCAGATTTCTGTACAACGCCCTCATCCACGATGCAGATGACCCAAACTCGGATCATGATTTCGGCAAGAACATCATTCCCCAGGCCATAAAATCAGCCAAAACCATCGCCTTCCCGTTTCAGGATGAGCATGGCGAACAGGCATACTGGCGGGATGTGGGAACCGTAGACTCCTACTGGGAAGCCAACATGGAGCTATGTGCGGTGGAGCCGGAACTCAATCTGTATAACAGAAGCTGGCCAACCTGGACCTACCAGACCCAGCACCCGCCCGCAAAATTCGTGTTTGATGACGAGGGCAGACGCGGCGAAGCTATCGATTCCCTGGTTTCCGGAGGCTGCATCATCTCCGGCGCCAGAGTCAAACGCTCGGTGATTTTCTTCGCCACCCGCATCGAAAGCTATACCAGTATCAAAGACAGCGTGGTGCTTCCAAAAGTCACCATCGGCAAGAACTGTCGCATACAAAACGCCATCATCGACAAAGGCTCTCTCATTCCCGATGGCACCATCATCGGCGAAAATCCCGAAGAAGATGCCAAGCGCTTCCACGTCACGCCCAACGGGGTGGTATTGATCACACCGGAAATGCTGGGACAAAATCTGTTTGAAACCACACCAGAGGAAAAATGAGCAATAAACTGAACCTGGTTCTGTGCTGGCACATGCACCAGCCATACTATCGAGAAGGACTGGAGGGAAGCTACCAGCTGCCCTGGGTCTACCTACATGGCATCAAGGACTATGATGACATGGCAGACCACCTGGAAACTCATCCAAAAATGCAAGCTGTGGTGAACTTTGCCCCGGTACTGCTGGAGCAGCTGGATGACTACTCCCGGCAAATACAGGCCTTTCTGGATACCGGTAAGAAAATGCCTGACCCCCTGCTGAACCTGCTGGGGGGCGCTACAGGTATTCCAGCCAATGTCAGCGAGCGGCGGGAACTCATTCAAACCTGCCGCCGCGCCCATGCCCCGCGCATGATAGACCCTTATCCCCATTACCATGCCCTGCTGCAACAGTTTCCAAACACTGAGAAAAACGCCGGGCAGGAAATGCTGCTCTCTTATCTGGATGAGCAGTATTTTATCGACCTGCTGATGTGGTATCACCTGGCCTGGTGCAGCCACCGCCTGAAGCAGACGGCAGAAATCCGTTACCTGATCGAAAAGGCCAGACGCTTCACCAGCGAAGACCGGCGCATCCTGCTGCAAGTCATGCAAGAAACGCTGGCAAGCATCATTCCCCGCTACCGCAAACTGGCGGAAAAGGAGCAGATCGAAATTTCCATGACTCCCTGGGGACATCCCATCGTCCCTCTGCTCAATGACTTCAACAACATGACTGAAACCCAGCCGGATGCGCCCATGCCGGAGCATAGCCACTACCCTGGAGGAGAGGAAAGATCCCGCTGGCATTTGCTCCACGGCATACAGCAATTCGAGGCCTTCTTTGGCTTCAAACCCCGGGGGGTATGGCTTTCCGAAGGCGGAGTAAGCGATGATGCCCTGGATCTGCTGGATGAGCTGGGCATTCAATGGACGGCTTCCGGGGAAGCCGTCTGGCACCACAGCTGCCTGACCTCCGCCTGCAACCCGGATGAAATGGCCTGCCGCAAAGCACTGTTCATTCCGTATCAACTGAATGACAAGCAGACCCTGCTGTATTTCCGTGACGATGGCTTGTCCGACCTGATCGGATTCGAATACAGCAAGTGGCATGCCGATGATGCCGTAGCAGATTTCATGGGCCATCTCGAAAGAATCGCAGGATCCCTCGGAGACGCTGCCAGCAAACATGTGGTTTCCGTAATTCTTGATGGAGAAAATGCGTGGGAATACTATCCGGATAACGGACACCATTTCCTCAGTACGCTATACCGCGCCATCAGCCAAAGCAAGGTCGTGCAAAGCACCACTTTCGCTAAGGCCCATGCCGGCACACGCAAGGGCGCCCTCACCCACCTGGTTCCCGGCAGCTGGGTATACGGCAGTTTTTCAACCTGGATCGGCAGCACAGACAAAAACCATGCCTGGGACTTGCTGGCGGATGCCAAAACAGCTTTTGACGGCAAGATTGCCGCACTGAAGAAAAACGATGCGGAAAAAGCCACACGCATGCTGGCAGTTTGCGAAGGTTCTGACTGGTTCTGGTGGTTTGGCGACTATAACCCGTCTGACAGCGTCAATGATTTTGACCGTCTGTTTCGCGGCCAGCTCAAAACCCTGTATTGTCAGCTTGGCCTGACCCCGCCCGCATCCCTGGACACCCCCATTTCCAGCGGCGGCGGGCAAATGGAAAACGCAGGAACCATGAGACGCAACTGATCATGAGCTACAACTTTGCGCAAAGGCGGGCGGGGGTGTTACTGCATCCAACATCATTTCCTTCCGGGATCCTTGATGACGCCAACGCATGGCTGGACTTCATGTCAGAAAGCGGGCTGAGCGTATGGCAAATGCTGCCCCTGGGAGTGCCACAGGAAGATTATTCCCCCTACCAGTGCCTGTCCGCCTTTGCCATCAACCCGGCGCTGTTTGGCAGCCGCATACCCCAGGATATGCGCAACAGCGACTACCAGGATTTCTGCGCCCGAGAAGCCCATTGGCTAAAAGACTATTCCCTGTTCAGCTGCATCAAATCAGTCCATAAAAACGCCCCCTGGTTCAACTGGCCACAAGAGCTGAAATGGCGCAACAAGGATGCACTGCAACAGTTCACCCACACGCACCATGACAAGCTGCAGGCTGTGAAATGGGAACAGTACCAGCTGCACTGCCAATGGCAGCAACTGCGCGACAATGCCACCACCAGGGATATTCACCTGTTTGGCGACATGCCGATCTTTGTTGCCCACGACAGTGCGGACGTTTGGGCCTGTCCCCAGCGCTTCCTCCTGGATGAACAGGGCCAGCCCACCTGGGTAACAGGCGTGCCCCCGGATTATTTTTCCGCAACCGGCCAGCGCTGGGGCAATCCGCATTACGATTGGAATTATCATATTGAAGAAGGGTTCCAATGGTGGCTGGCAAGGCTGGAGCACCATTTCCGCTGGTTCGATCTGGTACGCATCGATCACTTCCGCGGACTACAGGCGGTGTGGATGATCAGCGCCGGCGAAGAAACCGCCGTCAACGGTCACTGGCAAGAGGTTCCCGGCGACCAGTTGCTGGCTGCCCTGAAAAATCACATTGACCCCCTGCCCCTGGTCGCGGAAGACCTGGGTATCATCACCCCGGAAGTGCGCGCCCTCAAGCAAAAATACCGCCTCCCCGGCATGGCCGTGCTGCAGTTTGCCTTTGACGCCTTCGAGGACAACCCCCACAAGCCCGCCAACATTCCCCCGGAATGCGTTGTGTATACCGGCACCCATGACAACGACACCACCCTGGGCTGGTACCAATCACTCCCGGAAGATACCCAGCAATTCGTCCGGGACATGCTGCACATGCCAGCCGATGGCGATATTGTCGATACAATGATTGACACCGCCATGGAATCTTGCGCCAACCTGTCCATTGTGCCACTGCAGGACTTTCTCAAGCTTGGCAGCGAAGCGCGTATGAACACCCCCGGCACCACCAGCGGCAACTGGCGCTGGAAATTCCGCTGGGAACAACTTTCCGCGTATGATCTGCCGGCGCAGATTCACCGCCAGATCAACCGCAGTAACCGGAAAATCTCATCATGAACCATCTGGAACGGCTGCAGCAAGGCCGCCATCACGACCCTTTCGACTACCTGGGATGTCACCCCTTGAACCAGGGCTGGATCATCCGCGCCTTTATGCCCAGCGCCGAAACAGTAGAGCTGCAAGGCATCGGCACCATGAACCGGGTCGAAGGCTCGGATCTGTTTGTTATACGCATCGACAAAGAGCAACATCAAAAGCTTCCTCAGCACTATGAATTGCGCTGGCAGGAAAAACATGACCACAGCTGGCATCAGGCCATCTCTCCCTACAGTTTTTCACCGCAGCTCAGGGACTGGGATTTACACCTGTTCAATGAAGGCAAGCACCATCATGCCTGGCGCTTTCTGGGCGCACAACTGGTGGACATCGACGGCATATCCGGCTGTCTGTTCGCCGTATGGGCGCCTCATGTGCAACGCATCAGCATCGTTGGTGATTTCAACGGCTGGAACGGCCTGCGCCATCCCATGCGCAACCGGGGGCATTCCGGCGTGTGGGAATTGTTCATTCCCGGTCTACACCCCGGAGACAGTTACAAGTACGAGCTGCTCAGTCACAGTGGCGAGCTGCTGATCAAAACCGACCCCTATGCCCGGCGCATGGCCATGCGCCCGGACACCATTTCTGTGATTACCGGCGCCAGCGACTACGACTGGCAGGATCAGAACTGGATAGGCAGACGCAGCCAATGGGACTGGCAGCAGCAGCCCATCTCCATCTACGAAATACACCCGGGTTCCTGGCGTCTGCACGAAGATGGCAGTTTCTACACATGGAAGGAACTGGCGGCTGAGCTGGTGCCTTATGTGAAAGAACTCGGCTATACCCATATCGAGTTGCTGCCCATCATGGAGCACCCCCTGGATGAGTCCTGGGGCTATCAGGTTTCCGGCTACTTTGCTCCTACCGCCCGCTTCGGCGAACCGGACGATCTGCGCTATTTCATCGATGCCTGCCATCAACAGGATATCGGCGTACTGCTGGACTGGGTGCCTGCACACTTCCCCCGGGATGAATTCGCGCTGGCACGTTTTACCGGCGAAGCCCTGTATGAGCACGCCGACCCCAGAAAAGGCGAGCACCGCGACTGGGGCACCCTGATCTTCGATTTCGGGCGTAACGAGGTGCGCAATTTCCTTATCGCCAACGCCCTGTACTGGATCGAGGAGTTCCATATCGATGGCCTGCGCGTGGATGCCGTGGCATCCATGCTCTATCTGGATTATTCCCGGGAAGACGGTGACTGGACACCGAATGAGTTTGGCGGACGGGAGCACCTGGAAGCTATCTCCTTCCTGCGGGAAATGAACGAAGTGGTACATGGCGCCTTCCCCGGTGTCATCACCATCGCGGAAGAGTCCACCGCATGGCCCATGGTATCCCGCCCGCCCTACATGGGCGGCTTGGGATTCTCCATGAAATGGAACATGGGGTGGATGCACGATACCCTTTCCTACATGGAAACCGACCCCATATACCGCAAATACCACCATGACAAGCTGACTTTCAGCCAACTCTATCTATGGAGCGAAAATTTCGTCCTGCCCTTCTCCCATGATGAAGTGGTACACCTGAAAAGAAGCATGCTGGACAAAATGCCCGGGGATGTGTGGCAGCGCTTTGCCAACCTGCGCCTGCTATACGCCTACCAGTACGCCCATCCCGGCAAGAAACTGCTGTTCATGGGCAGTGAATTCGGCCAATGGACAGAATGGAATGCAAAATCCGCATTGGACTGGCCACTGATGGAATTCCCCGATCACCAGGGAATCCACAAGCTCATCTCTGATCTGAACAAGATGTATCAAAACGAAGCGGCGCTGTTTCAAACCGACTTTTCCAGCGAAGGCTTCCAGTGGATAGATTGCCACGACAACGAGCAGTCCGTATTGAGCTTTATCCGCCGCAGCAAGGACAGCCCGGACGACTTGCTGATCTGCCTGTTCAACTTCACCCCGGTACCACGCCTGGGATACCGCATCGGCGTACCCGGGGCGGACAGCTACCAGGAATGCCTGAACAGCGACTCCAACTGGTATGGCGGCAGCAACACCGGCAACGCCGGAAATATTGCAGTACAGAAAACACCCTGGATGGGCTTTGACCATTCCATAGAACTTACCCTGCCGCCCTTGGCAGCGCTGATACTAAAACCCAACACATGAAGATTCTGTTCGCCGCAAGTGAATCCTACCCACTGGTAAAAACCGGCGGCCTTGGTGACGTCGTCCACGCCCTGCCCCGCGCCCTGCACCGGCAAGGAGTGGATGTACGCATCATTTTGCCCGCCTATCGTCTGATCCTGGAACAGATCAGCAGTCTGCGCATTGCCGGCTGGCTGCAGGTACAGGGGGCCGGTCGCCTGCATGAAATCCGCATTCTGGAAGCAAGCGATCACCATCTTGCCGCTCCCCTGCTGCTGGTAGATGCGCCAGACCTGTTCGACCGCCCCGGCAGCCCCTACCTGCATCCCGATGGCTACAACTGGCACGACAATGCCGAGCGTTTTTCTGTCTTTTCCCGCGCTGTGGCGCAGCTTGCTTCCTCTGCCAGCATGCTGGACTGGAAACCGGATGTGGTGCATGCCCACGACTGGCAGACAGGCTTGCTGCCCGCCTTTCTCAAACTCATCCCCGACGCGCCCGCCAGTGTGTACACCATCCACAACCTGTCATACAGCGGCATTTTCTCCCACGAAGAATTTATCCGCCTGCAACTGCCAGGAGAATGGTGGTCAGCCGACGCCCTGGAATTCTTCGGCAACTTCTCCATGCTCAAGGGGGGCATCGTCTTTTCCGACAAGGTCACGACCGTCAGCCCCACCTATGCACAGGAAATCCAGACCCCGGGTTTTGGCTATGGCTTCGACGGCGTACTGCGAGCCAATCGTCACAAGCTTCACGGCATCTTGAACGGTATTGATCAGGATATCTGGAATCCGGCGACAGACCCCTATCTGCCAGATCATTACTCCCTAAAACATCGCTACCTGGCTGGCAAACGCGCCAACAAGCAGGCGCTGCTGGAGCAACTGGGAATCAAGCTGCAGGATGATCAGCTGAACACCCCCCTTCTCGGCTTCATCGGCAGGCTGGTGGAACAAAAAGGCGTGGATCTGCTGCTACAGATCATCCCTCATATCCTGGACAATCATGATGCACGTCTTGTAATACTGGGATCCGGAGAAAAGCAATTCGAAAACGCCCTGCGGGAACTGGCGGCACTCTACCCGCAGCGCCTGTTACTCACCCTGGGCTACTCCGAAGAACTCGCTCACCGCATCGAGGCAGGAGCAGACCTGTTCCTCATGCCCTCACGCTTCGAACCTTGCGGGCTGAACCAGATGTACAGCCTGCAATACGGCACGCCACCGCTGGTACACCAGATTGGCGGCCTTGCGGATACCGTCGTAGACGCCACGCAGGAAAACCTGAAAAACAATACCGCCACGGGATTTGTCTTCCACGAGCCCAGCGCCGGAGCAATGCTGCACGCCATCGAGCGCGCCCTGAATCTGTACAAAAAACCGGCCAGCTGGCACAAGCTGATGCGCACCGCCATGGCCCAGGATTTCGGCTGGACCAAGAGTGCCGGCAAATACATTCAGCTGTATAAAGATACCAGTAAATAGATATTATCAAGGCGTTTGCCGCTACAATACCCCATTATCAATTTAACACCTGAATTTCTCCTCAAATGAACAACCAAAACGATCTCTGCGTATTGCCGGAAGCCGAAAAGCTTCCCTCTGATGCGAAATCACTCGAACATGATTTCCGTCGCTACCTGGTTCATCATTTGGGGCGTTTTCTTGGCTGCAACCCCCATTATCTGTATGAAGCGCTGTCGTTGACCGTGCGCGACCGTATCATGACAGACTGGCGAAACACCTGGCTGCAACACCGGCGCCCCGAACAGCGCCGCGCCTACTATCTGTCTCTGGAATTCCTCATCGGACGTGCCCTGGGGAATCATTTGCTGAACATGAACCTCAGCGGCGAGATCGCCGAAGCCGTACAGAATTTCTCCCTGTCCCTGGAGGAAATACAATCCCGGGAGCCAGACGCCGGCCTGGGCAATGGCGGCCTCGGCCGCCTGGCCGCCTGCTTCATGGACAGCTGCGCAACCCTGAAGCTGCCTGTGGTCGGATACGGATTGCGCTACGAATACGGCATGTTTCGCCAGCGCATCGAAAACGGCTACCAGAAAGAAGAACCGGATCACTGGCTGCGCGATGCGAACCCCTGGGAACTGGAGCGCGCGGAATACACGCAAATCGTACAGTTTGGCGGTCACACGGAACATTTCACCAACCGCCGCGGCGAACCCAGAACCCGTTGGCTGAATACGGAAGATGTACTTGCCATTCCCTTCGATGTCCCCGTATCCGGTTACCGCAATGGGGTAGTGAACACCCTGCGTCTGTGGAAGGCCACGGCAACGGATGAGTTCAACCTGGATGAATTCAATGCCGGCAGTTATCCGGAGTCCGTCGCGGCCAAGAACGACGCGGAGCACATCACCATGGTGCTCTACCCCAACGACTCCAGCGAGAACGGCAAGGAACTGCGCCTGCGCCAGCAGTATTTCCTGGCTTCCGCCAGCCTGCAGGACATTATCCGCCAATGGGAGCTCATACACGGAGAAGACTACGACAATTTTGCTGCGCAAAATGTTTTTCAACTCAACGACACCCATCCCGCCATTGCGGTGGCGGAGCTGATGCGCATTCTCGTCGATGACAAGCACCTTTCCTGGGAACAGGCCTGGAAAATCACCACTGCTACCATGGCCTACACCAATCACACCCTTCTTCCCGAAGCATTGGAGCGCTGGCCGGTACAGCTTTTCGAGCGCCTGTTGCCGCGCTTGCTGGAAATCATCTATGAAATCAACGCACGCTTCCTGAAGCAGGTGGCGATTCGCTGGCCCGGCGACAGCGACCGCCGCCGCCGCATGTCCATTATCGAGGAAAGCAATGGCAAGTCCGTGCGCATGGCCTATCTGGCAATTGTTGGCAGTTTCTCCGTCAACGGCGTGGCGGAGCTGCATTCGGAGCTGCTGAGAAAAGGCCTGTTCCGGGACTTTTACGAACTCTGGCCGGAAAAATTCAACAACAAGACCAATGGTGTTACACCACGGCGCTGGATCGCCCATGCAAACCCGGAAATGACGGCACTGATCAGCAGCAAGATCGGCGATGAATGGATATCGGATCTGTCAAAGATCGAACAGCTCAAGCCCTATGCAAACAGCAGTAACCACAAGGCCTTCCACGCCCAATGGCAGGCCGCCAAAACGGCGAACAAGCGCCAGCTGGCCGAACTGGTGAAAGAAGAATGCGGTGTGGATTTTCCCCTGGATTCCCTGTTCGACGTACAGGTAAAACGCATCCACGAATACAAACGCCAGCTACTCAACGTGTTGCATGTGATTCACCTCTACAACCGCATTCGCCATGGCGACACCGCCGACTGGACCAACCGCTGCGTCCTCATCGGCGGTAAGGCCGCTCCCGGCTATTTCATGGCCAAGCGCACCATCAAGCTCATCAACAATGTCGCAGAAATCATCAACAGCGACCCCGAGGTGAGCGACAAGCTCAAGCTCGCCTTCCTTCCCAACTACCGGGTATCCAGCATGGAAGTGATCGCCCCCGCCACAGACCTTTCCGAACAAATTTCCACGGCAGGCAAGGAAGCATCCGGTACCGGTAATATGAAGTTCATGATGAACGGTGCCCTGACCATTGGCACCTACGATGGCGCCAACATCGAGATGCTGGATGCCGTGGGCGTGGATAACTTTTTCCTGTTCGGCCTCAAGGTCGATGAAGTGGAGGAATTGAAAACCCACTATGACCCACAGGGAATAATTGCTGCAGATGAAGACCTGAAGGCCGTGTTCCAGCTCCTGGAGAGCGGCCATTTCAACATTGAGGAACCGGGTATTTTTGACCAGGTCATCACCGCCATGAAGGATCCCCACGACCCGTGGATGACGGTGGCGGATTTCCGCAGCTACATCGAAGCCCAGCAACATGCCGCCAGCGCCTACCGGGATCGACAGCACTGGACGCGCATGAGCATCATGAACACCGCCTGCAGCGGATTTTTCTCCACAGATCGCACCATGCAGGATTACAACAGCGATATCTGGAAATTGAGCCCGATGGATTTGGGATAAGGATGAGCAGAGCGGATCAATCTCCGTTCTGCATCTCCCGCCTGGCCTTGCCTCCCCAGTTCACCACATAATCCAGGCCGCTGAGCACCGTGGTCACTGCCACTGCCCATATCACCCAGGGAATCATCCAGGAAAACTCGTGGGAAAATCCGAGGCCATACACGACCAGCAGCACCAGGAATATCTGCAGACCAGTATTCAGCTTGCTGATCAGGCTTGGCTGCGCATCCAGTTGCTGCACCCGGAAGTTATAAGCCACCGCACCAGCTACGATGACAACATCGCGTAGCACAATCAGCCCCACCAGCCACCAGGGCAGCACCTCCAGCCAGCCCAGGCAAAGATACGCAGAAACCAGCAGAAACTTGTCTGCCAACGGATCAAGAATCCCTCCCAGGCGGCTCTGCCACTTGAACTGACGCGCCAGAAAGCCATCCAGGGCGTCAGAGATCCCCGCAATAAAAAACAACAACATGGCGCTTTGGTAGTGGTGATTGAGCAGCAGCCAGATCACCGGAAACACCAGGATCACTCTGGCGATGCTGATGAGGTTGGGAATATCTCTTGCCCTCAACCTGAAGCCCTCGGCCAGGTGAGACGCGATATGCACCTGCAGAGGCGCTGGACAAGGAGCTGCATCTACCTGAGCCGGTAGGTCAGTTCAAGATTTTCCGGCGCAATTGTCTCGTCATCGGGAATACTGGCAACCGGCGCCAGCACCGTTTCCAGAGACAATCTTTGCACAAGGATATCCCGCCCGCCCCGTACTTTTGCCCGTATCAAAAGCTGATCACCCGAGGACTCCAGGATGGCGTATTCGGAAATAACATCCAGCAACTCCAGCAGCCGAATCAATCGGGAATATTCACGCACACCACCAATGTTCAGAAACCGCAGCATCACCGGTTCTGACTCCCCGATATCGCTGCCGGGTACATATTGATCCGCCAGCCAGTCCATGGTCTTGTTGATCCCGGCGCCAACGGCTTCTTCTGCACTGCCCGAAGCACTACTGAAATCCTGCTGCCTGTCAGACAGCAACAGCGTCCATTTTGCTTTCCACCCGTTGCCAACCTTGCGCAACCGCCCCAGCAGCAGCAATGGTTCACCATAGCGAGCCGATGCTCTCTCCACACTCTCCCGGTCAACCGTCCATATATCGCTAATCCGCAGGGCGGATTGATCCTCCAGATCCATGATCGGCAGCAACAGCGGCAGACCCCGCTGCTTCGCCGCGCCCTTCAATGCCTGCACCAACGTCACATCTTTTTCCGGATCCAGCAAGGCGCGATGACCATCTGTCTCCCGCACCAGCCACAACAGCACTTCCGGCCTGCCTTTTTCCCACACAGACAGTCCCAGGTTCCGCAACGCTTTCTGCACGGCGCCCTTTTCAAATGCCACCCACATCCAGCGCTTGTCCGGCCCGCCCTCCGTTTCTGCCGCTTCGTTACGGTAACGAAACTGCTGCACATAGTCTTCCGTCTGCTTGAGCAGTGCCTTCATGCCACTACGCCCTTTGATGCTGCGATGTCCGGAGGCTTTAACCAATACCTTTTCGAAGGCCTGGCGAATGCTGGCTTTGCGCGCCTCGGGAGAAGCATCGGCAACAGGCACTTCGGCAGAATACAACCCCGGCGCCGCAAGCAGTCCATAGGCAGGCAGCAGGAACAAGAACAAACAGAAAAAAAGCAGGCGGGATATCTTCATGCAGCCATTCTACTGGCAAATACAGATGCTAGCCAACAGTCTGCACAGGCGAATCTTGTTACAATATTCACCCGATTTATTCTGTTACTGCAGGAGTCCGCCATGTCCTCCCATAAATTGCCAACCGAAGGACTGAGCTACAGCCAGGCCGGCGTGGATATCGATGCCGGAAATACATTGGTGGAAAACATCAAACCCCTGGTCAAAAACACTTTCAGGCCGGGGGTACTGGCCGGACTGGGAGGTTTTGGCGCCCTCTTCGAACTACCTGTAAACCAGTACAGAGAACCCGTGCTGGTATCGGGAACCGACGGCGTGGGCACCAAGCTCAAGCTGGCGATGATGCTGGACAAACATGACAGCATAGGCATCGATCTGGTCGCCATGTGCGTCAACGACATCGTGGTGGCGGGGGCCGAGCCGCTGTTTTTTCTGGATTATTTTGCTACCGGCAAGCTCCTGGTCGATCGCGCCACGGAGATTATATCCGGCATCGCCAAAGGCTGCGAGCTGGCGGGCTGCGCCTTGACCGGGGGTGAAACAGCGGAGATGCCGGGCATGTACCAGGGTGACGACTACGACCTGGCAGGCTTCAGCGTGGGCATTGTCGAGAAGTCAAAAATCCTGCAGGGCAACAAGGTAAAGGCCGGGGATGTCTTGCTGGGACTGGCTTCCTCCGGCCCGCATTCCAACGGCTATTCCCTGATCCGCAAGGTAATCGAGGTCAGCAACGCAGATCTTGCAGCAGATCTGGATGGCCGGCCATTGGGGGAAACCCTGCTCCAACCGACGCGCATCTATGTGAAGCCCCTGCTGGCGCTGCTCAAGGAAGTTGACGTACATGCCCTGGCGCACATCACCGGGGGTGGACTCACAGAGAACATTCCCCGGGTGCTGCCGGCAAATACCCTGGCCCGCATCGACACCACCAGCTGGCCCCGTCCCGCTGTATTCCGGTGGTTGCAGGAAAACGGCAACATTGACTCCGGAGAAATGCTGCGCACCTTCAATAGTGGCATCGGCATGGTAATTTGCGTGGCTGCCGAGGATGCGGCCCGGACGCAAACCCTTCTGGAAGCCAGGGGCGAAACCGTACATGTAATTGGCAGCGTACAGAACAGCAATTGCGAAACACCCTGCGTGGAATATGTCTAAGCTTCCGGTTGTTGTACTGATCTCCGGCGGCGGCACCAACCTGCAGGCCATCATCGACGCCGCCAAAGAAGATCTGCCGGTGGAGATCAAGGCAGTAATCAGCAACGAGGCCGATGCCTATGGGCTGGAGCGGGCCAGAAAGGCTGGCATTGCGGTTGCAACCCTGGAGCACCGGCAGTTTCCAGACCGGGAAAGTTTCGATACCGCCCTGGCCAAACTCATCGACAGTTACCAGCCACGACTGGTGCTGCTGGCGGGGTTCATGCGCATCCTGACTCCCGGCTTCGTACGTCACTATCATGGCCGCATGCTCAACATCCACCCTTCCCTACTGCCGGATTTTCAGGGCTTGCACACCCACCAGCGCGCACTGGAAGCAGAAGTACAAAAGCACGGCGCCAGCATCCATTTTGTTACCGAAGAGCTCGATGGCGGCCCCATCATCGTTCAGGCCAGCGTTCCTGTGCTGCCTGATGACGATGCCGAAACACTGGCTGCGCGAGTACTGCAAAAAGAGCATGTCATCTATCCGCTGGCAGTACGCTGGTTCGCCCAGGGTCGCTTGTCACTGAACCGCAGGGGTCAGGTTGTACTGGACGGGAAAACCCTGAATTCCCCGGTGCAGCTGGAGCAGGCCCCCGCCTGAGAAAACAGCGCTGGAACCATAGCGTCTTCCCGAGACCCACAGCTACCGAGTGTACTGCGTAGGAATTAAAGGCTCTTTCAGGGCCTTCAATTCCGACGCAGCACGCTAGCGGTGTCTTGACCCTGATCATTCCTGAAAGACGGAATCTGGTCTACATTGACATTCGACTGATAAAAAAACCAAAGTCCTTACCCAAATGGCACTTGGCTTGTATAGTAAGTACCATGCAATCCATATTTCATGGAACTGAGCATAGCAGAACACCGATGAAACGCAGCCTTGAACTCACCACCCTTTCCCGTGAACACCACCAATCCCTGCGGCTGGCAAACAATTGCCTGAACACCGCAGCAACAGGCGACAGGGAAAAATGCATTGCCTTGTGCCGGCATATCCTGAGCATCTTTGATGAGGAACTGGATCGGCATTTCCACAATGAGGAAGCGGGTATTTTCAGCATAACCGCAACCATGCAGGGGAAAATTCATGACCTTGGGATGCAGCTGACAGAAGAACACAAACAGATGCGCACCATGGCTGCCGGAATGCAGCAGGGAAACTGCGACGAATTGGCTGCATTCGGCCGATTACTGAAGAGCCACACCCGTCTTGAGGAACGGGAACTCTTCCCGCTGGTGGAAGAACAGTTCAGCAGCAGGCAGCTGGCGCAGGTAGAAGAGAAAACCCGGACTTCATCCGGGCAGCACGATACTTGCTATTAACCCCGATTGCCCATCAGCACGGTTTTTGAGAATCAGCCTGGCAGCAATGCATTCA
This sequence comes from Sedimenticola sp., assembly GCA_027068915.1. Taxonomy (GTDB): domain Bacteria; phylum Pseudomonadota; class Gammaproteobacteria; order Chromatiales; family Chromatiaceae; genus Thiolapillus. Next base: position 4,239 of record JAMOLT010000035.1, on the reverse strand, counting down.
GATGCCTGACTTACAATGGACAACCCCAGGCCGCAGCCTTGGACATCCTGCCCGGCGAGACGGGTAAACCGCTCCCGAACCTGTTCCAGTTGATCATCGGGAATACCCGGGCCTTCATCCTGAATACTGATAACGGTTTCCACACCATCCTGGATGATGCCGCATTGAATTCGACTGCCAGGAGGGCTATAGCGAATCGCATTATCCAGCAAGTTCCGCAAAATAGTGTGCAACAAATGACGATTACTGCTGACCTGCACAAGATCAGATGCGGCATATTCATGGACGATGCTTATGCCCTTTTCGGCAGCGGTTTCTGACAACAGCCCTGCCAGCGTCTGGCATAAATCAGCCAGGTCTATTTCTTCAAGCTCAAGCTTTCCATTTTCAGGAGATGAGCGGGCCAGACTCAGCAACTGCTCTACCATATAGGTGCTTTGATCGACGGCATGGATCAACTTTTCCAGGGACTGGCGGCTTTCTTCCATACTGCCGGCCCGCATGGCGAGCTGGGAATGCAGGCGGATAGCGCTCAGTGGAGTGCGAAGCTCATGCGAAGCATCTGCGGTAAAACGCCGTTCCCTGGTAATTGCCGCATCCAGCCTTGCCAGCAATGCATTCAACGCATTGACCAAAGGAACAAGCTCCTTGGGTATATGGCTGCCGACAACAGGTGACAGCTGATGAATATCGCGATTACCAACCTCTGCGGAAAGGCGCCGCAAGGGGAGCAATCCCCGATCTACGGTAACGGCGATAATCAATGCAAACAGAGGAATCGCCCAGAACATGACTCCCAGAGATTCCACGGCAAAATACCAGGACAACTCCTCCCGGACAACGGTATCTTCCGAAGTGTAAACACGATACCCGCTATTGGCAATGTGCAGGCCAAACACCCGCCATCGATACTTGCCGTTTACTACATCACGAAAACCGGCAACGGTGCTTAGCGCCTCTTCCGGCGCATGGGAGGATTTGAGAACCAGCTCATCCCCATGCCAAACCTGATAGCTGATGAATTTTTCATATTTGTACTTGCTGCTTTCGTCCAGCGGCACAGAAATAGTGGGCGGAAATCCCTTGCCCTCCACATCGGCCATGGCAAGCTGGCCGACCAGTCTGGCAGTCTGCGCCAATTCCGCGTCAAAGATCTCTTCAATTTCATGCAGCGCCTTCAGGTAGCTGATCAGCAGCATGACCAGCAGGGTAAACACCAGAAAACCCAGCACCCATGCCAATACCTGCCTGCGAATGGAGCGCATATATGGCCTACCCGATTCTATAGCCGAGGCCACGCACTGTCCTTATCAGCTGCTGACCAAGCTTTTTTCTGAGATTGTGAATATGCACCTCCAAGGCATTGCTACCTATTTCCGCATCCCAGCCATACATGGTTTCTTCCAGGCGGCTGCGGGATACCACTTTACCCTGGCTTTCCAGCAAGTAGCGCAGAATGATGAACTCCTTGAGAGTAAGCTCCACTTCCGCACCATCCTGTCTTATTTTTTGCGCTGCCGGATCCAGCACAATACCCGCATATTCAAGCAAAGGAGTACTCCGACCCTGGCTACGCCGCACCAATGAACGCAGGCGTGCTGCAAGTTCATCCAGGTCAAAAGGCTTGGCAAGATAGTCGTCCGCCCCCAGATCCAGACCCCTGATGCGATCATCAACAGCACCACGGGCCGTCAGGATCAACACCGGAGTACCACACCTCCTGTTCCGCAATCCTTTGAGAACATCCAGCCCGTCAAGACTGGGCAGTCCAAGATCCAGAATGATAATATCAAAAGCCTCATTCAACGCGGCATGCAGGCTTTGCCTGCCATCTTTGAACCAGTCAACAGTGTAACCTTCTGCCTGTAAAGCAGTTTTCAGCCCGTCACCCAGCAGCGGATCATCTTCTGCCAGCAAGAGCCTCATGGGCTTGCAGCCTTCTTTACAAGGCTTTTCATGACCATCTTCTGTTTCTTCAGGACATTTTTCACAAGCCTTGAAACACGCCGTTTGCACAGGAAAACAATAAAAATAGTATACCCGCAGATTCTTAATCAATCCTTAACAGATTGTTGAAAAAGGAATTTCCCCAGCAGCCCGAATGCTGCACGGGGAAACAACACGCTGTTTAGCACCTATATACCGCAGCACCCCGGCCAACAAAGAGTATTAGCAGGATGTTGAAAAATGCCGTTTTTCAACATCCTGTTAGGCGCAGATCAAACAAACCCAGAATTTCCGTAGACTTTTCAGAAAAGCACTTCTATTCTTTCTGCTTACAACTATATTCTCCTACCTGAAAAGAGGTTAGCCACCATGGATTTCACGCCTATATTGACCGCGCCGATTCTTGCCATAGCGGCCGCACTTATTGTCATTAGCATATGGATTGGCTATGCCATCGGGAAGTCCAACGAAAGCAAACGCAAGGAAGCAGCCCTGTCAGAAGCAAAAAAGGATGCCGAAGACTCCCTGTTGAAGTTGCAGAATACCCATGAAAGCAAAATTGAAGTACTGCAAAAAGTTTTTTCAGGTGATCTGGAGAAGGAAAAAAAAGCCAGCTCAGAACAAATCGAGCGACTGCACCAATCTCACCAAAGTGTGGTGGACTCACTGAAAACCAGTCACACCGACGAAATGGCAGGCTGGCGGAAAGAGCATGAGGCGATGCTGGAAAAACTCAGCAACCAGTATCAAAACGACCTGCAACTACTGCGCCAGGATCACGAGCAGGCAGTCGCAACGCTCCGGCAGCAAGCCGACCAGACCCTCTCCCAGGTCAAGCAGGACAATGAACGCCGCATTCAGGAACTTGGAGATCGCCACACAGCAGAAGTCGAACGCCTGAACAAGCAGATTTCTGAATACCGCCAAAAGCGGGAAACACTGTACACCACCATCTCCGAACTGGAAACCAAAGTCATCGAGCTGCAAAATGAGATGCGCGAGTCCAAACTGAACAACATGTTCTCGGTCTCAAAATCTGGCGAGAAACTTATCCGCGTGGTGCGCAGCGTACAGGAACTGGCAAGCGAGATGGACGAGACTTCCCGTGCTGTTACTGGTGGAGAGTATTCTTTCTTCGAACAAATCAAAGACCAACGGGATCGGGATGTGGTGCAGAGCCTTACCGGCGGAAGCCCCATCGAAGCCCCCCCCACCGCCGGGGAAGAAGAAGCTGCTGCCGAAACACAGGAACCAGAAAAAGAGAAAGAGTCAGAGAAAAAAGCCGAAGAAAAGAAAACACGGAAAGGCCAAGAAGGCCAGCCCGGCTAGGAGCCTGTTGGACGTAACCGTTTGAAGCAAAAATCACTGGAGGCGAATTAAATCAGTTTATCGTGTGAGGAGAATAGCAGGGCTATTTGACGATCGAGTCTGAACCACTACATCTGAATTACTACGACTCAAGCCTTGGGCAAGGTTACCCCTTTTTGCTTTTGGTACTTTCCGCCGCGATCCCTGTAGGAGGTTTCGCACACCTCATCCGATTCAAAAAACAGCATCTGCGCCACCCCCTCATTGGCGTAGATCTTGGCAGGCAGAGGCGTAGTGTTGGAGAACTCCAGGGTTACATGACCTTCCCATTCCGGCTCCAAGGGAGTGACATTGACAATAATGCCGCAGCGGGCATAAGTCGATTTTCCCAGACAGATAGTCAGCACACTACGCGGAATACGGAAGTACTCCACAGTTCGCGCCAAGGCAAAAGAATTGGGCGGAATGATACAGACATCCGATTTCACATCCACAAAGCTGCTGTCATCAAAGTTCTTGGGATCCACCACCGCTGAGTTTATGTTGGTAAAGATCTTGAACTCATCCGCACAGCGCACATCGTACCCATAGCTGGAGGTTCCATAGGAAATCATCCGCCCATTGGAACCATCGCGAATCTGCCCCGGCTCAAAAGGTTCAATCATGCCCTGCTCGCCGGCCATGCGGCGAATCCATGTATCTGACTTGATGCTCATTGCGGCGCTGTTCCTGGCGTTAGAAAAAATAAACCTGCGCAAGTATAACGAAAAAAGCCAGGCTTTTGCCTGGCTTATTCATCTATGTGGCGTTCGCTCCAACCCCGACAATTCCTCTTGCGTTGCTCTGGTGTACTGCGTCGGATGTTTCACTCAGGAGTCCGATGATCGTGCTGAAATTGTCGTTCAGAGGCGGATTTCCGATTGAATCAATAGCCCAAGCTATTGATGATTTAGGAAATACCGTCTCTGGGCGGCAAGATCAGTG
>JAMOLT010000034.1 GCA_027068915.1 Sedimenticola sp. | reverse complement strand
CGGATGTTTCACTCAGGAGTCCGATGATCGTGCTGAAATTGTCGTTCAGAGGCGGATTTCCGATTGAATCAATAGCCCAAGCTATTGATGATTTAGGAAATACCGTCTCTGGGCGGCAAGATCAGTGCGAGGGCGGATGCAAGCCGTGACCCGGTTACACTTTGTACTTTGCTAAAACTCCAATAATATCGATAAATAACAACCGCTTATCTTTATTTTTTGGTAACTGGGTGAAATATCCGGGCTAGCTTCGGCCATGTTTTCTTGCTTTCTCACACAGCATGTCCAGATCCGCAGCTTCAAAAAACCCTTCCGGTTCCATTTGTTCCTGCAGGAGAGCAAATCCAATACTCAGGGATGGAGAGATCTCGTGTTCGCCATAGGAGCAATCCATTTTTTCAACCGCTTTCCTGATACGCGAGATCAACACCTTTACTCCTTTCTGATCCATGTTTGGCAAGAGCAGCACAAACTCATCCCCGGCAAAACGAAAAACCATATCCGAACACCTGACTGCTTCAACCAGAAGGCCCGCAACTTGCGCCAATACATGATCCCCCGCCAAATGGCTGATTTCATCATTGATACGTTTGAACGAATCAATATCGATTACCAGCAAGGCAAGAGACTGGGACTCCCGCCGCGACCTGCCGATCTCTCGGGCCAGGTTATCCATCAGGGAACGTCGGTTGTTCAAACCAGTCAGCGGGTCAAGGGAAGCCGCCTGCAGAGCGGTGTGGTAGTAAATTGCGTTTCGCATCGGCAACACCAGGGATGCCAACAGCATTTCCATCTCGCGAAGCTCTTCAGCAGAGAATTTCTTGCTGCGACTGAACCCGACTTCACCCAGTCGCTCCTCCTCCAGAGTGAGACAATAGTAGGCACAATGTTTCTCTCCACTGCCTTGCTGTAAGTAGATGCCCTTTTCGGCATAGCGATAGCTCATTCCCTGGCAGGGAACCAACATATTGAGATGTTGAAAGAAAACTTTCAGGAGCTGCTCCGGATCCAGGCTGCTTTGCAACGCAAACAGCAGGCCTTTGCGGCTCGCATCCTCCATTTCATACATCATCGTCGCAACATCCAGCAGACGACCATTTCGTTCGCTGGAGATATTCGCGGTGGCATTGAGATTTACATTCACTTGCATACCCTCATAAGGATTTAGAAGATTACAAGCGAATTTCGTGCCAACAAGGAGTTTCAGAAGGAAACAAGCATCTACCACCGCCATTTACTGAATTTCACAAGGGTCGGCAGACCCCGGCTATCAACCGGGTAAGCTGTTGAAATAAATAGTAACTATCTAGATTGGTTCATTGTTCAAGGGATGATTGTCACTAACATGTCATTGGGTTCACGGCGGCAAAGTGTTGCCACCGGCTGCCGGAACCTGCTGCACCACAGTCAATAAAATGCCACAACTTTAGTGACCATCCAACCGCTTAACAGGATGTTGAAAAACACCCTGTTAAGCAAAAAAAACCATGGCCATTCCGGCTCCAGCAAAAGGGGGCTTTACTGGTCACGGTAATCCTTGTGCCCAAGATTCACAATCAATCGCGGATCTTGGGTTGTACTGAAGCTGCATATGATCATGTCCCGTGCGGATGTTGATGAATCTGCAACCCGATCTTCCGGATATTCCAAGGTTCACTCCACCATTCGCGCATACAGATCATGCTCATCACTGCCGGTAATCTCCACTTCCACAAAATCTCCCGGCTGTAGCTCCCAGGCACCTTCAATGAACACCTGGCCGTCGATCTCGGGCGCATCTCCCGGCCCTCTGGCGACTACCCGCTGTTCCTGCACCTTATCCACCAGCACCACCAGCCGTCGGCCAACTTTTTCCACCAGCTTTTCAGCACTGATGGCTGCCTGAACTTCCATGAAACGCGCCAGGCGTTCCTGCTTTATTTCTTCTGCCACCTGATCCGGCAAGGCATTGGCGGCCGCACCTTCCACAGGGGAATAGGCAAAACAACCGACCCGATCCAACCGGGCTTCTCGCAGGAAATCCAGCAGTTCCTCAAAGTCCCACTCCATCTCGCCGGGATAACCCACGATGAAGGTGGAGCGAATCACCAGCCCGGGGCAATCCCTGCGCCAGTCAGCCAGGCGATCCAGCACCTTTTCCATGGCGGCAGGGCGCCCCATGGACTTGAGGATGCGCTCACTGCCATGCTGCAAGGGCATATCCAGATACGGCAGGATGCTGCCTTCGGCCATGAGAGGAATTACCTGATCCACTTGGGGATAGGGATAGACATAGTGCAGGCGCACCCAGGCGGGGAGCTGCCCCAGAGCCTTTGCCAGGCTGGAAAGACGGGTTTCCAGGGGTCTGCCGCCAACAAAATCCATGCGGTATTTCAGATCCACGCCATAGGCACTGGTATCCTGGGACACCACCAGCAGTTCACGCACCCCGGATTCCACCAGCCGCCCGGCTTCTGCCACCACTTCGCCCAAGGGGCGGCTCACCAGGTCTCCGCGCAGAAAGGGGATGATGCAGAACTTGCAGCGATGATTGCAACCTTCGGATATTTTCAGATAGGCATAATGGCGAGGGGTAAGTTTGACGCCCTGGGGAGGAATCAGGCTGTCCCAGGGATCGTGGGGCGCCGGTAGAAGCTCGTGCACCAGCGCCATGACTTCTTCATAGGCATGAGGGCCGGTGATGCCCAATATCTTGGGGTATTTCCCACGGATTTCCTCTGCTCGCACCCCCAGGCAACCGGTGACGATGACTTGGCCGTTGGCTTCCAGGGCTTCGGCAATGGTTTCCAGGGATTCCTCCACTGCTGCATCAATAAAGCCACAGGTGTTGACGATAACCAGCTGTGCATGAGCATAGTCCGGAACGATGTCATAGCCTTCGGCTCGCAACTGGGTCAGAATCCGCTCCGAATCCACCAGGTTCTTGGGGCAGCCCAGACTGACGAAGCCAACGGCTGGTGTCAATTGAGTCATTGGAAAAGCCTCATTCCCGCCGTGCGGATTTTCGTCCCTGTGCAGCGCTGAGTATGCCCCGCAGGATCTTCAGTTCGTCCAGATCCGGTTCAGCCCGGTAGAACAGTCGCTTCAGGCGCCGCATGAGTTTGTCTGACTTGCGGGGATCAAGGAAACCGATGTCTTCCAGCGCCTGTTCCAGATGTTGGAACAACCCCTGCATATCCCCGGCTTTAGCCAGTTCACGCTCTTCAGCGACAAGCTTTCGCCCCTGCCGTAGCTGCATCATCAATTCATAACTGATTACCTGCACCGCCATCCCCAGATTCAGGGAGGAATAATCCGGATTGGCGGGGATATTCACCAGGTAATTGCATCGCTCCAGTTCGGCATTGGTCAGGCCCGTACGTTCCCGCCCGAACACCAGCGCCGCCTTGCCTTGGATGCTGCGCTGCATCACCAGCTCCGCACACTCCCGGGGATTCAGTTGTGGCCAGCTGACAGAGCGCATGCGGGCGCTGGTGCCCACCACCAGCGCACAATCCGCCACGGCCTCATCCAGGCTTTGATGAATGCTGGCTTCATGCAGAATATCATCCGCACCGGAGGCTCTGGCCATGGCATCTTCTGTGGGAAACTGCTTTGGCCGCACCAAAGCCAGCTCCTCCAGGCACATGTTTTTCATCGCCCGGGCGACCGCGCCAATATTCCCGCCATGGGATGTTTCCACCAATACAATGCGTATGTTTTCCATGGCGGTAGAGTATAATGGCTAATTATTTTCAAGGCTCGGATTATCCTCATCAATCATGAATCCCATGACTACCATTGCCTCCCGTGCGGCCCGCGACGCAGGCAAATTGCTGCTCAACTACTTCAATCGCATGGATCAGGTCGAGGTGCAGGAAAAGCAGGCAAATGATTTCGTCACCGAAGTAGACCGCGCTTCCGAGCAGATCATCATTAACGCCATCAAAAAGGCCTATCCGGATCACGCCATTCTGGCCGAAGAAAGCGGCAGTCACGCTGGAAACGATTTCCTGTGGATCATCGATCCCCTGGACGGCACCACCAATTATCTGCATGGCTTCCCACAATTCTCCATTTCCATTGCCTTGCAACACCGTGGCCAACTGGAAGCCGCCGTGGTCTATGACCCTTTGCGGGATGAAACCTTCAGCGCGCACAAGGGTGGTGGCGCCTACCTGAACGACCATCGCATCCGCGTTTCCAGGCAAAAGGATCTGCACGGCGCCCTACTGGGAACCGGCATTCCCTACCGCGACCAACAGCATGTAGACGCCTATTTCGGCATGATGAAGGCGTTGATCAAAAATACCGCCGGCGTGCGCCGCCCCGGCTCCGCCGCCCTCGATTTCGCCTGGCTGGCGGCAGGCCGCGTCGATGCCTTCTGGGAGCTGGGGCTGGCTCAGTGGGATTTTGCCGCAGGCGCACTTCTGGTCAAGGAAGCCGGTGGCGTAGTCACCGATCTGAGTGGCGGCGACAAGCATTTCGAAACCGGTAATCTGGTTGCCGGAAACATCAAGATTCACCAGGAAATGTTGAAGGAAATCAGTCCATTCCTGTCGAAAAACCTCAAAGCCTGAGCATATCCGGAGCAAAAGGCGCCCCGAATAGTTCATGATTGACATCTTTGCGCTTGCCCGGTTTCACTCGAACCGGAGATCCGCGCTTGATTGTAGCCTCTTGAGCCGAACAGAATTATTGAAGATACCCTAACCCACCTTTCTCACCGGGCCGGAAACCCGTTATGGAAAAAGATCAATGATTCAGTCTGTTACCAATAATTAGGCAATTGCCAACAACTTCAACCCTGCCCTGTTCGGCTTTCCACCCGATCTGGCGATGAGAAATACGGGCTAAAGTTTTCCCTGCAGCGGCCGAATACTGTTGTGACGCTAATCAGAAGGAAAATAAGGATGCAACAGCAATCCCAAGAACATTCTCTTCAGGAAAGAGAGCTCAGTTTTCTGCAAGACCTGACAGAAAAGCTGGCAACGCGAGAGATCGACCTCCCACCTTTTCCAGAAATCTATGCGCGCATCATAAAAACCCTTCATGACCCGGACGTATCGCTGCAGGACGTCAGCCGCATCGTCGTGGCGGCACCGGATCTGTGCGTACGCATCCTGCTGCTGGCAAACTCTGCCTTGCTCAATCGTTCCGGCGTAAAGGTGACCGATCTCAGCATTGCCGTCTCCCGCCTGGGGCTGTCAGCGGTAAACAGCGCCACGGTCACCCTGGCGACCAAGGATGTGTTCAAGGCGCCAAAAGGGTCGAGCCTGGCATATCTCCTCAACAAAACACGCGTGGAATCCGTCAGGGTTGCCGCATACAGCTACCTGCTTTCCATACGGGCGGGACTGGCCAGCGAGAAACACAACGCTATGCTGGCTGGACTTTTACACAACATTGGCACCTACTATATTTTATCCCGGGCAACAGATTTTCCTGATCTGGTCTCCAATGAAGTCATCAGCAACTGGGGGCCGGGCATTGGTCAGGCACTGGTGGAAAACTGGGGTTTCCCGGAAAACATTTCCATGGCCATTGAAAAACAGAACGAGACCGGGCAGCCGGGAAGCGAAGAAGGCGTCGAGCTGCGTGAAATACTGATTTGCGCAATTCTGCTTTCCCAGGCTTCAAATAACGATGCCGACGCCAACATGGACTATGATCAGATACCCGCCTGCCAGCTGCTGGATATCAATTCAGAGAATATTTCCCTTGTCATCGAAGACTACAAGGAAGAGGTGATTTCCTTTGTTTCCGCCCTGAAGTAGGAAAACATTTTATCCGTTTGCTTCCGCCAGATTTCCTTGCTGCCGCAACCTGCGCTTGTGAACAAATTTTTCATGCAGTTCCAGCAGGGCCGGCACCAGCAGCAATACAAGGAAAGTAGAAAACGCGAGTCCGAAGGAAATCGACACCGCCATGGGAATCAGGAACTGCGCCTGCAGGGAAGTTTCGAACAGCAGGGGCGTCAATCCGGCGATTGTGGTCAGAGAGGTAAGCAGCACTGCCCGCAAACGCTGGCAGGCAGCCTCTACGATGGCTTCACTCACCCCCATACCCTGTTTTTCACGCAACTGTTTGTAGAATATCACCAGGATTATGGAATCGTTCACCACAATACCTGACAGGCCGAAAATGCCGAACATGGAAAGAATCGTCAGCTCAATGTCCATGGCCCAATGCCCCATCACAGCGCCGACAACGCCGAAGGGAATGATACTCATGACCACCAACGGCCAGCCGTAAGAACCAAACACCCAAGCCAGCACAATATAGATCATGGCCAGGGAAAACAGCGCACCTTTTTTCATGTCCGCCAGGGTTTCCTTCTGGTCTTGCGCCTTGCCCGTATAGCTCATATGCACAGCCCATTTGCGGTACACTTCCGAGAACAAATCCCGCTCCAGCAAGGCGCGTATATCGTTGGCGTTGTTCCTGGTGGTATCAACATCGGCAAATACCGTGGCGGAAAGCTGGCCATCATAATGGCGCAGAATCTCGAACCCCTGGCGTTCTTTGAGTTGCAATGCGCTGCCCATAGGCATCTGCCCGCCTCCGGGCAAACGCAGACTCAAGTAGTCCAGAGCAGACAGGTGGTAACGCTGTTCGTCCGGTAACATTACCCGCACCTCCAGCTCATCCCGCCCATCGATAAATATCTGGCTGAGATTGCCGGAAAAAGCATCACTAAGCTGGCGCGCCACTTCCACCTCTGTCAACCCTTGCGCCCGTCCCATGGGGGTGAGGGTGTAAATCATTTGCTGACGGCCATAGGGCATGTCATCTTCAATGCCGGTAACGCCATCCATCCCTTCCAAAGTAGTGGTAATGGCAAGAGCCGCTTCCTTGAGGTGTCGTATGTCCGGCCCGGTCAGTTTGATTTCCAGATCCCTGCCGGGCGGGCCACCGCCTTTTCTTGAGGTCAGTGTCATCTTCTCCAGACCCGGGGCATCCTTGAAATGCTTGCGCCATTCATCCAGAAAAGCCTGATTGCGCACCGTACGCTCATCCGACGGCACCAGCTCTGCGGTAATGGTGGCGAACTGTTCACCAGCCCTGCCGGACTGGGCGTTGGAAAATATGCCCATGCCGTGAGACACCTTGGCAATACGCACCAGGCCTCCTCCCAGGGCTTCTTCCGCTTCGTATAAAGCTTCTTCCACTTTTCCGATAAAGGCATTGACCCTTTCCGGAGGAGTGCCGGAAACAAAGCTGGCGCTGGCGTGAATGACATTGCCTTCAACCGTAGGGAAGAAGGTGAAGCCGATACGCCCCCCGGCCAGCAGGCCTACCGTTATGATCAGTGCAGCCAGGGCAGCGGCGATGGTCACGCCGGGTCGGGAGACCGATGCCTTGACCAGGGGCCGGAAGCGGTAGTCACGGAAATGTTCGAATCCTGCGTCCAGTTTTTTCCGCAACCGGCTGGGTTCCTTATGCTGGGCTTTATGGAAGCTGTGGCGCAGATGTCCGGGCAATACCAGAAAACTCTCTATCAGGGAGGCGATGATGACACAAATCACCACGAAGGGAATATCGAACAGGATGCTGCCGATGATCCCGGATACCATCATCAGGGGAATAAAGGCCGCAATCGTGGTCAGGGAGGAAGACAGCACTGGTGCCAGCATGCGTCGTGCACCCCCTTCTGCCGCTTCCAGCGACCTTTCCCCTTTCTGGTAGTGCGCCAGGGAGTCTTCCCCAACCACGATGGCATCGTCCACAATAATCCCCAGAGCCATAATCATGCCGAACAGGGAAATCATGTTGATACTGCCCCCTGCCAGCCAGATCAATGCCAGGGTTGCCATGAAGGACACCGGGATGCCCAGGGTCACCCAGCCCGCCACCCGGGCATTAAGAAACAGGAACAAGATAATCACCACCAGCACCAGGCCGCCTAGGCCGTTTTTCAGCAGCAGGTTGATGCGGTCACGGATCAACTGCCAACTTTCATCATAGACGGTAATTTCAACACCCTTTGGCAAACGGGCGCGGGTTTCCGCCAGCCATTCCTCCAGGATGCGGGCGGACTGCAGGGTATCGCCGGTGGTGGCGCGCATGGCCTGCAGCTCCACCGCCGGCTTGCCCTGATAGCTGATGGATATTTGATTCGCCTTGGGGCGGCGCTCAACCTTGGCCACATCGCCCAGGCGCACATAGTCACCCTTAAGATTGGCCACCAGCGGCAGACCTTCAAAACCCGCAACGTCCCGCTGCTGGCTGAGCGCCCGCATCTCCCTGGCCACATCCCGTTTTCCCACCTGACCGGCAGGCAGATCACGGGACAGTTCATTGATGCGGCGCCCCACATCCCCCAGGGACATGTCCAGGGCCTGCAGTTGCCGCTGGGAAAGCTGTACTGCGATTTCTTCTTCCGGCAGGCCATTGATGTCCACCTTGGCCACCCCCCGCTGCAACAGCTCTTCCTCAAAGCGATACGCCAGGGTGCGCAGTTCCCGCAAATCCGAAGGACCATGCAGCAACAGGCGGGCAATGGGTTCAAAGTTGATCACATGGCTAACCTGGGGGGTGCGGGCATCCTGAGGCAGGTTGCGCACCGCCTTGACTCGTGAGTCCACCCGATCGGTGGCTTCCCCCATGTCTGTTCCTTCCGGAAATTCCAGAATCACCACGCCGACACCCTGGGCGGAAGTGGATGTGATCTTTTCCAGCCCTTCCACAGAGCGCAATTCCTGCTCCAGGGGAATGGTAATGGATTTTTCCACATCCTCTGCCGTCGCCCCCGGCCAGACCACCCTGGCCGTGACAATCTGAATATCAAAGGTGGGAAAAAACTGGGTGTTCAGGGAAGACAGCGCCAGAGCTCCGGACAGGAGCATAATGACCATCAGCAGATTGGCGGCTACCGGATGCCTGGCAAAGATGCCGATGATGTCATTCTTGTGCCAGGAACCCTCAGCCACCTGCCACAACCTCTACCAGCAGGCTTTCCACCGCATTGGGCAACTGGGTAACCAGTAACTGCTGCCCGGATTTCAGTTGCGGAGAACGAATCAGCACCTGGTTTTTCCCATTCAGCCAGATCTCGCCGACCCGCTCGACCAGAACCGGGCGCAGGCGCTGCTGCTCATCGATAACATATACCTTGTCAGAACCATACAGGGCCTCAAAAGGCACCGGCATTACCCCCGCCTGCTGCGGCAGGGTCAGGCGCAATTGCATGACACGGCCTTTTTGCAGCCAGTTCCAACCGGAATCAATCTGAAACAATGCCTCTACACCACCACTGCCCTGGCGCACTTCGGCTCCCAGGGAAATAAGATGGCCCTTGACCTCTTTCCCGTCTACTTTGCCGGCCACAACAAGGGGTTTTTCCTCCACCCGGGCCCTGCGCACCTGGGGCACATAGATGGCAGGCAACATGGCGCGAAACATAAGGCTGGTGTTTTCGAACACGTCCAGCAAAGGCGCACCCACATTCACCCGATGCCCCTGCGCCACCAACACTTTTACCACCCTGCCGTCAAAGGGCGCCCTGACTTTGGTGCGATCGAGTTGCAGACGGGATTTTTCCAGCGCGGCTCGGGCGCGCTCCAGGGTGGCCTGCAGCTCCAGCATCTTGCTCTCATGGGTACGAATGCTCTCCTCGATGCGGGCAATGCTGATGGACTGGCGGGCAGCATTCTGCCTGGCAATATCCAGCGCCGACTGGGAGCTGACCTGCTTTCTTTTCAGATCAAGCAAACGCGTCACTTCCGCCTGAACCAGCTTGTGCAGGCGGCGCTCATTCGGCAGGGTTTCCAGGTCAGCCTGATGGCGTGATTCCTGAACCGCAATTGCCGCCTGGGCTCTGGTCACATCAGCCTGGGCTTGAATCAGATCCAGCCTGGCATCCTGGTCATCCAGTTCCACCAGCAGATCCTGCGTCTTTACCTGGCTGCCCTCGATCACATGCACCTGCTTTACATCAGCAGTAAGGGCGGCGGTGAGCACCGAATAGCGCAGCGCATCCACAACACCATAAAGCAGGGTATTCGTGGGCCACTCTCCGGTTTCCACCGGTATTGCAGCCACTGGCCAGGACTTTTCCTGGATCTCCACATCCTTGCTGTGCGGCTTTGTGGCCTTGAGCGCCATGAACACGGCAATCGCCACGGCAATAATGAGAACGGGCAAAATCAGTCGACGCAATCTATTCACAGAATTGTTCTTTAGTTGTCCAGTTTGGAAGCAGGTATGAAACGCCACACAACCCACGCACCCAGCAGGGCCATGGCAGAAGCCATAGTATAAGCGAAAGCAGCCCCCCACTGTTCCCACAATAAACCACTGGTAAATGTGCCCACGGCGCCACCTGCACCAAAACTGAGACTACTGTACAAAGCCTGCCCCCGCCCTTGATGACGGCCACGGAAATAACCATGCACTATATGGATTGCTGCTGCATGAAAGCTGCCGAAGCTTGCCGCATGCAGCACCTGGGAAAAAACAAGCAAGCCCAGTACATCGGGGAAATAACCAATCAGCAACCAGCGCAACGAAGCCAGAACCAGGCTCGCCAGCAAAATCAATGTGGCGGAATAGCGGTGCATGAGCCGGTGCATGAATACAAACAACAACACTTCCGCCAGTACGCCAATGCTCCACAAAATACCAATGCTGCCTTTGCTGTAGCCAAAATCCTGCAGATAAATGGAGTAAAAGGCGTAATAAGGGCCATGGCTCATCTGCATCAGAAATACCGCGGCAAAAAAGGCCATGACCCTGGGTGCTTTCAGCACCACCAGAATTGGAGGCTGCGCCTCTGTGGAAATCATTCCCGGCTTGTCCTTTACCAGCAGACTGGACAACAGGATACCGGCAACAACTATCAACAAGGCAGTCGGAATCACACTGGTGCCATGCCTGTCTACCAGATACCCCACCAGCACCACGGTAACGATAAAGCCCACCGAGCCCCACAGGCGCAGGCGGGAATAGCGCTCCACCATCTTTCCCAGATAATTGAAGGTCACAACCTCGAACTGGGGCAAGGAGGCATTCCAGAAGAAGCTGTACAGGGCCATGATCAGGGCTATCTCGGCAAACCCCGTGGCGCCGGGCATGGCCAGAAATGCCAACAGGGCCGCCAGCGAAGCCAGGCGCACAATGACCATGCGCTGTCCCAGGTGATCCCCGAGCCAACCCCAGACGTTGGGCGCAACAATTTTGGTCGCCATGAGAATGGACATGAGCGAACCGATGGCAAAGGGATCGAACCCCAGAGACTGCAAATACAGCCCCCAGTAGGGCATCAGTGTGCCCAGGGCGGCAAAATAGAAGAAATAGAAGGCAGACAGCCGCCAGTAAGGCATCTACGCCCTCGAGGGAATAACACTCACCGGTGGTTGCACGTCTCCGTTCTGGGCGCGCTGCCGCAGGGCGTGATCCAGCAAAACAATTGCCAGCATGGCCTCGGCGATGGGTACAGCCCGGATGCCCACGCAGGGGTCATGGCGACCTTTGGTAACCACCTCTGCGGCCTCCCCGCTGGTATTGACGGTTTTCCCTCCCAGGCGGATGCTGGAGGTGGGCTTGAAAGCAACCCTGGCCACAATATCCTGGCCTGACGAAATGCCACCCAGAACCCCGCCAGCATTGTTGCTGAGAAAACCTTCGGGGGTTATCTCATCCCGGTGTTCCGTACCTTTTTGTGCAACAGACGCAAAACCCGCGCCGATTTCCACGCCCTTGGCGGCATTGATACCCATCAGGGCATGGGCGATATCTGCATCCAGACGATCAAACACTGGTTCGCCCCAGCCCGGCGGAACACCCTGGGCCACCACGGTCACTTCCGCGCCCACGGAATTGCCTTCCTTGCGCAAGGCATCCATATAGGCTTCCAGAGATGCAATCTGGCCAGCATCCGGCCAGAAGAAGGGATTGTCTTCCATGCCGTCCCAGGAAAAACCAGCAGGGCGGTTTTCACCCAGCGCAGACAAATAGCCCCGCACCGCAACGCCGAAGCGTTCACGAAGGTATTTTTTGGCGATGGCGCCTGCAGCCACGCGCATTGCCGTCTCCCGCGCCGAGGATCGGCCACCGCCGCGATAATCACGGATGCCGTATTTCTGCAGATAGGTATAGTCCGCATGCCCGGGGCGAAAGCTGGCGGCAATTTCTGAATAGTCCTGAGAGCGTTGATCTGTGTTTTGTATCAGCAGGCCAATGGGGGTGCCCGTGGTTTTTCCTTCGAATACGCCAGACAGGATCTGTACTTCATCCATTTCCCGACGCTGGGTGGTGTGGCGTGTTTTCCCTGGCCGACGGCGCTCCAGATCAGGCTGAATATCGGCCTCGCTCAGCTCCATGCCGGGCGGGCATCCATCCACGATACAGCCGATGGCCAGCCCATGGCTTTCTCCAAAGCTGGTAACGGTAAAGAGCTTGCCAATACTGTTTCCTGACATTATTTGCTTGCCAACAGGGCATTGATTTTTTCCATGTCCTGCACCTCCAGTATCCCCGCCGCCTGACGCAGGCGCAGCATGTTGACCAGATAAACATAACGCGCCCGGGCATGATCTCTTTGTGCACGGTAGTAATCACGCTGGGAGTTCAGCACATCCACCAGGGTTCGTGTGCCCACCTCAAACCCGGCAGTGGTCGCTTCCAGCGCACTCCCGGTGGAAACGATAGCCGCCTCCAGTGCCTTTACGGCGCTGATGCTGGACTGCACGCCACGGTAGGCATTGCGCACTGCGCGGTCGGTTTCCCGCCGCGCCTGATCCAGCCGCTCCTGGGCGGCAATGAGGTCTGCCCTGGCCTGGCGGGTGGCTGCGGTTACCCCGCCACCGGCATACAGGGGTACATTCAGCTGCAAACCGATGTTGCCGCTATCCACATCGAAACGGTTTTCCTGGTTGGTTTGAAAAGTACCGTAACGACCAACCAGATCAAGGCTGGGATAGTGCCCGGAGTTCTTCACCTCGATCTCCCGCTGGGCAATTTGCGTCGCATCGGAAGCAGCTTTTACTGCGGGGTTGTTTTCCAGGCCAAAAGCACTCCATTCGTCAATAACGGCCGGCACCGGGGGTTCCAGCGCAAGCTTTCCTTTCAATTTGGTCAATGTTTCCGGACGCATACCCAGAATCTGCCGCAAATCTTCCCAGGCATTGTCCAGTTCATTCTGCGCCACAATTTCATCGGTAACCGCCTGGTCATACCGGGCCTGGGCTTCATGCACCCCGGTTATGGCAATCAAACCCACTTCAAAGCGCTGCTTGGCCTGTTCCAGCTGGCGAGCGATGGCTTTTTTGTCCGCCTGCACGAAGGTCACACCTTCCTGTGCCGACAAAATATTAAAATAGGCCGTCGCCACCCGCAGCATCAGATCCTGCTCCTTGCCACGGTATTCCGCATCGGCCAGCTCCAGCTGCCAGTCCGCCTGCTCCAGGCGAATCATGCGGTCACGGCGATACAGGGGTTGGAGCAGATTGATGCCCAGGCT
The DNA here is from genome assembly GCA_027068915.1 of Sedimenticola sp. Classification (GTDB taxonomy): domain Bacteria; phylum Pseudomonadota; class Gammaproteobacteria; order Chromatiales; family Chromatiaceae; genus Thiolapillus. Next base: position 18,915 of record JAMOLT010000034.1, on the reverse strand, counting down.
GCTGCTGCCGTAGCTTTCCCGGTCGGCAAGCTGGGTGTCGCTGCTGTTGTAGTTGGCATCACCGCTGATACTGACATTGGGCAGCAGCTGCGACAGGGCCAGGGGGCGGGATTCACGACGGGAGTCGCGATTCGCCGCAGCCTCTCTGAGCACCGGGTCTTTCTCCACCGCCTTGGTGTATATCTGCATCAGATCATCTGCCACAGCAATCCGGGAAACAAGCGCCAACAGGGAAACAATCAGGATTTTTTTCATTTTGTATATTCCACTTTCTCAGAATTCATCGGGCCAACCAGCAACTGCGGATCCAGCCGTTTGCCACGCAGGTTCATGCGCCAGTCCAGGTGCGGGCCGGTAACTCTACCGCTGGCACCCATTTCCGCCACGATCTGCCCTTTCTCCACCCTCTGTCCCTCTTTGACCAGTATTTTGTGCAAATGTAAAAAGGTAGATGATAACCCATGTCCGTGATCCATGATCAGTGTGGCTCCGGAATAAAACATGTCCGGATATGCCAGAGTGACGATGCCATCAGCTGGTGCACGCACGGGTTTACCTACCGGCCCGGCAATATCCACACCATAATGGGGCCATTTCGGTTTTCCGTTCAATATCCGCTGACTGCCATATACTCCGCTTATTCTACCTTGGGCCGGCCATGCAAAGCCTTGCAAAAAATCAATTCTCTGATCCTGCCTGGCTCGAGCCTTCTTCACCGCCTCCCGGTCTGCCTTGATGCGCTGCTGATCTTCCTTTCGCGGCGTCACCTTGCGCTGCGGCAGGCCATCGATACGCTGGATACGATAGCTGCGCTGGGAAACCTGCAGCTGGCGCACTTCCTTGTCACCGCTTGGCAGGACGACCACCAGTTTCGACTGCTCTGGCGCATTCCTGTTAAAGCCGATAATAAAATCTCCCTGATCAGAGACCGGCACCTTCTGCCCATCATGCATAACCTGTGCGCCAGGAGAAGTCTTGCCATATACCAGCCCCCCCTGGGTAAAGTTTCCCTGTAGATCAACCTGGGCAGCACCGGACAAGCCACTAAAAAGAAATATCAACAGGAGAAAAGCGCGCATGTGTCTGAAACCTTCTTGCCAGAGAAGCATTCATTCTAGCAAAAGTTGATAGAATCACCCGATGAATCCGCCCTCCAGCAACCCTGCTGTGCGATCTGCCCCCTATTCCTGGGGCGAAATGATCCGCATGGTGCTTTCCCATCGCCGGGAACTGATCACCGCCAACATCATCGCCGTCCTCGGCACCCTGGCATCTGTGCCTGTTCCCCTGCTTATGCCGCTGCTGGTGGATGAAGTATTACTGGACAAACCCGGCACGCTGGTAGGCTGGGGTCAGAAGCTGTTTCCGGAAAGCTGGCAGGGGCCGGTTTTGTACATTCTTGCGGTGTTGTTTCTGACCCTCATTCTGCGTTTTCTGGCCCTCATTTTCGGCGTCTGGCAGGTGCGGGAGTTCACACGTATTTCCAAGGACGTCATTTTTCGTATCCGCCGGGATCTGCTGCAGCGTCTGCAGCATTTTTCCATGGCGGAATATGAAGTGCTGGGCAGCAGCACCGTTGCCTCTCATCTGGTAACGGATCTGGATGTCGTTGACCAGTTCGTCAGCAATTCCACCAGCAAGTTCATCGTCGCCCTGCTCACGGTAATCGGCACCGCCGTGGTGCTGCTGTGGATGCACTGGCAGCTGGCATTATTCATTCTGTTGCTGAACCCGCTGGTGGTGTATGTGACCACACTCTTCGGGCGCCGGATCAAGGAACTAAAAGGCCGGGAAAATCGCGCCTACCAGGCATTCCAGGAAGCTTTGGCGGAAACCCTGGACGCCATCGAGCAGATCCGCGCCAGCAACCGCGAGCGGCACTATATCCTGCGGATTATCGACAAGGCAGACCGCATCCGCAGCAGCTCCGCCAGCTATGCATGGAAAAGCGATGCGGCAACACGCATGTCTTTCATGGTGTTTCTGTTCGGTTTCGATATATTCCGCACCGTAAGCATGTTCATGGTGCTTTATTCCGACCTCAGCATCGGGCAGATGCTGGCGGTATTTGCCTATCTGTGGTTCATGATGGGTCCAGTGCAGGAACTGCTGAACATCCAGTACGCCTATCACGCCGCCCGCGCCGCCCTGGGACGCATCAACGAGCTGGTGGATGTCAAGCTGGAACCACACTTCCCGCACAGGCAAAATCCTTTTTCCGGGCGCAAAACCGTATCCATACAGATGCAGAGCATCGGTTTTGCCTATGGCGACGGCCCGCCGATTCTGCAGGACGTAAACCTCAACATCAAAGCCGGGGAAAAAGTCGCCCTGGTCGGAGCCAGCGGTGGTGGCAAAAGTACACTGGTAAAAATCATTCTGGGTCTGTATCTGCCCCGCAGCGGTTGTGTCTGCTTTGAGAATGTTCCGGTAACGGAAATCGGGCTGGATATAGTTCGTGACAACGTAGCCACGGTACTGCAGCAACCCGCCCTGCTCAACGACAGCGTGCGCATGAACATCACCCTGGGCGCGGATATTGCTGACGAGGCAATCTGGCAGGCACTGGAGATCGCCCAGCTGAAAACTGTTGTCGAAGAACTGCCACAGCAACTGGAAACCCGCATCGGGCGCGACGGTGTGCGACTATCCGGGGGTCAGCGTCAGCGCCTGGCGGTGGCGCGCATGATACTCAGCGAACCGGAAGTGGTAATTCTGGATGAGGCCACGTCTGCCCTGGATACCGAAACCGAAGCACGTCTGCACCAAAGGCTTGCAGATTTTCTGCAGCACCGCACCACCCTTATCATCGCTCACCGCCTGAGTGCAGTAAAACAGGCAGACCGGGTGCTGGTGTTTGAGGGCGGGCACATCGTGGAACAAGGCCGGCATGATGAACTGATCCGGGAAGACGGGCTGTATGCCGGTTTGTATGGCAAACAGGAATAGAACAAACTTTTCCGCTTCGACAGGTTCTTCCCGTATACCATGAATTGGCTGAACATCATTCCTGCGGATATTTCTTTTGGTTTCCCCAAAAGAAAGAGCCTGCCGGACTCAGCGTTGTGCAACGCATACGCCCGGCAGGCTCAAGCCATCACCGACCCGAGCTAGTCAAAAGGCTGGGAGCGGGGGGTTTGATCCGTTGAGGGAGGAAGAATCGGCATCAGGAAAGTAGGTTGCTCGCCTGTCAGCGTCTTGAGGAACGCCACAATTTGCGCGTTTTCCTTCTTGCTGAATTTCTTGCCCAACTGCAAACGTCCCATAACATCTACGGCTTCAGTCAGGGTTTCTGCTTCACCGTCATGGAAGTACGGATAGGTCAACTCCACGTTACGCAGCGTAGGCACCTTGAACCTGAACCTGTCCGCATCCTTGCCGGTAACTGCAGACAAACCTTCCGCCTTGTTGCTGGTTTTGTAAGGTTCAACCACGCCCATCTTCTGGAACGAGTTGCCTCCAGCCGCCGAGCCATTGTGACAGCCGGCACAGCCGCTGCTCTTGAAGAGGTTGTAGCCTGCCAGCTCCTCCTGGGTCAAGGCATCTTTCTTGCCCAGCAGCCACAGGTCGAAGCGGGAGTTTGGCGTCACCAGGGTTTTCTCAAACTCGGCGATAGCCTGGGTAACCTTATCGATGTCCACTTTGTCACTGCCGAAAACAAGCTGGAATTCACGCACATACTCTGGAATGGATTGCAGTACATCCACAGCCAGGGTGTGGTTAGAAGCCATTTCGCCAGGATTGGCGATCGGGCCACCCGCCTGTTCCTTGAGATCCTTGGCCCGGCCATCCCAGAACTGGGCCAGGTTCAGACTGGAATTGAGCACGGTGGGTGCATTGATCGGCCCCTGGCTCCACTTGTGCCCGATGGAAGTTTTCAGGTTGTCGGTGCCGCCCATACTCAGGTTGTGGCAAGAGTTACAGGAAATGAATCCTGAAATGGACAATCTGGGATCGAAAAACAGCTTTTTGCCCAGCTCAACCTCGGCAAGATTTACGTTTTGTACAGGCTTGATCACCTGAATGGGTTCTGCGGCAATCGAGGCGGAAACCAGCCCCAGACTCGCCACCGTTGCTAAAAAAACACTTCCTTTTTTCATTGTATCTATCACCTAAGAATATACTGCAGAGCATCAATAACCGCTCATCTACATACCAAGATGGAAATCACTGAAGCCCGCAAACTCTTCGCGGCTCCAAGTGTTCATCCCATCGACTCAATGCCAATACCTTACGATCAGCGCCGGTAATTATAGAATTAGTCTAATTCCAAATGTGTTGACGACGGTCAATCAAGGTGGATATTTTTGGGGAAAAAACAGAAAAAAGTGCGTCGGAAGAAATCCGCGCTACGCGCTGACGCTATTGCGCACCCGAACCACAACATCAATACCTTCAAGCACCATGCCTTCGGGCATATTTCTGGAAATATAGCGGGCTACATCCTGATCATCCATATCAATGAGATCACCAGCATCGATATTGTAGAGATGATAATGGGAAGAGGTGTTTGAATCGTAGAACGTGCGGGAAGCATCCACAAAAATCTCGCGCACCAGACCTTTTTGGGCAAACAGGTTGAGGGTGTTGTACACCGTTGCGCGGGAAACCCGTCTTGCAGATTTGCTTACCTCTTCAAATACCTGGTCGGCCGTCAGATGTTGATGGCGTGAAAACAGCATTTCTGCAATAGCCTGCCGCTGTGGTGTGGCGTACACGCCCACACTGGCCAAATATTGCCGAATCTCTTCTGCTTTATTGTTTGCTAATACAGCACTCATGAAAAATCCTGTTGCCCGGGCGAATCCCCGGATTACCCACCAAGCCACCTGTCTGCGCCATCCATTGCTGCCATTTGTGGCGCAAGTATACTCTGTCACAAGGTTTTTTTGAATACCGGGCAGTTTTTCCCCGCATAAAGCCAATCAATATCCCCAAAAAGCCCCGCGCAAACACAAGCGGTGGCGGTGGTCGAACCACCCCGGTCCTGCGGTTGTCGTACCCTACGCAGACTGTCAGGGGATTTGAAAAGGAGGGCACCAGGGGCAAGAATCAAGTATCACCAGGGAAAAAGCAGAGCAGAAGCAGTCGCTGATCAGGCCATCGCCCGAATCCGCCGCAACAACTGCTCCGGCTCCTTTTCCATATCGATACAAACGCAATGGCCTTGCTCATCCGGCTCCAGCTCCTGCCACAATCGGAACTGCCGCTCCAGTACGCCCAGATCAGCATCAGAAACACCTTTCGCCCTGCGCTGTATACGCTTGCGCAGGGTATCTTTCGATGCCTGCAGTTCCAGGATGATGTACGACGACTGCTTTGCCGCCGCCAACAGCTGAAACGGCTGGCGCTGGTCTGCCTTCAGAAAAGCAGCATCAACAATGACCGGAAATCCTGCTTCCAGAAGCACGGCCGCAAGCTGCACCAATCTGGCATAGGTTTTTTCGCTGGCCGCACTGCTGTAGATTCCTTTCCCGAAAGCAAATTCGGCGCCGTCATGCCTGTTCGTGCCAAACAATCGCTTGCGCTCTACATCGGAGCGAATGCGAATGGCACCCAGTTTTTCCAGCAGCTGGCTGGTGAGGGTGGATTTTCCCGAGGCCGACAAACCCCGGGTGATCAGCAGCATTGGTTGCCGAGTACGGCTGCAGCGTTCGGCCAGTTGCAGATATTCTTCGAGCGCTTGCTCTGCCGCCATCTTGTCTTCCACTTCAATACCAGCCTGGCTCACCCGGATGGCGGCAACCTTCGCCCGCACCATAGCCCTGTAGGTGAGATAGAATGGCAGCAGGCGCATGCCCGCATAGTCACCACCAACCTCAAGGTAGGCATTCAGAAAACGCCAGGCCAGTTCCGGCTGCCGGCGTTGCAGCAAGTCCATTACCAGAAAGGCAATCTCGCTGACAACGTCGATCCAGCGAAGGTTGGGGTTGAATTCAATGCAGTCGAACACCAGAGGCTGGCCGTCAATCCAGGCCATGTTGCGCAAATGCATGTCACCATGGCATTCACGCACGAACCCTTGCGCCTTGCGCTGTGCAAAAACAGGCTTCATGGCGGCAAAACTTTCCCTGCTCCAGCGTTGGAGTTTTTTCAACTGTGATGACAACCCCGCCGTGGTGCACAGCTTTTCCAGTTGAGTAAAATTCTCGGCGACAGGGTGATAGATATGTTCGGGAGTTCCATAGTTGCCGGAAGGGCTGGCTACCGAAGCCTTTTCATGAAAATCCGCTATCAGGCATGCAAAGGCGTTCATGTACCCGGGTTCCAGCCGCCCCCGGTCGAGAATTCGATCCAGTTGCGCTTCCTGGGGAAACTGGCGCATTTTCACCGCATATTCCATCACCTTGCCCGTGCCGCCCCAACACGGCTGCTCCACAGTGCCTGTCACGGGAACGACATCGAGATAGTAATCCGCAGCAAGACGGCGATTCAAACGGACTTCTTCTTCACAATAGAAGCGGCGTTTTTCCAGGGTGGAAAAATCCAGAAAGCCCAGGTTCACCGGTTTTTTGATCTTGTAGGCATAGTCTCCCGTCAACAGCACCCAGGAAATATGGGTTTCCACCAAGCGCAGGTTTTTCACCGGATGATCAAACAAGGCGGGGCGCATCAATCGCCTGATCAACAACGAAGAAGTTTCTTCTGTTTTGTCCATGGGCAATCTCTCTCGCCAGTCAATTCCGAATCAGGAGACAGGCTCCCGGCATCATTCCATACTATTCCATGTACAATAATCCCAATATCCCCCAACTGCCAAGCATGATGATCGATTCCCAACAAATCACCGCCGTGATCCTGGCCGGCGGCCGGGGCTCGCGCATGGGAGGCCGGGACAAGGGGCTGGTAAAACTTGGTGGCAAAACCATGATCGAACATGTAATCGCCACCCTCGCTCCCCAGGCAGGAGCGCTCATGATCAACGCCAACCGGAATCTGGCAGACTATCAGGCCCTTGGCTATCCCGTTGTCCGTGATGAGCTGGATGGTTTCCAAGGCCCTTTGGCGGGCATTCTCGCCGCATTGCATGTCATTCCCAGCCAGTACCTGTTATGCGCACCCTGTGACGTCCCCGGCCTGCCCGCGGATCTTGGCCAGCGCCTTGCAGCGGCGCTGCTGGATCAACAGGGAGAGATGGCGGTGGTGCATGACGGCAAAAGCCTGCAACCGGCTTTCGCCCTGATTCCCGTTGCCTTGCAGCAGGATCTGCAAGCCTGCCTGCTTCGCGGCGAACGGAAACTGCGCGCCTGGTGCAAGGCGCACCGCCTGGCCCTGGCAGACTATTCCGACCAGCCGGAATCCTTCGCCAACATCAACGATGTGGCGGAGCTGCGCAGGTTCGAGGAAAAACAGGGGCGCTATACCCGGTGAGGGCCGGGAACCCGATCCACCAGGGTTGGCAGAAACACCTCATTCACCAGAATCGGTTTTCCCGCATACAAAAATAATGTGCGCCGCCCCCACAATTCTTCCGGCACCTCCCGGAGGTGGGATACGGCGGACTGAAAGGATTTGTGCTGGGGCAGGAAGCGGGCGATCTGCACCTGCTTGCGGCGGGTATGGGAATCGGCGAACAGCACCTTTCCCAGGGGCTTGTTGCGTAACTGCGCCAACTGCCTTGCCGCCCCCGTGAGGCTGCTCACCGGCATCAGGGTACGGGCAAAAACCTGAGGCTCGTCATTGCACAGCAGCTCCACTTCCCGGATCAGGCAGATTTCACGCAACCCCAGTTGCAACAGACGGGTTTCGCTGTTCAGCGCCTTCCCCCAGCCCTGAAATCTGACCCGCACCCGGAAGCGCCCATCACAGGCATCGGTAACCCGGCGGGTCAGGGAGGCAGGGTCTTTCAGCCAGGCATAGACCTGCTCCGGCACTGCCGTGGCGCCCCGGGCGTGGACATCCATCCACACGGGCTCATGCAATGACTTATTGAATACGGAAGGCATGGAGTAGGGAAAAAACCTAGGATCCCAGATCCCTGCTGATGCGCAACACCTCGGGAATGGCGCGCATACGCCGCAGCACGGCAGCCAGGTGTCGCCGATCCGATACGGAAATGAGCAAATGCAGCCCCGAGGTTCGGCCATCATGATCCTCGGTGCGGATATCATCGATATTCGAGCCCATTTCCGCAATCGCGGAAGCGATGGTCGCCAGCATGCCCCGCTTGTTATCAGCATCCACATGCAGCGCAGCCACAAACTCTCCCTGAACATCCTCCTGCCAGCGCACATCGACCCAGTTTGCATCGGATTTGCGCGCATCCAGTACATTGGGGCAGGCCTGATGATGCACCACCAGCCCTTTACCAGGATTGAACACCGCAAGAATGGGATCGCCGGGAATGGGATGGCAGCAGTTGCCAAACTTCACCACCATGCCCTCTGTGCCACGAATGGTAAGATCCGCCCCGGCTTCTCCATCCTTGTCCAGGGAGTCCACGGCCAACAGGGTTCCGGCAACCAGTTTTACCATGCGGTTGCCCAAGCCGATATCGATGGTCAGCTCACGCAGGCTGTTCACCTTCAGTTGTTCCAGCAGGGACTGAATCTTGTTTTCCTGCAAATCTGCAAGGCTGGCATCGTATTTTTCCAGCTCCCGTTCCAGCATACGCCGCCCCAGCTCCGCCGCTTCATCTGTTTCCAGACGCTTGAGAAAGGCGCGGATACCGGCACGCGCCTTGCCGGTAACCACAAAATCCAGCCAGGCAGGATTGGGGCGGGCATCCTCATTGCTCAGGATCTGGATGGTCTGGCCATTGCGCAGGCGCGAACGCAGGGGGACAAGATGCCGGTCCACCCTCGCAGCAACGCAATGATTGCCCACGTCCGAATGAATGGCATAGGCGAAATCAACCACAGAGGCGCCTTTGGGCAATACTTTGATCTGCCCCTTGGGGGTGAACACATAGACCTCATCGGGAAACAGGTCAACCTTGACATGCTCCAGAAACTCCGCAGAGGTGCCTGATCCTTTTTGCACTTCCAGTAGATTGCGCACCCACTCCGCCGCTGCCCCTGGCGGGAATTTTTCATCGCCGGTCTTGTAGTGCCAGTGGGCGGCAATACCCTCTTCCGCCACCTTGTGCATTTCGTGGGTGCGGATCTGCACCTCGATATGCTGGCCATGGGGGCCAACCAGCACGGTATGCAGGGATTGATAACCATTGGCCTTGGGAATGGCGATATAGTCCTTGAAGCGCCCGGGCACCGGCTTGAACAGGCTGTGCATGGCGCCCAACACCCGGTAACAGGTATCCACATTCTCCACCAGGATACGAAAAGCGAAAACATCCGCCACTTCGCTCAGGGACAGATGTTTGTCCCGCATTTTCCTGTAGATGCTGTAGATGTGTTTTTCGCGCCCGCTGACTTCGCCCTGGAAAGCCTCCTGCTCCAGCCGGGCGCGTATGGCCTCCTCGATGCCGTTGATGACTTCCTTGCGGTTTCCCCGCAGCTTGTTCAGATGGTCCGTCAGCACCCGGTAGCGCCAGGGGCGATAGGCCGCCATACCCAGGTCTTCCAGCTCCACCCGCAGGCTGTTGATACCCAGGCGCTGGGCGATGGGCGCGTAGATCTCCGTGGTCTCCCGGGAGATGCGGCGGGCCTTGTCCGGGCGCATCACGCCCAGGGTGCGCATATTGTGCAGACGATCCGCCAGCTTGATGAGAATGACGCGGATATCCCGGGTCATGGCCAGCATCATTTTGCGAAAGCTTTCCGCCTGGGCTTCGGCGCGGCTCAGGGAGCCGATCTTCGCCAGTTTGCTTACGCCATCCACCAGTTCGGCGATTTCCTCGCTGAACTCCTCGGCAAGCTGATCCTTGGCGGTGGGCGTGTCTTCGATGACATCATGGAGAATCGCCGCCATCAGGCACTGGTAGTCCATGCGCATCTCGCCGAGGATACGTGCCACGGCGACAGGGTGGCAGATATAGGGTTCGCCGGAAAGACGTTTCTGGCCTTCATGCGCCCGGGCGCTGAACAGATAGGCACGATACACCTCCCGCACCTGTTCGGGCGGAAGATAGGATTCGAGGGAGGTGCACAGATCGCTGATCTGGTAGCGGGGCGCCTGCCCTCCGTTGTGGCGGACAGGCGCAGCCGGTGGCGGTTTGCTTGCGCTATCAGCAGGCTGGGAAGTGGCCACCGGGGAAAGGCTTCTTAGATGGAACCGCCGTTGACCGCGGCCTGCACTTCCTGCGCCAATGCTGCCGCCAACTCGTCATCAATGGACTCTTCCTTGGTTTCCACCTGCTCGTCGATGGTCTTGTTGGTGATCAGGCCGGCGGCGATTTCACGCAGGGCGACCACTGTGGGCTTGTCATTGTCCCAGGGAACCAGGGGTTCCACACCATTTTCGAGCTGCCGGGCGCGCTTGGACGCCAGCAGCACCAGGTTGAAGCGATTGTCTACATGATCCAGACAATCTTCTACTGTAACTCGTGCCATTTTGTATCAACTCCAGAAAGTTTTTCCCATATCGTCGCATTGTAACCCGAAAAGCGCCTATTTAGAGGATTTTATCGCCAGCCCGCCACCCCTGGGATCGCTGGCCGCTTCCACTTCATTGTCTTTCCGGTTCCAGTACACGGCCTGCATATTTCCCCAGGGGCGCTCCTTGATGGACAGGCGGTGTCCGCGCTTTTTCAGCTCCTGTTGCAGTTTTTCACTGAAAGCGCCAGGCTCCACCTGGATTTCATCCGGCAGGTATTGGTGGTGGAATCTCGGCTGGCGCACCCAGTGTTCGGCGGCATTTCCCTCCACCGCCTGCAGCAGCCCGATCAACACCATGGTAATGATGCGCGAACCGCCGGGCGTGCCCAAAATCGCCACTCCACTTTCACTTTCGAGGAAGGTTGGCGACATGCTGGAAAGCATGCGCTTGCCTGGCGCGATGGCGTTGGCTTCTGCCCCCACCAGCCCGTAAACATTGGCCACCCCCGGCTTGATGGAGAAATCATCCATCTCGTCATTCAGCAGCACCCCCGTGCCTTCCGCCACAAAACCGGAGCCAAAGGGATAGTTGATGCTCAGGGTCGCGGCAACGCGGTTGCCCTGTTTATCCAGAATGGAGAAGTGGGTGGTGTCACGGCCCTCTGCCTTAAAATCAGCGAGCTTTTCACTCGGGGTGGCCCGGGTCATGCTGATGGTGGACGCCAGCTCCCGGGCGTATTCCGGCGAAAGCAGGCGCTGCAAGGGCATGTCCACAAAATCCGCATCACCGAGCCAGCGCGCCCGATCCCGGTAGGCGCGGCGCATGACTTCAACCAGATAGTGGATGCGATCCGCTTCCGCCATGGCGCGAATATCCCGCAACGCCAGCATGTTGAGCATCTCCAGCAACACCACGCCGCCGGAAGAAGGCAGCGCCGCGCCAACCACCCGCCAGCCATGATAATGTCCAATCACGGGTTTGCGTTCCACCACCTGATACGCAAGCAAATCCTTCTCGCGCCAGACGCCCCCATGAGCCCGCACGGCCTTCACCATGCGCCGCGCCAACACGCCGGCATAGAATCCCTCCCGGCCCTTGTCGGCAATCACCTGCAGGGTAGTGGCAAGGTCTGGCTGGCGGATGACATGTCCAGGCGGAGGAACTTCTCCGCCCTTGAGAAACTGTCGGGCTGCCGCTTTCGATGCACGCAGGGCATCCAGGCGAAGCCTCGCCATGCGCCGATAGTGCTCGTTCACCGCAAAACCCTCCTTGGCCAGGCGAATCGCGGGCGCCAGGGATTGTTTCAGGGGCAAGCGCCCGTAGTGCTTGGAAATATGTGCCAGGGCAGCGACCGTGCCAGGGATACCCGCCGCCAGAGGGCCATCGATGGAAGCGCCGGCGACAGGTCGGCCCTGGCTGTCCAGATACATGTCCCGGGTAGCGGCCAGGGGCGCCTTCTCCCGCCCGTCTATCATCACCTCCTTGCCATCGCTGACGCGATGCAGCAACCAGAAGCCGCCACCACCCAGCCCGGAACTATAGGGTTCCACCACCGCCAGGGCGGCGCTGACCGCCACCGCTGCATCAAAGGCATTGCCACCGGTCTGGAGGATTTCCAACCCTGCCCGGGTGGCGGCAGGATGGGCCGAGGCAATGGCCGCCGCCGGGGGCTGACCAGCCGCATGGGCAACCGGCAAAACCAGCAGCCACAAAACGAAAAAGCCCCAGTACCACACCGGGGCTTTTGCAACGCTGCCGTCTGGCGAAGATTTACTGGTCGGCGGTAATGCGTTCATACTTGGCACGTAATTCTTCCTCGGTTTCCGTGTGCTCTGGATCGACGATAATGCAGTCCACCGGACATACCTCAACGCATTGGGACTCTTCATAGTGTCCAACGCATTCTGTACACAATTCCGGGTCGATTTCATAGATTTCCTCACCCATATAAATTGCGCCATTCGGGCATTCGGGCTCGCATACATCGCAGTTGATGCACTCGTCGGTAATCATCAGGGCCATGGGTTTACTCCAATATCAACTAATAAATTTTTCCGTCAGCGCCTGTTGCACTGCGGGGTGAACGAATTCTGCCACATCTCCCCCCAATCGCGCTATTTCCCGCACCAGGGATGAGGATATAAAAGCGTATTGTTCCGCCGGCGTCAGGAACAGGGTTTCCACATCCGGCGCCAGCCTGCGATTCATGCCTGCCAGTTGAAATTCATATTCAAAGTCAGACACGGCGCGCAATCCGCGGATGACAACCTGGGCATTCTGCGCCTGGCAAAAACGCACCAACAAACCGGTGAACGCCACCACTTCCACGTTGGCATGCTCTTCCAGCACCAGAGTGGCAAGTTCCACCCGTTGCTCGATCTCGCAGAAAGTCGCTTTGGCCGTATCCATGGCGACAGCCACAATCACCCGATCAAACAGCTTTGCGGCCCGTGCAACCAGATCGGTATGGCCATTGGTAATGGGGTCAAATGTACCCGGATAAACAGCTGTAAGCATTGATAATCGTCAGACTGAGCGCAGATTAGCCGTGCATAATAGCACGACTGAGCAATCTGCACCCGGCCTGCCCGGCCTTTGCTTCCCTGTGCAACTGCCAGCCTGCAGGCAGAGGCGGCCAGTCATGATGGCTGTCCTGTTCAAGATAGATCCAGCTTTGGGGCTTCAGCCAGCCATTGTCCTCCAGATCCTGGCAGGCTTGCGCCAGCCAACTTCGGGCAAATGGCGGATCAAGAAACACAAGATCAAATTGCCGGTCTGCTTCCTTGCGCAAAAGCCTCATGCCATCTGTTGCGACAATTTCCGCCCTTTCCTGCACGCCCAGCAGCCGTACATTTTGCTCCAACTGCCGAATCACCGCCCTGGACTGATCGACCATGCGCACCATTTTCGCCCCCCGCGACAACGCTTCCAGCCCCAGGGCACCGCTGCCGGCAAACAGATCCAGGCAGCTCGCTCCTTCGGTTTCGCCTTGTAACCAGTTAAACAGGGTTTCACGCAGCCGGTCTGCCGTGGGGCGCAGTCCGGAGACATCCGGAAAACCCAGGCGTCTGCCGCGGAATTCTCCGCCAATAATGCGGATGCTGTTGCTGCGCGCCACTATTTCCCTTTCGCACCACCGACCATCACCGTGACCAGATTCTTCACCGGCATGCGTCGGCGGAACACCCGGCGGATCTGGGAGGCTGACACCTGCTCCACCTTCATGGCCCAGGCATCCAGCCAGTCCAGAGGAAGATCATAGAATCCGAGAACGGCAATACGCTGCAGAATTTTGCTGTTGCTGGCGAGCTTCAGGGGAAAACCGCCCACAAGATGCTTCTTCGCAGCTTGCAGCTGTTTTTTGCCGGGACCTTCATCAATGAAATCACGCAGCAGGGCCACCATCAGTTGCCGGGTCGATTCGGCCTGATCATTCTTGGTCTGCGCGGAAAGCACCCAGGGGCCCTGCACCCACAAAGGCGAAAAATGGCTGGATATGCCATAGCTCAAACCTCGTTTGTTGCGCACTTCCTCACCCATGATGGAAGTCAGACCGCTGCCGCCGAGAATATGGTTGCCCACCAGCATGGGAAAGTAATCTGCATCCTTGCGACTAATGCCCAGCATCCCCATGTTGATATGGGTTTGGGAGGCGGGAAACTGCTTACGCAGGATGCCGGATTTTGGCTTCTTCGGCGGCGGCAATGGCGACGCTTTTTCGCCCGCAACCAGGCTTCCCGCAAGGCGATTGACCAGCAGCTCGGCCTGCTTGCGATCCACGTTTCCAACAATGGCGATCACGGCATTGGCCGCGGTGTAATACTGTTCGTGAAAGGCCCGCAGTTGACCGGCATCCAGGCTGGCCAGAGATGATTCGTTCCCCAGAGGATCATGGGCATAGGGATGCTTGCCATACAGAGCCTGCATCAGCATCTGATCGGCCACATCCTCTGCAGACTGGCGCGACAGACGAAGCTCCGCCAGGGTGCGTTCTTTTACTCTGGCAATGGCATCCGCATCCAGACGTGGCCTGGCGACGATCTCCGCCAGCGTATCCAGGGCGACCGTGAGGATGTTCTTGTCGCTCAGGCTGCGCATGTTGATCCAGGCGATGTCCCGGCTGATGCGGGTGCTGATTTCGATTCCCCGGGACTCCAGGTGCCGGGCCAAAGCATCTGCATCCCGCTCCCCCGCACCTTCCAGCAACAACTCGTTCAGCAACCGCGCCTTGCCCGGCTGCCCGCTATCTCTGGCGCTGCCCGCGTCAAACAGCACGCTGAGATTGACCATGGGCAGCTGGGGCGCAGGCACATACATCACTCGGGCTCCCTGCGCCGTCCGCCAGGACTGAATTTCCAACGCCTGGGTGGCGCTCGCCAGTAGCAGAAGCGACACAACGAAAACTTGCCTGATCATGGCTTCTTTCCCTCCTCGGCAGCGGCTTTCCTTGGCTCAAGTATGGCAACCGTCAGGTGTGCATCAACGAGATATTTTCTGGCTACCGCCTGCACCTGCTGCGGCGTGATCTTGCGGATATGCTGCAGCTCCTGATCCAGGGTTTTCCAGTCATAGCCGTTGGTTTCACGCATACCGATAAGCATGGCCTGATAAAACAGGGAATCTCTGGCAAACACCTTTTTCGCCACGGTCTGATTCACCACTCTTTGCAGCTCTTCCTTGCTGATGGGTTCGTTCTGCAGGTCGGCAATCTGCTCCCGCAGCGCTTTTTCCACGGCTTCCTGCGCCACGCCCTCTGCGGGAATGGCTTCCAGCACCAGCATGCCGGAAAGGCGGCTGAATGCGTCATAGCTACTGCCGGCGGAAACCGCCAGCTTCTGTTCCCGCACCACCCGGGAAGTCAGGCGGGAGCTGTCGCCCTCGCCCAGGATGGAATTCAGCACCACCAGCGCATAGGCCTCCCAGGATTCTTCGACATCCACCATGGCTGGACTTTTATAGCCCATGAACAGGATCGGCTGCTCTGCAGGCACATTCACCGTCAGGCGCGTGATGCCTTTTTGTTCCGGCTCGGGGCGCTCCCTGTAACCCGCTCGTTTCAGCACTGGCAAGGGTTCAAAATGCTTTTTCGCCAGCGCCAGAACTTCCATGGGCTGCACATCGCCTACGACCACCAGGATGGCATTGTCCGGCGAATACCATTGCTCGTACCACTGCTGCAGATCGGCGATGGTCATGGTTTCCAGGTCGTGCATCCAGCCAATGATGGGGTTGCGGTAGGGCGACACCCGCCAGGCCACGGCGTTGAACTGCTCCCACAGCAAGCCATTGGGGTTGTCATCAGTACGCAGACGCCGCTCCTCCCGTACCACCGCCACTTCACGCTGAAATTCTTTCTCGTCCAGCTGCAGGTTGTGCATGCGGTCGGCTTCCAGCTCCAGGGCACGTTCCAGGTGCTGTTTTGAAAGAGTCTCGAAATAGGCGGTGTAGTCTCCCCCGGTAAAGGCGTTCTCACTGCCACCCAAAGCGGCGATGATGCGCGAGAATTCATCCGGCCCCACGTTCTTCGTACCCTTGAACATCATGTGTTCCAGTACATGGGAAACACCCGTGGTGCCCGGCAGCTCGTAGCTGGAGCCTACCTTGTACCATACCTGGCTGACCACCACGGTTGCCCGGTGATCCGGCTGGACAATGACCTTCATCCCATTGTCAAGCATGAATTCCTCTACCTTTCCCTGGGTGGCCAGCACCGGCATGGCCAGAAATCCGACTAACAGTATGCAAAGTATGCGCATTACCCGATTATCCCCAAGTCAACAAAATGTTAAAGTACGAACTCATTCATAGCTGCAAGTTCAAAAAGCCTGGACGCAGTGATTCTTTCAAAACATCATTCCATTGTCCATCAATGGGCGACGGCGGTACCCAATCCATGTTCGGCTTTGGCAAGAAAAACAAATCCACACCAGACGATAACACCGAACCCGGCCTGTTTGCGCGGCTGAAGTCCGGGCTGGCGCGCACCCGCGCCAGCTTCACCGACGGCCTTGCCAACCTGGTGCTGGGCCGCAAGCAGATCGATGACGAACTGCTGGAGGATCTGGAGACCCTGTTGCTCACCGCGGATGTGGGGGTGGACGCCACCAGGCGCATCATCGACGAACTTACTGGGAGAGTAAAGCGCAAGGCGCTTGCCGACCCCGACGCCCTGGTGGATGCCCTGAAAACCCTGCTGGAGAACATCCTGCTGGAAAACAATGCGCCGGTAAAACAGGCTCGCCCGGGACACCCCCAGGTGATCCTCATGGTGGGCATCAACGGCGCCGGCAAGACCACCACCATCGGCAAGCTGGCAAAGCAGCTGCAGGATGAAGGGCAAAGCGTGATGCTGGCCGCCGGCGACACCTTCCGCGCCGCTGCGGTGGAGCAGCTGCAAACCTGGGGAGAGCGCAACAATATCCCCGTTGTCGCCCAGCACAGCGGAGCCGACTCCGCCTCGGTAATCTATGACGCCCTGGAGGCCGCCACTGCCCGCGGTATCGATGTACTCATCGCCGACACCGCCGGGCGCCTGCATACCAAAACCAATCTTATGGAAGAGTTGGCAAAGATCGCCCGGGTGATGAAAAAGATCGACCCCGACGCCCCGCACGAGGTCATGCTGGTGGTGGATGCCACCACCGGGCAGAACGCGGTCAACCAGGCGGAGCATTTCAGCAAGGCCATCAAGGTCACCGGCATCACCCTGACCAAGCTCGACGGCACCGCCCGTGGCGGCATCATTTTCGCCATTGCCGACAAAATGGGCATACCGATTCGCTTCGTGGGGGTGGGAGAAGGCATCGAGGATCTGCGCGTATTCGACGCCAAGGCCTTCGTCGACGCCTTGTTCGAACAGGAAGAATGATCCGATTCGACAACGTCAGCAAAAGCTACCCCGGCAGCAGCGGCGGCTTGCGTGAGGTCAGCCTGCACATACTGCCGGGGGAAATGGTCTTTCTCACCGGCCATTCCGGAGCAGGCAAAAGCACCCTGCTGAAACTCGTGGGGCTGCTCGAACGCAGCAGCCGCGGACAAGTGTGGGTGAATAGGCACAACCTCACCCGCCTGAAACCCGCCGATGTACCCCTGCTGCGGCGCGAAGTGGGAATGATCTTTCAGGATCACCGCCTGCTGGCGGATCGCACCGTTTTCGACAACGTGGCCCTGCCCTTGGTGGTGGCGGGCCTGGGGCGCCAGGAAATCCGCCGCAGGGTGCAGGCTGCCCTGGACAAGGTAAGCCTGTTGAAAAAGGCACGGGTGCTGCCTGTGACCCTTTCCGGCGGCGAGCAACAACGGGTAGGCATCGCCCGCGCCATCGTCAGCAAGCCCCCCGTAGTGCTGGCGGATGAGCCAACCGGCAACCTGGATCCAGCACTTTCCCATGAAATCATGCAGCTATTTCAGGAATTCAATCAGGTAGGCGTCACCCTGCTGATCGCCACCCATGATCTGGCACTGGTGGAATCCATGCAAAAACGCATCCTCACCCTGGAGCAGGGCCGTTTGTTACGAGACAGTCGCGGCAGTGAAAGCACGTAAACGGCAACAGGGATTCAACAGAAGGTTGCGCCCCGCAACCTGGCTGGCCCGCCATGCCCAGGTGCTGTTTTCCAGCCTTGGACGCTTGTGGCAGCGCCCTCTGGGCAGCCTCATGACCCTGCTGGTGCTCGGTATCGCCATCGCCCTGCCCCTGAGCCTGCACCTGCTGGTCAACAACCTGCAGCAGCTTGTCTCCCAGTGGGATAGCGGCGCCAGCATTTCTGTCTTCCTCAAGGAAAACACCGATGAAAAAGCCGTAAAGACCCTTGTCCGCACTTTGCAGACCGAACAAACCATTCGTGATATCCGGCATATTTCGCCGCAACAGGCAATGGAAGAATTCCGCCAGCACTCTGATTTTGCCTCCGCACTGGAACTGCTGGATGACAACCCTCTGCCCCATGTGCTGCTCGTCTATCCCCGGGACGCCAAAATCCCTGCAAAAAAACTACAGGCATTTCTACAAAAGCTTGAAAGCCACCCCGAGGTGGAGCTGGCCCTGGCAGACCTGCAATGGGTGGAGCGCTTCCAAGGCATTACCCATGTCATCCAGCGCGCCGCCCTGGTGCTGGCGCTGCTGCTCTCCCTGGCCGTGCTGTTGATTATCGGCAACACCATTCGACTGGAAATACAGGGGCGCAGGAATGAAATCGAGATCATCAAACTAGTGGGAGGAAGCAACGCCTTCATCCGCCGACCATTTCTGTACGAGGGTTTCTGGTACGGCCTTTTCGGCAGCCTCATCGCCATTGCGCTGATTCTGCTCTCGGCCCGAGCCCTGCAGAACCCGGTCAGCCACCTGGCGGCACTGTACCAGAGCAATTTCCAGCTCAGCGGCCTGGCGATGACAACCGTTTTCGGCGTCATCGGCACCAGCATCCTGCTGGGCATTCTGGGGGCGTGGATCGCCGTGCGCCAGCACTTGGGCGAGATGGA
>JAMOLT010000033.1 GCA_027068915.1 Sedimenticola sp. | reverse complement strand
GGCGATCTGTGCGATCCCGCCCATGAAAGTGCCGCAGATACCCAGTATATGTATGTGCATAATCATCGTTGCTTGCTGACAATACAGGTATCATATTAACCCGGCAACACTATATGTCGCCGGGTTATTAACCTGGCATCAATAGATATCATGTTCAGTCGTTGCCTGCTGGTTCGCGGCAAGGCGGAGCCACGCCGCTTTAGCCATTCTAAAGCCAGTGGATCTAACGCAGTCCGCGGGCCAGCAGGCGACGACCTTTCAATATATAACAATAAGTTAGGGGCGTCAGGCAGGCGCCAGTACGGCGTTGCAACGCTTGACAAGGGAACAACCCTTGCCTGCGCGCTGCGCCTTGTTCTGACACCTGCCTGACGCCCTGAACATGGTATATATTGGTGCCAGGTTAATAATTACCCATCCCTCTTCCACAACAGGTGCATCATGCAGGAACGATTCATAGAAACAGCGCAGCAGCTCGAGGAATTCACCCACACGGTCGCAGACAGCCCCTGGCTTGCTGTCGATACGGAATTCCTCCGCGAGCGCACCTACTTCCCCCAGCTGTGTTTGATTCAGGTGGCGAATGATGAAGTGGCGGCGGCCATCGACCCCATGGCCATCGCCGATCTTGCTCCCTTGCAGGAGCTGCTGATGAATCCACGCATCGAAAAGGTTTTTCACGCCGCCCGCCAGGACATGGAGATCTTTCTGAATGCCTGGAACACCCTGCCCCAGCCCCTGTTCGACACCCAACCCGCCGCCGCCTTGCTGGGGCTGGGCGACCAGGTCGGCTATGGCAAGCTGATCCAGCAGGTGCTCAAGACCGAGCTTCCCAAGGATCACTCACGCACCGACTGGTCGCGCCGCCCCCTGGACAAGGCGCAGCTGCGCTATGCGCTGGATGATGTCATCTACCTTGGCCGGGCCTACCTGAAAATGAAATCGCAGCTAGAAAAAATGCACCGGCTCGCCTGGCTGGAGGCCGAGTTTGCATCCCTGGCCAACCCGCAAACCTACTCCCTGGAACCCATGGAAATGTGGAAAAAAGTGAAGGGATTCCAGCACCTCAAGGGCGTCAAGCTGGCGGTTCTGCAGGCGCTGGCCGCCTGGCGGGAACAGCAGGCGCTGGCGAAAAACCTGCCAAGACGCTGGATACTCAAGGATGATGTGCTGCTGGAGCTTGCCCGGCGCTCGCCGAAAACCGTCCCGGAGCTGGAGCGAATCCGCGGCGTCGATGGAGGCTTTCTGCGCAAGAATGGCGAGGCCGTACTCAAACGGATTCAACAAGCGCTGCAACTGCCAAAAGACCAGTGGCCAAAGGACAAACGCCCCGCCACTCGACCCGATCCCGAACAAGAAGCCGTTCTGGATCTGCTTGGCGCAGCCCTGCGCCTCATCGCCCATGAAGCCGGCCTGTCGCCACAGGTCATCGCCAGCCGCAAGGATCTGCTGGCGCTGCTCAATGGTGAAAGCCAGACCCCGCTGCTCCAGGGCTGGCGCAAATCTCTTGCCGGCGAGCCCCTGCGGGAACTGCTCGCCGGCCAGCGTCAGCTATCGATGGAACAGGGTAAAATCACCTTTCGCTAAGCCCGGCAGAGCACACTGCCTTACCATGGAGTGTCCTTCATAACCAAAAGGATGGTAAAACGCCCCATTGCAAAGCGTTGCGATACACGATACAGCCAACTCATGATCAAACGCTTTCGGCACAAGGGACTTGAGCGATTTTCTCTCGAAGGCAAGAAAAGCGGCATATCCCCGGAGATGGCATTGAAAATCGAAGCCTGGCTGGGCGCAGAAAACGGCGGCCGCACCGAAATATGGGCAGGCATGCAGTTGGATTACGATATGTGGAAAGCTCGCCAACGGCGCCAGGCCGCCTGAGCAACAGCTCCGCTGCTGAAAAACAGCCGATAGCAAGGTAAACTACCCCGCCTGGAAGTTCTGGCGGACAACTGCAGACCCTGGAGTTTCAAGGCGTATTGCCTTATTAACCCGGCGTGCAGTCCATCCAGACCGAACAACGAAACGATCAGAATTTATAACCTAACCCGGAGAAAAACCGATGGCAACAGAACGAACAATTTCAATCATCAAGCCTGACGCAGTGGCGAAGAACGTAATTGGCGAGATTTATGCGCGCTTCGAGAAAGGCGGGTTGAAAATCATCGCCGCGAAAATGTTGCATCTGTCGCGGGAACAGGCCGAAGGCTTCTATGCGGTACACAAGGATCGCCCGTTCTTTGGCGATCTGGTGGAATTCATGACGTCCGGCCCCGTGATGGTGCAATGCCTGGAAGGCGAAGATGCCATTGCGAAGAACCGTGAAATCATGGGCGCGACCAATCCTGCAGAAGCGGCTCCGGGAACCATCCGCGCCGATTTCGCCAGCACCATCGACGAAAACGCGGTACACGGATCGGATTCACCGGAAACAGCAGCAACGGAAATCGCCTATTTCTTTTCCAGCGAGGAAATCTGTCCAAGGACAAGGTAATGCACTAACCGGGAGAAGCGCCGCAAAGGTGCTTTTCCCGGAAACTGCAGCTCAGGCTACACGCATCCTGTAGGCTTGGGCATGCCGCCATATTTGCTGATGGGCTTCATGGGCCCTGTCATCCATTGCTTGAACAGGATTTTCTTGTCGATGCCAATGTATTTGGCGAACTTGCGGATGGGAGGTACCATGGCATGTTCTTCAAAATACTCCCGGGCCTTGAGCAACTGCTCCCAGCGCTCATCCGTCATATCGAAACCATCGGCTTCCGCCATGGCCTGCCCGATTTCCGGCGTCCAATCGTTCATATCCAGAAGATAACCATCCCCGTCCCGTGCTGGTATTTCAATATTCATGTTTCTCACTGCCCTCTTAATTACCTAGTGTTTTAGTATGTTATTTGATCATAATACATTGGTGGACAGCAAAATCTACCTTATAATTTCACAGGGATTCTTTTTGCGCTTGCAACCATAGGCAAGCCTTGCGCCTGCAGATCCGGGCTTTTCAGCCACCGTAGCTCAGCCGGTAGAGCAACGCATTCGTAATGCGTAGGTCAGGAGTTCGACTCTCCTCGGTGGCTCCATGTCTCGTATTTGCCTTTATCCTCTTTTTACCCTTTTATGAATCGGTTTATTTTCGCTATAGTACGCAAAACACCCCACCCTCAAGGAGAAAGAAAACAAATGAAAACATGCCTGTCACACTCTACAAAATGGATTGCCCTGTCGTTTGCCGCAAGCAGCCTGTTGCTTGGCGGCTGTGTCTCCAACGAAACCAAACTGGGTGGGGGATCGAGCACGGTTACGGGTTCTGCCGGCGCCGCAGGCGCCCAGGGTGAATCGGAGCAGCTGTTTCGTTGCGCCCGCCCCATTGGCACCGCAGCATTGCTGGAGCCGGAAGACCGTTACTACATGTCCTACGGGCTGACCAGCCCGGTGCCGGTGCTGCGCCTGCTGATGGCGCAAAGCAACTGCTTCCGCGTGGTTGACCGGGGACGCGCCTCCAGCGCCCTGCAGCGCGAGCGGCAAATGGCCAGGGGAGGCGAACTGCAAAAAGACAGCCGTATGGGTTCCGGACAAATGGTTGCCGCCGATTACATCATCACCCCCACCATCCTGCGCAAGAACGCCAATGCCGGCGGCGCCTTCGGCGGGCTGGGTGGTCTTCTGCCTGGTGCAGCAGGGGTCATCGCCGGTGGGCTGAGAACCAAGAACCTGGAATCAGAAGTTATGCTCACCGCCACCAATGTACGCACCGGCGTACAGGAAGCCGTCGCCCAGGGCAGCGCCAAAAAGAGCGACATCAGCTGGGGCGGATTCGGCTGGGCCGGCCCGGTTGCCGGACTCGGCGGTTCTTATGAGAACACGGATATCGGCAAGATCACCGTAGCGGCCCTGCTGGACGCCCACAACAATCTGGCCAGACAGCTGGGCGCCATTCCGGTGGGCAGCGCCGCTGGCGCCGACAACGCAGGCTTCTACACATCCAGAAGACTGAACCTGCGCGGCGGCCCCAGAACCTCTGCCCCGGTGCTGAAGACCCTGCCCAAGGGCACTTCCGTCCTGCCCACCGGCGCAAAAAGCGGCCCCTGGTGGGAAGTGGATGCCGGAGGGCAACAGGGCTGGGTGCATTCCGATTACCTGACCCGTTAACCGGGACACCGCACCCGGCCACCGGGAAATATAGCCAAGGAAGCGTTGATCATGTCGTCATCCCGGCGCGAGCCGGGGTGACGGCACGACAGGGCAACCAGGGTTTTCTTGCAGGTCGGCCACTACCCAAAGGAGCTTCCGGCTCACACGCCCCTATACCCCCGCATAGCGGGTGTTCACTCCCAACCAGCGATTCACCAACGGCTGCACGCTCTCCGGGTGCTCGGCCAGCAATCTGTCGGCCACCCGCCGGGTGGCATCCAGCAAGGGCTGGTCGCGCAGGATATCCGCCACACGGAATTGCATTTCCCCGGTCTGGCGCACCCCCAGCACTTCTCCCGGCCCGCGCAGCTGCAAGTCCTTTCTGGCAATCACGAAGCCGTCGCTGCTTTCCCGCAGCACCGCCAGCCTTTCTCTCGCCTGCTGACCCAGGGGCGGGTGATACATGAGCACACAATGGCTTTCCACGCTGCCGCGCCCCACCCTTCCCCGCAGCTGGTGCAACTGGGACAGCCCCAGACGCTCAGGATTCTCGATGATCATGAGGCTGGCGTTGGGCACATCCACCCCCACTTCGATGACAGTGGTGGCGACCAGCAGTTGCACTTCCCCCGCCTTGAAAGCAGCCATGACCTGTTCCTTGTCCGCCGCGGACATGCGCCCGTGCACCAGACCCACCTGCAAACCCTGCAGGGCTTCGCACAGTTGCTGCGTCACTTCTTCCGCCGCCTGACACTGCAGGGCTTCGGATTCCTCGATGAGCGTACAAACCCAGTACGCCTGACGACCCCTGGCGCAGGCGGAGCGCACCCGCTGTATGATTTCCTCCCGACGGGCATCCGACACCACTAGGGTCTGCACCGGGGTGCGCCCGGGAGGCAGTTCGTCGATTACGGACAAATCCAGATCCGCATACGCGGTCATGGCCAGGCTGCGGGGAATGGGCGTCGCCGTCATGATCAACTGATGGGGCGTGAACCGGCCGCTGCCGCCTTTCTCCCGTAACGCCAGCCGCTGGTGGACGCCAAAGCGATGTTGCTCGTCCACGATCACCAGCCCCAGGGAATGATAGCGCACATCTTCCTGAAACAAAGCCTGGGTGCCGACCAGCAGGGAAAGATCACCATCCGCCAGCTGTTGCAGCAGCGCTTGCCTGGCCTTGCCCTTGACCCGCCCCGACAGCCATCCCACCCTGACACCCAGCGGCTCCAGCCAGTGCAGAAAATTTTTCAGATGCTGCTCGGCCAGCAGCTCCGTAGGCGCCATCAACGCCACCTGAAATCCGGCTTCCATGGCCTGTAGTGCGGCCACGGCGGCGACAATGGTTTTGCCCGAGCCCACATCCCCCTGTACCAGTCTGAGCATGGGCACTATCTGCTGCAGATCCACAGCAATCTCGCCAAGCACCCGCTGCTGCGCCCCGGTCAGTGTAAAGGGAAGGGCTTGTTCAAGCTGCTGCTGCAGCTTTCCGTCTCCCGTCAGCCGGGGCGCCTGTTTGCGGCGCTGCAGCTGGCGGGCCTGGCGCAAGCTCAATTGATGCGCCACCAGTTCTTCGAACGCCAGACGCTGCTGCGCCGGATGGACGCCGTCGAGCAACAGCTGTTGCTCGGCATCCCTTGGTGGGCGATGCAGGTAACGAATCGCCACGGTGAGCTCCATCAGGGAAAACTCCTGCAACAAGGCGGGGGGCAGCCATTCCTGCAGCCCCTGATCACTGCCTTGCAGCAGCTCCAGCGCCTTTCCGGTCAGATCCCGCCAGCTGATCTGATGCATGCCTTCGGTGGTGGGATAAACCGGCGTCAGCGTCTCTTCCACCACTTCCGGATCATTTTCACCCACCAGCCGGTACTCCGGATGGATCAATTCAAGACAGGCAGGGCCGTTGCGCACTTCGCCGAAGCAGCGCAACACCAGTCCCGGTTTGAGCGCATTCTTCTGCGCCGCACTGAAATGGAAAAAACGCAGAATGACGCGGCTGCCACCATCGGACAGGTGTATCAGCAGGGAGCGCCGCCGGCCGAAACGGATTTCCACATGCTCCACTTCCCCTTCAATCACCACCTCGTCACCAGGGCGCAATACCGCCATGGGAGTAACGCGGGTGCGATCCTGGTAGCGCAGGGGCAGATGAAACAGGATATCCTGCACCTGTCTGATTCCCAAACGGGCAAGGCGCTCGGCACTTTTTGGCCCCACCCCCTTGAGCGTGGTAACCGGCAACGCAGACAAAGCATCACTTTGACGGGTCAAATCTGCTTATCTCCCCCAACGGGATTGGTTACAATCGGGCGCAACATTCATTCCCGGATATTAGCGTGCATCTGCTGCCAAAGAAACTGCGACAAAAACTGGAGCTCCGCCGGCTGGAAAAAGAAAAGAACCAGGATCTCATCGATGCGCAGGCGATTGACATATCCGGGGTGAAAACCCTATGCCTGGCCCTGGGACCCTATCGCAACCTCACCACCCTCAGCGCCTCCCTACTCTTCCTCCACCCCCATTGCCAGGTGCTCAATCACGGCGGCGCCCGCATGCTCGGTGATCCGCGGCTGGATTTTCTGCTGGATTACGAAAAGGAAACCCTGGACAACTTTCTGCGCTACGCCATCGCCATTTCCACCAAGGGCAAAAGAGGCAAGGCGGGAGGCTCCATCGTGCATTCCCACGCCTTTGACGAAAAGCACAAACTGGGCAAGCTCTACCGCCAGCACTTTGGCGATGCTCTGGTCAAGGAAGACATCCGCTGCCTGTTCTGGAAAGAGTCTCTGCGCACCTCCCTGCATATCCGCAACAACAGCATCGATCTGGATGCGCTGTTTGCCCGGGAACCCCGGCTGCGCTTCCTGCTTCCGGTAAGAAATCCTCTGGACTGCGCCATTTCCAATCTGCGCACCGGGCACGCCAGGTTGTTTGATCTGGGAAAGAATCCCGATACCGAAAGGGTGCTCGAAGCCATTCTGGATGAAATCCACTGGGTCAAAGGCTTGCAGGAAAAACACCCGGAGCGGTTCTTTTACTTTCTGGAGAACGACTTTACCGCGGAACACGCCCGGAAGCTGGCGCAATTTCTGCTGTTAACGCCTGACCCCGCCTGGATCAGCGTGGTGCAGGAAGCGTTCGACATCGACAGACACTATGACTATCCCCAGTCTTTGCTTGCACGCTACCGAAATATGGTGGAAAAGAAGTTTTCAGCCTGGCCGGATCTGCGGCAGCAGCTATTGCTGTTTTCCTCACAATAAAGCCGCTGCACGGAATTGCGCAGCGGCCTGATGATCACTGCATGTTACAGGTCACGTTTGCAGAAGTACCAATCCGTACATTCGTATCCTTCTGACATACGCGCCTCGGCGGCCTCGGCACTGGCTGGCGGAGGCACGATGACCTTGTCACCTGGCTGCCAGTTCTCAGGCGTGGCCACGCCGTTGGCATCGGAGGTCTGCAGGGCCTTGATCAGGCGCAGGAACTCGTCGATGGAACGCCCGTTGGTCATGGGATAGTAAACCATGGCCCGCAAAACGCCCTCAGGATCGATGATGAAGGTCGCCCGCACCGCAGAGGTATCCGCCGCACCGGGGTGAATCATGCCGTAGGCCCGGGCCACGTCCATCTTCAGATCTGCAATGATGGGGAAGGGAATCTCCACGCCAAACTTCTCCTTGATATTGCGCATCCAGGCCACATGACTGTAATGGCTATCGATGGACAAACCCAGCAACTCGGTGTTCAGGGCCTTGAAGTCTGCGTGACGCTTGGCGAAGGCGATGAATTCCGTGGTGCAGACCGGGGTAAAATCCGCCGGGTGGGAAAACAACACCAGCCATTTCCCGCGGTAGTCTTCCAGCTTCTTTACGCCATCGGTAGTGGGCGCCTCGAAAGCAGGCGCAGGTTCGTTGAGGCGAGGCATGGCAGGCGCCTGTTGAAGTGTTTCATTTGTCATTTTCCGTATCTCCTAGAATTATTGAATTTCACTTTCTGTTGCCGGACAGCACCGGCGTTGGGATACAGAATATGGGCACAAGGACACAATTTCCAATTGATTGTGCGCATGCCCGTAATTGCTTTATTCTATTGATAATTGTCAATCAATAAAAACCACCTTCCCCTCCGGGAAGCGGCATTCAAGACAATACCTCAAGCAGCCTGCATCAATGGGCTTCCTCCCAGTTGTCGCCAATACCCACATCCACTACCAGGGGAACATTCAGTTCCGCGGCATCTTCCATAATTTTCCGGATCGCTTCCCGCATGGGCTGCACTTCCTCGCTCTTTACCTCGAACACCAGTTCATCATGCACCTGCATGACCATGTGCACCGGGAGCCGTTCTTCCTGCAACCAGGCGTCCATGCGGATCATGGCGCGCTTGATGATGTCTGCAGCCGTGCCCTGCATGGGGGCGTTGATGGCGGTGCGCTCTGCCGCCGCCCGGCGCATGCCGTTGCGAGAGTTGATCTCCGGCAAATAGAGGCGGCGGCCGAACAGGGTTTCCACAAAGCCATCTTCATGGGCCTGTTCCCTGGTGCGATCCATGAATTCCTTTACCCCCGGATAGCGGTTGAAGTACAGCTCCACATATTCTTGGGCTTCCTGGCGGCCTATCCCCAACTGTTTCGCCAGGCCAAAGGCAGACATGCCGTAGATAAGGCCGAAATTGATGGCCTTGGCGCGGCGGCGCTGCTCGTCGGTGACGGCTTCGGGGGCGTCCGCGCCGAACACCTCGGCGGCGGTGGCGCGGTGGATGTCCAGCCCTTCGGAAAAGGCCCGCAGCAGCCCTTCGTCACCCGACAGATGGGCCATGATGCGCAGCTCGATCTGGGAGTAATCCGCCGCCAGCATCACGAACCCCGGCTCGGCGACGAAGGCCTTGCGGATACGCCGCCCTTCTTCCGTGCGCACGGGGATGTTCTGCAAGTTGGGGTCAGACGAACTCAGGCGCCCGGTGGCGGCCACGGCCTGATGGTAGCTGGTGTGCACCCGCCCGGTTTCCGGATCGCGCATTTCCGGCAGCTTGTCCACATAGGTATTCTTGAGCTTGGCCAGGCCGCGATGCGCCAGGATCACCGCCGGCAGCTCTTCCCCCTTGTCGGCCAGGATCTGCAACACCTCTTCCGAGGTGGACGGCGCGCCCTTGGGGGTTTTCTTCACCACTTCCATGCCCAGCTCTTCAAAAAAGATATGGCCGATCTGCTTGGGCGAACCAAGATTGAAGGCATGGCCGGCAATCTCGTAGGCGCGTTGCTCCAGGGCATGGAGTTTTTCCGCCAGCTCCCTGCTTTGTTGTTGCAGCAGGTCTGTGTCGATGCGTACGCCGGTGCGCTCCATGCGCGACAATACCGGCACCAGGGGCATTTCGATCTCTTCGTAAACCTTGCGCAAGCCGTCCAGCTGTTGCAGCTGTGGCCACAGGGCCTGGTGCAGCCGCAGGGTGATGTCCGCATCTTCCGCCGCATAAGGCCCGGCCTGCTCCAGGTCGATCTGGTCGAAGGTCAGCTGTTTGGCGCCCTTGCCGGCGATGTCGGTGAAGGATATGGTTTCTAGGTTGAGGTATTTCCTCGCCAGGGAGTCCATGTCATGGCGGGTGGCGGTGGAATCCAGCACATAGGATTCGAGCATGGTATCGAACCGAATGCCCTGCAAATCGACACCATAGCGGGCGACGATACTCATGTCGTATTTCAGGTTCTGCCCGACCTTTTCCCGCCGGGCATCCTCCAGCAGGGGCTTTATCTTCGCCAATACCCAGTCCCGGTCCAGTTGCCGGGGCGCCCCCGGGTAGCTGTGCGCCACGGGCACATAGGCGGCCTTGCCGGGCTCGATGCAAAAAGATAGCCCCACCAGCTCTGCCTGCATGTAGTCCAGGCCGGTGGTTTCCGTATCAAAGGCGAACAGATCAGCTTGGTGCAACTGCTTCAGCCAGCGTTCAAAATCACGCTTTTCCAGCACGATTTCATAGTGCTGGTTTTGCGCAACGGCGGAAGGCTGTTCCGGTGATGCGGCATCATCCAGCGCGGCCAGCAACCGGTTGGCCTCGATGCGCTGATACAGTTGCCGAAGCCTTTCCACATCCGGCTCCCGGGGCTGCAACTGTTCCGGCCCGAGACCCAGAGGCACGTCCGTCTTGATGGTGGTGAGTTGCCGGGAAAGCGGCAGTTGCGACAACGCGGCCCGCAGGCTCTCGCCGATCTTGCCTTTGATCTGCTCCGCATGGGCGGTCAACTCGTCCAGCGTACCGTACTGCGCCAGCCATTTTGCCGCGGTCTTGGGGCCGCATTTCGGTACACCGGGAATGTTGTCCGATGCATCCCCCACCAACGCCAGGTAGTCGATGATCTGCTCCGGCTTTACCCCGAACTTTTCCTCCACCCCCGCTTCATCCATGTAGCGGTTGCTCATGGTGTCGATGAGGCTGACATGGCCGTCCACCAACTGCGCCATGTCTTTATCGCCGGTGGAAACCAGGGTGGCCATACCCTGCTGCGCGGCCTGCCGGGTCAGGGTGCCGATAACATCATCCGCCTCCACCCCTTCCACCATCAACAGCGGCAGGCCCATGGCTTCGACGATATCATGGAGCATGCTGATCTGCGCAACCAGCTCTTCCGGCGCTGGCGGGCGGTTCGCCTTGTAGTCTGCATAGAGATCATCACGAAACGTCTTGCCCGGCGCATCGAACACCACCGCCATGTATTTTGGCTGATAGTCGTTGATGAGCTTGCGCAGCATGTTCACCACGCCGACAATCGCCCCCGTCGGCTCCCCACGGGAATTGGCCAGGGGCGGCAGGGCATGAAAGGCGCGAAACAGATAGGAAGAACCATCCACCAGAATGAGATCGGGTTTGTCAGGCATGCTCTATGGCCGAAATTGAGGGGAAATCATGCGCAGTTTAGCATTTCCGCAATCCCCTCTACTGCAAAAGACGGAGGTTTTCTGCGATGAGAATTCCAGCCATGCGAACCGACCCGGAAACCGGGAAGATGGCCGCGCCCGGCAGGTTCACGCTGAACGCATTGCCCCGGGAACCCTTGTGCGCCATAGACGGTGGAGGTTTAAGGTATAACAGGCCCTAATTTGGCGCATACTTGCCATACGAATCCCGATCCATATCGATCACTTCGGCTGTAACCACCGAAGCCTGTATATTCAAGGTTTTTATCCCCGACAAAATCACTTCACCCAGGCGTTTCTTGTTGTCCGCATCCCTGCCGGATTTGATTCTTGCCTGTATATGAATATATGCATCACTCCCCCCTGCATTGGTAAATGCTCGAAATGGATAAGCTCGCGTTTTAATCTGGCTCTCATGAAATAATCCGCTATCCGCAATAGAACGGTGTATTACTTGCAATATGGCATGAGCTTCAGCATCTTCCAGTAGCTGCTCCGGGTATTCAACAATAATATGTGGCATGGATAATCCCCTTGTTTTATTGGGCGCATCGAATGATTCGGTTTTGGTCACACCGGCACACGAGCCCATGGATGGGTGAAGGTAGAGCAATGCAGGAGCAGTTGTCGAGTAATTGCCGAGGCCGGGATCCAGGATGCCCGCACAATTCCGGGACTCCAGATTCCAGCCTGCACCGGACCATGGTTTTTTGCTTTAGGTAAGTGCCATTCGGATCGGACTCGATTGATCCTTCCTGACGGACTGCCTAAGGAAGCTCTGATTAAGTCTGGACAAAGCAGATTGCAGACCAAAATGTCCTGGATCAAGGCGCGAATCGCACGTAATAGCAGGCTATCGCGAAGATTTGCAACACAGAGCCCGGGCATTTTGCTTGCAAGATGCGAGTTCATAACTTGATCAGAGATTCCCTAAGGGTATGGTTTAGCCGGTGTTTTTCTAGATGATCTTTTTTGGCGCTGCTTTAAACCACATTATAAAGCTACAATTTTTACAAAATAATAGCGATGCACTGTCATTTGCCCAATCTAAGTTAAGAAAAATCATGCCGGCGGTTCTTAATTGAGCATTACCGAGCTCAAAATGACTGTGCCCACAATGTATACATTTGGCCTTTACTCCTTGAATATGATATTCATCGGAATTTACGGCCTCTATTGCACCTTTAAGGCCTTTACCAAATTTAGAAATAAATGACACTTGAAACCTCCATGTATATATAACGACTAAGATTACCCGCCAACGTAGGGGGCGGGGTGAGGCCTTTTAGCCTGAACCGATATCGGTGAACACACATCTACAATTAGATACTGCTCGTCAATACCATCAACTATTCCCATATACTGTTTTCTTCCACAACGCCTGAGTAGTTCCTCATACACTAGCTTTCCATTTGCATCATAAATCAGAAGCATTGACCTAAAGGATGTGGGCCTTAGTTTTGCTAAGACCGCAAAATAGTTATCTGTATCGGAGTCATCCGGGAATGGCATGGCCGCTATTTCTGATAAATAACTATAGCGCCCAACATCATAATGTAATACTCCTATCCCTTTGACGTTTAAATCCAGTTTTGTTGACTGGGTTACATTTGCTATTACCTCAGAACCATTCCAGGTTATTGCTTCAATACTCTCATTTTGGAAATCCCAAATAAGCTTTGCATGGGCTTCAACAGATGGTGTGTCTTCACGAAATAGCTCTGTCCTATGTAATTCCCCGGAATTACTCAAAAGCTGTGGAACATTAAGAGTTTCATAATCGACAACCCCCTTTATGCCGATTGCGGCAGCCAAGCCAGAGGTAATAATAAGGACAATAGCTGACTTAAGAAGGAAGTGTTTTATGGGAATGTTGTCTTTTTCTCCTCTATTCTTAAGTCCTGCTCGAACAAGGAATCCTATGCCGACACCAACAAGAGCAACAATCCCGCTGTATACTGGAACGAATAAAAATCCAATTGCTGCGGTTGAGCTGGGGCGACCGATCCTTGTCTCGGCAATTAAAGCGGCGAGCATATAACATGCGACAAATGCCCCCATTATCACACCTACCGTCAAAGGCATTGAGTTCGCTAAAGATATCCTTTTGCTCATTCTGCATACCTAGTGTACTGCATCAGAATTAAAGGCTCTTTCAGAGCCCCCTTGAGATTCCTATTAGGGATCATTATAGTAACTTATCCATAAACACACTATTTGGATCTTCTTTATACTCACCAAAAGGCAAACACTCAGTAAAACCAAATTTAGTGTACAACCTCCTAGCCGGATCAAAAAAAGACATGGAACCCGTTTCTAAACAGACTTTATCGTAACCTCGATCAATAGCTTCATTTAATATATGCCGCAATAATTGTGAAGCAATTCCTTTACCTCGACTGCCCAGAGCTATGCGCATTGATTTTATTTCCCCATAATAGTCATCCACATGCTTGAGCGCACCACAACCAATTAAATTACCTGATTCATAGACTGACCAGAATGTTATTTCCGATTTTCTCAATTCATTTATATCAAGGGCATGTTTACTTTCAGGTGGGGATGTTGCTTTCATGTCTTCAATATGTTCATTAAGAAAATTTTCTATTTCTTTACCAGACAAATCATCTACAATAATTTTCATATTCGTAGTACTTAGTTAAAATGCTCTCCTATCGCTTTCATACTGTAAGCCAAACTCTCATATGCCTTCTCAACTTACAACGCCTGAATGCAAAATGAAAGAGCCGACTCTGTTACGCTGATCAAAAAAGATAGGGCGCATTGATTCATTCCTGTTCTACCGTGATTCTGCTATTTTACAGGATTAGGGACAATTAATAGAGATGCCCTTATGTATATTTTTCACTACCCTCAATTTTCCTTTGATTATAGACCCAAAATATAGATCCAAATACACCTCCGACAATAACGCCCCAAGGCAAGATATAAAATAATCCTGCTATAACCTCTTGGCCTGAATTAGGTGAAAGCGCCATAGGAATGATAACCCCATAAATCAACGACACCAACCCAAAGGAACCTATACCGATAACAATATATCTCAGCAGCCCTTTTTCTGTTTTTATATTTTTTGTAGCTATCCAAAAAAAATACCCCATTGCTATCGACATCACATACAACAGAAAATCCACATAATTTGGCCAATCAATAGAAGAAGAAATTGTAACAAAAAAATAGTACATTACTGATGCAATATATATTGCAATCAACCATCGCATTAATGCACTCATTATTTTCCACTCCCTCTCTATTTACACATAATGTTGCAAATAACCAGACGCAAAAAGCGGAGCACGGCGTAGCTTTTTACGATCCAAGTTAATTTGCCTCTATAGGCTTTTCTTGTTCATGTATATAGCGCCTTATCGCGGATACATTTTTGAAAGATTCGGATATTGGCTGTGCTCCGTAATCAAATATAGTGCCACCTTTGTATTTCTTCATATATGGACCAATTTTATATACCTGCCATCCTTCAATCTTTTTATCACCACTAAGAATGTCCATTGTATTATCTTTGGTCCAAGTACCGGAAAACGTTAGCGTATAGTCGCTTTCACCAACCTTTGCTGTAAACCTTAAGTGATAAACAATACTCGAACCTTGGACTGGTGCGAGATTTCCCGTGACAGACCACGGAGCACCAAAAACTGCCGAAGCTGCGGCTGTCACCAATTTTATGTCCTTATCTTTTTCTCTGTGATTGATATCTATTGGTTTTGATATTTTAGAAGGGCCTTCAGCTACCACTTCACTCAATAGGCGTAACAACAGTTGAATCATCAATGCTGGGCCATCTGCGGCATCTATCTCATAGCCGCTCTTTAACTCTAACCCATTTGTTATCATCATCCTTCCGCCAATAATACCCAGCGTACCTTTTATTGATTTACCTTGATATCGTTCATCTTTCTCTATGATGATATCGTTTCCAGAATACAGCTTCATTAGCCAGTGTGATTTATTCTGACTTTGATCATCATTCATGTTGAGCTCAATACGATTTCCTTCGTGCCAAGCTGTTGGCGTCCCACAGTCAGATTCTGTGTCTGCACAAGCAAATACAGATAATGGAAGAAGCCACATGACTAAGATAAGCACGGAGTATGTTTTCTTCATATAACGTCCTTTATAACCGTTGCGGTAGGATCATCAGTTACCCAAGAGTCCCTGCACAGATCCCGCGACAATCCTTCATCGAATGGACCAACCAGACGGTGCGCTTTTCCTTCTGGGCGCGGGCCTTTTACCAGGCCCAGAGGGGAGAAAGAAAAGACTCACCAGATGGCCATTCGTGCCCTGGCGTTCAAGTGGATACGTATCCTTCTGGCAGGATCGCAAACCCTACGATGAAGCTAAGTATCTGGTGGCCTTGAAGGCCAAGAGACCACCACTCGTTGCAGAACTGGCTAAATAACAGATTTTTGTTGACGGGCTACATCAGGGCGTGTGTTAGATTCATTTTTATTAGGGTGTCTCTAAAAATTAGACTAGTCCGACATTTATTGAACCATAACCATTTGTTTTTTATCAGGCACTAATGGCCTAGAATTGATTTTCTAGAGATTCCTATTATTTGATAATTCGACGTTGCGCTTTGCCTTACGCCACAATTCAGTTCCTGGTTTTATGAGTTCATAACACCCAATTGCTTCGGAATATTGACCCTGATCGAACAAGCTATTTCCCAGATTAAACAATATGTTTTCTTTTTCTTGGTTGCCTGAATATGCCAACGCTTGTCGATACGATTTTTCTGCCTTTTTGTATCTTTTTATCTCACTATAGCAATTCCCCAAAGCCATCCATGCCTGAGGATCTTCTGGCCAATATTCCAATGACTCCTTAAATAAGGTGATTGCCTTATGGAATTCATTAGCATCATAAGCCTTACACCCTAGAACATAACATTCGTGGTTTTTTTCTCTAGCTATTTCTTGATTAGCTTTATATTTATCCATGACCTAGCCTGAATCTAACGACAGCCATAACCGGCCCCAAAAAGCAGAGCGAGGAACAAGCGGCGCTTTATGGGATCCGAGTTTATGGCAATGTTATGTTTCCTTGCCGACTCTTTCTTGAAGCGATGTGATTAATGAAGCCAAGTCAAAGCCAGATTCTGCCACTGCCTTTGGAACTATGTGGTACATCCTTGGCATTGGATATATAAGCAAATATTCATCATTTTGACGCCATTTCAGAATTTTATCCCACCTTACCAAGCCCGCACCATCCGCGGTTGAAAGTTCCAACCCTTCTTCTTTTAATTTGATGGCTATAGGTTCATGTATTGCTTTGTATTTTCTGTAGTTCCTGCGTGCAAGAATGGGATTTACAACATACTTGCCTAGTATGGCTACAACTGCGCCTCCGATAAGACCTCCAATTGCGCCCCCTTTAATTGCACCAG
This sequence comes from Sedimenticola sp., assembly GCA_027068915.1. Classification (GTDB taxonomy): domain Bacteria; phylum Pseudomonadota; class Gammaproteobacteria; order Chromatiales; family Chromatiaceae; genus Thiolapillus. The sequence continues at coordinate 75,335 of JAMOLT010000033.1, read as the reverse complement.
CCCCAAATATGGCTAGCGCTAACAGCACTATGACCGCCACTCCATAGATTGCCGCAAGTTTCGGAGTGATTTTGCTATAGAGCTTCATTGCCCTCACATAATCATCTTCAGATATTCTGTATGCAGCTTCCATGTTCGTCATTTTGAAACAAAACGACAAGGGTAACAGAGTGGCAACGAAACGCAGCGTAGTTGCCAGTCCTTGTTGACCCACTTGTTATGCATTTTTGTTAAATTCCTCATAATATCTATTAACGCAATCCTCGCAAATAACCGCATATTTTCCTTCAAGCATGCGTGCAAACTCTGTGTCTTTTCTTCCGCAAAACGAGCAGATAGTAGTCCACCATTCAGACCTAGGATCAATATCAGTCCAGCGGCATTTGAGGCACAACGAGTCGCTTAGGCAGGTGTCTGTTGTTAGTGGGCAAGATCAGGCGCTCACGGCGAACGCCACGGGAAAAAAGGAAGAGAACGGGCGCGCTGTGCTGCCCGCTGGGTTGGTTCCTGCCTCGTGCCCCCTGACGGAGCAAGCGCATACTATCCATAATAATCAAAATCTCCCAGGCAATCTTGCACCAGTGTACCCGCCCTGCGCCTTGCAAGGCAAATACCCGGGTTTGGGAAGGGTTTTATCTGCTACGAATCTAATCTTGCGATGTCACGACACGGGATCCCGGCCTCGGCAACTGCTCCTGTATTGTTCTACTACGATACATCCCTGCATCTGTCCTGCATTGCTCCACTTTCACCCGTCCATGGGTTCATGCACTGGAAATCCTGTCATGAGAAGCACCTACCGGGACCGACGGTGTAAAATACTCCGCATGAACATCCATCTCATTGCCGTAGGTGACAAAATGCCCCGCTGGGTACAGGAGGGCTACCAGGAATACGCCCGGCGGCTGCCCTCCGAGTGCACCTTGAAGCTGCTGGAGATCAGCGCCAGGCACCGGGGCAAGAATGCCGATATTGCCCGCATCGCCCGCGACGAAGGCAGGGCGATGCTGAAAGCCGTTCCCAGGAGCAGCCGGGTCATCGCCCTGGAGGTCAACGGGCGCAGCTGGCGCACGGAAGACCTTGCCACGCAATTGCAAAACTGGATGGCGGACGGGCGGGATGTATCGCTACTGGTGGGCGGCCCGGAGGGGCTGGCGCCGGAATGCCGGGAGCGGGCGGATCAGCTCTGGTCGCTTTCTCCGTTGACCCTGCCCCATCCCCTGGTGCGGGTGGTGATTGCGGAACAGTTGTACCGGGCCTGGAGCATCCTCAACAACCACCCCTACCACCGCGCATGATTGTTCTGGCCTCACAATCCCCCCGGCGGCGGGAACTGCTGAACCAGATCGGCGTCGCCCATGAGGTGGCCACCGTGGAGGTGGACGAGACCCCGCTCCATGGGGAACCGGCCCTGGAGTATGTGCAACGCATCACCCTGGCCAAGGTGCGGGCCGGGCAACAGCTGGCCCCTGCCCTGCCGGTGCTGGCCGCCGATACCTGCGTGGTCATCAACGATGTCATTCTGGGCAAGCCGGAAGACGAGGCACATGCCGTGCAAATGCTGCAATTGCTGTCGGCGGCCACGCATCAGGTATACACCGGCGTCGCCCTGGCGCAGGACGGCAAGACGCGCTACCGGTTGAGCAGCAGCCAGGTGCGCTTTCGCGCCGTCAGCGAGGCGGAAGCCCGGCGCTACTGGGCCACGGGGGAACCGGCGGGCAAAGCCGGGGGCTATGCGATACAGGGGCGCGGGGCGTTGTTTATCGAGCATATTTCCGGCAGCTACTCCGGCATCATGGGGTTGCCCCTGTACGAAACCGGACAATTACTGGCGAATGTCCCCGGCTGGTCGGTGTAACATAGAGGTATGAGCGAAGAGATACTGATCAATGTCACCCCTCCGGAAACCCGGGTTGCCCTTATCGAAAACGGCATCGTCCAGGAAGTGCTGATCGAGCGCAGCTCCAACCGCGGGCTGGTGGGCAATATCTACAAGGGCAAGGTCTGCCGGGTGCTGCCCGGCATGCAGGCGGCATTCGTGGATGCCGGGCTGGCGCGGGCGGCCTTTTTGCACGCTGCCGATATCAGCAGCGGCAACGGCGACAAGTCCACCGACATTACCCAATTGGTCAGGGAAGGCAGCTATATCGTGGTGCAGGTGGTGAAAGACCCCCTGGGTTCGAAAGGCGCGAGGCTGACCACGAATATTTCCATCCCCTCCCGTTATCTGGTGTTCATGCCCAACAGCAACACCACCGGTATTTCCCAGAAGATCGAGGACGACGAGGAACGCCAGCGCCTGAAAAACATATTGCAGGAGGTCTCCGAGGAATGCGGGCTGAAAGGCGGCTTTATCGCCCGCACCGCGGCCGAGGGAATCGACGCGGAGGAGCTGCGCACGGACATGCTGTTCCTGCAACGCCTGTGGCAGTGCATCCAGGAAAAAGCCAGCTCCGCCAATACCATCAAGATCGTCCACGAAGACTTGCCCCTGGCGCTGCGGGCCTTGCGCGACCTGGCCGGGCCGGAAGTGGAGAAAATCAGCATCGACTCCCGCTCCACCTGGGAAAAGGCGGTGAACTTCGCGGAAAAATTCAACAAGGATATCGCCTCCCTGGTGAAGTATTATCCCGGCGAGCGCCCCCTTTTCGACCTTTATAATGTAGAGGACGAAATCCAGAAGGCCCTGGCCCGCCGGGTGGATCTGAAATCCGGCGGCCACCTCATCGTGGATCAGACCGAGGCCATGACCACCATCGACGTCAACACCGGCGGCTTCGTGGGGCACCACAATCTGGAAGAAACCATTTTCAAGACCAACCTGGAAGCCGCCCAGGCCATCTGCCGACAGCTGCGGCTGCGCAATCTTGGCGGCATCATCATCATCGACTTCATCGACATGGCCGAGCAGGAGCACAAGCGCCAGGTCATGCGCACCCTGGATCGCTGGCTGTCCAGGGATCATGCACGCACCACCGTTTGCGAAGTTTCTTCCCTGGGGCTGGTGGAAATGACCCGCAAACGCACCCGGGAATCTCTGGAACATGTGCTTTGCGACAACTGCCCCACCTGCAACGGCCGCGGCTACATCAAAACGGCGGAAACCACCTGTTACGAAATCTTCCGTGAAATACTGCGTGAGGCGCGCCAGTTTGAAAGCCAGTCGCTTTTGGTGCTGGCTTCACCGGAGGTGGTGGACCGGCTGCTGGATGAGGAATCCCAGGAGCTGGCCGAGCTGGAGCAATTCATCGGCAAGCCCATCCGCCTCCAGGCCGAAACGCTCTATACCCAGGAGCAGTACGATGTGGTGCTGGTTTGAATGCCAGGCGATCCAACAAGGCGGATTGAGTTGCTCTGGGGAATATTCAAGCATCTGATAACGCGGCTCTTCCAACTGCTGTGCCTCATTATCATTCTCGTCGCAACTGCAAAGGCGCTGATCTTCGGCTTTGCCCTGTATGCAGAAAACAACCGGCAAACCATCGAGCGCTGGGCCAGCGCCGTTGTCGGCACCCCGGTGCGGTTCAGCAAAATCGAAACCTACTGGGCAGGCATTACCCCACGGCTCTGGGTGCGCCAGCTCTCCCTCGGCGATGAGGAGGAGCTGCTTCTGGGGGATGCCCTGGTGGGGATAAACCTGGGGGCATTGCCCTGGTGGAAGCAAAACCTGCCCATCAACATTCATCTTGAAGGCACCCGCATCCAGGTTCTCCGGGATGCGGCCGGCAAAACACGCATCTCCGGTCTGCAACAATTTGCGGGCGGCAACAGAAAACTGCCTGCCTATATTTTTCTGGAAGACACCACAATCGATCTTCAGGACGAAAAACGTGGCGCCCGCATCCTTCAGGGACATTTGAGCGTAAAGATGCTGACCCGGGGAAACCACAGCAGCCTCAGCATCTCTTCCCCTGAACAGGGCTTTCAGGTGCAGGCGGAAATAGATGGCTCGATCTCCCGGGGAAACTGGTCAGGCATGTTCTGGTCACAGGGACGCGGCCTGCAAACAGAGCAACTGCTGCAGGCCTATCTCCCCGACGGCTATCTGCTGAGCAACCTGCAACTGAATTTTCAGGCATGGAGCTATTGGGAACAGGGGCAACACCGCAGCACAAGGGCATTGATCGATCTGGACGAGGTGAACCTGCATACCCCCGACAGCACAGCCCTTAAGCTCACCCGCCTGCAGGGTGACCTGCTCTACGAAAAACACGATACGGGCTGGAAGCTGCAACTTAAGGACTTCCGCATGAATGCTGACACGTATCAGTGGAAAGATACCGACATGGCAATGCTGATGCAGCAGGGAAAGCTGTTGCTGGGCATATCACAAATTGATCTTCAGGGGGCCGCAAAGCTGTTGCCGCTACTGCCGCAGGATCATGAAACCAGAAAGCTGCTGGAAGCCCTGTCTCCCGGTGGCTTGCTGAGTTCCCTGCGCGCCAGCATCGACCTCGGCGACCTGGCATCCACCCCAAGCTTTTACAGCAAATTTCATCGGCTATCGATCCAGCCCCGGGAAGAACTGCCCGGTATCAGCAATTTCAGCGGCAACATCCTGTTGCACAAAGACTCGGCCCGGCTGCGCCTGGACACACGGAATGCGCAGATTCGCTTCATGACCCTGTTTCGCCAACCCCTTCCCCTGCATCTGCTCCAGGGCGAAATCGAATGGCAGAAAAAGGATGAAGACAGCTGGGTATTGCACAGTGAGCACCTGCTTGCCGACAGCCCTGATTTGCAGACGATCAGCCGCCTGCGGGTGGAAAAGGCTGCCGGAAACCCGCCCATCATGGACATACAAACCGACTTCCGCAATGGCAACGGAAAACGAGCCGGGCTGTATTATCCGGTGGGCATCATGTCCGACAATCTGGTTGCCTGGCTGGATGCCGCCATCGTGTCCGGCAGCGTTCCACAAGGCAGTTTCCTGTTTTATGGCCCCCTCGCCCCGGGGCATTTCCCTTTTGACAAAACCCGCGATGGTCATTTTGAAGTGCTGTTCGATGTGAAAGACCTGAAGCTGGCCTACCAGGATCAGTGGCCGCCACTAACAGGCACCTCAGCCCGTGTGCGCTTCCATAACAACAGCCTGAGCATCCAGGCCAAGCGGGCACGCATTTACAAGACACAGGTTCGTCACGCAACTGCAAATATCGCCTCCCTGCACCCAATCAGCCCCTTGCTCATCAGCGGCAAGACAACAGGCCCCATGACCGACTATCTGCGCCTTTTGCGTGAAACCCCGCTGAAACACACGGTTGCAAACCGGATCAAGGGTCTGTCGGCCAACGGTAACTCCGACTTGCAACTACAACTTGGGATTCCCCTTGCAGCCCACACAACCCCGCCGGAATTTGATATTGCCATTGATTTCAAACAGGGGGCCTCCCTGACCCTGCTGCAACAGCAACTTCTACTGAGTAATCTGCAAGGGCAACTGAAAATAAACAATCAGGGATTATTTGCCGATGACGTTCAGGCCACAGCCCTGGGTGCAGATGTATCACTTTCCATAAGCCCCGCCGGGAACGCCACGCTGGTCGAGGCCCAAGGCAAGATTCCCGCGCATGGATTGCAGCAGCAGTACCCCCAGCTGGGCCCGCTGGGCCTTCAGGGTGCAGCTGACGTGGATCTGTCCCTGACCATACCCGGGCTGGACGCCCCCCCGGAAACAGCAACCAGGCTGCAGATACAATCAACACTTGAAGGAATGGCCGTGGACACACCCGCTCCCCTGGGAAAAAAGGCGGAACAAAGCATCCCTTTGCGACTGGATATGCGGCTGGGTGGTACATCTACCTCAACCACCATAAAGTATGGCGACATCCTCGGCATCACCTTCAAGCAGGACAGTACGCAGGGGGATGAGCTGCTGGCGAAAATATCTTCAATCCCTGTGCGCAGCTGGCTGCGCCATTTCAGCGGCCAGAGCAACCAGAATCTTTCGTCTGTACACCTCAGGCGCATACGCCTGGAAATAGAAAAGCTGGATGCCTCACCCCTGATCGCTTCCTCATTCCTGCTGGATTTACGCCACGCTGCAGGCCAATGGAAGGGGTGGATAAGCTCCGACAACATCAGTGGCAACCTGGCATTTTCAGACGATCTTCACAGCCAGCCCCTGGTGCTCAACCTCGACAAGCTGCACCTGCAAACTTCAGCGGAAAAAAGCACAAAAACACCGCCAGCATCAACGGAAAAGCTTCTGCCAAGTGATTTTCCCGCCCTCCGCCTCAGCAGCCAGAACTTTGTGCTGAACAAGGCAAAACTCGGAACCCTGGAGCTGCGCACCACCAGGCAGGCAGACACCCAGATCATCGAAAAACTGGAGGCCCACGGCAAACTGGCAGACATCTCTATTCATGGCAGCTGGGAATACAGCGCCGGTAGCGGCATCACCTGGCTCAAGGGCGCGGTTACCACAGACAACATGGGAAAACTGTTGAAAAAGGCTCTGCACATGGACTTTCTCTCGGGCAGCAAAACCCACCTCAGCTTTGACCTGAGCTGGGTGGGCGCACCTTTCCAGCCCAATGCCAAACAAATGCAGGGAGAAGCCCAGCTGGACATGACCCAGGGCAGGTTTCTGCACTTCAAGCCCGGGCTGGCGCGTATTCTGGGGCTGGTCAATTTTGACACCCTGCGCCGACGCCTGAAGCTCGACTTCAAGGACGTCTACCAGCAAGGCATGGCCTTCGATACCATCATGGGGAATTTCCAGTTCGATGCCGGCCAGATGTATACCAACAACCTGGAAATTATCGGGCCTTCCGCTTCTGTCCTGATTGCCGGAAGCATCGACCTGATCAACGAAACCTACGACCAGGTTCTATCCGTGTCACCACGCCTGGACGCCACGCTCCCCGTTGCCGGCGCCATTGCCGGGGGGCCTGCCGCCGGCCTGGTCGTACTGCTGGCTCAGCAGGCCTTTTCCGAAAGGCTGCAGAAAATCCAGCGCATCACCTACAACATCAGCGGCACCTGGGATGACCCAAAATTAACCCGGTTGAACGCGGATGTCGAAGAAGACAAAGAAACCTCGGTGTTGGATCAATAACGATCGTAATCTTGCTCATGGTCTTCTCCTTCCAGGACTGATGGTTAATGAGATGCCATCTTGGCGCATTGTGGCCCAGCCGAAGGGAGCGCTGAAAAAAACCTTTTACAGGATGTTGAAAATGGCCACACATCCTTGCACGGCATACAGATGCAGCACAAAGCAATAGCCTATGCCTATCAAGTAAATCAATAAATACAATTTCTACTATACCTCTCCATTGGCAATAATAGCTCCACATTAACGAGATATTAACCAAACAGGAGAAATCCCATGTACAACCAAGAAGGCCTGACCGTACCCCAGGTAGTATTCAAAACCCGCCAGAACAACGAGTTCGTTGACGTCAGCAGCGATGACATCTTCCAGGGAAAAACCGTGGTGGTGTTTTCACTGCCGGGCGCATTTACCCCCACCTGCTCTTCTACCCACTTGCCCCGCTACAACGAGCTGGCTGCCACCTTCAAGGACAACGGTGTGGATGAAATTATCTGCATTTCCGTCAATGACGCCTTCGTCATGGACGCCTGGAAGGAAAACCAGGAAGCGGAGAACGTGCGCCTGATCCCTGACGGAAACGGTGAATTCACCCTGGGCATGGACATGCTGGTAGACAAATCCGACCTGGGATTCGGCATGCGCAGCTGGCGCTATTCCATGCTGGTAAAAGACGGTGTCATCGAGAAGATGTTCGTCGAGCCCGACGTGCCCGGCGATCCTTTCGAGGTTTCCGATGCGGACACCATGCTGGACTACATCAACCCCAATGCGCAAAAGCCGAAAGCGGTCAGCATCATCACCAAACCCGGCTGCCCGTTCTGCGCCAAAGCCAAGGAAATGCTCCAGGCGCAAAACATGGGCTACGAGGAAATCGTTCTTGGACGTGACGCCAGCCTGCGCAGCCTGCGTGCAATCACCGGCAGCGAAAGCGTGCCCCAGGTGTTTGTCGAAGGCAACTACATTGGCGGCTCGGAAGAACTGGAAACCTATTTGAAAGGAGAATCCAGGCAAGCCGCCTGACATGCCACAGGGAGCGCCTTGCGCTCCCTTGCAAGAACCGAACAAGAGGATAAGGCAGTGAACAACAAATTTGATTTAATCACCATTGGCGGCGGCAGCGGCGGCCTTGCGGTAGCAGAAACCGCTGCCCGTCTGGGCAAGAAGGTTGCGGTGGTGGAAGCGCACAAAATGGGCGGCACCTGCGTGAACAACGGCTGTGTACCAAAAAAAGTCATGTGGATCGCTGCCAACCTGGCGCATGCCGTCGATGACGCAAACGGCTTTGGCATCCCCACCCGGCGCGGCAAAACCGACTGGGCGGCGCTGGTGGCCGGACGGGAGAACTATATCCGCAACATCAACGACTACTGGGACGGCTATGTGGATACGTTGAATATCCAGCACATCCACGGACACGCCCGCTTTGTGGACAGCCACAGTATCGAAGTGGAAGGACAACACTACAGCGCCGACCACATCGTACTGGCAACCGGCGGCCGCCCCATGGTTCCCCCCGTACCGGGAGCCGAGCTGGGAATCACCTCGGACGGGTTCTTCGCCCTGGAACAACAACCGCAAAAGGTGGCCATCATCGGTGGCGGCTATATCGGCGTGGAGCTGGCCGGCGTACTGCAGGCCCTGGGCTCACAGGTATCGGTGATCGCCCTGGAAGACCGGGTGCTGGAGCGCTTCGACCCCATGATCTCCAAGGTGCTCATGGCGGAAATGCAAAAGCAGGGCATTCGCCTGCACATGAGCTACCAGGTAAATGGCCTCAGCAAAAACGGTGCGCAGATCAGCGTGCACGGTGCGGCGGGCGAACAGCTCGACGGCTATGATTGCGTAATCTGGGCCATCGGCAGAGCGCCCAACACCAGGGATCTCAACCTCGAGGCGGCCGGCGTGGAAACCCAGGCGAACGGCATGGTGCCTACAGACAGCTTGCAGAACACCAATGTGCCCGGCATCTACGCCATTGGCGATATCACCGGACGCACCCCCCTCACCCCGGTCGCCATTGCCGCAGGGCGCAAGCTGGCTGCACGCCTGTTCGACAACCAGCCCGGCAGCCATGTGGACTATGACAATATTCCCAGCGTGGTATTCGCCCATCCCCCGGTGGCCACCGTGGGGCTCACCGAAGCCGAGGCGCGGGAGAAACACGCAAAGATCTGCATCTATCAAACGGAATTCACGCCCATGCGCCATGCGCTCTCCCGGCACGGCATGAGCACCGCCATGAAACTGGTCTGCGCCGGCGAGAAGGAGCAGGTGGTGGGCATCCACCTGATTGGCGACAACGTGGACGAAATGCTCCAGGGCTTTGCCGTAGCGGTAAAGATGGGCGCAACCAAGGCGGATTTCGACAACACCATCGCCATTCATCCCGTAAGCTCGGAAGAACTGGTCACCATGAAAACGCCCCTGCCGGAAGCGCAGTACGACGAGGACAGCGGCGAAGAATGGCGGAAAGCCAGCTGAAGGAAGCCCTGTGTTGCGCAAAGCATGGCCTGCCCAACACAGGGCTGAACCCCATCGGTTTGACTGAAAACAATCTGTTCCGGTTGAATTAGTCTTTTGATTGCCGGTTCAGGCTGTCCACGGTCTTGGCCACCACCATATCGGAAGTGACGTTCAGGGCGGTGCGCGCCATGTCGAGAATGCGGTCCACCACCACGATCAGCGCCATGTATTCGATGGGCAGGCCGGCCTGGTTGAGGATCACCACCATCATCACCAGGGAGGCGCTGGGCAATGCGGCTACGCCCACACTCAGGGCCACCACGGTGAATCCCAGCAGCAGCTGGTCTCCCAGGGTCATGTCCACCCCGGCCAGGTTGGCGATATACAATACCGCGATGGTGAGATAGGCGGCGGTGCCATCCATGGAGACCGTCGCCCCCAGGGGCAACACGAAGCTGGCCGTCTCTTTTTTCACGCCGCCTTTTTCCACCGCCACACGCATGCTCACGGGCAGGGTTGCGGCGCTGGAGGCGGTGGAGAAGGCCATCAGGGGCACTTCCTTGATTTTGTTCAGGTATTTCCAGGGATTGATGCGCGCAAACAGAGTCATGACCGTCGGCAGAGTCACCAGGGCGTGGAAAATCAGCACCCCCAGCACCACCAGGATATATTTCCACAGATTGATCAGAGTTTCGATTCCCTGATCCGCCACCACATAGCTGATCAGGCTGAACACTCCCAGGGGTGTGAACAAAATCACCCATCGCGCCAGCTTGAGCATGGCCTCACTGATGCCGGTGAACACATCCAGCATTACGCTGTGGTGTTTTTCTTCCAGGTACAGGCTGGCCACCCCGAACAATATCGCAAACACGATCACCTGCATCATGGAGCCGGTGGCAAGGGAATTGAAAATATTGGTGGGAATAAAGCTCAGCAGCATGGCACTGAGGGAAAACGGCGCCACCTCCTTGGCCCGGTCATAGCTCAGGCCTTCCGGGGAAACCGCATCCCCGATGGGAAACACGTTCATGGCGACCACCGCCAGCAGCACCGCCAAAGCCGTGGTCAGCACATACAATCCGATGGTTTTCAGACCGATACGGCGCAGCTGCTCCAGCCCGCCCAGCCCGGAAATCGCCACATAGATGGAAGCAAACACCAGAGGCACCACCAGCATTTTCAGAAAGGCGACAAATGCCTTTCCCAATGCCTTTTGCTCCAGTGCCCATTCCGGCAGAAACATGCCAAACAGAACGCCCAGGATGATGCCGGCCACCACCAGCTTGTTGGTCGATTCTTCCCGGGAGATATAGCGCAGTATGTTGTTCATCTAGCTTTCCACAAATAGGCACAGTGTCTGGAGAATACCACGATCACCCGCCTGTTCCGCCACCAGCACCTGACGGCAGCCCAACTCCCTCGCATGGGCCGCTGTGCGCTCACTCAATACGACCAGGGGGGTTCGGCAGAGTTTTTCCTTCCCTTCGGTGCCGAGCAATTGCAACAGATTGTCCAGTATTGCGGAACTGGTCACGGTCACCACATCCACCATCTGCTCCCAGCCGCGCACCAGATTGTCTGCATTGCGCCGGGGCAGGCGCCGCTCATACACTTCTGCATAGCGTACTTTCGCCCCGCGCTTTTCCAACTCCTGCTTCAGCAGCTCACGGCCGCCGCAGCCACGTATGATCACCACCCGCCGGCCCCGCATATCCACCAGGGCATCCTGGGCCAGCAGGCCTTCGCTGTCGAAGCGTTGTCGGGGAACCAGGGTGGCGGACAAGCCGTGTTCTTCCAGGCTGGCCGCCGTGGCCTCGCCAATGGCGGCGATCTGCAGATCGAGGGGCAGTTCATCGGGCAACAGGGGAAAGGCATGCACGACGGCGTTCACGCTGATGAAAACCAGCAGATCGCTGCGCCCGGCTTGGTGCAGCACTTCACGGGCGGCCTGCACGTCATCCGCAGGGGCAATTTCCATGGCGGGAAAACGCAGGGGACGCCCATGGGCCGCTTCGATCATGTCACAAAGCGGCCCGGCCTGATCCGCGGGGCGGGTGATGAGCACGCTCAATCCGTGCAGATGGCAGCTCATGCCTGCTGATACAGTTCCTTGAGAATTTGCGCGGCACCGGCATCCAGCAGGCGTTCCGCCAGGGTCACGCCCAAGGTTTCGGCGTCTGCCACCGGGCCGCGGATCTCGTCCCGGATGATGGTCTTGCCGTCAACGCTGCCCACCAGTCCGCGCAGCCAGAGTTGGTCGCCTTCCAGCAGGGCGTGGCCGGCGATAGGCACCTGGCAGCCGCCTTCCAGGCGATTGTTCATGGCGCGCTCTGCCAGGACACGGATCGCCGTATGCGAGTGATGCAGCGGTGCGATGAGGGCGTTCACCCGCACATCATCGGCGCGGCATTCGATGCCCACCGCACCCTGGCCGATGGCGGGCAGGCTTTGTTCCGGCTCGATAAATGCGCGAATGCGCCCGGCGAACTCCAGCCGGATCAAACCGGCCGCAGCGAGGATGATGGCATCGTACTCGCCTTCATCGAGCTTGCGCAGGCGGGTGTTCACATTGCCGCGCAGGGGCAGCAATTCCAGGTCAGGGCGCCGCGCCATGATCTGGCTCTGACGGCGCAGGCTGGAGGTGCCCACCTTCGCGCCCAAAGGCAGTTCATCCAGGCTGGCGTAGGCGTTGGAAACGAAGGCGTCACGGGGGTCTTCCCGCTCCATGATCACCGGCAGATGCAGGCCTTCCGGCAATTCCACCGGCACATCCTTCATGGAGTGCACGGCGATATCGGCGCTGCCTTCGAGCATGCCCTGCTCCAGCTCTTTTACGAACAAGCCCTTGCCGCCAATTTTGGCCAGGGGCGTGTCCAGAATCTTGTCGCCCTGGGTGCTCATGCCCAGCAGCTCCACACCAATGCCGGGATGCGCCGCCTTCAAGGCCGCCGCTACATGTTCAGCCTGCCACATGGCAAGGGGGGATTTTCGGGTGGCAATGCGAATCAGATCAGTAGTCATGGGATGGCAGCAGGAAAGTGGATAGCAATGGCATAGTATGCCAAAGATGCGCGGCTCAATACAGGTGAATGCAACAGAAGAACAGGATGCAAACCTCAGCCACCCCCACCAGCCTTGGCGGGACAATTTTCCACCGCATCCCCGGCGACACTGCACGCGACCCGGTTCCTGCCCAGCGCCTTGGCTTGATACAGGGCCTTGTCCGCCCGGGCCAGCAGGCTCTCGGGGTTTAACTCCCGTTCGGGGACAGCAGCGGCAATCCCACAGCTGATGCTGATATGGTGTCCTACCAGCAGCCCCTGTTGCGGGATACGGATTTCCATCCCGGCCACGCCTTTTCTCAAAGCTTCCGCCGCCTCGCAGGCAGACTGAGGGGTAGTTTCGGGCAGCAGCAGCACGAACTCCTCCCCCCCGAGGCGCGCCGCTACATCCCCCGCCCGGCGCACATGCTGCCGAAACACCACCGCCAACTGTTTCAGGCATTCGTCCCCTGCCTGATGGCCGTAAGTATCATTGAAGTCCTTGAAATGATCGACATCGATCATGACCAGGGCAAGATACTGCCGGTCACGCCGGGCTCTGCGCCATTCCTCATGCAAATGTTCAAAAAAACTGCGGCGATTGGCAAGATCGGTAAGTTCATCGGTAAGCGCCTGTTTTTCCAGGTGCCGGTTAAGCAGATTCAGCTGCGAGCGCTCCCGTTGCAACTGCTGCTGCAGCAGAAAACCACGGCGGCTGTCGTATTCCATGGAATAGCTCGCCACCATCCCCATCACATTGGTTGAAATGCAGAAAAAATTGCCCGCAACAAGATCCCAGTGGCTGGCGTCTCCCCACCAGATATTCGCAAGATTGTAGGCGATCACCCCAAACCAGTTGCCGGCAGTGGCCCAGACAAAGCGCAGGCGGGCAACCGTATACCCGTACAGCGCCACCAGCATCAGGCCCGCCACATACACATCGTTCAGCTCCGCGGGGATCACCACAGTCATCGCCACTACAGCCACATTGGCGACAATCAGTGAAAGCACCATGAGCTGTTGCCCGTGGCGAAAATAGGCCTTGCCCACCAACAAGAAAAGGATGAGCAACAGGGCGGGAAATGCAAAGCAGAAGCGAATACCCCATAGCGGCTTTACCAACTGAGGGTACAAGAGCCAGTCCAGCACAGCGAAAAGGGCAAACAGCGCCAAGGCAACCTTCATCGCCAGCAGCGACTGAAAGCGATAGCGTCGGCTGTAGCTATTGCAAAAATGCCTTTCCAGCCGCGGATCTTGGAAGGAAAGCGTGATCAGGTTAATATCCAGCATTTCTCCGTCAACAATAAGCCTTCCATACTGAAGAGTGCCTCGAATAATTCGTGATCGGCATCTTTGCGTTTGAACGGCGCGACAACTGCGTTGAAAACCTTGTAAATAGTACACTATTTACTGCGGTCTTCACCTTGTTCCCGTACCGCTCAAACACAAGCTTGCTCAAACAGAATTATTAGAGGTGCCCTGAAAACAAGGATAGCGCATCCCGCTAACCAGCGACACAGGAATTCCGGGTTATGACCACGACATCCAGGCACACAGCCAGCCAGACCGCCGACTTGCATGACTTTCGGCAAACAGTCATCGATGCGTCCCGAACCCAACCGGTGGTTGTGGATTTCTGGGCGGACTGGTGCGCACCCTGCCATGCCATTGCGCCTCATTTGCAGCGTGTCATGGAGGAAATGGCAGACCAGGTCAACCTGGTGAAAGTGGAGGTGGACGAAGGGGAAAACATGAAGCTGGCAGGAAAGTACAAGCTGCGAGGCTTCCCCACCATCATGCTGTTCGTGAATGGCGAGGAAGTCGCACGTTTTGCCGGGAACCGGGCCAGCCCCTGGATTCGTGACTGGCTGCAGCAGCATCTTCCCCGCTGAAACAGGGTGCCGTTTCACATATCCCTGCCATTTTGGGGTTAGAATAAGCGCCTCTGGACAAAGCGGATCGTCACATGCCCTGGCTGCAAGCACACCTCGAAGTAGAAAAACCCCAGGCCCCTCTTATCGAGTTGCTGTTCGAACAGCTTGGCGCGCTCTCCACCACCCTGGTCGACGCAAAAGACGAACCCATGCTGGAGCCGCCGCCAGGAACCACGCCCCTGTGGAGCCACACCAGGGTAAGCGCCCTATTCGAGGGTGACACGGATGCCGACAACCTGCGTGCCAGCATCGACCAGGCGCTGGCCCGGGAAAACAGCCAGCGGCTGCAGCTGGAGATACTGGAAGACCAAGCATGGGAGCGCGCCTGGCTGGAACACTTCCAACCCATGAAATTCGGGCGGCATTTGTGGATCTGCCCAACGGGAAAGGAAGTACCGGTAGCGCAGGCTACCATCATCCACCTGGATCCCGGCCTGGCTTTTGGCACCGGCACCCACCCCACGACAGACCTGTGCCTGCAATGGCTGGATGGGGCGCAGATACGGGACAAAACAGTCATTGATTTCGGCTGCGGCTCCGGAATTCTCGCCATCGCGGCACTGAAGCTGGGTGCAGCCAGGGCAATCGCCGTGGATCACGATCCCCAGGCACTCATTGCCACCCGCAGCAACGCCCTGCAAAATGGCGTGTCCAATCGACTGGAAACCTTTGCCGCCGAAGATTTCCCACCCCGGACTGCAGACGTGGTGCTGGCCAATATCCTTGCCAACGTACTCATCGAGCTGGCACCACAGATAAAGTCCATGCTCAAGCCCGGTGGGCAGCTGGTACTCTCCGGCATCCTGCATCACCAGGCTGCAGATGTCACACAGGCCTATGCGCCGGAAATTCTGTTCCCACCTCCCGGCCAGCTGGACGACTGGGTGCGCCTGAACGGAAAATCTTCATGAAAGTCCGCTGCCCCCACTGCAAGGTCATCTACAACATCAAATCCTCAACCCTGGCGGATGCAGGCTTCAAAGTGGTATGCAGTGAATGCCATGATGTGTTTAAGGTAAAGAACGGTGACTCCTCCCGGAAAACCAAGGCGGGCAACAACAGCCATGACCTGCAACCTGATGTGGAAATGCAGGACCTCCTTGCAGATCTGCAGCATAGCCTGGACAAACAAAACACGAAGCAGAGCACCCAGGAAACAATAGACAGCTTCTTGCCCCCAGCGCCGCCAGACTCACTGTTTGCCGAAAAACCCGGCCAGGGCGAGTTTCTGACCGACCAGCCAGAAGCAAGAGAAGAAGATTTCCTTCCGGAGTTTTCCCGGCAGAAAAAGCCGGCATCCCTGCTTGCAATCGCTTCGCTGCTTGTATTGTTGCTGACAGCACTGGCTCAGCTTGCCTGGATAGAAAAAGAACGGCTTCTGCAGTTTCCCCGGATTCATACCGCCGCCAGCCACCTGTGCTCCTACTTTAACTGCACTCTGCCCCAGATCCGGACAAAAGAAGAAGGGTCATTTCTCGTAGTGGATCGCTCCCTGCAGGCGTACAGCAGACAGCCGGGCGCTTACCAACTGGATGTTTTGCTGCGCAACGCCGCTTCATCCACCAAAACCCTGCCTGCCTTGCAGTTGAGCCTGCTGGATGACAAGCAAGCCGCTATCGCCAGACGCACCTTCCCGCCTGGCGACTACATGACAGACACCAAACAGCCCCGGCAGCTTGCCGCGGGCGAACTGCTGGAAATTCAGCTGCTGTTGCTGCCCCCGGAAGAGCATTTCTCCGGGTACAGGCTGGACTTCCTCCCCACAGATTCCTCATGAATATCGGCAAACTGCAACTTTCCGGCAACCTTATCCTCGCCCCCATGGCCGGCATCACCGACCTGCCCTTTCGCAACCTGTGCAGACGTTTCGGCGCAGCCCTGGCCGTATCAGAAATGATCAGCGCGGACACCAGCCTGTGGGGCAGCAAAAAAACCCAGACCCGCCTCCACCACGAGGGGGAAACACCGCCAGTGGCGGTACAAATCCTGGGCGCCACCCCGGAAAAACTGGCCCTGGCCGCCCGCATCAACGTGGATGATGGCGCCGAAATCATCGACATCAACATGGGCTGCCCGGCGAAAAAGGTCTGCAAGCTTGCTGCTGGTTCCGCCCTGCTGCAGGATGAACTCCTGGTCGGCAGAATACTCGATGCCGTGGTCAGCGCCGTGGACGTGCCAGTTACCCTGAAAATCCGTACCGGCTGGGACAAACAAAGCATCAATGCTCCCACCATCGCAAGAATTGCCGAAACCAGCGGCATTCAGATGTTGTCCGTACATGGCCGCACCCGCGCCTGCAAGTTCGCCGGAGAAGCCGAATATGAAACCATTCGTGAAGTAAAACAGGCAGTTAGTATTCCGGTGGTGGCGAACGGCGATATCGGGGACGAAAAAAAGGCACAACAGGTGCTGAAATTTACCGGCGCTGACGCTATCATGATAGGTCGTGGAGCGCAGGGCAGGCCATGGATATTCCGCCATATAGCCCACTATCTCACCACTGGTGAGCAACTACAGGAGCCGGAGCCGCGGTGGATTGGGGATCTGCTGCTGGAGCACCTGGATGCGCTGTACAGCCTCTACGGCCAGCAGCATGGCGTGCGCATATCGCGCAAGCATATTGCCTGGTACAGCAAGCATTTGCGGGGGGCCGCAACATTCCGCCGGAAAATCAACCAGGTGGAAGACACACAAGGTCAGCATGACCTGATCAAAGATTTTTTTTATTGCCGGGGCTCAGGGGAGAAGGCAGCATGAGTTTTGAAGAGACAGGCGGCAGCATGAGTGCCGAAACCTTTACTGTGGAAAGACAATCCCGGGAAGACTCCCTGAGCGACTGCGTCCGCGATGCTCTTGGCAGCTACTTCACCCGACTCAATGGCCATGGCACAAGCGATCTGCATCAGCTGGTGATGGAAGAGGTGGAACGCCCCCTGTTTGAAACCGTAATGGAACATACCGGCGGCAACCAGACCCGTGCGGCCGCCCTGCTGGGCATCAGCCGCAGCACCCTGCGCAAGAAACTGGCCTATTACAAGCTCGGCTGAAACCCCGGCACACTCTCCCGTTACACCCGACTTTCAGGAACCCACAACATGACTGCAATTACCCGAGCCCTCATCAGCGTTTCCGACAAGGAAGGCGTGATCGAATTCGCCCAGGGACTGGCCCAGGCCGGGGTGGAGATCCTCTCCACCGGCGGCACCGCAAAATTGTTGCAGGACAATGGCATCGACGTTATGGAAGTCAGCGACTACACCGGCTTCCCGGAAATGATGGACGGCAGGGTCAAGACCCTGCACCCGAAGATTCACGGCGGCATCCTCGGCCGCCGCGGCACGGACGATACGGTGATGGCAGAACATGGCATCGGCCCCATCGACCTGGTCGCCGTCAATCTCTATCCGTTCGAGCAAACCATCGCCAACCCGGATTGCAATCTGGCCACCGCCATCGAGAACATCGACATCGGCGGCCCCACCATGATTCGCGCCGCCGCCAAGAACCACAAAGACGTTGCAGTGGTGGTGGACCCCGCCGACTACGCCCTGATTCTTTCGAAAATGAAGAACAACGGCAACGCCCTGGGTGATGATTTCCGCTTCCGCCTGGCGGTGAAGACCTTCGAGCACACCGCCCGCTACGATGGCACCATCGCCAACTATCTGGGCGCCATAAGCGCCGACGGCCGGAAGCAGGACTTCCCCAACACCATCAACCTGCAATACCGGCAGGTACAGACCATGCGCTACGGTGAAAACCCGCACCAGAAGGCAGCATTCTTCCGCGAGGATGACGATACACAGGGAAGTGCGAATGTCGCGGGAAGCAGGATGCCGGGAGCGACCGGCTGCATCGCCACCGCCCACCAGATCCAGGGCAAGGAGCTGTCCTACAACAACATCGGCGACACGGATGCCGCCCTGGAATGCGTCAAGCAGTTCAGCGAAGGCCCGGCCTGCGTCATCGTCAAGCACGCCAACCCCTGTGGCGTGGCTATCGGCAGCGACCTGCTAGAGGCCTACAACCGCGCCTACGCCACGGATCCCGAGTCCGCCTTCGGCGGCATCATCGCCTTCAATGGAGAGCTGGACGCAGCAACTGCCAGCGCTATCGTCGAACGCCAGTTCGTCGAAGTGATCATCGCACCCACCGTATCCGGCGAAGCCGCTGAAGTCATCGCGGCAAAGAAGAACGTGCGCCTGCTGGCCTGCGGCCCATGGGATGACACCCCGGCGCCGCGTCTCGATTTCAAGCGTGTAAACGGCGGCTTGCTGGTGCAAGACGCAGACCTTTCCCTGTACAACGAGTTAACCGTGGTCAGCAAGCGCCAGCCTACCGAACAGGAAATGGCGGATTTGTTGTTCACCTGGCGCGTCGCCAAGTTCGTCAAATCCAATGCCATCGTCTACGGCAAGGGCAACATGACCATTGGCGTGGGCGCAGGACAAATGAGCCGCATCAATTCTGCACGCATCGCCGGGATCAAGGCGGAACATGCAGGGCTGGAAGTGCAAGGTTCCGTCATGGCGTCAGACGCCTTCTTCCCCTTCCGCGATGGCATTGACAACGCCGCAGAAGCAGGTATCGTCGCCGTCATACAGCCCGGCGGCTCCATGCGCGACGAAGAGGTTATCGCCACCGCCGACGAACACGGCATGGCCATGGTGTTTACCGGCATGCGCCATTTTAGGCATTGAGGAGGCTCTGTTCATGAATGTTCTGATCATTGGCGGTGGCGGACGCGAACACGCCCTGGCCTGGAAAGCCCTGCAATCGCCGCTGGCAGACAAGGTTTATGTCGCCCCGGGAAATGCCGGTACTGCGGCGGAAGAAGGCATGGAGAATGTGGATATCTCCGCCGATGACACCAAGGCGCTGCGCGACTTTGCCCTGCAAAACGACATCGCCCTGACCATCGTCGGGCCGGAACAGCCCCTGGTGGCAGGCATAGTGGATATTTTCACCGCAGCCGGCCTGAAATGCTTCGGCCCCACCAAGCGGGTAGCCAGACTGGAAGGATCCAAGGCTTTCGCCAAGGACTTCCTGGCTCGTCATGAAATACCTACTGCCGCCTTCGGTACATTTTCGGAGCTGGATGCCGCCCTGGAATATCTCTATAAAATGGGCGCACCCATCGTCATCAAAGCGGATGGACTGGCTGCCGGCAAGGGCGTGATCCTCGCCCATGACATGAAAACCGCGGAAGAAACAATAAAGGACATGCTCTCCGGCAACCAGTTTGGCGAAGCCGGGCATACCGTGGTCATCGAGGAGTTCCTCAACGGCGAGGAAGCCAGCTTCATCGTCATGGCCGACGGCAAGCAGGTATTGCCCATGGCCAGTTCCCAGGATCACAAGGCCGCGTATGACGGCGACACCGGCCCCAACACCGGCGGCATGGGCGCCTATTCCCCGGCCCCCGTGGTTACGGAGGAAGTCCATGAGAAAATCATGGCGCAGGTGATCCGGCCCACCATTGCAGGCATGGCCGCGGAAGGCACCCCCTACACCGGCTTTCTCTATGCCGGGCTGATGATCGACGCGCAAGGCAACCCCAGGGTCATCGAATTCAACTGCCGCTTTGGCGACCCGGAAGCCCAACCCATCATGATGCGCATGCAATCCGATCTGGTCGCCCACTGCCTGGCCGCACTGGAAGGCAAGCTTGATGAGGAAGAGGCCCATTGGGACGAGCGGGCCGCTGTAGGCGTAGTGCTTGCTTCCGGCGGCTACCCCGATGCCTACGAAACCGGCGATGCCATTGAAGGCCTTCCGGGAGAAGAAAGCACCGACACCAAGGTCTTCCACGCCGGCACTGCTGAAAAAGATGGCACAGTCATTACTGCAGGCGGGCGTGTACTTTGCGTCACGGCTCTTGGAGATACCGTTACCGAAGCACAGGAAAAGGCCTATGCCCTGGTGGAAAAAATTCACTGGAACAATATGCAGTACCGCAAGGATATCGCCTATCGCGCCATCGCCCGGGAGCTGAAGGAATCTCCGATCAAGTCGTGAACCCGGGAGGCTTCTCATGCCCATCCGCCACTGCTATCAAATAGGCGCCAGGCTTGCCTTGGGCCTGGCCTTGCTGGTCATCACCTACATGGCGCTCACCCCGGTTCCTGACCTGCTGCAACAATCTGTAAACGATAAACTGGGGCATGCCCTGGCTTTTGTCCTGCTGTCTTTTCTCAGCCATGCCGGCTGGCCAAAGCGAGCTTTCGGTTGGCGCCATGGCCTGCCCTTGCTCGCCTATGGCGTTGCCCTGGAGTGCCTGCAATATTTCGTACCCGGCAGGTATTTCTCCTTTCTCGATATGCTTGCCGATGCCGCAGGCATTGCAGCCTACCTGCTGCTTTCCCTGTTTCTGTTTGCCCGGCTGCATTTCCGGGCCGGATTGCGGCGAGGATGATCCTGGTGTAGTCTTCAGCCGGGTAGCTCCTGCAATACCATCCGGATACACTGGGAACAGACTTTCCCTTGAAAAAAAAGGCCTTTTATAACAAAGCAATAATTGCTACGCTTTTTGTTTAATCGCTTTCTCAGATGCCTGGCTATAGAACCGGCAAACAGACAAGTACGGAAGCTTGCACCAGGCACCCGGATAACGCCATCGTTCAAAAGGAATTGACAGAGAAGATAGTGAAATCATGAATTCTTACTTACATTTATGGAGAGCCTGGGCTTTTATATCCGTCGGCGGAATATTGTTGGTGGCTGCAAATACGGCTCAGGCTGTACCTGCCGCCCCCGGTGAATACAAGCTCGAACAGGCAGACGGCACAATTATTGTGGCGCGCCAATGGGGCGATGAATGGGTAAATGGCTGGGAAACAATCACCGGCTATTCCATCATCTACGACAAGACCAAAAAAACCTGGTTCTATGCAGAGCGTGACGCCAATGGCCGGCTTGTGGCATCTTCCGCAGCTGTACAGGCCGAAGACACATCCAGCGCCGCCAGAAAAGGCAGAATTTTTAGCCCCGTCTACCGATCCGGCGAAGAAATCAACGAGCATTTACGACCATCTGGCAGCACGAGCGCAAACACCCTGCGCAAATCCACCTATGCCACTGGCGGTACTCACCGCCGGCCACAGCGGATCACCCCTCTTGCCAGCACCGGCAAACTGCCTGTGCTGATGATCAACTATAGCGATACTACAACAACTTATTCGGCATCTGATTTCGACTCCCTGCTGTTTTCCGGAGCCGGGGGATATACCTTAAAAGACTATTTTGAAGAAGTATCCTATAACCAGCTTACTGTTAGCGGATCGGTATCCGGCTGGTATACCGCCGCAAATACTCACAGTTATTACGGTGCAAATGATACCAATAACAATGATTCCTTTCCCGGCCTGCTGGTTGAGGAAGCCATCAGCGCGGCAGATCCTGTCACAGATTTTTCCCAATATGACACGGATGGCGACTGCTATGTTGATGTGGTTGCAGTTATTCACCAGGGCACGGGCGAAGAAGCGGGGGGTGCTGATGCTGACGTCTGGTCTCATCGCTGGAGTTTGAATGCAGCAAATGCCTGGGGAGCGGGTGGCGCAGGTGAATATACAACCAACGACTCTTGTCCTGCAGGTGGATTTATCAAGGTCAACGACTATATTTTGCAACCTGAAATCCTGTTTGGCGGGCAACAAACCATAGGAGTTTTTGCCCATGAATATGCTCACAGTCTCGGCTTGCCCGATCTGTACGACACTGACAACACCTCCGGCGGACTGGGCAATTGGGCGTTGATGGCGGGAGGCTCATGGAACCGGAGAACAAGACCCGGGGATCGACCGGCACATATGTCCGCCTGGAGCAAATACTTCCTTGGCTGGGCAACACCAACAGCTGTAACTGGCGCCCTGACGGCGGAAACCATTGATGCCGCATCGGTTGCTGCTGACATATACCAGGCTGGTGATGGATCCGCCGCCCCTGCTTCCGGAGAATATTTTCTGATCGAAAACCGCCATAAGAGCGGTTTTGACATCGGCCTGCCCGGTTCCGGCCTGGCCATCTGGCATATTGATGAAGCCAAGGCAACCGGCAACAACCGCGACAACACCGACGAATGCGCTCCCCCTGCAGACTGTTCTATCAGCCACTATCGGGTTTCCCTGGTGCAATCCGACAATCAGTGGCACCTCGAAAACAAAACAAACCGGGGTGATGTCAACGACCTGTACGCCAATTCTGTCAACGGCTTTTCGGGCATCACTTTGCCCGCAAGTAACTGGTACAACGGCACTGCAAGCGGCTTTAGCGCCACCAGCATCAGTTCCAGCGGAATCACAATGACAGCAGACCTGAGCATGGCCAGCTCATCCAATGGAGTATTGCACTTCAGCGCTGCGGCATTCTACGTTGATGAAGGCGCCGGCAGCATTGACATTGCTGTCCAACGCACAGATGGCAGCGCAGGAGCCGTATCTGCAAGTTGCATAGCTTCCAACATTTCCGCTATGGCAAGCAGCAACTTTTCCACATCAACCATAAATCTAAACTGGGCTGACGGTGATACAACCGACAAAAGCTGCACCTTCACCATTTTGGACGACACCGCCATTGAAGGCGCGCAGCACTTCAAGGTCAGCCTTTCCGCACCCACTGGTGGAGCGGTATTGGGCGCCCCCAGCACCACTGTGGTAAATATCGAAGACAATGAAACCTGCTCTGGCACTGTAGTTGACCTGACCGGCACATCTTTTGAGTCCGGCACGGATTTGGACTGCATTGCAACTACCAGTATTCTGGCAGCAGGCGGTGGCACCGCCGTTGGCTCCCGCGTGGGTTTTTATTCTCCAGACGTAACGCTGGGACCAGGTTATTCCATCAACGGGATTTTCTCTGTGGGAACTTATTCTGTCTTTGACGGCAGCAGCAGTACCCCCCTGGTTGTGGGCACCTCTTCCGGCCCTTTTATGCCCTATCCCTCTACGATTACCGTATCCGGAATGAATGGAAGCGTATCCAAGGTAACCGTTACCCTGCATAATCTGCAACACTCTTATCTTTCTGATATCGATGCACTGCTGGTTAGCCCGCAGGGGCAGTCGGTACTGCTCATGGCTGATGTCGGTGGCAATGCCAATATTGCCGACACCAGCCTGACCTTTGATGATGCAGCAAACGGCATGATTACCTTGCCCATTACAAGCGGCGCATACCTGCCAACAAATAATGGCTCTACATCCTTTACCGACCCGGCTCCACCCAGTCCTTATAATTCCAGAATGGCTGCCCTGAAAGGCGGCAACCCCAATGGCGCATGGAGACTGTTCTTGTACGATGATACTGGGCAGGATACTGGCAGTCTTGCTGGAGGATGGAGCATCCATATAGAAGCCCGCTAGCCGGACTTCCCTGCCGGGCTCTCCAACCACTGCCGGAGGAATCATACCGGAACAGCAACGGCATTCCCTCAGCAACGCTTGCAGTCCAACCAAGGCTTGTGCAGAATTGGTCGTGGAATGAAGATACCAGCAAAAGGCACACAAGATAAGGAGGCGGTTCATGCAAGCAGTAGTGATGACAGATATTGGTAATATCGATGTGCTCAAGCTCAAGGAAATTGCAGAACCGGAAATCATTTCCCCCCGGCAGATCAAGGTGCGCCTTGCCGCCGCCGGGGTGAATCCCGTCGATACCAAGTTACGGAAGAAAGGCCTGTTCTATGGTGCCCAGCCGCCCGCCATTCTCGGCTGTGACGGAGCAGGTGAGGTTGTCGCCGTTGGAGAAAAAGTCATTCGCTTCCAGCCAGGGGATCAGGTGTGGTTCTGTCATGGCGGGCTGGGCAGGGAGCAGGGCAACTATGCCCAGTTCACGGTGATGGACGAGAACCGCGCCGAATTTGCTCCGGCGCGCATTTCCTCTACAGGAGCGGCTGCCGCACCACTGGCCCTGATTACCGCCTGGGAGGCGCTCTACGACCGTGGCAGGCTGCAGAAAGACCAGAGCGTTCTGATCCACGCCGGCGCTGGCGGTGTCGGGCATCTCGCCATTCAGCTGGCCAAGCTGCGTAGCGCCCGGGTGATTACCACCGTAAGCTCACAGGCCAAAGCGGATTTCGTGCAGTCTCTGGGAGCCGATGCTGTGATCAACTACAAAAAACAGGATCTTGGAGAGGCTATTCATGAATTTACCGAGGGCAAAGGAGTGGACCTGGTTTTCGATACCGTGGGGCCAGAGGTATTTCGCCAATCCCTGCCTCTGCTCGCCGAATACGGCACCTTGGTAACCATTCTCGATCCCGGAGACAGCCTGGTCACCGGGGAGGCGCGAAACAAGAACCTGACTATCGCCTTTACCCTGATGCTCACCCCCGCCCTCAAGGATTTGCCCGAGGCCCTGGCGCATCAGGGCGAGATCCTGCGCCTGTGCGGTGAGTGGATGAGCGAGGGCAAACTGAAGGTCGAGGTTTCCAAAACCCTGCCCCTGGCAGAAGCGGGCAAGGCCCACGGTATAATTGAGGAGGGGCATACCCAGGGGAAGTTGGTGCTGGAAATATAGACGCTACTTGATGCGCTTGACGCCAATCCGCCTGCCGGTCTCCAGAATTTCCAGCATGTAAAAGCCCATCAGGTTCTTGTTGATTCTCACTTCCGGGTTTTCCAGTTTTTTTGAATAGCGCCCCGTCTGGCGCTGCTTCCAGACCTGGCCATTCTCTAGCTTGAACAGCGCTTTTCCTTTCCAACCACTAAAGCTTCCAGAAATTCTGCTCACTATCGGCCCCTCCTCTTCTGGCTTTGGGCTGACAGCCTGCTTGAGCGATATCGACTCCTTCAGCGCAGGAACTTCCCGAACCAAACCTGGCACGTCATCCGTGGTGTATTTTAGCAGCCAGGCATCCAAGGCATTGCGCTCCTCAACGGACAGCTTACCAAGGCCAGTTGCCGCAAACTCTTCCTTGCTCATCAAGGCCTCAACACCCGGAAAATCTTTTGCCAAACCAGTAGTTGGCAGGCTGATTGCAAATAGCACCAATACAAATACTTTCATCTTGCTCATTTGGCTAGTTCCCATATCAGTTGTTTTTTCTAAACCGTACCACCCAGGCCAGCAACCCGGCTTCATCCGACATTTTTTCACACATTTCTGTCTCAAGGCCGTTCTTTTCAGCCAATCTCAAGAATCTTTGCATTCCTTTCTCGTCCAGGGCAGCCGTCGTCAGATCGAGTAATCGCTGCTGGGCATGCACCATATCCTGCTCCAAATGGCGCACATATTGGAGCTTCGCCGACAACGGCATTGTTACATTCTCCTTAAACAGCGGGTTTATCCGTTGCAACACATCCGCCAAGACCACACCTTCGGGATATCTGCGTAACAGCTTCCCAATAACTCGGTTAAAAGCAACGCGTTGCTTTTCCGATGCAGGATTACCTGAGAGGCCCTGCAAATCAGATCTTCCACGAATTTCTCCCATGGCCTGGAGTAACAAAGCAAGCTTGGCGAATACCGGAAATTCGCTTAAGAGAGCTCGATACTGCTGCAATTCCTCCCTGCTGTGCTCACATATGATCGAAGCACGATGATGCGCTACCATCAGCAATTCACCATTTTCTTCTAGTACCTCATGGACAGATCCCAACGCCAAGTCTACTTTTGCATACTCCAAACCAAACTGAGAAGTAACAAAGGCAAATTTTCCACCCGGAATACACAGTTTTTCCAGTGGTGTATTCGGCAGAAACTCGATTTGGCCGGAATATTCAGTACGAATTTCGGCTGCCAGGCTCGCCTTGTCTGCAGCCACAATCCGGAGCTGTTTTTTTTGTTCGATGCTTATCCGTGCTGCAATTTGGGCCACAGCCCCATTGCCGGAGGCCACATCCAGTATGCTGGAATGGTCTGGCAATTTGGTGAATCCACTTTCCCACAAGGGCTGCAGCGCATGTGTGTACCACTGCGGTGGCTGACTACCAAATGAAGTACAAATACCATTTTTCCAATATGCAGACCACGGATCCATATCCACTCTTCCACCCCCGCAAAGTAAAAAAGGAGG
The DNA here is from genome assembly GCA_027068915.1 of Sedimenticola sp. GTDB lineage: Bacteria > Pseudomonadota > Gammaproteobacteria > Chromatiales > Chromatiaceae > Thiolapillus. The sequence goes on along the minus strand of JAMOLT010000033.1, from coordinate 48,818 downwards.
CCATAAAGGCCTCCTTCTTGCAGGTTTGTCAAATATAAATTTTAGTACTTCAGCGTATACTCAACATACACTACACGACCCGTATTGTTATACAAGCTCATGTGGTCTTGAGAGAATTTACCATCTTTGTCCAGGACGGGCTCTTCATTGGTCAAGTTACGTGCACCAATCTTGAGCGCACCCCAGTCGTCAGTCTCATATTTATAGGACAAATTCAGCGTAGTCCAGGAGTCCAGGTTTTTATTACTAGTCTCCAGAACCGCACCATTCGGATTAACCACGATGAAGTCGGCTTCCGAGTGCTCACCAATGTAGTCTACTGTCATATCCACATAGTGTTTACCCAGATTCCAGCCCAACCCGGCCTGCCAGCGCCATTCTGGCTGCATATTGAACCCGGCAGTTTCCTGAACCGGCCCTTTATAATAAACCTGTTGCTCAAAAGAACGAGTATAGGAAGCCATGAGCGATGGTGTCCACATGCCAAATTTGGTATCGAACATACCTTGCAGTTGGAAATCGAAGCCATCTACATTCATCTCACCGGAATTCGCTGTTCCCGTATGTATGGTAGGAGGCCCGCCGCCAGTACGATCTACCCATACACCGTCCGCCGGATTCAATGCTACTCCTGCGGCTTCTGCATACAATACCTCCTGGCCGGTAATATCAGAAATCACATCATCGATCTGAATGTTCCAGTAGGAAACATCGGCCGTCCAGTCATCAATGAATTCCCAGCTGGCTCCCAAGCTAAAGCTTGTGGAAGTTTCCGCATCCAGATCCGGATTTGAAGAATAGTATGTATCGATCTGGCGCTCCGGGCAGTCCTCAGCAGCGGTACCTTGCGCGAAACAGGTTGTGTAATCAATAGCGTCTTCTGCAGAAAATGTTACGGGCCCATACAAATCAGACAGCGCCGGAGCGCGGAAGCCCTGCCCCCAATGCGCACGTAGCGTGAGCGCATCCATCGCTTGCCAGATAAGGCCCAGCGACGGAGATACCTCAGAGCCAAAGTCACTGTAATCATCATAGCGAATGGCGGCATCCAACTCGAAGTTCATTGGCAGGGGAACAACGACCTCGGCAAAAAATGCGGTTACATCACGCTCGCCAGCAGATGAATTGCCTGCGGAGCCACCAACCTGACCAGCTTCTGAAGCTGCGTCATACAGATTCACATAATCATTTTCGAAGTACTCCATGCCACCCAATACAATCATGTCACCGGCACCAAACATGTCTCCAACACTCCACTGCAACTGACCGAAATACTTGGTCATGGTGGTGTAGTTGTCCTGGCTGGTAGTGGCACGCATCAGTCCTGCACCTTCGGGAGAAAATGGATCGATTCCCTGCTCCAGAACAGCAGTCAGCCCCGGATAAGACAAGTAATAGGTGCCCAGTTCTTTGGAATCATAGCGGTTGTACTGCGCGTATACCTCATAACTCAAAGTATCGCTAAGATCGCCGCGAAACCCGCCACTGACATCATATTGCGTATCAGTAACCGTGTTGTTACGCGGGCCTATGTTGGTCCAGCGGTAATAACCATACAGCTCATAATCCTCAGAAATCGTTCCATCCGCAATCATGGCATCAATATCGAAAGGGTTATCAGGATAATCCGCAGGATAGCCAGACCAGCCTGCGGCAGGCGGTGCATAGCGTCCCCAGGATTCTACGCGGGAAAAAATTGCGCTGGCAAAAAACTCCACATTATCCGTCAGCTCGTAGTTGGTATCGATATAAGTATTGAAACGATTCAGCGAAGTTTTGTTGGCGGAAATATCGCCATACGCATAGGTACAGGCAGTGGAGTTCGGCAGGCCAAAAGCCGCCAGCCCCATCTCACCCATAAAACCACCAGTGGTAGGACAGCCATTGGCTGCCTGGATGTCAAAAAAACCGGTATTCGGATCATACAATTCTACGGTTTTACCGTAGAAGGAAATACCGTCCGTATCCAGATAGATATCTAGGCGGCCATCTCCATTGTCACGAATCCAGGGCGCGGTGTACTTGCGGTCACGGTCAAAAATGGGATCACGGCGATTCCACTCGATTGCGTAGGTGATATTACCCCTGTCGTTGGATGCGCCGCCAACCAGGCTGGCACCTTCTTCGATACCATCATCTTCGGAACGCTCACCGTGGCGCGCTGTGATCTCAAAGCCTTCAAAATTCTGCTTCAGGATAATGTTGACAACGCCGGCCTCAGCATCAGAACCGTAAACCGCCGAAGCACTGTTCGGAAGAATATCAATTCGTTCCACAGCAGCCATGGGAATCATATTGATGTTTACGGAAGCTGCCCCCAAGTTTGGAGAACCCGGAATGCGACGGCCATTCACCAAAACCAGAGTCCGCTGAGAACCCAGGCCACGCAAATCTATGGTCGCATTCGATTGGGCGGAACTACCAGAGCGCTCGCTGAAAGAGCCATACGCATTAAGTGGGGAAGAACGCAAGACATCTGCAATCATCAAATCGCCAGTTGCCTCTATCTCGGCCTCGCCCATGGTTACTACATCAGTGGATTGCGCCAAGGTGCTGCGCTGGATACGTGAACCGGTAACAATAACCTCTTCATCCGCCTCATTACCTTCCTCTGCAACTGCTGGAACAGCAGCCAAAGTGCTTGCAACCCCTATATATAGCGCGATATGTATCGCATTGCGCAGAATAGGATTAGTTTTTCGAATCATTTTTTATGCCCCCGCATTAGGGATTAAAGCCCACATCAATTGTGGCATCAATCCGACAACAAATTAAATTTGTGGTAATAAACTACAATTTGCGTGTTCAACTGTATGCTATTTGTAGCGACAATACAAGCCTGCCGCCCAGTATGCCGGCAACAGGCTATTGGCTGGCGACCGAAAGCCGTCTAAGCGTTGCTTTTTCCCAACACGCACTGCTGGCAATGGGCAGATTTTCAGCTGTTAGCTGCATATACCCACCTTGCAGAGCAGCTATCCCTGAGCCAGCGCTGCCGCACGTTCCAGCTCGGAATCAATGTATTTGATCCATTGACGGGCAACTTTCTTGTTTTTCTTGTTGCCTGTTCTCGTGGCTGCTGCAAAAGCCGACTTCGCCTTGCTCAACATATTCATGTTGTAATAGCTCATCCCCAAAAGGATATTGGCGGAGCCCACCCGCTTCAAACCACCTTTTTTCAACCCGGTTTTCAGTGCTTTGATCGCGTCATTCCATTGGTCCACATTTGCATAGGCCTGCCCCAGGCGAATCCACAACTCTCCGCCCGAAGACTTTTCCGCTGCTTTTCGCAATGGCGGAATGGCTTTTTTATCCTCACGGGCCTGCATCCAGGATTGTGATAGCAAGCTCAATATTTTCTCACTTTCCTTGACGATGCCTTTGTTAATTCCTTTCTCCAGCACTTTTCCAGCCTTGTACGGAACACCATGCATTACAAACAGGCTGGCCAGATTCTTGATCTGGGACTCTGTAATCAAAAGGCCTTGTTCATACATAGCCTCCATAATACCCAGCTGCTTTTTGGTGTCGCCCATCTGGCTATATGCGCCAGCCAGATCTTGCAGATACTGGGATTTGGGATACCGGCTCACCAGCTCCCGCAGCACCAGTGCCATATTTTTATAGTCTTTTAATTCATAATAATTTACGCGCAGCAGCAGGTACCAGTTTTCCTTCACCGGCTTTCCCTTCTTTTTCTGGAGGGTGATCGCTTTCTGTAAGGGGGGGATGGCTTCCCTGTACTGCTTCAGTTTGTAATGAGCCTGCCCCAGCAGAGCGTAGGCATCAGGCCCGGGGTCATCGGTCAACGCCATCCATTTTTTTACTGTGGACAAAGCTTTGGAGTAATTCTCTGTTACAAAATACAGCTGGCTGAGTGTATATAACGTGCTACTGCGAATTGCCTCTTGTAAATCCGGCTGCTTCAGCAGCTTCTGGTAAGCAGCAATGGCTTTGGGGTAGTTTTCCTGAGAAAAATAGATGTAGGCATAGAAGTTCCACAGCTGGGAAAGCTCTGTGCTGTTAAGGCGGCTCATCCCTTCGATTTTTTTCAGTATGGCCAATGCCTGTTTGTACTTCCGGGCCTCTACGAACTCCTGTGCCTTGGTCAGGCGCTCATAGGTTTTTTTTCGGATCAATGGCGCCTTGTTCTTTTTCTTTTCTTTCGCCTCTTTGCTAATACCGGCTGCAACCGCCGTTTCAGTTATCCCTATGCCCAGCAGCGCAACCGACAAGCAAATCGGCAATGCCAGCATCAGCTTCCTCAAGTTGAAAAAATTTATGCTCGTAAACATTAATGGTCTCGACATTTGTTCAACTTAATCCCGTTCCATTCATTTTTCCAGCTGGAAAATAATTTTATTGCGGACGCCTGGCACTTCCATCGGCTTGCCATCTTCCGTTCTCGGCTTGTATTTGAATTTTGCCGCCGCCCGTACCGCCGCCCGGTGAAAAATGCTGGATGACGGATCAGAAGAAACCACCACGATGTCTTTTGTGCCACCCTGCTTGGTCACGGTAAATTCCAGCAGCACCCAGCCTTCAATTCCACGTTGCAAGGCACGCCGCGGATACACCGGCGCCACCTTGACCACTGGCAAGTATTCGGAATCACCTGGCGCCAAGCTAATTCCGCCGGAAGTCATGGAGATGTCCGTATCAACCGATATGGCAGCAACCGATATTTTGTCTGCCGTGGGATCAGCCTGATCCATTTCCGGCGGTGGCGGCTCGGGCGGTGGTGCTTTCGGTGGTGGCGGCTTTTCTGGTTTGCGCTGGCGCTGCTTTACGGTCTCATCCCGTTTAATGCGAACAAAATCCACAAAATAGGAAGCACTGGATTCGTCCAGGCTGCGATCTGCCGTAGCAATCAAATACTGCATGGTAAACACCAGCGCAAAAGCCACTAGCGAAGCCAGCAGAAAGGCAATGATATAACGCAACAGACGCATGTATCTATTGTTCCTGCGCAGCAATGGATACGTTGTAAACGCCAGCCTGGCGGGAAGCATCCATTACCTGGATCAAGGTGTTGGTTTTTGACTCTTTATCGGCCTGGATAACTACGGATCCTTGTGGATTTTCCGCGTGCAAGCGCTCGATATTTGGCCGAACCGAGCGTATATCAACCTGTCGGCGGTCAATCCAGATATTGTCGTTTGCGTCAATCGCAATCAGGATGTTGGCTTTGGCTTTCTTGACCGCAGTTGCTGCTTGCGGACGATTCACGTCAATGCCTGCCTCTTTCACAAAGGTGGAAGTTACAATGAAAAAGATCAACATGATGAACACCACATCCAGCATGGGTGTGATATCAATATCGGCCTCTTCATCAGAAGATGTAACGCGGGAAAATGGTTTACGCATTGTTTCTCTCTATCAGCAGGTCAGACAAAAGTCAGATTTTCACCAAGCAGCGCACGCTCCCGAACCGCCTTTTTCTGTAGCCAGGTATTCAGGAAGACTCCAGACAGCGCCACTACCATACCCGCCATGGTGGGAACAGTAGCCTTTGAGACGCCTGCGGCAAGTGAACGCGGATTGCCGGATCCGGAAATGGCCATAACATCAAATACTTCGACCATTCCGGTTACCGTGCCCAACAAACCCAACAAGGGACAAAGCACCACCAGCGCCTTGATGATGGGTAGGTTTTTTTCCATATTCATGCTTACGCGGGAGATTATTTGCTCGCGAATCTGGTGCGCATACCAACTACTGTGGTCGGTGCGCGCATTCCAATCTGCCAAAGCCCGGCGTATTTCTTTACGATGCCCTCCATACAGAAACAGGAGGCGTTCAATCATAAAGCCCCAGAGCACCAGGGCCACAATCGCGATTACTGTCAGTACCGGACCACCCATTTCCAGAAAGTCCCGCACTGCTTCCAGTACAGTGTAAAATTCGGTTATCAAATGCTCCATAACCTTCAGCCTCAGGCTTTCGCAGAAGATTTACCGTGCTGTTCGGCGAATTCCGCCACCATGCCTGCAGCTTGCTCATCCAAAACCTGCTGGATGGAACGCGAGCGGCTGGCAACCATCGTATGCAGTAACACCGTGGGAATAGCCACGACCAGACCCAGCACCGTGGTCATCAGCGCCTGGGAAATACCACCTGCCATCAATTTTGGATCACCAGTGCCAAACAAGGTAATTGCCTGGAAGGTAACGATCATACCGGTCACCGTACCCAGCAAACCCAGCAACGGTGCAACCACGGAAATAATTTTCAGCCACATGACACCACGGGAAAGCTTTGGCGATTCGCGCAATATCGCCTCGCCCAGCTTGAGTTCCAGCGTTTCTACATCTGTGTCTGTATTTTCATGATAGGCCAGAAGGATGCGCCCCAGAGGGTTGTTCTTCTTCGGCTTATCCGCATGCTTGGCCTGTGAACGCACCTTGAGGCCAGTAACCGTAAGCACCAGCATCAACACTACCGACAGAAGCAAAGCGATGCCTCCCAGTGCGATAATGACGTACCCCACCACTCCCCCTTGATGTATGCGCTCCTCAATGGAAGGGGATTGCACCAGTAATGACAGAATCTGCCCCCTTGAAGGGTCAACGCCCACAGGCGTAACACCGGAAGTAGCCGACTCCAGTTCCTTTATACCCTTCAGGAACCGCCCCTGGGGCTGACGCGCCAGTTCCACCACGCGACCGGTCTCTGGCACATAGTTCAGGTATTTGCCATCAGCCACCAGGTTGAATACGCCAATACGGATAACATCACGTTGTTCCATATCACCAGAAGCGGTGACCACCTTTGTTGGAACCTTGACTACACGACCACTTTCCGTCATCTCACGCTGCAATTCGAACCACAAGCGTTCAATATCCTCAATGGAGGCAAGCTTGCTGCTCTGCCCCATTTTTTTTGCCAGCTCTTCCAGGAAAACACCACGCTCTGGAAACTGTATTTGGGTCAATGAGTTATCAAACTGCCCTTTGGCATCACCCGCTGCCTGTTGCAGCACGCCAAAGAGCTCCTTCAGGGAGCCCAGGCGGTTTTTCAGCGTTTCCTGCGCCTCGGCCAAAAGCTTTTCGTTGGCATCAAATTCGGCCTCCATTTTTGCACTTTTATCTTCCAGACGGGCACGCTTGGCCTTTTCTGCTGCAAGAATTTTTTGTTGCTCGGCTTTTTCTGCACGAAAGCGCGCCTCCCGCGCCTTGTTTTCCTTGGCGTCAGCCAGCTTTCCCGCCTGAACCTGTTTCAGCAAAGCATCCAGAGACAGCTTCTCCGCCGCACCGGCGGTAACAGAAAACGATGCTGCCAAAACCAGTGTCAGGCTGATTACCCATTTATTCAGTCTCATTTGGCAGTCTCCGGGGCTTCGATAGGCAAAATCAGGAGGTCAGGCGCAACCTGCTTGCGCGCAACGCGCAGGCCTTTGCTTACCTGGTTACGATAAATTTCCGGAGGAAGAATGTCCCACTGGGATGTCTTTTTGTTCCATACACCGGTGCTGTCCTTTCCGATTGTTTGATACAGCAGCACCGTCCTGCCAATACGCAGGAAATCCACTTCCCTTTCCTTTCCTCCTACAGACACCTCACCCTTGTAGGCCTCGATGGTGCGGCCATATTCGCCTTCGATCTGATAGGCCTCAATAACGCGGCGAAATTTTTCCGCCGCCGTCACGTCGGCCCGCTCCATCATCTCGCGCAAGGAACGCACACGTTTTTCACGCTCCTCCATTAAAAATGGCACATCCAGCTGCACAAATTGATCCAGTGTATCGATCATCCTCACCATTAGAGGGATAATCTGACGCTCAATCAGCGCCACACTCTGAATGGATTTTTGAATTTGGGAAAGCTCGGAATTCTGGTCATCCAGTTGCTTTTGCAGCAAACTGTTATAAATTTCCAGACCCTCATTGATCTTGAGTATGCTTTTGTAATCCCCCACAATATCGTAGGTCTTATCGCTTACCGTATTGATCTTGACTTGGGACTTGGCTGCCGCCTTGGTGCGCGCCTCTTCCTCGGCGATTACCTTGTCAACCTTCGCCGCCACCGCCAGCCCGGGCGCCAGCAATACGGAAACTGCCAGCGCCAAACCGACAAAACGGCGACCAATAGCAATGATTTGCATACATACTCTCCAAAATAATTCCGGTGGCGCCAGAAGACGCAAAGAACAATCAAGCGATAACTTGAGAATACTACTAGATTCTGAATCCCTTGTACAAGCCCACTGCCAACACAACGCCAATCAGCCGGAATAAAAGCATTTTGAAAACAGACCGGAAGAAGCGGCTTGCATCATAGGCCGTCATTCTTCTTGCTTATAGTCACTCAATCTGCAAACTCAATAAGGTCGCCATACTTTTTAGCCGCGCTCCCTCCGGAACAGCCCTCTGGCGTATAATCCTGCCCTCGAAAACCGCAGCAAAACATCAGATACAGGTGGGGTGAAGGTGGAAAGCAGCGTTGCCAAGGAAGAGTCTGCTCCCGAGCTGGATCGGTTTGTCTTCTCCTATGCCATCACCATCTGCAACCCCGCTACGACAAGCCACATCACTTGATGTACAATTTATGTGCATCCTTTCATTTTGGGGGGGGACGTGCCTACGGTAATTTACACCATCGGGAGAAGGTGCCGGCTTTGCTCAAGAAGCTTCCCCAAATACTGGTGGCTCATGATAACGAGGTGCTGTTTTTTTATTTAAAGACAAGCAATAATGGGGCAAGACACAGGCTATGTGGACGCCCATTTGTTATCTGCATATGAACCCGGCTGATGCCGTTTCACTTATAATCCCCTTGTGAAAATTATGCCGAAGCACCAGATGCAAATAGAAGTGGAAAGCACTTTTCTCGAAGAGCAGTCTGCTCCCGAGCTGGATCGGTTTGTTTTCTCCTATGCCATCACCATCAGTAACCGGGGCAGCGTTCCGGCAAAGCTCCTCAACCGCCATTGGATCATCACCGACGCCAATGGCAAGATTGAAGAGGTACGGGGCAAAGGCGTAGTCGGCGACCAACCCCATCTGCAACCTGGCCAACAATACGAATATATTAGTGGCGCCATTCTGGCAACGCCTGTAGGCGCTATGGAAGGGGACTATGAAATGGTGGACGATCTGGGCGAACACTTCATCGCTCCCATCCCTGTTTTTTCCCTGCAAACACCAAACAGCATCAACTAAAAACTATGGCCGTATATGCCATCGGTGACATTCAGGGCTGTTATGATGAACTGCAGGCACTGCTTGAGAAACTGCAGTTTGACCCTGCAAAAGACAAGCTCTGGTTTGTTGGCGATTTGGTCAATCGCGGTCCCCGGTCGCTTGATACGTTGCGCTTTGTTGCATCCCTGGGAAAGAGAGCAATCACAGTTCTTGGCAACCACGACCTGCACCTGCTGGCCCTGGCCAGCGGCAACAAGAGCTACAAGGACAGCGATGACCTGAACCAGGTCCTGGAAGCACCGGACAGAGACGAGCTTGTTCACTGGCTGCGCCATCGCCCGCTCATGCACCAGGACGCGCAGCTGGACTTCACCATGATCCATGCCGGCCTGCCGCCACAATGGGATCTGCAAACCGCCCGGGCCTGCGCATCCGAGGTGGAGGCGATGCTACAGGGGCCGGACTACCGGGATTTCTTCGACCAGATGTACGGCAACAAGCCCAACCGCTGGCGTCCTGATCTGCAGGGCATGGACAGGCTGCGTTTCATCACCAACTGTTTCACCCGCCTGCGGTTTGTCACCAAAAAAGGCAAACTGAAACTAAAGCTGAAGGGATCTCCCCTGGGACAGAAAAAGAAATACATCCCCTGGTTTGCACACCCCCGCCGCCTGACCAGAAACGACCGCATCCTGTTCGGTCACTGGTCCACCCTGGGATACCAAGAAGCGCAGAATACCTGGGCGCTGGACACGGGATGCCTGTGGGGTGGCGCGCTGACAGCACTGCGCATCGACCAGGATCGGCCTTCACCGACTCAGTATCAGTGTCAGGGGCAGCGGGATCCGGCGATGTTTACATAAGAGGGGCTATATCAAATTCGCTTCCTGGGCATTGCGAAGCCCCAACTGACTACCAGCAGATTCTCCTGTAAGGGTGCCCGGATCTCTGGATCCCGGCCTACGCCGGGATGACGCGGGACTCCGTCATTCTGGCATACACCAGAATCCACAGACCACCCAAACCTCATAACAATCCCGGATACAAATCCCGCCACTGCGGGTTCTTTTCCTCGATCACCCTGATCTTCCAGGCCCGCTTCCAGTGCTTGATTGCCTTTTCTCGCTGGATGGCTGAAGCCATGTCTTCATGCAGTTCGTACCAGACCAGACGATGCACACCATACTTGCTCGTAAATCCCTGAACGACATTGCTCTTGTGTTCCCAGACGCGCTTGATCAAATTGGAAGTTGCGCCTGTATAGAGCGTGCCATTCCTTTTGCTTGCGAGGATATAGACGCAGGGTTGCTTGTCCATAAGCCAGCCTCCTTTCCTTACATACTATTGATATCCTGGATCCCGGCCTACGCCAGGATGACGAGGGACTCCGTCATTCTGGCGCATGCCAGAATCCAGATCCGCCCAATCATCACGCAGCCATCCGCAGCCTGAACACGCGGGGCTTTGGATACCGGCATACGCCGGTATGACGGCACTTCGCCGCTTCTTCAGGTCATCATTCTGGCGCAGGCCGGAATCCATAGACCACTACACTTCCTTGTAGATCTCCGCCCCCTGGGCCTTGAACTCCTCGGCCTTTTCCTTCATGCCCTGATCCAGCGCCTGCTCGGCTTTCACACCCAGGTTAGCGGCATATTCACGAACGTCTTGCGTAATCTTCATGGAACAGAAATGCGGCCCGCACATGGAGCAGAAATGGGCCACCTTGTGGGCCTGCTTGGGCATGGTTTCATCGTGATACTGGCGCGCCAGATCCGGATCCAGGGAGAGGTTGAACTGATCCTCCCAGCGGAACTCAAAACGCGCCTTGGACAGGGCGTTGTCCTGGAGCTGGGCGCCGGGCAGGCCCTTGGCCAGGTCCGCTGCGTGGGCCGCCAGCTTGTAGGTGATGATGCCTGTGCGCACGTCCTCCTTGTTGGGCAGGCCCAGGTGCTCCTTGGGGGTCACGTAGCAGAGCATGGCCGTGCCATACCAGCCGATCTGCGCCGCACCGATGCCGGAGGTGATGTGATCGTAACCGGGGGCGATGTCCGTCACCAGGGGCCCCAGGGTGTAGAAGGGCGCCTCGAAGCAGTCGTGCAGCTCCTTGTCCATGTTCTCCTTGATCATCTGCATGGGCACATGCCCCGGCCCCTCGATCATCACCTGCACGTCCTGCTCCCAGGCAAACTTCGTCAGCTCCCCCAGAGTCTCCAGCTCGCCGAACTGGGCGGCATCGTTGGCGTCCGCCAGGCAGCCGGGGCGCAGGCCGTCTCCCAGGGAGAAGGCCACGTCATAGGCCTTCATGATCTCGCAGATCTCACCGAAATGGGTATAGAGGAAGCTTTCCTCGTGGTGCGCCAGGCACCACTTGGCCATGATGGAGCCGCCCCGGGAAACGATGCCCGTAAGGCGCTGGGCGGTCAGCGGCACATAGGCCAGGCGCACGCCGGCATGGATGGTGAAATAGTCCACCCCCTGCTCCGCCTGCTCGATGAGGGTGTCGCGGAACATCTCCCAGGTCAGCTCCTCGGACTTGCCATCCACCTTCTCCAGGGCCTGGTAGATGGGCACGGTGCCGATGGGCATGGGTGCGTTGCGCAGTATCCATTCCCGGGTCTCGTGGATGTTCTTGCCCGTGGACAGGTCCATGAGAGTGTCGCCGCCCCAGCGGGCGGACCAGACCATCTTCTCCACTTCCTCGGCGATGGAGGAAGTCACCGCCGAGTTGCCGATATTGGTGTTGATCTTCACCCGGAAGTTGCGCCCGATGATCATGGGCTCGGCCTCGGGATGGTTGATGTTGGCGGGAATGATGGCGCGCCCCGAAGCCACCTCGTCACGCACGAACTCGGGAGTGATCTCCTCGGGCAGGTTGGCGCCGAAGGACTGGCCGGGATGCTGCTTGAGCAGGGCGGCGTAGCGCGGATCGCGGCGCAGTTCGTCCAGCTTCATGTTCTCGCGGATGGCGACGAACTCCATTTCCGGGGTGATGATGCCCTGGCGGGCGTAGTGCATCTGGGTGACGTTGGCCCCCGGCCTGGCCCGCCGCGGCGTGCGGATGTGCTCGAAGCGCAGGTGGGCAAGCGCCGGATCACTCTGGCGATCCTGACCGAATTCAGAGCTGGGGCCACTGAGCTTTTCCGTATCGCCCCGCCCTTCTATCCAGGGATCACGCAGGGGCGGCAGACCCTTCAGCAAATCAATCGTGGCAGTCGGATCGGTGTAGGGGCCAGAGGTGTCATACACATAGATGGGCGGGTTTTCCTCGTCACCATCGAAGGCATGAGTGACATCCTGGGAGATTTCCCGCATGGGCACGCTCACCCCCGGCTGGCGGCCTTTTACATAAACCTTGCGGGAATTGGGAAAGGGCCCGGTCACATCTTCCGACAGGCGAGTGGTTTCATGAATGAAATCTTCCGGGATGGCGCTCATGCTGTTCTCCAGGTAAAACGGGAAGCAATGCACCTGGACAGGGCGGGCAGCTTCCCTACACCGGTACTAACCGGCTCAGGTTCAAAGGGTTTTTCTCAGCCAAAAGGCACCCCTAGCTCGGTGCTGATTGTATCACTAAAATATGAAGTTCGGCTTGCGGTACAACCTGCCCGCCAGCAACGCAAACAATCCTCCCGCCAGCAATGCGCCAGCAGATGGCAGCAGCCACTGGCCCGGCCCCAGGTGTTCGCCCCGCAGCACTTCGTTGATCAGATAGTTGTGCGACCACACGGGCAGCAGCAGCTCCAAGCCCTGCACCTTGCTTTGCAGCACCATCTGGATCATGGAAGGGGTAAGCGCCGCCAGCACCAGCAGGCCGAGATAGGTCTGGGCTTCCTTCACGGTGCGCGCGAAGGCGCCGACAAAACTCATCAGCGCCGCAAACAGAAACGCCAGGGGCGACAGAAACAGCAACAACACCGGAATGGAGGCCAGGCTGAAGGAAATGCCGGTCGCACCCAGATCGACCACCCGCGTTCCCACGGCAAACCCGGCCAGGGACAGGGCCAGCACCGCCAGGCTGATGAGCACATTGGTGGCGAGCTTGCCGGCCATGAACTGCTCCGGCGCCACGGGGTTGGCCATGAGCGGCTCCAGGGACTGGCGCTCCCGCTCTCCCGCCGTGAGATCCGCCGCCACCACCATGGCCGCCTGCATGATACCGATGATCAGCAGATAGGGCAGAAACGCCAGCATCTGCGCATCCGAACCCTTTCGCGAAAGATCCCGGTCATGCAGCACCATCACCTGGGTGATGGACGGATCCACTCCCCGCAGGCTCAGGCGCAGATTACCCACCGCCGCAGAATAACGGTTGATCGCCGCCTCGATACGCCGTTTAACGATATTGGTCTTGGTGCGGGAGTGATCCGACATCAGGGTCAGCTGCGCCGGGCGGCCCTCCCGCAACTGCTGCGGAAACCCCTCGTCGATCACCAGCACCGCATCCACTTCCTGCGCCCGCACCGCGGCTTCAGGGTTTTCCACCGCCGCAACCACGCGGATTTTGCTCGAACGCAGATAATCCAGCAGCTGCGGCGCATACGCCGCGCCCTGCACCGGCAGCTCGATGGTCTTCTGCGCCTCATCGGTGACCATTTTCACCGCCAGCAACAGCACCCCCATGGCCAGCAGCGGGCCGAGCAAAGCGCCCAGCACCAGGATGTTGACCATGGTGCGCCGGTCGCGGAACAGGTCTTTCAGCTCCTTGCGCAATACCACCAGCCAGGCCTTCATGCCATGATCCCCTCTTCCGTGCCAATCAGATCCACGAACGCATCCTCTATATTGTCTTTTCCCGCCATGGCCATGAGCGCCTCCGGCGCGCCCACGGCCTTGATTACCCCGTTTGCAATCACCACCACCTCATCGCAGAGAGCGGCCACCTCCTGCATGATATGGGTGGAAAGGAGCACCGCCTTGCCTTGCTCCTTCTGGCGCAGCAGATAGCGGCGCAGGGCGCGGATACTCATGACATCCAGGCCGTTTCCCGGCTCATCCAGCAGCAGGTTTTGCGGATTGCCGACGAAAGCCCTGGCAATGGCAACCTTGGCCCGCTGCCCCTGGGAAAAGCCCTGGCAAGGGCGGTGCAGAAAGTCCTGCATCTCCAGCTCTTCGGCCAGCTCATCGATGCGGCGGGACAGGGCGGCGCCGGCCATGCCCTGAAGCTCGCCAAAGTAGGCGATATTCTCCCGGGCCGTCAGACGCGGATACAACCCCCGCGCATCCGGCACCACGCCCATGGCCGCCTTGGCCTGTAGCGGCCGCTGCCAGGCGTCCACGCCATCCACCAGAATCTTTCCGGAATCCGGCTGCAACAGGGCATAGAGCATGCGCAGGGTCGTGGTCTTGCCCGAACCGTTCGGCCCCAGCAGGCCGGTGATCCTGCCGTCGGCGATTTCGAAGCTGACGCCGTCCACGGCCTTCACCGTGCCAAAGTGCTTTTTCAGTTCCTGGGCGATGATCATGGCGCCGGCCCCAGTTTGTCGATGAAGAAAGGCAGCCGGGCCATGTCCTGCACACAGGCCGCATCCTTGTCATCCAGCTTCAGGGTATGAATGAAATCCGCCGCCAGTTCGGGCACGCATCCCCGGGGCAGCACATTGTGTCCCTGCCCCCGCACCACCAGATGCCGGCCATTGCCGAACTGCTGCAAGGCCTGCTCGCCATAGCTGATGGGCGTGACCGGATCCACTTCGCCGGACAGCAGCAGGGCCGGGACATCCGATTGCAGAGGCTGATGAATGTCGGCGAAACTCTCGCCCCTGGGCCATTGCTCGCAGAGAATGCGAATCTGCCGGACGAAACGCCCCAGCACCCGGTTGGACGCCGCGGGCGGATCGCCATAGAAGGGCGCATCTTCGCTGCAAACCACGCTGTTGTGCATGCCCTCGCTCATCTCGCCTTCCAGGCTCACCATTACCTGCAGGGCCTGCCCCAGCAGGGGCCGCCAGTCCCCCCGGGCCGCCGCATGGATGAGCAGGGGCAGCAGGGTGCGGGTTTCGCTGGCGTAACTGAGCATGCGCACGGCGGCATCCAGCCCCTGGCGGGACACCTCCAGCTCCAGGGGCTCCCCGGTGCGGGGATGCGCCATGGGCAACTGGCGGCGCTCGTCCAGGGAGAGCGCCAGATATTGCCGCCAGTCTTCCTCCAGGGTTGGAAACGCTTCCCGGCAGCCATCTTCCGCAGCACAATGGAAAAACAGCTTCTGCAGGGAGGCGGACAGATTGTCGGCGAAATCCGGCCCCACAATCACCTCCAGGGGCAGTACGCCATCGAGAACGATGCTGCGCACCCGTTCCGGGTACTCTCGCAGCACCAGTTGCGCCATGCGCGTGCCATAGGAAACCCCCATGAGATTGATGCGCTCGTAACCCAGGGCCTGGCGCACGAACTCCACATCCGCCACCGCCTGGCGGGAAGTAAAATAGCGCACATCCACCTGCTGCCGCTCCAGGCAGTCACGGGTTTTGCGCCGCAGCAGGGCATCGTCCGCCACCAGCTCCAGGGACGCTTCCATCGGGCAGTTCAGGGGGGTGGATTTGCCTGTGCCACGCTGGTCGATGAGCACCAGATCCCGGTGCTGCAGCACCTTGGCGAACACCGGCCACATCAACAGGGTGGAAGCCACCGCCGACTGCCCCGGCCCACCGGCGAAGAAAAACAGGGGATCCGCCCGGGGGGCCTTTCCACTGGCGGGAACCACCGCCACATGCAGCTGAATTTTCTCCCCCTGGGGCTGGTCGTAATCCAGGGGAACCTGGAATTCCCGGCACTGGGCATTCACCACCTTGGACAGGCGGGGGTGGCTCAGGGCGCATTCCCGCAAATCCCCCTCGCCGCCCCAGGCAGCGGCCGTCACCAGCAGCAGGAACACCAGCAGGCTGCATTTCCCCATTTGATGGCTGTTTTGCAAAATCATGGCAACAGATGCTACTACAGCCAGCGGCAGAAACCGACCCCGGGTAGCTGGCAACAAGTACTGATGCCCACAAGGATTTGGCCTATGATGAAAAAGACTCCCACACATACCCTAACGAAAACCGAGGACGACGCAATGAACCATAAACCGGGAAAAAGCGGCACCGGCTGGAAGGAAGAAATTTCCATCGCCGGAAACGAGCTGGTGGAGCGGATAAAGGAGCTGGTGGCCGAAGGCAATGTACGCCGCTTGATCATCCGCAAGCCCAACGGCGAAAGCCTGCTGGAAATCCCTCTCACCGCAGGTGTCGCCGTGGGCGGCGTTGTCACCATCATGGCGCCGGTACTTGCCGCCATCGGCGCCCTGGCGGCGCTGATCAAAGATTTCCGCCTGGAAGTGATCCGAGCTGACCCGGAAAAATCCGATGAAGAAGACCATCCCGGCTGATCCAGCAGCAGCATCACAACTGGAAGACCTGCCCAATATCGGCCCGGCCATGGTGGCCGATCTGCGTCTTATCGGGATCGACCACCCTGCCCAGCTTGCCGGGAAGGACGCTTTTGCACTGTACGACAAGCTTTGCGCCATTTCCGGGAAGAGACACGACCCTTGCGTCATCGACGTTTTCCTTTCCGCCATTCATTACATGGACACAGGCGCAGCCCGGCCCTGGTGGAAATTTACGCCAATGCGAAAACAGCGGCAGGCCGATTGAATTCCCCTATGCCGAAATACAAAGGGCGGATTATCCCCGCCGGGCATGAGCCGCTAGAATGGCTGCTTTGTCGATGAAGCAGGAAACGCCCTGATGCAAACCGGCCCCAGAGAAATCACCACGCCTTTTCGCCCCATTCCCCTGGATGTGCCCGAAGGCATGGCCCCCAACGAATTCTTCAACAGCACCGAGAACCTCAACGACCTGGAGAACAATAACGGGCTGTTACGCAACCCGGAAAACCTGTTGCTGTACCGCAAGGCCCTGGGACACAGCAACCTCTTCGACACCTCCATCATCTACAACACTTCCAAGTGCATACTCAACCCCCTGGGGCGCCCGGTGCGCCGCACCCAGGTACCGGACGATGTGAAACACGTCTGGAACCGCATGAACCAGATCCTCATCGACTACATGCTGGAGCTGTTTCCCGATCCCGCCGATGCCCTGATTCTCGCCGGCGAGGCCAGTCTGGATGCCACCTGGTCCCTGACCTCTCCCGGCGTACCCAGCATCCGCATGTTGCACAATCATTTCATCGCCTTCGACATGCAACAACTGCGCGAGACAAAGCTGGCGGACAAGGACAACCCCAACCTCACCGACGGCGGTCAGCACAGCCTGTTTCAGAAGCACATGCGGGATGTGTATCAGGATTTCTTCGACGGGCTGGATCTGAAAATCCTCAAACTGGCGGATGAGGGCAGCTCTCGAATCCATCTCACCGGCTATCCCCAGGGCCTGCCAAGCTGGGAGATCCAGGGTGGTGCGAAACGCCTGAAAGACATTTGCTTCTGGCGGGAATACGACGAGATCCTCAAAGGCTTCATCGACTTCTATCGCACCTTCTTCACCCAGGTTTCCACCCGCAACGCACCCCTGCCCAAAAACGCCTGGTTCCCGGAACAGGTCGAAAGAAAGCTGCTGTTCAACAACGAGTTTCTGGCCACCGCGAAGAAAGTGCGCGACCGCTGCATCACCGATGCAAAATACGCCAATGCCATTCGCTGGCAGCCCGCCTTCAAGCAGCTCATCTACCGCAACGATGAAGGCAAACTCATCGTCACCATCAGCCAGAACTCCATCGGCAACGCCATCACCGAATTGCTGGGGGTCGTGGTGAAACGCACGCCGGACGCCGCCGCCTATGAACAGGCGGAACCGGCATTGATCGAAAAACTGCTGGAAGTGCGAAGCCGGTTGATACGGGCGGATCTGGGAGAAGGGATCGAGACCCCCTATTGGGGGAGATAGTACCCCGGCAACAATAACTATTTTGTTCAGCAGTTCTGCAACCGAGATATAAGAAAAAATGCAGGCCGGGCATGCTGACCGGCCTGCAATAGCTTTCAATTAAAACAGTTCGGACAATTGCTTTTTCAGCTTATCGAACCAACCTTTGCCGCTTTTTCCAGCAGCGGACTTCTTCTTGATTTCATCGATCTGCTCATACAGGGGCTTGAACGCCTTGCGATTCCCGTAACCCAGCGCTTCCGCCAGCTTCAGCTCCACGGTGGCGGCTCTCAGAAGACCATCCAGCAGCTTGTTGTCTTTGTCTGAACGCTCTTTGTTTTCCGCCAGCTCTTCCGCCCTTGCCAACATGTGCTGGCTGCGCAGCAGGGGCAGGGGAATCACATCCGTTGTTACCACCAGGGTATTGAGGGCCGCCTGCAGCGCTACCTTGGCCGCCTCGGTTTCACCTTTGTCGAGCAATGGCGAAATGGCCTTGATGGCGTCCGGATAGGTGGCAAGAGGAATGGCGGCAGTACTGATCACCACTTCGCTGGCCAGGTTCGTCATCAAACTGCGGGCCTTTTGCACTTCCCCGTCATCGAGGAAATCTTTGGCCTCCTTGATCACGGCCTTGACCGTGTCCGGGCCGGCAAACAGATCATAGGTCACCATATCCACTGCTACAGGAACAAGGGCCAGCTCGGGATCCCGCGCCAATATCAGTTCCAGCTTGCCCGTGGCAACCTCCAGCGCCTTGAGCGCATCATCTGTCTTGCCGTCATTCAACGCATGTAATGCTTTTTGCGTCTGTTCGATTGCGGCAACGGCCTCTTCAACAATCTTGTCGCGTTGACCGGCCACCTTGGCGGCGGAAGACTTGTCCACCTGCGCCTGCACCGACTGGCTTTCCGCAGACTTTTCCTGGGCCTTTTCCGGCAAAGATGTTGCCTGGGCCATTCCCGTCACAGTCAGCGCAAACCCCAGCAATGCCGGAAAGAACAGCCTGTTCATCGATTTTTTCATTTTCTATTCTCCTGTTACTCTTCAATTTCATCCAGGGGCTTGGGCAGGCCCGCAAGCTTGCATACCATTTGCACCGGCCCTTTCGGGAACAACCGATAAAGAAACTCCCGATAGGCCCCGGTATCACGGTAGCGCTTGCCATGCCGCCGCCCCAGGGTTTTTAGAAAGACATGCATGCTCGGATGGCGCATGTGTTCTTCATAGTACTCGCGGAAGTAATAGATCATTCCCCAATGGGCATCTGTCAGCTCCAGGCCTTCCTGTGCTGCAATGGCCTCGGCCACAGCTTCATCCCAGTCATCCGGATTGAGGAGATAACCTTCTTCATCCGTTTCAATGGTCTTGTCGTTTACTTGAATCATTTTGTTGCTCCAATTTGATGGATTGGCAATACCTCGCCAGTACAGACATTCACATGGAGGCGGAGCAAAAAATTATCAAGATATTGCGGGGCTGCCGCAGGCAAAGGCTACTCGGCGCGCAGGGCTTCGATGGGATCCAGGCGGGCTGCACGCTGGGCGGGTGCCACTCCGGCAATCAGTCCGATGCTTACCGCCAGGGCTTCCGCCAGCACCACATACAGCAAGGGTGTATGCACCGGCAGAGACGGCATGGCGGTGTGAAGCAGCCAGGCGATGCCGATGCCCAGGCCCAGGCCGCTGACGCCGCCAATGGCTGCAAGCACAATGGCTTCACCCAGGAACAGGTTCAGCACCTGGGAACGCCTGGCGCCCAAGGCGCGGAGCAGGCCGATTTCGCTGGTGCGCTCATTTACCGCGATGCTCATGATGGTAACGATGCCGATGGCCCCCACCAACAGGGAGATGCCGCCGATGGCGGCCACGGCGAAGGTGAGGACATTCAGTATGGAGCCCAGCACGTCCAGCATTTGTTGCTGGGTGGTGACGGTATAGTCCTCCTTGCCATGCCGGGCAGTGAGGGTGCGCTTGATGCCAGCCACCACGGTGTCCACGTCCACTTCCTCCCGGTACATCACATCGATCTCGAACAGGCTGTCACGATTGAACAGGCTCAGAGCGCGGGCTGCGGGGATGTACACCGTATCATCCAGATCGAATCCCAGCACCGTACCCTTGGACTCCATCACCCCGATCACCCGGTAACGGCTGCCGCCGATGGTGATGCGTTTACCCAGGGGATTGGCGTCACCGAACAACTCCTGCCGCAGCTTGCTGCCGAGCACGGCAAATGCCCGGGGAGCGGTGGGATCGTCCGCCGGCAGGAAGCGCCCGGAGCGCACCGCCATGCTGAAGGCTTCCGGCATTTGCGGCCCGGCGCCGTAGACTGCAACCCGCCGCCTGCGGTTGTCCGCCTCCACTTCCGCATTGCCCTGCACGAAAGGCACGACTGCACGCACGAAGGGCAAACGGCGCAGCGCTTCGGCATCTTCTATGCTCAGGGGCCTTTCCGTGCCGAACACCCCCATGCTGGTGCCTGCGGTGGTGGCCTTGCCCGGATTGATCGCCACCAGGGTGGTGCCGAACTGGGTGAATTCCTGGAGCACGAAGCGGTGTATGCCTTCACCGATGGAAGTGAGCAGTATCACCGCCGCTATCCCCACGGCGATACCCAGGGCGGTGAGCGCACTGCGCAGACGGTGGGCGACGATGGAGCTGAAAGTCAGGCCAAGGAAATCCCGCGTCCGCATCCGTCTATCTCCTCGACAAGGCGGTTACGGGATCCAACGCCGCCGCACGCCGGGCCGGCAACAGACTGAACAAGGCGCCCGTGCCCAGGGCCACCCCCATGGCGGCGGCAATCGCCCATAATGGCGCATAGGCAGGCAACACGGGAAAGGCCTGGCGCAGGGCCAGGCTGCCCAGCTCGCCGATGATCAAACCGGCCACTGCTCCCAGGGAAGACAGCAGCAGTGCCTCTCCCACGAAAATGGACAGAATCTGGCGATGATCCGCGCCCAGGGCCTTGAGCAGGCCGATTTCCGCCGTGCGCTGGGAAACCGCCACCAGCATCACGTTCATGATCAGAATCCCGGCAACCATCAGACTGATGGCGGCGATGCCCCCCACGGAATAGGTCAGCGCACCGATGATCTTGTCAAAGGTCAGCAGCACCGCATCCTGGGTGATGACGGTGACATCCTTGACCCCCTGGTGTCGCGTCTGCAAGGTTTTGATGATGTACTTTTCCACCGCAGGAAGGCTGTTGCGACTGCGTGCCTCCACCAGGATGCGGAACAAGGAAGAAGTGTTGAACAACTGCTGCGCCGAGGCCACGGGAATATACACCGTCTCCTCGACATCCACGCCAATCGAGCGGCCTTCCGAACCCATGATACCGATGACCCGGAAGCGCCGGTCACCGATGCGCAGCCACTGACCCAGAGCAGGTTCGGTGCCAAACAGCTCTTCGCGCACTTTGTTGCCAATGACCGTCACCGGCATGGCCCGGTTCCAGCGAATCTTGGGAAGAAACTTGCCCTGCATGATCTGCCAGCGGCGCAGGGCAAGCATGTCGTGGGTGGCACCCAGAATAACCGTATCCCGCACCCGTCCCTTACGGCTAACCTCGGCAGAACCAACGTTCAGGGGCGCTACCCGACGTACACTGTAGCTGCGGGTCAGCGCCTGGGCATCGGCGAGGGTCAGATCCCGCGGCGTTTCCCCCATTAGGGTGGACGGACTGAAGCCCCCGGTTTCGGAGCGTCCGGGAATCACCGTGAGCAGATTCGTGCCCAGGGAGGCAAACTCCCCCCGCACATAACTGCGTGCCCCTTCCCCCAGGGCGGTGAGCATCACCACCGAGGCCACACCGATGGACATGGCGAGAAGCATGAGCAAGGCGCGGGAGGGATAACCCACCAGCGCGCCCCAGGCAAAACGCAATACATCCAGGCCGAAAAGGCGCATCAGCCCTCCTGCTCTTCTCTGTGGATGCGGCCATCCAGCATATGCAGCTGCCGCCGGGCACGCTGGCCCAGCTCCGCATCATGGGTGACCACGATCAGCGTAATGCCGCGATCATTCAGGGCCTCCAGAATCCCCATCACATCCAGGCCGGATTTGCGATCCAGATTGCCCGTGGGTTCATCCGCCAGGAGCACCGCCGGTTCCGTGACGGTGGCGCGGGCGATGGCCACACGCTGGCGCTGGCCGCCGGAAAGTTGATCCGGCTTGTGTTCAGCACGGTCGCTAAGATGTAGGGCCTCGAGAGCCTTCGCCACCTTGCTGCGGCGCTCTTCCACCGACATGCCTGCCAGCATCAGCGGCAGCTCCACATTCGCGGCGGCGCTCAGGCGCGGCACCAGATGAAAGGACTGGAACACGAAGCCGATGGTTTTGTTGCGGGTGGTGGCCTGCTCGGTGTCACTCAGCACCGTCACATCCTGACCATTGAGTATGTAATGGCCGCTGGTGGCGCGATCCAACAGGCCGATGAGGTTCAGCAGGGTGGACTTGCCCGACCCCGAAGGCCCCATGATGGACAGATAATCCCCGGCGTCGATTTGCAGATTGATGTCATCCAGGGCGTGCACAACCTGGTCACCAACCTGAAAATCCCGATGAATCTGCTGGAGCTGGATCACCGGCATGGCTATTCGTCCTGGTTTTCGATCTGCACCAGGGCGCCGTCCTTCACGCCTTCCCGGTCTACGGAAATCACTACCTTTTGCCCGGACTGAAGGCCGGACAGCACTTCCGTAAACTCCCAGTTGTCCAGGCCGGTTTCGATCTGCTGCTCATGCAGCAGATTGTCCGCACCCAGCACCAGCACCTTGTTGCCTTCCAGGACGGCTTCCGTGGGCACCCGCAGGGTATCCGTCTTTTGCGCCAGTATGATCTCGATATCGGCGCTATAGCCCGCCAGCATGTTTTTGGTCACTTGTGGATCGGCGAAATCCGCCTCCACCTCGACGGTGCGCGCCTGTTTTTCCCGGTCCAGCACATAGGGGGCGATACGCCGCACCTTGCCTTTGAATATTCTGTCGCCATAGGCATCCAGGGAGATTTTCGCCGGCATGTCCACGCGGATCTTGGCGGCGTCCACTTCATCCATGGGCGCGGATACATAGATACAGCTGTCGTCGATGAGGTCTACCGCCGGGGGGGTGGGAACGCCGACGGGCGATGGGGTGACAAACTCGCCGATCTCGCCATTCACCTGGGCCGCTACACCGTCGAAAGGCGCAACCAGACGCGTGCGCTGCAGGGCCGCATGGGCCACATCCACCTGAGCCAGGCTGACTTCTACATTGACCTTGGCCGCCTCACAGGCCGCCTGGGCGGCGCGGGTTTCGCCAACGGCCTTGTCGGTGACTTCCGCCGAGGCGAGTTTCTTTCTGTGCAGCTCCTGCAGGCGACGGGATTCACGCCGGGCGGTATCGGCAACAACACAGGCCTGTTTCACCTTGGCTTCGGCAGCTTTGGTCTGACGTTGCGCCAGCACCAGTTGCGCAGCCAGGTCGTTATTCCAGAATTCCAGCAGCACCTGACCCTGCTTCACCCTGTCACCTTCCCTGACGGGCATGCGCACGATCTGTCCACCGATGGAAGGTGAAAGACCGGAACGCCGACAGGCCTTGACGGTACCCGCCCGGGTGTTGGCGACGCTATCCTGCACCATTCCCCGGCTTGCCTGGGCCACCAGCACCGGCACCGCCTTGGGGCGCATCAGCCAGGTCAGCAACGCCCCTGCTGCCACGGCAACAATCAGCAATAACAAAATGATTCTGAACCATCTGCGTTTCATCGTCCGCTCCAATCAGGAGTATCTTTATTCAGTGTACTCCTTCCGTACAGCAATGGCGCAACCCAACGACTATTGCCCTTGCCGCCGGGCGCTCCACATCAGATACCCCCCGCGTAGCACCTTGATGTTTTCCCGTCCGGCCAGGCGCAGTATGAAATAGGCTTTGGAGGAAGAAAGGCCGGTATCGCAGTACAGCACCACGGATTTGTCTCTGGGAATTTCGTCCTGGCGCTCCAGTATCTGCCGCCATTCAATGTTCATGGCGCCCGGTATGTGCCCTGCTTCGAAGCGCTCCGGATTACGGGCATCGACAAACACAATGTCCTTGCGATCGATGGAGGCAAGCTGTTCCGGCATGATGGCGCCATCAGCGTACTCGGCAAACTCCAGATACTCCTGTATCGCTTCGAGAGCGGGATCCTCTTCCGCCTCTGCCAGGGTGTACAGCATCAGCAGCGCGCCCATGATCAATACTTTCATCTTGCCTACCCCATCGGGTGATCAACGTCTGTACCCAAGTATAGAGCATCCCGCTCACCAGACCCACGGCATGTGCCCCAGGCACACCAGGCCAGGCGGTGGCGGTCAGCAACATCTGGCCGCCAGACAGCTCGACGCCTACCTTGGCGACAAAACCCAGCCCGGTAAGCAGTATCAGCGGATGGCGCATCTCCTGCCAAAGCCGTAGCAGGCCCGCGGCCATCAGCGCATTCAGTATCCCCGAAAGACCGCAATAATAATCAAGTGCCGGTTGCCCCCACCAGATCCAGACGTCCACCGCCAGGCTTGCCGCCAACAGAATCCACAACAGATGATTCCCCAGCCGCCTTTCGAACAGGAAGCCCAAAAGCATGAGTGCGCCGATATCCCACAAGGCGTGATCCGCATCGCTGTGCACCCAATGACCGGTGATCAGGCGCCACCATTCACCCTGGGCAATCACCAGCCGGTCGAACACCCAGGCTTCCGGCGCAGCCCCCAGAACCCGGTAGATGCCGATGGCTACCAGGGAAAGCAACAAGGTCCGCCACGGCAACCGATAGCCGCCATGACGAACCTTTTCTCGATGCTCGGTGAACATCAACCGGCCTGCGCGCCATCACGGCGGCGTATCACCAGCCACACCAGGGGCAGGAACAGCAGCAGGCTCCACGCATCCAGCGCACCACCGCCATGACTGAAGCTCGGGCGGGGTTTCTGGTACATGGGCTGCGCGGCATCCACACGCCGCGAAGGCGCCGCACGGCTGGCACGCTGCTGGCGGGCTGCCGCTTCGATGGCGAGGCGCTTCTTGTTGCTGCGCTCGATACCACGCTCGTTGAATGCCACGTCGCTCATCACCACCATGGCGGTGTAGTCGGTTACCAGACCGTACTCCACGCCAAGATCGACAATGCTCTGCTTGAGATCGGCCTCTTCGCCAAAATCATTGATCTCGGCCATAGCATCCTCGATGGTGGCGTATGCCCACAGACGTTCGATTTCGGGATTCTCTGCCGCTACATGCGGAAACCGAAACTGCGTCTGGTAGGTTTTCGGCTGACCGGAAATGCGGCCCGTCAGCGTCACTTCCGCCATGCCATCACCCCAGTAGTGACCGAACACCACCAGCTGCTGACCACGATATAGGCTGCCGATTTCCTTCGGCGTGAGATCTGCCGTCTTGATCCCGCTGATCTTCAGCTTCACCCCGTGCAGAGCCTGGTGCGTGGCCTTGGACGTGGCTGCAAGGAGCTGGCCGACCACATCATCACTGTTGGACATGCTCACGGCAAAGCCATGGGATGCCTTGGTCATCACCTCCAGCAGCGGGCGATTGGCGCTGTTACCCATCACCAGGGTAAACAGCCGCACATCTTTTTTCCTGATCAGGTCGATGAACTGGCGCTGCTGGGTCTCCCCCACGTTCGCCACCCCATCGGTGACCAGCACCAGGGCGCTGGTGCGATCGGCATCGAGAGATCGCAACCCCATCTGCAATCCGGCATACAGGTTGGTGCCGTTATTGGGCTGAACGGCCGCAACAGACTGACTGTAGCGGGCAATCGCCTCGCTTGTTGCGTTGACGAAGCCCGACGTCAGCTCACGACTGGCGTTGTTGAACAGGACGATACGGAAACGGTCATCCGGACGCAGCTTTTTCAGCGACCGCTGCACCGCATCCGCCAGGGTCGCGTACTTGCCCTGCATGGAGCCGGAGATATCCAGCACGAACACCCAGTCACGGCCTTCGGTAATGGGCTGCAGATCATCCCCCGGCGTGACCGTCAGCATGAACGTACCCCGCTGACTACCCTCGGGTTTGTGCGCCACCAGATCCACGCTGCCGGGCAAACCCTCCTTGAGGCGCCAGTAGACGATCAGATCCTTGTCCAGCGTAAATGCAACGGGATCAGGCGTAACAGGCATCTGCCTGCCCTCCTCTGCCCCGGCAACGGCGGCTTCCATTTCAGAGCCACGATTTCCCACATGGATCTGCCACTCACTATCACCGATTCTGGTGATCTGCGCCTGGGGCTGGTTGGGCATGCGCACCGCATCCACGGGATAACCGGAGCGCACTTTTACATCAAAGCTGAAATTGCGCAGCACCTTTTCATTGGCCGTCCAGAAAGCCAGCTTCTCCTCATCCACCCCACCTTCTTCCAGGGGATAGACGTAACGGCCGATACCCGTGTCCACCTGGGCAGGCTGCAGATACACCAGGCGAATGCGGGTGTCCTGGCCGGCGCGTACCGGCGATACGCGGGTTTCGAAGGTCTTGTAGCTGTCCTTTTCGGTAATACCGGCGTCGCGGCCCGCGGCCTTCTCCTCTTCATACACCTGCTTCGCCTGCTCCCTTTCCAGCACCTCGCCGGTGACCGGTTTGCCGTCGATCCACAGGGTCAGCTCTGCAACCGAGGCATGTTCGGGAATGGGGAAGGAATAGCGGGCTTCCAGATCCCGCCCGTGGGGATTGTGAAACACCTGTTCCACGCTGGTGATGGCGTAGCCATCCTCGATGATCACTTCCACCTGATGATCCGTGATTTCCAGCGGCGGCAGGCTGCCGTCACTGGGCTGCAGCAGTCCGGCGGCAAACACAGCCGGCCCCAGCAGGAAAAGCACCGCAAACAGCATTCCCTGGCGCAGTTTTCGCATTATCTGATAAGTAGTCATAACGAACTCCTTTGTAATGAACGTTGTTCAATTTAATCGCGTGACCTTTCCCAAACAAGCGTATTTCACGGGATATCAAGAGAACCTGACCAAGATCGTTTCACGTCATTCCAGCGTATGCCGGAATCCAGCACCAGCAACCACTGGATCCCGGCATGCACCGGGATGACAACTCGATCGGAGACCCCTTGAAGGTCAGCCTTAACTAAACATCGTTTAATTAAATTCCCTTGAAAACCCGCTCAAGGAGCAGGCTGCCATGGTATTATGAACGATGTTCATTTAGTTTATAGCACAGTTATAAACGCTGTTCAATTATTTTTTCAGGAAACCTGCATGGCCAGACGAAACGATCACAGCCGCGATGAAATCAGGGAAATGGCCCTGGCGGCAGCGGAAAAGATTATCTCGGAGCAAGGCGCCAAGGGCCTCAGCGCCCGCAAGGTGGCGGCCGCAATCGGTTACACCGTCGGCACCCTGTACCTGGTGTTCGACAACCTGGACGATCTCATTCTGCAGATCAACGCCCACACCCTGGACCAGCTGCACGACCGGATGCTGGAAGAACAGGCCCGACACAAAGACCCCATGGAACGGCTACTGCAACTGGGCCACACCTACATCAGCTTCGCCGACGAAGAACCCCACCGCTGGGAGCTGATATTCGAGCACCGCCTGCCGGAAGGTCAGCAGCCCCCCGGCTGGTTCCGGGAAAAGGTGGCGCGCATGTTCAATCTGGTGGAAGCCAGCCTGGAACCCCTGGCCGCAAACCACTCACCACAGGAAATCAAACAGGCCGCTGCCGCCCTGTGGAGCGGCGTACACGGCATCTGCATACTCGCCATCAGCAGGCAGCTGGATGTGGCGGGGGTGGAATCGGTGCAGGATCTTACGCATTCGCTGATGAGCAATTATCTGAAAGGCTTCATCACACCAGGCTGATGACCATCGGCTCTTTTCAGCACACAAGGCCATGAAACTACTTTTTTCAACACTCGATATGAAAAGAGCAATGGATGCAAAAATGCTTTTGGAGCAGAAGGGAATACCGGTATCCCTATCAAACAAACATCAATACAGCATTCGCAGAAGCATCCCAAACCTGGTGGGAGTCTGGCTGTACATCAATAACCAGAGCGCAGACGCCAGAAAAATACTGAGAAACCCGGATCTCCACGCAAGCCAACCTGTCGATATAAATGTATTCTACAAGTCGATGGCAGAAGAAGGTATCGAGGCCAAAACACAAAGCCTTGTAAAGAAATGGCTGATCATGGCGTTATTTGCTTCAATGCTCGTCATGATATTGGGCATGTACCTGATCTTACATACATAAAGCACCATTCTGGTTCTCTGAAACTCCAAACGCCAGACATATCATTTGCCCAACGATGAATACCCCATAACCTGGCCTCATGCTCAAGGCTTAGCCCGATAGCCAATCCTTAAAAAATTCGACAAACTCCTCTACATGCCTCGGCATATATCGCCTTCCCGGAAATACGAATTGCAGCCCCGTCATCTCGACATCGCTGTCCTGGAAGCCGAGGACATATTCATCCAGAACGGTCTGCAACCTGCCTTTGTCCAGATCAGCCTGCACATCACGAATGGATTTGTAGGCGATACCTCCATCTGCCAGCGCCCACTGTCGAATTACGGCGCCATCATTGCTGGTCAAGGCAGGGCTAACCTTTATCGATTGGTGACGGCCGCCAAAGAGAAATCGCCACTCGTCCAGAGGCTCCCCGAAGCGCTCCATGACCAGGCAACGGTGCTGTGACAGGTCATCGGGATGGCTCGGCCTGCCGTTCTTTTTGAGATACCCGGGAGACGCCACCAGCACACGGTAGTTGTGAGCCAGATGGCGAACCACCAGGTTGCTGTCAGGCAGATTTCCATATCTTATAGCCAGGTCGTATCCATGTTCCACCAGATCCACTACACCATCGGTCAGGTGCAGCAGGGGCACAACGGCAGGGTGCTGCCCGATGAATTCTGCCAGGGCCGGTGCAACATACTGGCGGCCAAAATCCGAAGGCGCTGTAATACGCAACCGTCCGGACAGGCTTCCATCTTCGTCCAGCAGCTGCGCTTCAGCATTCTCCACTTCATCCACTACACGCAGACAAGCCTGGTAAAAGCGGCTGCCGGCATCGGTCAGCGAAATCTTGCGCGTCGTTCGGTTCAGCAGCCGTGTGTGATAACGCTGCTCCAGCGCATTCACCCGCAGGGTCATGCTCGCGGGAGAAAGCCCGATTTGGCGTCCGGCTGCTGCCAGCCCACCAGTTTTCACAACCTGGACGAATAGCGCCATATCATCGATCTTGCTCATATTATTTAATATTTTTAAATAATGTTTTAATGATCTAAGCAATTATCAAATCATATTGCAACTATTATGCTTATTACCAAAGCAACAACAGTTAACGAGGAAAAGCCATGAACCATCCCATTCTCGAAGACCTCCGCTGGAGGCACACGGCCAAAAAATTCGACAGAACCAAGCGGGTATCCGAAGCTGATCTCAAGGTGCTTTTCGAAGCCATGAGATTGTCTGCCTCCTCCATCAATTCCCAGCCCTGGCGATTTGTGGTTCTGGAAAGCGAACAAGCGATAGAGCGCATGAGCAAGACGTTTGAACACAACTTTCAGTTCAATCAGCCGCAGGTGAAGGATGCCTCGCAGGTTATTCTTTTCGCGCACAACCCACGATATACCCGGGATGACTATGCCGAAGTGGTAGACAAGGGCATCGAAGATGGCCGCACGAAACCCGAAGACAGGGAAGAAGCCTTTGGTGGCTTTGTGTTTGCCGAGCTGAATACCGACAAAAACGGCGATACGAGCTGCTGGACCAAGGCACAGCTATACATTGTCCTGGGCAATGCACTGCATACCCTTGCCCGCCTGAGGATCGACGCAACCCCGATGGAAGGCATCGACACCGAGCTGGTCAACAAGGCATTTGCCAAGGAGCTGAGCGGTTATCAATGTAATCTGGCACTGGCTATCGGTTACAGCCATTCTGACGACTACAACGCCAGACTGCCCAAGTCTCGCCGTCATCCGGACAGCATCCTGGTTCGAATCTGATCAAGGAGAAAAACATGAACATCCTTATCGTTACTGCCGGCTATTCCATCTTCGATGCCAAAGGGCAACTGAATGGCTTTCTCGCCTACCTGACAGACAAGGATCTGTCAGCAAAGGGGCACCGGGTAAAGGGCCTTTAATTCCGACGCAGTACACTAGCTGATGAGCAACGATCTGCCCGGATTCATGAGGAACGAAAGTTCCTGAGTAGCAGCTTTCCTGCCCCCTCACCCCGGCACAGTCTGTCCTCGCAGCCCGCCACCCCAAACAGGGCCAGGGGCCGGAACATGCGCCCTTCCAGGGCCAGATCAAGAATGTCTTCGGCAGACAGCGCCGGACGCCCGGCACGCTCGGTCAAGGTAAAGCGGATACCGCCAACGCCATCATAGGCCCGGTAGATCACTTCCGTGCATACCAGCCGGTCGCCACGAAAGAAATCGAAATCGAAATTGTAGCCCTTGCCCTCATGCACACAGGCCCGGGAAATGGCCTTGGCAATGTCTTCCTCCTCACAGCAGGGCCGAATGACCGCCACACTATCCACTGCCAGGGTACCCTTCAGGGTGCGGAACAACACACCTTCCTTGTTCGCCTCCAGTACATTCCTGTCTCCCCGCCACCTTTCCCGCTGCGCCGGGCTGATGTGCACACCAAGGCGCTCCCTGTCCTGCGGCGAACCGATGTACAGGGCGGCATGAGGCCAGAAGCCCGGCAGAAACAGGTTACTAACGGCAAAGTCATGGCGGGTGATGAGTATATCGCCCGGCAGGATCAGAGCGGCGACCTCTTCCACCACCGCTGCTGCCCTGTGCATGCGGGAGCTACTGGCTTCCGCTACCATCCGCCCTCCCGCCTCCAGCAGGCGGAAAGCGGATTTCTGGCGCGCCGAAGCGCCCCGGCGACGCAGGGAATGCCAACGGTAGCGTAGCCGGGTGGACAGGTAGCGCAGTACGCCCGGGTCGATGGCCCTGGCCAGTTCGGGCAGTTCCTGAACAAAATCACCCACCAACTCATCTTTCATCATGCGCCGCAGGCGGCTGCGGTTGGCGGTGTAGAAGCCCAGGGCGCGGCGCGCCAACAGCGCATTTTCCGGGCTGGTGAGAGACTGAAACACCAGGGTATATTGCTTGCGCCCAACACCATAGACCGGATTGGGCTCGTTGAGCTTGCGTTGGGTAATGGAATGGTTGGCCAGACTCTCCACCAACAGGCGATCCAGGCGCACCAACAGGGCAGCAGCGGTGAAGCCGACAATGAACCAGCGCCATTCGATCCGGGTCTGAATGGTGGCAAGATCGTCACCCACGGCCTCTGAAGCCTGGCCAATAATCTCCCACAGGCTTTGGCGCACGCGCAGAAGGCGGGAGAACCAGGCCCACAAACGCTCGTCTTCTCCTGGCGTGAAATGGCCCCGGCGGATAGCGTGGCGGATATCGACGGCCAGATCAGCAACCTGTTCCAGCCCAAATGCCGTGTCCCGCAGGCCTCGCAGGGTCAGGGTGCAGGCCGGAAGTCTTTTGCTCATACGCTGTTTTCCCTATCGAAGCCTGTTTGCTATACTACACAAAGCCGCCGGGAGCGCCAATAATGCGGGAAGGCAGCTGTTTGTTAACCCAGCAGCCAAACAGAACTGTCCGGACAATCATCTGGCTACGGGAGCATTTCCCTGACGATGCGGCCCGGCGCACTCCGTGTTATTCTTAGTGCACATAGCTCGTGAACCAACCCCCAGGAACCCCTGAATCAAGTCATGAACTCGTGTTCTGCGTCCGGAATGTCCGTTTTTTGTCAATCCCGCCTGCGCGGTTTAACCCCTTCGGGAGTCGGACGCAAGGTGTGCAGAACCAATCCTGGCGGGCTGGGCGAAAAGATTCCGGGAAAACCGGATAGCGTTATAGGCATTCAGCACAGCTTGATACAATCGCGGGCAACCCATTGAACAACAAGGATAAACCTCGATGCTTGGAGCGGCTTGGTGAAATATCCGGGCGAGATATCAGATGACAGAAACCCTATTCAAAGCCGCCTGCATACAGCTTGCATCCGGTTCTAACGTCAACGCCAATCTTCTGGAGGCCCAGAGATTGATGGAGCATGCCGCCCTGGAAGGGGCGCGCTTGATCGTTTTGCCGGAAAACTTTGCCTATATGGGCGCCCAGTGTAGCGACATGCTGGAGATCAGGGAGCAGGACAACGACGGCCCGATACAGCATTTCCTGTCCCAGATCGCACAAAAACTGGGCATCTGGCTGGTTGGCGGCACCATACCCATCGCCACCGAATCCCCGCAAAAGCTGCGTGCCGCCTGCCTGCTTTATGACGACAAGGGGCGGCGCGTGGCCCGCTACGACAAAATGCATCTGTTCGATGTGAATCTGGTGGAAACCGACGAACAGTATGTCGAATCGGAGAGCATCGAACCGGGAGACCAGCTGTGCGTGGTGGACACACCATTCGGAAAGCTGGGCCTGTCCGTCTGTTACGACCTGCGGTTTCCGGAAATGTACCGGGCCATGCTCGACCAGGGCATGGAGCTGCTGACACTGCCCGCCGCATTCACCGCTATGACCGGCGCCGCCCATTGGGACGCCCTGTTGCACGCCCGCGCCATCGAGAATCTCAGCTTCACCCTCGCCGCCGCCCAGGGTGGCTTTCACATCAGCGGCCGCAAGACCTGGGGGCACAGCATGATCATCGACCCCTGGGGCAACAAGCTGGCGGAACAGACCAGCGGCAACGGCCCGGTAATCGCGGAAATCAACATGGAATTCCTGCGGGCTACCCGGCGCAACTTCCCCAGCCTGCAGCACCGCCGCATCCATTGCAAATAACCTGACCCGTAGCGAACCCTATGAGCAATACCCTAACCCTTGCCCGGGAGACCCTGCTGTCCCCCGCCGGCATTACCGACCATCATCTGCAACAAGTGATGGACAAGTTGATCAGCAGCCAGGTGGACGCCGCCGATCTCTATTTTCAGTATTCCCGGCTGGAATCCTGGGTGCTGGATGACGGCATCATCAAGGAAGGCAATTTCAATCTGGAACAGGGGGCCGGGCTGCGCGCCATCAGCGGCGAGAAGACCGGCTTCGCCTACACCGAGGAACTGAATCTGGAAAACCTGCTGGAAGCGGCAGACAGCGCCCGCGCCATCAGCCGCGCCGGGCAGTCCGGCAGCATCGCCATTGCCGGGCGCGGCGGCCTGCAACCCCTGTATCCGGCGCGCAACCCCCTGGAAAGCCTCCCGGATGCAAGCAAGATCGAGCTGATGAAACAACTGGACGCGGAAGCCCGCGCCGCCGACCCCCGGGTCAAGCAGGTCACCATAAGCCTGGTCGCCGCCCATGACACCATTCTGGTGATGGACAACGAAGGCAATCTGGCCGCCGACGTGCGCCCCCTGGTGCGCTGCAGCGTGAACGTCATCGTCGAGCAGAACGGTCGCCGCGAGCAGGCCAACGCCGGGGGTGGCTCCCGCACCGATCTCCACTATTTTGTCGAAGAGCAGCGGGGCCTGGGCTATGCGCGGGAAGCGGTGCGCCAGGCCCTGGTGAATCTGGAAGCGGTAGACACCCCCGCCGGGGCCATGACCGTGGTGCTCGGCCCCGGCTGGCCGGGCATTCTGCTCCACGAGGCCGTGGGTCACGGGCTGGAAGGCGACTTCAACCGCAAGGGGCTTTCCGCCTTCTCCAACCGCATCGGCGAGCAGGTCGCATCGCCGCTTTGCACCATCGTGGATGAC
This sequence comes from Sedimenticola sp., assembly GCA_027068915.1. Taxonomy (GTDB): domain Bacteria; phylum Pseudomonadota; class Gammaproteobacteria; order Chromatiales; family Chromatiaceae; genus Thiolapillus. The sequence goes on along the minus strand of JAMOLT010000033.1, from coordinate 15,061 downwards.
GGCGCCTTGCCCAAACGCCGCGGCTCCCTCACCATCGATGACGAAGGAACCCCCGGCCAGAATACCGTGCTCATCGAGAACGGCATCCTCAAGGGCTACATGCAGGACAAGTTCAACGCCCGGCTCATGGGCATGCAGACCACGGGCAACGGCCGACGCGAATCCTATGCCCATCTGCCCCTGCCGCGCATGACCAACACCTATATGCTGCCGGGCGAGCAAGATCCCGGGGAAATCCTGGGTTCGGTGAAAAACGGCCTGTACGCAGTCAATTTCGCCGGGGGGCAGGTGGACATCACCTCCGGCAAGTTCGTCTTTTCCCTGAGCGAAGCCTACCTCATCGAAGACGGGAAAATCACCGCGCCGGTGAAAGGCGCCACCCTCATCGGCAACGGCCCGGAAGTGCTCACCCGGGTGAGCATGGTGGGCAATGACCTGCAACTCGATCCCGGCGTGGGCACCTGCGGCAAAGACGGGCAAAGCGTCCCCGTGGGGGTGGGCCAGCCCACCCTCAAGGTCGATGAAATCACCGTGGGAGGCACGGCGTTATGAGCCCTTCTATCGAACAACTGGAACAGATGGTGGCCGACCTCCTGGCCGAAGCCAGGAAACTGGGCGCAAGCGCGGCGGACGCCGCAGTCTCCCGCTCCGCCGGCCTGTCCCTCACCGTGCGCATGGGTGAAACCGAAACCATCGAGCACACCCGGGACCAGGGCCTTGGCATTACGGTTTTCTTCGGCCAGCGCAAGGGGGCCGCCAGCACCACGGATTTAAGCCCCGCCGCCATCCGCGAGGCCGTGAGCAAGGCCTGTACCATCGCAAAAAACACCTCGGAAGACGATTGCACCGGCCTCGCCGACGCCGCGCTCATGGCGAAGGACTACCCGGATCTGGATCTGCACCATCCCTGGCCCATCAGCCCCGACGAAGCCATGCAGACCGCATTGCAGGCGGAGCAGGCCGCACGGGATCTCGACCCCCGCATCAGCAACTCCGAAGGCGCCACCCTGAGCACCCAGAGCGGCAGCTTCATCTATGGAAACAGCCACGGCTTCGTCGGCGGCTATCCCACCAGTCATCATACCCTGAGCTGCGTGGTGCTATCCGAAGACGGCGACTGCATGCAGCGGGACTACTGGTATGACACCCGCCGCGACTGGCGCAAACTGGCGACACCGGAAAGCATCGGCCGTCAGGCTGCACAGCGCGCCCTGGCGAAACTGCACGGACGTCAGCTCGGCACCCGCCAGGCGCCGGTGATCTTTCGCGCCGACATTGCACCGGGGCTGTTGCGCGGCCTCACCGGCGCCATCCGCGGCCACGCCCAATACCGCCAGGCAAGCTTTCTGCTGGATTCCCTGGGAGAGCAGATCTTTCCGGACTGGGTGGAAATCCGGGAAGATCCCCTCATTCCCCAGGGGCTGTCCAGCGCGCCTTTCGACAACGAGGGCGTGGCGACCCGCCCCAAGTCCCTGATCGGGAACGGCAGGCTGGAAACCTATATTCTGGACAGTTATTCCGCCCGCAAACTGAACATGCAAACCACCGGCAATGCCGGTGGCGTGAGAAACCTGAGTATCGACAGCGGCAGCATGGGCCTGGATAAAATGCTACAGGAAATGGGCAGCGGCCTGCTGGTAACCGAGCTCATGGGACAGGGACTCAACCCGGTAACCGGCGACTACTCCCGCGGCGCCGCGGGCTTCTGGGTGGAAAACGGCGAAATCCAGTACCCTGTAGAAGAAATCACCATCGCCGGCAATATGAAAGAAATGTTCCGGCAACTGGTCGCCGTGGGCAATGATGATGACATTCCCGGCAGCGTCCGCACCGGTTCCTGGTGGATCGAGAACATGACCATCGCCGGGAGCTGACTCCGGCCTGATTCGATCAGGAACTCTTCTGGTGGTGTAGTGTCTGTGTGTGCGTTTTATTCAGCACACTAGCCCAGATGTTTCACTCAGGAGTCCGATGATCGTGCTGCATTGGAATGAAAGGCCCTTTCAGCGCCCTCCCACAATGCGGCCACCTGCGGCGCTATGCTCGCTTCAAAGGGGGCATCCTTCCTGCGTGCCCCGTCTTGCATCTGGCCGCATTGTGACTCACTGAAAGAGCCTTTAATTCCGACGCAGCACACTAGACCCAGCCTGAATTATTCTGTTCAACCTGCTAAACTGAAACGAATTTATCACCACCTGCCTTACGGGATTTCACCACAGCCATGAGCAGCCAGGCAACCACTGAAAGCGAGATCTCCCGTCTGAAGCAAATCCAGGAATTCCTGGATCAGGACGCCTGGCAGGAAGCGACGCAGCTGCTGAAAAAGCTCCAGCCCGCTGAAATTGCCCATGTCCTCGAAGCCCTGCCCCTGAATCAGCGCCAGATTCTCTGGGACCTCCTGGACACGGATCAGGATGGCGAGACCCTCATGGAGCTCACGGAAAACGTGAGGAATGAGCTGATCCAGAACATGGATCAGGAAGACATCGTCGCCGCCACCGAACACATGGACGTGGACGATCTGGCCGATTTCATCCAGGAACTGCCTCACGATGTCACCCGCGAGGTCATGGAGTCCCTGAGCGAGCAGGATCGGCGCCGTCTCGAAACCGTGCTCTCCTACCCGGAGAACACCGCTGGCGGCCTGATGAACACCGACCCGGTCACGGTGCGCCCCGAGGTCTGCCTGGACGTGGTGCTGCGCTATTTGCGCCAACTTGGGGACAACGTCCCGCGAGACACGGATCAGCTGTTTGTCACCAACCGTGAGGACAAATACCTGGGCACCCTGCGCCTGGCGGATCTGGTCACCCACGACCCCCAGGAAACCGTGGCGGAAGTCATGAGCCTGGAGGTACAACCGTTCAATGCCCTGACCGCCGCCACTGATGTGGCCAGACGCTTCGAGCAATACGACCTGCTTTCCGCCCCGGTAGTGAACGAAAAGGGGCAACTGGTAGGGCGGATCACCGTGGATGACGTGGTGGATTTGATCCGCGAGGAAGGCGAGCACCATTTCATGGGCAGCGCCGGCCTGTCGGAAGACGAAGACATGTTCGCCCCGGTCATGGTAAGCAGCAAGCGCCGCGCCCTGTGGTTGGGCATCAACCTGCTCACCGCCTTTCTCGCTTCCTGGGTGATCGGGAATTTTGAGGCAACCCTGGACAAGATTGTAGCGCTGGCAGTGCTCATGCCCATTGTCGCCAGCATGGGCGGCGTCAGCGGCACCCAGACCCTGACCCTGGCCATTCGCGGTCTCGCGCTGGGACAGCTCTCGAGCAAGAACGCGGGCTATCTGCTGGCCAAGGAGCTGGCCATCGCCCTGGTGAACGGTATTTTATGGGCATTGGTGGTCGGCATCATCGCGGGCTTCTGGTTCCACAGCACGGACATCGCCCTGGTGATAGCCGCCGCCATGATGATCAACCTGGTTGCCGCAGCAATTGCCGGCGCCCTGCTGCCCCTGGCCCTGGACAGGCTGGGCATCGACCCGGCCCTGGCCGGTGGCGTATTGCTGACGACGGTTACCGATGTGGTCGGCTTTCTCGCCTTCCTCGGCCTGGCTACGGCATTTCTGCTCTGAACAGGCTGTCATCCCGGCGCACGAACCCATGGATGGGGATGAAGGCCGAATAGGCTTGATGCTGCGCTTTCCTAGGGTTTCTGCTCTGTCTCGACGCTGATGATACAGCGTCCATCCTTTTTCCGGCCGCAAAGATCCAGGCGCAGCTCGCCATGGCGGTCGGTGCGCAATACTTCCGCCCCGGCTTTCTCCAGCCTTTGCAGCACCTCTTCACCAGGATAGCCGCGGACATTACCGGCGTTCACGGAAATGAGCGCCAGACGAGGGCTCAGCCTGTCCACGAAGGAAGCACTGGTGGCATCCGCCGCACCATGATGCCCCGTCACCAGCACATCGATATCGGCGGGCAGTTTGTTCTGCTCCAGCAGCGCCTGCTCCACCACTGCATCCGCATCCCCCATGATGAGCAGCTTCAGTCCGGCATAATGCAGCAGCAACACCAGGGAATGGCGGTTGAGATTGCTCCCGGAAAAGGCTTCCGGCCATAGCGCCTCGATGGTCATCTCCCGCCAGGGGATGCGCTCACCAGCGCGCAGCAAGCGGCGATGCGGATCTCGTGCCAGGGCATCATTCACCCAGCGCACCAGATCCGGGCGCACATCCGCTGGCAGAGGATGGCCGCTGTAGAGTACCGGTGTCTGGGGAAACGCCTCCCGCAGACGGAAATAGCCACCGGCATGATCCGGGTGCAGATGGGTAAGAACCAGGTAATCCAGCTGCTTCACGCCCAGCACCGCAAGGCGTTCCAGCACCTTTTGGCTCATGCCGGGATGGCCCACATCAATGAGCACGCCCCTGTGCCCTTGCTGCAACAACACAGCCTGCCCCTCGCCCACATCCAGCACCACCAGCCGGGGTTGGGCCACCACGGTTGCGGCCATCATGCAAAACAACAGGCAGGAGAAAAGTGTTTTCACCTTTTTCTGCCAAAAAATGCAGCGACGCCGCCACCCACGCTGGCCAGGGCATTGAACCCCACATCCCGCCAGTCCCCCACCCGATCCGGCAAAAACCATTGCAAGACTTCATCCAGCCCCGCGCCCGCCAGCAAGACCCCAAGGGCAAGCAACGGGGGAAACAACAGCATGGAAAAAAACCCGAAGCCTCCAAACAGCAGAAAATGAAGGCGCTCCTCCACCAGGGGCAGCGTCAAGGGAAACAGCAGAAACAACGGAACCATCCACAACAAATGCCACAAATTGAAAGCGCCCCCGTGGCGCCGGAACCAGGTGACCATCATCACCACCATGGCAGTCAGCGCCAGCAGCATGAACGCCGCCAACCAGCCGGTAGGCACCATATCCCTGGCGAAACGCTGCAAAGAACGCCCGAATATCGATACCAGGGGAATCAGCACCAGCAGCAGCAGCCAACCGGCCAAAGCACCATTGCGATTTTTCTTGAGCGGGTTCTGTAGCATCGATCGATAACCAGTGGACATGATGATTTATCCCGAGGATAAACTGATCCTGGCTCTTGTGGTAGTACCAGAATTAAAGGCTTTTTCAGGTTCCTCTCAAAAGCATGAGGAAACAATCCCATTTCAATCTGCTGGAATCTGCAAACGGCCACTGGTCTATACTGGCCATGAAGAGAAGCTTTTTGAAACATAATGTCATAGATTGTTACACTTGGAAAAAGCCCTGACCGAAGGACTCTTCAAAACGGGGTGCCGACCGCAACCCAAACCCACAGGAGAACGTCATGCGCAAAACAACCCTGTTCTTTCTCTCCCTCCTTGGCCTGCTATTGAGCATTCCGGCATTTGCCGAAAACAGCACCAAAACCGCAGGCTACACCATTCACCACAATGCATTTCTGAGTACCGAACTGTCGCCGGAAATGGCCGGGCAGTACGATATCCGCCGCAGCCCCAACAGAGCACTGATAAATATCAGCATAATCAAGGATGTACCCAACACCACCGGCATTGCAACCGAGGCCAAGGTGAGCGTCACCGCACGCAATCTCCGCGGGCAGATACGCACCATTCCCCTGCGCGAAATCAAGGAAGCGGACGCCGTGTACTACATTGGCGAGTTTCTGGTGGAAAACCAGGAATCCGTTACCTTTACCATTGAAGTACAGCCCCTGGGAGACGACAAAACCCTCCATGCGACACTGAAGCAACAGTTCTTTACCCGCTGACCCACCCTCAACTTCCGGGAGCCTGTTCGACCAGGCCTCCGCCTTTCACGATGACCGGCATCAATTACGCCGGCCGCGCCTTTTGCTAGGATGTCTCCATCGCTTCGCTACAGACGGGCAGATCCATGAAGAAAGTGCTACCCATTATCCTGGTGTTACTTGTCGGCGCTGCTGCTCTTGCCTGGTTCCGCTTTCAGGCGCCCGCATCCAACGACAATATACTCACGCTTTTCGGCAATATCGATATCCGTGAGGCGCAACTTACCTTCAACGCCTCGGAGCATGTGAACAGGATACTGGTGGAAGAAGGGGAGCACGTCACCAAGGGCCAGCTGCTGGCAAGCTTGCATCAGGAATTGTTCCAGTCCCAGGTGGCCCAGGCGGAAGCGCAAGTCGAAGCCCGCCGCCAGCAACTGATCAAGCTGCAGGCCGGCAGCCGCCCCGAGGAAATCGACAAGGCCAGCGCCGAGCTGGAAGCGGCCAGGGCCCGGGCGGAAGCCGCCCATGACACCTGGCAACGTCTGCAGTCGCTGGTGGCGAAAAAGCTCGCTTCCCGGGAAGAGGTGGAAACCGCAAAATCCAATGCGCACGCTGCACAGGCCCAGGTGGAAGCCGCCCGCGCAGCACTGAGGCTGCTGCAGGCCGGCCCCCGCAAGGAAGATATCGCCGCCGCCAAAGCCGAGCTGAAAGCCGCCGAGGCCGCGTTGCAGGTAACGCAACAAAACCTGGCCAACACCGAGCTTCTCGCCCCTGCGGACGGCATCATCCGCACCCGCATCCTCGAACCCGGCGACATGGCCAACCCCCTCAAGCCCGCCTTGACCCTGGCCTTCGCCAACCCCGTGTGGGTGCGCGCCTATCTGCCGGAGAGTCTCCTCGGCAGGGTCAAGCCCGGCATGGCGGCCAGCATCGTTAGCGACAGCTATCCGGACAAAAAATACCCGGGCTGGGTGGGGTACATCTCCCCCACCGCAGAGTTCACGCCGAAGAACGTGGAAACCCCGGAATTGCGCACCCGCCTGGTCTATCAGGTACGGATTTTCACCTGCAATCCCAGGGAAGAACTGCGCCTGGGCATGCCGGCGACGGTGGAAATCGACCTGCAGACGCCCACCGCCGCCATTCCCGACTGCAAGTGACATGAACGGCCCCGCGCTCATATTGCGCGATGTACGCAAGCGCTTCGGCAGCGGCGACAAGGAAATACTGGCGCTGGACGGCGTCAGCATCGAAGTGAAGCCCGGCAGCGTCACCGGCCTCATCGGCCCCGACGGCGCAGGCAAGACCACCCTCATGCGCTTGTGTTGCGGATTGCTCCAGCTCGATGGCGGAACGCTGGAGGTGCTGGGCATAGACGCGGCAAACGAACCTGCCGCGGTGCAGGCGGTAATCGGCTACATGCCCCAGCGCTTCGGCCTGTATGAGGATCTCAGCGTGCAGGAGAATCTCGATCTCTATGCCGATTTGCAGGGGGTGCCGGTTTCCGCACGCGCAGCGCGATACGCCCGGCTGATGCAGATGACCGGGCTGGCCCCCTTCACCCGGCGCCTTGCCGGCAAACTCTCCGGCGGCATGAAGCAGAAGCTGGGACTGGCCTGCACCCTGGTGCGCCCGCCGGAGCTGTTGTTGCTGGACGAGCCCACGGTGGGGGTGGATCCCGTCTCCCGCCGGGAGCTATGGCAGATCGTCTACAGTCAGGTTCAGGAAGCGGGCATGAGCGTGCTGTTGAGCACCGCCTATCTGGACGAGGCCGAACGCTGTGGCGAGGTGGTGCTCCTGCATCAGGGAAAGGTGCTGGGGCAGGCGCCCCCGGCAACGTTCAGCCAGGAGATGCAAGGGCGAACCTGGACGGTTTCCAGCGAGCAAACCCCCACCCGGCGATTGCAGGCCGCCCTGTCCCGGCGGCCGGGCATCATCGACGCTATCATCAATGGCGACCGGGTACGCATCATCACCACCCCGGATTTTCAGCCGGAAGGGAAAAACCTGCTGCCGGATGTAGCGGATTTGCAGTTGCAGGCCGTGCCGCCGCGCTTCGAAGACGCCTTCATCAATCGTCTGGGCAATACCGAAGACGCCATCCAGGCCACGCCTGAAATCAAACAGGTGGAAAAACCGAAAACCGGCGGCAAGCCCATCGAAGTGGAAAACCTGGAGCGCCGCTTCGGGGATTTCGTCGCCGTAAAAAAAATCAGCTTTTCCGTGGAGCGTGGGGAAATCTTCGGCCTGCTGGGCGCCAATGGCGCGGGCAAGACCACCACCTTCCGCATGCTCTGCGGGCTGTTGCCCGTCTCTTCGGGCAAGGTTTCGGTGGCCGGACATGACCTGCGCAGCGCATCCGCCCGGGCCCGGGGGCGCATCGGTTACATGGCGCAGAAGTTCTCCCTGTACGGCAATCTCACCGTGGCGCAGAACCTGCGTTTCTTCTCCGCCGCCTACAACCTGCGCGGCCAGGCGCAAAAGCAGCGCATTCGCTGGGCGCTGGAGGGCTTCGAGCTGGAGCCCTATGCCGACACCAACGCGGGCACCCTGCCCCTGGGATACAAACAGCGCCTGGCTTTCGCCGCCGCCCTGATGCACGAGCCGGAGATCCTGTTCCTCGACGAACCCACCTCCGGCGTGGATCCCCTGGCCAGGCGGGAGTTCTGGACGCGCACCAACGCCCTGGCGGAAGCCGGGGTAACGGTGCTGGTCACCACCCATTTCATGGAAGAAGCCGACTATTGCGACCGCCTGGTGATCATGGCGGAAGGCGCGGTGCTGGCGGCGGGTACGCCCCATGAGATCCGCGCCATGGCGCGCACTGAGGATCATCCGGAACCGAGCATGGAAGATGCGTTCATCAGCCTGATACAGCAACAGGGAGACGGCAAATGACAACCCCACAGGCAGCACGCACCATGCGCTTCAAAGGCATGATCCGCAAGGAATGGCTGCAAATCCTGCGCGACCCTTCCAGCATCGCCATCGCTTTTCTCATGCCCGTGGTGCTGCTGTTTCTGTTCGGCTATGGCGTCTCCCTGGATGCGAAGAGCATCCCCATCGGCTTTGTCATCGACCAGCCGGACAGCAACAGCGCCAGCTTCCGCGCCTCTTTCGATCATTCGGAGTTTTTCGCCCCCGGCAATTTCGGCAGCATCCAGGAGGCGCAGCAGGCCCTGGCGGAACGCCGCATCGACGGCATCATCTGGCTGCGCAGCAACTTTTCCAGCTCCCTGCTTTCCGGCGAGGATGCGCCCATTGCCGTGCGGGTCAACGCGGTGGACGCCAATCAGGCGCGCATCACCCAGGGGTATATCCAGGGCGCCTGGCTGGCCTGGCTGAACCAGTATGCGGCGCGGCACGGGCGTGATCTGCCCCTGCCTGTCGCCCTGGAACAGCGGGTATGGTTCAATGCCGCCCTCATCAGCCGCCACTACCTGGTGCCGGGCCTGGTGGCCATCATCATGACCCTGACCGGGTCATTGCTCACCGCCATGGTGGTAGCCAGGGAATGGGAGCGGGGTACCATGGAGGCGCTCATGGTCACGCCCCTGAACATGCAGGAGATGCTCATCGGCAAACTGATTCCCTACTTCATCCTGGGCATGGGGGGCATGTTGTTTACCGTGGCCCTGGCCGTATGGCAGTTCGAGGTGCCTTTTCGCGGCTCCTTCCTCGCCCTGCTCGGCGCCAGCGCCCTGTTCATGCTGGTTGCCCTGGCTCTGGGACTGCTGATCTCCATCGTCTCGAAGAACCAGTTCGTGGCCGGGCAGATCGCCATTATCATCACCTTTCTGCCCGCCTTCATCCTCTCGGGCTTCATCTTCGACATTCACTCCATGCCCGAGGCGATTCAGATCGTCACCCTCACGGTTCCCGCCCGCTATCTGGTGTCCATCCTGCAAAGCCTGTTCCTGGCGGGAGACGTATGGCCGGTCTACTGGGCCAATATGGGGGCCATGGCCGTCATGCTGGTGATCCTCACGGTGATCGTCCGCAAAAAAGCATACAAACGGCTGGATTGAAGAACATGCTCAGACACATACTGGCTTTGGCATTGAAGGAATTCCTGGCGCTGCTGCGTGACCCGCGCAGTCGCTTCGTCCTCATCGGCCCGCCCATCATGCAGCTGATCATATTCGGCTATGCGGCCAGCTTCGATCTGGATCATGTGCCCGTGGCCATCTACAACCAGGACAGCGGCGCGGCCGGGCGGGAGCTGGTGAGCCGCATCGAGGGCTCGCCTCATTTCGAGGTCATCAGCCATCTGGATCATGATGCGCAAATCCCCCCCCTGGTCGATAACAAGGAAGTGCTACTGGTGCTGCACATCGGCCCCCGTTTCAGCGCCCACCTGGGTCAGGGACGCACCGCCGCGTTGCAGGTCATACTCGACGGGCGCAACTCCAACACCGCCCTGCTCGCCCTCAACTATCTGCGCAGCATCGTACTGGACTACAACCAGCAACTCGCCACCAACCAGGGCCAGACCGGGCCGCCGGTGAAACTGAGCATGCGCGCCTGGTACAACGAAGACCTGGACTCCCACTGGTTCATCATCCCCGGCATCGTCGGCCTGCTGACCCTGGTAGTCACCCTGGTGGTCACCGCCCTGTCCGTGGCGCGGGAACGTGAGCAGGGAACTTTCGACCAGCTGCTGGTGACGCCACTGCGGCCCACCGCCATTCTCATCGGCAAGTCCATTCCGGGGCTGGTGATTGGCATCATCGAGGCCACCTTCATCATCGTGGTGGCCATGCTCTGGTTCGACATCCCCCTGCGGGGCGACGTGGGCGCCCTGTATCTGGGGCTGCTGCTGTTCCTGTTCTCCGCCGTGGGCATGGGGCTGATGATCTCCGCCATCTCCGTCACCCAACAACAGGCGGTGCTGGGCGCCTTCCTGTTTCTGGTGCCCGCGGTGATCCTCTCCGGCTTCGCCACCCCCATCGCCAACATGCCCGAAGCCGTACAGTATCTGACCTATCTTGATCCGTTGCGTTACTTCCTGGTCATCGTCCGCGGCGTGTTCCTGGAAGGCGACGGCTACGCCCTGCTCATGGACCAGTACTGGCCCATGGCCATCATCGGCGTGGTATCGCTGGTGGCTGCGGGGTGGCTGTTTCGGCACCGGATGTATTGACTATCGGGCACCTCGAATAATTCGGTTTTCGTCACACCGGCGTAGGCCGGTGTCCAAAGTTTTCGACAACTTATGGATTCCGGCCTCGGCAATTGCTCGACAACTGCTCCTGCGTTGTTCTACTACGATACATCCCTGTATCTATCCTGCATTGCTCTATCTTCACCCATCCATGGGTTCGCGCATCGGAATGACCATTTATCGAGGTGCCCCTATGTATCAACGAATACAAAAGATCATTACTTTTTCGTTTCCGGGGCGCAAAGGCATTCAATCAACCGCTGCACCTGCCTTTCGCAACAGCCGATTCCATCTGTAGCGTAGGTTTGTTTCTGGACTTCCTCCACTGTATCGGCCCCATTTACGATGGCATTGATAATATCTATCTTGAGAACTTCATTGCATGTACACAGGTTCTTGTCCAAGCCCTTCTTGAGAATAGGCGGAAGTTTATCCAGGAGATTTTTATCAGGATCAGTATCCATAAAAATGGTTCATGTTCGTTTTACACAAAGCGCCTTGTTCAGCGGAAACCCAAAGCGGCACATTTTTGCGAATGTGAGAAAGTGGAGGATCCACTTGTTAAAGTGCTGCCAAATTAGTCCGCTTTTTGTTGACGGACTACCCCAGGGCGTGTGTTATGTGAATTATTGGATCCACACTCAGAACATTCTGTTTCATTCTTTTTTACTTCGAATACTTTTCCGCATTGCTTGCAAACTCGGCGAACTATTACCGAAAATGTATCACCGAAGGAGATTGTGTCTTGCATCCCTATCATAAGCTTGTTAAGAAAGCGCAGAGCGAACTCATGAGGTGTACTATCGGCATCTAGCATTACTTCTAATATTCCCTCAGAAGAAGCAACCTTTGCAGCGCCAGATTGAAGCCCCATGGGACTCACAATGATTCCGCCAGATGCTTCAGTATCAATTATTCGATAGGCCAAGGCTCCCATTTTCTCTTGATTTTGTTTTGATGTTGTATAGCGGCGACACTCAATGATAACAAAACCTATACCGTCATCCTTAACTCCTTTTGCATCAACCACCCAATTTGTTCCAGAGCGCCTCCCTGCTATAGATTGCTTTCCTTCGACTCTCTTCAGCCCGAATTCCTTCGCATTTTTATCAAGAAGATATGCAGCAACTTCCTCGTATGTATCCCATGCTTTATCCGTCATTTGTTTCTTTTCTCACATAGCGCCGCAATCAGCTGGACGCAAAGGCGGAGCCGTTTCTGTGTAAAATTGAGCGCAGCGAATACACAAAAATGGCGCAGCTTTTGCGGCTCCGCTGCATTGCCTTTATGCGTTTATCACCACAAGCGGCTGGACATGTTTCTCTGGTTTATGGAGCGATAAATCATGAGCAGCCTGAAGATTAAGCCAAAATTCAGGAGAAGTATTAAACGCCTCGGAAAGCAACCAGGCAGTATCGGGCGATACGCCCCTCTTGCCCTTGATGATCTCATTGATTCTCTGCACCGGAACACCGATATGAGTTGCGACTGCCTTTTGAGACAACCCCAATGGCTCAATAAACTCTTTCAGTAATATAACCCCTGGGTGGGTTGCTACTCTATTGGACGGAATCATTTTGCTGCCTCCAGATTATCTATGGTAATCAACGACCTGAACATCATGTGCATTTGATGCTTGCCACCTGAACACGATGCGCCATTGGTTGTTGATACGGATACTATGGAAACCGGCCAAATCTCCTTTTAATGCCTCCAACCGATTGCCCGGGGGAGATTTCAAGTCTTCCAGTGACTGAGCGGCATTGAGTACGTCCAGTTTGTAAAGTGCTGATTCCTTGATTTGAGTGGGTAGCCGCCTCGTACGGCTACTGGATACACCATGAAATAAATCCGATGTTGCACGGTTTCCGAAAGAAACTATCACGATTTAATATTAATGCATTCACGGGTTCCGTGCAATTATGTATTTTTGCGCGCATAACGCCGCCCATAAGCAGGGCCGCTTTTTGGCGTCGGCTTGATGGGTTAGCTGTGACACCATACAAGCTGCCTGAAACATACCTATGCAAAATATTAGTCACCAATGTTTATAGAGAACGCCTTCTTCCAATGCTCTCTTCTAGATTGCGCTCAACGTACGGCACCAGATATACATAGTCATCTATTGCAACAATAAACACTCGTTGGCGGGCATATTTTTCCTTGTTGGGGTGTACAACATCATCGAGCAAACAACCCGATTGAAGAGAAAAGACGATCTCTTCAAATGAAACACCTCGCTCTTCGATAAGCTCAGGATTTTTTGTCGAGATTCCAGTTGATTTGGTTTTATAAAGACAATAATAGCCACTTAGTGTGCCTATTGCCATCACAGGTCATCAATGCATGGGGCTGGCAATGCTGTGCCGTCATGCCTAGACCAACCGAGTCTGCCCCCATTGATCCCTGTTCCCAATACGGGCCTTGTCCCGGTATTTCCGGGGGAAGATGGTCAGCAGCCTGCGGGCCTGTGCGAAGGCAGGCAAGCTGAAGCGCCTCACCCGCGTGGGTGAAATCGATAAAATGCTGGATCAGTTAATGAACAAAGACTGGGTAGTCTACAGCAAGCCCAGCATCGATCGACCCCAGGCCGTGATCAGCTACCTGGCCCGTTACAGCCACAAGATCGCGATCAGCGATCATCGGCTCATTGGCATGACAGATGATCAGGTGCACTTCCGCTACAAAGACTATCGGGATGGCCAGCCCAAGGTCATGAAATTGCACTGCGATGAATTTATCCGCCGCTTCCTGCTGCATGTGTTGCCAAAGGGGTTCATGCGTATCCGTCATTACGGCTTTCTGGCCAACCGCTGCAGAAAGGCCGCATTGGCTCTTATACGCAAGATCCTGGTACAACCGGTAACGGTAGAAGAACAGGTAGAAAGCGAAGCGCTGAAGAACGACGGTCTTTGTCCCAAATGCCATCAGGGACATCTCCTGCCAATCCGGGTGCTGAAACCGTTATGGCTACGATCGATTATGCCCGTTGGTTGACCTGCTGAAGCAACGTGGATGACGTGAAAAGCCGGGGCGACATCAGGCGGCTATCCGCCTGCGGGGTAGCTATGGCCAAAAGGCAGGAAATCCCTTAGACTCGAAAGGAAATAGCAACAATGAGCAGGAATGGTGCAAAGGAGCAGCAGCGCAAAAGGACAAAAACCGGTGCAGGAAATCTTCCCTCCTGTGCGCAGACCGCTGCCCCAGGCGGTCGCCGAAATACAATCCCCTTTATATAGACTGTGCCAACCTGATGGGCGGCATAGTCCAACGGACATTTATCTGCCATGCTGCGCACAGCAGATAAATGCTTAGCTGTTAGGCGAAAATAATGAAACTGAAATATCCAATTATTCACGCATTTCTGCTGTCATTCATTGTCGCCTGCAGCGCACAGTCAAGTGACACATCGGATTTGCCTGACGAATTTAAGAACACTATTCCAGTTGAGATGAAAGGGGATCTAAAACTTATAGAAGTAGAGAATCGTTGTATTGGTTGCAAACCTTGGAGATATATCGAATATCACAGCAACGAAAGCGACAAACCAATAAAAAAGGAAAAAGTAACTGTTCAGGTAGGCTATAGGGCAATGTATGCCTATCCCGGTACGGAATACTTCTCAAATACAAAAATAGAAAAGAGCAGTAATGGTAAATATGAACAAGATAAGAATATAGTAATTGAGGCTATAATTCATGAATATAATAGAAGAAAAGAACGTATAGCAACCTATCTAAATAAAACCCCTGGTTTAAAAGAAAAAATGGAGCCTTACAGGGCTAAAGGAAAGGACTACATTACACTTGAGCAAGAAACAATAAATGGTTATGAGTATATTTCATATACAGAAAATGTTATTGGGTTGCTTGGCAACACAATAAGCCAGGTACATATATTTGTACCCGAAAATGAAATAATTATTACTGCATATCTGTTGAGGCAAGAAAAATCAAAATTTAAGGGCATTGAAGAATTCTTGCTACTGAAAAGTGATTTTATAGAGAGTTACACACGTTTTCTAAAAAACAATCGTGTGAGCAAATCATGAATAAAAATCGCCTAACACACGCCCTGAGGTAGTCCGTCAACAAAAATCTGTTATTTAGCCAGTTCTTCAACGAGTGGTGATCCTTTGGCCTTCAAGGCCATCAGATACTTGGCTTCATCGTAGGGTTTGCGATCCT
>JAMOLT010000032.1 GCA_027068915.1 Sedimenticola sp. | reverse complement strand
CTAGCACATGCTTGAAGGTGTTGTTAATAGGTGCTATAAACAGGTCTGTTGGTGATTTTTTATTGAGACCTGTCACATGCATATAAAATTCTCAGAAGACGTAATTCCCCTTTCTGATCTCAAGGTAAACCCAGGAAAAGTTGTAAATCGAGCCAAAGATACCCATCGCCCTATTCTTCTTACTAGTCGAGGCAGAGGTATTGCCGTAGTACAAGGTCTTGATGAATATGAGAAAAATGAGGAAGAGAGAAAATTTATGAAAGCCATAGCTCAGGGGTTGATGGATATTAGAGAAGGAAAAGAGCTAGACCTGAATGAGGTAAAAAAGAAGCTGGGTGTTGATTAGATGAAAATCTTCATTTCCGACGCAGCTATCGGTGATTTTGAAGACATTAAAAGATATTACGAAGAAGAGGGTGTACCCGATGTGGGGAAGAAATTCATATCATCAATTATCGAGCACATTCAAACATTGCGTAATAATCCGGATATAGGGCGAATGGTTCCAGAGTTTGATGATCCTAAAGTTAGAGAGCTTATTCATTCACCATTTCGTGTGGTTTATCTAAGGGAGAAAACATCAATTCATGTGATTAGGGTGTGGCGTAGCGAAAGGGTGCTTGTTTTGCCAGAGAACGAAACATAACAATCACATCCAGCGGAGCCGCAACGAGCTTGCGAGGTTGTTGCGTAGTGCTCAGTGACTAGGACGGCTGGGGCACAAACAGGTTGTCAAAGGCCGAGTCGATTTTGGGGGCTGGGATGTCCCAAAATCTTTCACGAGGTCGAAGACACGCTTGAAACCGTTTTCGAGTATATCGAAGTGGATTACAATCGAACCCGCCGACACAGTGCCAATGGCTATATCAGCCCAGAGGCATTTGAGGCACAATGAGTCGCTTGGGCAGATGTCCATTGTTGACGGGCAAGATCACTAATGAGTGAGTACCGTAAAAGGGATATCATTAGCTATGGGGTGGCGGATCAAGCGTAGTACTCTGAGCACGGGAGAGCCGTGTACATGGGGAAGGACTTGACGGAAGCACGCAGCCCGCAAAGGAAACTAATACCGAACATGTTGATTCGGAAAAAAATGTAAGAAAACCTCACTGCGGGGAATAGTCATTTGATCAAAGTTAAGGTCAGTGCGGAAACGAGTGTAACCGAGGAGCCCCGTGAGAGAAAACTTCATGTGGGGATCTGTGCGGGGGGCGCCGAGTGATCGGCGTTCCTACCGTGACTATTAATGCCACCATAAACTCATATAGGGATTTACTGTGATGAAAATAAGTCAAAAATGTAAGTATATATTGGCACTAGTGCCATTTTTAACATTATCACTGCCAGTGTTGTCTGACACAATTACGCTCGCTCCGCATAATCCTACGAACGCAGATAATATCGTAGCTACAATATCTGGATGCAGGGACTATTATTCTGGTGAGTTAAAAAATGTAAATATAGAAATCAAAAGTAATGAAATTACGATCTACGCCGACATGCCTATGTCTAATGTAGGTTCAGTTTCTCCTGCTGTCTGGTGTTATAAACAAGAGGTCGATATTGGTTTATTAGCTCCTGGAAATTACAATGTAAATTACCTTGTAAGTGATCTCTCACCTGAATTGCAAGCCATAGTTGCATTGGCAGTAACTGGCGTAATGAGTATACCAACTAATAGTCCGTTTGGATTATTATTGCTTGTGTTGCTTATTTTATGGACCATACGACATGGTCAAATTAAGAAAAAACATGAATGAGCAGTACGATAAACTTGGTATAACA
>JAMOLT010000031.1 GCA_027068915.1 Sedimenticola sp. | reverse complement strand
TATCCCCTCTCTATCCACAAGATAAACTGACCCGCAACAAAAACGGGCCGAAGCCCCATTCTGCTACTACAAACAGTTTGAGGATTATTCTCCCTCACCAACGGCTTTCATACTCAGGTTCGTTGATGATGAGACAGGCCTTGAGGATGTCATTGCCATCAAGTTCAGCGACGGGATTACGTTGATCCTTGGTCGCTCCCAGCACCCTGTCTGCCGCGACACTCGTATTTCCTTGTACATCGTAACAGGAGGTCCTGAATGAGAACACCGTGGATTGGGCGGCTTGGTTCAGCAACACCTAAAAATCAATCGAATCTGACCCTATTGATCTGCGCGCATATTCGCGCGTTCCGCTATTGATCATACTGCTTGCCAACCTCCCTGTGCTATTGCACCTTATGTGAGCTAAAACTTGTGTTTATGCGATCGATAGGGTCAGACTCGATTGATTGAATGTTGCCTACGATATGCCTCCGATTTTCGATCTCCGCCCTTCTCCCTGGGGCGAACCGGACGATTGAGCTTTGATTCAATTTTATCTTTAAAGTGCTCACTCCCCAACACCCAGGCCTTGTTCGTCGCCGCCCTGATTTCATCCAGCGTTCTGTTTGGTATTCTGGATCTAAACAGGGATCGATAGGCCTTTTGTCTTTGTTCGTCCGTTTTCCCAAGGGCCTGGTATAGAGAATGGTGGGCTACCAACTCATCTTCCTTTCCCAACGCATTACGTGAGTAACTTGACCAGGGATACCCTCCGGGATGATCCACCATGCCTGCCCGCACCGGGTTGAGTTCGATGTAACGGTAGCAAATCAAGGCATAGACATCACTATCAATCAGCGAGGCCTTGTAACGACCTTCCCAGAGTGTCCCTGTACGTTCATAGCTGTAGTTGAAATACTGAACATAATAGCGCCCCAGCATCTGCATGACTTTTGACAGGCCATCTTCCCGATGGGGTGTCATCAGTAGATGAACATGATTGGTCATCAAAACATATGCGTGGACATCACATTGATGTTTTTCACAGGCCTGTTTCAGCTTTTCCAGATAAAACTGATAGTCTTCGTCAGCATAAAATATGGGCTCGTGGTTGTTGCCACGGACAATAACATGTTGCGGATGGCCAGGGATGGCAAATCGAGGAAGTCGCGCCATGGTTCGCCTGCTCATTTGGAGTGGATGGGGCAGTTTAGTTCAGCAGCAATTAAAAAATCAATCGACCCTATTGATCCCTACGGGATTCTCAACATTTTGCGGACAAAATAACCCTATCTTCACTTGACATCAAAACTCGCAATTTGCTTTAATTTCCCCATGAAAATCGCACAAAAACCCAACAAATACCATAAGACAGCAATGGATTATCTACTTTGGATTGCTCTATACGCAATTATTATTGGATTTATCAGCATAATAATATACATAAAATATGAAACATTTTTCTCCAAGTATTTTTTTCATGATTAAGCCTACTCACATATCCAAAAGCATGACCCAGCCTGGCCAACAGAAGCTCCAGTAGATAACTGCCCAATCACAGGTATTACTTTTTTAGCAGCATTTTCTGCAGCTTTTTTCAGAACCTCTTTCGCCGCCTTTTCTGAAACACACTGTGCGCCCTTTGTGGCTCCTTTTTCTATTAATTGCGTTACACCTTCACCAATAGCGACATCCCCCACACACGATAAAACGCAGTTTCCATAATCTACAGCTTCTTCTAAAACGGGATCAAATTCATATTCAAGCATCTCTGCCAACCAGACATCGGGATCCATCATTGTTCCACCCAGATAGGGTGATAAACCATCCAAATCTACCCAATTCACCGGATCATTCGCCACATAGGCGTAAAGATTCGCATCCCCGCCCTCGAACCGTATCGGATCCTTACTCGTCCACCTGCCCGTCTCCGCATCATAGTCCCTCGCCCCGAACCTTACCAACCCGGTATGCTGGTCATACAGGCCGCCAGCAAACCCAAACGGCTGGAACCCCGGAGTGGTGACGCCCCCTTCGATTTTGCTCTTTAGTTCGCCGTTGGCGGTGTAGGCGTAGCTGGCGCCGCCCCAGGTAAGCAGGCGATCCTGGGCGTCGTAAGTGCCCTCGCTGCGGTTGCCGTTGGCATCAAAGCCGTAAGTGGCGTTGTTGACGCCGTTGGTCTTGACTTCACTCAGGCGGCCCGCCAGGTCATAGGTGTAGTCATAGATGGTGGCTGCACCTTGTACAGTTTCCTGTTTTTGGGTGATGCGCCCGAGATTGTCGTACTGGTAGGTGGCGGCATAGCGCGTCGTGGAGCCGTGGGTGGTGCTATGGGCAGTCAGTTCGCCGAACAGGTTGTAGCTGTTGGTGGTGCTCAGTCCACCCAGGGTGGTGGCGGTGAGCAGGCCGTCATTATCATAGCTGTAGGATAGGGCATCAGCACCATTGCCCAGATCCAGCCCCAGGGCGCTGAGACGAAAGTCATTGTTCCAGCTACGGATAAGAGTGCCGCTGATTTCACCGCCCCAGGTGGTGTTGACCGGCAACAGGCCATCGTAGCTGTAGGACAGGGTTCCGCCATCGGGTGCGGTGATGCGGGTGAGATCGCCACTGGTGACATCATAGGCGTAATTGTAGCTGCCACGAGGAAGGGTCAGGGTGGTGAGCTGGCCTTTTCGGGCATGGTAGTCCAGGTTGATGGTCTGGCCATCGGGATGGGTAATGCGGGTGAGCTGCTGATCCTTATTGTAGTCGTAGGTGGTGGCCGGGTCGATGACGCCAGCGATGTCTGGCGGAATATAGCTGTCTTCCTGATTCATGGGGGTGTGGTCGAAGCGGTGTTCGTTGCGCTCGGGCATAGAGGTTTCTGTTTTTCATTCATGAGATAATTCTTTGGCTATTCAGACTCCCCGAATTCAAAAATACCTTATCCCATACAGGGGAAAAAGCTACTACTCTACTCTGCCCAGATATTTCATGCGGATGGGCTGGCGAGCGCAGGTGAATCTCTGAGAAACAATGGGGACAACAAAAAACGGAGCCGAAGCTCCGTTTTTATTTTGTGCCCGCTACTGATTTGAGACTATTCGTCCTCACCCACGGCTTTCATGCTCAGGCGAATCCGCCCTTGCTTGTCCACTTCCAACACTTTCACCTTGATGACGTCTCCCTCGGACAGCTTGTCGCTGACTTTCTCGACCCGCTCTTCGCTGATCTGTGAGATGTGCACCAGCCCGTCCTTGCCGGGAAGAATAGTCACGAAAGCACCGAAGTCCATGAGTTTGGCTACCTTGCCTTCATAGATCGTACCGACCTCCACGTCTGCGGTAATCAGTTCAACGCGCTTGCGCGCTTTCTCACCGGCAGCCTTGTCCACGGAGAAGATCTTGACCAGGCCGCTGTCATCGAGATCGACGGTAGCACCGGTTTCTTCGGTGATGGAGCGGATGGTGGCGCCACCCTTGCCGATAACATCACGAATCTTGTCTGGGTGGATGCGGAAGGAAATAATGCGCGGCGCATGCTCGGACATTTCCTGGCGGGGCGATTCGATGGCCTTGTTCATTTCGCCGAGGATGTACATGCGGCCATCTTTGGCCTGCGTCAGTGCAGTATCCATGATCTCACGGGTAATCCCGTCGATCTTGATGTCCATCTGCAAGGCATTGATGCCGGCTTCTGTGCCCGCTACCTTGAAGTCCATGTCGCCCAGATGATCCTCGTCACCGAGGATATCGGTAAGCACGGCAAAGTCGTCGCCTTCCTTGATCAGGCCCATGGCCACACCCGCAACAGGTGCTTTGATGGGCACGCCGGCATCCATCAGGGAAAGACTGGTGCCACACACCGAAGCCATGGACGAAGAACCATTGGATTCGGTGATTTCGGAAACCACGCGCACGGAGTACGGGAATTCCTCCAGGGAGGGCATTACCGACAACACACCACGCTTGGCGAGGCGGCCATGGCCGATTTCACGACGTTTGGGACTGCCTACACGTCCGGTCTCACCAACACAAAATGGAGGGAAGTTGTAATGCAGCATGAAGGGTTCGCGGTAGGAGCGATCCAGGGCGTCCACGATCTGTGCATCACGCTCGGTACCCAAAGTGGTAATCACCAACGCCTGGGTTTCGCCACGGGTGAACAATGCAGAGCCATGAGTACGCGGCAGCAAACCCGTCTTGATATCGATATTGCGCACGGTCTTGGTATCGCGACCGTCGATACGCGGCTCGCCAGCAAGAATGCGGCTGCGCACGGTCTTTTTCTTCAGCTTGTCCAGTGCCGCTGACACCTGGTCTTCCGACCACTGGGGCGCATCACCGCAACAAAGTTGCTCAACCGTTGCTGCCTTGACTGCATCCAGCTTGGCATAACGCTCCATTTTGTCGGTAGTGGAATAGGCTTCGCCAATGCCGGCACCCGCCACTTCAGCAACCTTCTGCGCCAGATCTGCATCTTCTTCCGGCAAACTGAACTCCATGGCTTCCTTGCCTGCTTCGGCAGCAAGTTCACGAATGGCTTCGATGGCCACCTGCATTTGCTCATGACCAAACAGCACCGCACCCAGCATTACTTCTTCGGAAAGCTCCCGCGCCTCGGACTCCACCATCAGCACGGCTTTGTCTGTACCAGCAACTATCAGATCCAGATCCGTGACTTCACTCAGGCCGGCGCCAGGAGGGTTCAGCAAATACTGTCCATCCTTATAGCCTACTCGCGCAGCGCCGATGGGGCCCTGGAAGGGCAGGCCGGAAATAGCCAGTGCAGCAGAGGTGCCAATCAACGAAGGAATCTCGGGATCAACATAGGGATTGAGAGAAATGACGGTACAAATCACCTGCGTCTCGTTCGTGTAACCCTTGGGAAACAGCGGTCGGACGGGACGATCGATGAGGCGCGCCACCAGAATTTCCTTCTCGGAAGGCCGCCCTTCACGACGGAAAAAACCGCCGGGAATCTTGCCTGCCGCATAGGTCTTTTCCTGGTAATCCACGGTCAGGGGGAAAAAATCGCGCCCTTCCATAGCATGCCTGGAGCCCACTACGGTACAGAGCACCACAGTATCGTCCATATTGATGATTACCGCGCCATCTGCCTGACGGGCCACTTCTCCGGTTTCCAACGTCACTTTGTGATCGCCGAACTGGAATTCTTTTTTGATTGCAGTCACTTGGGTATTCCTTCGTTTATGAACTTATGGCCATGGATTAACGACGCAAACCGAGACGCTTGATCAGATCACGATAGCGCTCTACGTCCTTGCCTTTGAGATAGTCAAGCAACTTTCGGCGGGAGTTGACCATGCGGATCAGGCCCTGACGGGAATGATGATCCTTCTTGTGCTCCTTGAAATGGGAGGTGAGGTCATTGATGCGCCAGGTAAGCAATGCCACCTGAACTTCGGTAGAACCCGTATCTGCAGGGCTCTTGCCATACTCTTCCACAATTTGCTTTTTGGTCTCTGCACTCATTGACATAATATTTCTCCAGATAAACACTCGCCTGCGACATGCAATGTTCCGTCCAACAATGAGTTCAGGCGGAACTGGCGATAAATAAAGCCGAAAACCCTGTCTTCAGCAACAACAACCTGAACCGATCCAGGCAAAAAATGAATTATCCTACATTCAGCCGGGATTCGCCAATAAACGACGCGGCGCCACCCGTCCGTCATCATCGATTTCACCTACGCCGATAAACTTTTCATCTGCACCATAGATGCGCACATAGCCTTCTGTGGGTGCTTTGGGTACCTGCACCGGCTGTCCCTGCTTGATATAGAAGCTACTGTCCGCACCAAGATGTACGGCGGGCCAATGGTTCAAGCCCATATCCATGGGCAACAACAATTGATCCAGCCCATGCAGCCCCTGCTCCTCAAACACCTGCTGCAGGGTTTCCATACTGACCATATCCTGCTCTTCAAACGGGCCGACCAAGGTGCGCCGCAGGGCTGTAACATGCGCCCCAACGCCCAGGGTCTTGCCGATGTCTTCTGCCAGGGTGCGCACATAGGTACCTTTGGAACAGTGCACAAGAAGATTGAATTCCGGCCCGGTAAAATCCAGCAGCCGCAGGTCATATATGGTGATATTGCGCGCCTCGCGCTCGACCTCGATGCCCTGGCGAGCCAGTTGGTACAATCGCTGGCCTTTGTGCTTTACCGCGGAAAACATGGGCGGTAATTGGGCAATTTCTCCGAGAAAGCCGCCAAGTACGGCCTGCACATCTTCCCGGGTAATGTGCTCCGCCGGAAGGGACTCGATCACTTCGCCTTCCGCATCCGCCGTGGAAGTGGTTTCACCCAGTCTGATCCGCACCTCATAGCGTTTGTCTGCATCCAGCAGAAAAGCGGATATCTTGGTAGCATTGCCAAAACACAGGGGCAGAAGCCCCGTAGCCAGGGGATCCAGGCTGCCTGTATGTCCGGCCTTCTGCGCCTTGAACAGGTACTTCACTTCCTGCAAAGCGGCATTGGAGGTTAGGCCCAGGGGCTTGTCCAACAGCAAAATCCCGGTGATGTTCCGGCCCCGCGGACGGCGGCGTCTACCCATCTTCTTCCCTGATATCCGAGGAAACTGCTTTCTCGATCAGATCCGAAAGACGCTTGCCTTCTTCGATGGAGCTGTCATAAACGAATTTCAGTTCGGGCACGGTGCGCAACTTCATGATCTGTCCCAAACGGCGGCGCAGAAAGCCTGCGGCATGCCCCAGAACCTTGACAAAATACTGCGCCTCGTCCTTGTCCAGAATAGTGAAATAGATCTTGGCATGAGACAGATCGCGGGTGACCCGTACTTCCTGAATGGTCACCTCGGACAAGCGTGGATCCTTGGCGGCATCGCGCAACAGCAACGCCAGCTCCCGGTGCATTTGCGCACCAATGCGGTCTCCACGATTAAATTCCTTCATGGCCGACTATACTTACAGCTCGCGCTGAACCTCGGTTCGGGAGAACACTTCAATCTGGTCACCGGACTTGACGTCATTGTAGTTCTTCACGCCGATGCCGCATTCCGTACCCGCCTTCACTTCCATGACATCCTCTTTATGGCGGCGCAACGATTCCAGTTCGCCTTCATAAATCACCACGTTGTCACGCAGCACACGAATCGGGCTGTTACGCTTGACCGCACCTTCCACCACCATGCAGCCGGCAATGGCGCCGAGCTTGGAAGAACGGAACACATCGCGCACTTCGGCCAGGCCGATAATCTCTTCGCGGATCTCGGGAGAAAGAAGACCGGCTACGGCCTGCTTCACGTCATCGATCACTTCATAGATGATGCTGTAGTAGCGCAGATCCAGGTTGCTTTCCTCGATCACCTTGCGTGCAGAGGCGTCCGCCCGCACATTGAAGCCGATAATTGCCGCACCGGAGGTAAGCGCCAGATTGGCATCAGATTCATTGATTCCACCGACGCCGGCAGCCACGATCTTGACTCGGGCCTCATCGGTATGGATTTTTTGCAAGGATTCTTTCAGTGCTTCCACCGAACCCTGTACATCCGCCTTGATGATCAGGTTCACATAGGACACCTCACCCTCACCCATGCGGGTAAACATTTCATTCAGCTGAGCCGTCTTCTGTTCGGCAAGACGGGAATCCCGCTGTTGCTCACGGCGCATATCCGCCACTTCCCGCGCTTTTTTCTCATCTGGCAGGATGGCCATGCTGTCACCGGCCTGAGGCACACCGGACAAGCCCAGCACTTCAACGGGCGTTGAAGGCCCGGCTTCCTTTACATTCTTGCCATTCTCGTCAAACATGGCGCGCACCCGACCATACTCAACCCCGGCCACGATGGCATCGCCCCTCTTTAGAGTGCCAGACTGCACCAACACCGTCGCTACAGAACCACGCCCTTTGTCGAGACTGGATTCGACCACGATTCCTCGCGCATAGCCGCTGACAGGCGCTTTGATTTCCAGAATTTCCGATTGCAGCAAAATTGCGTCCAGCAAGGCCTCAACGCCTTCACCCGTCTTGGCGGATACCTTGACAAACTGAGTGTCACCACCCCACTCCTCCGGTACAACTTCTTCTGCCACCAGTTCCTGCATGACTTTATCCGGTTGCGCTTCCGGCCGGTCGATCTTGTTCACCGCCACAATCAGGGGGACGCCTGCCGCCTTTGCGTGCTGCACCGCTTCCTTGGTTTGCGGCATGACACCATCATCTGCAGCCACCACCAGAATAATAAGGTCTGTTGCCTGGGCACCACGGGCGCGCATGGCAGAGAAAGCCGCATGCCCCGGTGTATCCAGAAAGGTGATGGTTCCGTGCCCGGTTTCCACGCGATAGGCGCCAATATGCTGGGTAATGCCGCCAGCTTCGCTATCCGCCACTTTTGATTTGCGGATGTAGTCCAGCAAAGAGGTCTTGCCATGGTCTACATGCCCCATGATCGTAACCACCGGAGCGCGCGGCTCCAGCTCACCTTCAGGCTCGTCAGCAATGGAGGCAATCAACTTGTCCTCCACATCCTCTTCCTTGTGGAAGACTACCTTGTGTCCCATTTCCTCAACTACCAGCGCAGCGGTATCCTGATCCAGCACCTGGTTGATGGTCACCATCATGCCCATTTTCATCAGTTCCTTGATGACTTCCGCCGACTTCACGGACATTTGCTGAGCGAGCTCCCCGACGCTGATATTTTCAGGAATTTTTACTTCATGCACCACGGGTGCTGTCGGTTTCTGGAACCCATGATCCATATCTGCCTGCGAAGCGTCCCTGCCGCGACTTTTTCTGGCAGGCTTACGCCTGCCGCTCTTACCGGCAGCCACATGCAATTCCTTGCGCCCACGACCGGGCTTTCCCGCTTCCGCACGACGCTGGGCTTTTTCCTTGCGCTCACGGGCTTCCTGCTGGACTCGACGCTGTTCCTGGGCACGGCGAGCAAGCTCGACGTCCTTTTCTCGCCGCTGTTTTTCCACTTCAGCCTTGGTACGCTCTTCTTCTTCGGCCTTGCTGCGTACCGCTTCCATGCGCTTGCGTTCATCCTGCTCTGCCTGCAGCAGGGCTTCTTGCGCCTTGCGGCGGGACTGTTCCTGCTCTTCCGCCATCCGGCGCTGCTCAGCCTGTTCGGCCAGCGCCTTTTTCGCCGCCTCCGCTTCTTTGAGCAGGCGCTCCTTGTCCGTTTCTGCCGTTGGCTCTTTCGCGAAAGTGCGTTTGCGGCGAACTTCCACATTCACGGTTTTTGCGGTACGGGTCGCCCGTGCCGCGGGCGAACGACCGGCAGAGGCAGGTTGCTTCAACTCGGTGGTGGTTTTGCGCTTTAAGGTCACCTTGCCTGTTGTGGCAGCTTTTTCTCCAGAACTTTGCTTACCGTGACTGCGACGCAGGTAGTTAAGCAGCTCCAGCTTTTCTTTTGCCGTCACCGCATCATCGCCACTGCTCTTGTCCAATCCCGCCTGGGAAAATTGTTCCAGGAGACGATCCACTGGAACGCCTACATCGGCGGCCAACTGGCTGACTGTAATATCACTCATGCCAATACCCCCTTACCCCTTGGGCTCGGTTTCTGTTTCATTTTCGGCTTCTTCAAACCAGGGCGCCCGTGCTGTCATGATCAGCTCACCAGCACGTTTTTCATCCATGCCTTCCAATTCCATCAATTCATCTACCGCCTGCTCCGCAAGATCTTCCATAGTGACGATGCCATTGGAAGCCAGCTGATGCGCCAGGTCTTCCGTCATGCCTTCCATGGCCAGCAGGTCTTCCGCCGGCTCGGCATCTGACAGTTTTTCCTCACTGGCAATGGCACGCGTGAGCAATGCATCACTGGCACGGTTGCGCAGTTCTTCCACAATATCGGCATCGAACTCTTCGATGGCGAGCAGCTCCTCTTCGGGCACATAGGCGATTTCCTCGACTGAGGTGAAGCCTTCCTGCGCGAGAATGATCGCCACCTCCTCATCCACATCCAGCTCTTCCATGAAGCCCTGCACGTATTGCTGTGCCTCGGCATCTGCTTTCTCTGCCAGTTCATCCTCACTCATGACATTGAGTGTCCAGCCGGTAAGCTGGCTGGCCAGACGAATATTCTGACCGCCGCTTCCAATGGCTTGGGAAAGGTTCTCTTCCTTTACGGAAATATCCATGGAGTGAGCATCTTCGTCCACCACGATGGAAGCCACTTCTGCCGGAGACATGGCATTAATAATGAACTGGGCCGGGTTATCATCCCACAGGATGATATCCACGCGCTCCCCCGCCAGCTCGTTGGAAACTGCTTGCACCCGGGAGCCGCGCATGCCCACACAAGCACCAACGGGATCGATACGCGGATCGTTGGAACGCACCGCAATCTTGGCGCGGCGCCCGGGATCACGAGCCGCACCCAGTACGTCAATCAGGCCATCGCCGACTTCCGGCACTTCCAGTTTGAACAATTCGATGAGCAGCTCGGGCGCGGTACGGGAAACGAACAATTGCGGGCCGCGCACATCGGTACGAATCGCCTGCAGAAATCCGCGCAAACGGTCGCCGATTCTGACCGGCTCCTTGGGGATAACATCGCTGCGGGGAATGATCGCTTCCGCATTGCCACCAAGATCCATGATGATGGCTCCACGATCCAGGCGCTTTACCACGCCGGTAACCAGCTGCCCTATCTTGTCTTCATAGGCTTCCACTACCTTGGCTCTTTCTGCTTCCCGCACTTTCTGTACGATAACCTGCTTGGCGGTCTGGGCGGCAATTCGGCCAAACTCGATGGAATCCATAGGTTCTTCTACATAGTCACCGGGCTGGACATCCGGGTCACTGGCACGAGCTGCGCTCAGGGTAATTTCCGATTTTGGGTTCTCCAACACCGGGGTTTCACTGTCATCTACCACCAACCAGCGGCGGAAGGTATCGTAATCACCAGTTTCCCGGTCGATAACCACACGCACTTCAATATCCCCACCATGCTTTTTCCGCGTGGCAGAAGCAAGTGCAGCCTCAATGGCTTCAAAAATAATATCCTTATCGACTTCTTTTTCGTTAGAAACCGCGTCTACGACGAACAGGATTTCTTTGGTCATCGCGATACCCTCAGTAAATTAAATTTCCGGAACAAGACGCGCCTCCTGAATCTGCTCCATGAACAAAGGATAGACCTCACCGTCCACCTCTACCAGGATTTCATCGTCTTCCACTCCCACCAGCAGCCCCTTGTACTTGCGGCGCCCGCCAATGGATGAATCAAGCCTGATGTTTACCTTGCGCCCGACAAAGCGCCGATAATCTTCCGTATCGAACAACGGCCGATCCAGCCCCGGAGACGATACCTCCAGGCTGTACTGGGCGGGAAGAGGATCTTCCACATCAAACACGCCGCTGAGCTGGTGGCTCACGGCAGCACAGTCGTCAACATCGATTCCCTTCTCCGTATCTATATAGATACGCAACAGATTACCACCCTGGTAACCGCTCAGGTATTCTACTCCCACAAGCTCATAACCCATGGGTTCAACCACGTTACGCACTATTTCCTGCAATTTCGCCGATGCTTTCTGCATATCTTCCAATCTGAAGCTGCGGGCTCAGACTCACAAATAAAAAAATGGGCGCGAGGCCCATTCCTGATCTACCAATAACAAAAAAACCCCGTAAACGGGGTTCCGGGAAACCTCAACAATCAAATTTCCCACTGTTACGCCATCTGGCTAACAACCGTGTCAGGGCAACCCTGCCCTCTCATGCGCCGCGATGATAGTTTTTTTTGGCGCTTTCGTCAAGATATTCGACAAATATCGCCTAGGAGCCTGTCGGACGCAACCGTTTGAAGCGAAAATCACTGGAGGCGAATGAAATCAGTTTATCGTGTGAGGAGAGCAGCTTATTATTTCCTTTTATTTCCTTCCGCCCTTGCGCAGCACCTTGCCCTGGCTGGCCCGCTTCTTGCGCGCCTCTTTGGGATCGGCAATAAGCGGGCGGTAGATTTCCACCCGGTCACCGGGATACAGCACTGCATCGAGTTTGGCAGCCTTGCCAAAAACACCTACCTTGTTCTTGCTCAAGTCAATTTCAGGATGTTCTTCCAGAATCCCCGAGCTCCTGATCGCCTGCTCCACCGTGATCCCCGACTCGCCTTCCACCACATGTACGATTTGTTCCTCCGGCAAGGCATAGGCCACTTCAACCTGAATCATTTTACGGCTCCTTTGGCCAGGTCATTGGCCCGCTTGCAAAACGCATCCACCAGGGAGTTGGCAATCTGGGAAAATACAATGCCAAAAGCCTTGTCCATCAGGCCGCTGGAAAACTCGAAGTCCAGAGACAGAGACACCTTGCAGGCATCCTCCCGCAGTTCGGTAAATTCCCAAGCGCCCTCGAGCTTGCGAAAGGGGCCATCTTTCAAGCGGATCTCGATACGATGATAGGGAAAAAGGCGATTGCAGGTGGAAAATGCCCGGGTCACACCCGCTTTGGACACCACGATTTCGCCGCACAGCTCTTCGTCCGTACGCGACAGCAGACGGGCATCTTTGCACCAGGGCAGGAACGCCGGGTAGCTGTCCACATCATTGACAATTTCATACAAAGTTGCCGCCGGAACCGATACCAGTGCCGTTTTTTCAACGATTGCCATCAGCTGCGCCCCACTTCTCTGTCCAATTCACCACTGTGAAGTTTTTCCAGGTAAGTTGATAACTTGCGCTTGACCTGTCCACTGAGGGCATACAGGGCGAACATGTTCGGGAACGCCATGGACAGCAGCAACAAGTCACTAAAATCCAGCACTGCCGAGGCGCTGCCAATAGAGCCGGCCACGATCACCAGCATAAATGCCAAGCGATAAAGCATGGAATAGCGTTCCCCGAACAGGTAGGTCCAGCAACGCTCTCCGTAGTATGACCAGGAAATCATGGTGCTATAGGCAAACAGCACCACGGATATGGACAGCACCACCGGAAACCAGCTGATCACGCTGCCGAAGGCCACAGAAGTCAATGCCGCCCCCTGGTTGCTGGCAATCAGTTCTGCATGCTCTCCATTCCCGTCATATACGCCGGTGATGACAATCACCAGGGCCGTCATGGTGCAGATGACCACCGTATCAATAAACGGCTCCATCAGGGCGACAATACCTTGCCGGGTTGGATAGGGTGTGCGTGCGGTGGAATGCGCAATGGCCGCCGAGCCGATGCCGGCCTCGCTGGAGAATGCCGCCCGCTTGAAACCCTGGACAATCACGCCAATTAAGGCACCCAGCCCGGCCTCCATGCTGAATGCGCTGGAAAAGATCAGGCCGAGAACCTCCGGCACCCTGTCGGCATGGGAAAGAACGATCCAGCCCGCCGCAAGCAAATAGATCACTACCATGGTAGGAACAATTGCTTCCGCAACATGGGCAATACGGCGAATGCCACCGATAATGACCACACCCACCAGAAAGGCCATTATCACCCCGAACACCCAGGGCTCTTCTGCCAGATAGGGAATCTGCTGCTTGACCGCGCTCAGGGATTGACTGACCTGGAAAGCATTGCCCCCGCCCAGCGAGGCGCCAATGGTAAGAATGCAGAACAAAATCGCCAGCCCCTTGCCAAAGCGTTTCCAGCCCAGATCCGCAAATCCCCGTGACAGATATTCCATGGCACCACCCATGACATGGCCATCGGGACGAATTTCACGATACATCTGTGCCAGACTGGCCTCGGTAAATTTGGTGGTCATCCCCAACAACCCGGCAACAATCATCCAGAAAGTAGCCCCGGGGCCGCCAATGCCGATGGCAATTGCCACCCCGGCGATATTACCCAAACCTACAGTTGCAGACAGGGCCGTGGTCAGCGCCTGAAACGGAGAAACCTCTCCCACATCATCCGGACGACTGTATTTACCCCGCAGAACCGCTACGGAATGCCCCAGCAGGCGGAAATTGATAAAACCCATTTTTACGGTAAGAAAAACGGCACCGGCAACCAGCCAGGCAACGATAAAGGGGAACTCGGCCTGTCCGGGAAACACATCAAAAAACAGCACCGTACCCAGCCAGCCATTGAGCATGCCCAAGGCGTTGTTCAGCGTTCCTGCCGCCATCTCTTCCTGTCCGGCAAGCGCACCACCAGCCATCACCGCGAGCAACAGCAACATACCAGTACCAACAATATTTCTGCTCACAAGCTTTCTCCCGCAATTCGGTTCTCATGCCGGCCTGCCACGGGTTACAATTGTCCTATGGCAAAAAAGACCAAAAATAAGGGCAGCAAAGGTAATACCATTACCCTGAACAAAGCCGCCGGACATGAATTTTTTATTGAACAGCGCTTCGAGGCAGGCATCGCCCTCGAAGGCTGGGAAGTGAAGAGTTTGCGGGAAAACCGGGTGAATCTCAAGGAAAGCTATGTCTTGGTCAAGGATGATGAGATCTGGCTGTTCGGCGCACACATCACGCCATTGCCCACTGCATCGACACATATCAACCCCGACCCCATCCGCACCCGCAAGTTGCTGCTGCACCGCCGGGAGATCGACATGCTGCGCGGACAAGTGGAGCGCAAGGGCTACACTCTGGTGCCCACAGCCATGTACTGGAAGCGCGGGCGCGTCAAGCTGGAAATTGGCCTGGCCAAAGGCAAAAAGCAGCATGACAAGCGTGCCGTCTCCAAAGACCGGGACTGGCAACGGGAAAAAGCACGATTGTTCAAACGCGGCTGATCCGCATCAACCGCCAGCCCCGAAAATAGCGCGATAATTATTCTTGTGCACCGAGACAGAAGCAGGATTCAAACCATGGAAAACCAGCTCATAGAAATCGACGGCCAGCAATTGACCGCGGATGAACTTGTCGAAAAGTACAAGGCTGCGAAAAATGCGAAACAAAAGCTGAGCAAGGCCGCAAAGAAGGCGCTCCTGCGCCGCCGCCAGGAACAGTCGCTCAAGCCCTATCAGGCCGAGCTGATCAAGATGCAGCAGTTCATGGACAATACCGGCAAGCGCATGATCATTCTGTTCGAAGGGCGCGATGCATCGGGCAAGGGCGGCACCATACGCCGGGTTACCCGCTACATGAACGAGAAGCACTACCGTGTCGTCGCTCTGGGAAAACCCACCAACGAGCAGCGCAGCCAGTGGTTTTTCCAGCGTTATACCACCCAGTTTCCCCGTGGGGGCGAAGTGGTGCTGTTTGATCGCAGCTGGTACAACCGCGCCATGGTGGAGCCCATTTTCGGTTTCTGCACCTCGGAAGAGTACAAGAACTTCATGCGCGGCGTGAGCGGCTTTGAAAAAGACCTGGTGCGCCAGGGCACCATTCTGGTGAAACTCTATTTCAGCGTCACCAAGGAAGAACAGGAACGCCGCTTCGAGCGCCGCAAGACAGATCCCCTGCGGCAATGGAAGCTGAGCGAGGTTGACGTACAGGCCCAGGAGCGCTGGGACGATTTCACTACCCAGAAATACGAAATGCTGAAAAAGACCCACACCACCCACGCACCCTGGACAGTGATCCGCTCCAACGACAAATACCTGGCCCGTCTGAATGCCATGAAAGTCATTCTGAACGCCGTGCCCTATGACCGCAGTGAATCCAAACTGGATTTCGTTCCCGACCCGGCCATTGTCATCTCCGGGGCCAGGGAAGTGGAGATCATGGAGGCAGAACGCCTGCGTAAAGGCAAATTCAGCTCCTGATGCCAGCCCTGGAACTGGTGCTCGGCTCCACGTCGCCCTTTCGCAAGGCGCTGTTGAGAAAGCTGGGGCTGCCCTTCTCCACCGCAGCGCCGGATATCGACGAAAGCCCACAGCCAGATGAGCCGCCCCGTTCACTGGTGCAACGCCTTGCCCGGGGAAAAGCCGAAACAGTTGCGGCACAATACCCCCGGGCACTGATTATCGGCTCCGATCAGGTCGCCTGTCTGGACGGGCATATACTGGGAAAACCCGGAAACCGGGAAAACGCCATCGCCCAACTCGGCGCCATGTCGGGAAAGGCCGTCAGTTTCCACACCGGCTTGTGCCTGTACAACAGCAAAAGCGGCAACACACAGCTGCTTTGCGAAGATTTTCTGGTGCATTTCCGGAATCTTGGTAGCGAGCAGATCGAACGCTATGTGAGTGCGGAAAAACCCTTCAACTGCGCCGGTAGCTTCAAGTCGGAAGGCCTGGGCATCACCCTGTTCCACAAACTGGAAGGCGATGATCCCAATGCCCTCATCGGACTGCCCTTGATCCGCCTGGTGGAGATGCTGGCGCTGGAGGGCATCGAACTGCCCTGAACACTATTTCTGCTGTACGCCGGCAAGCCAGTCGGAAACATGCTGCAAGCGTTCCACCACCGTCAACGCCCCATGTTCCCGCAGGCGCTCCGGGCTGTGTACGCCAAAACCAACGCCGATAGCGTCGCTGCCCGCATTGGCGGCCATCTGCATGTCATATTCCGTATCGCCAACGACCAGCGCCTGTCCGCTTGCCACACCCAGATGATCCAGCACATCCAGCAGGAGTTGCGGATGTGGCTTGGAGAATGCCTCATCCGCACAGCGGGTGGCCTGAAAGAATGCCCCCAGGCCGCTATGCTCCAGCTCCATATCCAGACCCTGGCGGCTTTTTCCCGTGGCCACGGCGAGGAAATAGTCCCGGGAGGCCAGTTCTTCCAGCAATTCACGGGCACCGGGAAACAGGGGTGAAGGCGCCCTGTCCTCCCTGAGAAAATGCTTGCGATACTGTTGCGCCAGGGCATCCACCTCTGCATCTGAAGAAGCGGGAAACAGACTGGCGAGCGCCTGATGCAGGCCCAGACCGATGACATTTCTGGCGCGCTCCCGCCCGGGTTCCGCAATTCCCAGATCCCTGGCGGCCATTTGCAGGCAGTTCACTATGGTTGCCTCCGAGTCCATGAGGGTGCCGTCCCAGTCGAATACGATCAGTTCATACATCGAGTTTATCCAGTACAGTTTGCAATTCGGCTGGCAGGGGTGCTTCAAAGGCATAGCCTTGTTCCCGCTCCGGCCAGGGGAATCGGAGACTCGCCGCGTGCAGGAACAGGCGTTTCAAACCAAACCTGCGGTATTCACGATTCCTCTGCTCATCGCCATATTTTTCATCGCCGAGAATCGGAGTGCCGAGAGACTGGGCATGCACCCGGATCTGATGGGTGCGCCCGGTTTTGAGCACGGCTTCCACCAGCATCGCCTGCGCAAAACGCTTCCGCACCCGAAATTCCGTGTGTGCATCCTTACCCTGGGCATCCACCCGCACCACTCGTTCGCCACTCTTGAGGGTATTCTTCTTCAGCGGCAGTTTGACCTGTTGCCGATCCTTGTCCCAGTGACCGGCAAGCAACGCCAGATAGCGTTTTTGCACTTTCCCTTCCCGCTGCAACTGCTGCAGGGTTCGCAATGCGCTGCGTTTTTTCGCCAGCATCAGGCATCCCGAAGTATCCCTGTCTAGCCTGTGGGCCAGCTCCAGCGCCTTTTCCCGGGGTCTGCCGGCACGCAGCAATTCGATAACACCAAAGGAAATCCCGCTGCCCCCATGTACCGCCAGGCCAGATTCCTTATTAAGAATTAACAATAATTTATCTTCATATAATATTGATTTCTCAATTTTCTTTATCTGCCAATCTGGTGGCTCGGATTTTTGCGAGGGGCTCGGCAGACGCACCGGCGGAATACGCACCACATCTCCGGCAAGCAGCTTTCTCCCCGCCTTGGCCCGTCCCTTGTTCACCCGCACCTCTCCTTTACGCAACAGGCGATAAATCAGGCTTCTGGGCGCCCCTTTCAGCTCTCGCAGAAGAAAGTTGTCAATGCGCTGGCCATCGCCGCGCTCATCAACAGTAACGTACCGCACTTGCGCAGGGATAGGATTCATCGTGACGGAAATAAAAGTTGCCCGGATAGTGAGGCGGGATTATACGCGCTGCAGAGAAAACCTGCGCACCCCACCTGTCCTGGTGCTTTTGGGGGGCTCTGATATGTGTCCTTTATACAGTAACCACACCAGCAGGGACAAATAGAAATCTGCTGCGGCACCACCCTAAATTGTATATTTACACTGAGATATCAACAACTTAAATAAACCTCCAAAACAAATTCCCAAAAAAACTTTGGCTTCCCCCCCAAAACAAACAAGATAATTTGAACTATGTTGCTGATTTTTGGTATATTTCACCAACCGAAGGCAGTTATACCTGCCTTCCAGTAACAGGATTTTCCGGTTCTCTGCCATGGCAGGGGACTACGTTGGGTGAAGGCATTCTTCAGCGCCCCGTGAAGGCAATACCGCTTCCGATCGCGCCAGGCCTGCCACATCTCCCGCTGAAGTCACGGTATGTTGATTTCAACCGATACGAGACCACCAGCACCATAAAGCGGTGGTCATGGATAGCTTATTTCGAGTTATACAAGAGTGCCTGACCAGAACCCGGAATGGTTGCTGGCGCACAGAGGAAAAACGCATATAGCCCGTGGTTGTTCAAATATAGTGGGCGATCACCAAGGAAAAGCACCATGAGCTGACCGGGCCTGACCCCGGCGCTCTTACCCATATGCCTAGCGGCACAGACCGGCATTTCATACCATCTTGGTGATGCCCCGGCTCCTACTGGAAGCCATCTGTAAGCCCTCCCCTGTCCAGCGCACACTGTGTAGCTCTTCACAGGACAAAACACAAAATGAAAAGAATGCTGATCAACGCAACTCAGCCTGAAGAATTGCGCGTAGCCATCGTAGATGGTCAGAAACTCTACAATCTGGATATCGAAAGCCCCGGCCGGGAACGAAAAAAGGCCAACATCTACAAAGGAAAAATCACCCGCGTCGAACCCAGCCTGGAAGCCGCCTTCGTCGATTATGGATCAGAGCGACATGGCTTTTTACCCCTGAAAGAAGTCGCCCACAGCTACTTCGACCCGAAACATCTGGAAGGAAACAAACGTCCCAGCATTCGCGAAGCACTGCGCGAAGGCCAGGAAATCCTCTTCCAGATCGAAAAAGAGGAGCGGGGCAACAAGGGTGCAGCCCTGACCACATTCATTTCCCTGGCTGGCCGCTATCTGGTGCTCATGCCCAATAACCCCCGGGCCGGAGGCGTTTCACGGCGCATCGAGGGCCAGGAGCGTACCGAACTGAAGAAAGCCATGAGCCAGCTGGAAGCACCAGAAGGCATGGGGCTTATCGTGCGCACCGCCGGCGTCGGGAAAAACCCGGAAGAACTGCAATGGGATCTGGACTACCTGCTGCAGCTCTGGGCCGCAATTGAGACCTCATCCCAGGAGCGCAAGGCACCATTCCTGGTGTACCAGGACAGCAACGTCATCATTCGCTCCATGCGTGATTACCTGCGGGCGGATATCGGCGAGATTCTTATCGACAACCCGGAGATCTATGCCCAGGCCAGGGAATTCATCGAACAGGTGATGCCCAGATATCTGAGCAAGCTGCATCACTATGACGATGAAGTTCCCCTGTTCTCCCGATACCAGATCGAGTCCCAGATCGAAACCGCATTTCAGCGGGAAGTGCGCCTGCCATCCGGCGGATCCATTGTCATCGACCCCACGGAAGCGCTTACCTCCATCGACATCAATTCGGCCCGGGCAACCAAGGGCAGCAATATCGAGGACACCGCCCTGACCACCAACCTGGAGGCATCCGAGGAAATCGCCCGGCAGCTGCGCTTGCGCGACATGGGCGGCCTGTTTGTCATCGACTACATCGACATGCGCCCCTCCAAGAACCAGCGCCAGGTGGAAAACCGCCTGCGCGAAGCCATGAAAGAAGACCGCGCCCGGGTGCAGATCGGCCGCATCTCGCGCTTTGGCCTGATGGAAATGTCCCGCCAGCGCCTACGCCCATCCCTGGGGGAATCCGCACACCAGGTCTGCCCCCGCTGCGACGGCCAGGGCCATATTCGTGATGTGGAATCCCTGGCCTTGTCCATCTTGCGCATCATCGAAGAGGAGGCATTGAAAGAAAATACCGGCCGTGTGCAGGCACAGTTGCCCGTGGAAGTGGCAACCTTCCTGCTGAACGAAAAGCGCCAGCCCATTTCCGAGGTGGAGCAGCGCCACAATATCGATGTGCTGCTCATCCCCAACAAGCACCTGGAAACACCACATTACAGCATTGAACGCATCCGCCGTCAGGATCTTCCCGAGGGTGGCGATTCCAGCTACAACATGATTGCGGAGCCTGATGTAGCAATGACCACCAGCCAGGAACAGCAGCGCAAGCGTATTGAACAACCGGCGGTGAAAAACATCAAGCCCACAGCCCGCCAGGTTCCACAGGCAGAAGCAGAATCCTCCCCGACAAAAAAAGAGCCCAAGCCCGAAGGTGGCATCATCAAGCGCCTGTTTTCCATTTTTACCTCAGCTGACGAAGAACAGGCCAAGGAAGAAGAGCAACAATCCAAGCTGGCACAAGATCGCAGTAAAAGCCGCAACGACAACCGCCGCCGAAACAACAGCCGCAACAAACCAGATGGCGAAAACGGCAACAAGCCATCATCCCGGGCGAAAAGAAAACCCTCGCAGAAAAAAACCGCCGCACAGCGCGCCAAACCTTCGGAACAACCTGCATCTGCTGACAAGGCCACCGGCACGGCGGATAAGAAGGAACAGCAGGATGGCCGCAATGCAACCTCGCAGAAACGCGGTCGCCGTGGCGGCCGCGGTCGTGGACCAGGCGCCCGCCAGAACCAGGCTCGCCAACAGGAAGCAACTGAGAAAACCACCGCAGTGGCCAAGGAAGACACGCCGCAGCAGGCGGCAGAGCAGGTTCAAAAGGCCCCTGCCAGCGATGATGCCAGCAAGCAACCCGTCGCAAAACCAAAGGAGACGCAAAAGGAAAAAGGTGAACTCAAGGTCAAGCGCACCATTTCCTCCGGCAGCCTGAAATCCAAGTCCTCAGTGCCCCGGCTGGATGAAACGCAGAAAGACAGCTCCACCCCTCCGGCCAAAAAACCAGCCGAAAAGTCAGCGGCAGAGGAAAGCGGCAAAGCCGTGGAGGCGGCATCATCAAAACCAAAGCCTAAGCCTCCTGCACCTGTCACCGAGGAAAAATCTACTGCGCCAAAAACCGCAAAGTCAGAAAAAACGCCGGAAACCACTGGCGTCGTTACTGCGAGCAGCGCGGCTGCGAATCAGCCTCCTGCTGCCGCAGAAACCAAGGAAAAACCAAAACGCAAAAAAGCCAGGCCCACCAAGAAAAAGGTAGCTGCGCGCAAATCCGCCAGCACTTCAAAAAAAGATGCAGATGCAGCACCAGCAACCGCATCGTCGGAGCCGGACACAAAAGCGAGTCCAAAAAAAGTTAGTGCTGCGGCTGCAGACAAACAGGCAGACAAGGACAAGGACAAGGACAAGGACAAGGATTGACCGGCAACCCACCCCAAAAAAGGCCGCTCCATTTCCGAGCGGCCTTTTTTTGCAATACAATCAGGAGCATCCTAACCTCGCCCCATCAGCGGCAGAAAAAGTGGTGCGGCTTTTGCGCAAGCAAAAGGAAATCTCCCCCGGTAAAACGAATTGTTATGCAGTTGGATTCATTGCCAATAGCAATATTGACAACAACCCCGCCGCTGGCTTTGCTGAATAAGATGATGAACTTCCATTTTCAATGGCTTATGGTCATTGAAAATGGCCGCACGTCCTTATACGGTGTGCAGGCTGTTGAAAACTGGTGTTTTTCAACAGCCTGCTGATAGATGGCGCTGGCGTATCTCTGCTATCAACCCCTTGGACGCCTCTTCAATCATATCAAAGACCTGATCGAAACCACGATCACCACCATAGTAGGGATCTGGTACTTCCCGCATCCCGTAATCCGGGGCGAACTCCATGAACAGGCACAGCTTTTCTTCCGCTTCCGCCGGACAAAGCTCCTTGAGGATACCGAGATTCTCAGTGTCCATGGCCAGAATGTATTCAAAACGATGGAAGTCTCCCATCTCGACCTGGCGGCCACGCAAATCCGAAAGATCAATATTCCGACTCGCCGCTGCCGCCTGGGCGCGAGGATCCGGTGAAGAGCCCACATGATAGGCATGGGTGCCGGCGGAATCGATTTCAATCCACTGCTCCAGCCCTTCATCCTGCACCAGCTTTCGAAACACACCATGGGCAGTGGGAGACCGGCAAATATTGCCCATGCAGATAAACAAAACTCCGACTTTGTCCTGCCTATTCATCAATCACAGCCTCATAACCGGCATCTTTCACCGCCGCCAGCAGCGCCGCTGTATCCACATCGCCTTCGATGGTTGCAGATCCCGGCTCCAGGCTTACTTCCACCTTGCTGACGCCGGGAACGGCTTCAAGGCTCTTTTTGGCATGCGCCACGCAATGGCCGCAGGTCATGCCGGTAATGGTCAGTTTGATTTCCCTAGACATCGATATACCTTGCTACTCAGGTTTGAAAAAACGCAGGCGGTTGGCATTGGTCACTACAGTGACCGATGACAACGCCATGGCCGCACTGGCGAACATGGGTTCCAGCATCCAGCCCGTCAGCGGGTAAAGCACTCCTGCCGCCAGTGGAATGCCGGTCACATTATAAATGAAGGCGCCAAACAGGTTTTGCTTGATGTTACGAATGGTTGCCGTGGAAACGGCAATGGCCGTACTGACATTGGCGAGAGAATCGCCCGCCAGGGTGATATCCGCATTGTCTATGGCCACATCGGTGCCACTGCCAATGGCAAAGCTGGTATCGGCCTGGGCCAGGGCCGGGGCGTCGTTTACACCATCGCCCACCATGCCAACCTTATGTCCCTGCGCCTGCAAATTCTTGACCACGGCAAGCTTTTCCTCGGGCATGACTTCGCTATGCACTTCTGCAATGCCCAGCTGTTTGGCCACTGCCCGGGCGGTGATTTCATTGTCTCCGGTGCACATAACCAGTTGAATGCCCCGCTTTTGCAGGGCCTTGACCGCCTTGGGCGTATCTTCACGAACGGGATCCTTCAACACCAGCAAGCCGCCCAGCTTGCCGCCCCTGCCCAGCCAGATGGGCGTGCCGCCAAGCTGCGCTTCCCGTGCGGCAATCTGCTGCAGCTCATGGGGAATCTCTATGCCCGCATCGCGCAGATAATGCTGGTTGCCAAGCACGGTCAGCTCCCCATCGATTCTTGCCTGAATGCCCCGGCCGGATACGGCCAGAAAATCATCTACCTCACGCCGGGGCAGCGCCCTTTCCCCGGCAGCCTTGTTGATGGCTTCCGCCAAGGGGTGCTCTGACTGGCTCTCCAGACTGGCCGCCAGAACCAATAACTCATCCGCGCTAACACCTTGAGACGGATAGATTCCAGTCACTTCCGGCCTGCCCTGGGTCAGGGTTCCCGTCTTGTCCACCACCAGGTGCGTAAGTTTCGACGCACTTTGCAGGGCTTCGCTGTTGCGTATCAGAATATTCAGCTGCGCCGCCCTGCCCGTCCCCATCATGATGGCAATGGGGGTGGCCAAGCCCAGGGCGCAGGGACAGGCAATCACCAGCACGGCGATGCCGGCGGTGAGCGCGTAGGCGAGAGAGGGTTCGGGACCAACGAAATACCAGACATCAAAGGCGCTGAAGGCGATGACGATGACGATGGGCACGAATACGGCAGACACCTTGTCCACCAGGCGGGCGATGCCCGGCTTGCTCAGCTGCGCCTTCTTCACCATCTCGATGATGTGGGACAAGGTGGTTTCATTGGCGGGTTTGCTGACCCGGAGCACAAAGCTGCCATTGAGGTTGCGGGTGCCGCCAATCACCGTATCTCCCGCTTTTTTCTCCACCGGAATGGGTTCTCCGGTGAGCATGGCCTCATCAATGCTGGAACCGCCTTCCGCAATCACCCCATCGATAGGCACTGTCTCCCCCGGGCGCACACGCAGGAAATCACCGGGACGCAGCAAGGATACGGGCAGTTCCACCTCTTCCGCATCCAGCACCACTCTTGCGGTTTTCGGCGCCAGCTTGAGCAGGGAGCCAATGGCTTCACTGGTGGTGCGCTTGGCGCGGATTTCCAGGGCGTGACCCAGTTGCAGGAAGGCCAGAATGAGCACGGCGGCATCCAGGTACAGCTTGGGTTCTCCGGGAATGAAATTGGGATTGATGATAAAGATTGCCGACGACAGCCAGGCGGCGGAGGTTCCCAGGGCGACCAGGGTATCCATGTTGGCGGAAAAATGGCGCGCCTGGCGGAGGGCTGTACGATAGTAGTTTCTGCCGCTGAACCACATGGCAAACAACACCAGGAGAGCGATTCCGGCCCATATCACCTGGCTGCTCACGCCCAGAACCATTTGCCCGCTTTTCAGGTGAGGCAATACGCCACTGAATTCCCCTGCCATAAGCAGACCGCCGATCAGTCCGGCAACACCTGCGCGCTGCCAGGAGCGGCGAATTTCCTGCTGGGCTTTTCGCGCCTGCTCTACATAGGGATCGACAAACTTCTCCTCGACGGCAGCCTGTATGCCACGATCCCGTAAGCGCAGCACCAGTCGTGCGGGATGCTCTGCGGTTCTTACTGTAACCACCGGCCACTGCGCTTCGATTATTTCCGCGCCGGAAACATCCGCCAGCAGCGTTTGCAGTGCCTCCATGCCCTGGCGCGCATCGCCGGCAGCGGCAAACACCAGCCGGAATTCGTCTGTGGCAGCATGGTTGTCCTGAAGGCGGGCTTCATAGCCCTGGTCGATGACCGCCCGGATGACGGCCTGGGGGTCGCCACCATGAACAAGCGCGTTTTTCTCCAGCAGGTTCACGGCGGCCCGGGTGACTCCCGGAACCGTCTTGATCGCTTTCTCCACCGCCGCAACACAACTGGAACAGGTCATGCCGTCAATGGTCAGCACATAGCCATCATCCCGGACCGCTCCTTGCTGCAATTTCGCCGGGTAGCCCTGGTCGACGATGGCATCAATAACCGCCTGGGGGTCGCCGCCCGCCACCTGCGCAGTCTGGTTGACCAGATCGACAGCCACTGCCCGGACGCCATCCACGGCGAGTATGGCTTTTTCCACCCGCCCCACACAGCTGGCGCAGGTCATCTCGCCCACCGACAGGGTGTAGGCATTGGCCAGCGAGACCGACGGGGAGGCTGCGTTCTGTTCCTCAGACAAAGAACAACTTTGAGGAATATCCGGCACAGGCGCGGCCTCATAACCCGCCTTGCCGATTGCCTCCAGCACTTCGTGGGGGCGGCCACCCCGAACCCGGATCGTACCTGCTTCCAGATCCACTTCGGCGCCGGCGACCCCTTCCACGGACTGCGCCGCTTCCTCCACCCGTGTGGAGCAATGCCCGCAAGTCATGCCTTGCACCTGCAGGAGATATTCTTCAGGAATGGAACCGTCCTCAGCTTGCATTGGCGCAACCTTTCATCATCAAATCAGCGAAGAGCCTCTGGTCTGCCAATCCTACCAGAGGCTCTGCACCCGTACCTACTTTTCAGGGCGCCGATCAGCGGCTGGCGAAGACACTCATCCTGCCGGTACTGGAAAAGGTAATGATGTCATAGGGGTCCTTGCGGAAACCCTCCATACCGGGGGATCCCATGGGCATGCCCGGCACGGCGATGCCAACCACTTCCGGTTTTTCTTCCAGCAGACGTTTTACCACGTCGGCAGGCACATGCCCTTCGACCACATAGCCTCCCACTTTGGCCGTATGACAGGAACGCAGCCGCTTGGGGACACCCAGTTTGTCTTTTACCGGCGCGACGTTGTGTTGCTCGCGAACCTTCACATCGAAGCCGTTCTTCCGCATATGCTCAACCCATTTCTTGCAGCAGCCGCAAGTCGGACTTT
This sequence comes from Sedimenticola sp., assembly GCA_027068915.1. Taxonomy (GTDB): domain Bacteria; phylum Pseudomonadota; class Gammaproteobacteria; order Chromatiales; family Chromatiaceae; genus Thiolapillus. The sequence goes on along the minus strand of JAMOLT010000031.1, from coordinate 7,379 downwards.
TGTACACCACCATTTCCGCAGCCTGCGCCGCCTTGGGCATAAACAGATAGGTTCCGACAGCGGCGAAGCCGCCCATAAACATCAGCAAGGCGATTGCATATCGGCTCTTGCGCTGCATTGTATTTTGCTTATTCATTTTTTCTCTCCTGTTCAAAACCACAAGCGGAAACCCGCTACAAACTCGACATCATCTACTTTTCCACCCTCTGCTCTGGCATAGTCAGCGGTATTGCCAAACTTGCGCCACCAGTTGACGCCGATATAAGGGGCGAACTCCCGCACGATTTCATACCGCAGACGCAACCCCGCTTCCATCCCGGACAGCCCGGAACCGATACCCACGGCCTCGTCATCTTTGCTATAGAAGCTCATCTCGAGTTCCGGCGACAGAATCAGTTTCTGCGTAAACATGTATTCATATTCCACCGCCAGGCCAGCCGCCATGCGACCGGATTCCCCCACATAGGCGGTGGCATCCACCTCGAACAGATAGGGCGCCAGGCCCTTCAGGCCAAAGGCGAACCAATCACGATTCGGTTCGGGACGAAAATCATGCCGCCATCCCGCCTGCAAGTCCCAGAAGGGCGCGATGGCCCTGCTGTACAGCAGTTCCACGCTTCCTTCCTCGGTTTCAGCGTTCATCCGCTCACCCTCGGTTTTGAGCCATAGCTTGTGCAGGTCCTTCCCCGCCCAGGCCTGGGCATCCCAGACCAGCGCGGTGCCGTCATCTGCATCGCGCAGTTCCAGTTTGTCCACTTTCAGCATAAACAGGAACGGATCATCACTCATGCCGGCGACAGCATTCCCGCTGAAGAGCAACGCCAGTAATACTTTATTGATATGTTTCATTTCATTCCTCCTCAGCTGACCTGTACTTCACGGAACATGCCCAGCATGTGATACAACAGATGGCAGTGATAGGCCCACCCTCCTTCCGCATCCACCGTCACCCGATAGCTGATACGGGCGCCTGGCTGCACGATAACCGTATGCTTGCGTGGAATGTAGTCATTGTCACCGGTTTCCAGGTCGCTCCACATGCCATGCAGGTGCATGGGGTGGTTCATCATGGTGTCGTTGACGAAGGTAATGCGCAGACGCTCACCCATCTTCCAGCGCAGGGGCTCGGCATCCGCAAATTTGACGCCATCCATCGACCACATATAGCGCGACATATTGCCTGTCAGGTGCAGCTCGATTTCCCGATCCGGCTCCCGGGGATCATCGGTGCCACGAAGGTGTTTGAGATCCGCATAGGTCAGCACCCTTCGCCCGTTGTTTCTCAGGCCAACGCCGGGATCATCCAGACGGTACTGGGGCGCTTTCACGCGCATATCCACATGGGGGCCATATTCCGCCGGCGCGTGAATAATCTTTCCCGAAGAGAAATCCGAGGGGTTTGCCGGTTTGCCGCCGCCCATCTGATGCTGGCTGTGATCCATACCCTGCATGTCCATGCCACCCATGTCATGCTGACTGTGATCCATGCCTTGCATGTCCATGCCAGCCATATCGTGCTGACCATGGGCCATGCCACTCATATCCATCCCCATATCGGTGTGGGTAAGATCAGGCACCGCATCCACTGGCGGAACCTCGGCGGTCATGGCGGGATCGGGCGTGAGCGTGCCCCGCGCATAACCGGAGCGATCAATGGATTGGGCAAATATGGTATAGGCGCCGTCATCGGGCTCTACTATGACATCATAGGTTTCCGCCACGCCAATACGAAACTCTTCCACGGAAACCGGCTGTACATATTGACCATCCGCCGCCACTACCGTCATTTTCAAGCCCGGAATGCGCACGTCGAAGAAGCTCATGGCGGAACCGTTGATAAAGCGCAGCAGGATTTTTTCCCCTTTGCGGAACAAGCCCATCCAACCATCGGCCGGGGTCTGCCCGTTCATCAGATAGGTGTAGCTGTAGCCGGTCACATCCGCGAGATCCCGCTGGCTCATGCGCATCTGGTTCCACATCTTGCGTTCAGACCAGGTGCGGGCCAGTCCCTTTTCCTTGAGGTCTTTCATCAAATCCTTGTGGGTGCGCTCGTTGAAGTTGTAGTAGTGGCTGAGTTTTTTCAGCTTGGCATACACCACTGTGGGATCCTCATCCGTCCAGTCGGACAGCATGACCACATAGTCACGGTCATAAACGAAAGGCTCGGGTTCACGAGGCTCGATGACGATAGGCCCATACAGGCCGGTCTGTTCCTGAAACCCGGAATGGCTGTGATACCAGTAGGTGCCACTCTGTACCAGGGGGAATTTGTAGGTGAAGGTTTCCCCGGGGGCAATGCCGGAAAAACCGTCGGAGATATTCGGCACGCCATCCATGCCGCTGGGCAGGATCAGGCCATGCCAATGAATAGAGCTGGTTTCCGGCAGATTATTGGTCACCCGCAGGGTGACGGTTTCGCCTTCCTTCCAGCGCAGGATTGGCGCTGGCAGAGAACCGTTTATCGTAGTGCCGATACGCGGCGTACCCGTGAAATTGACCACCTGTTCACCAATGGACAGGTTGAATTCCGTGCCCCTGAGGGTGGGGATCTTCTGTTGCTGGCCGGCATTGGCCCACAGTGCACGGGAACTCAAGCCCATGCTTGCGGCCACGCCTCCCATGGCCAGCCCCTGTACGAAACGGCGGCGTGAAAGGGACATACCTGCCCCGGAAGTGTCTGTATATTTGTATCTCATGTTGTCGATTCCTCTGCATTTCGGTACGCCAGACGCACCGAAGAACACTTTTAACAAAAAAAGGATTGGCTCCGGACGGAGCTATAGCAGGGAATCAGGCCCGTGGAGGGCGATACAGAAACGAAAGCGTGGAACTGGGAGACAGGGAAGCAAACCCGCTCAAGCTGGTTTTCACCTGCAGGGGCAGATTCATGGACGAACCCGTCAACACCGCCGACAGGGCGCAAGATGCACAATGATCAATACTGCAGGAGCCGCCATTGCAGCAGCTATCCTGATCACATTGGTCACAAGTCTGTGCCATTTGGAGCATTTTCTCATGATCCATGCCCGTCATACCGGACATATTAACCACACTGCCCCGCGCGTTCATGGGGGCTTCGCCTGCAAACACGCCCTGCAATGGCAGTAATCCCAATAGCAGGGAAAGCAGGATGGCAACGAATTTCCGGTGCAGCGTACGCATGGATAAACGATAATGAATTTCATTCAAGCGGTCAACAACAATTACTCCCCACCCCAATATTCGCAGGCATAAACCGGCCAGGCATCACAAATTGCGGTGCTTTATACCTGTTTCCTCGCCAGCAACAGTATCCCATTGGTGAGCAAATCCTCTTTTCGATACTGCTCCAGCAATACATCCGGGACAGGAATATCCATGGTCAATCGCTGTTCTCTGAGGATCTCAAACCCTGCACCCCGGACATATGCCGTGATCTGATCCGCAGTGATGCCGTTCAGGCTGTTGAACTCTTCGAGGTGGAAACGCTTGAAATCCTCCACGCCCCGCACATGATACTGATGCCCCTGATGCTGGGCCGGAATCTCGCCATCATAGTCCATAACCGCATCCTGAAGGCGCTCGGGAGGCCAAAGCAAATGCGCCCAGGGCGTATCGACAAAACGCCGTAAATGGGAACCCCAGGGCGAATGGTAAAAAGGCTCGATTTGCAGGAAAAACAGGCCTCCTTCCCGAATACTGTTATACAGATCGGCAAATATCACTGGGATGTGGGATTGCGGCACATGTTCGAATACCGACCAGTTGAAAACAGCATCCACCGCATGGCTTTCAGCCAGTGGCTGCAACGGTTGTATCCTGTGGAGATGCAGGTTGTCAGGCAACTGCTGCAAATGCAGTTGCTCTTTCGCCAATTCCGGCAATTGCAGAAACTTGTCGCCGATATCCACGCCATGCAACTGAACAGACGGATAACGCAACGCCACACCCAAAGTGGTAATCCCCCCTCCGCAGCCAAAATCCAACATGGTTGCTGCATTTTCAATATCCAGTTCAGCACCCACCCAATCAATCACGCGATTTGCAGCATGATTGAAATGAGAGTCGAACCAGACGGTGGAAATATGCTCCGGGTTCCAGGCTGCCTTGGAGGAAAAATGATGCATGGTCAAATCAGCAGAAGTGGAAAATCCACGTCAGTATACGCGAAGGAATCAACTCCACGCCAGCATGCAGCATTTGTTGAAGGTGTATCACAAGCCATCTGTTTCCCTGCCAGGCGCAGCTGTATTATAGTACCCGGGAGTTTCTGGATAACCAGGATCAATCTGGCAGGCAGGCGCCATGCATACACAACTGACAAAACTCATCGGGCAACGCTTTCTGTTTCGTGGCAAGGTCTGGATTATTGTCGAGATACTGCGCGAAGAAGATGCGCTGGTAATCGTTCCCGAACAGGCCGCCCAGAACCAACGCATTCAGGCGGATCAGTATGGCAATGCCATGCGACGCTGCGACCATTGCAAGACCTTGCCCTTGAGCAACAAGGACAATACGGATGAGTATTCCATGGAGGTAATGGAATTATTGTCCGGGCGGATTCCCGAGTAGGGCCTCAACCCGCTGCAGGTCTTCAATGGTATCCACCCCGGCAGGGGAATCTTTGCGGCCCGCAGAAAGTGCTATCCTGCTGACGCAAGCGCAGAGAGAGCGTCAGGTCTTGCTATTTGCATTCATGCTATTAAGCCCCACTCTCATACTCCAGTTGAATCGCTCGCATACGACTGCCCGCACGTCGAGAAATAACTGCCGATCACCATCCAGATAGATATCTTCACGCCTGCCGCCTCATGAAGTGACATGGTATAGCGCTCCTGCAAATTCTATTCGTAACAGCCTGACCATGCTCTCCTGCCTACAATGCTCTATTACACTGTATTCGCCCTGTTGACCGGAGGCGGCTAATGGGTGCCCCCTATTATTACTACTATAATTCTGATTACTTATGGGCACCTAGAATAATTCTATTTTCGTCACACCGGCGCAGGCCGGTGTCTAAAAATATCAAGAGCTTATGGATTCCGGCATGCGCCGGAATGACGATTATTGGAGGCGCCTTTATAGCATTGGCAAATACAAACCATATATTGCTAATGGCAACCACAATATACCTGCTATAAAAGTTGCTATATACCCATACCCAGCACCTTTATAATTTTTTATATTCTTTATATAAAAAAAAATGCCAAATATTGGAAGTAACCAAATATAGACAGGGCTTAGAAAAATAATTTTTGTAATTAATGGTATTTCTTTCTCTAGACCATTTAATATGCCCTCAAATTGAGGAATGGCAATTGTTGTTAATAGTGCCTCGATAAATAATAGGCTATTCACAATAAGTGAAAATGCCTTATTTACTTGCATAGCCCTATTATCGCCCACTAAATGCTCCTTATAATTTTGTACTGCGCAGAGAGCGCAGAGAGTATCAGGTCTTGCTATTTGCGTTCATGCTGCAAGCCCCACTCTCATACGCCAGTCAAATCGCTCACTTACTACTGTCCGCACATCGAGAAATAACTGCCGATCACCATCTAGATAGATATCTTCCCGCCTGCCGCCTCATGAAGTGACATGGTATAGCGCTCCTGCAAATCCTATTCGCAACGGCCTGACCATGTTCTCCCACCTACAACGCCTGGATGCAAAAAGCAAGACCTGACCCTGTTACGCTCTTGACCCTGTTACGCTCTGTTACGCTCTGTTACGCTCTGTTACGCTCTGTTACGCTCACTGTTACATTCTGTTACACTTTTTGATTAGCACGAATATAAAGTACATTTTGTTCTGATCCAGGAGATCGTCTTTTCTCAACATCAAATATATCTCTTTTGTCCTTAACCAAATCAGAAAGTTTCTTATAGCCAAATAACCTTGAATCAAAGTCCGGCTGTAATTTTGTGAGATAGCTACCAAATGTCCCAAGATTCGCCCAACCAGTATCATCTGTAGATTGTTCAAGTGCCTTTAAAACAAACTTTTTCGGGAATTTAATCGGTTTGGTAGTTGTATTTGGCTTATGCTGCGCCTCACTCTCATTCTGAATGGCTGTTTGTTTGCTCTCTACTTTTCCATTATCAATTTGTGGGCGCAATACCTCGGTAAATATGAATTTATGACATGCATTTCTAAATGCCTGTGGTGTTTTTTGCTCACCAAATCCAAGAACAGTAATACCTTCTTCGCGCAAACGAACAGCTAAGCCTGTAAAATCACTATCGCTTGTTATTAAGCAGAATCCATCAAAATTTCGTGTATATAGCAAATCCATGGCATCAATAATCATGGTACTATCAGTCGCATTTTTCCCTGTTGTATACGCAAATTGTTGTATCGGTTTTATTGCATATGTCTGAAGAACTTTCTTCCATGATGCGCTTGTTGGTGCAGTAAAATCCCCATAAATTCTTTTCACGGTAGCTTCACCGTATCTTGCGATTTCCGCAAGGAGTCCATCGATGACTGCAGCCTGGGCATTATCAGCGTCAATGAGTACCGCCAACCTGAGAGTTGGTTCTTCTGACTCTATTTTTGCTATCAATCTTGGAGATACCATAAAATTTCCTGTTTTTTCACATAACATCTAAGCATTTACCTGCTATGCGCAGCATGGCAGGTAAATGCCTGTTGGACTATGCCGCCAACCAGACTGGCGCACTCTTACTATAGGGGGGATTGTATTTCGGCAACCGTTTGGGTCAACGGTCTGTGGACAGATTTGAAGATTTCCTGCACCTGTTATTGTCCATTCGAGCTGCCCTTCCTTTGCATTTTCCCTGCCCGTTATTGCTATTCCCTTTCGAGTCTAAGGTATTTCCTGCCTTTTGACCATAGCTACCCACCAAGCGGGTAGCAACTCTGGTTCAGCACGTCAGCCAGGCGCGGTGATTGACGACCATGACGGATTCAGGATCCGGATTGGCAGTAGATGCCCCTGATGGCATTTGGGACAAAGCAAGGTGCTTTCGGGCGCTTCGGCTTCCCCCTTTTCTTCCGCTTTTTCCGATTGCGCCAGGATCTTGCGTATCAGGGTCAGTGAGGCCTTTCGGCAGCGATTGGCCAGAAAGCCGTAATGACCATTGCAAGACCTTGTCCTTGAGCAACAAGGACAATGCGGATGAGTATTCCACGAAGGTAATGGAATTATTGTCCGGGCGTATTCCCGAGTAGGGCCTCAACCCGCTGCAGATCTTCAATGGTATCCACCCCGGCCGGGGGAATCTCTGCGGCCAGAGAAACATGAATGCGTTTGCCATGCCACAAGGTACGCAGCTGTTCCAATGATTCACTGCTTTCGATAGGTGCTTCAGGCCAGCTGACATATTCCTTGATGAAAGCAGCTCTATAGGCGTACAGGCCAATATGCCGCAAGTAAC
>JAMOLT010000030.1 GCA_027068915.1 Sedimenticola sp. | reverse complement strand
GGATTGGGCTTTGGTAACGGCTTCCACTCGTTCGGGTCTTCCCACCAGGGAATGAAATAACGTTTCAAAGGACAGGCTCAAGTCTATCCATGCGCGTCCGTCCAGACCAAGGCGTTGCAGAATGGGTAATTGGGTTGAATCGATATGCCCGGCTTTGTCTTCCCGAATGGCCCGACCGGTCCAATCCATGAGTTCCAGATAGTCGCGCAAGGAAAATGGAACGCCCTTGGGCATATCTGCCCGATGATCTCCTACAAAAGGCAGCAATTCGGTTGGTTGTTTCTTCTCATGCAAAGTGGCATGCATGCGCTTGCGCACGGAAGTGTACTGTGCGCTTTCCGGCGTGGGAGCCATATTGGCTCGCACCGGGTTCAAATCTACATACGCCATACAGGCCAGTAGAGCCGACTCGTCCAATAGTGCCTGGGATTTGAAACGTCCCTCCCAGAACCGCCCGGTGCAGCCATCTTCCGCATTGGCCTGGCGGGCAATGGATTCGTTCAGACAACGCATGAACCAGCTGATGGACGTCAGGCGTTCCCGCCACAATGCAGCCTGTTGTTCCAGCGCGATCACCTGTGAGTCATGCAGGGGCTTATCTGCCAGAAAATCCTGTGAAATCAGGGTTCCGGCAAACAGTTGGTGCCAGCGTTCCACCACCTCCTGCAATGACCAGCGCTGTGCGCCTTCTGCACCTACATGCAACACCAGGTGCGTATGATTCGACATGACCGCATAGGCGCAGATATCGATGGCGAATACATTGGCCAGTTCCAACAACCGGGTTTCCACCCATTCACGGCGGTGTTCGAAGGATTTTCCAGACACGGGATCGTCCCCACAAAGGAAAGCACGCCGCACGCAGCGCGAAACGCAATGATAGTAGGAGGTGTCATCGAGGCTGATGAGTGCTTTTCGGGGCTTGGGCATGAGAAATCCTTTTCCATGTGGTTCTATTGATGTTCTCCATAATGCCTGCTTTTGGTAATAAGGTCAATGGGTGGGAGGTCAATGGGTGGGAGGTCAATGGGTGGGTGTCCTGGTTTCCCCGCCAGCTGTGCCAGAGTGCGCATTTGCGCACTTTGCGGTTGCCAGGGTTTGAACTGATCCGGATGACGTAATACCAGATTCAGCAACAAGCGGGCATCAGAAGGATCATCCTTGGCACGGCTGGGGAC
>JAMOLT010000029.1 GCA_027068915.1 Sedimenticola sp. | reverse complement strand
TAACACCTACTTCTCAGACAAAAGCTCACGCAGATCACTTTGCATGCGATGAATGGCGTGGCAGCTGGCGCAGACATCCACCGCAAATTTTCCGATATAGCGTCCAACCTGTTTTGCATCGCCCTTGCCTATCCCTGCCCTGACCCTGTCCAGAGAATCTTGCATCTGTTTGCCGAGGAGTTGCTGGCGCTGGTGCTCCTGTTTGTGGCAGGAAGAACAACTGCCGCCCAGATCCTGCAAGCGTTGCTGCAAGTCATCCAGCGCCGTTGTAGCGGCGTCGGCCCGCTGGTCTTCACTGGCGATCTTGATCCGGTTGACCAGCATGGTCAGGCGTGACATCACCCGGCCGTATTTCTCTTCTTCCATGGTTTCTTCCGATTCCACCAAAACCCGGGAGAAATCCGGGCTCCGGTAGCGCAGGGCGGCGCTGAGCTTGTATTCCACATGGCAGGACTGGCAGGATTTTCCCAGCTTGCGTTGCAGGGTTTGCAGTTTCTCCAGTTCTCCGCTGTCGGCAGCCTTGGACATTTTCTCCAGCAGCCCGGTTTCCAGTTCGTCTTTCCATTCCGGCACCATGTCGCCGATGGACTGGTAATCCTGTTTCAGCCTGGCCAGCCATTTTTTCAGCAACCTGGTATCTTCCAGTGCCGCATATTCGGATACGGCCTGCATTTCCCGGCGCAGCTGGAACATGGTGTGCAGCCACACATCACGCTCGTTGGCGGGCCTGTACCATTTTTCCAGTGAAGCGGGTGGCAATTGCAGGGTGATTTCCCGTTCTTCTTCAGCGGCGAAAAGGGGCTGACTGGAAACCAGCAGCAACAGGAGAAGGATTCGATTCATAGGTTTCCCCGGGAGGACAGTTCATAAAGATGGCGTTCGGCATCGAGCAAATGCCTGCCCCAGTGGACTTTGTATCCTTCACGCCAGTTCAGCAACACCGCATCCGGTTCGGCATTTTCTTCTTCCAGCATGCGCAATCCATGTTTCAGTTCGCAATAGATATCCGTGAGATCATCCGCCAGGCTGCCGCTCCGGCATTCATCATGGCCGAGATCATATTCCATCCAATAGGCATCTTTTTCACCCAGCAGCTGATGCAACTTGCTGAACAGCGAAAAACGCACTTCGAGATCGGCTTCAAGAAGATCGCCCTCAGATTCTTCCCGCTCAAGGATTGCGGAAACAGCCGCATGCAGCTGCGGCAGGATCTGGATCACCCGCCTCAGCCAGCCCTGGCCATCATTTTCGACAGCTTCTATGATGTCGCAGTATTCCCTGGCGGCGCGATACAAATTCTCGAATTCTCTGGTCATGATAGAACCTGCCTGCTGCAAACCATGTACAAAAAACAGAGGAAAGCCGAATATCCCGGCCAATAGGCTAATTGTAGCCTATTTTTCGGGCTGCACTCCCATGCCAGACGTCCAACGCCGCAAATAGGTATACTGACGGACATGTCCCGCCCTACAGCAAAACCCGTCGTTCTATGCATCTCCGGGCATGATCCCGGCGGTGGCGCAGGCATTCAGGCGGACATCGAGGCCATTGCCGCCCAGGGCTGCCATGCCGCCACCCTGATCACCTGTCTGACCGTACAGGACAGCAGCAAGGTGACGGAACTGCATCCCGTCCAACCGCAGATTTTGCTGGCCCAGGCGCAGCTACTCATCCAGGACTACGCCGTTGCCGCAATCAAGGTCGGGCTCATCGGCAGCCGGGAAACCGCAGAATGTATCCAACAGATTCGCAAACAGCTGCCCCATATCCCCATGGTGCTGGACACGGTGCTCGCCTCCGGCGGCGGCCAGGCCATGGGCACTGTGGAATTCCTGAAGCCCCTGCTTCCCCTGAGCGCCATCATCACGCCCAACCGCCGCGAGGCGCGGGAACTCAGCGGCGAAACCAGCCCCGATGCCTGCGCCGATAAGCTGTTGCAACTGGGCTGCAAGGCGGTACTGATCACTGGCGCGGATGAATCCACCGGGGAGCAGGTCACCAACACCCTGTACAGCAACGGTCATACCCACCATTGGCAGTGGCCGAAGTTGCCGGGAAGCTACCATGGCTCCGGCTGCACCCTGGCCGCAAGCATCGCCGCCCACCTGGCAAAGAAGCAATCCCTTGCAGATGCCGTCTCATTTGCCCAGGAATACACCTGGAAAGCCTTGCAGCACGGCTTCCGGCCAGGTTCCGGGCAGTTCCTTCCGGGGAGGTTTTTCTCATGAACCGTCTCGCCGGCCTGTACGCCATCACCATGGACGGCATTCAAGGTGGGGCTCTGCTTGCCCAGGCCGGGGCCGCGCTTGAAGGCGGCTGCCGCATTCTGCAGTACCGGGACAAATCCGGCGATGCGCAGCGCCGTCGGGAGGAGGCCCAGGCGCTCCTGGCGCTCTGCCATGAGTACCGAGCCATACTCATCATCAACGATGACCTGGAGCTGTGCCGGCGGTGCGATGCCCACGGCGTACATCTGGGGCATGATGACATGCCTGTGGAAGCCGCCCGAAACGCCCTGGGGCGGGACAAGATCATCGGCATCTCCTGCTACAACGACTTGCAACGGGGACACCGCGCCGCCAGCCAGGGCGCAGACTATCTGGCCTTCGGCGCAATCTATCCCTCAGTCACCAAGCCTGCCGCGGCGAATGCCAGTCTGGCGCTGCTGCAGCGGGCAAAATCCGAACTGGATCCGCCAATAGTTGCCATCGGTGGAATAACCCCGGAAAATGCAGACCAGGTCATTCAGGCGGGCGCCGATATGGTCGCCATGATCCAGGGATTGTTCGGCCAGGAGGACATCCGCCACGCCGCCCAGAAAACAACCAGATTATTCAAGTAATTTCGAGGAAACCCATGAGCACATCGCACGAACTGTTCCAGAAAGCACAACAGCATATTCCCGGCGGGGTGAATTCCCCGGTGCGCGCCTTCAAGGGCGTGGGCGGCGACCCGGTGTTTATCGCCAAGGCCGCCGGCTCCTGTATTTTCGATTCCGAAGGACGGCGCTACATCGACTATGTGGGTTCCTGGGGCCCCATGATTCTCGGCCACGCACACCCGGAAGTGATTGCCGCTGTTGCGGATACCATCCCACTGGGCTTGTCATTTGGCGCACCCACGGAGATTGAGATCCGCCTCGCCGACAAGGTCTGCGAGCTGATGCCTTCCATTGAAATGGTGCGCATGGTTTCCTCCGGTACCGAAGCCACCATGTCCGCCATCCGTCTTGCCCGCGGCTATACCGGCAGGGACAAGATCGTCAAGTTCGAGGGCTGCTATCACGGCCATTCCGACTCCCTGCTGGTCAAGGCCGGTTCCGGCGCGCTTACCCTGGGGGAGCCGTCTTCTCCGGGCGTTCCCGCCTGCCTGGCGGAGCAGACCATCACCCTGGACTACAACAACATCGAACAGGTAAGGGAAGCCTTTTCCCGCATCGGCGAGCAGGTCGCCTGCATCATCGTCGAGCCGGTGGCCGGCAACATGAACTGCATCCCTCCGGTTCCCGGATTCCTCCAGGGGCTGCGCGAGGTCTGCGACCAGTACGGCAGCGTGCTGATCTTCGACGAAGTAATGACCGGCTTCCGCGTGGGTCTGGGCGGCGTGCAGGGGCTGCACGATATCACCCCGGATCTGACCACCCTGGGCAAGGTCATCGGCGGCGGCATGCCCGTGGGCGCCTTTGGCGGCAAGCGTGAAATCATGGAAAAGATCGCACCTCTCGGCCCCGTCTACCAGGCCGGCACCCTGTCCGGAAACCCGGTTGCCATGGCCGCCGGACTGAAAACCCTGGAGCTGATTTCCCGCCCCGGCTTCTTCGAGCAATTGGGACAGAAAACCGAAAAGCTCATCACCGGCCTGGTGGCGGCGGGCGAAGCCGCCGGCGTGGCGGTAACAGAAAACCATATCGGCGGCATGTTCGGCCTGTTCTTCACCGAAGCGGACAAGGTCACCGACTTTGCCGGCTCCATGGCCTGCAACCAGGAGCAATTCAAACAGTTCTTCCACGCCATGCTGGACGAAGGCGTCTATCTGGCCCCTTCCGCATTCGAGGCGGGGTTTGTATCCGCAGCGCATTCCGATGAAGATCTGGACGCCACCTGGCAGGCCGCAGGCAAGGCGTTCAACGCCATCAAACAAGGAAACCTCTGATCAAGCCGTGAACCCGTATCTAGCGCCCAGACTCGATCAGAGGTTTCTAAGGCTGCCCGGCCTTGGCTGAAAGCTTCCAGCAACTCCTGGAATGGGTGGCCGCCAATCCCCACTGGGCCGGGGTCATCGTTTTCAGCATGGCTTTCGCCGAGTCTCTGGCCGTGGTGGGGATGGTGGTGCCGGGGGTCGCGGTCATGTTCGCCATCGGCGCGCTCATCGGCGCCGGGGCGCTGGACTTTCAGAGCATGGTCATCTGGTCGGTGCTGGGCGCGGTGGCGGGAGATGGCCTGAGTTTCTGGCTGGGAAAGAAATACCAGCGCCAACTGACCAGCCTGTGGCCATTCAGCAAACACCCCGCCATGCTGGAGAAGGGCATCAGCTTCTTCCAGCGCTATGGCGGCAAGAGCGTGGTCATCGGACGTTTTTTCGGGCCGGTGCGTGCGGTCATTCCCCTGGTTGCCGGCATGATGAACATGCCGGCGACCAGCTTCCTGTTCGCCAACGTGCTTTCGGCATTGATCTGGGCCCCCGCCTATCTGCTCCCGGGCATGGCTTTTGGCGCCTCCATGGAACTGGCTTCAGAAGTGGCCATGCGGCTGGTGATCCTGCTGGTGACGCTGGTCGGAAGCCTGTGGTTTCTGGGTTGGCTGTCCCATCGCCTGTTTGCACTCATTCAGCCCCATAGCAAGCAACTGCTGCAAAGGGTCTTGCAATTCGGCGAGCTCCACCCCCGGGCACAACGAATCGCAAAGGCCCTGGGCGACCCTGGGCACCCGGAATCAGCCGGTCTGGCCATGCTGGCGGGATTGCTGGTATTGAGTAGCATCGTGCTTGTTGTTATTGCGCTGTTGCCGCAATCGCCACTGCTAATTGCCGACACCGCCCTGCACCTGGGTTTGAACGAACTGAGCAACCCGGCGGGCGACCGGATCATGCTCGGGCTTTCCGCCCTGGCGGGAAGCAGCGCCACCCTCGCCATGCTCATCGTCATTTCCCTGCTGCTGTGGATTTCCGGACTCAAGCTTTCCACTCACCACTGGCTGGCCGGCGCAGGCGGCGTATGGCTGTTGAGCATCGTATTGGAAGTGCTCATGCGCCAGTCACCGGCGCTCATCTCCGCCATGCCGGATGTCTATGTCCTCAGGGCCACCGTATTCTTTTCCCTCGGCGCGGTGCTGGTGGCGACCCCCATTGCCTACGTCAGACGCTGGAGAGTCTATTCCGCGGCCACCCTGTTGATCGTGATGGTGGCGTTCGCCCAGTTATATCTCGGCTCGACGCTGATGGCCGTGCTGCACGCCCTTGGCGGCGGGATCATCTGGAGCACCGCAATCGGCATGGCCTACCGCACCCATGGCGAAGAGAAAATCGCCGCCAGGCAGGCCCTGACCATGGGCCTCAGCCTGCTGTTGCTGGCATTTGCTTCGGCAATCAGTGTTCCGCCCCCACCCCCCGCACCAGCCATGCTGCAGATTCAGGGCAGCATGCCCCTGGAACAATGGCGGCAAGACGGCTGGCGAAAACTGCCGCACTACCGGGATGATGTGCTGAACAAAAAGAACCACCCCCTGAACCTGCAACTGGCAGGCTCCCTGAGCACTCTTACCGACAAGCTGGAACAGCAGGGCTGGGTGCCCGCGACCACAGTAGCAGGACTGGCATGGCTGAAGCTGTTGGCGGCAGCCGACAGCCTGGAACAACTTCCGCTGCTCCCCCACAGCCATGCCGGGCAAATGTCATTCCGCGTGCTGAGCAAGCCGGGAGCAGACCAGCGTCAGGTTATCTACCTCTGGCCAAGCCGCTACCTCATCGAGGAAACCGGCCAGCCCATCTGGCTGGGAGAAGTCACCAACCAGCAAAAAAGACAATGGCTGGGTTTGCTGTCCTATCCAGTCAGCACCGGCGACAAACAATCCGCCCTGGAGGTATTGAAGAAAGATGCCGACGGTGCGGCCTTGCACTACCGCATGGTAAAGGACGGACATTTGATGCTGCTACAGACCGACATACCGGAATGACCCCACAGCCTTCACATTTTTCGACATCCGTGGGTGGCTGCCGGGAAAGCATACTGTAATATAGGCGTTTGAATTCATGGTTTATTAACCCGGAAACCCAACCGGGTTAATTGTCATCACGGAGATAACAATGAAGGTACTACTGGTTGACGATTCCAAAGCGGCACGCTTTGCCATGGGCAAACTGCTCAAGGACCAGGGGCTGGAGGTGGAAATGGCTGCTTCCGGGGAAGAGGCGCTGGACAAGATCGCCACGGAAACCATTGACATCGTGTTTATGGATCAGTCCATGCCCGGCATGGGAGGCATCGCCGCCACCACCGCCATTACCAGTAATGAAAAAACCGCCCACATTCCGGTGGTGCTCTGTACTGGCAACGAAGGCAGCAAACTGGAACAAATGGCAGAAGAGGCCGGTGCCATCGGCGTACTGACCAAGCCCCCCCAGGAAGACAAGCTGAAAGCTGTACTTGCAACCATCAATGTGGAAACGGTCAGCGAAGAAACCCCGGAAGAAGAGGCGGAAGAAGAAGCCGCTGCCATACCGGCAATCAGCATGGATGCCATTATGTCGGAAGTAGGCACATTGCTTGCGCCCATGCGGGAGCATGTCTCCGACATCGAAAAAAATATGGAGCAAAAATTCACCAAGCTTGTAAAGAGTGGTGAGGAAAAACTGCAGCCATTGCAGGACTCCCTGAAAAAACTAGACGAGCGCATCGCCTCCCGGGTCAAGGATCAATTGTCCATGGATGCCGGCAACACCCGCATTCAGCTCGAAGCCCTGCGTCAACAGGTCGAAACCGCTCTGGAAGATATAAAAGAGCAGGAAGGGAAACTGCGGGAGGACGTCGTCAGCCAGGCAAACTCCAGGCTGGAAACCCTCATTACTGACCGCCTGACCGGACTGAAGGACAGCATCGATAAAACCCGGGAAGAAACCGATGCCCGCCTGGAAGAAATGCAGGCAAAGATTTCGGGCATCCAGGGCGGACTGCTGGGCAAAGCCGCCCTCATCGCCATTCTTGCCGCGGGAGCCGCTTTCGGGGCGGCGTACTACCTGCTCAAATAGGAGCTCCTCTCCACCCAGCCCCAACCAGGGGTTCTCGAACCATCAGCCCCGCTCTGCGCCCCAGCGGGGCAGCAGCTCATGGCTAACCTGCAAATGATCCAGCACCCTGGCCACCATGAAATCCACCAGATCATCCACGGACGCCGGCTTGTGGTAAAAGCCGGGATTGGCGGGCATGACCACGGCGCCCGCCTGGGTGACGGTGAGCATGTTCTGCAAGTGGATGGCGGAGAAGGGTGTTTCCCGCACCACCAGAATCAGCTGACGCCGCTCCTTGAGCATCACATCCGCCACCCGGTCGATGAGGTCCTCACTGATGCCATGGGCGATGGACGCCAGCGTACCCATGGTGCAGGGACACACCACCAGCGCCTGGGGCGGGTTGGAACCACTCGCCACCGGCGCCGTCCACTGCTGGCGTCCAAACACCTGTAACTGCCCCGGGGCGGCATGGAAGCGCTCCGTCAGCTGCGACTGGGCCTGCTCCGCTGCCGCGGGAAGTTGCAGATCCAGCTCCATTGCCGCCACCACCTGCGCCGCCCGGGAGTACAGCAACTGCACCTCCCGCCCGGCCTGCAACAGGCATTCGACCAGACGTATGCCGTAGGCGATGCCGGAAGCTCCGGTCAGGGCAACGGCAACGGGTTGCTCGTTCATTGCCTGCGCTCCAGTTCCTGCAATATGCGCCTGTGAATATCCTCGAAACCGCCGTTGCTCATCACCAGAATCGTATCTCCCGCACCGGCGTTGGCTTGCAGAAAAGACAGTATTTCTTGCGTGGAAGCCAGCACCTTGCATTTGTTCCCCAAAGGAGCCATGACCTCTTCGGCGTTCCAGCCCAGAGACGGCGGCGCAAACAGCAGCACTTCATCCGCCTGGGCAAGGGAAGCGGGAAGGGACTCGGCATGAATGCCCATGCGCATGGTATTGGAACGCGGCTCCAGCACCGCCAGGATACGCCCTTCCCCCACCTGGGCGCGCAACCCCGCCAGGGTGGTTTCAATGGCCGTGGGATGGTGGGCGAAATCATCATAGACCTTGATCCCGGCCACCTCGCCACGCAGCTCCATGCGCCTTTTGACGTTCTCGAACCGGCCCAACGCCGCTATGCCGGCGCGAACGGGAACCCCGGCATGACGGGCCGCCGCAATGGCGGCCAGGGCATTGCTGACGTTGTGCATCCCGGTCAATGGCCAGCTTACCCGCCCGGCATTCACGCCCTCGCAGATCACATCGAAAGCGCTGCCATCCGGCGACATATCTCCCGCCCGCCAGGCGCAATCGCCCTGGGCGGAGAAATACTCCACGGCCGTCCAGCAGCCCATTTCCAGCACTGCATCCAGATTGTCGTCCCGCCAGGCGGAGACGACCAGGCCGGAGGCCGGCACCGTGCGCAGCAAATGATGGAACTGGCGCTGGATTTGCGCCAGGTCATCAAAAATATCCGCGTGATCGAACTCCAGATTGTTCATCACCAGGGTGCGGGGGCGGTAGTGGACGAATTTGCTGCGCTTGTCGAAGAAGGCCGTGTCATATTCATCCGCCTCGATGACGAAGAAAGGCGTGTTGCCCAGGCGCGCCGAGCAGCCAAAGTTTTGCGGCACGCCGCCGATGAGGAACCCCGGCTCCAATCCAGCATCCTGCAAGATCCAGGCAAGCATGGAAGCCGTGGTGGTCTTGCCGTGGGTGCCGGCAACCGCCAGCACCCAGCGTTCCTGCAGTACATGTTCCGCCAGCCATTGCGGGCCGGAGGTATAAGGCAGCCCCTGATCCAGCATGTATTCCACCGCAGGATTGCCCCGCGACAGGGCATTGCCCACCACCACCATATCCGGCGCCGGCTGCAAATGGCTGGCGTCCCAGCCCTGCATCAGTTCGATACCCGCCTCTTCCAGCTGGGTGCTCATGGGCGGATACACCCCTGCATCCGAGCCCGTGACCCGATGCCCCAGGGCGGTGGCGATCTGTGCGATCCCGCCCATGAAAGTGCCGCAGATACCCAGTATATGTATGTGCATAATCATCGTTGCTTGCTGACAATACAGGTATCATATTAACCCGGCAACACTATATGTCGCCGGGTTA
>JAMOLT010000028.1 GCA_027068915.1 Sedimenticola sp. | reverse complement strand
AGCCCCCGCCAACCAATGCCACAGCAGAAGCTGTGTGGTGTGGGTGCCTGTAGGGTCGTTGCTTCCAGTGCCGGGGGTCGAAAGGCAGGCCGCTGATGGACTGAATCATGGCGTGCTCCAGCGCCTGGCTTTCCGTCATGGGCGGCAAGATGCCGGGCAGGCGGCTGGCAAGCATGGATTTGCCGCTGCCGGGGGGGCCGCTGAACACAAGATTGTGGGCGCCGGTGGCGGCAATGACAAGGGCGCGCTTGGCCTGTGCCTGACCACGAACATCGGCCAGGTCGGGCATGCCGGAGTAGCTGTCTTCTTCCTGCACCAAGGCAAGCTCCGGCTGCAGCTGTGATCTGCCGCACAGGTGATTGCTCAGTTGCAGCAGATGCTCGACGGGGTACAGGCAGCTTTCCTGGATCAGGCTGGCTTCTGCCAGATTGGCGCGGGGCAGGAACAGCTTGTGACCTGCATCGCGGGTGGCAATGGCGGTAGGCAACGCGCCGGTTACGGGCCGGACATCCCCGGACAGACTCAGCTCGCCGGTGAATTCGCAGGCGTTCAGCGCCTCCCGGGGAATTTGCCCGGAAGCGGCAAGAATGCCAATAGCAATAGGCAGATCGAAGCGCCCGCCCTCCTTGGGCAGATCCGCAGGGGCGAGATTGACGGTGATGCGCCGGGCGGGAAACTCGTAGCCGGAATTGATCAGGGCGCTGCGCACGCGGTCGCGGCTTTCCTGCACGGCTTTTTCCGGCAGGCCGACGATGGCGAACGCGGGCAGGCCGTTGGCCAGGTGGGCTTCTACGGTAACGAGGGGGGCTTCAATGCCAACGCTTGCGCGGCAATAGGTGGTTGCGAGTGACATAACCTTCCGTGGTTTGTTGGTCGGGAAACTATTTGTCTTTCAGTATTTTCTCCAGCTCGGAAACCTGCTTTTCCAGGGTTTCCACCTTGGCTCTGGTGCGCATCAGCACCGCCTGCTGTACGTCGAATTCTTCCCGGGTGACCAGATTCAGCTTGCCCAGCATGGCTTCCGCGCCGCTGTGCAGATTGTGCTGCAGGTCGTTTTGCAGGGCTTGCAGGCCTTTGGGCAGGGTATCGCCAACCTTGCTGGAAATGTCATTGAGGATCTTTGGGTCAATCATGGGGGCACGAAAGCATTGCTGTTAATTTGGGCAGACTAAACCACAGTCGAAGCGTTTGTCCAGCAGGGAATTTTCCCGCAAATCATGCACCAGGCTGGTGTTGCCGGAAAGGGCGCGCTCCAAATTGGTGCGTCTGTTCCCGTGGATGCCGGGGAATTCTCCTGAGGCTTGGTCTAACTGGTTGAAATCCTGTAAAAATACCTTTTGGCATGGTACATGCTTGCTATACCGGCAAGACTTCCTATTTCTACCAAACAATTCAGGAGTACTTGCGATGATGAAGAAAAAACTGGCCATTGCCTGTGGAGCTATTCTGTTGGGTGCGACTTCCATGGCGCAGGCGGAACTGACCGCCAATATCGGTGCTACCAGTAACTATCTGTGGCGTGGCGCCTCTCAAACCGGTGATGATGCGGCTGTGTCCGGTGGCATCGACTGGGGGCATGAAAGCGGTTTCTATCTGGGGACCTGGGCTTCCAATATCGACTGGGGCAATGGTTCCGGCACCGAAGTGGATTTCTACGGGGGGTTCGCCAATGAAATCGGCGATCTCGGTTATGACATCGGCCTGATCTATTACTACTACCCGACTTCCGGCTATGAAGATTCCAACTTTCTCGAGCTGAGCCTGAGCGGTTCCTGGAAATTCCTCGAAGCGGGCCTGGCCTACACCCTGGATGGGGATGCGGACAGCGATGCGGCATTTTCCGATGGTGATATCTACTACTACCTGTCCGCCGGTTTTGAAGTGGTGGAAACCTGGAGCATAGGTGCCACCGTGGGCCACTACGATTTCGACACCAGCAAGGCCTTTGGTGATGTCGATTACACCCATGGTCAGATTGATGTGACCAAGAGCGCCGGCGACTGGGGTGATTTCACCATGACGGTCTCCAAAGCGCAGGAAGAGTCCGGCAGTGACGACACCAAATTTGTCGTTTCCTGGGCCAAATCCTTCTGAGCAGGAGAGACAAGATGAAACTGGTAACAGCAATTATCAAGCCATTCAAGCTGGATGATGTGCGTGAAGCACTGTCTGAGGTGGGTGTGGCGGGAATCACCGTTACGGAAGTAAAAGGTTTTGGTCGGCAGAAAGGCCATACCGAACTGTATCGCGGTGCGGAGTATGTGGTGGATTTTCTGCCCAAGATCAAGCTGGAAGCGGCGGTAGGTGCGGATCAGGTGGATCAGGTTATTGAAGCCATCACCAATGCGGCGCGTACCGGCAAGATCGGTGACGGCAAGATCTTCGTTACCGACGTCGAGCAAACCATTCGCATCCGTACCGGCGAGACCGGCGCGGAAGCGTTGTAGCGGAGGCCATGCTGATGGAAAACAATATTTTTGAACTCCAGTACGCCATGGACACCTTTTACTTTTTGGTAATGGGTGCCCTGGTGATGTGGATGGCTGCCGGCTTCTCCATGCTGGAAGCCGGTCTGGTGCGCTCCAAGAACACCGTGGAGATTCTTACCAAGAACATCTCCCTGTATGCGGTTTCCTGCATCATGTACATGGTGGCGGGTTATGCGCTGATGTACGGTGGCGATTATCTGTTGAGCGGGCTGGCCGGGGGGGAGACCCTGGTCAAGGATGCGCTGGAGAGTATGTCCAAGCGTGAAGATGGCTTCGCTGGTGGGTCTGTTTATTCCACAGCATCCGATTTCTTCTTCCAGGTGGTGTTCGTGGCTACCGCCATGTCCATCGTTTCCGGTGCCGTGGCCGAACGCATGAAGTTGTGGGCCTTCCTGCTCTTTGCCGTGGTCATGACCGGCTTCATCTATCCGATGGAAGGCTCCTGGACCTGGGGCGGCAAAGATGTGTTCGGCCTCTACAACCTGAGTGATCTGGGCTTCTCGGACTTTGCCGGTTCCGGTATCGTGCATATGGCTGGTGCCGCCGCAGCCCTGGCGGGTGTATTGTTGCTGGGTGCCCGCAGAGGCAAGTATGGCCCCAATGGTGAAATACGTCCCATTCCCGGTGCCAACCTGCCCCTGGCAACCCTGGGTACATTCATCCTCTGGTTCGGCTGGTTCGGCTTCAACGGCGGTTCGGTTCTGAAGCTGGGTGATGTCGCAAGCGCCAACTCCGTGGCTATGGTCTTCGTCAACACCAACGCGGCTGCAGCCGGTGGTGTGGTTACGGCGCTGATCGTCGCCCGCATGCTGTTCGGCAAGGCGGATCTGACCATGGCGCTCAATGGTGCGCTGGCGGGTCTGGTGGTGATCACCGCCGAGCCTTCCACGCCCAGCGTATTGCAGGCCACCCTGTTTGGTGCGGCTGGCGGCGCACTGGTCGTCTTCAGCATTCTTGGTCTGGACAAGATCCGCATCGACGACCCCGTCGGCGCCATCTCTGTTCACGGCGTTTGCGGCTTCCTCGGCCTGATGCTGGTTCCGGTAACCAACAGCGCTTCCAGCTTCTCCGGACAGCTCATCGGCGCAGGCACCATCTTCGGCTGGGTGTTCGGCGCCAGCCTGATCGTATGGATGATCATCAAGATCGTCATGGGGCTGCGCGTATCCGAAGAAGAAGAGTACGAAGGCGTGGATCTGGCGGAGTGCGGGATGGAGGCTTATCCCGAGTTCACCGGCGCCCAGGGTTCCGGCCTCTGATGACGGTGTAACAACATTGTCTAAGCAAAAGGCGCCTTCGGGCGCCTTTTTTTTGCACAGGGATGTGCAGGAGCAGTATTTTCTAAAGGACGTGCTTATGCTGCGAGCACAGGGCACTGAAAATGCTCCCGGCATTTCCAGCATTCCCCCCATCCTTGGGGGTCAAGTGCAGGAGCAGTATTTTCTAAAGGACGTGCTTATGCTGCGAGCACAGGGCACTGAAAATGCTCCCGGCATTTCCAGCATTCCCCCCATCCTTGGGGGTCAAGTGCAGGAGCAGTATTTTCTAAAGGACGTGCTTATGCTGCGAGCACAGGGCACTGAAAATGCTCCCGGCATTTCCAGCATTCCCCCCATCCCTGGGGGTCAAGTGCAGGAGCGGCAGGTAGGTCGGGCAAAGCGGAGCGTGCCCGACAGCGGCGTATTTCAATGGGCAAAGCCTGGCGGCCTTTGCCTATCCTACGGTTGTTGCCGGATTCTGTCCCATGCAGCAGCAATGGCCAGGCGCACCTGCTTCGGCGCCGTGCCGCCGATATGGTTTCTTGCCGCCACAGAGCCTTCCAGGGTAAGAAAATCGAATACATCCTCTGTGATGGAGGCACTGAAGCCTTGCAGCTCCTGCAGGGACAGGTCGGAAAGATCACAACCCCTTTCCACACACAGGGCCACGGCCTTGCCCACCACTTCGTGGGCATCGCGGAAGGGGGTGCCCTTGCGCACCAGATAGTCCGCCAGATCGGTTGCGGTGGCGAAGCCTTTCAGGGTGGCGTTGCGCATGGCCTCCTGGTTGCAGGTGATTTCCGGCACCATGTCGGCAAAGACCTTGAGGCAGCCCTTGAGATTGTCCACGGTGTCGAACAGGGGCTCCTTGTCCTCTTGATTGTCCTTGTTGTAGGCCAGGGGCTGACTTTTCATCAAGGTTAGCAGGCCCATGAGGTGGCCGAACACCCGGCCGCTCTTGCCGCGCACCAGCTCCGGCACGTCCGGGTTTTTCTTTTGCGGCATGATGGAGGAGCCGGTGCAGAAACTGTCGGACAGGGTGATGAAGCCGAACTGGGCGGAAGACCAGATGATCAGCTCTTCCGACATGCGCGACAGATGCATCATGAGAATACTGGCGGCGGCGCTAAACTCGATGGCGAAGTCCCGGTCGCTGACTGCGTCCAGGGAGTTGGCGCAGGGGCGGTCGAAGCCCAGCAACTCCGCGCTGAATTCCCGGTCGATGGGGTAAGTGGTGCCGGCCAGGGCGGCGGCCCCCAGGGGCAGTTCGTTCATGCGGATTGCGCAGTCCTCGAAGCGCCCGTGGTCGCGTTGCAGCATTTCAAACCAGGCCAGCATGTGGTGGCCAAAGGTGACGGGCTGGGCGGTTTGCAGGTGGGTAAAGCCCGGCAGGATGGTTTCCGCCTCGCGCTCGGCGATCTGCAACAGCGCCTGCTGGAAGCGGCGGGTTTCCTGCTGGATGATGTGGATTTCGTCCCGCAGCCACAGACGCACGTCGGTGGCGACCTGGTCGTTGCGGGAACGCCCCGTGTGCAGCTTCTTGCCTGCGTCGCCGATGTCATCGGTGAGGGCCGCTTCGATATTCATGTGTACATCTTCCAGCGCCACGGACCAGGGGAAGTCGCCCGCGGCGATGCGGTTGCGAATCCGTTCCAGCCCCTGAATGATGCGTTCGCATTCATCGTCGCCGAGTATGCCCTGTCTGGCCAGCATCCGGGCGTGGGCCATGGAGCCCTGAATATCGTATTCCGCCAGACGCTGGTCGAACTCCACAGAAGCGGTGAAGGCCTCCACAAAGGCGTCCGTAGGCTGGTTGAAGCGTCCTGCCCAGAGTTTTTTCTCGGTCATTAGTATTGTCCCGGTGTTGATGCAATGTGCGCTCATGCATACCGTTATCTGTTGGCGGAGATTATACTGTATCGATACCGATTGATGGTGACAGGGGTAAATGGTGCTTGTTTAAGCCAAAGATCTCGTTATTCGTCATTCCGGCCTGCGTCGGGATGACCCTGGTTTTTTTCTTAAGTTAAGTGCCATTCGTGACAGGGGCGATATGAGTTCAGGGGAGCAAAGCTTTCTGCCGGATTTTTGTGGCGTGCGCTCGGTGCTGGCGGTGGTCGCCAGCGCCACCCTGATGGCCATGGTGTTGTCGCTGGCCGCCACCGACCGTTTGCAGGATTTCTGGCAGAACTTCAGCATCGTTGCGCTGTATATTCAATGGATAGGCTTGGCGTCCGTGGCCTGGATCTGCCTGTTGAAGCGCTGGCTGGGGCGCATGGGCCATGGCATGGCGGGTCTGGCTGCCTGGTGCGTGATCATGCTAATGGCGTTGGCGATAAGCATGAGCGCCACCTGGCTTGTTCCCCTGGAAATCCTGCCCGGCGTTTCCCGCCAGGATCTGTTGCTGCGGACACTGGGCATCAGCGGTATTCTTGGCGCCCTGACGCTGCGTTATCTGTACGAGAACCATCAGCAGAAGCAGCGCGAGCTGGCAGAAAGCCGGGCGCGCTTTCAGGCGCTGCAGGCGCGTATCCGGCCGCATTTTCTGTTCAACAGTTTGAATACCGTGGTGAGCCTGATCCCCGTCGATCCCACCCGTGCCGAAGAGGTGTTGCAGGATCTTGCCGATCTGTTCCGCGCCGCTTTGGGGGACGAAAGGCGCTTGTCCACCGTGCTTCAGGAATTGGAGCTGGCCCGCCAGTATCTCGCCATCGAACAGCAGCGCCTGGGCTGCCGCCTGAAAGTGGAGTGGGATCTGGAAAAACTGCCGGATAAGGCGACCATGCCCGCGTTGCTGTTACAGCCCCTGGTGGAAAACGCGGTCTATCATGGCGTGGGGGCGTCGGTGACAGGCGGTGAGATCCGTATCTTCGGGCGTTTTCGCAACGGCATTGTGGCGCTGACGGTGAGCAACACCCTGCCGCAACAGCATGAGCAACCCCACCAGGGAGGCAATCATATGGCCGTGGAAAACATTCGCCAGCGCTTGCAGATGCGCTTTGGTGATACGGCGGGCATGCATACGGGAATGGTGGAGGGCCGCTATCAGGTGCGTATCTGGTTTCCGGCCCGGGAGTCAGAGGCATGAAGCTGCTGGTGGTTGATGATGAAGATTTGGCGCGGCAGCGGTTGTGTGGGCTGATTGCCGGATTTGGCGATGACTATGAAGTGGTTGCCGAGGCGGAGAATGGTGAGCGGGCCGTTGCCCTGTGTGAGGTGCACCCCATCGATCTGGTGTTCATGGACATTCACATGCCGGGCATGGACGGGCTGGAGGCGGCGGCGCAAATCTCCCGGCAGCAACTGCCTCCCGCCATTGTCTTTACCACCGCATACAGCGAGCACGCCCTGGAGGCGTTTTCCGTGCAGGCGGTGGATTATCTGCTCAAGCCCATCCGCAGGGAAAAACTCCGGGCCGCCCTGGAAAAAGCCACGCGCCTGACGCGGCCGCTATTGCAGAAAGAAGAGCAGGAAGAGGCCTGGCTGACCAGCCGTTACCGGGGGGGTGTACAGCGCATCGCCCTGTCCGACGTGTATTATTTCCGTGCGGACAGCAAGTATGTGCTGGTGCGGCACAAGGGCGGGGAATCTCTGCTGGAAGATTCCCTGGTGTCCCTGGAAAAGCGTTTTCCCGATGAGCTGCTGCGTATCCACCGCAGTGTTTTGGTGCGTAAGGCGCTCATCTCCGGCCTGGAAAAAACGCCCGATGGTGGAGTGCGGCTGTTGTTTGTGGATATCGAGGATAAGCTGGATGTCAGCCGCCGCCATGCGCCTGTGGTGCGCAAGCTGCTGAATGGCAGGTGACCGGGCCCCTAACCAGCACACGGCGGCTGAATATGACATATATTGTTGCCGGGTTAACAGTTCACGGCCTGTATGCTTCCTTCCAGCTTTTCCCGCAGGAGGTGCGCAGCTTCCACCATGTTCTGCAATGCCGGTTCCACTTCCTTCCAGCCGCGGGTTTTCAGGCCGCAGTCGGGGTTGACCCACAGGCGTTGCGCAGGAATGCGCTCCAGGGCTTTTTCCAGCAGCTCCAGCATCTCCCGGGTTTCGGGAATATTGGGGGAATGGATGTCGTACACGCCGGGGCCGATTTCCGCCGGGTATTCGAAATCCACGAAGGCGTCCAGCAGCTCCATGCGCGAGCGTGAGGTTTCGATGGTGATCACGTCGGCGTCCATTGCGGCAATGGCTTCCATGATGTCGTTGAATTCGGAATAGCACATATGGGTGTGAATCTGGGTGCTGTCCTTCACACCGCCGGCGGTGATGCGGAAGCTCTCCACCGCCCACGCCAGATAGTCGTTCCAGTCCGCCTTGCGCAGGGGCAGGCCTTCGCGCAGGGCGGCCTCGTCGATCTGGATCACGCCGATGCCCGCCTGCTCCAGATCCAGCACTTCTTCCCGCAGCGCCAGGGCCAGTTGCCTGCAGGTGTCGGCGCGGGGCTGGTCGTCCCGCACGAAAGACCAGTTGAGGATGGTTACCGGGCCGGTGAGCATGCCCTTCATGGGCTTGTCCGTGAGGGACTGGGCGTAGCGGGTCCATTCCACGGTCATGGCCCGGGGGCGGGTCACGTCGCCGAACAGCACCGGGGGCTTGACGCAGCGTGACCCGTAGGATTGCACCCAACCGAAACGGGTGAAGGCGAAGCCGTCGAGCTGCTCGCCGAAATATTCCACCATGTCGTTGCGTTCGGCTTCGCCGTGCACCAGTACATCCAGGCCCAGCTGTTCCTGAAAGCGCACCACGGTGGCGATTTCCTCCCGCATCTGTTGCTGGTAGCTGGCGTCGCTGATCTTGCCCTGGCGGTAATCCCGGCGGGCCTTGCGGATTTCCGCGGTCTGGGGAAAGGAGCCAATGGTGGTGGTGGGCAGCAGAGGCAGGGAAAGCTGCTGTTTGCGCCGCTGGCTGTAGCTGCTGTTGCGCTGGTGCAGATCCGGCGTGATGGATTGCAGGGATTGCTCCACCGCCGGGTTGTGGATGCGGGGGGACTGGCGACGGCTCTGGAGGGCTGCGCGGGAGGCGTGCAGTTGCGGGATGGCGGCGTCCCTGTCAGGGCCCAGGGCGCGCTTCAATGTGTTCAGCTCATCCAGTTTTTGCGCAGCAAAGGCCAGCCAGGATTTGAGTTCGTCGTCCAGTTCCTGTTCCGCATCGAGATCCACAGGCACGTGCAGCAGGGAGCAGGATGGCGCCAGCCATAGACGCTCCCCCAAGCGGGCCTGCAGGGGGGTGAGGCGTTCCAGGCAGGCGTCGAGGTCGCTGCGCCAGATATTCCGCCCGTCAACAATGCCCACGGACAATACCTTGTAGGCGGGCAGGTGATCCACCAGCATGTCCAGCTCGTCAGCGCTGCGTATGGCGTCCACATGCAGCCCGGCCACAGGCAGGGCAGTGGCCAGGCGCAGATTGTCCTGCAGGGGGCCAAAGTAGGTGGCGAGCAACACCTTGAGGGGTGCGGCCTGCAGCCTGCTGTAGACGCTTTCATAGGCCTGCTTCCAGTTTTGCGGCAGGTCCAGGGCCAGGGCCGGCTCGTCCACCTGCACCCATTCGATGCCCTGATCCGCCAGGCGGCGGAAGATTTCGCCATAGACGGCGACCAAATTGTCCAGCAGCGTCAGCCGGTCGAAATCTTCTCCCTCGGCCTTGCTCAGCCACAGCCAGGTGATGGGGCCGGGGATCACGGGCTTGATCTGCCTGTGTCCCAGGGCCTGTGCTTCGGTGATTTCCGCGAACAGCTTCTCGCTACGGATGGAAAACTGCTGGCCGGGGCGTAGCTCGGGGACGATGAAATGGTAGTTGGTGTCGAACCATTTGGTCATCTCCCCCGCCGCCACAGGTTGGCCCTGGCTGTTTCTGCCCTGGGCGATGCAGAAAGCGGCGTCCGCGTGGCTGTGCCGGCTGAGATCGCCGAAACGCCCGGGTATGGCACCCAGGAGCAGGCTGTGATCCAGGATGTGGTCGTAGAGTGAAAAATCATTCACCG
>JAMOLT010000027.1 GCA_027068915.1 Sedimenticola sp. | reverse complement strand
GCAGGATCGCAAACCCTACGATGAAGCCAAGTATCTGATGGCCTTGAAGGCCAAAGGATCACCACTCGTTGAAGAACTGGCTAAATAACAGATTTTTGTTGACGGACTACCTCAGGGCGTGTGTTAGCTTTTGAATAGTGAATGCTCATGCTAATTTAGTCTTTTTCTGTGGCTTTCCTTTTTTCTTTACTAACAGAACTGGATCAACCTCAATGCTTGCTAACTCTACCTTGTAATCTAATGCTCTGAGTGTTTTTAATGCATTCTTCAGCGTTACTTTAGAAAAGAATGGAAGTTCATGAGGCAACTTCTTAGAGGTGGCTATAGCATAAATAACTCGATAATCGCTTGGATTTGGCCTATTTGCAGGGTTTTTTAATTTAGTACATTCTGGTAGCTTTTGATTGAGTTTTTCTCTGAACTCACTGTCTCTAACGAATGCTTCTGCAGCTACAGAGCCTTGAGAGAATAAATGACTCAAAGTAGCAGAGCTTCTATAGTATTTTACATGTATGAAGTCCGCCCCATCTTTAATAAGATCACAAAACTCTAACTTATCGTAAGGACCTCCAATTTTGATATTTTTCTTATCCATCAAACTATAGCTGTCATCGAGATCAGTCACATGCTGATTGTACTCTTCCTCTCGGTCATGATTGTATGTTGGCAATTTGTGTTGATAAGCAGCAATATCTTTTAAGTAGCTATCAATTGAACTTACAAAATCCATATCAACACGATACCAAATTCCATTTCGTAATATGTATTGTTCTTGACCTACCTTTATCTCTGCATAAAGACATCTATAAGCTTTCCAGTTTTTAAAGGATTGATACTCACTGTTGTTTATATGAACAGTCTGATCCTTCAACGATTCGACGCATAGTGGCTTTTTGTGCAACTGGAAATACTCAATTAAATCTTTAAATTCAAGGACTACATGTCTAGGTGTTTTTTGGTATAAATCAAAGGAGTAACCTATTTGAGATTCCCAATCAATAATTTCTGGTTCTCCTAACCAAATGCTACCTTCATTTGGTTTAGATAGAGTGTCATCTAATTCCATGTCAAGCAATTCAATTACTTCACTGTCCTTGACTCTATTTATATTTTCTACCCATTCAAATTCTTTTGGTAATGGGCTTGTGTATCTTGCTAAAGCCTCCTTCAATACCGCTGAAATCCCATTAAGATCAATCTCAACCATTAACGTCAGAGCATCTCGACCTGTTACATGCGAACCAAAAACATTAACTTTAGATGCACCTGTAACTGCATAAAGCATATCCAGCTCAGAATCTATATGGAGTTCAAATATATCAAGGTCTTTTGCGCTCTGTGTTCTTGAGTTAAGTGGGTTATGGTCGTAACTCGCTTTATCAAGACTTCTAAGCTTATCTGGATCAACAGAGTTCAAGGTTACCTTTAGTCCAAAATCCCGTTCAATGGATTCATTTTTCAATAAGTGAAATCCTGACCCAAAAGTTAATACAAAAACATGTTCACTTTCTCTTATTACAAGTGCGGCACCAACTGTATTACTCTTTCCAAAAATGTTATCTGGTAGTTTCTGATCCTTTGTGAGCAGTTTTGTCCAAGGAGGAGTGGTGCCTGGCATCTCTCTTTTGACATAGAGCACTGCAGAACCGCTATTGATAGCCAACTTGACAGGCTCCTTAGAGTTTTCTGTCTTTATTATACTAATGTCATAGACCGAGCTATCTTTCGCAAGGTAAATTGACAATTTTTCCTTCCTTGGTTTTTTAGTAGTCATTTTATGCTCTTTATTGCGACACTCGGTTCAATCTAAGTGAGAAGCTAACATTTTAGTAGATGGAAAATTTCCACCTAGATGGCCAATACTGTTTACTAGGTGGAAAACTTCCATCTAGAGTACATATTTGCTCGCTATGTGGAAAATCGCAGCCTAGTAAGGGGGAGGTGGATAAATTTACGCTTCCCTGCTAAGACAGATGCCATCACAACTTATTGATATAATTACCATATCAGAGATATTTACAAATTTCCATTGTATTGCTGCTGTTTTTCCGGCTGGGGCGACTAGCTTGACACTGCTTCCCAAGCTGGCTTATTCTTTTGGATAAGAACCAATGGAGAACGCCTGATGGACGACCCCCAATATCAGTCGGCCTTTTTGACTGAAGTCGCCAACACCATTCGTACCCGGCACTATAGCCTTCGTACCGAGCAAGCATATATTGACTGGATTCGGCGGTTTATTCTGTTTCACGGCAAACGCCATCCTCGTGAAATGAGCGAGGGAGAGGTTGCTGCGTTTCTTACCCATCTTGCGGTACAACGAAACGTCGCCGCTTCTACCCAGAATCAGGCTCTCAACGCCTTGGTATATATGTACAGAGAGGTGCTGGGGACACCTTTGAATGCTGATATAAAGGGTATTTCCTATGCCAAAAGGCCCAAGAAACTCCCTATCGTGCTCACCCGGGAAGAAGTGGCACAGCTGCTATCACAACTTGAAGGTGCTCAATGGCTGGTGGCTTGCCTGCTCTATGGGTCGGGGCTACGACTGATCGAAAGCCTGCGGTTACGCGTGATGGATCTGGATTTTCCCCGGCGTGCTGTTTTTGTTAGAAATGGAAAAGGCGCCAAGGATCGGGTGGTTACGTTGGCCGATGAACTTGTGCTGCCGCTGCAACGGCACTTGCAAAATGTCAAAACCCGCCATGAACGCGATCTTGAAGCCGGCTTCGGTTGCGTCTACCTTCCCTACGCGCTCGGCCGCAAGTACCCCAACGCCTGTCGGGAATGGGGCTGGCAGTATGTCTTCCCGGCCAGTCGCCGCAGCATCGACCCTCGCAGTAACGTGGAACGTCGTCACCATATCGACGCCAGCGTCATTCAGAAGGCCGTCAACATGGCTGTAAAACGTGCGGGCATTCATAAAAAAGCCAGTTGCCATACGTTACGTCATTCCTTTGCTACACATCTGCTTGAAAGAGGAATGGATATCCGTACGGTTCAGGAGCAACTGGGGCATAAGGACGTACGCACGACACAGGTCTATACGCATGTCTTGAATCGGGGCGGCATGGCGGTGCGCAGTCCATTGAGTGGTGTGCTCTGATAAACAAACCTGTCAGGCCCGATGCTTTTTCAGATGAATGAGTAAAAGAGAAGTCGCCGCCGGGGTAACGCCGGGGATACGCCCGGCCTGGCCCAGGGTTTGTGGCCGATGGCGTATGAGCTTTTCCCGCACTTCGGATGACAGACCCTTGACCTGCTCGTAGTCCAGGGCTTCGGGCAGTTTTACCGCTTCGGCCTGGCGGGTTTTTTCCACCTCTTGCCGCTGGCGCTTGATGTATCCCGCATACTTTTCCTGTATTTCCACCTGCTCCGCAACAACAGGTTCTTCCACCCCCGGCCCGATGCCGGGCAGTTGCATCAGGGTCGCGTAGGTAACCACCGGCCGGGTGAGCAATTCGGCAGCGCGGGTTTCCCGGCGCAGTTCATCACCGAGAATTTTCTGCTCCGTGGCTTTGGGCAGGTCCCCGGGGCGGATGATGATGTTGCGCAGCCGTTGCTGCTCCTGTTCGATGGCTTCGCGCTTTTCGCAAAATGCCTGCCAGCGCTGATCATCGATCAGGCCCAGTTCCCGGCCTTTTTCCGTAAGGCGCAGATCGGCGTTGTCTTCACGCAGCAACAGGCGATGCTCGGCGCGGGAGGTGAACATGCGGTAGGGCTCCAGGGTGCCCAGGGTGATGAGATCGTCCACCAGCACGCCCAGATAGGCTTCATCACGCCTTGGGCACCAGCTGCTTTCCCCGCGTATTTTCTGCACCGCATTGACCGCCGCCAGCAGTCCCTGGGCGGCGGCTTCTTCATAGCCCGTGGTGCCATTGATCTGCCCGGCGAAAAACAGGTTTTGCACGGGGCGGGTTTCCAGGGAGTAGCGCAGCGCCTGGGGGTTGAAAAAATCATATTCGATGGCATAGCCGGGGCGGGTTATGCGTGCATTCTCGAAGCCCTGCATGGATTGCACCAGCTGCCATTGCACATCGAAAGGCAGGGAGGTGGAGATGCCGTTGGGGTAGAGTTCGTTGCTGGTCAGTCCTTCGGGTTCGACGAAGATCTGGTGGGAATCACGGTCGGCGAAACGCACGACCTTGTCTTCGATGGATGGGCAATAGCGCGGCCCTGTGCCTTCGATCACACCGGCATACATGGGCGAGCGTGACAGGCCGCTGCGGATGATGTCATGGGTCTTTGCATTGGTGCGGGTGATATGGCAACTCACCTGCCGGGGATGCTGCGCAACATTGCCCATGAAAGAAAACACCGGGCAGGGCCGGTCGCCGGGCTGCTCTTCCAGCACCTCGAAATTGACGCTGCGCCTGTCGATGCGCGGCGGCGTGCCGGTCTTCAGGCGCTCCACGGGGAAAGGCAGCTCCCGCAGGCGGCGGGCCAGGGCGTTGGCGGGCGGATCGCCGGCGCGCCCGCCTTCATAGTTCTCCAGGCCGATATGGATGCGCCCACCCAGAAAAGTGCCCACGGTGAGCACCACCGCTTCGGCATGAAACTTCAGCCCCATGCGGGTGGTGACGCCCACCACCTGGTCTCCCTGCATGATGAGATCATCCACGGCCTGCTGGAAAATATCCAGATTCGGCTGGTTCTCCAGGGCTTCGCGCACTACGGCTTTATAGAGGATGCGATCCGCCTGGGCACGGGTGGCGCGCACCGCCGGGCCCTTGCGGGAGTTGAGGGTGCGAAAATGGATGCCCGCCCGGTCGGCGGCATGGGCCATCAGCCCGCCCAGGGCATCCACTTCCCGAACCAGATGCCCCTTGCCGATGCCGCCGATGGCGGGGTTGCAGCTCATGGCCCCCAGGGTGTCGATATTGTGGGTGAGCAGCAGGGTGCGCGCACCCATGCGCGCCGCTGCCAGCGCCGCCTCGGTGCCGGCATGTCCCCCACCAACAATAATGATTTCGTAGTTCACAGGATGAAACATTCGGCTATTTTACCCTGTCTGCTTTGCTATTATCTGAGGTTGTTATTGCTCATGGATTCTTAACATTGCAACCACTCAGAGACGACCCCGCCCTGCAAACCCTGTTTCACCAGGCCAATGGCATCATACTGGGCAAGCCCCGCGCCCTGCGCCTGGCCATGACTTGTCTGCTCAGCCAGGGGCATTTGCTCATCGAGGACATGCCCGGCATGGGCAAGACCACCCTGGCGCACCTGTTGGCGACGTTGATGGGGCTGGACTACCAGCGTATTCAGTTCACCAGTGATCTGTTGCCTGCCGATGTCATCGGCGTGTCTGTGTATGAGCGCCGCTCCGAGCAGTTTCATTTCCACGCCGGGCCGATTTTTGCCCAGCTGATTCTCGCCGACGAGATCAACCGCGCCACACCAAAAACCCAGAGCGCGCTGCTGGAGGCGATGGAGGAACGGCAGATCACGGCAGAAGGCAAGACCCGCCCGCTGCCGCAACCTTTTTTTGTTATTGCCACCCAGAATCCTGCCCACCAGGTAGGCACTTTCTCCCTGCCGGAATCCCAGCTCGACCGCTTTCTCATGCGCATCAGTCTGGGTTATCCCGACAGCGCTACAGAGCGCCTGCTGTTGCAGGGCCAAGGCGGCAGGCAAAGGCTGGAACACCTTCATCCCGTCACCGGGCCGGCTGATCTTGCTCACTGGCAACAGGCAAGCCAGGAAACATTCGCGGCAGATGCCCTGCTGGACTATGTACAGGCGCTCATCGAACGCAGCCGCAACCTGGCCGATACCACCGGGCTTTCTCCCCGGGCCGGGCTGGGGCTGCTGCGGGCCGCCCGCTCCTGGGCATGGCTTGCGGGGCGTGAAAAGGTGCTGCCGGAAGATGTGCAGGCGGTGTGGCCGACGGTTGCTGCGCACCGCCTCGGCCAGGGCAGTGACGGGGACAATCACGCAGCCCAGATCCTGCAGTCCGTTGCCATTCCCTGAACCATGGACAATCCCCTGCTACAGTTCCAGCGCGTGGTACGGCCGGAAGCAGAAGGCCGGTGCTGTGTTTCTGGCCGCAAAATCTACATTATTCCCACGCGCTATGGAATGGTGTTCGGGATATTGCTCATCACCCTGCTTATCGCCTCCATCAATTACGCCAACAACCCGGCTTTCATCCTGACCTTTCTGCTGACCGGCCTGTTTATCCAGGCTATTTTCCACACCTGGCGCAATTTGCTCGGTCTATGCGTGCAATACCGGCACACCGACCCGGTATTCGCTGGTGAAACCGCCTTTTTCCAGTACCTGCTTGAGGATGAAAAAGGCCGCGCCCATTACGCCATACAGCTTTCTTTTCGCGGTGGCGACAGCATCATCACCGACTGCCCCGCCAATGAAAAAGTACGCATGCTGATCCCCTGCGCCAGCACCCGGCGGGGGTTGCTCAAGCCGGGACGAATTACCATGGAGAGCCGGTTTCCCCTCGGCCTGTTGCGCGCCTGGTGCTATGTGGAAACCGATGCCCTGGCGGTCATCTATCCCAAACCCCTGCCCGACAGCCTGATCACGGGCAGCCCCTCTTGGGGTGCGGCGGCAGAAGGGGACAAGGGCGTGGGCGCAGATGACTTTGTCGGGCACCGCAATTACCGCCCCGGTGACCAGCTGGGGCAGATTTACTGGAAAGCGCTGGCCGGTGAAAAGGGGCTGCTGGTGAAGCAATTTGGCGGCGACCGGGTGAACCGCTTCTGGCTGGATTTCGATGCATTCGAGAACGCTGACCGGGAACGGCGCCTGCGTATTCTGGCTGGCGCCGTGCAGACACTGGCCCAGGATTCTTCCTATTACGGGTTACGCCTGCCGGATGAGGAAATTCCCATCAATACCGGTGAGGCTCACCGCCATCGCTGTTTGCAGGCCCTGGCCCTGTATGGTGTAAAAAGGTGAAGGATCTGCTCATACAGAAGCCACTTTCCCGGCCGCTGTTATGGTTCAGCGCCGGTTTGCTGGTGCTGGCAGCCGTACCGCACTGGTGGAATATGAGCCCGCTGATCAGCGCCTGCCTGCCACTGCTGGTGGCCATGCGCCTGCTGCTTTGGCCGAAGCCGGACAAACCCGCCCCCCGCCTGGTCATGCTGGCGCTGCTGGCCGCCGGTCTGGTGCTGGTGCTGTACCAGGCGGAACTGACGGAGGGCAGGCAATTCGGGGTTGCCCTGCTGGTGGTCATGGCCGGCATGAAACTGCTGGAGATGAAAACCCGGCGCGACCTGTATGTATCGGTGTTTCTTGGGTATTTTATCCTGATCACGCTGTTCCTGTTTTACCAGAGCCCGCTGCTGACATTCTATGTACTGCTGGCAAGCACCGGATTCACCACCCTGCTCATTGCCGCCAATCTGACCGGGGATGCCCTGCCCTGGAAAATGCTGCTGCGACGAGCGGTGATCATGATGCTTTCCAGCATACCCGTCATGATTGTGCTGTTTGTTCTCTTCCCCCGCCTCGACGGCCCTTTGTGGTCACTCAACCTTGGCTCCAGCAGCGGCATTACCGGCATGTCGGACAATATTCGCATGGGCAGCATCAGCAACCTCAGCCAGTCGGCCGAGGTTGCATTCCGGGTACGGTTCAAGGGGGAAGCGCCTCCACCTTCCCTGCGTTACTGGCGGGGCATGGTGTTGTGGTTTACCGATGGCCGCAACTGGGAGCGGGTGGAATCTTCCCCGCCCGTGAGCGCTTTTGCGCCCCTGAACCAGCCTGTAGAGTACGAAATCACCATGGAGCCTTCCGGCCAGCCCTGGCTTTTTCCGCTGGATCATGTCCTCAGCGCCACCATGTCCGGACTATCGCTGAACCGGGACGGGGAGCTGGGCACGGAAAACCCCATCCAGGCACGGAAAACCTATCAGGCCACCAGCGCCCTGCGTATCCGCCAGCAGAAACTCAGCATCCTGGAATGGCAGCTCGGCTTGCAGCTGCCGGACAATATCTCCCCCAGAACCCGGCAGCTGGCGGCACGGCTGCGAGGGAAGGGTGCAACAGACCAGGAGGTGGTGCAGGCGGCTCTGCGCTTCTACAACCAGGAGCCTTTTGTCTACACCCTGCAGCCGCCGCTGCTGAGAAACAATCCTGTGGATGAGTTCCTGTTTTCCACCCGCAAGGGGTTTTGCGAGCACTATGCCACCAGCTTTGTGGTGCTGATGCGTCTGGCCGATATTCCCTCCCGGGTCGTTATCGGCTATCAGGGCGGCGAGTTCAACCCTTTGGGCGGGCATCTGGTGGTGCGCCAGTCCGACGCCCATGCCTGGGCAGAGGTGTGGTTGAAAGACAGTGGCTGGGTGCGGGTGGATCCCACGGCTGCTGTAGCACCCGAGCGTATCGAACATTCCATTACCGCCACGGACTACCCCGCCGGTGCGCCGGTTACTTTCAATTTGTCCGATTCTCCGGAATTTCTTGCACGCATGGCCAGGAACATGAAATGGTTCCGCGACAATCTGCAGCTCAACTGGCACTACTGGGTGGTGGGCTTCAACAGCAGCCGCCAGCAGACCCTGTTACAGAAACTGGGGCTGGACAACCTGCAGGGCTATCAGCTTGGCGTAGCCGCTGCTCTGGGGGCCATAGTGCTGGGCACGATCACTTTTCTGTTCGGCATGCGCCGCCGTACCCGCAAAAAAGACCCGATACATCAGGCATATATGCGATTCCAGCAAAAACTCCGGAAATCCGGGCTGGACATCCCCGCCTCTACCGGGCCGCAGGATTTGCTGAAAAAAGCGGTGAGCCGCTACCCACAGAAGGCGGCGGACATCCAGGCCATCATGGCGCAATACATCGCCCTGCGCTATGGCAGGAATCCCCGTAAGGATATGGTTTTCGCCTTGCAGGCCCGCATTCGGAAATTTCGCTGTTCCTGAACTCCTTTGTCATTGATCAAGATGCCCCTCCATGAAATTCGGTAGTATGAGGGCTTTCTGTTTGATGGAGTGAGAACCATGAAAGACAAGAAAGAACTTGCCGAGCAGGCTGGCGCGCTGGCGCTGAAGCTGGAAATCGAGCATGGCTGTTGCCCGCAATGCGTGCTGGCGGCGGTGCAGGACACGGTGGGGTTGATCAGCGATGAAACCATCAAGGCCAGCCATGGGCTGTCCGGCGGCGGTGGTTTGAGCGGGGTGGGTTTGTGTGGCTCTCTGGTCGGCGGCATTCTGGCTCTGGGCGCCAAGCGCGGCCGGGATCGGGAAAAATTCGCCAAGGGCAAGTTCATCGGTAATTTTTCCAGGGCCAACGAGCTGTCTCTGGAATTCAAGGAGAAATTCGGCGGCCTGACCTGTCAGGAATTGCAGCATCAGTTCACCGGCAAGACCTACGATATGTGGAAGCCGGAGGAATACAAGGAATTCACCGACAGCCGCGGCGATCAGTGCGCACGCACGGCGGAATTCGTTACCCGGTGGGTGGTGGAGAAGCTGTAAGGCCTACTTACCGATACAGAAGCTGGAGAAAATCTCTCCCAGGAGATCATCGGCGCTGAAGGCTCCGGTGATCTCCGACAACGCCAGCTGCGCCTGGCGCAAATCTTCCGCCAGCAATTCTCCGGCCTGATGCTGTTCCAGGGCGATGCTGCCTTTTTGCAGAGACTCCAGGGCACGGTCGATGGCGTCCAGGTGCCTGCGCCGCGCCAGAAACTCGGTGTTTTCCGCTCCCTGGAAACCCATGCTGGAAAGCAGGTGCTCCCTCAGTAGTTCCAGGCCCTCTCCAGAGCGGGCGCAGAGACTGATTTCCGGCAGCCCCTGCCGCTCCCCCTTGGCGGGTGCTTCATTCACCTGATCCACCTTGTTGCGGACCAGGGTAACGGGTATGCCGGTGGGCAGGTCTGCCTGCGCCATGCCTCTGTTCCCGGGATCGGTGCCGGCGTCATAGACCCAAAGCAGTTGATCCGCCTTGTGCAATGCTTCTCTGGCGCGGCGCACACCTTCCTGCTCCACCCGATCCGATGTCTCGCGCAGCCCGGCTGTATCCAGCAGGTGCACCGGCACCCCGCCAATCTGGATGCGCTCGCGCAGTACATCCCGGGTGGTGCCGGGGACTTCGGTGACAATCGCGGCTTCCGCGCCCGCCAGGGCATTGAGCAGACTGGACTTGCCTGCATTGGGCTCCCCGGCGATCACCAGATCAATCCCGTCCCTCAGCAATCTACCTGTGCCCGCTTTGACACGAATATCCTTTATCTTGTCTACGATAGAGCGTAAGTCAGCACTTACTTTTCCATTGGAAAGAAAATCGATTTCCTCTTCCGGAAAGTCGATGGCGGCTTCCACATACAAGCGCAGCCGGATCAGGGCATCCACCAGCTCATGGATTTTTCTGGAAAAGCTGCCCTGGAGGGAGCGGGTGGCCAGCCGGGCGGCGGTGGTGGTTTCGCTGTCGATGAGATCGGCGATGGCTTCAGCCTGAGACAGATCCATTTTGTCATTGAGGTAGGCCCGTTCGGAAAACTCTCCCGGCCTTGCCAGCCTTGCCCCCAGCTTCAGGCAGCGGTCGAGGAGCATATCCATGACTACCGGCCCGCCATGCCCCTGGAGCTCCAGCACATCCTCGCCGGTAAAGGAGTGGGGTGCCCTGAAATACAGGGCGATGCCTTGATCCAGCACTTCGCCCTCTGCATCGAGAAAATCACAGTAGTGGGCAAAACGTGGCTGGGGCAAGACACGGGTAATTGCCCTGGCAAGATCTTTCACCTGGGGGCCGGAGATGCGGATAATGCCCACCCCGCCACGCCCGGAAGGCGTGGCGATGGCGGCGATAGTATCTTGTGAGTGAATACTCACTTTCGGTATCAGGGGGTAGAATCCTGCTTTTCAATCCGTTTGGTAATCACCCACTGCTGGGAAATGGAGAGCACATTGTTCGCAACCCAGTACAGCACCAGACCCGAGGGAAAGAAAGCGAACATCACGGTGAATACGAACGGCAGGGCCATCAACAGCTTGGCCTGCATGGGATCGGGCGGCGCGGGATTGAGCTTTTGCTGGATGAACATGGAAGCACCCATGAGCACAGGCAGCACGAAATAGGGATCCTTCACAGACAAGTCCTTGATCCACAGGATCCAGGGCGCCTGGCGCAGTTCCACGGACTCCATGAGCACCCAGTACAGGGCGATGAAGAACGGCATCTGGATGAGCATGGGCAGGCAACCACTCAGGGGATTTGCCCCGGATTCCTTGTACAGCTTCATCATGGCCGTCTGCATGCGCTGCTTATCATCACCATAGCGGTCTTTCAGCGCCTGAACGCGAGGCGCAAGGTTGCGCATCTTGGCCATGGATTTGTAGCTTGTTTCCGACAGTTTGAAGAATACCGCCTTGATCAGCACGGTAAAGATCAGGATAGTCCAGCCCCAATTTCCCACGATGCTGTTGATCCAGCTGAGGATTTCATACATGGGCTTGGCCAGGATGGTCAGCCAGCCATAATCCACCACCAGATCCAGCCCTTCGGCGATGGCCGCCAGATCCTCCTGGTCTTTTGGCCCCATGTAGATCACACCGCCAAAGGTATGGCTGGCGCCGGGCGCAATGTTCACCGCTGGCGAGTATTCGCCGATAACATAATGGCCATTGGCAAGGCCCTTGCTGTAGAAGTGCCGGGGTTCTTTCCGGGGGGGAACCAGGGAAACCACGAAGTAATGCTGAATCATGGCGATCCAGCCGTCCGTGACTTCCTTGTTCAGTGTTCCTGCGGCCAGATCGTCAAAATCATGTTTCTGGTACTTGTCTTCCGGATCCCAGGACACACCGCCAACGAACGCGTGCATCATCAAAGCACTTCCTTTCGCGGCAGGCTCGCCCCGCTGCAGCTGACGATACTCCCGTGCCTGCCAGGGCGCTGCAGAAGCGTTCTCTACGATGTTCTCCAGATCAACCTTGTGGCTGCCCCTGATGAAGTGGTACCGCTTGGTTACCTTGACGCCGGAGCCGCTGGTCCAGACCAGATCCACAACCAGCTGCTCCTGCCCCTCTTTCAGCTGATAGCTGGTCTGGGCGGTGCTGAAGACCGATTCATGGGTGGGCGCTTCCTGTTCCGCCGCGCCCAGCAGGCCGTTTTGTGCAATGAAGAAATCATCCGGTGAACGGCTCATCAGCCGGTATTTGACATCCAGTTGCTGAATGGATACCGGATACTTCAACAACAGGGTTTCGACAATGGTGCCGCCGCGGGTATCGATGCTTACTTTCAGGGTATCGGTAGTTACTGTGATCAACTGGCCATTCAGCGCTGGCTTGCCCGCCTCTGTCGGTTTGGCAGCCTGTGGAACAGCACCATCGATATTGGTAACAGCAGGCACCTGGGGAACGGACTGATCCGCACTCCCTGCGGAAGTTGCTGTTTCCTGTACTGTCTGGGACTGGTAGGGGGCGGTGTGGACATAATCCTCCTGCCAGGCCTGCCAGAGAAGGAAGCCCGTGTAGGCCAGCGCCAGAATGAGGATTAATCGTATGTTGTCCATATATATGAGGAATCAGTCAGGATGGAATTTCTTTACTCAGGCGTTTCCAGTGCTTTTCCAGTGACAGGAAAAGCGCGGTATTGTCCGCCTTGTGAATACCCGGCTTTACCAGCACCACCAGATCCAGCCCTTTCAGTTGCTGCTGATGGTGACGGAAGCTTTCCCGCAACAGGCGCTTGATTCGGTTTCGGTCTACCGCCCGGCGAACGTGTTTTTTTGCTACCGCCAACCCCAGACGGGCCGGATCCTGCTGCTCTTCATACCGCGCAAGCACGGTGAAATACCGGTCTATGGAGCGATCGGATTGCGCAAATACCTTTTTGTAATCCTCCGCCGATAGCAAACGTACATGGCGAGGAAAACCCTGCTTCGAAATATGCTTCAGGCTCAGGGAGTAAGGCGTGCACGGCCCTTGGCGCGGCGTGCATTGATCACCCTGCGTCCGCCCTTGGTTGCCATGCGGGCGCGAAAACCGTGGGTGCGGGCGCGCTTGAGATTACTGGGTTGAAATGTACGTTTCATGAGTTTGTACCAAAATCCTGATGCATTCCGCAGCAGTAATGAAAGCCAGAACTGCTGCCACGAAAAAGACGGGCAAATCTAGTCTATTTGGATCGCAATGTCAATCTTTATCAGCAATTCCGGCATTCACTGACATGGCGCAAATAATCGCTTTTGCCTGTGGATAACTTTCCGGCAGGAGAGTAGACTCTTCTTCCCCCAAGCTGGGAAAAACATCACCGGAATGACCCGATGCGGCCCCATTCAATCATGAACATCAGTTTTGAACAGCAACGGCAAAACCAAAGAGGATTGCGATGCGTCCTCTGAGAATTCACCTATGAGGCAATGGATGTAACGTGGAACACTGGAATTATTGCCTGGCGCGCCTGGAAAGCGAGCTCCCCCCACAACAGTTCAACACCTGGATTCGGCCACTGCAGATACCTGACGCCCAGCCTTCTGGAACCCTGCAGCTGTTTGCCCCCAATGCCTTCGTGCTGGACTGGGTAAAAACGCATTATCTGCAGAATATCGAATCCTATTTGCGCGAATATGACAGTGAAGCCACACCGAAGGTAAGGCTGGAAATCGGCTCCTCAAGGAAAGCGCCCGCCAACACCGCCACCCGCCAGGATCAGGAAATAAAACGTGATAACAAAAGCACTAATCGCGATAGTAAGGACTTACTAATCAATATCAATCATTCCTTTACCTTTGAAAACTATGTAGAGGGAAAATCCAACCAGCTGGCGCGGGCAGCCGGTATGCAGATCGGGGAATCGCCAGGCACCGCCTACAATCCCCTGTTCATCTACGGCGGTACCGGACTGGGAAAAACCCACCTGCTCCACGCCATCGGCAATCTCATTGCCAGACAGACCCCGCACTACAAGGTGCTCTACCTGCACTCGGAAGGGTTCGTCACGGAAATGGTCAAGGCGCTGCAACACAATACCATCGATGCCTTCAAGCAACGCATGCGCTCGGTGAACGCCTTGCTCATCGATGACGTGCAGTTTTTTGCCGGCAAGGAGCGTTCCCAGGAGGAATTCTTCCATACCTTCAACGCCTTGTTCGAATCCCAGCAGCAGATCATTCTCACCAGCGACCGTTTTCCCAAGGAAGTGGATGGCCTGGAAGACCGGCTCAAATCCCGCTTCGGCTGGGGTTTGACCGTCGCCATTGAACCACCGGATCTGGAAACCCGGGTCGCCATTTTAATGAACAAGGCGCAAAAACTGTTTGCCGTGGAGCTGCCCAGCGAAGTCGCCTTCTTCATGGGGCAGCGGGTGCGCTCCAATATCCGTGAGCTGGAAGGCGCCCTTCGCCGGGTGGTGGCCAACGCCCAGTTTACCGGCAGGCCCATCACCCTCGATTTCGCCAAGGAAGCCCTGCGCGACATGATCGCCGCTCAGGATAAGGTTATCACAATTGAAAACATACAAAAGATAGTTGCAGACTATTACAAGATACGCAGTTCCGACATGCTGTCCAAAAATCGCAGTCGCACCATTGCCCGCCCCAGGCAGATCGCCATGTCCCTGGCCAAGGAGCTTACCAATCACAGCCTGCCGGAAATCGGCAACGCCTTTGGCGGAAAGGATCACACTACCGTCCTTTATGCCACGCGCAAAATCAATGAGTTAAAGGATACGGACACCCGCATTGCAGAGGACTATAAAAACCTGTTAAGAACCCTCAGTCATTAGCTGTGCATAAACTGTGCGCTAAAATAGCCCCAGACCAAAAACAGACTTATCCACAACCCATGAACAACTTTACAATGGGGATATACAGGGTTTATATTTGCAAAAAACTTCTGTAAGTTACGGAAAGAAAAGACTATTATCAAGTTACTCAGTAACAGTAGCCTGCTTAATAATAATAACTAGGTTTTTAAAATATATCTTTATTTAATAATTAGAGAGCCGATAAATGAAAATAACCTCCAACCGGAAAGAACTGCTACCAGCGCTCCTCCAGGTCAGTAGTGTGGTGGAAAAACGCCATACCCTGCCTGTTTTGGCAAATATTCTGTTTCGTGTGGAAAAGGGATTGATGACCCTGATCGCTACAGATCTGGAAGTGGAAATTAAAATTGCTATCGGTGTATCGGCAGAAGAAGACATGGAGTTCACACTGCCGGCGCGCAAGATCGTGGATATTTGCAAGGCTCTCGGAGAAGAATCGGCACTGGAGCTGGATATACGAGGCGATAAAATCATACTGAAATCCGGTCGTGGGCGTTATACCCTGAGTACCTTGCCGGCAGCAGACTATCCTAATCTGGAAGCAGCAGTCGCCACGCAAAAAATCCGGGTTGCCCAGAACAAGCTGAAACACCTGCTGGAAAAGACCCAGTTTGCCATGGCTCACCAGGATGTACGCTATTATCTGAACGGCTTGTTGCTGGAGGGCCGGCCGGGAAAACTGCGTGCAGTAGCCACTGATGGTCATCGCCTGGCGCTTTGTGACCTGGAAACAGAAGCCCCTGAAGACCTGGACATCCAGGCAATTGTCCCCAGAAAGGCGGTCATTGAGTTGGGTCGGTTATTGAATGCCAGTGAAGATTCCCCTGAAATTGAATTGCAGTTCAGTAATAGCCATATGTTGATGGAATTTCCCGGTGGTAGTTTTACTACCAAGCTGGTTGATGGCCGCTATCCGGACTATGCCAAGGTGCTTCCCAGCGAAAAGACCCAGGAACTGGTAGCGGACAGGGAAGCACTAAAAGGAGCGCTTACCAGAACAGCGATTTTATCTAACGAAAAATACCGTGGAGTCAGGTTCAAGGTAGAGCCCGGGGTGCTGCATTTAATGGCGCACAACCCGGAACATGAAGAAGCAGAAGAAGACCTGGAGGTGGATTACCAGGGGGAAGAACTGACCATTGGCTTCAATGTTAGCTATCTGCTTGATGTACTGTCGGTGCTGGATAGTGATACCGTCAACATGGGCTTGATCGATAGCACGGCCAGTTGTGTCATAACCTCCTCCAGCCAGGGTGATGGGGCACGCTATGTGGTAATGCCCATGAGGATTTAAGCTGTTTTTCTTTCCGGGTCGGAAATCCTGAAGCCAAGAATCGTGATTGACGGTGAATCTTGGGTTTCATGCATCGATCATTAAAGCTGTTCTGCAAAGGGGCGTTATGAATACGCCCCTTTTCATTGAATCTTTTTTGTCGGGAGTTCAACCAGAAAAAACCATGGATTCAGGTTTATTACAAGTTCAAGGCCGATGAGAATCAAGCGTATCCAAATAGAGAACCTGCGCATTATCCAAAATATGGCGTTAGCACCGGGAGCGGGGTTGAACTTTATTTGTGGAGACAACGGTGCGGGCAAGACCTCGGTACTGGAAGCGATTTTTCTGCTGGGACAGGGTAAGAGTTTCCGCCATTCTGATGCCGGCCCGCTGATTCGAAAAGACCAGAAGCTGGCGCAAGTCATTGCTGATTTGCAAACACAAGGAGGTATGGATGCAAAACTGGGGATTCAGCGCTGTAACCGTCAGTTTGTCGCCAGACACGCCGGGCAGGATGTATCCAGGCGATCAGAATTGATGCGCCTTTTGCCTCTTCAGCTGATTACCCCACAATCCCATGAATTGATTGAAAGGGGCCCGGAATTGAGGCGACGTTATCTGGACTATGGATTGTTCCACGTGGAACAATCCTATCATCAGACATTGCTGTCTTATCACCGGGCGTTGAAACAGCGCAATTCCGCGC
Organism: Sedimenticola sp.; assembly: GCA_027068915.1. Taxonomy (GTDB): domain Bacteria; phylum Pseudomonadota; class Gammaproteobacteria; order Chromatiales; family Chromatiaceae; genus Thiolapillus. Next base: position 79,930 of record JAMOLT010000027.1, on the reverse strand, counting down.
TTCGTGCCAAAGACATCCGTCTGGCCCGCTCCTTCAACGACCAGTTATCCACCCATTCCCGGGTTATTGTGAAAAGCCGCCAGGAAATGTTGTTGCGAATCGAAAAGCACCTGACAATATTTTTTTTAGAAACAGGTTTTCCGGTGCCCGTTACTCTCCGGTTGTCCAGGGGGTGGAAGTCAGAGCTAAGCTTGAATGAAGCGCTGGTGAAACTGGAACAGCAGGATCTTGCTCGGGGCTTTACCGCTGCCGGTACGCACCGGGCGCAACTAAAAATACTGATCGAAGGTTCCCCTGCAGACAAAACTCTGTCGAGAGGCCAGCAAAAACTGCTGATCTATGGTTTGGTGCTGTCTTTGTCACAATTGATTATGGAAGAGAGCGGAGAGCCTCCCTTACTGTTAATCGATGATTTGGGCGCCGAACTGGATGATGCAAATTCACAGAAAATATTGGGCTATCTGGACAGTACAGGTATGCAAATTTTTCTTACGGTACTGGATATCCATCGATACAAGCTACCTGATAGCGCCAAAGTGTTCCACGTGAAACATGGTTCTATGCAAAATGCCGGGTTCGAATCATCAGGGAGCTAAGCCATTGTCTGGTATAATCCTTTCAGGATTCAGCAGAACGGCATAACGTACATGGCAGACAAAAACGAATACGATTCCTCGTCAATCAAAGTCCTCAAGGGGCTGGATGCCGTCAGGAAGCGTCCCGGCATGTATATTGGTGATACCGATGACGGTACTGGCTTGCACCATATGGTATTTGAAGTGGTGGACAATGCCATTGACGAAGCCTTAGCCGGGCATTGCAAGGCCATTCAAGTTACGATTCACAGCGATAATTCCGTAACGGTATCTGATGATGGTCGGGGAATACCCGTGGATATGCACGAAGAGGAAGGGATATCGGCGGCAGAGGTGATCATGACTGTCCTTCATGCCGGGGGAAAATTCGATGACAATTCCTACAAGGTTTCTGGCGGACTGCATGGTGTTGGGGTTTCTGTGGTCAATGCACTTTCTGAAGAACTGGAGCTGACGGTTAATCGGGAAGGGAAAATCTGGTATCAGCGCTATTCCCTTGGTGAGCCCCAATCTCCGTTAAAGGCGGTGGGTGAAACGGCCGATACCGGAACCATAATCCGCTTCAAGCCCAGCGAAGAAATTTTTGCAGACACAGAATACCACTACGATATTCTGGCCAAACGCCTGCGAGAGCTGTCCTTTCTGAATTCCGGTGTACACATTCGCCTTAAGGATGAAAGGGATGGAAAAGAAGATATTTTTGAATACGATGGCGGGATTCGCGCTTTTGTTGAACACCTGAATCGCAAAAAGACGCCAATGCATGAAAAGGTCTTTCATATCACGGCAGAAAAAAGCGATGTGGTGGTGGAAGTTGCCATGCAATGGAACGAATCTTATCAGGAAAGCATTTTCTGTTTTACCAACAATATTCCGCAAAAAGATGGTGGTACCCACCTGGCAGGCTTTCGTGGTGCATTGACCCGCACCCTGAATACCTATATTGAACAGGCCGGTCTGGCAAAGAAACAGAAAGTCCATCCCACCGGTGACGATGCCAGGGAAGGGTTGACGGCAGTGCTGTCCGTCAAGGTGCCTGACCCAAAATTTTCCTCACAAACCAAGGACAAGCTGGTTTCTTCTGAAGTGAAGGGCATTGTCGAGGCGGTGTTGAGTGAAAAGCTGAACGAATTCCTGATGGAGAATCCCGGCGAGGCCAAGGCTATAGCCAGTAAAATGGTAGATGCAGCAAGAGCCAGGGAGGCGGCCAGAAAAGCCCGGGAAATGACTCGGCGAAAAGGCGTGCTGGATGTGGCTGGGCTACCGGGTAAGCTGGCGGATTGTCAGGAAAAAGATCCAGCAAAATCAGAGCTTTATCTAGTGGAGGGTGATTCAGCCGGGGGTTCTGCCAAGCAGGGGAGAAACCGTGCCAACCAGGCGATTCTGCCCTTGAAGGGTAAGATTCTGAACGTGGAAAAAGCCCGCTTCGACAAGATGTTGTCTTCAGCTGAAGTGGGTACGCTGATTACCGCACTGGGCTGCGGTATTGGCCGCGAGGAATTCAATCCGGATAAACTGCGCTATCATCGCATTATTATCATGACTGATGCCGATGTGGATGGCGCGCATATCCGCACCCTGTTGCTGACCTTCTTTTATCGCCAGATGCCCGAGCTTATCGAGCGGGGTTATATCTATATTGCCCAACCACCCTTGTACAAGGTTAAAAAAGGCAAGCAGGAGACCTACATCAAGGACGACCTGGAACTGAACCAATACCTGCTGCACATGGCCCTGGATGGCGCCGAGCTGCATGTAAACGAAAGCGCTCCGGCAATGTCTCCTACCGCTCTGGAAGCACTGGCTACAGAATATGTTGCCAGCCGTGCCATTATTCAGCGGCTGGCCAAGCGCTACGATAGCCAGGTGCTGGAAAAGCTGATTTACATGCCGGGAGTCGACAGGAAACTCATCGAAGACAAAACAGCTTTTGACGACTGGCTGTCCGAGCTTACCCGGCGCCTGAACGCGGAGCAAAAACTTTCTCATCGTTATGAACTGCAACGGATCCCTGCAGAAGAAGAGAAAGGAGAGCTTATCGTCATTACCCATCACACTCACGGCATCGACAACAAGCGCTACCTGCCCGTGGACTTTTTCTATAGTGGAGACTACAAGAAAATACGCCTGGTAGGTGAAAAACTGGATGGGCTGATAGAAGAAACCGCCTATATCAAGCGTGGGGAAAAGCAACAGCAGATCAATAACTTTGGCGACGCTCTGGACTGGCTCATGGCGGAAGGCCGCCGTGGTCAACATGTGCAGCGTTACAAGGGGTTGGGGGAAATGAATCCCGACCAGCTGTGGGAAACTACCATGGATCCGGAAAGCCGCCGCCTGCTTCAGGTGCGAATAGAAGACGTGGTGGGAGCAGATGAGGTATTTACTACCCTGATGGGGGATGAAGTGGAGCCAAGAAGGGAATTTATCCAGTCAAATGCGCTTACAGTGGAAAATCTCGATATTTAGGAAAGTTATCCACAGGATGATTTTTTCTGTGGATAAAAAGTGAGTAAATTAGATTTGTAACATCGAACTAATAGAAAATTTATTTGGCTTAGGGGATAAAGCGAAGATTGCAGGAGCGTTTTCCTGGGTTTGAATGTGCTAAAGAAAATTTTTCACCCACCGTTATAAAGTGTTTTTAGAAATACCGGATAGATAAAATAATATCCTACCTACCTAGGTCATCACGTTTCATCCTGATTGTAAGCAAGTTTCTTGAGTGACTAGGAGTCGTCCACATAGTCATTGTAAGGAAACACGGGAAGTCCATGAAAAAGTATTTTACAGAGAACCCATGCTGACCAATATACAACTGCTACGGTTTGTTGCAGCGTTTGCAATAGTTCTGTATCACGCCATACCAGTATTCTCGGTGCCAGAGGAAAGTGGAATAGTTTCTTGGGTAAAGTATTTTGGTTTTTCCGGTGTCGATATTTTTTTTGTTATCAGTGGCTTTATTATGTGGTACACAACCTGGGATAAGCAGGGAGCTAGTACAGCCAGCATCTTCATCAGACGGCGATTTGCCAGAATCTATTCTGGTTATTGGCCGTATCTGGCAATTGGTATAGTGATTTTTATGCTATTCAACAGCAAGATGTTGGAGCAAAAGGAAATTCTTGAATCCATATTGCTGGTTCCCGTACCAATTGGCGAGCGAGTGATCCCGGTTTCATGGACGCTAACATTTGAACTGTATTTTTATTTTCTCTTTTTTGGCATGCTTTATTTCGTAAAAATTAGAGCAAAACAGTTTATTGTTATTTTATTTTGTTTTCTATTGCTGGTAAATGTAACAGGAAGTCTTTTTTTTGGGTTTTATTCACAAAACTATTTTTCTACGGTGCCGGTTGCTGTCCGAATGTTGATTTCTCCTTATGTACTGGAGTTTCTAGCAGGCAGTGTGATTTGCCAGATTTATCTCAATCGGACAATTGCCCGCAATCCATTACCACCGTTACTGGCTAGTTTGGCATTGTTTGGTGCTGGAGCAGCATACAATGCATTGATACTGGAGGGGAAAATGGCAACGGGTTACCATGTGTTAGAGCGCGTTCTTTTTTTTGGTAGTGCTTCCGTACTACTGGTATATGGTGTAGCGGCGCTGGATCGCCTCGGTGTGGTGTTATTCCCTACTCTAAGTCAGGTGCTTGGTGGAGCATCCTATAGTATCTATCTATCACATACGTTGATATACACTTTATTTATTAACATATTGGATAAGGAGGCCTTGAAGCAGGGCTACATGCTTGCCGTTGCCATTATTGTAGTGCTCATATATAGCATCATGCACTATAAATGGATAGAACAGCCACTATACGGGTTGATGAAGCGCCGGCTTGGTGTGTCTTCTTGTTGATCCCGGAGTTTTGAATTCATGCGTATTGTTGCACTGTTGGCAATAAGAAATGAAGAGTTGTATCTGGAACGGTGTATCGAACATCTTATCTCCCAGGGAATCGAGATATGCATTATCGACAATGATTCAACGGATCATAGTTTGCAGATAGCTCGTAGCCATCTTGGGGCTGGTGTTTGCTGTATTGAAAGGCTTCCTTACCAGGGTTTCTTTGATGAACGGGCGAAAATGAGCCTGAAGGCCAAGCTTGCCCAGGAAATCAAAGCAGATTGGTTTATTCATCATGATGCTGATGAGATTCGAGAGTCACCCCAGCCTTATCAGACTTTGTTGCAAGGTATTATGGAAGTTGATAGGCAAGGTTACAATGCCGTCAATTTTGATGAATTTGTATTTTTACCTACTGATAAATCAGAAGCTTATGAAGGCAAAGACTACGTTTCCCATATGAAGCACTATTATTTCTTAGAACCAAGGAAGTTAAATCGTATCAACGCTTGGAAGAAAACAACCCTAGATGAACGCTTTGTCGATAGTGGAGGCCACCACATTGTTTTCGACAATATCAATGTTTATCCAGAAGCGTTTGTACTGCGGCATTACATTGGTTTGAGCTGGCGTCATCTGCTGTCAAAATACACTTCCCGGGTTCATTCTATGGAAGAAGTGCTTTCTTTGAGCATGAATAAAAAACGCGCTATGTTTACCCCTGATCAGCTTCAGCTACCGAATCGGGAGGAATTGAAACAGGTTGACCCAGCGGGATACTGGGATCGTACAGATCCTTGGCGCGCACATAAGTTTCTTGGTGATAATAAGAGTACTTCCAATATTTATCAAATGGTTAAAAGGCCTATAAAAAGAGTTTCTAAAGCCATTGATTCTGAAGCAGGATTAATAGATTGTTCTCCTGTCGCTGTGATTACTAGTGTTGATAAGGTAGCTGCTAGCCTACTTGCAGAGATGCTGAAAAAAGCCGCCGATGTCACCCTGTTGGAGTTAGGGGAGGGAACAAATAAGACAGCCACAGAAGTGGAAAACTCCCTTACAGAGCGGATGCGTGATGATGAAAACACTGCTCAGTGGGGGGTAGTGATTCTACCGGAAGATCTTTTTAGACTGCTGGAAATAGAGAAGCTGCTTCCAAAGTCCTGTTTTATTCATGTTATTCAGGATGGCAGGCGTCTTCTGGTATCCCGGTATCCAGATTCTGAACAACAGATTGCTAATGTTGAACAAGAGGCCATCCATTGGACCTGGGGAATCAGGGAGGCACGGCAGCAGTCACAGCTGCTGTCCTGCTATATGGAGGTTAAATTGGAGGCTCTTGTTCAGAATCCGGAAACAGTGATAGAGGGCATCCTAGAGAAACTGGATTGGAGTACAAGCGAAGAATCAGTTCAGGAGCAGCTACATGCGGTACGTGATCGTTGGCTCGAATCAAATACCATCTGGAGACAGCCAGTAGCAATGGAAAAAGGCGTAGCTGGTGTGAATGCGCAAGCTCTGGCTGATTATGAGAGCATTGCCGGAGCTATCTTGCGGGAAGTTGGTTATTCCGGAGACGACTAAGAGAAATCAACCCATGGCTTAGAGAAATTGCTCAAAATAGGGAATGGTTTTTTTCAATCCCTCTCGTAGCTGGATCTTTGGTGCCCAATTGAGTTGTTTCTTTGCTAAGGAAATATCAGGCTTGCGTTGGACAGGATCATCAGTGGGTAAGGGCTTGTAAACAAGCTTGGAACTGGATCCAGTCATATCAACTACGATGCTGGCTAGTTCCTTTATGGTAAATTCTGTTGGATTACCCATGTTTACTGGCCCGGTGAAACTGTCTGGTGAATTCATAAGCCGGACAAGGGCCTCTATCAGGTCGTCTATATAGCAGAAGGAACGGGTCTGGCTGCCATCGCCATATATTGTAATGGACTTGTTTTGCAGGGCCTGCATAATGAAGTTTGATACTACCCTACCATCATTAGGATGCATGTTGGGGCCGTAGGTATTGAAAATTCGCGATACCTTGATGCGTAGCTTATGTTGGCGATAGTAGTCGAAGAACAAGGTTTCTGCGCAGCGTTTTCCCTCATCATAACAAGATCTTATACCGATAGGGTTAACATTTCCCCAGTAGCCTTCGGGTTGTGGATACACTTTTGGGTCGCCATATACCTCACTGGTTGATGCTTGCAGGATTCTTGCGCCCAGGCGTTTGGCAAGGCCCAGCATGTTAATGGCGCCATGTACGCTTGTTTTAGTGGTCTGGACGGGATCATGCTGATAGTGAACTGGTGATGCCGGGCAGGCTAGGTTATAGATCTCATCTACCTCCGTGTACAGCGGGAAGGTGATATCATGCCGCAGAAGCTCAAAATGCGGATTGTCTAGAAGATCGAGAATATTGTCCTTGGCCCCAGTAAAAAAATTGTCCAGACAAAGAACATCGTGGCCTTGGCTTATCAGGTGCCTACATAGATGGGATCCAATAAATCCTGCACCGCCGGTGATCAAGACTCTTTTTCTTAGGTGCATATATACTCCGTTTTTGGGGCTGTTTCAGGACATGCTGAGGGTATGCCTATGCTGTTTGACAATAAACCTCGGGATGGTAATTAACTTGGCTTATCGTGCCCGGCAACAGCCAAATTATTCTCCTCGCCTGATGCTATAGCAGGAAAATCACTTATATTTCATTGGCTTATGTTTATTTGTGTTTCTTCCGTTGAAGATAAGCGGATCCTTTCACAACGGCTTTATTTCATCAAACCCAGAGATTTGAAAAACCCGCCACTGGGTTACCAACACCAGTGCATCTGCTCCTTTCAAGGCCGCCTCGGGAGTTTCTGCTAAAACCAGATTGCTGCTTTCATAGTTTGTGCTGTGTTCTATTATGCAATGAACATCCTTTTAGAGTGTAGAGGGAAGTTTGGCAACCTCTGCCTCTATCCAGGCTTCCACCTTACGGGTGATTTCCGCGGCGGTCATGCCCGCCGGATCGAAGGCCTCTCCCACTACCAGATCAATGGTACCGGGGTATTTTTTCAGACCCCGCCGCCGCCAGAATACCCCCGCATTGTGCGCCATGGGTATTACGGGATAGCCGGATTTTTCCGCTAGTAAGGCGCCACCGATGCCATATTTTTTCTTTTCTCCGGGGGCGGTGCGCGTACCTTCGGGGAATACGATGATGACGCGATCCTGTTCAAGTAGCGCTGTACCCCGTTCCACAATTTGTTTTACCGCCTGACGACCGGCGCTACGATCAATGGGAATGTTGGGTATGGCCGCCAGAGCCCAGCCAAAAACCGGCAGGCGCATGAGTTCCTGCTTCAGTATCCAGGATTGTTGTGGGCGGATGATGGCCTTGAGGCTGATGGTTTCCCAGGTGGACTGGTGCTTGCACATGACAATGGCGGCATGCTTGGGAAGGTGCTCCGCGCCGTGGATGCGGTATTTCAGCCTGCATAGTACCCGCATCAGCCATAGATTGGTACTGCCCCAGGCGGCTGCAATATGATCCCGGGCGGACAGGGGCAGCAGCAGGCCGATCGTGACGATAGCCAGACCAAATACGGCGATGCTGGTGATCATGGCGGCGAAATAAAGCGCAGAACGCAGGGTGATCAGCATAGCTATTCCTGTAACAAGTGGTCTACAGCCTGGCTGAGGTTGTCAAATACGGGGATTTCTCCCATTCCCTTGCTTTCCTGAAGTTGTTTCACGGTTTTCCTTCCCTTGCCTGTATACACCAGAATGGGACGGGCCTTGACTGCCCGCGCCGCCTGCAGGTCTCTGAGGCTATCGCCGATCACCGGAATTCCCTCCAGGCTGATATTCCAGCGCTGTGCCAGCTGCAGATAGAGACCCGGAAGGGGCTTGCGGCAATCACAGTGCTCTTTCGCGGTATGAGGGCAAAAGGCAATCAGATCGATATGGCAACTCAGCTTGGCCAGCAGCTGGCGTTGCATTTTATCGTGCATGGCGTTGAGGGCGGTTCTGTCGAACAGACCACGGCCAATGCCGGACTGGTTGCTGGCAATGCCCACCAGATAACCTGCCTGTTTCAGTCTGGCGATGGCTTCCAGGCTGCCTTCGATAGGCTGCCATTCGTCGGGGGTCTTGATGAACTGCTCAGAGTCGTTGTTGATGACGCCATCCCGGTCCAGGATGATATGACGTATGTGGCTGGCTGGCATGGGAGGACTACTCCATATCCCGGAATTCAGAAACACGGATGCGCCCATTGACCATGCGGGATTCGCGCTGCATGAGCTTGTTCATTTTCTTCCAGAAGGCCTGATTGAGATCGAAATCGGCAGCAATGCCGGTTCCCATGAGCAGGATCAGCAAGTCCGCCACCTCTTCTGCAAGTAAGTGCTTACTTTTCCCCTTGGTCACGCAGGAGGATATTTCCCCCAGCTCTTCCGCCATGAGGGCGACGCGGTAGTTCAACTCCTCGCCGCCGGTATTCTTAAAGTCGTGCTTGTCGTGAAAACGCTGGACGGCGTCCATCATTTGTTGCCAGGAATCACTTTGTTGATTCATGTCCCCTGCCCTTACCGTTGCAGACGGGAAATATCGGCCACCCGCAGGAACAGGGCGCTGAGCTGTTTCAGCAGCGCCAGCCGGTTGCGGCGCAGGTCATCTTTTTCTGCCATTACCATGACATCATCAAAGAACCGGTCTACAGCGGTGCGAAGCCCGGCCATGGCTTTCAGCGCCGCTTCATAGTTCCTGTCCGCCAACAAGGGCGCCACCAGCGCCTGCATGGCTTGGAGCTGGGTGAACAGGGTTTTCTCGGCAGGATCCTGTAGTAGCTGTTCATCTACCGAAGCTGGAATATCGTCTTGGGATTTTCGCAGGATATTGCGAATGCGTTTGTTCGCCGCCGCCAGGGCTTCTGCTTCCGCCAGGTTTACAAAGGACTGCACCGCCAGGATGCGCGCTTCAAGATCCGCTATGGTTCGGGGCTGAACGGCGTTCACCGATTCAAAGAGTTGAGGGGAAATCCCCTCATCTGCCAGCAGCACCTTCAGGCGTTCCATGAGGAAGGCGTACACGGCATCTGCGATGTGCTCCTCCAGGATTTTATCCTGCAAGGCGGTAACGGCATTCTCCAGCAATTCCCGTATGTCCAGGGTTAGTGAGTGCTCACGAACAATACGCAATGCCCCCAGAGCCGCCCGGCGCAGAGCGAAAGGATCCTTGTCTCCCGTGGGCTTCATGCCGATGCCGAAAATGCCGCACAGGGTATCGATTTTCTCAGCCAGCGCCACGGCGATGCCTGTGGAACTTTGCGGCAGACGATCACCGGAATAGCGGGGCAGGTAGAATTCCTCCATTGCCAGCGCCAGCTCCTGTGGCTCGCCGTCGCGCAGAGCCTGATAGCGGCCCATCACGCCCTGCATGTCGGCGAACTCTCCTACCATATGGGTCATCAGGTCACAGCGGCTGAGCATTCCGGCTCTTTTGGCAAGGCTCGCATCAGCACCGGTTTGTTCTGCGATCCAGCCAGCGAGGCTGGCAACCCGTTGGGATTTGTCGTACATACTCCCGAGTTTTTGCTGAAAGACGACAGATTTGAGCGATTCCAGATGATCTTCCAGGCGGCGCTTGCCATCCTGCTCCCAAAAGAACATGGCGTCGGCGAGGCGTGGACGAATCACGCGCTCATTGCCTTCGCTGATGACCTCCGGTTTCGGGCTGTCGATATTGGCGATGGTGATGAAATGGTTCATCAGCTGGCCATCGGCATCGAACAGGGGAAAGTATTTCTGATTTTTCTTCATGGTCAAAATCAGGGCTTCCGGGGGAACCGCCAGATATTTTTCCTCGAAACTGCCGGTGATGGCTACGGGCCATTCGTTCAGTGCCGTCACTTCATCCAGCAGGGCCGGATCGAGTTCCGCCGTGCCCCCCAAGGTTTCAGCAACCTTTTCCACCTGGATCTGTATGTTGGCGCGCCGGGTGTCGAAGTGAGCGATCACTTTTCCTTTGGACTCGAGTAAATCAGCATAGCTTTCCGGTGTTTCGATAGTCAGGAAATCCGGATGGTGGAAGCGGTGGCCATAGCTGTGTTCCCCGGCATCTACATCGAGCAACCGGCAGGGAATGATCTTTGTGCCCTGTTTGAACAGCAGCCAGTGCACCGGCCGCACGAACTGGGCATCGGTGTTCCCCCAGCGCATACGTTTGGGAATCGGCAGGTGATTGAGGGCTGATTCCGCGATTTCCGGGAGCAGCTTTGCCGCAGCCTTGCCGTTTTCCTCGACCTGATACATCAGCCATTCACCCTTGCTGGTTTTGAGTCGATCCAGTTTGTCCACGGTGGTGCCGCAGGAGCGGGCGAAACCTTCTGCCGCTTTGCTGGGGTTTCCCTCATCGTCGAAAGCCGCCTGTACCGCCGGGCCGCGTTTTTCCAGCTTGCGATCGGGCTGGCGGATGGCGCAGTCTTTTACCAGCAACGCCAGACGTCTGGGTGTGGCGTAGCGGATCACTTCACCATGCTGCAGACCGGCTTTTTTCAGACCGGCAACAAATTCCTGCTCCAACGCCCGGGAAAGTTCTTTCAACGCTACCGGAGGCAACTCTTCTGTGCCGAGTTCAAAAATCAGATCCTGGGAATCGGTCATGACCTGTTTTCCTCCCTGAGCATGGGAAAGCCAAGTTTCTCTCTGGCTTCATAGTAGGCCTGGGCCACCGCCCGAGACAGGCTGCGCACCCGCAGGATGAAGCGCTGGCGTTCTGTGACCGATATGGCGTGGCGGGCATCCAGCAGGTTGAAGGCATGGGAAGCCTTGAGTACCTGCTCATAGGCTGGCAGGGGCAGCCCCAGCCCGATGAGCTTCTGGCTGTCCTTTTCGCACTGGTCGAAAAGCCGGAACAGGAAATCTACGTCGGCATGTTCAAAATTGTAGGCAGATTGTTCCACTTCATTCTGATGAAAAACATCACCATAGGTAACAGGGCCGTTTGGCCCATTGGCCCAGATCAGTTCATAGATACTCTCCACATTCTGAATGTACATGGCGATGCGTTCCAGGCCGTAGGTGATTTCCCCGGTGACCGGCCGGCAATCCAGCCCGCCCACCTGCTGAAAATAGGTAAACTGGGTCACTTCCATGCCGTTGAGCCAGACCTCCCAGCCCAGGCCCCAGGCGCCCAGGGTGGGGGACTCCCAGTTATCCTCCACGAAGCGCACATCATGCACATGCAGATCGATGCCCAGCATTTCCAGGGAGCCCAGATACAGCTCCTGGATATTTTTCGGTGAGGGCTTGAGCGCCACCTGGAACTGGTAATAGTGCTGCAGGCGGTTGGGATTTTCTCCATAGCGGCCATCAGTGGGGCGGCGCGACGGCTGCACATAGGCGGCGTTCCAGGGCTCCGGGCCGATAGAGCGCAGAAAGGTGGCGGTATGGAAGGTACCGGCGCCCATTTCCATGTCATAGGGCTGCAGGATGACGCAGCCCCGTTTGTCCCAGTATTGCTGCAGGGCAAAAATCAGTCCCTGGAAGGTGGAAACATCCGGCGAGTCATTCATGTTCAAGGAAGGGGAAAAGACACAAAACGCCAATTATACTGGCAAACGTGCCAGCCGGGTTTATTTACCGGGTTTTTTTCCACCGGGACGAAATCCGGATCTGAGCGGGTGAAAACCCCGGTGCATGAGGGGGAGAAGGCGGCTGATATTGGTGGTAGCCGGGAAAGATGGCGTTTATACTTCTGTGGACTACAGCCATTCTCAGGAGAGTAGTAATGAAAAAATCACTGTTTATAACAATCATGTCAGCTCTTTTTCTTGTATTCACCATGATTGGATCTGCTCAAGCGGGCAAGCGAATTGTTTTTGGGGGTGGCCCGGCAGGCGGCACTTTTCAGGTAGTCGCCAATGCGATTCAGACATATAAACCAGTAAAGGAAATCAAAGACTTTACGGTTAAGGCCCAGTCATCCGCGGGTTCTGTGGAGAATCTTCGCAAGGTTAACTCGGGACGTTCCGATTTTGGTGTAGTCTACTCGGGACACGTCTATCTTGGCCGAAACGGCAAGATGAAAAATGATACGAAAAAGTACGAAAATGTTCTCGCCGTCAGCTTTCTATATGGTGCCCCGGCACAACTGGTTGTTCGCAAAGGCTCCGGCATAAAGTCCACCAAGGATCTGGTTGGAAAAAAAGTCGGGGTTGGCAACGCGGGTTCCGGTGCTTTCGCGAATTGCGAATTGTTTTTCAATCACCTGGGCATCTGGGACAAGATCGAAAGAAATGCCATGGGGTATAACGATGCAGCCGCAGCATTCGGAAACAACCAGCTGGATGCCTTCTGGCTGTTTACCGCCTTCCCTTCAGGTGCTGTCATTATGGCCGCGCAAACCAACGACATCGAATTGATCGATTTGGGCGCCGACGCAGAGGCTTCCGGGTTCTATGAAGAGTACCCGTATTTCTCCAAGCTGACTGTACCAGCCGGTACCTATAAAGGTGTCGAGACCGATACCCCGTCTTTTCAGGATTCAGCGCTCTGGGTCGCTAATGCCGACGTGCCTGAAGAAGTCGTCTACAAGCTGCTCTCCACGATCTATACCGATGAAGGCCTGGCGCACATGGTTGGCCAGAAAAAAACCTTTAAATCCATGACGGTTGAGAATGCCGCCAATGGCATCGTCACGCCCATGCATCCCGGTGCGATAAAGTTCTGGAAAGAGAAAGGCGTATTATAAAGGCGCCCGGCGGGGTGTCAGGCTTCTGTCGTCAGCGACCAGGAAGCGGTCGTGTATAAAAAGCTGCACAGGCTCGAGCAGATTCTGTTCGATGCCTGTGCCGTAACCCTGCTGGTTTTTTACGCCTGGTCGGCGGTGGTGGCGCCTGCCGCCACCCAGTACCACCGTGGCATCTATGTGCTGGCCACCTATATTCTGGTGTTCCTGGTCTACCGCTCAAGGTCGAAGATCATGCGGGTGGTGGACTATGTGCTGATGGCGCTTTCCGTTATCACCATCAGCTACTGGATCTACAATTTCGAGGCCATCAACTACCGCACCGGAGCCGAAACCACCCTCGATATGACCATCGCGGTGATCGGCGTTCTGCTGGGTATCGAGCTGGCGCGCCGGGTGGTTGGCAATGTATTCGTCGTCATTGGCGTCGCCATGCTGCTGTATGGCGTGTATGGCGACTACATGCCCGACCTGATTTCCCATGCGGGCGACTCCTTCCCCGCCCTGTGCACCTCGATTTTCTACAAGAGCGATGGTGTGTTCGGCATCATGGCCAACGTGCTGGCCACTTATGTATTGTTATTTGTATTTTTCGGTGCCTTTCTCAGCAAGAGTGGTGCGCACAAATTTTTCGTGGATTTTCCGTTGGCGGCCGTCGGACACAAGATCGGCGGCCCGGCCAAGGTATCGGTGATTGCATCGGGGCTTTTCGGCTCCATCTCCGGCAGCGCCATCGCCAATACCGTCTCTACGGGTGCATTTACGATTCCGATGATGAAAAAAGCCGGCTTCAAGCCGCATATTGCGGGTGCTATCGAGCCTGCTGCCTCCATTGGTGGCATGTTTCTGCCGCCGATCATGGGTGCTGGTGGCTTTATCATGGCGGAGCTGACCGGTGTGCCCTATTCCCAGATTATGCTGGTGGCGATCTTCCCCGCGCTGATGTACTTCTTCAGTGTCTATGTCATGGTTCACTACGAGGCGAAAAAGTACAACCTGGTAGGCGAAAAGTCCAAGCATAGCGCCATGGAGATTCTGCGCCGCGAGTGGTTTTATATTACGCCGCTGGTGGTGATCACGATTTTCATGCTTTCCGGCTACTCTCCCGGTTACTCTGCCATTCTGGGTATCGTTTCCTGCATCGTGATCAGCTGGTTTCGCAAGGAGACGCGCATCGGGCCGAAAGAATTTATCGAAGCAGCCAGAGACGGTGCCGAAAGTAGCCTGAAAATCGGCGCGACGGTTGGCGTCATCGGCATCATTATCGGCGTACTGACCTTCAGTGGGCTGGTGCTGACCTTCGCAGATATCGTCATTGAACTGGCCGGCGGCTCACTCGTGCTTACGATACTGTTCATCGCCCTCGCCTCGCTGGTGCTGGGCATGGGTGTTCCCGTCACGGCGGCTTATCTCATTACCGCCGTGGTAGCGGTGCCAGCGTTGACGCATCTTGGCGTCAACATACTCGCGGCGCATATGATCGTCTACTGGCTTTCCCAGGATTCCAACATTACCCCACCCGTCTGCATTGCAGCTTTCGCGGGTGCCACTATCGCCAAAGCCAATATGTGGAAAACGGCCTTCTCCGCATTCAAGTTTGCCAAATTCCTCTATCTCGGCCCCTTCCTGTTCGGTTATGTGCCCGCTTTTTCACTGGATGGCTCGGCGACCGATATTGTTAAAGCCTTTGTGCTGATTATTATCGGCACCTGGTTTTATTCCTGGCTGTTGAGCGGCATCTGGCTGAGTTACTTCAAGAAGCCGGAAAGGGCTTAGTTTTTCCGGGTTGAATGAAGCTAGGAGGGATTCCGCCCCGCCTTTTTGTTCCGGTTATGGCAAATGTTAGAGTCCCAGTTTCTTTTCCAGATAATGAATATTGGCGCCACCGGCCTCGAAGCCTGCATCCCGCATGATGTCTTCCTGCAGGGGGATGTTGGTGAGTATGCCTTCGATGACCATTTCTGAAAGAGCGGTCTGCATGCGGGCGATGGCGGATTCCCGGTTCTCGCCCCAGGCGATGAGCTTGCCGATCATGGAGTCGTAATAGGGTGGCACCGTATAGCCGTTGTAGAGGTGGCTGTCGAAACGAATACCGGGCCCGCCAGCGACGTGCAACTGGTCGATGGGGCCGGGGCTGGGCATGAAGTTTTCCGGGTTTTCCGCATTGATGCGGCATTCGATGGCGTGGCCCCGCAGGACGATGTCCTCCTGCCTGTAGGCCAGTTCCCTGCCTGCGGCGATGAGGATCTGCTCTTTGACGATATCCACCCCGGTGATCATTTCGGTGACGGGGTGCTCCACCTGCACCCGGGTGTTCATTTCGATGAAATAGAACTCGCCGTCCTCGTAGAGAAATTCAAAAGTGCCTGCGCCGCGGTAGCCGATCTTGCGGCAGGCTTCGGCGCAGCGGTTGCCGATTTTCTGCCGGAGTTCTTCGCTGATGCCCGGAGCCGGTGCTTCTTCCACCACCTTCTGGTGCCGACGCTGCATGGAGCAGTCGCGCTCGCCAAGGTGAATGGCATTGCCATGGGTGTCGGCCAGTACCTGGAACTCTACATGGCGGGGGTTGCCGAGAAATTTTTCCATGTACACGGTTTCGTTGCCGAAAGCGGTGCGGGCCTCCTCCTTGGTCAGGCTGATAGCGCTGATCAGGGCGGCTTCGGAATGAACTACCCGCATGCCCCTGCCGCCGCCACCGCCTGCGGCCTTGATAATGACCGGGTAGCCGATTCCCCTGGCGAGCAATACGCTGCGTTTTTCGTTGTCGTCGATCTCCCCATCTGAGCCTGGCACCGTGGGCACACCGGATTCCTTCATGGCTTCGATGGCGGTGATCTTGTCACCCATGAGGCGGATGGTTTCGGGTTTGGGGCCGATGAAGATGAAGCCACTTTGCTCTACGCGTTCGGCAAAATCGGCATTTTCGGACAGAAAGCCGTAACCGGGGTGGATGGCGTTGGCGTCGGTGACTTCGGCGGCGCTGATCAGGGCGGGCACGTTCAGGTAGCTGCCTGCAGATGCCGCCGGGCCGATACACACGGATTCATCCGCCAGGCGTACATGCTTGAGATCCCGGTCGGCCTCCGAGTGCACGGCTACGGTCTTGATGCCAAGTTCCCGGCAGGCGCGCTGAATGCGCAGGGCGATTTCGCCCCGGTTGGCTATGACGATTTTTTCAATCATGGCTGCTGCCTCACTCGATGATGAACAGCGGCTGGTTGTATTCCACCGGCTGCCCGTTCTCCACCAGAATCCGCTTCACCACGCCGGTCTTGTCAGATTCGATCTGGTTGAGAATTTTCATGGCTTCGATAATGCACAGGGTTTCCCCGGCGTTGATGCTTTGGCCTTCGTTGATGAAAGGCTTTGCTCCGGGGTTGGGCGCCCGGTAAAAGGTGCCGACCATGGGCGAATGGATGATGTGTCCTTCCAGTTCCGGCTCTTTTTCTTCTTCTGCCGGGGCAGTGGCTGCGGCGGGTGCGGCAGGAGCCACCGGTGCCGCCGGGGGTATGGGCAGGGTGCCGTGACGGCTGATGCGTACTGACTCCTCCCCTTCATGTATTTCGATTTCTGCGATGTCGGAAGCTTCGAGCAGCTCGATGAGTTTCTTGACTTTGCGTATATCCATGGAGTTAGGGCCCTGTATCTGTGGGTGCGCCAAGGTGTTTGCCGGCAGCCAGCAGGGCAAGTTCGTAGCCCTGGGCGCCCAGTCCGCTGATCACGCCCACTGCAATATCGGAAAGATAGGAGTGATGGCGGAATTGCTCGCGGGCGAACACGTTGGAAAGATGCACCTCTATAAAAGGAATACCCACCGCCAGCAATGCGTCCCGCAGGGCGATGCTGGTGTGGGTAAAGGCGGCGGGGTTGATGAGGATAAAGTCCACATCGTCACGACCGGCCTGGTGAATTCTGTCGATGAGCCGAGATTCCGCATTGGACTGGAGGAAATCCAGGGAATGCCCTTGGGCTGAGGCGTGGGTACGGAGGGTTTGCTCGATGGCTGCCAGGCTGTCTTGTCCGTAATGGCCTGGTTCCCTGGTGCCCAACAGGTTGAGATTGGGGCCATTCAGTATCAGAATTTTGCTCATTGGAAACCGCGTTCCTGTTTGTATGTTGCCGGGAACTGCGCTGATTCAGCCTGCAATTGGAGCAATTTTGCGCCAACCTGGTCGATATGTCCAGTATTGTATCCCCCGGGGTGGGGGTAGGGTTTCAGCAGCATAACCATAAAAGTTTTTTATCGGCTTTGGATCAGCTTCTCCAGTAATGGGCGCAACTCGGATTCCAGCACTTCACCGGCCTGGCGAAGTTGGATTTCTCCCCGGTCGGCAACCACTGTATAGGGGAGTGCCTGGAAACGGTTGCCAAGTTGCCGGGATAAAGCCATGGCCTGATCCTCGCCCAGCAACACCGGAAACTCGATGCCATAGGTGTCCATGAAATCCCGGGCAGCTTGCTCGTTATCGATGGCGATGCCCACGAACAGCACGTCTTTGTCTGCAAATTGCTCCTGCAGCTGGACAAACAGGGGCATTTCCTTGCGGCAGGGAGGGCACCAGCTCGCCCAGAAGTTGACCACCAGGATCTTGTCGCGCCATTTTGCCACATGCCACATGCCACCCTCGATGTTCGGCAGGCTGAAGTCCGGGAGCTGGCTATAGGGGTCTGGTGCCTCTGGCGGAGCATCGGGCAGGTTCCGCTGCCATTTGTATATCCCCGCAACAGTCCCGCCCAGAAGCAGACCCGCCAAAGCCAGCAGTGCAAGTTTTCCTGGCTTCATGTTCAGGGGACTTTATTGACGTGATTCTTGAAATCATCCGGCCCCATATACCCCATGAGGCGCAAATGCTTGATTTCCGCACCGTCCCTGTCCCAGAAGATCATGGCCGGGGGTGCGAGCACGTTTACCTTTTCCATCAGCGCCTTGTCTGTATCGTCCTGGTCGGTTACATCGGCCTGGAGCAGTACGAAATCACTCATGGCAGAAACCACGGCGGCCTGGGAGAAGACGTTTCTTTCCATTTGCTTGCAGTAGATGCACCAGTCGGCATAGAAGTCCAGCATCACCGGCTTGCCGGCAGCCCGGGCTGCCGCCAGTTCTGTTTCCAGATCGGCGATGCTTTTGACCCGCTTGAACTGCAAATGGGTTTCCACGCTGCCGGTGCCGCCGCCTACCGCCAGGCCGCGCAAGGGTTGCAGGTTGTCCTTGCCATTGGCTGCGACACCCACCAGGAATAAGGTGCCATAGATCAGCAGCACCACGCCCAGGCCTTTCCACAGCTTGCTCCAACCGCTGGCTTCCACGCTCAGTTGTTGCAGTGCGCCCATGTAGATGGCCGAGACGATGAATAACACGCCCCACAGGCCCATGGTGATGACTTCCGGCAGGAAGCGCTCCAGCATGGTGATGGCCAGGCCCAGCATCATGACGCCGAACACGCCCTTCACCGCATCCATCCAACCGCCCGCCTTGGGCAGCAGCTTGCCAGCGGAGGTGCCGATGGCGATGAGTGGTGCGCCCATGCCCATGGCCATGGCGAACAGCGCTGCGCCGCCGAGCAGGGCGTCACCGGTCTGGCCGATGTAAATCAGCGCGCCAGCCAGGGGTGGCGCGACGCAGGGCCCGACGATGAGGGCGGAAAGCAGCCCCATCACCGCCACGCCGCTCAGGTCTCCGCCGCTTTGCCTGTTGCTGATTTCGCTTAGCTTGCTCTGCCAGCTGGCGGGCAGCTGC
Organism: Sedimenticola sp.; assembly: GCA_027068915.1. Lineage (GTDB taxonomy): Bacteria > Pseudomonadota > Gammaproteobacteria > Chromatiales > Chromatiaceae > Thiolapillus. The sequence goes on along the minus strand of JAMOLT010000027.1, from coordinate 61,014 downwards.
AGCTCATAGAAGCCGAACATGGACAGGGACAGCAGTACGAACAGCAGGGCAAAGGCGCTGAGTATCCAGGGATTCTGGAACGCTGCTGTAAGATTCAGGCTGGCACCAAATATCCCGGCCAGCACGCCGACAATGGTGTAGGTGACTGCCATGGCCAAAACATAAACCACAGACAGGGTAAATGCCTTGCGGGTGGTGATGCCGGGGCCCTGTCCGGCGATGATGCCCGAGAGGATGGGAATCATGGGAAAGACGCAGGGAGTAAAGGCAAGCAGCAGGCCGATGCCGAAGAAGGTCAGCATGATCAGCCAGGTGCTGGCGTTGCCGAGCATGGAGGCGATCTGATCTTGTTCGGACTGCTCTACCGCAGGTGCAGCGGGTGCTGACATGGGTGCAGCAATTTTGTCGGGAGCGCCATCGGCTGTCGTCAGATCGTCTTGCGCAACCGCTGGCAGCAGGATCTTGAATTCCTTTTTCTGTGGCGGGTAGCAGATGCCCCGCTCGGCGCAGCCCTGGTATTTCAGGGTGACTGTGACTTCGCCTGCATTGGTGTTTTCACGCAGCAGGGGAATACTCAGATCCAGGCTGCCTTCGAACACGGAAATATCGCCGAAGCTGCCGTCCGGCCGGACGGAATCGGGCTTGATCTTGGCCGGGGGAAACCGCACTTCTCCCAGGGCGACGTCTGTCCCATCCAGGCTGACGCTGACCTTGTCTGCATATAAATAGGTGCCGTCGGCGATTTCCCAGTGGACATCGAGGGTTTTGCCGTCTTTTGTTTCGACAAAGGGTTTGTAGGCCTCGTCTGGAGCGAGGATATCGTCTTCGCCAAAGCCCAGATCATCTCCCAGTGCGCCCAGGACATCCAGGGGCGAGGGGCTGGCGGCACCTGCCGGGCTGGACTGGGCCGCGGGAATTGCCGCAGCCGGGGCCACCGGTGGAGGGGGTGCTGCGGCCTGGATGTTCAGGGGAATGACCACTTTCTGGGTTTGGGGTGGATAGCAAATGCCGACGTCTGCACAGCCCTGGGAGCGGGTCTCCAGCTCCAGGGTCTTGGGGGCGGCGCCAGTGACGCGAAAAGGCAGGGTGATTTCCGCCTGCTGGCGCAATATTTCAATGTCGCCGAAGAAAGGGTCTTTCTTGATCTTTCCGGGCGGCAGTTCCGGGCTGCCCAGGGAAATGTTTTCGTCGTTGGTCTTGAAGCGGAATTTGTTGCGGTACAGGTAGTAGCCGTCTTCGATGCTCCAGCGCACCAGGATCTTGTCGCCCTCGGCCTCGGCAGACATTTTGAATGCCTGCTCGGGCCTGAGCAGCTCTTCTTCCGCAACCAGGGAAGCAGACAGAAAAAGGAACAAAGACAACAAGATCAATCGATACATACGTTTTCCCCTACCCAGCTCAGGTAGTCTTTGCTGCCAGCCACTATGGGCATGGCGATGATTTCCGGTACATCGTAAGGATGCAGTTCCAGGAGAGCCTGCTCCAGTGCGGCCCAGCCGTTTGTGGTGGTTTTGATCAGTAACAAGACCTCCGTGTCCTGGTGTATTTTTCCTTGCCAGCAATAGACAGACTGTATGGCATTGATGATGCTCACACAGGCCGCCAGTTTTCTTTTGACCAGCGTCTTCGCCAGAGATTGTGCAACATTTCCATCGGGACAAGTGCACAATACCAGTAAATTGTCAGAAGAAGAGACCGGAGAATGTGTGTTTTTCATTTCAAGCTTGAATTAAACGGTTTTGCCCCAAAGTGTGCAAGATGAATCCTGGAATTATTTTTCTGCTGGTACTCGTTGGCGCACCCTTGCTGGAGCTGTATGTCCTGATCTCGGTTGGTTCCGAGATAGGTGCGCTCAGTACGATTTTAATCAGTATTTTCACCGCCATACTGGGTGCCGCCCTGGTGCGCATGCAGGGAGTATCGGTGCTGATGCGTGTGCAACAAACCATGGCCCGGGGAGAGGCGCCGGCCCTGGAAATGCTGGAAGGTGCCCTGTTGATGATGTCCGGAGTCATGCTTTTGTTCCCCGGGTTCATTACCGATATTATCGGCTTTCTGATCTTGGTGCCGCCGTTGCGCCGAAAATTTATCATCGCAATGTTGAAGCGCAGTGGCGCCCTGTCACCCTCCCCCCCGGGTTCAGGCCCGGCGCCGGATGTGGAAGTCCGCCGCGTAAACATCATTCAGGGAGAATATCGCCGGGATGATGATTGAAATATGTATGCTCACACTACTCCAGGCGCCGGAATTTTCCACTCCCTGGGGTTGACTTTCCCGGTTTCGCCCCTATTATTAGCACTCACTGCGGGGGAGTGCTAATCCCCTCCCCCAAATCGTAACGCAACAAAACCAAGGTATATTAGGAGTTTATCTATGAAGATCCGTCCATTGCATGATCGATTGGTCATCCGCCGCATGGAAGAAGAGCGCACCAGCCCCGGTGGCATTGTGCTTCCGGACAGCGCTACCGAAAAGCCCATAGAAGGTGAAGTCATTGCTGCCGGAAACGGCAAGATCACCGACAGTGGCGAAGTTCGTCCTCTGGATGTGAAAGTGGGTGACAAAGTGCTGTTTGGCAAATATGCCGGCACCGAAGTCAAGATCGGCGGCGAAGAACTGCTGGTCATGCGCGAAGAAGACATCATGGGCGTCATCGAAGACTGAGCGTCTTTACGCCCCGGGCAGGGGGTTGTGCGCCCGGTTTTTTCCGGTTGAGGCCCATCCCCCGTATTGATCAATTTTTAGATTTAAGGAAGTGGAAACATGTCTGCAAAAGAAGTGAAATTTGGTGAAGAAGCCCGTCAGCGAATGCTGGCTGGCGTAAATGTTCTGGCAAATGCCGTAAAAGTCACCCTCGGCCCCAAAGGCCGCAATGTGGTGCTGGAAAAATCCTTTGGTGCCCCGACCATCACGAAAGATGGCGTGTCGGTGGCCAAGGAAATCGAATTGTCCGACAAGTTTGAAAATATGGGCGCACAAATGGTCAAGGAGGTTTCTTCCCAGACCTCTGATGTGGCTGGTGATGGTACCACCACGGCAACCGTTCTGGCTCAGGCCATGGTGCGTGAAGGCCTCAAGGCTGTTGCCGCCGGTATGAACCCAATGGACCTAAAGCGCGGCATGGAAAAGGCCGTGGAAGCTGCTGTGGAACAGCTCAAGGAACTGTCCAAGCCCTGTGCCGACTCCAAGGCCATTGCCCAGGTAGGTTCCATCTCCGCCAACTCTGACAAGAACATCGGTGACATCATTGCCGATGCCATGGACAAAGTTGGCAAGGAAGGTGTTATCACTGTTGAAGAAGGCACTTCCTTGAACAATGAACTGGATGTGGTTGAAGGCATGCAGTTTGACCGTGGTTATCTGTCGCCCTACTTCATCAACGACCAGCAAAGCATGTCCGTGGAAATGGAAGACCCGTTCATCCTGCTGCACGACAAGAAGATCTCTAATATCCGCGATCTGCTGCCGATACTGGAAGCCGTCGCCAAATCCGGACGTCCCCTGCTGATTGTTGCAGAAGACGTGGAAGGCGAAGCGCTGGCGACCCTGGTGGTCAACACCATGCGTGGCATCGTCAAAGTGGCTGCGGTGAAGGCTCCAGGCTTTGGTGATCGTCGCAAGGCCATGCTGCAGGATGTTGCCATCCTCACTGGCGGCACTGTGATTTCCGAAGAAGTCGGCCTGGCCCTGGAAAAAGTGACCCTGGACGATCTGGGTACGGCCAAGAAAATCAGCATTACCAAGGAAGAGACTACCATTATCGACGGTGCTGGCAGTGCTGACGACATCAAGGCCCGCTGTGAGCAGATTCGCGCCCAGGCGGAAGAGACCTCTTCAGACTACGACCGTGAAAAACTGCAAGAGCGTCTGGCCAAGTTGTCCGGTGGTGTTGCGGTAATCAAGGTTGGCGCAGCCACGGAAGTGGAAATGAAAGAAAAGAAAGCCCGTGTTGAAGACGCCCTGCACGCTACCCGTGCGGCGGTTGAAGAAGGTATCGTGCCCGGTGGTGGTGTTGCATTGATTCGTGCCGAGCGCGCTATTGTCGGCCTGACCGGCGACAACGAAGACCAGAACGTGGGTATCACCCTGACTCGCCGTGCAATGGAAGAGCCTCTGCGTCAGATCGTGGCCAATGCCGGTGGCGAGCCTTCCGTAGTGCAGAATGAAGTCGCCAATGGGGAAGGAAACTACGGTTACAATGCGGCCAATGGCGAGTACGGTGATATGGTGGAAATGGGTATTCTCGACCCCACCAAGGTGGCTCGCAGCGCATTGCAAAACGCAGCCTCTGTTGCCGGCCTGATGATCACCACCGAGTGTATGGTGGCGGAAGAGCCCAAGGATGATGCCGGTGCGGCGGCCATGCCTGATATGGGTGGCATGGGTGGTATGGGCGGCATGGGCGGTATGATGTAAATACCGGCGTCCGCTGGACGGGGTCAAACCCGGCGATAAAGAAAAGCCCCTGCCTTGTTTCAAGGCAGGGGCTTTTTGTCTGGCAGGCTGTAATGCCGGGTCAGTTCAGTGAGCGTACAGGCCATACATGCAGAAGATCCGAAGTTTTGTTTTCTGCATCCTGCCAGTCGCTGCCGATATCAAAAACACCAACCAGGGAAGAGTCAAAAGAGATTTCCGTTCCTGACCAGTACATGGAATCAGATACATTCCGGAAAGGCCCGGGATTGGTCAGGCAGTCCTGCTTGCATTCCCGCCCCCTGTTGGCCGGGTTGCCCAGGGATGAATGGAAAAGGTGGCTCAGTTCGCTGTTTTTGCAGCCAGAGCCAAAGGTAAAGTATTCCTGTGAAAGCTCGCTCTCGAAGCGATGGGAGCAGGTGGTATCACTTTGTCTGGTGTGGGGAAGGCGCCAGTCGCTGTATCCCAGAAATGCATGTTTGTTCAGATGGGAGATCCAGGCGCTGGCTTCGTACCAGTTCATCATGCCGTCCTGCAGGCAGATATCCGCACGGCTGCGGTCAGTGCCCAAGGCAACGGTTTCCGGCTTGAAGCTTTGCCATAAAGGGTGCCCGGTATCACACATGGTCTTTGCCAGTTTGGCATCCCTCGCCCATTCGATGGCCAGTGATTGATCCAGTACCAGATCCTCATTCACCATCTTCAGGCTGGAAGCCTGGCCAGAGGAAATGGTTGCATGGACGTTGATCTGGATGATCCCAAAGATCATTGCGGTGAGGATGGTGTTTTTCATGTCATGTTCTCCTTTTCAGGGAAAATGCCTGCGCCGGGTTTATGAACCCAGTGCCGCTACATACTGATGGGTGATCCGATCCATGCTTTCCATGATGTTGTCTGTAGTAGCAAGGACGATAACGGGTAGACCACCTCTTTCCACATCTTTGTAGAATCTGGCTACTACGTTCCACAGTTTTTCCACCTTGGCCAGTTCTGCTTTGATCTGGATCGTATTGCGTTTTGCCTTACTCAGCGTGGTGTGGGCTGTTTCAAATTCCGTCACGGCGGTTTTCAGCTGTTCGACGGTATTGTGATCCCGAAAACCGGCCTGATAGGCGATATAGTATTTGGCGATGCGCTGGGCGAGCATGCGCTGGCGGCCGGAAAGATCCACGATGGCCTCTTTTTTCAGCTTGGAAAGGTTTTCCAGCCGGGTGACGATATCCTGGCTGCCTTCCAGCATGGTTTCGCTGTAATCCATGACCAGGGAGGCGTTTTCCTTGCTGTACGGCTCTCTGGCGAGCTGTGCCAGCTCGGTCTTGGCCATGTCGATATATACCAGCATGTCCTGTACGCCCTGAATCTTGACTTTCTTTTTCAGAAGCGCGTAGTTGCCGTTGAATTCCTTGATGCTGTCAAATAGCTGCTTGCGGGTTTTCTCCGGACGGATGCCTTGTCCGTAGAAAAAATATGCCTTGGCGATTTTCTGCGACAGCATGCGCTGCTTGCCAGCGATATCGATGAGTTGCGCGAGGTTGTTGCCGTCGGCATTTGCATCTTCGGCGTGGACTGTACTGCCGAACATAAGGAATGCTGTTGCCAGAAAAAGAGCGGATATTGTTTTTGATAAAATATTCATTGTTCGATCTCCAAGTTCCTGCAATGCAAATTACTCGTTGATTTGCGTGTATAAGGTGGTCACTTCATCCATATCGGCAAGAATGCTTTTTGCAGACTTGTTGATAAGGGAGGGGATGACTCTGTTTGATTTGGAATTGCCCATCATTTCGAACCAGGCATACGCTTTTTTCACGCGGGCCAGCTTGGTGCGAATATCCTCTGTGGTAAGAGGAGATGCTTCAAGAAGCTTGTGGGCGGTAGAAAACTCTTCCATGGATTTGGTGAGCTTTTCCTGGAAGCGGGGGTCTTCGATTTTCCAGGCTTTCAGCATATAGAGGGCCGCCATGCGCTGGGACAGCATGCGCTGCCTTCCCGCGGTGTCCACGATGCCGCCGGTTTGGTTGTTGGCTTCCCGGGCGATCAGGTGGGTATTTTCGTCACAGGCCTCGAGAAGCCGGTCCAGGTCTTTTTGTAGCTCGCCAACCTTTTCTTTTACCGGGGGGGCCTGCAGCGTGGTTTTGATCGGCGTCCACAGTTTTTCGATTTCGCCAAGGCTTTTGGCTACTTCCTCGCTCATGGACAGCGACTGCAGATCCTTGAGGCTGCTATCAAACTGGACGACGAGGGCCTTGAGGTCTTTGGCAGGGTTGCCCACTTCCATATTCATGCCGACCATTGCATAGTCTTTCAGCACCCGCTGGGTAATCATGCGTTGCTTGCCCGCCTTGTTGACGGCCCTGTCGAAAGCATCTGCTTCGGCATGGGGGGTGCTGGAAAGGCTGGTGATGAATATGGTCATCAGGGCGTACGCCAGTTTGGTTTTTCCAGTGGTATGGTTTTCAGACATTTGCTGTTTCCTGTAAGTACATGGAACCGGTGGCTTGTGGAAGGCCATGCTTTGTTTGCAATGGCGGCGATCCTCAGGCGAGAGCGGTTCAGATCAAATGAAAATATGTTTGTGATCCAGTTCACCTGATACAAATTATGCTGTGAATCTATGCACAAAGTAATAAGGAACGGCTGACGGTATTTTGGGTATTAAAATTACCTAATAGAATGGATAAGTTATATAAAAACAGTAGGATAGGTGTGGGGTAGGTGTTGCTGTCCATTCTCTTCAGATGGGGCATATGCAGCTGTCAACGGGTTTTCAGCAAGCGGGAAAGCAGTCCCCTGCCTTCGGCTTTTGTCTTGCGGGTGGGTTGTGGTGCCTGGTCATCGGTTGCACCTGCCGACTGCAAGTAGCCCATGGTGTTCGCTGCAGCAAAGAAGGTAAAGATGTATCGCTGGGGTATGTCCAGCTCCCCGGCCATTTCCCGAATGGACTTCGGTGAGGCAGCCCAGGCGGCCGAGACCTGCATGACATGGGGAAACAACAGCAACTGGGCAAGGTTTGGCCAGGGCTGCAGAAGATAGCGTTGATCCAGGTCGGTGTTTTTGGGAAGCCGTCCCCGGGAGCTGGCCAGTATCATGCGCCAGACAAAATCTTCATTGGGGAAGCTGAATCCCAGAGATTCGATTTCCACGGGCAGCCTTGCTTCCTTGTGGTACACAAAGGTGTCGTAATCCAGAGGAAGGGCACCGAATGTCCGGAGGTTTCTTTCTTTCACCAGGGTGCGGATGCAGTGCTGATGGGGGTCAATATAAAACACCACGCCACAGCAGCCGACATGGATATACTTTTTCTCCTTCGCCGCCAGCTCGATGAGCTCGAGCATGCGCTGTACAAGAAACTGCCCGGGGTCATATTGCACCTCGGCAACAGCATTAGGATCGTCCAGATCCACATCTGGCGTGGTGCCGATATGGGTGAGGGCTTCCCGTTTGTTTGTAGCGGAAGTGATGCCGGGTGACAGGGTTTTTTTGGCGGCGGATGGGGCTGGCTCTTCTCCTGCAGGCGTTCCGGTATCGCCCGGGGGGGGCGCCATCTGGTTTCTGATCTCTGCCGCAAGGGACTCAACTGCGGCCAGCAACTGTCTGGGGAGAAAGGGCTTTTGCAGGGAGATGCCGTTTACCACGTCCAGGGGCTCACGGCCCACAATGACAACAGGGGCTCCGGGTTGTCCCCCGCCGGAAGCTTGCAGGTCTTCCCAGGCGGCTTTCCCGAGGTGGTCATCTATGTCAATGATCTTTATGGCATCCGGGTGCTCGTCAACGATTTCATATCTGGTCGTTTTCTGGGCGGAAAAAAGGAACGCCAGGCTTTTTCGGCCCAGCCCTTCTATGCCTCTGAAAGAGAGTATGACCGGATTGGAGGGCAGGTCTTTCATGTCGACAACCGGTTTCCTCGTTTTCCTGGTTCAGCAGGCATTCGGGTGCCACAGGCGGCGCGGATTTCTAGCAACTCTTCCCTGCTGGATGCCAGGATCTCGACAAACTCCGGGTCCAGCCTGTTCCCTGCCAGCTTGCACAATTTCCGTATGCTTTTGTCCACGGACCAGGCGTCCTTGTAGGGCCGCTTTGTCATCAACGCATCCAGTACATCGGCTGCCGCCACGATTCTCGCCTCCAGGGGTATTTCATGGTCTTTGAGCCCGAAAGGGTAGCCACTGCCGTCAATGGACTCGTGGTGCAGGGCAATGATGTTTCGGAGCATGCCTGTGTGATGGATGTCTTCCTGGTAGCCGAAACTGTCGATCATGTGGTCGATGATTTCCCGCCCTTTCAGGGTGTGGGTTTTCATCTGTGCAAACTCCTTCGGCGAAAGTGGCCCGGGTTTTGCCAGCAACTCCTCCGGCACGAATATCTTGCCGATATCATGCAGGGGGGCGAACAGGAACAGGTGTTCGATCCATTGCCTGGACAGGGAGTAGGTGGTGGCGCAGTTTTCTGCAATCAGGCGGGAATAGTGTGCGACCCGCTTGAGATGATCAGGAGACTCGGAATTGCTTACCTTGTTCAGGCGCAGGATGGCGGATATGGTGGAATCCAGGCTTTCTGCAGAGCGGTGTTCGCTGGTGACAAGCTGTGTAATCACCCGCGTATAGACATGCATCTGTTTGATGATTCGGGGGGTGAAGCCATGTTTGTTCTGTGCCGTGAAAAAAACAAATCCCCACAGTTGCTCATCAACCGTAAAGGGTACGCGTAAAGCGGATTGGGTGCCGGAATCGATCATGAAGTCAGGCGCTTCATGGCGTCTGGTTCGGCCAAGATCATGGGCTCCCCGGAATTTCTGCCCAACCGCTTGTCCCTGGAAGTCATTGTGTGTGTTGTGCTTTGAAAAAGTAGAGTAGGTTTTCGGGGTGCTGCCGGGCGCCTGGTGCAATGCGACTTCGATACAGGAGACGATAGGGTGTTGTCTCTGGATGCGTTCGTGTATCAGCTTCAATTGCGTACTGAAGCTGTCCGGGTTTCCCGGTGCAGACGCTGCATCGACGGAAAGAGCCGCAGTTGTTAGCATATGTTGCACTCCTGGCTTCAGTTGGCGCTATTCACGCGCATCATTTGATGGCGGTGAAGGAAGACTGATCAAGCCGTGAGGCCGCATCCTGCAATTCACTGCACCAAAAACCTGGCCAGGAATTTTGCTGTTGGCAGCGATCAGCGCCGTTTCAATCACAACCTGTTTCGCCCAAACTTGATCGGGACTTCCCGAATGTTTGGAGCATTGATTATGCGGTGGATTGATGCTAGAGGTAATGAGGACTGGGCAGCGTTTTTTCGGGTAGGAAAAATACCCATGCTGGATGTGGAGCAGCGATCTTCGCCTTGTTCTGGCGCTTTTGGGGGGACGCTGAAAGGGCCTTTAATTCTCCATGCGTAAGGCTTAAACCTTACACATGGAGAATTAAAGGGGTGCCCTAATGCCCTTCAGAGTGAGGATAGATAGGCGTTCAGGGAAAGCTTGCGATCCCGGATGTTCAGCTTCTTGCGGATGTTTTTCCGGTGGGTGGATATGGTCAGGTCGGAGAGGTTGAGCAGGGATGCGATCTCCTTGGTTTGTTTGCCTTCCTTGATGAGGTTGGCTACCTGGATTTCCACGCGGGTGAGCTTCATTTGCAGCAAATCGTGGTTGTCGATCAGTGAATCCGATACCTGTTTCAGGTTGGCGATGAGCATGTCCACGATATTCTGCTGGTTTTCGTTCAGGGGGGTTTTCCGCAGCCGTTCTGCGTAGGGAATCACCAGGCTGTTGATGTTGTTCAATATGTTTTTTTCGGTTTCCTTGCTGTCCTGCTGCTGCTGAGTCATGAGCACGCGCAAGGCGGTCAGGGTTTCTGCCAGCTCCCTGGTTTTTTCCTCTACCTGCAGCTGCAGGTGTTGCCGCAGGCGGTACAGTTCTACATGGCTGTTGACCCGTGACATCAGTTCTTCCGCGTGAATGGGCTTGCAGATGTAGTCCACGCCGCCCGCGTCAAAAGCCTTTATCTTGTGCTCTTCCTGTTCGTGGCCGGTTACGAAAATTACCGGTATGTCCTGCAGGGTCTCCAGCTTCTTCAGCTCGGTGCAGAGTTCGTATCCGTCCATGCCGGGCATGCTGATGTCCAGCAAGAATAGTTCCGGGGGAGTGGATTGTGCGACTTTCAGCGCCAGTTCACTGTCTTTCGTTGCTCGAACGTGATGCCCTCTGTCCGTAAGCAGTTTGCTCAGCAAGTGAATCATGTCGGGGTTGTCGTCAACAATCAGGATATCGGCGGATTTTGTTACAGTGCTCATATGTGTACCAATAGGGTTTTGAGGCCGGCAGCGGCCGCATCAAAATCAAAATTTTCCAGGTCGTCCCGAATATTCTGTAACTCGCCGAGAATGGTGCTTTCTGTTGTCAGCGCAAGCAGGGCATTGGCTTCGGCCAGGGCGGAGACATTGTACTGTTCTGCAAGTTTCAGCAGGGAACTCAGGCGTTGTTCCAGATCCGGTGTTTGTTCCGGCTGGCCGGGGGCAGTCGGAGCAGTGCTTTCCTGTAGCTTGTCTATATGCTGGGTGATTTCCTTCAGCGCCTTGCCGGCTTCATCCAGCAAGGCGTTCAAATCGTCGGGAGTGGCGTTCGAGGTATTGCCGTCTTCCGGCGATCTGCGGGAAGTGGGTGGTGTCTTGCACTGCTGTTCGAGCCGGGCTGCCATATGAGACAGTCCGGTTGCGCCAATGGTGCTGGACAGTCCTTTCAGGGTATGTGCCAGGCGGCAGGCATCCTCCCATTTTTCTTCCCCTATCAGGTCAGTGAGTAGCTTGGTGTCCTGGCGGTGGCTGGCCGCAAATTTCTTGAGTAGTCTGGTGTAGTCGTCTTTATCCAGCGTCAGTCTTTGCATGGCCTGAACCGTGTCAACGCCCGGAAGTGGCGGGAAGGGCTTGGGCATCTGGGGACGGCCAAAAGGCGTGAGCGTTTGACTGGCTGTGATTTTCTGCGAGATGGGGCTGATGATCTTGTCGATTTTCCCCATCAGTTCGTGGATATCGATAGGTTTGGATATGTAGTCGTCCATGCCGGCGCGCATGCACTTTTCCCGAACGGAGGAAGAAGTGCTGGCAGTCAGGGCGATGATGGGTAGCTTCCCCAGTTTGAGCTGGTTGCGAATTGCCCAGGTTGCCTCGTAGCCATCCATGATGGGCATTTGTATGTCCATCAGCAGCAGGTCATACTGGTTCTGTTCCAATTTCACCAACGCCTCCTTGCCATCGCCGGCAGTATCTACAAGCAAGCGATGGCGCTCCAGTACTTCTGTGGCAAGCTCACGGTTGATTTCATTGTCTTCCACCAGTAACACCCGGGTATTTTGCAGCTGTTTGAAGGGTTGCTGCAGGGCGCCTTCGGGCTTTTCAGCGAGTTCTTCTTCCCCGAGCAGGGGAAAGCTGAGGCGAAAATAAAAGGTACTGCCAATACCAGGTTCGCTCTTGACCTTGATTTTGCCCCCCATGTTTTCTATCAGTTGTGATGAGATTGTCAGTCCGAGTCCGGTGCCGCCGAATTTCCTGGTGGTGCTGCTGTCGGCCTGGGAAAAAGGCTGAAATATGCTGTCAAGTTTATCTCCGCTCATGCCGATGCCGGTATCGCAGACGGAAAATTCCAGCTCGATGCTGCTGGCTTCACGCTTCAGTTCTGTCACGGAAATGCGGATTATCCCCCGGTTGGTGAACTTGACGGCGTTGCTGGTGAGGTTGGTCAGGATCTGTTTCAGCCGCAGGGGATCTCCAAGGAGGATGCTCGACCCACCGGGCGTGTGAACGAGTTGCAGCTCGACTTCCTTGGTATGGATCAGCTGCCGGGTCATGGAGGTGATGGCGGCCAATTCCTTTTCCAGATCAAAGGGGATGGACTCGACAACCAGCTTGCCTGCCTCGATCTTGGAGAAATCCAGAATCTCGTTGATCAGGCTGAGCATGGTGTGTGCCGATTCCTTTACATTTCTCAGATACTTTCTTTGCTTGGGGGCAAGGTCGCCTTCCAGGCAGAGATCGGTAAAGCCCAGAATGGCGTTCATGGGGGTGCGGATTTCATGGCTGATGTTAGCGACGAATTCTGATTTGGCGTTGTTTGCGGCCTGGGCTTCGCGCTTGGCCTGGCGAAGGGCGCCCAGCTGCTGTTTCCTGCGGGTAATGTCCCTGGAGACGGCCACATACTGGGTAATATTTCCGTCGTGATCCTTGATGGGGGAAATGGAGGCTTCTATCCAGTAGGGCGTACCATTCTTGCGCAGATTGCGGAATGCTCCCTGCCAGACCCGTCCGGAAGACAGGGTTTGCCACAGGTGCTTGTAATAGCCGGCGGTATGGGTGCCGGAGGCGAACAGCCGGGGGTTGCGCCCGATGAGCTCTTCACGGCTGTAGCCGGTCAATCTGCCGGAGGCCGGATTGCAGTCGATGATCAATGCATCCGTGTCGGTGATGATGATGGACTCCTGGGAGTGTGCAAAAACCGTGGCCGCCATGCGGGCTCTTTCCTGTGAGCGCGTTTGTTCGGTAATGTCCTCGGCGATGCCGTCGATGGAAATGATGTTTCCCCTGGCGTCCCATACCGGGTGAGAGGAAATGCGCACGGTGTGCTTGCTGCCGGAAGGGAGGACAAAGTGCATTTCAAACTGCATGAAAGTCGCCTTGTCATCCATGCGTTGCTTCATATAGGCATTGGCCTTTTCCACATCCTGGGGAAGCCAGTTCACTAGCTCGAACCAGCTCCTGCCGAGAGCTTCTTCCTTGGCCAGGCCAAAGATGCTGGTCACCCCGTCACTCACATAGGTAAGTTCCCCGGCCAGACCGCGGTGGCTGTAGATGATGAATTTTTCGCCGACGTTGTCAACAAGCTGTTGATACTTGGCCTGACTTGCCTGGAGGGCCAGAGAAGCTTCCTTGCGTTCGGTGATGTCCATGTGCGTACCGAACATCCACAACGGTGTGCCGTCGGCCTCCCAGTTGGTCACCTTGCCCCGGGATTGTATCCATACCCAATGCCCGTCCTTGTGTCGCATGCGAAAGCTGCATTCGAAATACTCTGTTTCCCCACGGAAATGTTGCTGTACGAGTTTTTGCGCCGCTTCGAAATCATCCGGGTGGGTCAGCTGAACCCAGGTGTCGATGCTGATGGGGGACAGTTCGGCCAGGGTGTAGCCAATGATTTCCGCCCAGCGGTCATTGAAAATGGCGTTGCCCGTTTTGATGTTCCATTTCCAGGTGCCAGCCTGGGCGGCATGAATAATTTGCTCGAAATGACTTGCCGAATCTTCCGCCAGAAGGCGCTGGGTATGCAGCTGCCGGTTGCGGGTGATGAGCAAATGCAGCAGCACCAGGATGACCAGGGTGGCCAGCAGCAGGATGCTGCCGGTAAGCTTGTGTTGCTCCCAGATGTCCGGCAAGGTGATGATGGGGGCGACATCATACGGCGGCAGCTCCAGCGCCTGAATGATATTTTCCACCGAATGATAATCGGCCGGGGGGGAAAAGCCGGCGATATTTGCTGCCTGGGCAGCGGGATGGCCGGGCTTCAGGGTCGCCAGGCCCGCCAGGAAGGCGTCAATGAACTCCTGTTCCACATGTGGCAACGCAAATACCGGCCACTGGGGATAGAGCCGGGTGGAAACCATATAGGGAAAACCCGGTGGTTTGCTGGTGTTGATCGTCTTGACGACATCCAGGGAATGCTCCCCGGACATCCAGGCGTCCTCCAGTACCCCGGCGGGAACGAAGCCGGCGTCCACGTTTTCTGATATAACGGCGTCGATGACCGCGTCATACTCTCCGGTTTCGATCAGGTGCGCATCCTGGGGCAGCAGGATGCCTGCCTGAAGCAACTCATAGGCCTGCGCCTGATAGCCGCCCAAATGCTTGGTGCCGGCCACGGCAATCCATTTTCCCTCCAGGTCTTCAAGCCGGGAGATGTCCGTCCGCTTCTGCCGGGTAAAGATGACGCCCCCGGTTTGCTGGGTAGACTGCCCTTCCCCGGTCTTGCGTACGATGGTGGCCAGGGCGCCCTTCAGGTTGTAGCGCTCGCGCAGAAGAATATAATGCCCGGGGTTGGTGATGATGAAATCCAGATCCCTGCTCGCCAGGGCATCGTCGATTTCATGCAGGTTCATTACTTTCAGCTTGATTTTGAAGCTTGTCAGGCGCGAATTCAGGTAATCCGCCAACGGCTGGTAACGTACGTTGGCCTCCGCCGGGGAGAAGTAGGAAAACACGCCCAGGGTCAGCTCGGTTGCTGGAGTGGGTTGAGGATCCGGTGCTGCCGCGGCAAGGCTGTTGCCGGCGGGCATGGCTATAGCCAGCAGAAGCAGGATGAATGATGGGCAGCGGCTCATGACCCGGGTTCTTCCTTGTCGTTGGCTATGATATAAGGATGCATGGCGGCGTTTTTTCTTCCGGGCGACCTGTGGTTTGCTCAGGTATGGCGGATAATGGAACCTGTAGGGGTAAAAGCCGCAAAACATCATGGTAATGAACGTGGAAAATTGTTCAACAGTGAGAAATCTGGTGCATAATGGGTATGTATTATACCCAATAAGCCAATCGCTGCTGTGCCAGAGTTAGCATTTGGCCGGTATCAGGCCTCCGATCCGAAAATTGCGCCCACAAGGAGAAAACCCGCATGAAAAAATTGTTATTCGTACTTGGTATATTGCTCATGTCGCCTGCCCAGGCGGCTCAGGGACTGGTGGTCATGAGCAGCAGTCATGGCGTTGCCGAAACCGTGGATCGCCTGGAAAAAATCGTCGCAGACGCAGGCTTTAACGTCGTTGCCCGGGTCAATCACGGCAAGGCTGCCAAGGGTGTCGATATTGACCTCAAACCCGTAGAGCTGCTGATTTTCGGCAAGCCCAAGGCCGGTTCCCTGCTGATGCAGAGCCAGCCATCCACGGCCATCGACCTGCCCATGAAATATATCGTGTGGGAAGATGCCGGGGGAAAGGTCAATATCGGCTGGAATGACCCCGCCTGGATCGCTGTCCGCCACGGCATTACGGACAAAAACATGCTGATAGAGAAAATGACCGGCGCGTTGCGCAAGTTCGCCACCCAGGCGGCCGGTACGGATTGATGCCCGCGGCGGATCGCCTGGGAGAGCTGCTGGCGCAATGGTCGGCATGCCCCCAGGCGGAAATGCTCGCAACAGAAGATTTCACCCGTGATCAACGGCAGGTATGGGCGGCCAGTGATTATGTCGCCCAGACTTGTCTGCGCTACCCGGATCTGCTGCTGGATCTGGCGCAAGGCGGCGCTCTGGATTATCCGCTGCAGGCCGGGGATATGGCCGCGCAGCTGCAAACCGGACTGCAGGGCGTTGCCGATGAAGCCACCCTGCTTCCTGCGCTGCGCTATTTTCGCCGCCGCCAGATGCTGCGTATTATCTGGCGGGACATCACGGGCAAGGCCCCCCTGAGCGAAACCCTGGAAGACCTTTCGGAGCTGGCGGATGTATGCATCCGCCAGAGCCTGGAGCGCCTGACGGCCTGGGCGGTGCAGCAATGGGGCATGCCCCGGGATGGCGCGGGACAGGAACAGACCATGGTGGTGCTGGGCATGGGCAAGCTCGGCGCCAGAGAGCTCAACCTGTCCTCGGATATCGACCTCATCTTCACCTTCCCCGCCCACGGGGAAACCGATGGCCGCCGCCCCCTGAGCAACGAGCAGTTCTTCACCCGCCTGGGACGGCAGCTGATCAATGCCCTGGGCAAGCAGACGGAAGATGGCTTCGTATTCCGCGTGGACATGCGCCTGCGCCCTTTTGGTGAGGCGGGCCCCCTGGCTTTGAGCTTCAACGCCATGGAAACCTATTATGCTTCCCAGGCCCGCGAATGGGAGCGCTACGCCATGATCAAGGCCCGGGCCATCACCGGGGAGGGCGTGTACCAGGAGCAACTGCTGGGTATATTGCGACCCTTCGTGTACCGCCGCTACATCGATTTTGGCTCCATCGACGCCATCCGTGACATGAAGCGCCGCATTCAGGCGGAAATGCACCACCGGGGCATGGATGCAAACATCAAGCTCGGCCAGGGTGGGATCCGGGAAATCGAGTTCATCGGCCAGGCCTTCCAATTGGTCTATGGTGGCCGGGACCGGGATCTGCAAATCCGCCCGATTTTGCAGGTGTTGCAGCAACTGCAGCAAAAGCAGCTGATGGAGGAAGAGGTGGTTTCCCGGCTCACCCGGGCCTATGAGTTTCTGCGCCTGACGGAGAACCGCCTGCAGGCCTGGAAAGATGAACAGACCCATCTCCTACCTGCGGATGCGGATGCGGATGGAAGACAGCGCCTGGCGCGAAGCATGGGATATGCCTCCTGGGAAGAGTTCCTGCCGGCGCTCGATGCCCACCGCCAGCAGGTGGAGCGGCATTTTTCCCAGGTCTTCGCCGATGCTGACGACCAGCAGCATCCCCTGGAAAAAGCCTGGCGGATTGATAATGAAGACCAGGCTGCGGCGCTGCTGTCGGAGGCGGGTTTTGATGCGGCCGAGGATGTCATCCGCCAGCTGCGGGCTTTCCGGCAGAGCCCTGCCTGTCGTACCCTGTCGGAGTCGGCCAGACAGAAGCTGGATCAGCTCATGCCGCAGCTGCTTGAGGATATCGCCCGGGTTGTCCAACCCTGTCTGACCCTGGAGCGCCTGCTGGAGTTGCTGCAGGCCATTGTGCGCCGCACCGCCTATCTGGATCTGCTGCTGGAAAACCCCCAGGTGCTGCAACAGCTGGTGCGTCTGGGCAGCGAAAGCCGCTGGGTCATCGGCCGCCTGGTACGCTATCCGGTGCTTCTGGACGAGCTTCTCGATCCGGGCCAGCTGTACGCACCCCTGCGCCGGGAAGAGCTGAATAGTGAATTGAAGACCCTGCTCGCCAGGATCGATCCCCATGACCTGGAGCAGCAAATGGAGCGTCTGCGCCAGTTTGCGGCGGGCAATCGCCTGCGCACTGCGGCGGCGGACATCACCGGCGCCATCCCCCTGATGGTGGTCAGCGACTATCTGACGGAAATTGCAGAAGTGGTGCTGGAGCATGTATTGCAGCTTGCCTGGGACTACCTGCTGGAGCGCCATGGGCGTCCCGCAGGAGTGGAAGGCAAGGGCTTTGCCGTGCTGGGCTATGGCAAGCTCGGCGGGCTGGAGCTGGGCTATGGTTCCGATCTGGATCTGGTGTTTCTCCATGCGGACTATCCCCAGACTGCCGTGACCGACGGCCCCAAATCCGTAGCCAATGATGTGTTCTATGCACGTCTGGGGCAGCGCATGGTGCATCTGCTCAATACCCGCACCCCCTCGGGGGTTCTCTATGAGGTGGACATGCGCCTGCGGCCGAATGGAAACTCCGGCCTGCTGGTCGGCTCTTTGAGCGGTTTCGAAAAATATCAATTGAATCAGGCCTGGGCCTGGGAACATCAGGCCCTGGTGCGGGCGCGTGTCGTGGCCGGGGATACCGCCCTGGCGGAAAAATTCGGGCGCGTGCGCTCCCAGGTGCTGGGACAACAACGTGATGGGGAAACGCTGCGCCGGGAAGTGCGGGAAATGCGGGAAAAAATGCGCCAGAATCTGGACAAAAGCAGCGTAGAAAAATTTGATATCAAGCAGGGGAAAGGCGGTATCACTGATATCGAGTTTATGGTTCAATATGCTGTTCTGAGGTGGGCGCGGGAAGTGCCGGCGCTGGCTGCCTGGACCGACAATATCCGCTTGCTGGAAGCGCTGGTGGACGCGGGGCTGATCCCTGCTTCCCAGGGCGAGTCTCTGGTTCTCGCCTACCAGCGTTTCCGTGATGTCTACCATCGCCTGGCGCTGCAGGAACAGACCGGGCTGGTGGACAGGGAAACATTGCGGCAGGAGCGGCAACTGGTGCAGCAGGCCTGGCGGCAAATCATGGGCGCTTCTGCATGATTCGGCCAATCACAGAACAGTGGATCCTGGCCAGTGCCGGGATGATGACTCGATCAGAGATTCCTTAGAGGCGTCCGAATGACGACTGGAGATTGAAGATGCAGACAATGGCAGACCGAGACGGCCTGATCTGGATGGACGGTGAGATGATACCCTGGCGCGAGGCCCAGGTGCATGTGCTCACCCACACCATGCATTACGGCATGGGTGTGTTCGAAGGCGTGCGCGCCTACCATACGGACAAGGGGCCGGCCATTTTCCGTCTGCAGGATCATACCGAACGCCTGTTTCAGTCCGCGCATATTCTGCGCATGGATATCCCCTGGAACCGGGAAACCCTGAACCGGGCGCAGATTGCGGCGGTGGCCGAGAACCATCTGGATTCCGCCTACCTGCGCCCCATGTGCTTCTATGGCTCGGAAGGCATGGGGCTGCGCGCCGACAACCTGCAAGTCCACGCCATTGTCGCAGCCTGGACCTGGGGCGCCTATCTGGGCGAGGAAGCCATGGAAAAAGGCATCCGTGTCCGGGTTTCGTCCTTCACCCGCCATCATGTGAACATCACCATGTGCCGCGCCAAGGCCAACGGCAATTACATCAATTCCATGCTGGCGCTGCAGGAGGCTCTGGACAACGGCTATGACGAAGCGTTGCTCCTCGACAGCCAGGGCTTCGTCATGGAAGGTTCGGGGGAAAACATCTTCATCGTGCGTGACGGGGTGCTCTATACGCCGGATCTGTCTTCCGCCCTGGACGGCATCACCCGCCGCACCATCATGCAGCTGGCGGATGAATCGGATCTGCAGGTGGTGGAAAAGCGTATCACCCGTGACGAGGTTTACATCGCCGATGAGGCCTTCTTCACCGGCTCGGCAGCGGAAGTCACGCCGATTCGTGAAGTGGACAACCGCAGCATCGGTAACGGTGGCCGCGGGCCCATTACCGAACATTTGCAAAAGAAGTATTTCGATGTCGTACACGGTCGTTCGCCAGTACATCATGGCTGGCTGACCTATGTAAACGGAGACAAATCATGAGCGCCGAAGCCGCACAGCAAACCCGGGCCAGCGTCGTCAAGGTCAGCCGCGAGCAGTTGCCCCTGAGCTGCCCTCTGCCGGAAGAGGAGGTCTGGAGCCTGCATCCCCGGGTCTATCTGCCCATCGCAAACAGCGGTGAGGCGGTGTGCCCCTACTGCAGCACCCACTACCTGCTTATCGACTGAATTCAGCAGACCCGGCACCGGAATCGAGACAAACTTGCATCCTGCAATACTCGTGGTTGGCCCCTCCTGGGTGGGCGATATGGTCATGGCCCAGAGCCTGTTCCGGACGCTGAAAGCGCGCCAGCCGGAAACCGCCATCGACGTACTGGCGCCGGGCTGGAGCCTGCCCCTGCTGCAACGCATGCCCGAAGTCCGGGCTGGCGTGGAAATGCCTCTGGGGCACGGCAAGCTGGCGCTGCGGCGGCGCTGGGCGCTGGGCAGATCCCTGCGCGGACGCTATGAGCAGGCCATTTTGTTGCCCAACTCCTGGAAATCCGCCATCGTTCCCTGGGCAGCGGGCATCCCCCGGCGCACCGGCTGGCGGGGAGAAATGCGCTACGGTCTCCTCAATGATATCCGCAAGCTGGACAAGTCCTTTCTGACCATGACGGTGCAGCGCTTCGTCGCCCTCGCGGATGACGCCGCCAGCGCCCGGGTTCCGGATATTCCGCCGCCGCGGCTGGAAGTGGATCCGGACGATGTCCGCCATGCCCTCGCCGCCTTGCAACTGCAAAAACCGGCGAACCAGCGGTTGCTGGCGCTCTGCCCCGGCGCGGAATTCGGCGAGGCCAAACGCTGGCCCGCCGAATATTACGCCGCCCTGGCGCGGCAGTATGTGGAGGAAGGCTGGCGGGTATGGCTGTTTGGATCGGATAAAGACCGCCCGGTGTGCGACAATATCGCTGCCCAGGCAGGGGGGGGCTGCGCCAGTCTGGCGGGGTGCACCTCCCTGGCCCAGGCCGTGGATCTGCTTTCCCTTGCGGATGCCGTGGTGAGCAACGACTCCGGCCTGATGCATGTGGCGGCGGCGCTGGATCGCCCCCTGGTGGCGATCTACGGATCTTCCGATCCAAACTTTACGCCCCCCCTCAATGCCCGGCGCCAGGTGTTGAGCCTGGGGCTGGACTGCAGTCCCTGTTTCCAGCGGCAATGTCCCTTGGGGCATTTGCGCTGTTTGCGGGATATTTCAATCGATCAGGTGCATACCGCCCTGAACAAGGTGAAGGAAAACAGTGAACGATAAGACAGAAAATGTAGTCTGGCACAGCGCCACAGTGACCCGGGAACGACGCCGACAGCTCAACGGGCACCAGAGCTTCGTGCTCTGGTTCACCGGGCTTTCCGGCTCGGGCAAATCCACCCTGGCCCATGCCGTGGAAGAACATTTGCACCAGGCGCAGTGCCGCACCTTCGTGTTCGACGGAGACAATGTCCGCCATGGCCTGTGTTCCGATCTGGGCTTTGGCGAGGAAGACCGCAAGGAGAACATCCGCCGCATCGGTGAAATGACCCGGCTGTTCGTGGAAGCAGGCGTGATTGCCATGACCGCATTCATCTCCCCGTTCCGCGAGGAACGCCAGCGGGTCAGATCCCTGTTCGCGCCGGGCGAGTTCATCGAGGTGTACTGTGACTGCAGCCTGGAGGTGTGTGAAGAACGGGACGTAAAAGGCCTGTACGCCAAGGCCAGGGCCGGGTTGATCCCCAACTACACCGGCATTTCCTCGCCCTATGAAGCACCGGAATCCCCGGAGATCCGCGTCAGGACGGATCAGGAAAACCTCGAGCAAAGCATCGACCATGTGCTCCGGTATCTGCGGGAAAGAAAGCTGATTGCCTGAATGCGGGTGCTGATCGTAAAAACCTCTTCCCTGGGTGACGTCATTCATACCTTTCCCGCCCTCAGCGACGCTGCCCGGGCCCTGCCGGAAATCGAATTTCACTGGCTGGTGGAAGAGGCTTTCGCCCAGGCGCCGGGCTGGCACCCGGCGGTGAGCAGAACCATCCCCATCGCCCTGCGCCGCTGGCGCCGCAACTGGCGGGCCGCCTGGAAAAAGGGGCAGCTCAAACAATTCCGCGCGGCGTTGCGGCAAAATGACTATGACCTGATCATCGATGCCCAGGGGCTGGTCAAAAGCGCCCTGCCGGCGCGTATGGCCAGGGGTGTGACGGCAGGGTATGACCGCCATTCCCTGCGGGAGCCCCTGGCGGCTGTTTTCTATCAGCGGCGCTATCCGGTATCACGGGACTTGCATGCCATCGAGCGTATCCGCAGGTTGCTTGCCCTGGCCCTGGACTACCCCGCGCCAGACGATCCCGCCAATTCCGGCCTGCCCGAGTATCAGGGCGTGCGGGAGAAATCCCTGATTTTCCTCCACGGCACCACCTGGCCCAGCAAGCACTGGCCCCTGGAATACTGGGCGGCATTGACGGTGATGGCGGAAGAGGCCGGTTTTCAGGTGCAGCTTCCCTGGCATGCCCCGGAAGAGCGCCTGCGCGCCGAAACCATCATCCGCCATGCCGGTTGTGGAGAACTGCTGCCGCGCATGGATCTGAATGGCCTGAAGGATGCCCTGGCCCGCACCAGCGGCGTGGTGGGCGTCGATACCGGCCTGGCGCATCTCGCGGCCGCCCTGAATACCCCGGCCGTGACCCTGTACGGCTCCACCGGCGAGGGGCTGACCGGCGCAGTGGGGCGGCGCCAGCAAAATCTTGGTGTGGATTTCGATTGCGCCCCCTGTCTGGCGCGCCAGTGCGGCTACAAGGGAGAGAGCGCCGTACAGCCGGCCTGTTTCCAGACCTTGCCGCCGCACAAGGTCTGGTCCGCACTGCAGGAGCAAATGGCGCGCCCATGAAACTGGCTTTCGTATTGTTCAAGTATTTCCCCTTTGGCGGCTTGCAGCGGGACATGTTGCAGATTGCCACCACCTGTCGTGAGCGGGGGCATGATGTCCACATCTTCACCCTGAGCTGGGAAGGCGAGCGCCCGGAAGGGATGCAGGTGCATGTGCTGTCGGTAAAACGCTGGAGCAACCACGAAAAATACCGGATATTCCAGCAGCGTCTGGCGGCCCTTTTCCAGCAGCATGGCATCGAGCGGGTGGTGGGGTTCAATAAAATGCCGGGGCTGGATTTTTACTATGCTGCAGATCCCTGCCTGAAAGACAAGTTGCTCAGGGAGCGCAATTTTCTGGTGCGCAAGCTGCCGCGCTACCGGCATTTTCTGTCCTGCGAGGAGGCGGTCTTCGGCCGCGACAGCCATACGGAAATATTGCTGATTTCACCGCGCCAGCACCATATCTACAAAAAATACTATGCAACCCAGGAGCGACGCCTGCATATGCTGCCCCCGGGTATCGACACCAGCCGCATGGCGGGAGAGAACGCTGCCGAGCTAAGAGCCGGGCTGCGCCGGGAATTCCGCATTGCCGATGATGAGCAATTGATACTCTGCATTGGCTCCGGCTTCAGAACCAAGGGACTGGACCGCTCCATCCTGGCCTTCGCCGCCCTGCCGGAAGCGCTGCGCGACAAGTCCCGGCTCATCGCCATCGGCAGTGACAATGGCGAGCCTTTCACCCGCCTGGCCCGGCAACTGGGTGTTGGCGAGCGTTTTCAGGTGCTGTGCGGGCGTGATGATATTCCGCGTTTTCTGCAAGGCGGTGATCTGTTGCTGCACCCGGCGTATTACGAGAACTCCGGCATGGTGATCCTGGAAGCCATTATCGCCGGCCTGCCGACCCTGGTGACCGGCGTCTGCGGTTATGCCTATTATGTGGAAGAGGCGGATGCCGGTATGGTGGTGCCGGAGCCGTTTTCCCAGGCGGTGCTGAATCAGAGCCTGATTGAGGCGCTTACATCCCCGCGCCGCGCCGTCTGGCAGAAAAACGGCATTCGCTATGGGCGTAGCCACGATCTGTACAGCATGACCGAATATGCCGCGGATTTGATACTTTCCCCATGATCTGGCTGTCGGAAACATTCGCCGCCCGCCTGGGTGTACCCTGGACAGGAGTGGAGGATGCATTTGCCATAAAGGGTGAAGAATACCGCAATCCCCCCGGAGCCAACCGCCGCACCCTGCGTTTCGAGCTGGGGGGGAAAGGTTACTTCCTGAAGCTGCACTGGGGTGTGGGCTGGAAGGAAATCCTGAAAAACCTCCTCGGCCTGCGTCTGCCGGTAACCGGCGCGGCCAATGAATGGAAGGCCATACAGCGTCTGCAGGAGCTGGGTGTGGAAACCATGCGCCTGGAAGCATTTGGGGTGGAAGGCTGGAACCCGGCGACCCGGCGTTCCTTCGTCATTACCCGGGAGCTGGAAAATACCATCAGCCTGGAAGATTATTGCGCGGAGTGGGCCGAACACCCCCCTGGGTTCGCCATCAAGCAGCGGCTGATCCGGCGGGTGGCGGAGATGACCCGCCGGCTGCATGAGAATGGCGTGAATCACCGGGATCTGTATATCTGCCATTTCTTGTTGCAACAGCCCTGGGGCGGGGATGACAGAAACCTGCACCTGTATCTGATCGACTTGCACCGGGTGCAGTTGCGCGAGCATGTGCCCCTGCGCTGGCAGGTCAAGGATGTGGGCAGCCTGTATTTTTCCGCCATGGATATCGGCTTGACCCGCCGCGACCTGTTTCGGTTCCTGCGCGCCTATCATGGCCAGCCCTTGCGCCGGATACTCACGCAGTACAAGGATTTCCTGCAGGCGGTGGAAAAGCGCGCCCTGGCTTTGCGGGCCAAGGGGGTTCCTGATGAATGAATTTATCGAAGAAGGCTGGCAGGGGATTTTCGAGCACAATCAGCTGGGCAGCTTCGAGTCCCTGTGGAATCTGCAGGCAGACTGGTTCGAGCCGCCGAATCAACGCCGCGGCGGCTGGAGTGGCGTATCGCGCATCCAACTGCCTACGCCTGCTGGCGGGGAAGAGACCCTCTTTCTCAAGCGCCAGGAAAACCATACCCGCAAGATCTGGTGGCACCCAGTTACAGGGGAACCGACTTTTCGTGGCGAGGCGCGCAACCTGCGCCTTCTGAACAGTAGCAAAATCGCTGCTCCGAAGATGGTTTACTATGCGGAAAAACGATCCCCCGGGGGCTGGCAGGTGATACTGGCAACCCGGGAGCTGCATGGTTACCTGCCCCTGGATCGTTTGGTGCAAAACTGGCGGGAACAAGGCTGGGCCAGGTTTCGCACGCAACGCCGGAGAATTATTCCCCAAGTGGCGGATGTGGTCCGCAAACTGCATGAGCTCCGTCTGGTGCACAATGCCCTGCATGCCAAGCATGTATTCGTTCATGAACAAAGCGGCGCCGCCTGTCTCATCGACCTGGAAAAAATGCGCCGCCGCATTACCCGGCACAAGGCCATGCTGCGGGATCTGGATACCTTCAACCGCCGTACGACCGCCATCAGCCGCACCGACCGCCTGCGTTTTCTGTTGGCCTATTTGCAGCGGGAAAAGGTGGATGTGGAAGTGCGGGCGCTCTGGCATCAACTGACGGCATTGGAAAAGCGCAAGACCTCATGAGCGCTCGATCCCGGAGCCTTGATTTCCGCCGCTCCCACATTGGGTAGAAGCGCTACCCATTGTTTCCCGAATCGTTCCTTATTTTCTTGTTTCTCTTTCTGCCCAATAATCTGCAATACGAATTCCATCACATTTTGGACAGAAAGAGATGAAGACAAAATACATGATACCCCTGGTTTTGGCCGTAAGCCTCTTCAGCATGGGCAGCGCCCAGGCGGTTGCCGCTGGCAAGATTTCCGACGAAACCACCAACAGCACCGTAGTAGGGGCGAAGGTCGGCATGATTCCGGCTACTTCCAGCGTGCAGGATCTTGAAGAGGCACTGAAGAAAACCTATGTCGGCACCTACGCTATTTTTGGTTCGCTGCCCGAGGAGAAAAAGCTGGCCTTGTACTCCACGGTTAAACAAGGCGGAAATATCAAGGACTTCCGCAACCAGGTCATTCGGGTGCGCCTGAAACGCTAGCCCGGAATTTCGATACAGGCGGACAAGCCGCCGGCAGGCCGGTTTTCCAGGGTGACCGCCCAACCCTGCAGTTGCGCCAGCTGCTGCACGATGGCCAACCCCAGCCCGCTGCCCCCGGTGCTGCGGTTGCGCGAAGGGTCGAGACGATAGAAAGGCTGAACAACCTTGCCGATCTGCTCTTGGGGAATGCCGCTTCCCTGATCCAGCACACAGATGCGCGCCAGGTCACTGCTGCATTGCAAACGTAAAACAACCTTGTGCCCGCCAGCATAATGGAAGGCGTTGTCGAGAAGATTGTTCAGTATCCGGCGCAGGATAAGCCGGTTGACGGGAAATATGCAGGGGGCTTCGAGCTGCAATTCTAGCTCTTTTCCTTCCTGCGCATAGCTTGCGCCCAGCTTGCGAAGAAAAGCCTCCAGATCCACGGCCTCCGTGGGAATCTTGTCCTCCTGCATCATTCTCGCCAGTTCCAGGGTGCGGGTGATGAGGGTATCCATCTCTTCCAGATCCTGCTGCATGTTTTGCAGCAACGCCGCATCTTCCTTGCCCTGTAGCAATTCCACGGCGATGCGCAGCCTGGCCAGGGGGGTGCGCAAATCGTGAGAGATGCCGCCGAGGAGGGTGGTGCGGTTGTCCAGCAGTTGTTGGATCTCATTGCTCAACTGGTTGAACTTGCGGGCCAGGTTTGCAAGTTCCGTGGGGCCGTTCTCCGGCAGGGGCCGATGGTGGCCGCCGCTGCCCAGGCGCTTTACTCCCCGGGAAAGCGCTTCCAGGGGTTTGGTGATGCGCCGCACCACCAGCAGGGTGGTCAGGAGAATGAACAGGCTGGCGCCAAGCAGAATGATAAGGGCGGCGCGGGGTGGTGCTGCGCCAACATGGCCATGATGCACGCCGATATAAAGGGTTTTTCCGGCAACGGGAAAGATTGCCCAGTGCCAGTCCGGGTCGTCGCCTGCCTGCTGGATATGCACCGGATGGCCAAGATGGATGCTGAGTGCTTCCTCGAGAAACAACAGGTAGGGTGAATGCAAGACCAGCGGCCTTATCGTTGCTGCAGGGGGGGCGGGCTCCAGCCGCAGATCATGGCTGGCCCGCAACTCCTGCTGAAAATCCTCCCTGGCGGCGGGGGGCAGCTCCACCCAGGTTTTTGCGGACAGCACCATCAGGGCGGCCAGGTCGGTTGCGCCTTGTTTTCCGACCGGCATGAGGATGTAATTGAAAATTACAAACCCGGTGAACAGCATGAAGAGTAGCAGGGCGCTGGTGATGGTGAGACTGGTTCTGGCGAACAAAGTGTTCGGGAACCGCATCAGGTGCTGTCTCCGGGAGAAAACAGATATCCCTTGCCCCAAATGGTGCGTATGTAATGCGGGTGTTTCGGGTCTTCTTCGATCTTGTGCCGCAAGCGGGTAATGCGCACGTCGATGCTGCGGTCGAAGGGAGAGCGGTCGTATCCCTTGAGCAGGTCGATGAGCTGATCCCGGGTGAGGACGTGATTGGGGTGGCGCACGAGCAGGGCCAGCAGATTGATTTCCCCGCTGGTGAGGGCCACTTCCTCGCCTTTACGGTGCAGGGTGAAGTTGTTCAGGTTGAGAACATAGGGGCCAAAACGGTAGATGTTGCTGTCTTCCGGTTGCTCTTCAGGGGTGTCCTGGGCGGCTTTTCTGCGCAGAATAGCCCGGATTCGCGCCACCAGCTCCCGGGGGTTGAAAGGTTTGGCGAGATAGTCGTCTGCGCCGATCTCCAGCCCCACGATGCGGTCGATGTCTTCCCCCTTGGCGGAGAGAATCAGAACCGGTAGGCTGGTGGTCGCCTGTAGGTGGCGGGTCAGGCTGAGCCCGTCTTCCCCCGGCAGCATCAGATCCATTACCACCAGGTCAGGTTGGTGATCGGCCAGCCATTTTTTCATGGCATTGCCATCGGCAACGGCTGCGGTCTCGAAACCCTGTTCACCGAGGTAGCGTTGCAGTAGTTCCCGCAGTGCGAGGTCGTCATCTACGATGAGGATCAGAGTATTTGCGTTGGTCATTATCCAATACTAGCAAACATGGCCTTCTCCGTGCTGCCTGGAAACAACTTGTTACGATTTCTCCCTTTGCCGGGGCTGCCAAGTGGTGTTTACTGAATGGTCGGCAAGATTGCCGGAATGCAGTTGAGGTAGATGCATGGGATTATTCAGCGGGAAACCAAATGCGCCATCATTCATCGTGCTGGCGGCAACCCTTTCCCTTGGGGTGCTCCCGTCTGTGCATGCCTCGGCAGTGCTGGATGACATGGATTGGGATGAACAGCAGGATGCGGAAGCGCCGGCAAAGGCTGCGCCTGTAGCATCGAAGAAAACAGTGCAACCAGTCCGCAAGCCGGAAACGGTTCGACGTACCAGGACCTATTTCGGCATGGGTTATGAGCGGCGCATGCAAACCCTGGGCGCTGGCGGGGCGGCTCACAGGCGTGGTGGGCGAGGCGGGAGAGGCAGATAAGGTAACCTACCGGAAACATACTGAAACATCTTTTTCCCCAGCGGAAATACTTCTGCAATGTGATTTTTCTAGACTGTTGGGCACACAAGGGACATCCACAGGATTTCCTCATCGAAACCCAAGCGTTAGTTAGGAGAATCAAAATGAAAATCACCCCCATTGTAGCCATGCTCCCCGTTGTAGCCGTACTTGCCGCCAGTCCGATTCAGGCTGGCTGGAAAGGCGGCAATCCTGTCGCCGGTGGTCAAGCGGTGCTGCCGGTAATCACTCCTCTATCTGATATAGAGGCCGCGACACTGGTCTTTATGCGTGAAGAGGAAAAGCTGGCGCGGGACGTATACCTCACCCTGTTCGATATTTGGGAGAACCCCGTATTCAACAATATCTCTGCCGCAGAGCAACGCCACATGGACAACATGAAAAGGCTGCTGGATACCTATGGCCTGGTTGATCCGGTTGCAGATGACAGCGTAGGCGCATTCACCAATACCGGTCTGGCCGATCTGTATCAGGATCTAACCGAAAAAGGCGCTGTATCCCTGGAAGATGCGCTGTACGCCGGTGCGCTTGTCGAAGAGCTGGATATTACGGATCTCAAAAGAGCCATCGCAGAATCCACCCATGCGGATGTGACCAAGGCTTATGAAAACCTGATGCGTGGTTCCCGCAATCATCTGCGTGCGTTCGTCAGTCAGATCGAAAGCCTGGGGGTCGTTTATGAAGCGCAAGTGATGTCCCAGGAAGAAGTGGACGAAATCATCAACAGCGCCGTGGAGCGTGGTGGTAAAGGTCGGGGCAAAAGGCGTGGAGGCCGATAGCCAGATAGGAATTATGCCCGGAAGCATTGTATCGCTTCCGGGCGTTGTTGCAGTGCATGGGCTTCGCGTTAACCCGGATATTTCACCCAACCACCGAGAAATCAAGTTAAGCACATGTTATCTATAGATATTATTGGAATATTAGCAAAGTGCAAAGCGTAACCGAGCCACAGGTTGAGTCCGCCCTCGTACTCCTGAGTGAAACATCCGGGTTAGAATACACAACCTGAAAAAGTCATTGGAACAAATAAATGTGTAAATTTTGTTGGACAGTTTTACTGTTGCTGCTGTTGGTGATTGCTGGCGCAGTGTACAAATTTGGGTTCGTAGGCAGCGTGGAGCAGGCGCCGGATGGGCGCATGGCGCTGCAACTGACCACGGCAGAGCGCAATCTGGTGCTAGCCGAGATGCGGGCCTTTCTCGTCGCCACACAAGCTGTCCTGGCAGCCACCAACGAAGAGGACATGGAAGCCGCCGCAGCTGCAGCCAAAAAAGCGGGCATGGCTGCCCAGGGAGAAGTTCCCCCGGGCCTTATCGCCAAACTGCCTATGGAGTTCAAGAAACTGGGATTCGACACCCATACGAAATTTGACCAACTGGCAATGGATGCTGAACAACTGGGCGACCCGCAGTATGCGCGAGAGCAACTGGCCGCCCTGATGACCAACTGCATTGCCTGCCATGCAAGCTACAGCCTGGTGGCTACAGACTGAGTGGATTGCGCATGGCACGACCGGGCGGTATGCCCAGGAGATATGCCATGAAAATGTTCAGCGGATCGTCTTTTACCGCGGCTATCGTCGTCACCAGCTTTACTGTGTTGGCGGTGCAGGCGGCAGAGGTTCCCGTCCGGGGGCCAGTTCCTTTCGCCGCTTATGATCAGGATGGTGATGGAGTGATCAGCGAAGCGGAATTTGCCGTGGTGAGAGACAAACGCATGGCTTCCAGGGCGGGTATGCCCGGGGGCGGCGCCGGAAACATGCCACCCTTCTCCGCATTTGATGCCGATGCGGATGGGCGGATAAGTCCGGACGAACTTGCTGCGGGACAGCAAAAAATGCGCCAGCAGCACCAAGGCAAGGGAAAAAGGGGAAACATGCCGTCTTTTCAGCGCTTTGACCTGAATGGAGATGGAAGGATTCCGGAAGAGGAATTTCTCAAGGCCCAGCGCCAGCGCATCAGCGAGCGTTCCCAGGCGGGCTATCCCATGCGTAATATTGGAAACATCGCCGTATTTTCTGATATTGACAGCAATGGCGATGGTGCGATTACCCCAGATGAGTTCTCGGCGCATCAGCTACGCCACCGACAACAGAAGCTGCCGTGACGGGAGCGATCAGGCCATCCGGGTTTGGCCATTTGCATAATGGGGTATCTCCAATACTTCGTGATTGGCATCCTCGTGTTTGAGCGGCGCGATAGCTTGGCTGCGTTGAAAATCTCGCAAATAGTGCACTATTTGCTGCGGCCTTCGCCTTGTTCTCGCACCGCTCAAACATAAACCTGTTAAACAGAATCATTGGAGACGCCCAATAGATATTTGAAACACTCGGGTGTACCAGCAAACACAAAAAAGCCCCCGATTTCGGGGGCTTTTTTGTGTTTGCTCTTGCGCCGGTACTTGGTTTTGTCCCGGACGACCTGGCTGCGGTATTGCCGCTGCATGACCAGGCTCTTGGCGCTGCCTTTTTTCATGGTATTTTCTCCAGGGTGATGAATCTGTAGTCCACGGGGTTCATTCTATCTGCTTTGTGTTCTTCCCGGGCGGTCTCCTGCCATTGGGCGGCGTCGAATTCCGGAAACCAGGCGTCCCCTTCAACGTCGAGATCAATTTCTGTCAAATAGATGCGTTGTGCAAGAGACAGCGCCTGGACGTAAAGGTTCGCCCCGCCCACGATCATGATCTCCGGCGCATTGCCCGCCTGCCGGATTGCTTCCTCCAGGGAATGGACCAGGCTTGCACCGGACGCTTGGTGATCCCGGTTGCGGCTGACCACGATGTGCGGGCGGCCAGGCAGCAGCCCCGGCAGGGATTCCCAGGTTTTTCTGCCCATGATCATGGGCTTGCCCATGGTCAGCCGTTTGAAATGCTGCAAATCCGCAGGCAGCCGCCAGGGCAGCTTGTTCTCCTTGCCGATAACCCGGTTGCGGGCCATGGCGGCGATGATGCTGATGCAGGGAGGCTGGTTCATGGCGGGGTCTCGCTACGGGGAGATCTATACGGCTATGGGCGCAGGTATGCCCGCATGGCATTGATAATCAAGGATTCTGAAATCTTCGTAGCGAAAGTCATCCAACCGCAAGACATCCGGGTTGATTTCCATGCCCGGCAGGGGAAAAGGCTCCCGGGAAAGCTGCAGATCCGCCTGTTCCAGATGATTGCTGTACAGATGCGCATCCCCCAGCGTATGGATAAAATCCCCCGGCTCGAGACCGCATACCTGGGCCACCATCAGGGTCAGCAACGCATAGCTGGCGATGTTGAAAGGCACGCCCAGAAAGACGTCGGCGCTGCGCTGGTACAGCTGGCAGGAAAGGCGGCCATCACGCACATAGAACTGGAAGAACGCATGGCAGGGCGCCAGCGCCATGCGCCCCCGGGCGACATTGTCCTGGGGCGAGATGGTCTCATCCGGCAGATCGGCGGGATTCCAGGCGGACACGATGATGCGCCGGGAATCGGGCGTGGTCTTGATCTGCTCCACGATCTGGGCGATCTGGTCGATGCTACGCCCGTCCGGCGCTGGCCAGGATCGCCACTGATAACCGTAAATAGGCCCAAGATCACCGCTTTTATCGGCCCATTCATTCCAAATGCTGACGCCATTGCGTTTCAGGTAATCGGTGGTGGTGTCACCGCGCAAAAACCACAGCAACTCGTGGATCACGGATTTGAGATGAATCTTCTTGGTGGTGACCAGGGGAAAGCCTTCGCCGAGATCGAAGCGCATCTGATGGCCGAAAACAGAATACGTCCCGGTGCCGGTGCGATCCCCCTTGGGAGCGCCTTCTTCGCGCACGCGGCGCAACAGTTCCAGGTATTGCTTCATGGATTCGCGGGCTTCCTGTAGGCAATAGTGATCAGAATCATACCAACAATAATCATGGGCAGGGAGAGGGCCTGCCCCATAGTGAGCCACCCCCCGGCCAGATAGCCGAGCTGTACGTCCGGCATGCGCACGAATTCGATGAGGAAACGAAAGCTGCCGTAACCGATGAGGAACAGGGCGGATACCGCCATGGCCGGTCGTGGCCTGGAGGAAAACCACCACAGCAGGGCGAACAGCAACAATCCTTCGCCCAGCGCTTCATACAGTTGGTTGGGGTGCAGGGGAGGCGTCCATTCGCTTCCCGGCGGCAGGCCCAGCTTGTCCCGGCACAGGCTGATGAAGTCGTCACAGCGCAGCTGCATGGCCCAGGGCAGATCCGTGGGCTTGCCCCAAAGCTCGCCGTTGATGAAGTTGCCCAGGCGGCCGGTGAAAAGGCCGATAGTGATATAGGGGGCGATAAAATCGGTGAGTTCGAAAAACCCCTTTCCATGCTTGCGCCGGTACAGCCACATGGCGACGAGCACCCCCAGGAAGCCGCCATGAAAGGACATGCCGCCTTCCCACACCCGGAGGATGCGCACCGGATCTTCCTGCCAGTCGTTGAACCCATAGAACAGGATATAGCCCAGGCGCCCGCCGAGCACCACGCCGACCGCGCAGTAGAACAGCAAATCGTCCACCTGTTGCGCGGTCCAGCCGCTGTCGCTGCGCCGGATCCGCCAGCGCGCCAGCGCCCAGCCGCCCAGCATGCCCACCAGGTACATGAGACCGTACCAGTGGATTTTCAGCGGCCCCAGAGACAGGGCGACAGGATCGATTTCAGGATAGATCATGGTTCAAAAAGACGGCAGAACCCGCAGATAGAAGGTTTTCAGGTACGCGGTTTCCTCGATGGCCGGGTGTACCGGGTGATCCGGCCCCTGCTGGCCGCGCTCCACCAGCTGCATGCTGCGATCCCGATGACGGGAGGCCTGTTGCAGGGTTTGCAGCAGGCGTTGCTCATCCATGTGATAGGAGCAGGAGGAGCTGACCAGCAGGCCGTCCTTGCGCAATACGCTGATCGCCGCTTCGTTGATGCGGCGGTAGGCGAGGCTGCCTTCTTTCAAATCCTTCTTGCGCTTGATGAAGGCGGGTGGATCCACCAGCACGATGTCGAAGCGTTCGCCGGCATGTTTCAGTTCCTTGAGTGCGGAGAAGGCGTCCTGGCGCAGGGTGTTTACCTTGTCAGACTGGTTGTTGAGGGCTGCATTGCGGGTTACCAGCTCCAGTGCTTTTGCCGAGGAATCCACGCAGGTTACAGAAGAAGCCCCGGCTTTGGCGGCGCTCACGCCCCAAGCGCCGGCATAGCTGAACAGATCCAGTACACGCTTGCCTTCCACCCAGGGCAGCAGGCGGCGGCGGTTGCTCGCCTGATCGTAGAACCAGCCGGTTTTCTGCCCTTCGAACAGGGAGGTCTCGAAATTGCAGTCGTCTTCCGACAGCTGTACCTGCTCCGGGATTTTCCCCGAAGCGACTTCCACATAGCGCTCAAGCCCTTCCTGCTCGCGCACGGCCACGTCGTTGCGCAGGAGGATGCCCGAAGGGTGAACCACCTTGTTCAGCGCGCCGATGATGGCATCTTTCTGTGCTTCCATGCCTGCTGTGGTGATCTGTACGGAAAGATACTTGCCGAAACGATCCACTACCAGACCGGGAGTGCCGTCGGATTCAGCAAACAGCAGACGGTAGAAAGGCTGCTTGTAGATGCGATCACGCAGGCCCAGGGCCACCTTGATGCGATGGACGATCAGGGACTGATCCAGCAGATGATCCTGCTGACGGCTGACAATGCGGGCGCAAATCAGGGAGTTGGGATTGATGTAGGCCCAGGCCAGCCACTTTTCCTCATGGTCCATCAGGGCGACCTGTTCACCGGGCTGAAAATCTTTCAGCGGCGAGCGTACGGTGTCCACCTCATTGCTGTACACCCACAGATGTCCGGCGCGCAAGCGGCGTTCGTGATTTTTCTTCAGAAAGAGTACGGGGATTTCCATGGGGCGCTATTGTGCCCAAAAAACTCCACCATTGATAGGCAGCGCCGTCGCATTGACGGATAATGTGTGTTGAATCCGAGCTGGAGAACCCGTGAACAAGCATTTCGACGTCGTCATCGTCGGCGCAGGTGCCGCCGGCCTCATGTGCGCCATGGAAGCAGGCAGGCGTAGCCGTCGGGTGCTGGTGCTGGAGAAGGCGGACAGGGCAGGGCGCAAGATCCGCATTTCCGGCGGGGGCAAGAGCAATTTCACCAACCTGTATGTCAGTGCGGACAACTATCTGTCGCACAACCCCCATTTCTGCAAATCGGCGCTCGCCAGGTACACCCCGTGGGATTTTATGGGTCTTATGTCCAGGCACGGTCTCACTTGGGAAGAACGCGAACATGGCCAGCTGTTCTGTGAGCAGGGCGCCACGGCCATCGTGGACATGCTGCTTCAGGAATGTACCCAGGCAGGTGTGGAGTTGTCTTACGACAGCGAGATTTCGTATCTGAAAAAACAAGAATACTTCGAGCTGCAAACCATGCAAGGCGCATACACCTGCGCCTCTCTGGTGGTCGCCACCGGCGGGCCTTCCATTCCCCGCATGGGATCGACGGATTTCGGGGTGCAGGTGGCGAAACAGTTCGGCCTGAAAAGCATCCCGTTCAAGCCTGCCCTGGTGCCGTTCACTTTTCCCTCAGGTTTTCTCAAGGACCTGGCGGGGATATCCCTGGAGGCGGAAGTCAGCTGCAACGGCACGGCTTTCCGTGAGCAACTGCTCATCACCCACCGGGGGTTGAGTGGGCCGGTGATCCTGCAGATCTCCTCTTACTGGAACAAGGGCGACGCCATCGTCATCGATCTGTTGCCGGGCATGGATGCGGCAGACTGGCTGAAAGCAGAGCAGGGTGCCCGCCCAAGCGTTCTGCTGAAAACCGTGTTGGCGGAAAAACTGCCCCGGCGGCTGGCGCAGGCCCTGTGCGAGCGTTTGTTCACGGATCAGCCGCTGCAGCAATTCCAGCAGAAAAAGCTCGATGAAATCGGTGCGACGCTCAATGGCTGGCGGTTATTTCCTGCAGGCACGGAAGGCATGAGGACGGCGGAAGTGGCCACCGGCGGCGTGGATACCAATGAACTGTCCTCCCGCACCTTGGAAGCAAAGAAGCAGCCCGGCCTGTATTTCATCGGTGAAACCGTCGATGTCACCGGCCAGCTGGGGGGGTATAATTTCCAGTGGGCCTGGGCGTCTGGCTGGTGTGCCGGACAGTTCGTGTAGCCCAGACAATCCCCATCCGGTTACCTACACCCTGGACAACACCAACGACCGAACCATCAACCACGCCAATGTCTTTTCCCGGGAGAAACTGGATATCGGCACGCGTTTTTTCCTGGAATACCTGCCCCGGCCAAGGGAGATCATCGACCAGGGCTATCACAATCCTGCGATCGGTCAGAGCGCAGTCTATGGACAGGTGACGGCCTTCCCGTAGACACGCAACTGGGCACCCCGGTTGACCACGAATGTATCGCCGTCCTTGATCGCGATAGAAGGGGCCTCCAGAATCAGCGCGTGGGGGCGCTCGACGGTGATTTTGGACAATGGCGCATCCGGTGCGGTTTCGATGGCCGTTTCTGAAGAATAGTAGGTTGCGCCCGCACCGGAGTAGACCGGGCCTGCAATCTGCAAAACAGCGGATTCACATTGATTAGCAGCCACAAGATAGGGTATGGGCTTGGCTGTGCCCGTGCTGTAGTAGTCCAAGCCGCCATCCTGGTACATCGTTTCATTGCATACGCTCAGGACATTCAGGGAAAAATCGACGGTATAGGTGCTGCCGGGTTCGAGCTGGGTATCGAAATATTTGTTTGCCGCATTCGATGCCACATCGTCGAAGTTGCTGCTGTCTGCGAAAGACAGGCAGGC
Source organism: Sedimenticola sp. (assembly GCA_027068915.1). Taxonomy (GTDB): domain Bacteria; phylum Pseudomonadota; class Gammaproteobacteria; order Chromatiales; family Chromatiaceae; genus Thiolapillus. The sequence continues at coordinate 25,371 of JAMOLT010000027.1, read as the reverse complement.
CGGGATGCTGTACACGCCGATACGAAGCTGAGGCGGTATGGGCAGCAGGCTGGTGTTGGTGAGCGCCAGCCGGAATTCCATGGTCTCACCTGGCGTGGCTATATCGCCCAGGCCGGGGTTCAACCACCGGGGTGCTTGGGTGAAGCCCGGCAGGTAATGGCTGTTGTTCACAATTGGTCCTGTACTGTATGTGGCCGTGCTGCCGGCGCCTGAACGGGCGGTCACGCAATAACTGTAGATGGCGCGGGAAAGGGTGATCGTGTCGATATACTCGTTGCCGCCCGGGCCGGAATGGTCTGCTGACACAAGCAGATTGCCAGAGGCGTCATAGAGCGACAGGACGAAATCCGTAGTGCTGCCGTCGTTTTCCGGGTCTGCGCGCAATGTGAGAATGAGCTCGTCGTTTTCTTCTCCCGACAGGCGGAAACAGTCTGTGTCTGTATCGCTGTCGATGATGCCAAACTGGCTCATTCTTGTGATTGTTCCTGTTTGGGGCGTATCGTTTGGTTCGGTTTCCATGTGATTCCCCATAGACGTGACGTATATGTGAAGCGTGTATGCCGAAATGGTGGCGCCCGGCGTGGCAGCTTCGACCTTGATGTAGACAGGGGTGCCGCTGCCCCCCTGAAAGTGCTGCAAGGTAATAACCGATCCTTTTTCCCATCCGCCCTGGTCCTGTTGCAGCAGTGTTGTCCCATCGGCATCGTAGATGCTCAGGGTGGCGTCCCTGCCTGCCGAGCTGGCCGAAGTGTCCAGCACGGCGGTGAAGCCCCAGAGTGTGTTGATGCTGTCCAGCTTGAAGAAATCAATATCACCGGCGCCATCAATGCTTCCTGATACGCTGGTCAATCCTTGTGGTTTTCCAAGATCCTGTGCGGTTGCTGGTGTGTCATTGGGTTCAATCTCATCCAGGGCGAGCGCCAGAGGGGAGGCCAGCAACAGGACGGTGAGACAGTACGGCAGAATTAGGGCTTTGCTGTTGGGCGATAAAAAAATGGTCATGTCTCTTGCCTTCCCGGGGTGGTGATGCCGCCCCTTGTTACTTCATGAACTGTATACGTTTTTTTGGCTGGCGATGGGCCAGGCAGCCAATTATCAGGGCATGAATGTGTTCATCGCCCGCACGGAGTTCTTCATGTCGCTACGCATCTACGGATCTCTGCCCACAGGGACAGGGCGGCGTTTAGAACTATTTCGTTGCTATCTTGTATTTTGCAGTAGTTATACAGGTTAGGCAAAGCGTAGTGTGCCCAACTGGATATGCGTCTTCCTTGTCTTTGGTTTTTCCCGGATTGTCGGGCACGGCGCTGATGCGCCTTTGCCCGACCTACGGTGGTTATCTTCTTTCAACCTGGTAGGTCGGGCAAAGCGCAGCGTGCCCGACAAAAACTCACTCCGGGTTCATGCCCACAATGCTCCCGGGTTCGTGATGCCCCCAGTTTTCTGCATACCAGCCCCGCTGTATATTCCGTTTGAAGGAGCTGAATGGCCATTTTTCCGGATGGGCTACAAGGCCATGTTTGACCGGATTGTAATGGATGTAGTCCATATGCTTCCGCCAGTCTTCCTCATCCTGAATCCGGTGTTCCCAGAACCGTTTCTGCCACACGGCTTTCTCCCTTTTGCGTTGCTGTATCGCACTTGGCGCCGGACTATCGATGTTTGTGCTGAAGTATCGCTTGATACGGTTCCATCTGCCGGAATAATCACTGTCCCCTTCGGGCAGTCGCCAGAGGGTATGAAGATGATCCGGCAGAATCACGATGGCATCGATGACAAAAGAGTTTTTTGCCATCTCGCGGCGAAAGGCGGCGCGCAGGCGTTGGATGTTTGGTTCCAAAGTCAGAATGGGTTGGCGGTGCCAGGTGACAACGGTGAAAAAGAAACAACCTCCTGCTTCTCGGGTTCTTCGATAACGCATTCCTTGCGTCCTCCTTTTCTTTGGTTCTTCCCTGGTTGTCGGGCACGGCGCTGATGCGCCTTTGCCCGACCTACGAGGATTGTCCTGTTTTGTTCCCGTAGATTGGGCAAAGCGCAGCGTGCCCAACGAAATTCTACAGCAGCACCTTTTCCACGCCTCCGGATTTGAGCTTGTTGACAAAACCCTGCTGCCACCCCTCGCCCAGCTTCAACCTGGCGATTTCCATCACGATGTAGTCGGTCTTGAGGCCGGTTTCCTGTTCGTATTTGAGCAGACCCTGCTGGCAGGCGGGACAGGTGGTGAGGATGCGTTTTTTGCCTTCGCCCAGGGCCTGTATGCCCTGGCGCAGATCTTCCGCCTTGCGGTAGCGTAGCTGGCTGGCGATGTCGGGTCGGGAGGTGCCCAAAGTGCCGGATTCACCGCAGCAACGGTCGGTGGGCTGCACCTCCTTGCCCAACAGTTTGCTGGCGACTTTCTGCGGCTGGTAGGTTTTCATCGGGCTGTGGCAGGGGTCGTGGAACAGGTAGCCGGTGCTTTGCGTTCCGTCCAGGGTCACGTCCTTTTCCAGCAGGTATTCATGGATGTCCAGCAGCCGGCAGCCGGGGAAGATGTGCTGGAACTCGTATTTCAGCAGTTGATCCATGCAGGTGCCGCAGGAGACGACGACGGTCTTGATGTCCAGGTAGTTGAGGGTGTTGGCGATGCGGTGAAACAGCACCCGGTTGTCGGTGGTGATGCGCCGTCCCCGGACGTGATCGCCATTGGCGGTTTGTGGATAACCGCAGCACAGATAGCCCGGCGGCAGGACGATCTCGGCCCCGGTCTCATAGAGCATTGCGATAGTGGCCAGGCCGATATCGGAAAACAACCGTTCCGAACCGCAGCCGGGGAAATAGAATACGGATTCCGCGTCGATGCTGGGCAGCTCCGGCTTGCGGATGATGGGGATGTGGGTCTTGTCTTCCAGCCCCAGGGCAGTGCGGAAGGTGATGGAGGGCAGATCCACCTTGATCGGGCGCTGCACCAGCTCCACCACCAGGGATTTCATGGCGGGTTTGCCGGTAGTGTTGGCAGGTGGGCGCTGCATGTCCTTGAGCAGCCCCAGGGATTTGAACAACTTGTGCCCCAGGCCAATGCCCTTGAAACCCCAGCCGGCCAGCGCTGTGCGCAGCAGACGCACGGCACGGGGGTTGTTGGTGTTGAGGAACTGCATGGCGGCCCAGCCACCGGGGCTGAAGCGTTTTTGCTTGCGCTCGACCAGAATTCTGCGCATATGCACCGTGACCTCCCCGAAGTCGATATTCACCGGGCAGGGAGCTTCGCATTTGTGGCAGATGGTGCAGTGGTCGGCGACATCGTTCATTTCATCGAAGTGATGCAGGGACAGGCCGCGCCGGGTCTGTTCTTCGTACAGGAAGGCTTCGATAATGAGTCCCGTTGCCAGAATCTTGTTGCGGGGGGAATACAGCAGGTTGGCGCGGGGGATATGGGTCTGGCAGACCGGCTTGCATTTTCCGCAACGCAGGCAGTGCTTGATTTCGTCGTTGAGGCCGCCCAGTTCGCTATCTTCCAGGATAATCGCTTCCTGTTGCAGCAGGCGCAAGGAGGGGGTGTAGGCGCCTTCCAGACCGGATCCCGACAGCAGTTTGCCGCGGTTGAAATGGCCATTGGGATCGACCTGTTCCTTGTAGGCGGTAAAATCCCGGAGCTTGTCTTCCCCCAGATACTGAATTTTGGTGAGGCCGATGCCGTGTTCGCCGGAAATCACTCCATCCAGCTCGCGGGTAATATCCATGATCCGATCCACTACGCGGTCGGCTTCCTGGAGCATTTCATAGTCGTGGGAATGCACCGGGATATTGGTATGCACATTGCCATCGCCGGCATGCATGTGCAGGGCCACGAACAGGCGGCTGTCGCGCAGATCCCGGTGGATGCCGTCGAGATGATTTCGCAGGGGCTTGAGATCCTGCCCGCCAAAGGTGTCTTTCAGCTGTTGCTCCACTTCCCGGCGGTAGGAGTGGCGCAAGTCCCGGCGCAGCATCATGTCCAGCAGACTGTCTTGGGGCTGTATGAGGGTGGCCTCCCCGTTCCGCAGCAATTCCTCGTGGGATGTAGCGGGCTTGTGCAGGTGCTCCAGAATGAGGCTCCAGCGTTGCAGCGCCGCTTCCACCAGGGCGCGGGCTGCGCTCTGTTTGCCCGCCATGATGCGGCGATTTTCTTCCGAGTCCTGGAAATCTGCACAGCGGCACAAATGCGCCAGGTCTGAATCCAGAAATTCCAGCACGGCTTCCATGATGCGCAGCTTGTTGCGGATGGACTGCTCGATGTTGATGGCCTCGATGCCACGGCTGTATTCGCCCAGGCGCTCGAGAGGGATGACCACGTCTTCATTGATTTTGAAGGCGTTGGTATGGGCGGAAATGGCTGCGGTGCGCGCACGATCCAGCCAGAACTGCTTCCGCGCCTCGGGACTGGTGGCGATGAAGCCTTCTCCGTCCCGGGCGTTCGCCAGCGCCACCACATGTTCGGCGGCCTGATCCAGTTTGCCCTCATCATCGCCGATCAGGTCGGCAATGAGCACCATCTTGGGCTTGTCCTGCCGGGAAGCCTTGGTGGCGTATTTGACGGCTTTGATGTAGCGCTCATCCAGGTGCTCCAGACCCAGCAAGTGCACATCGTCCTGGCTGTTAATATAGTCGCGCAACTCGACGATGGCCGGTACGGCACGGCTGATGTCGGGGCTGAAGAATTCCAGGCAGACGGTGCGTACATGGGCGGGCATGCGGTGCAGAATGAAGCGGGCGGAGGTGATCAGGCCGTCACAGCCTTCTTTTTGCACCCCGGGCAGGCCGGACAGGAACTTGTCCGTAACATCCTTGCCTAGCCCGGATTTGCGAAAATTCCTGCCGGGGATCTCCAGGGTTTCGTCAGGCTTGAGCCTGGTCTTGCCATCCGGATGAAAGTGACGGATGCGGAACTGCACCTGCTCCTGCTCGTGGATCTTGCCCAGATTGTGCGCCAGACGCTCTACCTCCAGCCAGTTGCCTTCCGGCGTGACCATGCGCCAGGAGGCGAGGTTGTCCAGGGTGGTGCCCCACAACAGCGCCTTCTTGCCCCCGGCGTTCATGGCGATGTTGCCACCGATGGTGGAGGCGTCCTGGGAGGTGGGATCCACGGCGAAAGCCAGGCCAGAAGCTTCAGCGACCTCGGATACCCGCCGCGTGACCACGCCGGCGCCAGTGCATATGGTGGGTACCTTGCCCTCGACACCGGGCAGCTCGATTTCCTCTACCGAAGAGAGAAATTCCAGCTTTTCGGTGTTGATCACGGCGCTGTGTGCATCCAGGGGCACGGCGGATCCGGTGTAGCCCGTACCGCCGCCCCGGGGAATAAGGGTAAGCCCGGTTTCGATGCAGGCGCGTACGATGGGTGCGACTTCCTCCTCCCGATCCGGAGAGATCACCACGAAAGGAAGCTCCACCCGCCAGTCTGTAGCATCCGTGGCATGGGATACCCGCGCCAGGCCGCCGAAATCGACATTGTCCTTGCGGGTGATGCCGGCAAGGGCTGTTTTTATCTTGCGCCGCAAGTTGGTGTTGGCAGCGAAGCAATTGGAGAAAGCATCCACCGCCTCTCGGGCAGCGTACAGCAGTTTTGCTGCCTGCCGGTTGTCGTTGAGGCGTGCCTCGAACTGATCCAGACGGTGATTGAGGGCGTGAATGAGCTGATTGCGCCGATCGGTGTTTTGCTGCAGATCGTCCTGTAAATAGGGGTTGCGTGCCACCACCCACATGTCCCCCAGCACCTCGAACAGCATGCGTGCCGAGCGCCCCGTTCGCCGAGTGCCACGCAACTGGTTGATCAGCTCCCAGTTATCCTCACCGAGGAAGCGGATGACGATCTCCCGGTCGGAATAGGAGGTATAGTTATAGGGGATTTCGCGTATGCGCTGGCTCATGGCCGTGAAAGAATCCGGGTAAAAACATAGTATACACTCCCGACTATGCGACAGTGACTTTGAAATAAACCATGAAAGCCGTATTTCTTGACTACGCCTCCATTGACACCGGCGACCTGGACAGGGCCGTTTTGGCGGCGGCTGTGGAAGACTGGGAGTGGCATGACGCCACCAATCCCGGGGAGATTCTGACCCGTATACGGGGCGCGGATATCGTGGTTTCCAACAAGGTGCCGCTGGATCGCGAAACCCTGGCCCTGGCGCCGCATCTGAAGCTGATCTGCATCGCCGCCACGGGCACGGATAAAATCGACCTGCAGGCGGCCAGGGAACTGGGCATCCAGGTATCGAATGTGGTCGGCTACGCCACCCCGGCGGTGGTGCAGCATGTATTTGCCTTGCTACTGGCGCTGACTACCCGCCTTGTCCCCTATTGCCAGGAAGTCCGCACCGGGGCCTGGCAGGCCCAGGGGAATTTCTGCCTGCTCAATCACCCCATTGCAGAGCTGGCGGGAAAGACCATGGGTATCGTGGGCTATGGTGAGCTGGGGCGGGCCGTAGCGAGAATTGCCGAATGTTTTGGCATGAAAGTCGTGGTCGCACAGCGGCCGGGCAGTGCGCAGCCACAATCTGGCAGAGTACCCTTGCACGAGCTTCTGCCCCAGGTGGATGCACTCAGCCTACACATCCCCCTGGCGGACAATACCCGCAACCTCATCGGCAGCGCAGAGCTGCAAATGCTCAAGCAGGGCGCTTTTCTTATCAATACTTCCCGTGGCGGCATCGTGGACGAACAGGCGCTGGCCGACAGTTTACGCTCCGGGCATCTGGGCGGAGCGGGATTGGATGTTCTCGGCCAGGAGCCGCCTTCCAGCAATAACCCCTTGCTGGCGGAAGACATTCCCAATCTTCTTCTCACCCCGCATACGGCCTGGGCAAGCATTGAGGCGCGGCAACGCCTGCTGGAGGAAATCGCCCGCAACATTCTGTCCTTTCGGGATGGCCAGCCGAGGAACTGCGTGAACCAGGTGGTTTGATCCCCTGCATCTGCTGCTTACTTGGGTAGCGGGCCTTCGGTCATCAACGGGCGCATGGCGTGAAGCAGGCTGGAGAACAACTGCTTGTTGGTTTTTTCCTCCCGGGCCAATAACTGCTTCATGTGTTCTCTTTGTGTGGGCATGGTAAAACAGGCCGGACAGGAATCGGGGATGACAGGCAGTTTCGCCTCAGCAGCGAAAGCGCCCGTCTGCGCTTCGCGCACGTACACCAGGGGGCGGATGATGCGGATGTCGCCGGCATCGTTTAGATAGTGGGCCTTCATGGTGCGCAGCTGCCCGCCATGAAAGGCGGACATGAGGAGGCTTTCCGCCAGATCATCCAGATGCTGGGCCAGGGCCAGCACATTGTAGCCGTGCTCACGGCAGCTGCTGTACATGATGCCGCGCTTCATGCGTGCGCAATAGGCGCAGAAGGAATCGCCACTCATGCGCTCCTTCGCTTCCTCCAGGATGGGCTGGCGGACATAGTGCCAGGGCAAGCCCAGTTCATCGTAATAATGGGTAAGGGAGGAGGGATCAAAGCCATCCACTTCCGGGTCAACGGTCAATATGGCCAGCTCGAACCTTACCGGGGCATAGGTTTGCAGGTGTGCCAGGATCTGCAGCAGGCTCAGGGAATCCTTGCCGCCGGACACGCCGAGGAGAATGCGGTCTCCGTCACGGATCAGATCAAAATCAGCAATGGCTTGCCCAACTTTACGAAGTAGGGATTTGGGGGGCTTGCTGTAACGGTGCATGGGCGAAACAGGTGCGCTGGAAAAGCCCGTAGTATACCTTCCGTGGTAGTAAAACCAGTATGGGAGTGTAGAAAAACCATGGATACTGCTGTTTTGCCCCATTGTGGCTTGGGTCGGTGCTCAAAATGAGCATGACGGAGTAGGGACATGCCATCCCGGGAGGTCATCACCAAGTAGAGGCGGATATGTGTGCCACGGCGGTGGTTTTCGACGCCATTGCCAAAAGCAGTATTAATGCCAGTAACGATTGCATCGTCCAAAAATACACACAAATGTACTGTGGAGTATCTGCACTGGTGCCGAATGAGAAACTGGCCTGGATGCTTCATCAGCATTTGGTGGTTCATATTTTGAGACACTGTGGGCTATTTTTGATGCTGTATCTGTTATACGCTACGCTTTGCGGCTACATGGATTACGGATTGTGCCATGCGCCGGATGGAGGACACGCTTGTATTCCAAGGAAGTCCTGAGTAAGTCTGTTGGTGTCATTCCGGCCTGTGTGCGGATGACGCCTTGGTCAGGGTTGCAGGTCGAGAGAAGAAAGGCTTGCTTGGTGTCTCTGATCAGCATCAGCGTGCTGATCAGGCTAATGCGGTGAAAGATATGCGTATTTTGATTGCAGTCAGTCTGCTAGTTTTGGTGATGGTGAGAAGCGTTGTTGCTGCCCCGGTGAATTGCGCGGATGAATCTGCAACCGGAGTGCCGCAAGTTGAATGCCTGGCGCTGACCGCCTTGTACGATGCTACCAATGGCGCTGGCTGGATAGACAGCAGCAACTGGATAACAGATGCTCCTGTATCGGACTGGTATGGGATTATTGTGACCAGCGGGGGTGTCACAGACATCGACTTGGGTGGAAACAATCTGGTCGGTACTATTCCTGTAGAGATGGAAAATCTGTCCAGTTTGGAGCTACTGGATTTTCGCTTGAATTCTCTGAGCGGCCCCATCCCGAAAGAGCTGGGGAACCTGGACAATCTGATAAACCTGTATATTTACTCGAATATGCTAAGCGGCACCATTCCCCAAGAGCTAGGGAGGCTGTCTAACTTGCAGACTCTTGCGTTGGGGATAAATGATCTTGCCGGAGCCATACCGCCAGAGTTGGGAAATTTGGGGAGCCTCAGGCATCTGTATTTACACAACAATGCGTTTGGGGGCAGCATTCCACCGGAAATAGGCGGTTTGAGTAACCTGGACACACTTTGGCTTCACAATAATCTGTTGACTGGCGCTATTCCCGGGGAGCTTGGGAACCTCAGCGTGCTGAAAGAGCTCTATCTTGTCGGCAACCAGTTGACCGGTAGCATTCCGCCTCAACTGGGCCAGCTTACGGCTTTGACCAGGCTCCAGCTTGAGAGCAACAACCTGGAAGGTGCCATCCCTGATGCGCTGAATCAAATACCGCCCTCAACCTTGTACTTTCGAGTGAATGATAATCATCTGGATGCTGATGCGCAGGGAAATGCCATCATTTCAGGTACATTGCAAGCCTGGTATGACAGCATTCCTGTGGATTCCAAGGATATTAGCCGACAGACTCCGCCGCCACAGCCGGGTGTCGACATTGATCCACTTTCCGGTTTGGTTACAACAGAAGATGGCGGCAGTGACAGCTTCGGTGTTGTGTTGAAAAAAATACCTACCGGGGATGTAAGCATTGCCTTTGCCAGCTCAGACACCTCTGAAGGCAATATAAGCCCCATTTTGTTGACCTTTACACCAGATAACTGGTTTTTGGAACAAACCATTACCCTTACGGGAGTGGATGATGGCCTTGTTGATGGCAATAAAAATTATTCTATTGCTTCAACCGTCACCAGCAGTGATGCGGGCTACAATGGCATTGTCGCCAGTGATGTAAGTGCCATGAATGTGGACAATGATCAGTATGGTGTTACGGTCTCTCCCGCAAGTGGCCTGATTACAACGGAAGATGGCGGAGCCGCTACTTTCAGGGTGCTTCTGAACGCCCAGCCGGGTGCCGATGTGGCCGTTGGGATAACCAGCACCGATATTGGAGAGGGGGTAGTATCTCCTAGCGGTCTAGTGTTTACACCCGGCAGCTGGAATATGCAGCAGATTGTTACTGTCACCGGTGTTGATGATGTGCTGGATGATGGCAACCAGGGTTATACCATACAGACCAATGTTGTTAGCGATGACTTGAACTATGACGGGATCGAGAGCGCCAATGTCAGCGTCACAAACATAGATAACGATTCCGCTGGCGTTACGATTTCTCCCACCAGCGGACTGGTAACGTCTGAAGATGGAAGCACCGCAACATTTAACGTGCAGCTTAATACCCGCCCTCTGGCGGAAGTGACCATCGCGTTTGCCAGTAGTGACGAGGGTGAAGGTACGGTGTTCCCTGCCGCCCTGATATTCAGCGTGGATAACTGGGCTGTACCCCAAACTGCCACCCTCACCGGGGTAGATGACAGCCTGGTTGATGGCAACCAAGGCTATTCCATCACGCCGGTGGTGACCAGTAATGATGCAAGCTATAACGGAATTGCCGCCAGCATCGTCAGTGCCATAAACATGGATACCGATGCGGCTGGTGTAACGGTTTCCCCCTCTGGTGCCCTTGTCACCAATGAAGATGGCGGCATGGCAGTCTTCAATGTGTTCCTCAGCACGCAACCCACTTCTGATGTGACAATTGATCTGAGCAGCAGTGACGAGACCGAGGGTATGGTTCAGCCTGGTTCATTACGCTTTACTCCCCAGGACTGGAATAACCCTATTACTGTCACAATTACCGGACAGGATGATACTGCTTTTGATCATGATCAGGACTATGTGATTTTTACAAGCAATACATCAAGTGCGGATAACTACTACAACAACATCGATATTCCTGATGTTACCGTTACCAACGAGGACAATGAAACCTGCAGCAGCCCGCCGGATAGTGTTGTTATAGGCTTTTCCAGTTTTTCAACATCTCCCGATCCTTATATCTGTATAGCTGACATGGAGCTGTCCAGTGCTCCTGATGGCCAGCCCCTTACCGTAGAGGGAGGTGCGGAGGTTCGTATGTACTCTCCTGCCGTTATTCTCAATATGCTTTTTAAGGTGGAAAACGGTGGAGTTCTATCGGTGGCCCAGACGGCGCCCTGAAGAACATGCCGGGATAAAGGCGGGGCAGCGGAAGGCGGTGATTGCAGTCAGTGCAAGCGCTATCGTTTTTCCGCCATGGCCACGGTATAGCTCTTGCCCTGCTTGATTTTTTTGTGGTTGCCGAAGACTTCCTTGAAGCTGCGGGCGATGAACTGGCGCAGGCCGGTGATGACCACCACATAGAAGCGCCCGCCAGGCTCCAGTCTATCCTTGATGTCGTTGAAAAACAGGTAGTAGTGCTCCTTGCCGGTTTTGGCGGGGAGATTGGTGACGGCCAGGGTGAAGGTTTGATTCCGGGGCACCTGGTCCAGGCCGTTGCTCAGTAATATTTCAGCGTTTTGTATGCCATTCAATGCGGCGTTCTTGCGCGCATAGTCCACGGCGACGAAATCCTTGTCCACCAGAGTGCAGTGACCCTGGGGGGCGCTTTTGGCGATGGCCAGCCCCAGGGGGCCGTAGCCGCAGCCCAGGTCAATGGCCTTTTCATCGGGTCTTACTTCCAGGTGCCTGAGCAGTAAATGGGTGCCGGCATCAATGGCCTTGGGGGAAAACAATCCCCAGGTGGTGTGGAAGATCATGGGGTGGCCCAGCAACTGATCCTGGATGATGATGTCCTGGCGCAGCTTGTCCAGATCCGGGGTTTTGCTGTTCATGGGTGATTGCTGCAAGCCGGGCAGTGGGGGTCAGCCTTGAGTTTGAGACTGCGCAGCTGCATTTCCAGGGCATCCACCAGCAATAACCGTCCGCTTAGCACCTCCCCGGCGCCGCTCAGCAGCTTGATGGCTTCTGTTGCCTGCAGGCTGCCGACAATACCTGCAACGGGCGCCAGAATGCCGTTTGTGCTGCAGCTGCTGTCGAGCTCGCCACTGTCGCCGTACAGGCAATGGTAGCAGGGTGCACCGGGGCGGTCGTTGAACACTGATATTTGGCCTTCCCAGCGGATGGCGGAGCCGGACACCAGGGGAACCCGGTGGCGGATGCTGGCGCGATTGATGGCGAAGCGGCTGCTGAAGTTATCGGTGCAGTCTACGACTACATCGCTGCAGCTTACGACTTCGTTGAGTGTCTGCTCGTCCATGTGTTCATGGATCAACTGCACCTGGCATTCGGGATTAAGCTGTTGAAGCATGTCTTGTGCCGACGAGGTTTTGCGGTTGCCGATCTGGCTTCTGGTATGGATGATCTGGCGTTGCAGGTTACTCAGATCCACCTCATCGTAATCGGCGAGAATGAGCTTGCCCACGCCTGCGACTGCCAGATACATGGCCACGGGAGAGCCCAGCCCACCGATCCCCATGATCAAAACCGTGGCGCCGAGCAGGCGTTCCTGGCCGGGCACATCAATCTGTGGCAGCATAATCTGGCGGCTGTATTGCAGGAGTTGCTCGTCGTTCATGTCCATGGTCAGCGAGAATAGCATCCGAGGGTGATTCTGTCCCGGCGTTGCAGATCCTGGCGGGTCTCGATGCGCCGGAACCCGGCTTTTTTGAACAGCTGCTGCATCGCAGCGCCCTGATCCATGCCGTGTTCCACCAGCAACCAGCCATCGGGCTGCAGGAAACTGGGGGCGCTGTGGATGATGGTGCGTAGATCCTGCAGACCATCCGCACCAGCGGTCAGGGCGGCTATGGGCTCGTAAGGCAGCCCGTCTTCGAGCAAATGGGGGTCATCTTCTGCAACATAAGGCGGGTTGCTGAGAATAAAGTGATACCCCACACCCGCTTCCAGTTCCTGAAACCAATGGCTGCAGGTAAACCGGATGTTGTCGATGCAGTGCCGTTGGGCATTTTCTTGCGCCAGTCTCAGGGCGTTTCTGCTGGCATCCGTAGCGGTGAGCCGCCACCGGGGGCGTTCACTGGCCAGGGCCAGGGCGATGGCACCGCTGCCTGTGCCGAGATCCAGCACCTGGGGTTGCTTGGATTTCACCGGAAGGGCGAGGGCGGTTTCCACCAGCAATTCCGTTTCCGGCCGCGGGATGAGGGTATCCGGGGTGACACGCAGCTGCAGTGACCAGAACTCCTTGCAGCCGGTGAGATAGGCTCGGGGTTCGCCGCGCCGCCGGCGCTGCAGCAGGGACTGGTAGCATTCGAGCTGGGCGGAATCGAGGCGGTACTCCGGCCAGGCGTACAGCCAGCTGCGATCCTTTCCCAGGCAGTGGGCGAGCAGCAAGGGAGCGTCGGCGGCTGTATCCGCAGGCAGTACCGCGGCAGCGGCCAGCAGCTCTTGTATGCTGTTCACGCGGCGGAAAGTTCGGCCAGTTGTTCCGCCTGGTATTCCTGCATGAGGGGGTCGATGATCTGATCCAGCGCCCCCGCCATCACCTCATCCAGTTTGTACAGGGTGAGATTGATGCGGTGATCCGTCACCCGGTTCTGCGGAAAATTGTAGGTGCGGATGCGCTCGGAGCGGTCGCCGCTGCCTACCTGCAGCTTGCGATCGGCCGCCAGCGCCCGGTTCTGCTGTTCCCGGGCGGATGACAGCAGCCTTGCCTGCAGCAACGACAGGGCGCGGGCCTTGTTCTTGTGCTGGGAGCGCTCATCCTGGCATTCCACAACCACGCCGGAAGGCAAGTGGGTGATGCGCACGGCGGAATCGGTTTTGTTGACGTGCTGCCCGCCGGCACCGGAGGCGCGGTAGGTGTCGATGCGCAAATCGCCGCTGTCGATCTGGATATCATCGATATCATCCGCTTCGGGAAGAATGGCGACGGTGCAGGCCGAGGTATGGATGCGCCCTTGGGATTCGGTTTCCGGCACTCGTTGCACCCGATGGGCACCGGATTCGAATTTCAGCCGGGAATACACCCCCTGGCCGGTGATTTTTGCGATCACTTCCTTGTAGCCGCCATGTTCGCCGGGGCTTTCGCTGATCATTTCCACTCGCCATTTCCGCTGTTCCGCGTAGCGCAAATAGGCCTTGAACAGGTCTCCGGCAAACAGCGCGGCCTCGGCGCCACCGGTGCCGGCGCGAATCTCCAGAAAGATATTGCGCTCGTCGTTGGGATCCCTGGGGAGCAGCAGTTTCTGCAGCTCGGGCTCCAGCGCCTGTTGTTGCTGCCGGGCTTCCTGCAGGGAGTCCTGCGCCAGGTCCTCCATCTCCGGGTCGTCCAGCATTTCCTTTGCAGCGCTGATCTCTTCTTCCGTGCGCAGATAGTGCCGATAACAATCTACCACGGACTCCAGCTGTGCATATTCCTGGCTGAGGCTGCGGTAGCGGTTCTGGTCGCTTTGCACCTGTGGATCGGAGAGCAAACCGGTGATCTCCTCGAAGCGATCCTGGATCTGCTCGAGTTTGCCGCGGATGCTGTCCTTCATTTGTCGAGCTGGAACAGGGTGGTAGCTGCTTCCAGCAGCTCCCGGTGCCCGCAGGAGCCGGCTTCTCTGAGTTGTGAGCTGGGGGTATGCAGCAATTTGTTGGTGAGGGTGTTGGCCAGAAATTCCAGGGTTTGTTCCGGCGTGCAGCCATTTTCCAGCATGCGTAGCGCTTTTTCCAGGGTTTGCTGCTTGATCGTATTGGCCTGTCCTCGGTAGCTCTGGATCATTTCCACTGCGTCGAGAGAGCGCAGCCAGCCCATGAATTCAGCGGTTTTCAGTTCGATGATTTCCGCTGCCTGCTCGGCTGCCTGCTGCCGGGACTTGAGGTTCTCCTGTATCACCTCTTCCAGATCGTCTACCGTGTAAAGGTATACATCACGCAAAGAGCGTACTTCCGCCTCGATATCCCTTGGTACGGCGATATCCACCATGAACATGGGGCGATGGCGGCGCTGCTTGAGGGCGCTTTCCACCGCACCCTTGCCGAGAATGGGAACCGGGCTGGCGGTGGAGGAAATGATGATATCCGCCTCCGGCAAATGGGTGGAGATCTCGGTGAGGCTGATGGCATAGCCACCAAACTGTTCAGCCAGCTCATGTGCTCTTGCAACGGTACGGTTGGCGACGATGATCTGGCCGATGCCCTGTTGCTGCAAATGCCGGGCGGTAAGTTCGATGGTTTCACCCGCGCCGATGAGCATGGCGGTTTGCTGGGAAAGATCGGAAAAAATCTGCTTGGAAAGGCTCACGGCGGCGAATGCAACAGATACCGGACTGTCGCCGATAGCCGTATCCGTGCGCACCTGTTTGGCGGCGGAAAAGCTGTGCTGGAACAGGCGCCCCAGAATTTTCCCCACGGTGCCGGCATCAGAAGCCGTCTGCCAGGCGGATTTTACCTGTCCGAGGATCTGCGGCTCGCCCAGCACCAGGGAGTTGAGTCCGCTGGCGACGCGCAGGAGATGATCGACGGCCTTGTGTTCCTGGTGCAGATAGAGATAGGACGTCAGGTCGCTGCTGTCCAGGCCGTGGAAGCGGGCAAGCCAGCTTTGCAGCTGGTCTGGTTTGATGTTGCAGCCACAGCAGTAGATCTCGGTGCGATTGCAGGTGGACAGAATAATGGCTTCGCCAGCCCCTTCCGCTTCAGTAAGGGCGCGCAAGGCGCCTACAATGATGTCCGGGCCAAAAGTAATGCGCTCGCGGATATCCACCGGAGCGGTTTTGTGATTGAGGCCGAGAACCAGAAGAGTCATATTCGTTTGCGGGGCAGGCTTCTTAAATGATGGCAATAAGTGGAAATTTTCTGCTATCGGCGGCCTGAATGCAAGAATGAATGCGAATACAGCAGAATAAACGGGCTTAGAATCGTGAAATAGTCGCCGTACATCAGTAGATTTTTGCCTATCACAAAATAAAAACAATTGCATTAAAAATATGGCAATTTAAGATCGGTTGGTAAATAATCAATACCCGGCTCCGGATTGCCGCAATAATAATTCCCTTGAATGGGGAAGTGGGGCAAGGGAATACTGCCGCTTCGTAGCACAGGAAAGAGTGCTCCTGACCATAACAGTAGTTTTAAATTTCCTTGATGCTTATGCCACAGGAGGAGAGATGCTGAAGAAGCGACGCGGAGCCGCTCTGTTATTGATTCCAGCTGTATTTCGTCAATCACTTTTATGCGCTAAAGCGTTTTGCGATTACGCAAGATGTGCATAAAGGGCGCCTCGAATAATTCGACTTTCGTCACACTGGCGTAGGCCGATGTCAAAAGTTTTCAAGAACTTATGGATTCCAGCCTTGGCAATTGCTCCTGCTTTGCTCTACTTCCACCCGTGTGCGGAAATGACAATTTATACCGGCCATAAAGTCAAAAGTACGACCAAGTTCAAAGACTGGTGGCATGACGATCGTGTTAGCTATAGAGGTACGCAAACCCTTGCGAATTGTTTGTACTGAATTTTATAAGAATAAAAAAAGTAAAATTTATTGACCGGGATTGGAACAGCCTGTACGCCGCACAAGGAGGTGCGGCCATTTTTAATGACCACAAGTCATTGAAATGGAGGAAAGATAAAATCGCGTTTTGTCTTTCCGGGTTGAAAAAAGCCGTGGAAGGTTTTTTCAACATCCTGATTAGCGCCGGCCATGAAAGTTGGGCGGTAGTTTTCAAAGAAGAGGTTAGGTTCAATGTAAAATTTAAACCCTCATTGTGGTCAGGGCGCAGGTTGCACAAGATCAAATATTGATCGCGTTTGACTGATTTGTGAGGTTCCGTGTTTCCTTGTTTCTCGGCAATGGGGAAAGAAACCAAGGAAATGTATGTGGGGGTAATCCATGAACTGTCGATCCAGGATTATTCTTAAATCCAATCGTAGGAACTGAATTATGATAAAGAAAAAAATTGTTGCCTCCGTTGCCGCTACGTTGCTGGCTGTCAGCCTCACAACACAGGCAGGTGTACCCAAAGATTTGCCATACCCTTCGGGTGAGCTCACCGCAGACCAGGTGGCTGAGCAGGTGTATTTTGTAAATCACTTCTATGCCATGAAGAACTATGCAATTACCAAAAAAGGCAAGAAGATTACTGCCCTCATACTGAAGAGAAAGGATGAAAAGCCATCCACCATTACCCTCGAGCGTTTTCTGAACAATAACTACAACGATGGCGTTGTGCAGGCCCGGGATCTGGCGATTTTCCGTTCCGGCAAGCTGCGTGGAACGGGCATGTTGATTACTGACTATGTTGATGACAGCAAGTCCCAGTCCTATATGATCTGGTTACCTGCATTGCGTAAAATCCGCCGTTTCGCCCAGCCTGCGCACGATGATGCATGGGGTGGCAGCGACTTTACCTTTGGCGATGTCACCCTGCGCAAGCCGCTGCATGAAACCCATGAACTGCTGGGTAAGGAAACATTCAATGATTGCCTTGGTGTCATTGATATTCCCGAGAAGCAGCGTGGCCGGTACACCAGGAATTTGCCGGAAGCGGCCTGCCAGCACAAAGGCAAGGAAGTGTACAAGCTGAAAAGTACCACCAAGTTCCAGAGCTGGTGGTATGACTATCGCGTCAGCTTTGTTGACGCCAAAACCTTTGCAGATTATCGCACCGAGTACTTCAAGGAGGGTAACAAGATCAAGGTAATCGACCGCAACTGGGTGGATGCGCCACTGGATGATCCCCGCGCCCAGTTCTGGGGATATTGGTACGGGCAGACCTTGGCAACCGGACATGAAACCTGGGCGGTGATTCCGGAAGGGGTGAGCGTGGCCAATGGTGATTTCAAGGACAAGCTCTGGTCTGAGCAGACCTTGCGTAAAATAAAACGCTAATCAAATAAATATTAACCCGGCAACAATATATGTCGTATTCAGCCGCCGTGTTAATTACATCCAGAAGCGTGGCCGGTGAGCCGGCTGCGCCGCATTTCGGAGAGAGTAAAATGTATAGACGCTCAACCCTCTACATGGCCATGGCGGCAGCCATCGCGCTGCCGGCCACGGCAAGCGCCGGTTTTTTTGAAGACATTGAAATAAACGGCTTCCTGAAAAACGAAACATCTGTTTTTCTCAATGATGGCCAAATGACCGGCGAAGCGGAGAGCATGCTGGACAACGGCCACCACAATGCCGGCGATGTGATGAAGTTCGAGAATTCGGCGCGCTTCTTTATCAATGGCCTGATCGGTGAGGAAGCCAGTTGGCACATGGATCTGAACATCGTCTGTGATTCCAAGGGCATCAACTCCAACTATACCTGCCACGAAAGCTACACCCAGAATGACTGGCTGCGGGAGCTGTACGCGGATTTTGCCGTTTCCGAATGGAATATTCGTCTCGGCAAGCAGCAGGTGGTTTGGGGTACGGCGGATGGCATCAAGCTGCTGGACATCATCAATCCCACTGATTACCGTGAAATGGCGCAAAACGCCATGGAAGATTCCCGTATTCCCATCTGGATGCTCAATGCAGAGCGCAATATCGGCGACAGTGGAAACATTCAGTTTATTGTTTCCGAGAACCGCAAGAATGCCATTCCTGGCCTGAATCGTGATGGCGATTCCGGGCATCCCTTCATCATGAAAGGCGTGGATTCCATTACCGGTGGCGTGAACGGCTTCCTCAACGTTACCCCGGCCCTGGCCAGCGTGGCGGGCAGTTTCAACGGCGCCGCCATGGGAGGCATGTTTACCGGAAACCTCAACATGTCCGGCCTGCTGCCCTTTGCCGGCATGACCGTGGATGGCTTTGCAAGCACACCGGTCATCTATGGTTTTCCCTGTCCGCAAACGGGCTGTGACGGCACTCAAACGCCCGTTGCTTTCGGCCCAGGCTATATCGTGTTGAACAATATCGCTCAGAATGGCCTGTATCAGGGGGACCCCAACGCCAACAACAATGTTACCAATCTGCTGAGCGTAAATGGCCCGCAGGTAACCCAGATCAGCTGGAACCCGTCCAATCCGGAATCGGCATTTGAGTACATGCCCAACGCCACTTTTGCAACCTTCAACACCTTTACTTCCATGAATGCCGACGGCAGCTTCTCCGGCGCCTCGACTTCCTACAAGGTGGATGACCCCTCCGCCTCGGAGCCGAATGCGGGATTGCGTTATCGCGGCTCTCTGGACAACGGCCTGAATTTCGGCGTCAATTATTTTTATCATTACAGCGCCAATCCGGAAGTCAATATGAGCTGGCATGACAAGGTGACTGGAGAAAAACTGACTGTACTCAGGGTCAAGGGCACGCAGGTTGGCACAGATGCAAACGGCAACCCGGTCTTCATGCCCAATCCGGGAGATACCCTGGAAGCCGATCAGGTAGGCAACAATGCCATGACCGACCTGGGTGCCATGCCCACCGTTCTGCTGATGAATGGGGCAGGGCAGTTCTATGGTGCTTTCGATCCCACCACCGGCATGCCCAACGCCAACCAGAATGGCGCAAACATGCGCATGACCGAAACCCGCTCCCGGGTGCACAGCATCGGTGGTTCTCTGGATTACGGCACCCAGCTGGGTAGTCTGCCCGTCGTGTTTCGCGCAGAGTTGCTGTATGACAAGGATGAAAAACAACCTGTTGTGGACAAGCGCCTTCTGGGTATAGGTGATCTGACCAATGCATTGACCATGGAAGACATGGACAAGTTCAGCTATGTGCTCGGCGTGGATGTCACGGTGCTGACCAATATGATGGTCAGTGGCCAGTTTATCCAGCAAAACAATCTGGACTTCATCGATGATTCCCGCACCTGTACCACCCAGGCGGGAAATGTCTTCGACTGTTCCCGCTATACGGGTGATTTCTCCACCTTGCATTTGACCAATGGCCTGAATAAAGGTTGGGAGAACAAGGAATTTTATTCCCTGTTCTTCTCCAAGCCCTTTGGTGAAAGCCAGCTGGGCCGCTGGAACAATATCACCATGGTTGAAGACGGTGGCGGCTTCTGGAATCGGTTCGATATCGAGTATTCCTTCACCGACGAGCTGATTGGTTCTGCAGAACTGAATCTTTACTGGGGTGATGAAGATACCACCTTCGGCCAGTTCAAGGATTCATCGAATGCTCAGATTGGCGTGAAATATATCTGGGAATAATCAGCTGATAACAAGGCGGGCGCCGGGCCGCGTCTGCCTGTTCAGAAAATTGCAGTATCTGGTGCGCCGGCAGGCGAAGCTGTTCTCGCGGCCTGCCGGCCCCGTATTCACCAGCTCCGGCGCCCGATTGGGTTCCGGGTGCTTTATCAAGGTCTGTGCTTCGGGCTTTGCCAACAGTAATTGATCATTCGAGCAAGCGGTACATCGAGGAGTTCTTTATGGGAGAGCAGATTCAGAAGAAGGGGATGGCGGAAAGATATGCGGATTTCGTGCTGAAATTCCGCGGGCCCATCTTTCTCTTTCTTATTGCCGGCACCATTCTGGGCGCCTTGCAGATACCCAATCTGGATATCCGGAACGACCCGGACACACTGCTGCCGCCGACCAACCGCTATGTAGCCACCAACCTCTATGCCGAGCACAACTTTGGCATGGGGAACCTGATGGTGTTTTCCCTCAGAGTGAAAGAAGGCGATATCTATCAACCATGGTTTGTGAACAAGGTGCAGGATTTGCACCGTAAACTGGTGGAGCTGCCTCATTCCCGAGAGACCAATTTCATCGATTTCGCCGCGCAAAAGATCAAGTACATGACGTCAGATGAAAATGGCCTGGTGTTCAAGCGCCTGATTCCCACATCCGGCATCAGCACCGACGACCCGGCCAAGGCAAAGGAGCAACTGGATTTCCTCAGGGAAGGCATCAAGAGCAATCCGGTGATGGCGCCGATGCTGGTGGCCATGTTCGACGCGGAAGGAAACCGCTGCGCCTACGAGGATTATCACAAGGAAAGCTGCGTGGCCAGTGCAGCTTATATCATCGCCGATTACACGGATGACGTGAAGGAGATGTACCTGCCCTGGGTGAAGCAGGTTCGCAGTCTCATGGATGAAGTTGCGCAAGATGAGCGTGTGGAACTGCTGGTGGCTGGCGAGCCGTATTTCCTCGCCTGGATGTTGGCGGATCTGGTAAATAAATGGTGGCTGTTCGCCATTTCCATCGCCATCGTCATCGTGGTGCTGTGGCTGGAGTTTCGGGACTGGCGGGGCGCCATCTTCCCGCTCATCGGCGTGGGCATGACCATCATTTTCACCCTGGGTCTGATGGGCTTCACCGCCTTTAAGCTGACCACTATGATGGTGCTCACGCCGATGCTGCTGCTGGCCATTGGCATCGGGCACTCGGTGCAGGTTACGCGGCGCTTCCTGCTGGATTACGGCCAGTCCGGTGATTGCGAGGCGGCGGGGCACAAGGCCATCTCCCATACCATCGTTCCGGCCACCCTGTCCATTATCACCGACATGGTGGGCTTTGCCACCCTGGCGTCCGTAGATATCTCCTTCTACAAGGCGTATGCCTGGTTCGGCATGTTCGGCATGCTCACCTTGCTGCTGACCACCACCACGCTGATTCCCCTGCTGCTCACCAAGTTCCCTCCCTCGGCAGCAAGCTGCAAGGCTGGTGGTCATAAATGGGAAAGCCAGGTTGGCGGATTTCTGACCAAGGTCGTCATGGGGCCGGGAAAATGGGTGCCGATTGCCTTTATCGTGCTGGTGATGGGGGCTTCTGTCTACTACACCAACCTGATGAACTGGAAGGGCGACCCCCAGGCGGCAGTCAAGCTGGCCGAGGAAGGCGATATCATGCCCGGGGTGGAAAAAGGCATCAACTACGCCCGTGCCGCATTCAAGGGCAGTTCGGATATCTGGAAAGATCTGGTAAAGCTGAACGAAATCATGCCTGGAGTGATCTCGGTGAGCATCCCCATCCGCGGCAAGGAGTCGGTGTTGCCGGATTGCTCCGAGGATCAGTTGTTTCCAGAAGACATATACGATATTGAAGATGTAAATGAGCGCAATGCAATATGCACCAAAGAAAAAACAGCCAAGGGCTGTTGGGATACAGAGGCTTGCGGGGCGCAGGGCATCTATAATCAGGCAGACGTGCTGGCGGATATCGAGGCCATGGAAACCTGGATGCGCCGGCACCAGTTCATCGGCTATACCGGCTCCTATGCCCAGTATGTGCGCCTGGTGAACATGCTCCTCAGCGCGGAACCGGGGGTGAAACCGAGTGTCAAGGATCTCGCCATACCTTCCAGGGAATTCCTCACCAGCATCGACCCGGACGATGACCGGGATCCCGATGCCATCGTGCAGCTGTACAATGGTCTGCTGGAAATGATGACCTCGGACGGCGACATGGATTCCTTCGTTTCCGCTGACTGGAACGAAGGCGTCATTCTCGGCTTCGTCAACACCATGGATCCCCGGGAAACCCACCAGGTCACCATGGACATCCAGCAATATATCGAAGATCACAAGAACGACAAGGGATTCAGCAAAGTAAACTTCGGCTTGCGTTCCGGCCCGGTGACGGACTTGTCCGGGGATACCAACGAACTCTCCATAGAAGGTCCCAACTATGTGCGCCCGGCGGTGGGAGGCTTCCTCGGCGCCACGGAGGCGACACGGGAAGTGGCCATGGATAACTGGCTGGTCGGCCCGCTGCAAACGGCGCTGGCGGTGTTCGTGATTGCGGCGCTGATCTTCCGCTCCCTGCTGGTCGCAGGCATCCTCATCTTTACCCTGCTCATCACCCTGTTCGCCCAATATGGACTGGGTGGTTATTTCACCTCGGTGGAAAACTGGTCGGGCAACCTGGCTTTCCATTTGCTGGTCACTCTGAGCATCGCCATGGGGCTGGGTGTGGATTACGGAATCTATATGCTTTCGCGCCTGAAAGAGGAAATGGTGGAGACCGCCGGAAACTGGGAACAGTCCCTGCGTAACACCCTGAATACCACCGGATCGGCGGTTATCGTGTCCGTGGTGGTGCTGCTGGGCAGCTTCATCCCCCTGGTGGCGACAGATCTGGCCAATACTTGGGGGCTGGCCATGTTCATCGGCGAGGCCCTGGTGATCGACGTATTCACCGCCCTGATGTTACTGCCAACCCTGGTGTACTGGTTCCGGCCCAAATATGTTTTTGGGGAATACCGATAGCGCAAACCGGTCAGATGAGCGAGCTGCATGGCTGTCACTTTGCAGTCGTTACTGTATTGGCAGATCTTTCTCGGCCTCTTGATTCTTGGCAATTGCCGCCTCCGTTTGTCAGTGGGAGGCGCCAATTTTTTCGGGGCAGGATTCCGGACTACCTCAGGGCGTGTGTTGTTATGTTTCTTTGCTATCTATTTGAAACCATTTAAGAAATCTATTTATATTTAATTGCCTTTCTTTTGAAATAGTTGAAAAATCAAAAACCATAAAAGCTAGCCACAAAACAATAAGCAGAATCAACAATATTAGTAGTAACCCTTTAGCATCAATTTTTAAACCTAAAAAATACTGGACAATAAGGCCAATAACTGCCGACATAACTACAAGAAACCATTTAGATTTAAAAAAAATAGTTCTATCTATTTTTTCATTACTGATCTCGTTCCATGCAATCAATGACTCAATATCATTCACTTTGATTATATTTTCTTTCCCAAGTTTTTCTTTAAACATTACATAACTTAAATATCTTGCTCTTAAGAAAAATGGAAATTCACTTATACCATTTGGTTCGTAATATTTTTTTAGGTCTTTTTCTAACCTTTTCTCAAGCAAATATCGTATTAGTAATGCAGCCGCTGCAATAACAAAAACTGAAACAAAGAAATATGATTTATGGAAAAATACAAAAATTAGAGAAACAATTGATACTAAGAGATATAATCCAATGAACATCCAATACAGGGAATTTTTCTTAAATTCATTACATCCATAAAAACTCCTTAGAATAGAGCTTCGACTACATTCATTATATGTTCTATGGATATGACTCCACTTTTTTATATTGGATATATTAGACATAACAGGTTTCTCTCCAAACATAATGAGCAAGCCCATCTGACTGCTTTTAAGCACAGCGAAAAAGCAGTCTGGTGGAGCGTTTTATAGATGGTCTGTCCTGCCTGTTCATGATCTTCATCCTAAGCTGTTCATGTGGGACAGGCACCTGCCGGGGATGACTATGCATGCGATAAGCATCGAATGCTTATTAACACACTGCCGCCCCGGCAGACGTTATCGGTTTCGACAACCAACATTTAGGGGTCGCCTCACTAAGCTTTTCTGTACTGCCTTCGCAGAAACCGTTTGCCTACCCCCCAATAAATTTCTTTTGTTGGGAAGGTGTATCTGCTCTTCAGAATAGCAAACAAATTTTCTTTTCCGCTTCAGGCGGCAGATTTATTCTCTATTGGCACCATAAACACTGAAATTTGAATAATTTTACTATTTTATGCATACTCATTGAGCGGAAGGTATACCAACTGCGATTACTATTTTTATAGCTTGATCTTCAGTGAAGCCAGCTTTGACCAGCGAATCAAAGTAGCTCTTAGAAAATTTTGCTAATTGCTCAGTAACTTGGGGATTTGCAAGTGCCTTAAATCTTCCTGACATCATGCTCTCAATCATATTCCCAAACATTGGAGTCATCTCCTGCATCTTCTCTTGGATATCCATTTCTTGCTGACCTGAGCCTGCTTGCGCATCACAAGGTTGCTTACTTTGATCACAACCAAAAGAAAAAGTTGTGAAAACCAGGCCCGACATTAATACAATTACTTTAAACATGAATATCTCCTTTTTTGGTTATCGATTACACCTAGCGTCAGTGTTAACCGGTACTTTGTAGTGTTGTTTAGGTTGTGCTAGCTTTTTTATCACAGCTTAAACACTGCGGAAAAATGTAAATATTCCCCCAATAAAGTTGACACCCTGTTTACGCTGTTAACCCATTTTTATTCATAGTGATATCTACATGAAATGACAGTTACGTGTGTATCTGAAACAGCATAAACCAGCCTATGAGTATCATCTATTCTTCTAGAGCAAAAGCCAGATAAATTTTCTTTTAAAGGTTCCGGTTTGCCTATGCCTTCAAAAGGTGCT
Organism: Sedimenticola sp.; assembly: GCA_027068915.1. Lineage (GTDB taxonomy): Bacteria > Pseudomonadota > Gammaproteobacteria > Chromatiales > Chromatiaceae > Thiolapillus. The sequence goes on along the minus strand of JAMOLT010000027.1, from coordinate 702 downwards.
CTTAACACATTAACAATTAGCTTATTGATTCGCTTTAAGGTCTTTTTATCCTGACCTTGCCAGTACATATAATCAGACCAAGCCGCCTCAGTCCATGCCAAATTTCTACTCATTCAATAAATCCCTTTCTTGAACATTGCCTTCTCGATATTGCTCAATGGATTTCCGTAGATGCTCTGCGTTTGCTGGGGACTTCAGCAAATACACTGTTTCCATCAGACTATTGAAATAATCAAGTGACATTACAACTGCATCTTCGCTATCTCTGCGTGTAATAACAGTACAGTCAGCGTCATTAACCACTTGATCTAGAACGGATTTCAGTCTGTTTCTTGCCTCGGTAAATGATACAATTCGCATTTTACACCTCTACTTGTACTTAATATTGGACAAGTATAGGCTTCTTTAAGATTATGTACAAGATATGAGACAGGTATGCTTTGAGAGGGTTGACGTCAGCAATAACCGAATTTTTTGGAGCGGTGTTTGAGCTGTGCTAAAAAAACGTAGCACAGCTCAAACACCGCGGAAAAATGTCCGTGTTGATTGCTTTTTGTGACGGACTGCCTCAGGGGGTGTGTTAGGTTTTTAGTGCCCCACAGATATGACTACGCTACCCTTTTTATGTCCTTTATCAACATACCTGTGAGCCTCAGCGGTTTGCTCTAAGGGATAAACTCTGTCGATGACTGCCTCAATATC